>NZ_MUNY01000061.1 GCF_002002735.1 Algoriphagus sp. A40 | reverse complement strand
GGTTAAACTTCTTAATTATTGGCTTTTGTCAAATTGAAGATTATCCTTTAAGTATTTTCCGAATCCTGAAGGTGCTTACAGGTTTTTAATAGTTTTTATTATTCACTTTCAACCAATTATTACTCATGAAAAACAAAATTTTTGCTTACCTGGTCTTATGCTGTGGCCTACTCATGTTTGGCTGTGGCACTGAATTCCCTGCGTCTGCTGATTTTGCAGAGGATAGATTGTCATCTTCATCGAAGAAGGTAAATGGAGCGACCCAAGTCGACGGAATTGGATATTTTGATGCAGCAGATGATTGCGGTTCCGGAAGCCAAGGCGCCACTTTTGCAGTCAGTATGACAGGAGACCTCGAGGGGTGTTTATTTGTATTTGTTGAAGAATTCAAATGCAATTCAAGCGGGGCTTACTATGAGAAAGGAAGTGAGCTCTTCGTTGGTACTTACAAGGGGGAATTTGGTACGTTTAGGACGACTTACGTATTTACTGCGAAGTATGAGGGATGTGCCGAAGACGGTTCTTATTTGGGACTGGAGATCTTCGGCCGTTGCCAGCATCCTATTGTGAAGGGTAGCGGTGATGGAGTATTCACTGGTGTCTCTGGTCGATTGGATATGAAGGATGACATTGAGGAGGCTAACTATCCTTACAGAGGTCACTTGAAATTCTGAAGTTCTATCGACTGAGGGTTGAAGCCTCAAAAATTGGATACTAAAGAAGGGAATTTAAAGACCTTATTGGAACCTGGTTTCAATAAGGTCTTTCTTTTTCTATGCTGGATTTGTCTGAGAATTCAGGCGAGGTATTTTACTCGTTGAGGACTTTGCGTCTTTGGATTAATGCTTTGGCATGCCTTTTTCCCATTTCCCGCTGTCCTTCCGCGTCAAAATGAATTGAATCACCCTTATGGTTCAGATCCTTCGTCTTGATCAAATTAGCATAGGGATCCGTTTTTTGATATGCTTCCATTTTGGAATTTATCGCTTGCCAGGGTTCGTCTGTCTTTGAATAAGAACCTAATCGGCCCATTGAAATGGGTAGTGTGGGATTCCCAACTTCAGTCCTAAACTTTTCGAATAAAACTGCCAGTTGTTTATCATAGATTTCAATGGTTTCCGATGTGGCTGCATCACTTTCTCCCTGATGCCAAAGGATGGCCTTGACGGTTCCATACTGTTGCCCAAGTGCTGCTTTTTCCCTGAAATTGGAGAGTAGAGGAACATTTCGGAAGGTTTCATCGGTAATCCATTGATTGATCGCACTTCCCCCAACGGCTGTGGGAATCAACAAAATGGAAATGCTGTCTGGAATGTGCTTCAGTAATTCTTTTCCAAACGAAAGGCCACAGTCCAATCCCGTCAGCATAGGTTCATAGAAGTGGAGCGGTTCTTTGGCCAGGATCACTTCTCCGGTCTTGTTGATGGTCAAAATCCTTGGGTCAGGGATCGTGTCCATGGGCTCTACTTTTCCACGCCCTGCCATATTGGATTGCCCTGCAAGAATGAAAACCCAAAGGTTTTCTTTGGCTGGAATTTCCTTGGGTTTCTCTTCAAGTCTTGGAAAAAATTCGGTTCGTGGATCTTTCTGAGTGGTTCCCATAACAAGGAAAATGAAGAGGAGGAAGAGGTGTTTTGTATTGGTCATGGCGGGGTGTTCGTACCTTTCAAGAGATACTGAATATAGGCAATCGGCTGAAGTTTCAAGGGATAGTCCAAACGCAAGGTGTATTGATTGAATTACAAATTCAAAAAATAAAAAGGTAGGACAAGGTGTATAAAAATGATTCGCCGCGGCGAATCATTTTAACCTTGGGCCAGGATGCAGGGAAGGCAATCTCAACTAGGACAACGTCAATTTGAAAACCAGCGAAGAAAGAAGTAGTCAACGCCTAGCGGGGTGAACCGCCGTATACGAGACCCGTTCTTACGGTGGTGTGAGAAGCGCACCTCGTCAACTTAACGGTTGGCGAGGCCGTCTACTCGATTGGCGTTTTGTTCTTATTTATTTGTCATTATAAAATTCAAAACACCTTGATACATAAGGTCAACCTGCTCTTTAGAATATTCTCCATATTTTCCGTGCGCAGCTCTATTTCTTAAGTCAAGCCATGCAGTAACATTCTTTTGTTCTAGTACTCCATATACACCAGCTTTTACCAAATCAGAATTAAGGCTGTCCGCTTTCTTTGGAACGTAATCTCCTGACTTATTTAGGAAATCAATGTCAACAGAATTCTTTTTACACAATTGACGTAAGTGTTCTTCTAACACAGAACCTAACATCACAGCTGCGGGGTCTTTGTAGTTTTGGTCTAACAAGTATTTGCTCATATCAAGGAAGTCGGTAAAAATCTCTGCCGATACCATTTCTTTAATTGAGATTAACCAATCATTTTCAACTTCATCCCTTATCGATTTCAAAATATTAACTCCATTTTCTGCTTCATGATATGCTTGGCCTTTTACCCTTTCATCAAAAGTTTTAAAGAATGGATGAGTTTCGCTATAAAGATTTCTGATAAATGACAATGATGCGGCACGAAATCCAATTTGCAGACCCATGTTAACATAATTTCCACTAAAATCACTGCGTTGCTTTGTTGCAAGAACAGCATTGCCCTGTTTTATCAAATGGTCAATTCTTATTAATAAATCTTGTTTCTTCATTGTGCTTCTTTTTATAATTACCGCCAACGCTCGGCTATAAAACGTATGCGTGAAAATATCCACATCTTTGTCCCACGTTGCTAGCGAAATTTACTTGCACACACTTTAATAACCTACGATATAGCATATGTTTTATAGCCATTGTTGGCAGCAGTTTTCATTTCTCGCGTCCGATCCAAACATGTCCCACCTTTCTTGCATACATCGTCTCAGGTTGTCCATTTATTACTGTTTCTTCAGTCTTGAATCCTAATTTCTCTAATTCTTCAATTTCCTCCTCACTAAGTCCCTCAATATTTTTAAATCGAAGATCTTCATCATCAAACAGTGTCCACTCAAATCTTGAAAGGTCATATGTTTTTGATTTCCATTTAAGAGTCGGAAACTCTATGTTGTCTTTACTTTGTCGATAATAGTTGTCCCTCTTTATTCCTGTTGTCTCAACATTTGCACACACCACTTGACTTCTTATTGTATTTGGATCATTCAGCCAAATCTGTAGATCAAATGGTTGTTTTAAAACATCATAACTTTTTTTCCAATGATCATGAATGTCAATCAGTCTTTGAATTATAAGTCTGAAGTACCAATTTGGAGGAACCCTCTCACATAGTCTATTCCATGGATCAATTCTTACTTTAACGTAATCTTCTCCACGGCTATGAAATGATTTAATGTCAGGTGTTTTGTAAGTATAGAACCAAGAATCCACGTGTCCTATTCTCCTTGTCCATCCTCTTATTTTCTTTTTATTGGTGTGTACCATCTGTCCAATTGAAAATTGCTGCCAAGGTTTGTCTTTGCGCAACTACTGCGTAAGGCATGCCTATTTGAATGCCTTACGCAATTGTTTCGGGTAGTTGCGAATTGTTTACCTCAACTCAATACCCAGCCTTCAAAGGCGGAGGGCCGTCTGGTACGATTCCTTTGTAGACATAGTCTCCTTTTTTCTCCTTGAATTCAGCTTGGATCTCGTTTCTCAGGGTTTCGTTTTGGTAGAGATCCACCATGGTCATGGCCAAGGCTTTTGCGGCATAGCCCATTCCTTTGTGTCCGATGGACATTCCTCCCGAAGCGACCACTGCCCAAGAGTGCCAAGGTGTGCCGTTGGGTGCTGTGGTGGCACTGAGGCGGATCGTCGGAACTACCCAGCTGACATCACCCACATCGGTACTTCCGCCCATACTGTGTTCCAGGGTTTCTTTCAGTGGCTTGATTTCTGAAAGAAGGCCGATTTGAGGCTTGCCGGTGGCTTCCTGGATTTTTTTTGCAAATTCTTGCTCTTCGGGGGTGTAGGTGATCGGTCCCAGAGCTTCGAGATTTTGTTGCATATATTCCGATCCGGTCCGGTTGACCAAAATCTCATGAACCCCTGATACCAAAGTGACTTTGTAATCCACATTGGCCAGGATCGCTGCCCCTTCGGCCATTTTTTCCACCTGTTTCCAAACCGGCTCCAATCCCTCGCGGCTGGTGTCCCTCACCCGCACCCAGAGACGGCTATAGTCCGGCACTACGTTGACCACCTGTCCGCCGTCTTGGATGTGGTAATGAATTCTTACCGTAGGCTTGATATGCTCCCGGTAGTAATTGATTCCACTGGTGTACAATTCAAGCGCGTCGGAGGCAGAGCGACCGTTCCAGGGATCTGCCGAGGCATGGGCTGCCTGCCCGTTGAATTCCACAATAAAATCCGCCAAAGCCAGTCCCTTTTGAACATCTGTTTCAGTTTCTGCTGCCGGATGCCAGTCCATCATCACATCCACGTCATCCATCAGTCCGGCTCGGATCATCCAGAGTTTGCCGAAGAATTTTTCCTCAGCTGGAGTTCCGTAAAAACGGACAGTTCCTTTGAGTTTTCCCTCAGCGATCAAGTCTTTGATTGCAGCAGCGGCACTCAGTGAAGCCACTCCAAAAAGATTGTGTCCACAGCCGTGACCGGGTGCGTCTTCATGAAGCGGACTTTTGAATGGAACCTTGTTTTGGGAAAGGCCGGGTAACGCATCAAACTCTCCCAAGATGCCGATGATCGGGGCACCGGAGCCGTATTCTGCGACAAAAGCTGTTGGAATTTCCCCGACACCGCGGGTCACTTTGAAACCCAATTCTTCGGCATAGGCAGAAAGTGCTGCCGCGGATTGGGTTTCGTTAAATGCAGTTTCTTCAAATGCCCAGATTTTGTCGCTGAGATCTGTCATGGAAGCAAATCTGGAATCGATCGTTTGTTGGACTGCTTGCTTGAGTGGATCTGGTTTCGGGGTATTTTTTTGTCCAAAAAGGGGAGAGGCCGACAGGATTAAGGCTGCGGTGATTCCCAGGTAGAGATTCTTCATGTTGGGTAGTGGTCTTGTAAGGTTTTACAAGGATAAGATAAGAAGGAATTGGAAACTAAAAAGGGTTTATCTGTGGATAGGTGAGTTTTGGCCACAAAGACCCTAAGGCACAAAGAAAGGAACAGAATTTTAGGTTGTCATGCTTCTCCAGAAGCTGGATACTAAGGTGCGGCGTTGTCTTGCTTCTCCAGAAGCAGGACAGTTTGCTACGCTTCACCCTCGGTGGCTTAACAAAAAAAATATCGCATATGATAATCGAATCATTTCCGAATAGGATTTTACATGATATTTAAGGACAGAAATATTAACCCAAAGCGACATCCCTTTTCAAGGAAAGACTTAGAACAGGCTTCTTCTGTCTTCGGTCCTCGGTCTTCCAGCTAAAGCTCACAGGAATATCCTCAACTAGTAGAATTAACCTATAACTAATCCGAACATGAACTTCCAATTCCTCCCTGATTTTGCTGAAATGAGCCGGAAAGGCTTCGAATTGGTGAAAAAAGAAATTGAAAAAAAGCCCGATTTATTGTTCTGCGTAGCAAGTGGTGGATCTCCTTCCGGACTTTACGCCGAAATGGCGAGCTATCAAAAAGAACAACCCGACTTTTGTGGCACCTTGAAAGTCGTGAAATTGGACGAATGGGGAGGCTTGGAGTCGGGATCTACTTTCACTTCTGAGTATGATGTTCAGACCAAGTTTCTTCAGCCTTTGGGGATTTCTCCGGACCGCTATCTGACCATTGATCCATTTACCACTGACCCGACAGGTGATTGTGAACGGATGAAGTCTTTGCTTGAGCTACATGGCCCGGTGGATGTATGCATCTTGGGAATCGGTGTCAACGGACATATCGCGCTAAACGAACCCGGTGAAGCCTTGAATCTGGGTTTCCATGTTTCAAAATTGGCGGAATCCACTCTAAACCATGGCATGATCAGATCATTGAAACAGCCGCCGACGTTCGGGATGACCATGGGAGTGGGGGAGATTCTCCGGTCAAAAAAGGTATTGCTTTTCATTGCAGGTTCGGGGAAAAAAGATGCTTTTCAGAGGCTTCTTAAAGAGGAAGTGAGCACTCAATTTCCCGCTTCCCTGCTTTGGCTTCATCCCAATGTGGATGTTTTGGTGGACGAAAGAGCGATTTAATTTCACCGCGGAGGCGCAGAGTCCGCGGAGAATATTTGGCGTATTCGTTTCTTTTGGAAGTAGTTTTCCATTAGTAATGGATCTAAC
The DNA here is from genome assembly GCF_002002735.1 of Algoriphagus sp. A40. Classification (GTDB taxonomy): domain Bacteria; phylum Bacteroidota; class Bacteroidia; order Cytophagales; family Cyclobacteriaceae; genus Algoriphagus. The sequence goes on along the minus strand of NZ_MUNY01000061.1, from coordinate 181,358 downwards.
TCGGCTAAATCCAAATCAAAAAGTCCTTGGCTGATCGTGCTTAATTTTTTTCACTCTGTGGCCTCTGCGTCTCTGCGGTGAGTAAACTGGATTTCTCTGGGGCTTTAAGCGGAATGGACAGCCTGTCCCGAGAATCGGGAGGACTTGAACTCTAGACCGGTTAAAACAAAAAAGCCCAAGATTTCTCTCGGGCTTTAAGGGGAATGGACAGCCTGTCCCGAGAATCGGGAGGGCTCGAACCCGCGACCTTCCCGATGAATCGGGACAAGCATTCTAACCAGCTGAACTACCACTCAAATTGGTTTGCCTTCAAATAAATATCAAATGGTGAATGGATATTCCATCCCGAGCATCGGGAGGACTAGAATTTGCGACCGGTTTAAAACAAAAAAGCCCAAGATTTCTCTGGGGCTTTAAGCGGAATGGACAGCCTGTCCCGAGTATCGGGAGGACTCGAACCCGCGACCTTCCCGATGAATCGGGACAAGCATTCTAACCAGCTGAACTACCACTCAAATTGGTTTGCCTTCAAATAAATATCAAATAGGTAATGGATATTCCATCCCGAGCATCGGGAGAACTAGAACTTGCGACCGGTTTAAAACAAAAAAGCCCAAGATTTCTCTCGGGCTTTAAGCGGAATGGACAGCCTGTCCCGAGAATCGGGAGGACTCGAACCCGCGACCTTCCCGATGAATCGGGACAAGCATTCTAACCAGCTGAACTACCACTCAAATTGGTTTGCCTTCAAATAAATATCAAATGGGGAATGGATATTCCATCCCGAGCATCGGGAGAACTAGAACTTGCGACCGGTTTAAAACAAAAAAGCCCAAGATTTCTCTCGGGTTTTAAGCGGAATGGACAGCCTGTCCCGAGCATCGGGAGGACTAGAATTTGCGATCGGTTTAAAACAAAAAAGCCCAAGATTTCTCTAGGGCTTTAAGCGGAATGGACAGCCTGTCCCGAGCATCGGGAGGACTCGAACCCGCGACCTTCCCGAAATGATCGGGACAAGCATTCTAACCAGCTGAACTACCATTTCTGACTGGTTTAAAACAAAAAAGTCCCGAATTTCTTCGGGACTTTAGTGCGGAATGGACGGGACTCGAACCCGCGACCTCCTGCGTGACAGGCAGGCATTCTAACCAGCTGAACTACCACTCCAATTTTTTTGAGTTTTGAACTCTGACCAGCGACCTTCCCGAAATGATCGGGACAAGCATCTAACCAGCTGAACTACCACTCCAATTTTTTTGAGTTTTGAACTCTGACCAGCGACCTTCCCGAAATGATCGGGACAAGCATCTAACCAGCTGAACTACCACTCCTAATGGTTTAGCTTCTAATAAATCACTTATGCGGAATGGACGGGACTCGAACCCGCGACCTCCTGCGTGACAGGCAGGCATTCTAACCAGCTGAACTACCACTCCGTTTTATGTACTCCTCGTTTGGAGTGGTGCAAAGGTAGGAAATTGATCTTTTCCTGCAATACCTGGATTTAATAATTTTCTTCCCTTATTCTATCTGTTTCTTATTCAGTTGAATAGTTTTTTAAATGCCATAAACTCTTTCAGCCTAAATCCGGGGTTTGTCACTATGGGATAATCCTTATCTTTGTTCCTTCCAAAAATCACCAAAATGGTATTAGAATTCGAAAAACCCATTGCTGATTTAGAGCAAAAACTTCAAGAGATGAAAGACTTGGCCAAAGGCCGGAATATCGACCTAAGCAGTGATATTGAGTCTTTGGAGGAAAAAATTCTCGCTTTGAAAAAAGAGACTTTCGAGAACCTCACACGCTGGCAGCGAGTGCAGCTTTCACGGCATGCGGAACGTCCATATGCCCTTGATTACATCTACGAAATTACCCACGACTTCATCGAAATCTTCGGAGACCGAAATGTCAAAGACGACAAAGCAATGATTGGCGGACTCGGGGATGTAGATGGGCGCACGGTCATGTTTATTGGCCAGCAAAAGGGCAGAAATACCAAACAGCGCCAGATGCGCAACTTTGGGATGGCCAACCCGGAAGGCTACAGAAAAGCGCTGAGATTGATGAAAATGGCGGAGAAATTCGGCAAACCCATCGTAACCTTGATCGATACTCCTGGTGCATTTCCGGGACTTGAAGCCGAGGAAAGAGGTCAGGGAGAGGCTATTGCCAGAAACCTGAAGGAGATGTTTATGCTCAAAGTCCCAGTGATCTGCATTATTATCGGTGAGGGTGCTTCCGGTGGAGCCTTGGGCATTGGCATTGGAGACCGGGTAATAATGCTTGAAAATTCCTGGTATTCGGTCATTTCACCGGAAAACTGCTCCACTATCCTTTGGAGATCATGGGATTATAAAGAACAGGCAGCTGAATCACTTAAATTGACTGCCAAGGATATGAAAGGCAACGGATTGGTGGATGATATTATTCCTGAGCCATTGGGTGGAGCCCATCGGGATCTGAAGTGGATGTCTAATGCAATCAAAGAAGCCATTTTGAGATCTCTCAAAGAATTGGACAAAATCAAACCTGAAAAGCGGATTGAGCAACGAATTGAGAAGTTTTGCTCAATGGGTGTTGTAGTCGAATGAGAATTTGAAGTTTATAATTTAAAAGATCCCGATAGCTCGGGAGAGATTGCGGAAGCGCCAATCCCGATAACTTATAAAAGAAGCAATCTGTCTCTGTGACATGGTTGCTTCTGGCTTTTTAACCATTAGAATAAGCCCAAATGGAATTATACTCAATAAATACAGGCTTTTTTAAATTGGATGGTGGTGCCATGTTTGGGGTAGTGCCCAAATTAATTTGGTCCCACTCAAATCCAGCAGACGAGAATAACCTCTGCACTTGGGCGATGCGAAGTTTGTTGGCGGTGGATGGTAACCGATTGGTTTTAATTGACAATGGAATCGGCGACAAGCAGCAAGCAAGATTTTTCGCCCTTTATCATCTCCATGGGGAGGATTCGCTTCAGAGAAACTTACATCGACTTGGAGTCAATTTTCAACAGATCACAGACAATTTCCTAACTCACCTTCACTTTGACCATTGCGGGGGTGGAGTTAGATACGGTTCTCATGGACAGTATGAAATGACTTTTCCACGGGCCACCTATTGGTCCAACAGTGATCACTGGCAATGGGCGACAGTTCCAAATCCCCGGGAAAAAGCTTCTTTCCTGACTGAAAACATCCTTCCTATGCAGGAATTGGGACAATTGCAGTTTTTGGACCTGGGTCAAAAAAGTCTTTTTCCCGGATTTGATTTCATTACAGTGGATGGACATACGGACAAGCAGATGCTTCCAAAGATTCAATACAAAGGTAAAACTGTGGTATTTGTAGCTGATTTGATTCCTTCTGTTGGCCATATTCCATTGGTCTATGTTATGGGATACGATACCCGGCCATTGATTACCATGGGTGAAAAGGAGGCGTTTTTGGAAGAAGCTGCAAGAGAAGGATATATACTTTTTCTGGAGCATGATCCAGTCCATGAATGCTGTACTGTGAAAATGACCGAGAGGGGCGTACGCTTAGATCAGACATTCAGACTGGATGAAATCTAAATTGAAAATCGGTGTTGCCCTTTCCGGTGGAGGAGTGAGGGGGATTTCTCACTTGGGAGTCCTAAAAGCCCTAAATGAAATCGGAATTTTTCCAACCAAAGTCTCCGGAACTTCAGCCGGTGCGATTGCAGGTGCAATGTATTGCCAGGGATACCAACCAGAAGAAATCCTGAAAATCATTGTGGAAACAAATTTTTTCAGATTTATGCGGCCGGCAATTTCTTTGAAAGGAATTCTGAAAATGGAAAACGTCGGTGACCTTTTTAAAATTTACCTTCCGCACAATGACTTTGCGCAGCTCAAAACACCTCTCGCAGTGGCGGCTACAGATATCAGTAAAGGAAAAGTAGTTTATTTTGACGAAGGGGAATTGATCGCTCCACTGATGGCTTCGAGCTGTATCCCAGGGATGTTTGAACCAATCGTGATCGGTAATAAACACTTGGTCGACGGGGGAGTGCTGAATAATTTGCCCGTGGAGCCATTGGATGGGATTTGTGATTTTGTGATCGGTGTCAATTGTAATCACCTTCCTGAGGAGAGCAATATCAGAAACATGAAAAAGCTGATCGAACGGGCAGTGATCATGTCGATGAATTACAACGTGTACAGCCGAAAAGCCAAATGTGACTATTTCATTGAGGCTCCTGGATTGGGGAAATTCGGAGTATTTGACATAAAAAAAGCCCCCGAATTATTTCAAGCCGGATATGATCACACCATGAAAGTAATTGAAGAAAATCCCTCAATTTTGGACCTCGCAAACCCAAGCGCAAAACATTTAAGTGTATGATGAAGCTCCTTTCCAGATTCGTTTTTTGGATTTCAGGTTGGACCCTCAATGATAATTGGCCGGTTGGCCTTAAAAAGGCAGTTTTGATCGCCATTCCCCACACCTCAAACTGGGACATCCTCTATGCCAGGGCGGCCTTTTTTCTTATGGACATTCCAGTCCGGTTTACAATCAAAAAGGAAGTAATGGTAGGCCCTTTGGGTTGGCTGCTTAGCGGATTGGGAGCCATTGCCATCGACCGAAAGCGAATCCCGGGAGGAAGAAAACAAACCTACACTGAAGCCATGGTTAACATGCTGAAAGAGCGTGATGAACTTGTGATAATGGTAACTCCGGAGGGAACCAGAAGCGCGGTAAAAAAGTGGAAAACAGGATTTTACCATATTGCACTTGATGCTAATGTTCCGGTTGTAATTGGCTATCTCGATTACAAAAAGAAGGAGGCTGGCATCGGTCCTTGCATCTATCCAAATGGTGATATGGATGGGCAGATTGAAGAGATGAAGGTCTTTGGCAGAACGGTGACCGGAAGGCATCCTGAGAAAGGAATTATCTGAGGTACGCGTTATAAAAGACGAAATACGAGGGCTGAGGCTTGGAAAAGGTTTTTCAAGATTCAGCCCTTTTTTCAAAATGCATTTCCCTTAATCACCGGTATCTTTCCTTCAAATCCTCAACAGTATAGATATCTTCCTCATCTTTCAAAAATTCGGAGGGTTTGCCTTTTTCCACAAGTTTTTGAATTCCAATTCGGAGGGTTTGATCCTCAAGTTTTTTTAGGACAAAATCTGCAAAATCATTGACCTCCTGGATTTTTTCGACTGGTAATTGGTCAAGCACCTTCAATGTTTTATTGATTACATCTTCCTTTGTCATGACTTGAATATTTTCTAAAACTTCAATTAAGCGAAAATTATTCTTTTTTAAAATCCATGCTGAGCGAATTGATGCAATAGCGGATGCCCCCCTGATCTTTGGGTCCATCGGGAAAGCGGTGACCCAAGTGCCCGCCACATTTGCCGCAGAGGATTTCCTCACGGACCATAAAGTGGCTGTAATCCATATGGACATCGATGGATTCGGGTGTGAGGGGCTCGGTAAAACTTGGCCAACCGCAGCCGCTGTCATACTTTTTGGAGGAGTGAAAAATTCCATTTCCGCAGGCTTTGCACTCGTAGATTCCAGTTTCCTTATTGAGGTAATATTGCCCGGTAAAGGGTCTCTCGGTTCCTTTTTCTCTCAAAACATGAAAAGACTGAGGATCCAGAATCTGTTCCCATTCTGATTCCTGCTTCTGGATTTCGTAGTTTTTTGGCTCTTTCTTTTTCATCCCATTTTTTTCTTAGAAACCCAAATTCAGGAATTAAAGTTTGGATCAATTCCATAGCGGTAAACCCATCTAGGTGAATCATCGATTTGTTGCCTCAGCATCAGATTGAGCTGACCAACGTGGTGCTGGACATGGCGGAGATTGTAGAGTAGAATTTCGAGGATGGAATAGTCCATCGTTTTTGACTCATTGATCCAGCGGATCTCGGCAAGGTTTTCATTCAGCTCGGATAGGAGTTTTTCAAACTTGGATTTGCAGAAAAGAAGATAATCCAGAATTTCCACCTTTGAAAAGATCTCAACAGGAGGCTCTTCCCCAAATTCTGAATAAGTGAAATTGGACGGCGGAGCAAAACCCACAGGCTTCAAAGTCAGGTAATAATCCAGAAAAAACAGGGTATGAAAGGCCTGATGGGAAAATGCTTTTTCGCCTTGCCAAATCTGCTCCGGACAGGCCTCAATGGCGTTTTCGAGCATGTCCATACTCGCACCAAACTGGCTCCAGATTGAATTCTTCAGGGTTCTAAAAATTGTGCTTTCCATGTCAGTTTTCATTTGGAACCAATAACAGTTTTCCTTTTGCTTTTTCTCTGATTTCGGCCTCATTCATAAGTTGGGCCCGGTATTTTCCTTTTGCGAAAAGCTCCTTCTGATCAGCATAATGACTACTAAAGCGGTTTCCGCTGTTGCCGGTCGGAAGTACGGAAACGGAGCCTTCGACATCCGAAAAGTCCAAAATGATCCGCATAGCCGGCCCGGAGGTGACTTTGTAAATCCCATCTCCATTCAGCCGAAAAGCCAGTTTGTTGACTGATTCTTCATTGGCGGGGACAGGCCCGGTGGTCACGTTGAAGATTTTGTCCAGCGGTTTTTGACTTCCGAGTGGATGGGGATGCTCCACATTCACAGCCTTTTCCCATTTCCATTCCTCAGAATCTTTTCCAAATTGAGATTTCAGCTCATCTAGAGAAATTTGAAGCGCTTCTGTGATGATCTGTTCTCGGGTTTCTTTGGGATCTGTGCCTCTTTTATCCCACCAGGGATTTTCTTCATAAGAGAGAAAGTGTGTGGTACTTCTGACTAAGATGAAAGTTTCCAAATAGGATTTGAACGCCTCTTCGCCCAATTCATCCTCCATCGCAAGCCTCAGAATATGGTATTGCCATTTGTAATAAACCGTCGGAGCTTCTAAATCCAAGTCATGAGTTCCATCCCAATTTTGCAAAACTTCCAAAGCATCTGAAAACTCCGAAAAATCTTCCTGCTTGATGTGTGAAAGCATAAACTGGGCATTTTTGGGCTGGACTTCATTTACCGTTTCCAACTGCAAGGTTTTGATTGATTCCTGATCCCAATCGTTTCGGGAAGTGATGGTTTTTGCAATCCGATTCCAGCGTTGTCCGGGGAAATAATAGCCAGGAAAAAACACGCCATTTCGCATCGAATCTGGCTGGTTGTTGGCAGAAGCGACAAAACCGATTTCGGGATTGATGCTTTGCGGATTTTCCGAAAAAGGATACCAGCCTTTGGGTTGACTTTCCGGATCTGAGCCGTCTGCAAAAATCTTGGAATGAACCTTTTCGCTTCGGATAGGAAGTTTTGCTGAAGCCCACCAGGCAATATTTCCTGCACTGTCGCCGTACATGATATTCAATCCGGGTGCATGGATCAGACTTGCGGCCTCGGCCACTACCTGGATGTTTTGGGCATGGTTCATTTTAAAAATTGCTTCCAAAGCCATGCTGGGTTCTAAAGTGTAAACCCACCATGACGAAACCGGATTGCTTGTCAGTGCAGCGATTTCTTTGGAAACTGAATTGATAATCGGGCCATGGATCGTTTCTCTGATTTCAAATTCAACTGGTTCCTGGCCTTTGACGTTGATCAGTTCTTTTCTTGAAGTAATCGGGAAAATGGAATCACCGACGAGGATTTCATTGGGATTGCTTGGGTTCAGTTTTTCTTCGAAAAAGTCATGGTCGTCATTTTCGAACATGGTCAAACCAATGCTGTGATGCCGTGTATGACCGACCAATCCAAAAGGAACTCCAGCAAGATGGTTTCCATAAAAACTGAAACCGGGATATTCCAGATGCGCTTCATACCAAACCGAGGGTGAGGAGAAGCCGATGTGGGTATCGTTGTTGAATATGACCTTGCCGGATTTGGTCCGACTTCCTGAGATTACCCAGGCATTGCTGCCTTCCAAAAGTGGTACAGGCAGTTTTCCGAACAAAGCAGAAAGGTTTGGATTCATAGAAACTGAACCCATTTTCAGAGAATCTGGATAATTTACCGGAATGACATAATGCTCAGGAAGGGTCTGAATGGAAAGGGAATTCAGGTATTCTGGTCCAAGTTCGCGGGCCATTTTAGTGACCAAAGGATCCGTCTTCAGTGCCATAGCGAATGTGAAACTCATATATCCCACGATCGAATGCATGTCTTCAATAGTGTAGGGCCGCGGTTTTTCTCCCAAAAGCAGGTATTCAACAGGAAGTTTGCCGTTTGAAATAAACTCATTCACACCTTCCAAATACGCCTCCGCTGCCTTTTTCCAGGGTGTTTCTCCCTGAGCTAAAAAAGCAGCAGCACTTTCTTTGGAGTGCTTTGGGATGCCCAGCGTATGAAAAAATTGATCCACTTCCATAAGGTCTTTTCCAAGAAACTCAGCCAGTGTCCCGGAACCAACCCGGCGCATCATTTCCAGTTGGAAAAGCCGGTCTTGAGCATGCACATAGCCTAATGCCCGATAGGCATCGGTTTCGTTTTGAGCATAGATATGAGGGATGCCGTATTTGTCAAAATGTACTTCCACTTCCTCTTTCAGGCCATCTAGTTTCAGTTCACCATTGTATTGGGGACTTTGGTAAAAGATAAAAATCAATAAGCCAATGACCAGCAACAAGGCTAGGAATCCTAGAAAACTTAGGAGTTTTTTCATTTCGGAAAAATTTCAGAAAAGATAAGAGAAAGGAGGATTTGAAAAAATTACCCAAGCAATTGCTTTAGCACAATGAAGGAGTTCAAAATTTAAGATTCTTCAATTGCCTTTAAAATTACTTTGCAGGCTTCTCTGATTTCCTCTTCAGTAATTACCAAGGGCGGTGCAATCCGCATAGAGTCATCGCAAAACAAAAACCAATCGGTAATCACTCCCAGCTCAATTGCTCGGTCGATAATGGGTTTGAGTTCTTCAAATGACTCAAATTCCACGGCCATCATCAGTCCTTTATTCCGGATGCTTTTGATTTTTGGATGTATAAGCAGGCTTTTGAAAAGTTCGGCTTTTGCCTCAACCTGTTCGATCAGGTTTTCTTCCTTCAAAATTTGAACTGTAGCCAATGAGGCTGCAGCGCTGACAGGATGGCCACCAAAAGTGGTAATGTGGCCTAGAAGTGGATTGTTTTTCAAAACTCCCATCACTTCCTTGTTCGCGATAAATGCCCCGATCGGCATTCCTCCGCCCATTCCTTTGGCACAAACCAAAATGTCCGGCACGATATCAAAATGCTCGAACGCCCAGAATTTTCCGGTCCGTCCAAAGCCTGCCTGGATTTCATCCAAAATCAAAAGTGTTCCTGTTTCGTTGCATTTTTTCCGCAAAGCCAGGAAATAATCCTTTTTTGCAACTCGAATCCCGGCTTCTCCCTGGATGGTTTCGATAATTATCGCCGCAGTTTGATCGGTGATTTTCCCCAAATCTGAAGCTTCACCGTAATGAATATGGCTGATTCCGGGTAGTAGAGGACGGTAAGCTCTTTTAAAGATTTCATTTCCACCTACGCTGAGTGAGCCGTGGCTGGAGCCGTGATAAGCATTGACACAGGAAATAATTTCTCTCCGGTTGGTGTAGCGCTTGGCGAGTTTGAGAGCTCCCTCAACAGCTTCCGATCCGCTGTTGACCAAATACACATTGTCGAGCTGGGAAGGTAGTGTGTCGCAAAGTGCTTTTGCCAATACTGTTTGTGGAGTCTGCACATATTCACCATACACCATCAGGTGCAGGTATTTGTCCAATTGAGATTGGATAGCAGCAATGACTTTTGGGTGGCGGTGGCCGACATTGCTTACTCCGATTCCTGAAATAAGATCGGTGTATTTTTCACCGTTTGGCCCAAAAAGATAGATTCCCTCGGCTTTCTCCACTTCGATCAACAATGGAAAGTCCGTGGTCTGGGCCAAATGAGAAAGGAAAAGCTGTCGGTTATTCATTTTTTACACTCTGATCAAAAGCTGGAAAACCGGAAGAAAATGCCCAATGGAAGTTTTTTGCCTTGCTTTTCTTCCAGATAGAGTTCTCCCTGTTCCGGATTTTTTACTTCTCCGAAATTGGACTTGATCAGATTGGCAGCAATCAGAGAGGAGAAGCTGAGGGAATACATGTTGAGGAGAAGGAAGTGGTCTTTCGGATCTAATATCTCCGCACAAGTTTTCAGCATGTCGTTGATTTGCTCCTCGAGGATCCATTTTTCACCTTCCGGACCTCGGCCATAGGCAGGTGGGTCAAGAATAATTCCCTGATAGATATTTCCCCGACGGGCTTCGCGTTTGATGAATTTCATTGCATCGTCCACCATCCAGCGGATTCCGTCCAAACCGGAAGATTCCATGTTGTGCTTGGACCAAGTGACCACCTGCTTCACCGAATCGAGGTGAGTGACATCAGCTCCTGCAGCCCGGCTGGCCACACTTGCTGCACCGGTATAGGCAAAAAGATTTAAAACCTTGGGTTTTTGGCCTGGAAATGATTTGATTTTCTGATATAAATAATCCCAATTGACAGCTTGCTCCGGGAAAAGTCCGATGTGCTTGAAGGAAGTCAGCGCAAGATTCAAGGTCATTTTCAACCCTTCTGCATTTTCATAGCCGATCGACCAATTGTGTGGCATCGATTTGATTTGCTGCCACTGGCCTTTTTCAGGATTGTTTTTTTCTTTGGCAAAGTGAGCATGAGCGAGACTTCTCCACTCTGATTCTGGTAAACTTTTGTCCCAAATTGCTTGAGGCTCGGGGCGGCTGAGGATATATTTTCCGATTCGCTCCAGTTTTTCAAATCCGCCGGTGTCGATCAGTTCGTAATCATTCCAGGGACCGGGGCAGAGGGAGAGGATGGTTTCTTTCATATGGTTATAATTTTTTCTTAAAGGCCATATAGCCTGTCCCGAACTTGTTTCGGGAGAATCTCGCATCGAGGATAACCATCCCTTTGTGTGTCGATTGCATTTTGCTAGATTTCATTGTGCCAAAAATAAGGAATTCGGTTGGCAGTCGCGGTGATCAATTCACATATCCCCCAAACATATTTGCTGGATAGAAAATGCAGCAATTAGGCCAAATAGCTTCGAGTTTTCTTTCGTTCCGCTCCGCTGAAATTTCATTTCAAATCCTGATTAGGACTTTCAAATTGCCCCAAACAATCTTGGAAATGCTTCTTGTTCTTCTTGGGTTCATAAATAATGTAATTTGAGAAGCGGGCTAAAAATCTACGCACTTGGTTTTCAGGATTCTAGTTTTAGTCTGGTTTACTGACGAATTGCAAAGGCTTATTTTTTGTACTTTTGAAATAATCAGTTGTGAAAATTTTAATTTTTCCTTCGATTATAACTTGAGCTTCTCAATTTTTTGACCCCATGTCAAAGAAATTTATCGATATCGAAAAAGCCATCCACGCTAAAAATCCCAAACTCCTCAAATGGATGCCGGGATTTGCTTTGAATTATATCAAGCGGGTGACCCATGAGGAATGGCTAAATTCGATTTTGAATAACCATCAGAATCAAAAAGGACTTGATTTTGCAGACGCCCTGATCAGAGAATTTGAAATGGATGTTAGGCTGATTGGAGGGGAAAATATTCCAAAAACAGGAGGGGTGATTTTGGCGTCAAATCATCCGCTAGGCGGAATGGACGGGATTGCTTTTATGCATGCAGTGGGCAAGATCAGGCCTGATGTGCGGTTTTTGGTCAACGATCTGCTGATGAGTTTTGATAATTTCGATCCGATTTTTATACCGGTCAATAAATTCGGCAAAAACTCAAAAGATGCCAATCAGCGAATTGAAGAGGCCTATTCAAAAGGTTACGCCGTGTTGATTTTCCCGGCAGGCCTGGTTTCCAGAAAACAGGAAGGGGAAATCAAAGATTTACCTTGGAAGAAAAGCTTCATCTCAAAAGCAAAAAAATACCAGCTCGACGTGGTCCCATGCCATATCGGTGGGAGAAATTCTGAGTTTTTTTACAATCTTGCCAACTGGCGAAAGAAAATAGGAGTGAAGGCCAACCTAGAAATGTTTTGGCTTGTCGATGAAATGTATCAGCAACGTGGGAAAAAAGTCGAAATTCGGGTAGGAAAACCCGTTTCTCATGACTTTTTCAATTCAGAAAAATCTGAAGTTCAGTGGGCAGAGTATATGAAAGATTTGGTTTATAAACTGGGAGAAAGACATGAATAAAGAAATGCCGATTATTTCAGCTGTAGATCGCAAGCTGCTTAAAGAAGAATTGAACCCCGAACGCTTTCTCCGGTACACCAACAACGGAGATAACCTCGTATATCTCGTCAATTACCATAATGCACCCAATGTCGTTCAGGAGATCGGGCGGTTGAGAGAACTGACTTTTCGTGCAGCTGGGGGTGGAACAGGGATGGAAATTGATCTCGATGACAACGACACTTGCGAAAACTGCTATGACCAGCTGGTTACCTGGAATCCGGAGGACGAGGAAATCGTCGCCGGGTATAGGGTGATTATGTGTAAAAATGCCATCGAACCGGATGGTTCGATCAATCTTTCGACAACGCATTTGTTCGATTTTTCCGAAAAATTCATCAAAGAATTTATTCCATTTACACTTGAGTTGGGCAGATCATTTGTCCAACCCATGTATCAGCCAAGCCTGGATAACCGCAAGGGTCTGTTCAGCCTAGACAACCTTTGGGATGGGCTTGGAGCAGTGGTTTTACTCAATCCGGATGTCAAATACCTTTTTGGAAAAGTGACCATGTATCCTCATTACAATAGAGAAGGACGTGATTTGTTGCTTTATTTCATGAATCATTATTTTCCTGATCATGAAGGACTTGTAAAGCCAAAAGAGAACCTGAGGTTGAGCTATGAAACGGACATTGCATCACAGCCAAATCCATTTCTGGGCTTGGATTACAAAGAAGGATATAAGTATCTGAACAGCAGGATTCGATCATTGGGAGAAAATATTCCTCCTCTGATCAATACCTATATGAACCTTTCTCCGACCATGCGGACCTTTGGAACAGCACTGAATGATGAGTTTGGGGAAGTGGAGGAGACAGGGATTATGATTACGCTTTCGGATATTTATGAAAGCAAAAAGCATCGGCACATGGATACTTTTGTTAGAGATCAGGTTTATGGAAAGCGGAAAATCTGAAGCAAAGAGAACCCTGATTGTTGGTGCCACGACCAATCCCTCGCGATATGCCTATTTTGCAGCGAAAATGTTTGCTGAAAGAGGCTTGGATTTCATACCTATCGGTATCAAAGGAGGAGAACTTTTTGGTAAGGAAATTCTCGATTTGAGAGCTAAGCCTGAACTGAAGGACATTCACACTATTACACTTTACATCGGTCCAGGTCATCAGGAAGAGTGGATGGAGTACCTGATCGGCCTAAAACCAAAGCGGATCATTTTCAACCCGGGCTCTGAAAATCCCGATTTTTTCAAACGAGCAAAAGAAGCCGGAATTGAGGTTCTCCCTGCCTGCAATCTGGTGATGTTGAGTACCTCCCAATTTTGACTTCTCACTTCCAATTTCCCCAAGATTTCCGAAGGATTTTGGTACAATTGAGTTTTGGGGAAAGCTGGGATAAGTGACTTTTTTTGCCTACCTTGCAGAATCTTAATTTGAACACAAAATCACCTTTCTAAGCCCGTTTTGAGGGGTTTTTCCAGAAAATATGAGTGAAGAAAAACATAAGAATTCCTCTGATTATTCAGCGGATAACATCCAGGTATTAGAAGGCCTGGAAGCAGTTCGAAAGAGGCCTGCGATGTATATTGGAGATATCGGTGTCAAAGGGCTTCACCACCTGATTTGGGAAGTCGTAGATAACTCCATCGATGAGGCCCTTGCGGGACATTGTGACACCATCCATGTGACCGTTCACGAAGATAATTCCATCACAGTAGAGGACAATGGTCGGGGTATTCCGACTGATATGCACCCTAAAGAGAAGAAATCGGCTCTTGAGGTGGTATTGACAGTTCTTCATGCCGGTGGAAAATTTGACAAGGACACCTACAAGGTTTCAGGTGGACTCCACGGTGTGGGTGTGTCTTGCGTCAATGCCTTGTCCTCAGATTTAAAGGCAACGGTTCATCGCAATGGTGTTATTTTTGAACAGGAATTTAAAATTGGGGTGCCTCAATATCCTGCTCGCCAGATCGGAACAACTGAAAAAAGGGGGACAATCATCCATTTCAAGCCGGACACCAGCATTTTTGTTATTTCTGAATTTAAGTATGAGACGATTGCAAACCGTCTCAGAGAAATGTCTTTCCTTAATGCCGGAATCAGGATTACCCTGACTGACTTAAGAGAAGTAGAAGACGGCATACCTAAGTCAGATGAGTTTTTCTCGGAAGGCGGATTGGTTGAGTTCGTTCAATACCTGGATGAGACCCGAGAGAAAATCATCGATTATCCTATTTACATCGAATCCGACCAAAACGGAGTACCTGTCCAGGTAGCGATGAACTACAACAGCTCCTATGCTGAAAATGTGGTTTCTTATGTGAATACCATCAATACTTACGAGGGTGGCTCTCACGTAACCGGATTCAGAAGAGCATTGACAAGGACTCTGAAGTCTTATGCGGATAAGTCCGGAATGCTGGATAAGCTAAAGTTGGAAGTTTCAGGAGATGATTTTCGTGAAGGATTGACAGCAGTGATTTCTGTAAAAGTACAGGAACCACAATTTGAAGGTCAGACGAAAACAAAACTTGGAAACTCTGATGTGATCGGAGCTGTAGACAGTGCTGTTTCGGAAACCCTCCAAAGCTGGTTGGAAGAGCATCCTAAAGAAGCCAAAACCATCGTTGGCAAAGTAATCCTTGCAGCCCAGGCCCGTCATGCGGCCCGAAAAGCGCGAGAAATGGTGCAGCGAAAAAGTGTACTCGGCGGTGGTGGACTTCCCGGAAAACTTGCCGATTGCGCGAATTCTGATCCTACGATCTGTGAATTGTACCTTGTCGAAGGGGACTCTGCAGGTGGATCTGCCAAACAGGGCCGAGACCGTGATTTCCAGGCTATTTTGCCATTAAAGGGTAAGATCCTCAACGTGGAAAAAGCGCACGAGCACAAGATCTACGACAACGAGGAGATCAAAAACATCCTCACAGCTCTTGGGGTGAAGTTTGGAACAGCCAATGACGACAAGGAACTGGACATGTCCGGACTTAGATACCACAAAATCATCATCATGACGGATGCTGATATTGACGGATCCCATATTCGAACCTTGATTTTGACTTTGTTCTTCAGATATATGAGAGCGCTGATCGAGCATGGCTATGTTTACATTGCTTTGCCTCCTCTCTATCTTTTGAAAAGAGGAAAGGATGAGCGATACTGCTGGACAGAGGAGGAAAGAAAACTCCTGACCGCTGACATGGCCAAAGACGGCAAAGAAGACAGCGTTGGAATCCAGCGCTACAAGGGTCTTGGAGAAATGAACCCGGAGCAGCTTTGGACTACCACAATGGATCCTAATGTGAGAACGATCAAGCAGGTGAATATTGACTCTGCAGCAGAAGCCGATCACCTTTTCAGTATGCTGATGGGGGATGAAGTCGCGCCGAGAAGAGATTTTATAGAGAAAAACGCGAAGTACGCGAAAATCGATACCTGATAAAGAAGGGGCTTTTCAGGCCCCTTTTTTTGAATAATTATTAAATTCCCCAATCGATCAGGCAGAGTTTTAGCTTGCTTTTTACCTGAATTTTGAATGTTATGAAATCGAGAAAGGTACAGGCGGCATACAGTGAGATGGATGTCAATCCTTCGAGATTCCATGTGACCGTCAAAAAACAAATTATATACACATGAAATTGGCAGTTGGAGATAAATATGAATCCATAATCCAAAAGAGTGATCTCGTAAGCCGGGATTTGAGCTGGGTTAAATTTAATGAGCGGGTGCTGGACCAATCCAAAAAAGCACAGCGGACTATTTTTGAAAAACTTAAGTTTTTGGCGATTACCGCTTCAAATCTGGATGAGTTTTTCATGATTCGGGTTGGATCTCTTTACAATTACCTGGATTATGAAAAGGAGCGTGTAGACTATTCTGGTCTCCGTGAAGAGCCTTTCAAAGAAAAGCTGATGAAGGATTGTCAGCGATTTCATCAAGACCAGCACGATCATTTTACTCAGGTCATTCTTCCGGAACTTCATCAGGAAGGAATTACAGTTTGCAATGTTACCAAACTGAATGAAGATGAGCAGGAAAAAGTTAGGCAATACTTTCTCAAGGCCATCTATCCGATGCTTACCCCGATGGTTTATGATGGCTACCGGACATTCCCGATTTTGATGAACAAGCTCCTGGTTTTTGGAGTGGTTACTACAAGTCCGGGTGAGCGCAAAGACATGCGGAAAATGAGTTTTGTCCAGATTCCTGCAAATATTCCGAGGTTTTTTGAATTGGAGCGGGAAAACTCCCTGACATTGGTTCCGATTGAGGAAGTGATCCGCGAAAACATCATTTCACTTTTCAGGAATGTGGAGATTGAGTCGGTTAGCATGTTCAGAATCACCAGAAACGGCGACTTTACGCTGGAAGAAAGTGAAGACATGGACGCGAATTTCCTGGAGGAAGTGAAGCGAAAACTGATGGAAAGGAAGACCGGACGAGTCGTGCGGATTGAGATAGAGGAAGGCTATTCCAAATGGATGCTAAACTCCCTGTTAGAGCGATGGAACCTGAGACCGGACTCTGTTTTTATGATCAAAAGAGCCAGTATGATAGACTTTACTGGACTTTGGCAGATTGTCGGTAACAAGAGATTCAGAGAAAGACTTCCCCAAATTCCAGAACCTGTCAAACCTTTATCCTATCCGGAGGAGGGTAGGGCGGATATTTTCGAGATTTTAAAGGAAAAAGATATCCTGCTTCACCACCCCTACAATAACATCGATTCCATTTTAGATTTGATCGAAAAGGCAGCGGATGATCCGGATGTGATGGCGATCAAGATGACCATTTATCGCTTGGCTAAGGAAAGCAGAATTACCAAAACGCTCCTCCGCGCAGCAGAAAATGGGAAACACGTATCTGTTCTTTTTGAAGTGAAGGCCAGGTTTGATGAGGAAAATAACATTCGTGAAGCAAAGAAACTTCAGAAGGCAGGCTGCTTTGTGATTTACGGAATTTCCAATTTGAAGACTCACACCAAGTTGCTTCTGATCGTGAAAAAAGATG
This sequence comes from Algoriphagus sp. A40, assembly GCF_002002735.1. Taxonomy (GTDB): domain Bacteria; phylum Bacteroidota; class Bacteroidia; order Cytophagales; family Cyclobacteriaceae; genus Algoriphagus. The sequence goes on along the minus strand of NZ_MUNY01000061.1, from coordinate 164,197 downwards.
ATTCAGAAATCACCAGATATGTACACTTGGGATCAGGAAACTATAACGAAGATACCGCACGACTTTACACAGATATTGGATTATTAACGACCAATGAGACCTTGGCAAACGATGTTTCGGAATTCTTCAATGTAATCACCGGCCACTCGGTACCAAGTACCTATCGAAACCTGATTACAGCACCACGTGACATGCGAAATCAGCTGATCCAATACATTGAGGAAGAAGCTGAAAATGCGCGAAATGGAATTCCTTCCGGCATTTTTATCAAGGTAAATTCACTGGAGGACTCTGAAATCATCTATGCACTTTACCGTGCTTCGCAGTCCGGAGTAACTATCAAATTGATCGTCAGGGGTATTTGTTGCCTGAGACCAGGTAGACCTGGATTGAGTGAAAATATCGAGGTACTTTCTTTGGTGGGGGATTTTCTGGAGCACAGCCGAATCTATCATTTCCACAATAAAGGAAACACTCGAACCTATTCCGGAAGTGCCGATATGATGGTAAGAAGTTTTGACAAAAGGTTGGAATCACTTTTCAAAGTCGAGTCACCTTTACTTGAAAAGCAACTGATGAATATTATTGCCTTTAATCTAAAGGACAATGTGAATTCCTATGTGATGCAAGAAGATGGCTCCTATATCGCCAAGCATCCAATTGGTGCCGAACCGGAATTCAATGTCCATAGGGAGTTTTTCAATGTGGATGCTGAAGAAGTACACCAGGTGAAATTGGTGGAATAGCTAATTTGTGAAAATGGAAATGCTCCCGAATTCATTGGATTGGGGAGCATTTTTTATTTCCTTCTTCCGAGAAATACCAATGCTAATCCAGCTACTGTTACAATTCCTCCTGCATAGGTTGGCCAAGATACACGGTTTTCCTTATCTGCAGAAACCTGGATTGGGCCGGCGTCAATCACCTTTTCCTTGGTTGTAAAATCAAATCCGGGCACAAACAGCATTACCAGTCCCAATACAACCAGAATAATTCCTAAAGTCTTCATAAGTGCAATGTTTTATAATTAATTGACCAGCATAGAAGTTGCATTTATCAGGCCAAACTAAAACGGAATGAAAATCGGAATGGAGAAGTTGACTGCTGCCAAGCCAAATAATTGTTAATGATTAGTTTTTGTTCAAATTCTTTTTCCGTAATTCTATTTCTTATTTTTAGTCGTTTTATTTCAATACTAAAGTTTGTTTAATTCTAAATCTAAAGCTTATGAAGAACCTATTTACAATTTTTCTTTTTTTAATCACATTAGGGATTGCTTCAGCACAGGATACCACATCTGTTGCAATTGCTGACTCCGCAGCTGCAAAAGCAGACACTACTTACTGGCTTAAGGAGATTTCAGGGGGATTAAACATCAATCAGGCATCATTCAGCGGAAACTGGACGGGTGGGGGTGTGAACTCAGTCGCATTCAGCACCAATTTGCTGATGAGAGCAAACTACTTAAAGGACAAATGGTCCTGGGACAATACGCTGGATCTCATGTACGGAGTAGTAAAAAATGAAGATGAGGATGGACGTAAATCCAATGACCGGATTTACCTGGATTCTAAAGTGGGCTATAAAATTGGGAAAAAATGGAATGCTTATCTGGCAGTCAATTTCCTGTCACAATTCGCACCTGGATATGATTTTGATGAGGAGCCAAAGGCCTTAATTTCCAATTGGCTCAATCCGGGATATTTGACCTCAGGGGTAGGATTTGAATATAAGCCCAACTCAGAATTCAGCCTTAGACTATCGCCATTTTCGCCAAGGATTACTTTTGTCACTGATACGACTATTTATCGGCACGTAGAAGAAAATTACGGGGTGGAAATTGGTGAGACAGTCAGATATGAATGGTTGGCGTGGAATATCCAGGCAGATTGGAATAAGAAAATTTCCGAAAATCTTGCACTGACTTTAAGGTATTCCCTGTATGCCAATCTTCAGACAATTGCCTTTGAAACGATAGACCACAGATTGGATATTGCCCTTACAGCAAAAATCACAAAAGCGGTCAATGTGACCCTCACATCCTTGACCATTTACGATATTGACCAAGACGAAAAAATACAATTTAGTCAGGGGCTTGCGTTGGGTATTGCATTCAAACGGGGAAATTTCCCTGAACCAAAATAAAAAAAATGCAAATTATTCTTTGGGATTTTGATTTAAATAGAATTGTATTATTTTTGAATTCATTGTGGTAGTTAAATAATAGTTGGTTTAGTTTTCAAATAAAGGGCAGGAGATTTTCTCCTGCTTTTTTATTTCTCTACCTCGGAATAGTTCAATTTTTTTATTAACGCTTATTCAGGATGCAATAGTATAAGGGTAGGTGTAAATCCAGATTTTTGAACCCAATCTTTTCCAGTAGAAAATAGTTGTCAACCCTTATCCGAATGGTAACTTCTCAGGTTACAGCTTAGAAATAAGTGCAAAATTTTCCAATGCGTTTTGAGACAGCACGTTCAGGGTGTCAATTCTGTCCATGAGCTGAATTCTCATCGCCTTTAGAAAGAGTTTTTTAACAAGTAGCAGTGAAATGTTAAATGATGGTAGAGATTAGGAGTTTTAACTAAATGAATGGCAGAGTTTTAATTGATTTCCCATTTCTTTCAATCAGAAAATAAATACTAAACCAACCATCCCTGAGCAGGAATTTATGAATAGGGGTAGGAGCTTGTTCAGTTGTCCTACCTTGGATGATTGACCTTGAAATCCAAAAAGAATCCAAACTACTCCAACTATCTGATGAAAAATTTTTCCAAAATCCGCAGGATCATCCAAGTGTTTCACCGGTACGGTATCCGGCTTTCCGGGGAAAGGAAATTCGATAACCTATATCATGACCTAAAGATGGAACCTGTTTTTGTAATGGGACTAATCTTCGAACTGGAACTGGCATCCCAGGTGTATCTTAAGGATGAAGACGTTTATTCGTTTCAGGAGCCCATTCAGATCATTGATAAATTATTATGAATTGAGATTACTGATTCTGCTAAAAAAAGAAAGGCTTAGACAATTGTCTAAGCCTCGAAGTACGCGCGGAAGGATTCGAACCCTCAACCCTCAGAGCCGAAATCTGATATTCTATCCAGTTGAACTACGCACGCATCTTTTTTTATTATTTAGCCTCAAGTACCGCTTGTACTTTCTCGGCAGCTTCTTTCAGTGTGATGGCAGATTGTACTTTCAATCCTGACTCGTCAATGATTTTGGCACCTTCCTCAGCATTGGTACCCTGAAGTCTTACGATGATCGGAACACGGATGTCTCCAATAGATTTGTAAGCCTCAACAACACCATTTGCGATTCTGTCACAACGAACGATACCACCGAATACGTTGATCAAAATTGCTTTTACGTTTGGATCCTGAAGGATGATTCGGAAACCTGCCTCAACTGTAGTGGCATTTGCTCCTCCTCCTACGTCCAGGAAGTTAGCAGGCTCTCCGCCAGATAGCTTGATCATATCCATGGTAGCCATTGCTAGGCCCGCACCGTTAACCATGCATCCCACGTTTCCTTCCAACTTCACATAGTTCAGTCCAGATTTACCAGCTTCCACTTCCAAAGGATCCTCTTCAGCTAAATCTCTCAATTCTGCCAATTTGGGCTGACGGTAGAGCGCATTGTCATCTACGTTTACCTTTGCATCCACTGCAAGGATTTTGTCATCAGAAGTTTTCAAAACCGGGTTGATCTCAAACTGAGAGGAGTCAGTTCCAACATAAGCATTGTAAAGAGCAGTGGTGAATTTCACCATTTCTTTAAATGCATTTCCGGAAAGTCCCAATTTGAATGCAACTTTTCTGGCCTGAAATCCCTGAAGACCAACTTTTGGGTCGATCCATTCCTTGATGATTTTCTCAGGATGCTTTTCAGCTACTTCCTCGATGTCCATACCGCCTTCGGTAGAGGCCATGATCACATTGGATCCGGTAGCTCTGTCCAGGAGGATAGACATGTAATATTCTTTTGGCTCGGAAGCTCCGGGATAGTAAACGTCCTCAGCAACCAGCACTTTATTTACTTTTTTGCCTTCAGCTCCGGTCTGGATGGTCACCAATGTGCCTCCCAGGATTGCAGCTGCTTTTTCTTTTACGTCGTCCAGTTTCTTGGCAAGAACCACACCTCGCGAACCGGTTTCTTTTACCTCACCTTTTCCACGTCCACCTGCGTGGATTTGAGCCTTGATCACATACCAGGAAGTACCGGTTTGAGCGTTAAGTTTAACAGCAGCCTCGTGAGCAGCTTCAGGAGAATCAGCAACGATTCCTTCCTGAATCCTTACCCCGTAACCCTTCAATACTTCTTTTGCCTGATATTCGTGAATATTCATTCTCTGGAAATTTTTGCCCGAAGATAAGGCGATGATGTGGATAAATCAAACCCAGATTTTTCATTTTTCTTCAAGAAAAGGCTTTAATTCCTGTATTTTAGGGATTTGTTTTACTTTTAAAAACTCAAAAAAATCTACCATGCTGATAGCCAAAGGGATTCATAAATCCTACGGAAGCCTACACGTGTTGAAAGGCGTTGATCTTGAAATTTCCGAATCAGAAATAGTTTCCATCGTCGGTTCGTCCGGTGCGGGAAAAAGTACTTTGCTCCATATTTTGGGAACTTTGGACCAACCAGAAAAAGGTGAGCTGATCATGAAGGGTAAAAATTTACTTTCCTTAAAAGGTGACAACCTCGCTGATTTTAGGAATCAACAGATCGGATTTATTTTTCAGTTTCATAATCTCCTTCCGGAATTTACCGCACAGGAAAACATTCAGGTTCCTGGTTTAATTATGGGATCTTCAGTGGCAGACCTTCAAAAAAAATCCGGTGAATTGGCTGAAATCCTCGGAATCAGTCACAGATTGGATCATAAGCCATCCACCCTTTCCGGAGGAGAACAACAAAGAGTCGCTGTGGCTCGTGCGCTGATCAATAGTCCTGCGGTTGTATTTGCAGATGAACCGAGTGGCAATTTGGATACTTCCAATGCGAGAGGACTTCACGAACTTTTTTTCAAATTGCGAAACGAGCTCAAGCAGGCCTTTGTGATCGTGACTCACAATGAAGAACTCGCAGGAATGGCTGACCGAAAAGTAGTTATGAAGGACGGTTTGATCGTGAACAATTAAGGTTTCTTGAGCTTGGCGATCATCGCACTGACATGTTTTTTATTTTCAAAAAGCCCCTCAAAAACTCCTGCTATCTGGTGGTTTTCGTCTAGGAGGTAAGTGACTCTTTTTGGAATTCTGAGAACCGGGATCAAGGCATCATAGGAATTGCATACGTCTCCGCTGGGATCTGAGAGCAATTCAAACGGCAACAGATGGGCTTTTTTGAATTTTTCGTGAATGTGGATATTGTCCCTGCTAATGCCAAATACAGGCACTTCCATGTCTCGAAATTCGGAAAACTGATCTCTGAATTCACAGGCTTCGGCGGTACAACCCCGGGTGAAATCTTTGGGGTAAAAAAACAGAATTAGTGATTTCCCTTTTAAATCCTTTGAAAGTCGAAGCGTAATTCCAGAGGTGCCGGACAAAGAAAAATCCGGTGCTTTTGAGCCAATATTGAGAGCCATTTAGTTTGGTTTACTGTTAAACCTTTCCGGAACAGCAATGGTTTCCACCAAATAAAATTCCGCAAGCTTGAACTATTCACTGGGTGATTAGCTTTGCAAAAAAAGACCACCTAAAATCACCCATCAGACTTGAAAATCAGCAGTGTCCAGTCCATGCTTTTGGCGGGGATTTTTTTTGCAATGATGAATGTCTCCGTAAAGTTCATTCCTCATATTCCTGCAATTGAGATCGTCTGGTTCCGGTCTGTTTTTAGTTTGATTTTCACCTTTATAGTATTGAGCAACAAGGGGATTTCCGTTTTTGGAAATAACAAAGGGAACCTGATCACAAGGGGAATTGTCGGCAGTATCAGCTTGATTCTCTTTTTCTACACCCTGCAACGTATCCCACTTGCCAGTGCTGTGACCATGCAATATCTGTCCCCGATATTCACGACGATATTGGGCGTTTTTATCCTGAAAGAAAAAGTCAAGCCGATTCAATTTCTGTATTTCGCAATGGCATTTGCCGGAGTTTTGATCATTCAGGGAGTCGATCCAAGAGTTGATCCTTTGAGTGCAGTAATGGGTATTACTTCCGGGCTTGCCGCGGGTATTGCTTATAATATGATCCGGAAATTGAAAACTTCGGAGCACCCCTTGGTGATCGTATTTTATTTTCCCTTAGTCACACTCCCGATTGCTTCTATCATCATGGTTTTTGACTGGGTGATGCCGAGCGGATGGGATTGGCTGATGTTGCTTTGGATAGGATTCTGTACCCAAAGTGCCCAATATTTTATGACCGTAGCTTATCAAACAGGTAACCTTTCGAGAGTCTCCAGCTTGAGTTATATGGGAGTTCTTTACGCACTGATTTTTGGATTCTTCCTGTTTGGGGAAACTTTCCCTTTTGCATCCTACATTGGAATGGCCTTGGTCTTGGTGGGGATTTTGCTGAACTTAAGAGTAAAATAGTAGTGAAATGAGATTACATTTTTTTGATCAGATTCGACTTAAGTTTAAAAATGTAATGATGTTTCACTTTTCCCCCGTTCGATTATTGCCAATTGTTTTGGTTTTAGGAACATGTATGTTCTCTTGTTTTTCAGAAAATGAGGATCCTAACGACCAAAATCTAGAAATCGACTGTGCGGATCTTGCCTATCCTGATACTCTTTTTCATATCAGACCTGATCAAACTTACCTAGTTAATCCAGTCAATTCTCTATTAGGAGAATATTCAGTGATTCCGGATGGCCTTTCTATTGATCCTACTACCGGAGTGATCGATGTCAATACCAGCGAAACTGGGTTGAAATATAAAATTTCCTTTACACCTACAGGCACAAATCAGGTTTGCGAAACCTTTGTCACCATCGGTGGGGTAAATTACCTCGACGGAGTATACATATTAAGTCAAAATCAGCTGACCGCCTCTCCGGTTTATAATGGAGTTCCGGCTTTGGCTTTACCCTGTGATGATGACGATGATGATGATGACGACGACGACGATGACAGTTGCAATTTTGACGCAGACAATCCGACCGGGCAACTGTTAAAAGACCTCGGGTTTGAAATTTCAAGCAAGGGGATAATTGACCTAAAAAAGACCGTTGAAAACGGCACCTTTGGATCTACTCCTGTGAATGGGACAATTCTGGATGTAGAACTTTACTATCAGTTGAATGATTTGAGCGCTTTGGCTTTGAACAAAATTCCCCTCCGATTTTTTTATTATGAAAGGCTTTCTGATGTGCCTCAGCAAGTTTTAGATGATATTGAAGAAAAAAGTAAGTTGATCAATGCATCTTCGGCAACCAAAAATTCTAATTTTAGGCTTTTAGAAACAGTTCGTCCGGCCGGAAAACCTCGTCCTCCCTATGTGGTAATCGTAGCGAGTTTTGAATAATTGGGCCGATTTCCGACCCAAAAATGAAAAGAATACTGGTCTTTATTTTTTTGTTTTTTTTGATCCAGATTCTGAGCGTAACCTTTTCTCAAGACAAAAATCCTAAACTCAGGAGGGCAAACGAACTCTATTTCCTAGCTAACCCTACAGAAAAAGATGACCGTGAAGCAATCAGGCTTTTCGGGGAAGTTTTAAATGAAACTCCTGACAAGAATGAAGCACCTGAATTTATCCAGGCTGCCGAGCATCTGGGAAATTTGCTTTTGACTTATGGGAATTCTTCTGGCGCGATTCAAAGCTACAGGCAGGGAATCTTCTGGGCTCATGCTTATGACTATTCAGACACTTTAGTTTATAACCATCACTTATTTTTGGGAGAAGCACTTTTCTCGCAAAGTGAAATTGACAGTTCCTTGTCCCACTTGCAGGAGGCTGAGCGGCTTCAGACACAACTTAACAGTCTGGGAGAACCTGAAAGGCTTTATAATGCCTTGGGGGTTTATTTTTTTGAAACGGGGAATTATATCCGCAGCGTCTCTTACTTTGACAAAGCCCAGTCTTACCTGTCCGGCGAGCGACCCGAAATGGAGCTTTACGCTAAGTATAGCTTCCAAAGTAACAAAGCATCAGCGCTTTATCACTTAGGTGAATATGACTCTGCCCAGCGGATTTACAATGAGCTATTGAGTTTTGGCATCAATCAGGATCAGATACGGATCAATCTGGCCAATACTTATCTGCAGGAAAATGAGGGTGAAAAAGCTTTGGAAATCCTTGGCCAAATCAGCATAAACTATCAGAATGGCTCACTGTCATTTTACAATCTGAAAGCCAAAACTCAAATCTTATCAAGATTTTTGGACTCTGCTTTAGTCACATTAAACCTTGGAGAAAAGCTGATCCAGGAGGATTCCACACAATCCCGCAGTTTCCAGGAAGGGATTTGGAAGGAAGTAAAAGGGGACTACTTCAGAAGTCTTGGCCAAAACGAAAATGCCTTATCGGAATATCAAAAAGCAATCGTTCAACTTTTGCCGGGCTTTGAAAATTTGGATGTGACATCAAATCCAACCCGATTTGCTTTGGGGATGTCTTCGCTCACAGTATTTGAAATCCTTCGAAAAAAGGCTGAGACTTCTTGGGAACTCTATCGGGAAAATAAAGACCGAGCTTATTTTGAAATTGGTCTGGGAGCATGGGAAAGTGCTTTTGGACTAGCCAGATTTATCTCGGTCAACTTTGACAATGACAAAGCAAGGGTCTTTCTGGGAGAAAAAGTTTTGGGAGGCTATGAATCCGCGATCGATCAATTGATCGGATTTGCAGAAAAAGATGAGGATGAAACACTGATTTTTAAAGCTTTTTCATGGGCGGAGCTAAGTAAATCCGAAGGTTTAAGAATTGGAGCACTGCAAGAATCTCTGAAAAGAAAGGCTGGACTTCCGGCTGATTTGATCCAGGAGGAAGGAAATCTTCTTTTCGAAATCTTCAGAAACAACCAAAAGCAGATTGGAGATGTAACTCCTGCAGTTAAGGCTGAACTTACACAGGAGGCACTGGATCTGGAGGTACAACTCTCAAGACTTCGCGAAAAATTCCGCAAGTATCCGGGTTTTGGAGAGGATATTGAAATTGGTTTTGATCCCAAAGTGCTGCAAAAATCACTTCCGGATAAAGCTTTTCTGCTTTCTATATTTCATTCAAAGTCAAATTTGGTTGTTTTTGGGTTGGAGAATCATTCCTTCTCATGGTCTAAAATTCCCACTGACTCCATTCCTTTTGTTGAATTGAATCGTTGGATTCAAAGCATAACCAAAGAACCCATGGGAAATCGATTTGAGACTGATCTGGCGGTTGCGAAATTTGGCGCCTCTGTTTTTGAAAAGTTTGAAGATCAAATTTCTGATTCCAGAGAATTGATTATTGTCCCGCAGGGGATTTTCAATTCATTGCCGTTTGAGCTTCTGCCATTTTCAGATGGACAAATGCTTCTTGAGAAGACTTCCGTCTTTTACCAGTTTTCTGCTCAGTTTATTACATCAGTCAAGGGAATTAAAAAATTCAATAACCCGATTGGTTTTGCCCCTTTTTCGGAATCGGTCGCTGCTGGTGGGTTTTCAATTTTACCTCGGTCGAATGAGGAATTAGAGCTTGTTCCGGGGGCTAAATATTTTGGAAAGGATGCCACAAAAAAGAAGTTTCTAGCTCAGGCAGAAAATGCAGATTTAGTGCATTTGGCTACTCATGCTGTTGCATCTTCGTCTGATCCCAATGATGCATTTATTGCTTTCTTTCCCGATGACGATGATTTTAGACTTTCGGCTCCTGAATTAGCCTTTCAATCTCTTGAAGGCGCAAAGTTGATTTATTTAAGCGCGTGTGAAACAGGAGCTGGGCAATTGAGTAGAAGTGAAGGGTTTATCAGTTTGGCAAGGAGCTTGGCTTTTGCAGGCGCTGAGCAGATGGTAATATCCCAGTGGGTAAGTGAGGATCGTGTAGCAGCCTATCTAGCAGGCAAATTTTATCAGAACGTTGGAAAGGGTCTGACTTTTTCAGCGGCACTTCAAGAGGCAAAACTCGAACTGCTCCAAGATGAAAGCATGGCGCAGTATCACCATCCTTTTTATTGGGCAAATTTCAGAATGATCGGCCAACCCACAGAAGTTAATATCCTTTCCAGATGGAGTTATGTCGTTTCTTTTATACTGATCATTTTAGCAGCCGGATTTTGGTTTGGATCTAAAAAATGGAAACGAAGGATGGATTGAACAGGGTATGGATTTAAAAAAAAACACCGCAAAGCGGTGTCCTTTCTTAAGCATGGTGGTTACTTTTTCAATTCATTTTGAGTTCGATATCGCTGGAATTTTTGATTCGAGATTCGACTTTTCCATAGATCGATTTGTTCACGTCTTTGTTTATAAGTATTACTCCATCAGTGAGTTCCGCATCTTCAAGTTCTGAAGTACTTACAGTGCTAAACCATCCCTGAGCATCGATTTGGAAAAGCGCCAGTGGATTGTTCACTCCATCCAAAAAGAATAGATCGTCGTCGTCGTCGCTTTCAAGCTCAACTTCAAAATCAAAATCATCGTCATCATTTCCGTAAACCTCAAATCGCATCGGTACAGACCTTCCGTCCTGGTACGTGTATGTTCCCACTAATTGGATACTTGGTTGATTTCTGTTGTCAATCAAGTCGATGTCAAACTCGATTTCTTCGTAGTTTCCAGAAGGTATATTGATGAAAAAATCCACTCCTGAATCAAATTCATTGAAGTCTATCTTCTTGATTTCTTTGAATTTCAATTCCAATTCTTTTTCGAAGTTGTTGCCGCTATCGTCGAGGCCTTCTGTTTCCAATTCGATTTTTTTAATCTGCAGGAAACCACTTTTAACTTCTATTCCTGCATTCAACATTCGAGCACCGGGGTTGGCAGAAGATCGAAGTTTTACGCCCATTCCGATGCGGACGTCACCTTCGCCTATTACATCCGGATCAGCATCTTCGGAGCAAGAAATTAAACCCAAACCTAAAAGGCCAATGGATAATGCGTAAATTCTGTGTGTAGCTTTCATTTTTTATTTGGTTGTTTTCAATTAGTAGGAGTAGGTGCCAACTTTGTAACCACAATCCAAGAAAAAAATAAAATCCTCCGAAATGAGAGGATTTGACTGATTATTGGTGAATAAAAATCAATTCTTAATTTTAAGAATTTGGAGTTTGATCAGATCCAATCGTCCAAAATTGCTGTGATAGGTGTGATTTGGGTCTTCAGTGATTTTCTCAATTCTCTCTTCCGCTTCTGTGATTTTACCCTGCATTAAGTATGCTTTAACCAGGTAATAATCCACCTGATCAGCAAATTCCAGATTAGAGGTTCGCCGGTTTTCTTCTTCGATTTGAGTTAAAAATTCTTCGGCAGCCAATCCAAGATTAGTTTCAAGATTAGCTAATCCTACAAGTAAATATGTCCTGGAATCATAGCTGTTGACACCTTTGGCCAATTCTAAAACCTCCTCATAATCTCCCTTTTGATATGCACTTTCTAAAGAAGAAATTTGATCCGCAGACCTCATTACAGGAAGAGAAAATCCCACCTGATTGCTGGTAATGCTTTCAGGACTTGTAGTAAAAAATAAAACGGCCAGGGCACCAACCAATAGTAAAGTAATAGAGGCGGCTATTCTTCCAATCCAAGTTCCGATGTTGAATTGCGATGTTCGATTCGGTTTGATTTGGATTTTGGCTCTTTCGGAGATAAACTCTTTTTGAGATTCTGCAATGATTGTTTTCCACCCTGCTAATTCTACTGCTTCCAGGCTTATTTGCAATGCACTCAGTTCTTTCAGAAGTTCCGGTTCTGTTTTGATGCTTTCCTCCAATTGTGTTTTTCTCTCTGCCGAAAGCTCACCAGAAAGGAAAGTTTCCAATTCTTCAAGTGTATAATTTTTATTCATGACGCAATGCTTTTTGGAGGTTTTCGGAAAGGGACGGAGAAGATTTGACCTGATCAGTGAGATTTTGTAGGCATTTGTACTTTTTGTTGCGGAGTACCTGCTCGGAACTGAAGTCCAATTTTTCTCTGATTTCCTTCATCGGCAGTTCCTCAAAGTAAAAGAGCGTCAACAGCTGTTTACATTTTTCACCCAACTTTTCGAACAGATCCATGACAAACTTCAGGTTTTCGTTTCTGCTGATTTGCTCGCTGATATCTGTGTCCATTTGATCCTTTTCCACTTCATATTTCTCATTTCTAGCGGAAGTACTTTTTCTTTTTCTCAGCTCGCTGATCCATAGATTTTTGCAAATACTGTAGAGAAATGACTTGATTGAGGCTTCGCCACGGTATTTTTCCAATTTGACCATCTTTACAAAAACGAGCATAACTTCTTGGATTTGATCTGCAGCGTCATCGGATGAACCTGAGTTTTGAAGTATGTAGTGCTCCAACATTCCATAATGCTGGAGATACAACTGACTGATGGCCTGATTGGGATCGGATTTGGATTGGATCTTTTCCAAAATTTCCTGATCAGTCAAATTCCGGTTTAGCTTCATCGGCTATTCAAATCTTTGTCGTGGATGGTTAGAAAAATGTAACCGTAAATTGAGGAATTTTCCTGACCCTTTACCAAAATCGCTAATTCTTGGTCAGATAAGCAGATCAGCTTACCTTTAGTTTTGTTTTTTAAAGTCCCTACATGAAAATCACCAAAGACCTCTATCAAAGCAATCTTGTATTGCTTACAGACTTTTACCAGCTCACGATGGCTTATGCTTATTGGAAAGCAGGAAAAGGGGAACAAGAGGCAGTTTTCAATTTGTTCTTTAGAAAGCATCCCTTTGAAGGCGGATTTACACTGGCAGCGGGCTTAGATTATGTCGTTGATTTTTGCCAGAACTTCAGGTTTGAAAAAGCTGATTTGGACTATCTGGAAGTGATGAAGAACAAGGATGGAACACCATTGTTTGAGGCGGATTTCCTGGATTACCTCCAAAAACTGGAATTTACCTGTGACATCGATGCAGTGGAAGAGGGAACCGTAGTTTTTCCAAATGCGCCATTGGTCAGAGTAAGAGGCCCGCTGATTCAGTGCCAATTGCTGGAAACTCCTTTGCTCAACATTATCAATTTCCAGACCTTAATAGCCACCAAAGCTGCCAGAATCAATGTCGCCGCGCAGGGCGAACCGGTTTTGGAATTTGGTCTAAGAAGAGCACAGGGAATCGACGGCGCTCTGGCTGCCAGTCGGGCTTCATACATTGGGGGCTGTACTTCGACTTCCAATGTGATGGCCGGAAAACTGTTTGGAATTCCCGTCTCTGGAACTCATGCGCATAGTTGGATTATGTCTTTTGAGACGGAACTGGAAGCGTTTGAAGCGTATGCAGATGCTTTTCCGGATCAATGTATTTTTTTGGTAGATACCTATGACACGCTGAATGGGGTGAAAAATGCGATTAAAGTCGGAGAGATTTTGCGAAGCAAAGGAAAAGAAATGATTGGAATCCGCATCGATTCCGGTGACTTGGCATATTTCAGCTCAAAAGCAAGGCAGATGTTGAATGAAGCGGGTTTTCCTGATGCAAAAATTGTTGCTTCCAATGACTTGGATGAGCATATTATTGCCTCGCTCAAATCCCAGGAAGCTGATATTAATGTGTGGGGCGTGGGTACCAAATTGGTGACGGCTTATGATCAACCCGCCTTGGGTGCGGTTTACAAACTTTCAGCAATCAAGAATGCTCAAGGCGAATGGGAGCCCAAGGTGAAAGTTTCCCAACAATCCCTGAAAATCAATATTCCGGGAATACACAATACCAAGAGATATTTCAGCAAGGGAAAAGCGGTTGCTGACATGATTTTTCTGGAAGATCAAGAAATTGATCCAAGAGGAGTAGTGATCATTGATCCGGTAGACGCCACCAGAAGGAAAAGATTGATGCCGGCATTTTATCAAGAAGAAATCCTTCTGAAGCCGATTTTCCATAAAGGAAAAAAAGTCTATAATCTACCCAGCCTCACGGAAATCCGAGATCGCGCTGCAAAGCAACTTGAATCGCTGGACAAGACTCACATGCGCTTGGTCAATCCTCACCTTTATCCGGTGGGTTTGGAAGAAAATCTACACCATTTGAGAATGGAATTGGTTTTGAAAGCAAAAAAATTTGAAAATGAAGAGGAGTAAGGAGAAATCAGCCTTGATCGTCGTCGATGTTCAAAATGACTTTATACCCGGAGGAGCCTTGGCTGTGAATGAAGGTGATTTGGTCGTTCCAACAATTAATGGACTTCAGGAAAAATTCAAGTATGTGGTCGCTACTCAGGATTTTCATCCCTCTAACCACGGAAGCTTCGCTGCAAATCATGCCGGAAAAATGCCAGGTGAACTCATCGAATTAGCTGGACTGACTCAGATTTTATGGCCGGTTCACTGCGTGCAGGGAAGCTCTGGAGCTGATTTTCATTCCGATCTGGATCAAAGCCAATGGGCGGCAGTTTTCCGAAAAGGCAAAAATCCAGAGGTTGATTCGTATTCAGGTTTCTTTGACAATGCCAAAAGGGGAGATACCGGACTTGGAGATTATCTCAAATCTCTTGGAATTGAGCAGGTTTTTGTGTGTGGATTGGCTTTGGATTATTGTGTGAAATTCACGGCTTTGGATTCCAAAAGCCTCGGATTTGAAACATTCTTAATCACCGATGCCACAAAGGCAGTCAATTTGAATCCGGCTGACGGATCGAATGCAATTGCCGAGATGGAAAAGGCAGGAATCAAAATAATAACCAGCAAAGAACTTTAAGCTATGTTTGAATATAATCCGGACAAGCACTATCCCAGCGAAACCGAAAGCAGAGTAGTCATCCGTTTTCAGGATTGCGATCCCCTGAGGCATCTCAACAACGCCAAATATTTTGATTACTTCTTCAATGCCCGGGAAGATCAGGTTCCCAAACTTTATGGCTTGGAGATCATCGATTTGATCAAAACGTACAAAGCTGCTTGGGTGGTCTACAATCACAACATCAGCTATGTCAAGCCTGCGATGGTAGGGGAATGGGTGCGGATCATGAGTCGGATTCTTTGGCATAATCACAATACCATCGTCGTCGAATATTACATGACCGATGATTCTAAGACTCAGCTGAAAACCGTGCTTTGGTCTACCATGCGGTATGTGACTCTTGCCGAAGGAAAATCAACAGACCATACAGGGGCCGTAAAGGACTTTCTGAAAGCCACTTCTGGAAATCTGGATGTTTCCAATTTGAATATCAAGGACCGGGTCAAAGAATTGAAAGAACTGATCGAAAAGGGGATGTGATTCCCCTTTATTTTTCAAATCCATAGTCCCTCTCCACCAATGCTATTCGGGTTTTGTAAGCGGAATACCATTTTTCCCGACCGTACTTTTGGGCGATCAGGTGATCGGAATTGGCTTTCCAATTTTTTATAGCTTCCAGATTTTCCCAATATGAAATAGTGATTCCCAGCCCGCTTCGTACACTTTCATGTCCTAAATATCCAGGTTGTTCCTCGGCCAAGCGAACCATTTCATCTGCCATTTCTCCATAACCCTCGTCAATTTCAGTTCTGAGATTGGAGAAAATCACTGCATAATAAGGGGGTGGTGGGGTATTCGCTATCATTTTTTTTAAAGGGGAATAGGGGTAAGGGAACTTGTAATTGTCTTAGCTAAAATCAGAAGAATTTAACTCAGGAATTGAAGCTGAAGCGAATGAATTTAGCCTAAAAAGGTGAGGATAAGGAGATTGACCTAAATCAAATAAGTCACAGAAAAGCTTAATCTCCTTAACTCCCCCTGAATTTCAACCGTTAACGACTTCTGGAAAATAAGAATCATTAAAATATTAATCAAACCAGCTATGAGAATTATCAATGTTAATCACAAAGTAAAAAGTTTGGGCCTGCTTCTTGGCCTCCTGATTTTCTTCAGCTCCTGCGAAGGGGAATTGGAGGTAGTACAAAGTATCGATGAAGAATTTTCCGGGATCGAGAGAATTGAAATCAATTCTGAATTTATGGAGGTCAATTATGAAGGGAAATCCGCTCAAACCGCTGTAGAGCTGGACGGGCTTTTAGAGTCAAGCCGTTCCGGAAATTTCAAAATTGAGTATTCAAAAGAAGGAAATACCCTTTTCATAGAATTGGATAAAAATGGAATGCTTGGCGGCGGTAATCATAGAGCCTTGATTAATCTGGTTGGGCCAAAAAACCTGGAATTGAATATCAATTCTGGTTCCGGAAAAACCGTGGTTTCGGGAATTGAATTCCCTAATTTGGATATCAACTCCGGATCTGGAAATATTCAGGTCTTCATGGTGAAATCACCTTCCATCAACCTTGAAGTGGGTTCTGGGTCAATTGAAGGATATAACCTCCTCGGTAATGTGGATGCGGAAGCTGGTTCAGGTAAAGTGGAAATCGATCAAATGGAAGGGAATTTGGATATTGAGGCATCGAGCGGTTCAATCAGTGTTAGAAGGCTATCCGGAAAATTGAATGTTGATATGAGTTCTGGCAATCTCGATATGGGTGATGTCTCTGAAATCGAAAGTCTTAAGGTTAGTTCAGGGAATATCTCTGGATCAGGTGTTGGTTTGGGACCAAAAACCCGGTTGGTTACTTCCTCAGGAAGAATTGATATCCAGACTTTTTCAAACCTGAAAGCCTATAATTATGATTTTGAAGCGGGCAGCGGTAAAGTTGTTGTTGGTCAAAGTTCTTCTTCCGGATCTTTGAAAATAGACAACGGGGCAGCCAACACCATAGCAGGTTCTGTGTCCAGTGGATGGATAGAGATTAAGAATTGAGTGAAATTAATCCTTGTACCCCGATATTATTTCGGGGTATTTTTTTTGTCTGAAAACACATGGTTTACCTATTCAGGTACTTGGTTTGAAAGTCTGGATTTTCTGAAAAAAAGAAAGAACATTTCGGGAGAATCGGCAAAAAAGCCGGTTTGACATTTATCAAGAAAATTCCAATCATATAGATGGCACCAGGTTTCTCGATAACTTTGTATGCATGACGAGTAAAATGAGTTTAATTATCAATACTTTATTTGGTAATTCATCATACAAAATCATGTTTCGAAGCGTTATCTATTCAAAGTAGTTTTGGATAAATAGATTCAAAAGCGAGGGATTTTTAAGCCCTATTCGAACATTTTCAATGCAGTCTTCCTTTCTGTGTCGTAGGCCAATTCCCAATTGGCTTAGTTAAAAGGATAGTGAAAAGTTGTTCACATCACCCAAGCCCTGGTCTTTATGGCCGGGGTTTTGATTTTTTACTTTTCCTGAATCAAAATGAAAATCAGATAATTAGGAGACTGATTGAATTTTTTTAAATCAAATAAGGTTTTTGTTTTTGAATTCATAAAAATTCTAAATCATTATTGAGTATTGTAAAAAACCTGTAGATTTCGAAGTTTTACCAATACAAATGATTTCCACTCTCCAACTGATTACGCTCTTTTTACGACTTTCCCTGTCTTTTCAGGGACAGGTTGTCGAGTTTTCGGAATTGGGGATATCCCAGGAAAACATTCATTGCAAGGAACATTCTGCACCTCAAGAAATTATTTCCGAGAATTCAGAATGGATTTATGGAAATATCAGTTTAGCCCGCAAACTTGAAAAAGAGGAAAGGGTAGAGGTTGAAGGTGAAAGTTTTGCAGGGTTTTCTGACCTGTTTTCATTTAGCTTTCCCGAGCAAGTTTCCATTTTGGTCTCCAATCCCACATTTGGAAATAAAGCCCTTAGAGGAAGTCTTCCTCCACTTTACGATTTTTTCCATTCCTGGAAGATCCATCTGAGTTGATTTTTTGCCTTTAGGGCAATGATTTTCGGGCTTTCTGCCGGCTTTTGGCTTTCAGCCAATTTCAAATCATTCACTCAGAACTTATCAAAATGAAACATCAATCGAAGCGTCATGCTTTTGGTGTGGAAGAAATCTTGCATGAATTAAGGCATTTTCTTCCTGCACAGGCACCGCTCAAGGACTTTGTCCATCATAATACGCTGCATGCTTTTCAGCATTTGCCTTTTAATCAGGCACTGAAGCAGGCAAAAACCCAGGTTGGGTACAAAGGATATTTGCCTTTGGAATCCTACCGCAACTTCTACCGGGAAGGTAAAATCAAGGGTGTAATTCTCAAGAATGTACTGGAAGAGCACTTTGGAAAACAGGAGTCAAACCATTGGGTAGTCAAATTACTCGATCAAGAATATCAGGAGAATCAAAACCCAAAAGTTGGCTCCTTCAGGGCCCACTGGAAAAGTGATTATCACTTTAATATGGATAAGGTGGTACATCCTTTTCTGTTCAGGATCTTATCAGCCTACCTGGATCAGGGGATTTCTATCTGGTCTTTTCCCATCGAAACCACTGGCTTTCTCGAGGCGATCAAAAGCCTGCAGACTCAAAGTTATTCCTCAATTCTGAAGGGAAAACGAGCATTGGATCTGTTGTTTGATCCGGAATTATCCCTCGAAAAGCTGCTGGATATTCTGGTCGGGAATCCGGATAGTAATGGCTGGTATTTGTTTGATCAGCAATTTGCCCATCCAGGATGGTCAGGTATGGTTTCCGTGCTTGAATCTCAGCCTGAGTCGCTTTTGGATGCCAAAAAAATCTGCCTGGAGGAGGTCATCAAGTTTGAATGCCTTCTGGAAATCGATGCACTCGACCAAAAATTCGATGAAAATTGGAGCCCGATAGGACACCGATTCCCCTACAGGACAGCTGAGCTGTTTGAAAACAGCCCCTTTGAAGAACTGGATTTGGTCCTACAGTGCTGGCAACAAGCCTACGAGTGGAGCTATTACGATGAAGTTTTGGCCGGAATTTCAGCAGTTGAAGCGACGGCAAAGTCTCCTGAAGCACCGAGCTTCCAAGCTTTGTTTTGCATTGATGACCGGGAATGTTCCACTCGCAGACATTTGGAATACATCGATCCGGAATGCGCTACCTTCGGAACGCCGGGTTTCTTCAATGTGGAATTCTATTTCCAGCCTGAGTTCGGGAAGTTCCATACCAAATCGTGTCCTGCACCGGTCACTCCGAAATACCTCATTAAGGAGTCCGCTAACCATAAAAAACTGGCCAAGGACGCCCATTTTCACCAAAACAGCCATTCTCTGGTACGAGGCTGGGTCAGTGCCCAAACTTTGGGTTTCTGGTCTGGGTTCAAACTGGTGGGAAATATCCTAAAACCATCCAGTTCTGCTTTGGAAGTGTCTTCTTTCAAACACATGGATCCCAAAGGTACACTGACCATTGAATATCAGGGATTGGAGGAAAACGGACTCCAGGTCGGTTTTAAGGTGGAGGAAATGGCAGATCGGGTGGAAGGCTTACTTAGAAGCATCGGTTTGCTGGAAATGTTTTCTCCCCTGGTTTACCTGATCGGACATGGTGCATCGAGTATAAACAATACGCACTATGCAGGCTACGACTGCGGTGCCTGCTGCGGTCGACCGGGTTCTGTCAATGCACGTGTGGCCTCAGCGATGGCCAATCACCCCAAAGTCCGTCAGATTTTGAGCTTTCGTGGAATCGAGATTCCCGAATCCACTCAGTTCCTCGGGGGATTGCATGATACCACCAAGGATGAAATCGAGTATTTCGATGTGGCAATTCTTTCTCCGGAAAATTTGGCTCTTCATCAGGAAAATCAGGGCAAGTTTACCCAAGCCCTCGACTTCAATGCACTGGAGCGATCCAGAAGATTTGATACGCTTAAAAAGGACAAGCCTTTGAACGGAATTCATGAAGCAGTGAAAAAGAGAGCATTTTCTCTTTTTGAACCACGGCCTGAATACAATCACGCGACAAATGCACTTTGCATCATCTCCAGAAAATCCACCATCAAAGGTCTTTTCTTTGACCGTCGGGCTTTTTTGAATTCCTACGATTACAGAAAAGATCCGGAAGGAAAAGCCCTTGCAAAAATCCTAGGGGCAGCTGCTCCTGTTTGTGGGGGAATCAATCTGGAATATTATTTCTCCAGAATGGATCCTGACAAGCTTGGTGCAGGCACCAAATTGCCTCACAATGTGATGGGACTGATCGGTGTGGCCAACGGTGCAGACGGGGATTTGAGAACTGGTTTGCCTTACCAAATGGTCGAAATCCACGACCCAATCCGCCTGATGATGATCGTAGAGCAGGACCCGGAAGTGGTCATGAATGTGATCAAATCCAATCCTTCCACCTACGAATGGATCAAGAATTATTGGGTCCATTTTGTAGTGATCGAACCTTCAACCAAGGAATTTCTAAGGTTCAAGGACGAGGGCTTTGTACCATATCATCCAGTAGCTCACATCGAGCATCTGGACCATCTTCAGGATAAACTCCTGAGTACCAAAGAAAATCTTCCTGTTTACTTAATCGACTCACTCTGATGGACCTTTCACCTTGGATTCAACTGATGATTGGGATACCTCTTGTCGGTTTTGTTTTGAGCATTCTGGTGGCCGAAAATCAGGAAAAAACCCTGTCCAGAGTAGCCTTTTATACTGCAGGGCTGAATTTGTTAAGCGTTTTGGTATTTGTGGTTTTCTGGGCTTTCAATGGGTTTGAGGCAATTAATCTCAAGGAGATGGTTTTGTATAAAACTGACCATTTTGAGTTTTTGGTTGACTTCTTCTTTGATCGGGTTGGAGCAGTATATATGGTAATCGGAGCAATGTTGACCTTCCTGATTACATTTTACAGCAGGTATTACCTGCATCGGGAAAGCGGCTACAAGCGGTTTTTCAATACCGTTTTGTTCTTCTACCTGGGCTATAATGTCACCGTTCTGGCCGGAAATTTCGAAACTCTGTTTGTGGGTTGGGAAATTCTTGGATTGTCCTCCTTCCTTTTGGTGGCTTTCTACCGGGAGAATTACTTACCTACCCGAAATGCCGTCAAAGTGTTTTCGATCTATCGGATTGGAGATGTGGGTTTGATTTTGGCTATGTGGGCAAGCCATCACCTTTGGCATGAAAACATCACCTTTCTCAAGTTGAATAATGCCGAACTTGTTTCTGAACATTTGGCTGGCCATTCGGGAATCGGGATGTTTATTGCCTTGATGCTGCTGCTTGCCGCCGCCGCCAAATCCGCCCAATTCCCTTTCTCATCCTGGCTTCCCAGAGCAATGGAAGGGCCGACACCTTCCTCTGCCATTTTCTACGGCTCGCTTTCAGTACACTTAGGAGTGTTCTTATTGATGAGGACTTTTCCTTTTTGGGAAAATCAGATCACAGTTCGAATCCTTATCGGATTAATGGGCTTGGTTACTGCGATCGTCTCCACCATGATTGCTAGGGTTCAGACTTCGGTCAAAACCCAGATCGGATACGCCTCGCTGACTCAGATCGGGATCATGTTTATTGAAGTTGCCGCTGGTTTGGAAGCTCTGGCATTGATCCATTTTGCCGGAAATGCTTTTCTGAGAACCTACCAACTATTGGTTTCCCCTTCTGTAGTCAGCTACCTGATCCGGGAGCAGTTTTATGGGTTTGTTCCAAAATCCAAGATTCAAAAATCCGGACTAGTGAGCCGCCTGAGAATATCCTTCTACGTCTGGAGTCTGAAGGAGTGGAACCTGGACCGTTTTATCAACCAGTTTGTATTCAGACCGATGAAGGGGCTTGGTCACCGACTGGATTTTCTGAGCTACAAGTCAGTCCTGTTTTACTTCGTTCCCAGCTATCTGATCGGTCTTGGCTTATTGGTGATTGGTTACAAAATCCCGGTTCAGATTCACACTTGGTTGCCATTGCTATTCGCATTTATTGCGCTGCTGATGGTGTTGAAGGCCTTTACCGAGCGGAAATCTGCACGACTAGCCTGGACTTTGCTTCTGATGAACCATTTCTGGATGGTCTTGGCTATAGCCGAAAATGAAAATTTTTCCGGTGGAGAAATAGCCATGTACCTCAGCGGGGTGATTTTCTTCGGGATTTCCGGACTTCTGGTGATTTCCTGGATGAAGAATAACATCGGTCAATCGGGTCTCTACGGGTACCACGGCTACATCCGAAGGTTTCCTTTCCTTGGTTTTCTTTTTCTACTCAGTGTGTTGGGATTGATGGGTTTTCCACTTTCCCCAACATTCATCGGCGAAGATCTACTCTTCAGTCATATCCATGAAGATCAGTACCTGTTGGCCTTCTTTGCCGCACTGACTTTCGTTATGGAAGGAATTGCTGCAATTCGGATTTTCTCAAGGCTTTTCCTTGGAAGCAAGCCTCCAGAACCCGAATTGACTCTCGGGGATTCACTTTCCCCCAGTTTAAAACTAAACGGAAAAACATCCGAAGTTTTCAAAAACACAACTCTCAAAAATTCCATCTAGTCATTCACTCAGGAGGATAATTCCTCTGAAAAAATATTTCATCATGAAAAAAGAAACAAGACTTCAACCACCAAGCGACGGCTGGAAAGGCCTGATCGAAAATTTCGGTTCTGATGCCAGTGCCGGATTTGTGGTATTTCTCCTCGCCATGCCCTTGAGTTTGGGTATCGCCAAGGCATCCGATTTCCCGCCCATTATGGGTTTGGTGACTGCTATTATCGGCGGTATTCTGGTTAGTATTATATCAGGTTCCCGCCTGACCATCAAAGGCCCTGCTGCCGGTTTGATCGTAGTTGTTGCCGGTTCGGTGGCGGACTTTGGAGGAGGGGAGACCGGATGGAAACTCGCCCTTGGAGCCATGGTTGTGGCAGGTTTGGTCCAGATCCTGTTTGGTGTGTTCAAATTGGGCAAGTTGGCCGATATCTTTCCGCTGTCAGCGATCCACGGGATGCTGGCTGCCATCGGGATTATCATTATTGCCAAGCAGATTCCTGTTTTATTGGATGTAAATCCTGACTTGTACAAAGGGATGAGCATTGCGAAAATGATTACTTCCATTCCAATGTTCTTGGCCAATTTCGATCCTCGGGCTACCATGATCGGGGTTTATAGCTTGGCTATTATGCTGGGCTGGCCTTATTTGAAAGATTTCAAATTGGGTAAAATCCCTGCTCCATTGATGGTGTTGATCGTGGCAATTCCTTCAGAATTGGCTATGGATTTCCAGCACACCGAGCCTCCTTATGCCTTGCTTCACATCGGAAATTTGGTGGATAATGTGAAGTACAATGCTGATTTCTCCGGGATTTCTCAGGCTGGCATATTCATCAAATATGTCATCATGTTTGCTTTGGTGGGAACTTTGGAATCACTTCTGACTGTCAAAGCGATAGATCTTTCTGATCCTTTCAAGCGGAAATCCAACAACGATAAAGATCTGATCGCCGTGGGTGTGGGCAATACCGTAAGTGCTTTGCTCGGTGGATTGCCGATGATTTCGGAAGTGGCCCGTAGCTCTGCGAATGTGAACAATGGTGCCAAAACCCGCTGGGCAAATTTCTTCCACGGGTTCTTTATTCTTGCTTTCGTTTTGGTAGCTACACCGGTGATCGAGCTGATTCCCAATGCTGCACTTGCGGCTATGTTGATCACTGTCGGTATCAAATTGGCCCATCCAAAAGAGTTTGTAAATACGTTCCGAATCGGAAAAGAGCAGTTGGCAATCTTCCTGGTGACTATCGCTTTCACGATTTTCGAAGACTTGTTGATTGGTATCGCTGCGGGTATTGTCCTGAAAATGATCCTTCACGTGATTCACGGTACTCCGATCAGCTCCTTCTTCAAAGCTCCGACTGTGGTGTCTTTTGACAAAAATGAGTACCTGGTGGAAATCGACAAAGCTGCTATTTTCTCTAATTTCCTTGGAATCAAAACTAAACTGGAGGAAATCCCGGCCGGATTCAATGTGACTATCGACCTGAAAAACACCAAGTTGGTCGATCACTCGGTGATGGAAAACCTGCACCATTTCCAGCATGACTATGAGGAGCGTGGCGGGCATGTCAAGATCATCGGTTTGGAAAATCACAAGCCGGTATCCGATCATAAGTTGGCTGCCCGAAAACTGATTACTAATTGATCTTTTGCAAAGATTGAATTCGGTATAGGCCAAATTTCAAAATCAACATCTCGGTGATTTAAACACCTGCCTCAAAAGAGGCTGGGAGATTTGATGCATCCTATTCAATCAAAAAATTAAACCTCAAACCTGGTTTAACCGGATTTCGGGCACCATTCAATTGGTGCCCCGGAGTCTCATTTTCAACCAAAAAGCATTTAAACGTGAAAAAATATAGCCATATGCTTCTGTTGGCTGGGATACTTATGATGGCAATTATTACTTCTGCCAAAGCCCAGACTGATAAAGAAGTCAAACTATTTCTGAATCAAGAGCAGACCCACTGGGTCAAAGGAACCGGACTCGGTCAAATCTGGGTCCGGTACACGGACCTGAACCCTGGATCTACGGTTTTTGGTACTCCCAAAGATCAGACCTTTGATGTGGGACTCAGACGGGTCCGCTATCAGGTGATGGGACAGATTACCGATCAGGTTTTTGTCTACACCCAGTTTGGGATAAACAGTTTTGGGTCACTTTCCGGTAGAAAGCCCGGTCTTTTCCTCCATGACGTGACTGCAGAATATGCCGTGATCAAATCCAAACTGAGTCTGGGAGCCGGACTCCACGGTTGGAATGGAACCGTGCGCTATTCCTCCTCTTCGGTAGGCTCAATCCTGGGATTGGATTTGCCTTACATCGAAGAAGCGACCAATGACGTCACTGATCAGTTTGTGAGGAAGCTCGGTGTCTATGCAAAAGGTCAATTGGGGAAATTGGATTATCGTATTTCAGTATCCAATCCCTTCCCGGTTCAGACTGCTTTAAGCCCGATTCCTGTCTTGCCGAACAATGTTTCCAACATTGCTTACTACAGTGCGGCCGCCCCGGCAATCAATTATCAGGGGTATTTCTTCTGGCAGTTTCTGGACAAAGAAGCCAATCAGATTCCCTATATGACCGGTACCTATTTGGGTAAAAAGAGGGTCTTTAATATTGGTGGGGGTTTTTCGACCCAGGATCATGCCATGGAATACCGCGAAATTGACGCCGGACAGGTAATTCAGCAAGGCAGTAAACAAGTCGGCTTGGATGTCTTTTATGACGCACCTATAAATGTGGAAAAAGGAACCGCGTTGACAGCCTATGCGGCATTGATTGATTACGATTTCGGTCCAAACTACCTGCGAAGTGCCGGGGCAATGAATCCCGCAAATGGAGTAAATGATCAGGGATCTTTCAATGGTCCCGGAAACAATATCCCGCTAATCGGCACCGGGCAGGTTTACTATGCACAGGTAGGCTATTTGATGAAAAAGGACCTGCTGGGCAAACTGGGCACACTTCAGCCCTATGCCCAATTTATCGTTTCGGATTACCAGCGAGTGGAAACAGCGATCACTACCTATGATGTAGGCGTCAACTGGCTTCAGGCAGGGCATCGGTCCAAGCTTTCGTTGGATTACCAAAGCAGGCCGATCTTAGCAAAAGGGGAGACTGAAAAACTGGTTAAAAATGAATCAGATCCCCGCAAAGGCATGCTCGTGCTGCAATACCAATTTTCATTTTAAGTAAGGTTATGTTGATAAGTTGACCAATAGCCCCGGAGGATTCCTCTGGGGTTATTTTTCAAAACCCCAGTTTAGAATTCGCTGAAGGAAGCGTACTTGAATTTTTATAAAAACTGTCAACAATTTCAGTTTTGCAGGTGACAAAAGTTCTGATTACTGATACTAAAAGAAAGGCTCCCCTTATGTCGTTTTTCTTTTAAGCCAATCTTAAGATTTAGCTAAGGAAACCTGAAGGAGGGCACCGCTAAATTTACTTAACATCCTAAAAGTCAAAACCATGAATGAGAAAATTAACCGGATGGAGTTTCTTAAATCCCTGGGATTGAAAGGAGCTTCTTTGTTTGCAGTTTATTGTGCTGCCTCGGGTTTGAGCAGTTGTGTCAACGAAAGCATGGACCCGACTTTGCCTCCGGGTACAGGAGGAAACACCAATGAATTGGTTCTTGATCTCACCAATCCAACCTATTCCAAATTGAACACAGTTGGCAATTATGTCATCGTGAACAGTATCGTTATCGCAAGGGTATCTGAAACAGCCTTTGCCGCGGTCACACAGGTATGTTCTCACGAAGGGAAAAAGAAGGTCAATTTCCGAAATGGGGAATTCTATTGCCCTGAACATGGGGCAAGGTTTGGTACTGGAGGAAATGGACTGAATTCGGAGGGGAAAAAAGGACTGAAAACCTATCAAACAGAATTTAGCGGAACAAGCCTTAAGGTTTTCTTATAAAGATGAACCGAAACTTAATAAAGAAGCTGTTGCCACTCGTTTTGGCAGGATGTATTGGATTGAGTTGGATGCCGGAGGCCAAAGCCCAGGATGATTTGCTGAAGATGTTGGATGAGGAGCAATCCAAGGATCCTGTCTATACCCTGGCAACCTTCAAAGGCTCCCGGATGATCAATGGACAGACCATTGAGACTGTCTCCAAAAACCATCTCAACTTCTGGATTTCCCACAGATTCGGGGCTGTCAACAGCGGGTTCATCGCCAATTTCTTTGGCTTGGATGAAGCAAAAATCCGATTGGGATTGGAGTATGGACTGACTGATAATTGGTTGGTAGGAGCGGGGAGGAGTTCTTTGGAAAAGACCTACGACCTTTATACCAAATACAAGGTACTGAGGCAATCCAATAAATTTCCGGTCACTGTCACCGGCTTGGCAGGCTGGGCAATCAACACCATGGAAACTGGCTACGTGATGGAATCAGGGGCAGAAATGCGCTTTGACAACAACATGGAGCGTTATTCCTATTGGGGACAGGCCCTGATCGCGAGGAAATTCAACGAGAAACTTTCCCTTCAGGTGATGCCGACTTTCCTTCATTACAATAAGGTCGAGGATCCCTCTATTTCCAATGACCTTTGGGCATTGGGCTTTGGCGGAAGGTATAAGTTGACAAAGAGGTTTACGCTTTCAGGAGAATATTACCATGCCTTTTCCGATCCAGGATCCTATGAGGCAAGTACCGGAAAAGCTTATCCCTATCATGATGCCATTTCGATCGGAGTGGATATCGAAACCGGCGGGCACGTCTTCCAACTACACTTTACCAATTCCAGAGGCATGATCGAAAAGCATTTCATCGGACAGACGGTGGGTTCTTGGGAGGACGGAGACATCTATTACGGATTCAACATTGCACGGACATTCAGCTTTGACAAAGGCGCCAAACACAAAGACAAATGAGAACTTATTTAAAAGTAATCGCATTGATTTTCCTGCTCCAGGTCGGCCATGCCCAAGGGCAAACCCTGTATGGAACGTCAACGGGAGAGGTTTCCTTTTACTCCGATACCCCACTTGAGACCATTGAGGCGGTAAACAAAAAGACAGGAAGTATCATCAATTCCACTTCCAGGGAACTGGCAGTACAGATGAAAATCACGGATTTCGCCTTTCCCAATAAACTGATGCAGGAGCATTTCAATGAGAATTACCTGGAAAGCGAAAAGTACCCTACGGCCACCTTTAAAGGAAAAATCAAAGAGCAGGTGGATTTGACGGTATCAGGTTCTTACCCTGTAAATGCCGAAGGAAGCTTAACGATTCACGGGGTAACCAAGCCCGTAACTGTACATGGAACAATAGTGTCTAATGGAAGCGAGCTAAAGTTAGACTTCAAATTTCAGGTGAGGACAGAGGACTATCAGATTGAAGTTCCCTCTCTGGTAATAACCAAAATAGCAGAAACAATCGATGTAACTGGCAAAATGACTTTGGCAAAAAAGTAAGCATAGGATTGGTTTAGGTTGAAAAAGGAAGGTCTGTGACTTTCCTTTTTCTTTTCCAGATGGCCTTTCATACCCATATTCAGAAACAATAGGCATTCTCCAAACAGTCTTAGTAGGTCAGCCATCCCATAAGCTAATGGAATAAAGGTTAACTTAGGAATAGGTTTTTTTGATCGGACATATGACCAAACCCAATAATTCTTCTAAAAGGATTTTAGAAAATAAGAAGCAAAAAGTGCTCTCTTTCCCATCTTTCTTAATCCGTGTAAGCCGCTTTGCTTTATTTGCTTTTTCCCTGGTGGTGGTTTCAGTCAGTATTGGGACATTTGGTTATCGATTTTTGGCAGATCTTTCCTGGGTGGACAGCTTTTACATGGCCTGTATGATTCTGACCGGCATGGGACCCATCACAGAGATGAAAACCGATGTAGGTAAGTTGTTTTCTTCCTTTTATGCCTTGTACAGTGGAGTTGCCTTTTTGAGTATTACGGCAGTTTTTTTTGCTCCCATTATCCACCGACTTCTACATATCCTACACGTGGAAGACTCCAATCCTGAAAACTTCTAATCCATGAACCTGAAAAACATCCAAACCGAAATTGATGCCGGCTACCTCTATCAGCTTTTGGCAGATCACGAAGAGGACGAAAACGTGGCCGTGGTTTTCCGTCAAATGAGTGAGATCGAGCATACCCATGCGGTGGCTTTTGCCAAGAAATTCAATTTGGATCCAGCGCAACTTCCCAAGCCTTCGGGGAGAGCGAAAACGTTGGCTTTCATCGGTAAGATCTTCGGCTATGACTATGTGCTTGGAGTTTTGTTGGATACCGAGAAGAGCATCTCTACGGCCATCGCCGGAGCCAGACAAAAATCCAAAACCACCTCCTCCATCTCTGATACCGCCCACGTCACGATCCTCAAAAATATCCTGAACAGCTCCAAAACAGTTTCTGGATCCAATCTGGCCCGATTTGAAAAGCGACACCGATCCGTTGGAGGCAATGCCCTTCGAGCGGCGGTCTTGGGCGGTAATGACGGCCTGGTCTCCAACTTCAGTTTGGTAATGGGTATCGCCGGAGCCACGAGCGGTCAGGATACCGTGCTGTTGACTGGACTCGCAGGCCTTTTGGCAGGTGCATTATCCATGGCTCTGGGCGAATGGATCTCGGTGAAGAGTTCACAGGAACTTTTTGAAAATCAAATGAACCTGGAAATGGAGGAATTGGAGGCCAATCCGGAGGGGGAGGAGCAGGAATTGGCGTTGATCTATCTTTCCAAGGGTGTGCCTGAAGTGCAAGCGCTTCAAATGGCGAAGAAAGTCATTGGCGATACCGATCATGCCCATGAGGTGTTGGTGAAGGAGGAACTTGGGATCAATACCCAGGATCTACAAGGATCAGCAATGGAAGCGGCCATCACCTCTTTTATTTTATTTGGAGTGGGAGCGATTATTCCGGTGATCCCGTTTATGTTTCTGGGAGGACTCAAAGCCGTTTTGGTCAGTGCCTTGTTCAGTGCGATCGGCCTTTTTGGGATTGGTTCAGCCATTACGCTATTTACCGGAAAGTCCATTTGGTTCTCCGGATTCCGTCAGGTGCTGTTTGGCTTGGCTGCCGCGGCGATCACGTTTGGAATAGGCAAGTGGATTGGCGTATCAATGGCAGGTTAGGTGATCGATTGATCCGCCACCTCGGCGTAGTCTACTACTTTTCCCAGCTGGGAGTAGAATGTTTGCCTAATCGTAGTCCACGATGGCCATCGGGAGCATCTACGCTTTTTTATCTTTTAGAATTTGTAATTCCATTACCCTAAAGCTGTCTGAATGATTGGGCTAAAGCCCAGAATGGCCTGTGATAATTTTCTATCCCCCAGCTGAAGCTGGGGGCAATTCATAGACTGGTTTCCAGCTTATTGAATTGGAATGTGGCATTCCCCCATTCCAAAAATGGTTCACAAATATCATTGGGCTTTAGCACAAGATGGGGAAATGGATTGGGCTAAAGCCCAGATGCCTATTGCATGATTTCTACCCCCCAGCAACGATAGCTATCGGGGCAGGAGGCAATTCATGGATGGGTATTTATCGGCTATGAATTGGAATGGTGCTTTAGCCCATTCCTAAAGGAGATTACCTATCACCTCGGGCTTTAGCCCAAGATTGGGAAATGGGTTGGGCTATATCCCTTTTGTAAAGAATCCAAAAATCCATAAATTATTGACGCTGTTCTTTATCCAAACCAATTTCTAGATTTTTATGCCGAAAAGGTTTTCCCGTCTTGCTGATCTTTTACAAAAACAACTGGAAGTCATTCCTGCCTCAAATTTCCAAATTTCATTTTCCCTGATTAGCCCTGATGGGGAAGAACGGGTTTTTGGTTCACCTCCGCTGGGATTTTCCCTAATTCTGAAAAACGACCAGGCAATCGCTGCACTGAGTACGATGGATCAGGAAAATATCGCCAGGGCTTATTTGATGGATGACCTTGAAGTAAAGGGCGAATTGATGGAAGCCCTTTCCCTGCGGGATCTTTTTTCCGACTCCAAGGGCTTCAATTTTGTTTGGAGATTGATTCAGCCCCTTCTTTTTGGTCAGGTCAAAAGTGACAAAAAGTGGATCGCCCAACACTACGATCTGGATGAGAATTTCTTCCGGCTTTTTTTGGACCGAAGACACCGTGCCTACTCTCAGGCGGTATTTTCATCCGATGAGGAAACTCTGGAAGATGCCGAATCAAGAAAATTCCAATTCGCCCTTGATGCTGTACATGCGAAGCCCGGAGACAAAATCCTGGAAATAGGAGGGGGCTGGGGTTCTTTCGTGGAATATGCCGGGCAAAGGGGAATTCACGTGACTTCCTTGACGATTTCTGAGCGATCTCAGGCTTTTGTCCAGAAAATTATAGACGATCAAAACCTTCCCTGCAAAATTTTGCTGGAGCACTTTCTTCACCATAATCCCGGAATCCAATACGATGCGATTGTCAACTGTGGGGTGACTGAGCATTTGCCGGATTACAAGTCTTCACTCCAGCAATACCAAAAACTGCTCAAGCCAGGCGGGCACCTCTACCTGGATGCCAGTGCCGATAGGGTACGAAATTCTCACGGGACTTTCATGAACAAGTATGTCTTTGAAGGAAACGGCCACCTGATGGTGTTGCATGACTACCTGGCCGAAGTGGCCAAAACGCCGTTTTTGCTTCGGGGAGTTTGGGATGATACCCATAATTATTACCTGACTTGCCGGGAATGGGCAAAGCGCCTGGATTCCAATCGGTCAATCATCGAAGAAAAGTGGGGGAAAGCCTTACACCGAACTTTTCAACTATACCTCTGGGGCAGTGCCCATGGATTTTTGCAGGGTGCCATCCAAGCCTATCGAGTGGTGCTGCAGCGGCCGAATCTGTAAGGGGATTTTCCTGGGGAGGCAAATTCGAGTAGTGGATAGTAGGTCAATGTTTGGAAATCTTAGATCCGAAGGATCAAAACAATTCATAACCCCCGGTGTAGCCGGGGGTAAAATCACAACAATAAAAAAGAAGCCCTGAAGGGGCGATAGATTGAAGTTTCACCCTTTCAGGGCTCAAAGGAAGAGGATTCAATGGCTACCCTGCACTTCGTACAGGGTCATGAATAGTTTGGCTCCTTCGGAGCTACCTAAGAAGTCGATTTGATTTTTTTAGAATTTTCGACTTTCCAAATCTTACTATTCTTTCATCTTCCTGGGGGTGCCAAAGCGGATATTCATTTTAATAAATTAAGGCCTAGGACCAGCCTCCCTGTTTGCAAAAAACCAATTAATCAAAGTTGCGAGTTGCTAAATGTCCTTAATTCCCTTAATGGTTCAATTTCAGCCAAATGATGGATAAAAAGGTGATTTTAAAAGCGAATTCCCTAATCCAAACTTTGGAGCACCAATCGGACCAATTCGGCTTTGTCTGCATTTGGAATCCATCGGGCCACGATGACCAAATCGTTTTCCTGATCCACATAGACCATATTTGTTCCGGCACCGATATGCAGAAAAGCAGTTTTTGGAGCAGCAGGAACTTCTTTTTGATCGTTGTTTAGGAAATAGTTCATAAATCCGTAGCCGGGTTGGGCGGGTGTTGGAGTGCGTGACTTGTCGATCCAGGAGCTTGGAATTAGCTGTTTCCCATTCCAATTGCCATTTCGCAAAGTCAAATAACCAAACCTGGCTTGATCCCATGCCGAAAGCATCATTCCGCCTCCCCAATGTGAGCCTCCGCTGATGGATTGCATGATTTGTCCGTCCAAGATCACAAAGGAATTCTCATAGCCAGTCCATCGCCAAGTGTCAGATGCTCCGATCGGGTCCATTATTTTTTCTTTCAAAACTACCGGAAGTGGTTTTCTCCAAACATTCAAAAGGGCCAGCGCTAGGACATTTACACGCGTGTCGTTGTATTCATAAACTGCACCGGGGGCATTTCTGGGGCGAGTTCTCCATTCCTTGGCTTCCCCGCTTGGTCGGTCCGCCCAGTCCGGTTTGCCCCAAAGGCTACCTTCCCAATCCGAGGTTTGCCGGAGCAGGTCATCCCAGCGGATTTTCCGGTTGTGCTCTGTCGAGAAAAGCTCAAAAACATCGTCTTCGAACAGGTGATCTGCCTTGTTCATCCCAGCCCGAATCGGATCATAAGGATAAATCGGCGCCATGTACGGGTAGACCAGGTCCTTTTCATCCCTGATCAAACCCTCTACGACTGCCAATCCCGCAGTGGTCGAAAGAAAGCTTTTGGCCACACTGAAAGTCAAATCCACACGCTCAGGTTCTCCCCAAGTTCCCACGACATAGCCTTTGTAAATTATCAATCCGGAGGCTGGGCCTCGGGTTTTCATCGGTCCAACTGGATAGCCAAAAGGCTCTCTGCCGAAAGCACTTTCGTAATGCGCGATTTTCAGGTTTGGGTTTTCCTTGCTCTCGTGGGATTTGGCAAATTCGATGGCCTCTGAGATTTTAGCTTCGTTTAATCCCAGCTCGTTGGGCTTTCTGGATGCCCAATTGTTTTTCTCCGGAAAATAAGTCTGGGCTGGAAGTGAAATAACCGAAAAACTTAAATACAGAAGGATTAGTACCTTTTTCATAGATCAGGTGGTTTGATGCGATTTTAGGCATTTTGGGCGGTTGATTTTTTCCGTTTGTCAAACTTTAAACAGCCCTTCAAAACTTATGAACACATTTGAATATCGATAGTTGTTTAAATTAAATTGACTTTGCCGAACCAGCTTAAATTGTACAAGTTTTAGGAGGTTTGTTTTTGCAGAGTTGGAAGAATTATGAAAGAAGAAAAAATCTACATTGTCGGGGCCGGGTTAGCCGGATTGATTGCTGCCCTGGAGCTGGAAAAAGCCGGATTTTCACCGATTATTCTGGAAGCTTCCGATGGAATAGGTGGCAGAATGAAAACCGATGAAATTGACGGGTTTTTACTTGACCATGGATTTCAGGTGTTGAATACCGCCTATCCAGAGGCGAAAAAGTACCTGGATTTTCAGGCTTTGCATTTAAAAACCTTTGACCCAGGAGCTGTGATTTTCGAGGGAAAGGACTTTTATACCATCACCGACCCGATGAGAAATCCTCTCAAAATTGTCGGAATGGCTTTTTCCAAAGTCGGAACCTTTCTGGATAAGGTGAAGATGTTTAGCCTGACCCAAGATTTGAAAAAGAAATCCATTGAGGAAATATTCAACGAACCGGCAATTCCCACGCATCAGTATTTGAAAAATTATGGCTTCTCTGAGTTGATTATCACCAATTTTTTCAAACCTTTTTTCAGGGGGATTTTCCTTGAAAAGCACCTGAATACCTCCTCCCGAATGTTTGAGTTTGTGTTCAAAATGTTTTCCCTGGGCCATGCAGCTGTGCCTGAAAAGGGCATGGGCGAAATTCCGGCCATGATCCGCCGACAGCTAAGTACAACTCAGATCTATTTCAAAACTCCTGTAAAGCAAATTGAAGGAAAGACAATTCATCTGGAAAATGGAGAGACTTTGGAAGCTGATCGAATTATTATTGCAGTTCAACCAGACAAGGTGATGAAGCAACTTCAGGGACAGTTTGCACCTGCTCATCAGGTGACGAACCTGTATTTTTCCCTTCAGCGATCCTTCATGGCCAAACCCATGATCGGACTGGTGCCTGGCGATCATTTGGTGAATAATATTGTCTTCATGGATGACGTGTCCAAAGCCTATTCAAGCAATGGGAGGGCACTTTTATCAGTTTCTGTTTTGGAATCTGAACTGAGTGAAAATGAACTCATAAAAGCTGTTCAGGCGGAATTGGAGTCGATTTCCGGAGTAAAGTCGGAATATTTCAAGTTTGTCAAATCCTATCAAATTCCCTACGCCTTACCCAACTTGGATGATCTGAAATACAGCATTCCGATCACAGAATGTAAAGTTACAGATCATGTGTACTTGGCAGGAGATTATCTGCTTAATGGCTCAATCAATGCTGCGATGACCTCAGGCAGGATTGCTGCCGAGGCAGTGGTGCATAGTTATATGCAGACGCATTGATTGATTCACCACAGAGTTCACAGAGGAAAAATGAGAGGGCGCAAAGGATTTTTACCCGATGGCGGTATACGCAAAGGTTTAATTAATTAAATAAACTGATCGGACTTTCGAATTTTACCAAAATCACACTTGTTAAAAAAAAGTAATGGCGCTGAAAATCCATTTCCAGCGCCTTTTTTTTAAATCCGAAATCCGAAATCCAAAATCCGAAATCCAAAATCCGAAATCCGAAATCCGAAATCCTTATTTCTTCAAAGGGGTTTCATCGCATTCTACATCACCCGCCACATACTGCATCCCATCTAGGTAGAATTGAAGTAAATCTGGGTTTTCAAAACTCTGCGCATTGTGAGAAGGTGAGATGTACATCACTTTTCCTTTGCCTTCAGGTCTGATCCAAGCGACATAGGTTTTTCCTTCGGTCAGTTCCTGACCTTTTCTTTGGCTTTCAATCTCCGAGTTGTTGAAGTAGAGCAAAGGTTTGAAATCCAGCTCGGCATAGGCGTTTTTGTAGAAATAGGGTTCGTCGACGTGATTGAAACCTTCTGCTGGGAAGGCCTGCACCAAGGGGTGTTTTGGATCTTCCAATCTTACCTGAATAGGCTGTTGTTTTGGATGGTAGTCGAAGCTTGCCCCCAATAAACGGCTAAAATCCCAGGAATTGTTCAGTGTCGTCACCCCACCGTGAACAACCAGCAAACCGCCACCTTTTTCGACGTACCTGAGTAGATTAGCTTCCAGTTCCAAGGCTTTTTTCATAGAAGTTGCTGAATCCACAGCGGTATTTTCCTTCAATTTGTCCCAGAAAAGATTGCGGTGATCACCGATCGAGCAGGTATTGTTCAGGATCACGGCGTCATACTTTTTAAGGTTTTTGGCTTCAAATTCAGCGATATCCTTGCTGCCGGTCACGGAAAAAGTCCCGCTTTTTTCCCCGACGATTTTGAGCATTTCTTCGGTATGCGGGATCACCCAATGGTTGAATCCGGTGTGCAGGGAGAAGACCAGGATGTTTTTCTTTTTAGCAGGGAAAGTGGCCTTTTCGGGTGCAAGAGATTGGATTTTGTCTTTCCAGGCCTGATCCAAAGTGACTTCTTCAAGGCTTTGTGCGCAGGCAAAATTCAGGGTGAACAGGAAAACGATTGCGTAGAAAATGGGACGCTTCATAGGTTAATGGGATAATTGACTTGAGTCTTTGTGTGAGATTTTGATAACTTGAATTCTCAAGCCCAATAACCTCAATTTTCAATGCGTTTCAAAAGCATTTTCCTTGGACAGCTCTTTTTTCTGGTTTTTTCTACGGCATCGTTTTCGCAAAAAGTAGATCTGAAAGAAACTTCCAGCGGAGTGGATTTTCTGATTGACAATCAGCGTGTTTTGACCTATCAGACAGCCACCACCGAAGTGCCGGAAGGTGTGAAAGCTGACTTTAAAAAATCAGGCTTTATCCACCCAATTACCTCGCCTAGTGGCCAGGTTCTCAGTCGAGTGCAACCTCCGGATCATTACCACCATTACGGGATTTGGGGGCCTTGGACACGTGCCACCATCAGTGGGAGAGAGGTGGATTTTTGGAATTTGGGGGACGGAAAGGGTCGCGTAGACTTTGCAAAAATCCTCTCCAAAAAAGTGGCTGGCGGTGCAGCTGAGTTGAATGTCCGACAAAATCACTTGGATCTAAAAGCTCCGGAAAGTGAGAAGTTGGCCATTGAAGAAGACCTTCGCATCAAAGTAAAACCGGCTGACAAAGGTCGGTATATGGTCGATTATACCACGACGATATCCACCAAAATCCCCGGCGGAATCCTTTTGGACGACTACAGATACGGTGGTGGAATTGGTTTTAGAGCCACTGAATTGTGGGGAGATGCGAACAGCACAATCCTGACTTCTGAAGGGAAAAGCCGGAAAGATGCCGATGGCTCCAATGCCAAATGGATTATCGTGAAAGGCAAAACTGCCGATGCTTCAGGACAAAGCGGTATTCTTTTTCTAAGCCACAATACCAATAAATCCCATCCCGAACCGCTTCGTGTGTGGCCGTTGGGTCAATACAAAGGAGAGGGAAATGTTTTTATCGAATTTTGTCCGATTCGACACGAATCTTGGGAAATCCAGCCCGATCAACGATATACCTTGAAATACAGAATGATTGCCTTCGATGGAGAACTTTCGCCTGAGGAGGCCGAAGCTTATTGGAGAGCATTTGTGAAATAAATAGACCCTTTACTACCTGATATTATAGCTATGGAAAGAAGAGATTTTATAAAAAAAACCGCTCTGGCAACGGCTGCTTTTGGGTTTCCAACGATTGTACCTGCCTCTGTTTTTGGCAAAAATGCCCCAAGCAACAAGATCAACATCGGCCAAATCGGTTGTGGTAGAATTGCCCGGGATCATGATTTACCCGGAACTTGGCAGCATGATGTAGCCCGGATTGTGGCTGTCTCCGATGTGGACAGCAAGCGGATGGCTGATGGGAAAAAATTGATTGAGGAGTATTACACCAAAAAGCTTGGTGAGAAATACATGGATGTGAAGCAATATGGCAACTACCGTGAAATGCTTCTCAGCAAGGACATCGACGCAGTGATCATTTCCACACCAGACCATTGGCATTCTCAGCCGGCTATGGAAGCTGCTTTGGCAGGAAAGCATATCTATGTCCAAAAACCAACTTCTCTGACCATCCGTGAAGGCAGACAATTGGTCAATGTGGTCAATAAAACCGGAGTAGTACTTCAATTGGGAACACAACAGCGATCCAGCGAGCAATTCCGTGTGGCTGCTGAATTGGTGAGAAACGGTCGAATAGGAAAACTTCATACGGTAAGAATCGGCCTACCCGGAGATCCAGCCGGTCCGGCAGCACCAGTAATGCCGATCCCTTCAAATCTCAATTTTGGCATGTGGCTGGGATCTACTCCAGAGGTGGATTATACCGAAATCGGCGTTCATCCGCAAAACGATTACAGCCGTCCTGGATGGCTCAGGCTTGAGAATTATGGTGCTGGGATGATTACCGGCTGGGGTCAACACCATTTTGATTCAGCAGCTTGGGGAATGGATACCGAACTGACTGGACCAAGATTTATTGAAGCAGTAGCAGAATTTCCGAGATCCGGACTTTGGAATGTCCATGGTGATTTCATGGTCAAAGCAGAATATGACAATGGTATTACCATGCTAACCTCGGGAGGATATCCAAATGGAATCCGCTACGAGGGAACTGAGGGATGGATTTGGGTATCAAGAGGTAATTATGTCGCTTCTTCCTCAGATCCGGTTGTGGCCGGTAACAGTGCTAAAGCACTCGACGCATCCGATCCGAAGATTTTGCAATCCGTCATCGGTGAAGGTGAAATACGCCTGACCCGAAGCACCGAGCACCATGGCAATTGGCTAGACGCAATCCAAGGCAAAGGCGAATTGCTTTCTCCTGTTGAAATTGGTCACAGAGCCTGCTCTGTATGTCTGGTAAGCCATGTCGCAATGAAACTGGGAAGAAGACTGGAATGGGATCCTGCCAAAGAGCAGTTTGTCAACGACACGGAAGCCAACAGCCATCTCAGCAGAACCCAGCGAAAACCATGGGGAACAGATTATGTGAAAGTCTGATTACCTGTTATCCGATTATTTAACTGATTCCACTTTTGGTATTTCCTAAAATTGAAACTATGTATTCCAATAAAATTAAAATGGGGGCCGCATTGGCCCTTTTTGCCGTTTCTTGTTCCAGCCCAGAGGTGAAAACAGAAAATGCTGAATCCGATTCAAAAGTGAGAATCATGACTTTGGATCCGGGGCATTTTCATGCCGGATTGATCCACAAATCCATGTATCCTTCAGTGGATTCCACGGTTTATATTTTTGCTCCGGAAGGACCGGAGCTCAAAGATCACCTGAATCGGATTGCCGGATATAACAACCGTCCTGAAAATCCCACTGCCTGGAATCTGGAAGTGTACACAGGTGCAGATTTCCTGCAAAAAATGATTTCCCAAAAGCCCGGAAATGTGATGATGGTGGCTGGAAAGAACGACCGAAAGGTGGATTATATCCTGGCGGCAATCGAAAACGGAATCCATGTTTATGCCGACAAACCTTTGGTGATCAATCCTGAAGGATTCAAGAAATTGGTGAAAGCATTTCAGCTTGCCGAGGAAAAGAATCTCCTGCTTTTTGATATCATGACGGAGCGGTTTGAGATTACCACTTTGCTTCAGCGGGAAATTTCCATGATACCGGATGTTTTTGGGGAGCTTGAGACAGGCACGCCTGAGAATCCCGCGATCACCAAAGAATCGGTTCACCATTTCTTCAAATACGTTTCAGGTTCGCCATTGATCCGGCCGGATTGGTTTTTTGATGTGAACACGGAAGGCGACGGAATTTTGGATGTGACGACGCACTTGGTGGATTTGATTCAGTGGGAGGCGTTTCCTGAAGTGATTTTGGATACTACGGATGTTCAGATGCTTTCCGCAAAAAGATGGGCGACTTCACTGACTTTAGAGGAATTCCAGAAAGTGACGGGCAAAACCGAATTCTCAGATTTTCTTCAAAAGGATGTTAAGGATGGCAAATTGGAGGTTTTTTCAAACGGAGAAATGAACTACACGCTGAAAGGCAAGCATGCAAAAGCAAGTGTTATCTGGAATTTTCAGGCACCGGAAGGAAGTGCAGACACCCATTACAGCATGATGCGCGGTACCAAAGCCAATCTGATTATCCGTCAGGGAAAAGATGAAAACTATCGACCTGCTTTGTATGTGGAGTTGATCGATTCGGAGGTGGCTCAATTGGAAAAGGCGGTAAAAGAAACACTTCAGGCTAAGTATCCGGGTATTGATTTGATGAAAATGCCTTCTGGCGAATACCAAGTGATCGTTCCTGATTCTTATCATAATGGGCACGAAGCGCATTTTGCGCAGGTGACTGAGCGGTTTTTGGAATATTATAATGCCGGGAAAATGCCAGTTTGGGAAGTGCCCAACATGATCACCAAGTATTTTACTAATATTAAAGCAAGGGAATTTGCGCTTAAATAAAGAGAAAAAATAAACAGAGGAAGGCTGAGTTGGTTTCATTTTCCAACTCAGCCTTTTTTTATGCACGATTCCAGCCCTCATGTAGATAGCCAAAAACTCACAGTTGCCATCGCAGGTGCAGGAGGATACATTGGAAGCTGGTTTATTAAACGTTACCGTGATAAGTATAATCTGATTGGGTTAAGTAGGCAACAGGTTAAATCGAATCCTTTCCCAGAGGTGGAATGGAGACAGGTGGAGCTATACTCGATTACTTCGACGGTAGAGGCTTTGAAAGGGGTGGATGTGGCGATTTATTTGGTTCACTCCATGAATGCATCGACTCGGCTCAATCAGGGGAGTTTTGAGGATACTGATCTGTTGCTTGCAGATAATTTTAGCCGGGCTGCTGCCATCAATGGTGTCCGTCAAATCATTTACCTCGGAGGACTTCTGCCAGATGAGCAGGAGGAAAAGCTCTCTCGGCATCTGAAAAGCCGGCTGGAAGTGGAACGAACTCTTGGGTCCAGAAAGTCAAAACTTACCGCCCTTAGGGCCTCGATAATTGTTGGTCCTGGAGGATCGAGTTTTGATATGATCAAAAACCTGGTGCGGAAACTCCCAGTGCTGATGTGCCCAAAGTGGACCGAATCCATGACCCAGCCCATTTCTCTAAAAAACACGCTGGAGATACTTGATTCCTGTATTAGTAATCCAGATGTGTTTGGAAAAGTGATTGAAATCGGCAGTCCTGAAGTCATGTCCTATCGAAGCATGCTTGAAAGAACCTCCAGAGTAATGGGCAAAAAGCGATTGGTGTTTTCTGTCCCCGTTTTTTCACTCGGCCTTTCCAAGTTTTGGGTTGGGTTATTTGGCGAAAGCCCACCTCAGTT
The DNA here is from genome assembly GCF_002002735.1 of Algoriphagus sp. A40. Lineage (GTDB taxonomy): Bacteria > Bacteroidota > Bacteroidia > Cytophagales > Cyclobacteriaceae > Algoriphagus. The sequence goes on along the minus strand of NZ_MUNY01000061.1, from coordinate 123,934 downwards.
GGTTTCACCATTGGTAGAAAGTCTACGGCATACTCTGATAGTGACACCCGAACTGAGTTTCAAAGAAAAAGTAATCAATTACCAAAGTTTTGAGGATTCGGTGAAAGACGCTTTAAATTCAAGTGAAACGCCAAATCTGCCAACTTTTTTCAAAAACAAAGGAGTCAAAAATACAGTAAGGTCAATCCAGCGGATGAGTAATCCGGGAAGAAACTCTGCCCTTTGGGTTGCCAAACGGTATAATCTCTGGCTTCCGAGTTACTTCCGTTTTTTGATCAATGGAAAAGTGAATGAAAAAGGTGAAATCGGGTTTCATTTGCTATGGGGCAAAAAACCTATGCTTCAACTTACCCTGATTCCAGATCGGAGCGAAAAGGAACGACAATTGTTTTATATCACAGGAGGATGGTTGGTGAAGCGGTTTGATTACGGTTGGCTGGAGTTTAGGGAGGTCTTGGACAGCAAATACATTATCTCTGCTATTCACGAGTTCGTACCAAGACTTCCTTGGTACGTATATGTGAGTACGCAGGCAAAGTTTCATGTTTGGGTAATGCACCAGTTCAAAAAATACCTAGAAAAGAAGTAGATTTATAAAGATGAAATTCATTTTAGGATAAAGTTTTAACCCAACTATTTTAGAGAAATCAGTAAAAACTACACCATGAAAAATCTGGAATTTAAGAACGGAGATAAGGTACCCATCTTGGGTTTAGGAACTTGGAAAAGTAAACCCGGAGAGGTGAGGCAGGCGGTCTATTGGGCAATTGAGGCTGGTTATCGGCATATTGACTGTGCTGCTATTTACCAAAATGAGCGGGAAGTCGGTCAGGGAATTGCAGATGCAATGGGAGATGGATTGGTCAAGCGAAAGGACCTTTTCGTGACTTCAAAGCTTTGGAATGACAGCCACAGACACGAGGATGTCAAGCCTGCCCTTGAAAAATCTTTGGGCGACCTTCGCCTGGATTATTTGGACTTGTATTTGGTGCATTGGCCGATTGCATTCAAACCGGGAATTGGTTTTGCCACTCACAGGGAAGAATATTACACCTACCAGGATGTGCCATTGACTCAAACTTGGGAAGCTATGCAGGAACAAAAAGCCAGCGGATCGACCAAGCATATTGGAGTATCCAACTTCAACCAACCCAAATTGAAAGAGCTTTTGGGGTTGGGGGGAGAAGGTCCTGAAATGAATCAGGTCGAAATGCATCCATTTTTGCAACAGGCAGAATTGGTGAAATTTTGCTCCGAAAATGGGATTTTGATGACAGCCTATTCACCACTGGGTTCACCGGATTCTCGAAGTGAGAAACATAAAAACGATCCATCGCTACTTGAAAATGTTGTGGTTAGCTCTATTGCTAAAAAACATTCTGCGACGATTGGTCAGGTTTTGATTGCTTGGTCGATTGCCAGAGGAATTGCCGTTATTCCCAAATCTGCGAATCAAGGTCGGATCATCGAAAACTTAAAATCCGCAGATCTGAATTTGGATGTGCAGGATATGGATGCTCTGGCAGCAACCGGAATTTCACATCGTTTTGTAGATGGGAAATTTTTCACCGGTACTCAGAGTCCCTATAAGTTGACAGACTTGTGGGATAGTTAACAAAACAACCCCGGCCAATTTCGGTCGGGGTTTCTTTTATTCCTCAGTTTCAAGTATTTCAAGGATATCGGCCAACTGGTCCAAATCTTTCAGTCCGGGCTTGGTTTCTTCCCCTCCGCTCAGGGAAATTCCAAAAATCTCACAAGTTTCGACCAAGTCCATTACATTGTTTGAATTGATGCCTGATCCAAGGATTACCTTGCAGTTTGTGGCAAGTTTTTTAACTGCAGCAAGTTGATCTTGGGATAGTTGGTCATTTTTAGAGGTCAAATGTAAAATGATCCCTTGTTTGCTGAGAATTTGGGCGACTTCGGGTTCGAGGTGAAGAATTCCTCCGAGGTCCGCCTTAAAAATCAGGGAATAGCCTTTGCCTACTAGGGATTTTAATTCCTCGATTTGATCATATTCAATCCATGTGATAGCCGGGTAATCTTTGAGAATTTCCAGAAGATTCGGCTTAGAATTAAAGGTGAATTCCCCAACAAACTCCACTCCGGATACCCATCCGGTGATTTCTTTGAACAGTTCCGGATCGATGATTTTTCCGGAAGGATCATTCAGATTAAACCCCAAAAGGTTGACATACATCCCCGCTCCATATCTGGCCTCGGTGAGATTGGAAATACTGTTTAATTTGACAAAAGTCTTAAGTGCCATGGTAGAAATTGAATTGGGCGCTAAGGTAAGCAGGCCTTTTTTCCCGGAAAAGTAATTGACCTGCATCAAAAAAAACTCTAATCCTTCCACGCAGCCGAAAAATGAATGTATTTTTAAGAATAAATATTAGGTATGCAAAAACGGCTTCCATTGCTCTTGATGGTACTTAGCTTTCTTTTTACAGCTTGTGAAGAAAAGACTGAATCACCTGAGCTTGATTTGCAGCAGGAATTTCAACCCTTGGGCATTGGGCTATTTTGGATATACGAAGTGGATGAGACAATTTATTTCGGCGAAAATGATGCTGAAACCTTTCATTATTTTTACAAAGATTTAGTCAGAAGTTCTTATCTGAATGCTGAAAATGAAGTGACCTATATTGTGGAAAGGACCAAATCATCGGATCGGACAGACTGGAGTTTCGAATTGGAATATACCCTCATTTATCGGGACAGGCTGTTGCTCAGAACGACCAACAATTTGCCGCTTGCTGCTTTGGTTTTTCCACCTCAGGTTGGAAGAATTTGGAACGGAAAATCCTACCAGTCCGAAGGAGATGACGATTTTGAAATCGAATTTTCCGGTCAATCCCAAACTCCTGGATTTGAAGATATTTCTGCTGTGAGAGTTTCCCAGGAAAATCTGGACGATAAAATAACCATCCGCGACATACGGTATGAAGTGTTTGGGGAGGAAGTGGGTCTTTTGGAAAAATATGACGAAGTTTTGACCTATTGTTCCCGGAACGATTGCTTGGGCGATCTGTTAATCAATGGTGGCAGCAAGACTCATTTGAAATTGGTGGACTATGGGAGGAATTAAATTTTGCTTGGGGTTTTTGGTGTTTCTGGTAGCTGGATTTACGGTCCAAGCTCAGGATCGCTATGCGGTTTATTTCAAATACAAACCCCAATCTGCTTTGACGCTTTCCAAGCCTCAGGAATTTTTAACCCAAAAAGCAATCGATAGAAGAACTAGAGAAGGAATCCAGGCTGATAGTTTGGACCTGCCGGTTTCTGCGAAATATTTGGAGCAAGTTGCACCCATTTCCAAATATGTTCTCTATTCCAGCAAATGGATGAATGCTGCTGTTTTGGTCACTGACCAGAAAGGTGCAGAACAAATGGAGGCCCTTCCTTTTGTCCAAAAAGTGGAACTCGTGGCCCATGATTTCCTTGCGATGCCAAATGCCAGAATGAGGTATAAGGTATTTGCTTCGGTCACTTTGGCAACTAACTGCAATGAACCCAAGCTGAACACCCGCGAGCTTGCCATTTCCGCCAACTCTTATGATTTTCAAAATCAGCTGATCGGTATCGACAAAATGCATGAGGAAGGCTATACCGGAGATGGGGTCACTGTTGCGGTTTTTGATGCAGGATTCCCAGGGACAAATACCGCTTCGGCCCTATCACACCTGGTGAGCAACAAGCAAATCGTGGGACAGCGGGATTTTGTAAGACCCTGGAATACGGAAGTATTTATGGATAATCAGCACGGGACAAATGTTCTTTCGCTAATCGCGGCAAATGAACCCGGAAAACTGGTTTCAGGCGCTTACGACTCAGATTACATTTTGGTTCTGACTGAGGAAGTGGCTACAGAATATCGAATCGAAGAATTCAACTGGGTCAGGGCGGCCGAATATGCAGACAGCCTTGGAGTGGACATTATCAATAGTTCAGTCGGTTATTGGGATTTTGATGATCCAGCTATGAATTATACCATTGAAGATCTGAATGGTGAAACTGGAACCATTACAAAAGGAGCTACAATAGCTGCGGAAAAAGGGATTTTAGTCGTAAACAGTGTCGGGAATTATGGTTCCAGAGGAGTTTCCAGTTTGGTGGCACCTGCAGATGCCAAGGGAATTATTTCCATCGGCTCGGTTACTACAGCTGGAGGAGTTTCCGGGTTCAGTTCTCGAGGTCCAACCGGCGACGGCAGGTTTAAGCCAGAACTGGCCGCATTCGGTGATAATCCGGTTTTGATCAGATCCAACGGAGCTGTGGGATCTTCCAACGGTACTTCTTTTTCAGCGCCTCAGATATCAGCTTTGGCGGCAGGACTTTGGGAGGCAAGGCCTGATTGGACCAAGGATGAGTTGATCGAAGCACTCATCCGGAGTGCAACCCAATATGAATCTCCCGACAACCTCCTGGGATATGGTGTCCCAAACTTTTTTGATGCGCTTTACGGAGAAATCCTGGCTGTGGAGGAAAATGAAAACCTTGACTGGAAGGTTTACCCCAATCCATTGGTCGAAAATGAAATTTCCATTCGTTTTGGTATCGGTCTAAAAAGCAGCTTTGAGCTGATCGAAATGACCGGAAGAACTCTGATTCAATTGGAATTGACCCGTAACGATCCAAAATCCCCATACAAGGTCCAATTGGAAGGCATCAAACCGGGACTTTATCTGATTCAGATGCGAGAAGGAGCTTTGGTCAAACAAACCAAACTTTTGAGACAATAGGAGATTTTGGCACAGAGAAGAATTTCACTTGATTTGTAAAGCTTAAGTAATTGCCATGTTTCCTTTGATTGCCCCCTCAATACTCGCCGCCGATTTTGCCAATCTCCAAAAAGAAGTAGAAATGCTTAACGGCTCCAAGGCCGATTACATCCATGTGGATATTATGGACGGAGTTTTTGTACCCAATATTTCCTTTGGTATTCCGGTCACAGAAGCCATCCATAAACATGCAAAAAAGCCCTTGGATGTGCATTTGATGATTGTAAATCCGGATGCTTACCTAGAATCGTTTAGGAGGGCAGGAGCTGAGATCATTTCGGTGCATTACGAAGCCTGTGCTCATTTGCATCGCACGCTTCAGGCAATCCATAAATTGGGAGCCAAGGCCGGAGTGGCCATCAATCCACACACCTCTGTGAACCTTTTGGAGGAAATCATATCGGAGGTTGATTTGGTATGTTTGATGTCCGTCAATCCTGGTTTTGGTGGCCAAAAGTTTATAGAAAACACCTTTTCCAAAGTGGAAAGACTCAAGGAGCTGATACTAAGAAAGGGCTCTCAGGCTATGATTGAGATTGATGGAGGAGTGAATTTGGAAAATGCCCCAAAGCTGATTGCCGCAGGGGCAGATGTGTTGGTAGCGGGAAGTTTTGTGTTCCATTCCCCTGATCCTAAAGCAACTATTGCCGGTTTGAAGTTAATTTGAGCCTTTTCAATTTTTTCTTAAGCCGTTTATCATAAAATATCTTAAACGGGCCTTTTTCTGCTTGGATTTGGTTTCCAACCCTTTTTTATTGTAGAATTAACCATTTAAAACCAATACAAGTATGAGAAAGATTTGGATGTTTTTGTTCCTTTTTGGAGGATTGAACTTGGCAGCATTTTCACAGGAAGCTGCTGTGGAAGAAGAGGTTACGGAGGAAGATCTTAAGAAGTTCGCAACCGTTGAAGTGATGACATCAGAATTTGTGGAGAAAAAAACCGGAGAGTTAAAGGATATGATTCTCAACAACGAGGTCATCGAAGGTGGAGCAAGGTACAACGAGATCAAGGTGGCCTGGGGAGATGCTGCAAAAGAGGCTGTGATTAAGTTGACAGATGAAGAAAGAACTGCCTATAAAGCAATCAAGGATTTTCAGGATTCTCTTCAGGAATCAGTTGTTGAATACAAAACTGAATTGATCAAAGACGATAAGGTACTTGGTGTCGCCACTTACAATAAAGTAAACGGAGCAATCAAAGAGGATCCGGCGATGAAAGAAAAACTGGATCAACTGGTGGCTGAAATGAAAGATAAAGACGACGACGGAAAGATAAAGTCTGGTGAATAAACCGATTGGCAAAAGATTTGAAGAAGCCTCCCAAAAAAAGAGGCTTTTTTTTTTTCACACAAACTGTTCCTGATTTTCGTTATCAAACCATGACCAAAAGAAATCTTCTCCCCATCGCCTTTGCCTTCATGCTTGTACAAATTCCTTCCTGGGCTCAGGATGAGGATGTTTTTGGGATTAGCGAGAAAGCAAAGAATCCAAAAAGTGAATCAGGAGTCGGAAACGTAGTCCGCAATGTGATGGAAATGTTTGCGTTGGAGATTTCCACTGGTGCGGCATACCACCAAATGAGTACCAATTTTTACTCACCAAACCCATCACTTTATCCCATATCCCAATATCAAAACTTCGAAAGTTCCAGCTATTCACTTCAGGACACACTTTCCTTGTCGAGTAATGAGTGGATTTTCCCACTTATTAATGGAGGTGTTAGAGTCAATTTATTTAACCTGCTAACCATTGGTGCAGGGTATGGAATGGAATGGGGGAATTTGGCTCCAATGAGAGGAAATGACTATGAATTCCCATTTGAAGGCTCGACCTATCAAATCAGTAAAACCTACGGAACCGTCGGTTTGGTGCTCTACGACGCCAAGCGCCGTCAGGGATTTCTCAGATGGAAATACAGAAGATACAGTACCAATAACCTGTATATGCAATCCGAACTCACCCAAAGAGCACGACAAAATTATCCCTGGAGATTTATTTTGGAGGGTGAGTTTGGGAAAATGAAGCTTAAAAACGCCTATGATCCGGCTCTTGATGCAGGATCCATTCCATATGTTCCAAGACTGGCGGTCTCCGAGGATCCTTACTTTGGAGTTTCGATGCGGGTTGAATATGATTTTTCAGAATACGCCAAGCTGTTTTTGAAAGGTGGAGCTGAGTTTAGAGAGTTTACCTATGCAGCATCTGACTTTTCTGAATTTCAGAACATTGAGCAAAATGTCTATGGCTTGCTGGCCGGTTTGGCTATCAAAATCCCCGGGACAAAAAGATGTAAAATCGGAGGCTGTGGGGTGGTGATGAAACACCTACACGACGGGATTGAATACCGGGGCAGTTCTATTTTTAATATGCAAAACCGAAAAATCGGGCAGTGGTATTGAGTCTTTGAATGGGCTACAAGGTTTGAATCAGGGGTTTCGTAACCTTACAGTTTTTACTATCTTGCAGCTTAATTTGAAGCGCGAAAAAGTACAATATGGCCCAAGGAGAGAACGAGCACATCATACCAATTAACATTGAGGAGGAAATGCGGGGTGCCTACATCGATTACTCGATGTCGGTCATTGTTTCAAGAGCACTTCCTGATGTCCGAGACGGACTTAAGCCAGTTCACAGACGCATTCTTTATGGAATGCAAGAACTTGGCGTTTTACACAACAAGCCTTATAAAAAGTCAGCAAGAATCGTAGGTGAGGTTTTGGGAAAATACCACCCTCATGGTGACTCTGCAGTATACGAGACCATGGTTCGGATGGCCCAGGATTGGTCCTTGCGATATCCAATGGTGGATGGACAGGGTAACTTTGGCTCAGTCGACGGAGACAATCCTGCTGCGATGCGATACACTGAAGCAAGGCTGAAAAGAATTGCTGAAGAATTGCTCGTAGATATCAACAAAGACACGGTTGATTTCCAATTCAACTTTGACGATTCCCTAAAAGAACCAACAGTTCTTCCGGCTAAAGTACCTGCACTGCTACTGAATGGGGCTTCAGGTATCGCCGTAGGTATGGCCACAAATATGGCTCCTCATAACCTGGGTGAAGTCATCGATGGTATTGTAGCCTATATCGAAAACAGAGAAATTACCATAGCTGAACTGATGAAGTTTATCATCGCTCCTGATTTCCCGACAGGAGGCATCATCTATGGTTACAATGGGGTAAAAGCGGCATTTGAGACCGGTAGAGGCCGAATAGTTGTCCGTGGAAAGGCCAATGTGGAGATCAAAGACGGTGGAAACCGGGAGATGATTGTCATCACTGAGATTCCATATATGGTCAACAAGGCGAACATGGTGGAAAAAACCGCCGCCCTGATCAACGAGAAAAAAATAGAAGGTATCTCTGCTATTCGTGATGAATCTGACCGATCCGGTATGCGGATTGTGTACGAACTCAAGCGTGACGCGATATCCAGCGTGGTATTGAATAACCTTTACAAGCACACTGCACTACAGACTTCATTCTCAGTTAATAACGTAGCACTTGTCAAGGGCCGTCCTTATACATTAAATCTTAAAGATCTTATTGTTCATTATGTGGCACACAGGCATGAAGTCGTGGTCCGCAGAACTGAATTCGAACTGAAGGAGGCTGAAAAGCGAGCACATATTCTTCAGGGATATCTGATTGCTTTGGACCATTTGGATGAGGTGATATCATTGATTAGAAGTTCTCCGGATCCTGAATCTGCCCGAAATGGCTTGATGGAGCGATTTGAATTAAGCGAAATCCAGGCCCGTGCGATTCTCGATATGAGATTGCAGCGTCTTACCGGCATGGAGCGCGATAAGATCATCCAGGAATACAAAGAGATTATGGCCTTGATCGAGGAATTGAAAGAAATCCTTGCCAACGAAGACAAGCGGATGGAAATCATCAAAACTGAACTTCAGGAAGTGAGGGACAGGTATTCAGATGACCGCCGTACTGAGATCGAGCACAATGCCGAAGATTTCAGCTACGAGGATATGATTCCTAATGAAGAGGTGGTAATTACCGTTTCTCATCAGGGATATGTGAAGCGTACCGCACTGACAGAATACCGAACTCAAGGCCGTGGTGGAGTTGGATCCAGAGGTGTCAGCACCAAAGAAGACGATTGGACGGAGTACATCTTTACCGCATCCACCCATAATTATCTATTGATTTTCACAGATAAAGGAAAGCTTTTCTGGCTAAAAACCTACGCGATTCCAGAGGGTTCAAAAACAGCAAAAGGCCGACCTATCCAAAATCTGATCAATATTGAATCTGACGATAAAATCAGATCTATCATTCAGGTGGAGAGTTTGGAAGATCAGGATTACCTCAACAATCACTTCTTGGTCATGATCACCAAAAAAGGTGTCATCAAGAAAACCACACTTGAGCAATACAGCCGCCCACGTTCCAATGGTATTATTGCATTGAATATCAGGGAGGATGACCAATTGGTGAATGTAAACATGACCAATGGAAAACAGCATATTGTGATCGCTGCAAAATCAGGAAGAGCAATTCACTTTCCTGAAACTGCCGTTCGCCCAATGGGAAGAACAGCGACAGGCGTAAAAGCCATAACGTTAAATGGTGATAAAGATTATGTCATTGGCATGGTTTGTGCCTCAGAGGAAAGCGCAACACTTTTGGTAGTGTCCGAAAAAGGTTATGGAAAACGTTCCGAACTTGAGGAATACAGAATTACCAACCGTGGCGGAAAAGGCGTGAAAGCAATGAATGTCACCGACAAAACCGGTGCTTTGGTTGCGATCAAGCAAGTGACTGATTCTGATGATTTGATGATCATCAACAAGTCTGGAATCACGATCCGAATATCCATGGATCAATTACGAGTAATGGGTCGTGCGACTCAAGGAGTGAAGTTGATTAGAGTAGGAGAGGGAGATGAAATATCCTCGGTTGAAAAGATTTCAAAAGAGGAAGAGTTGGAAGAACCAACTTCTCCAGAAATTGAAAATCCAACTTCCGAAACACCTGAAGAAACAACTGAATAACCGAACAATTAAGAAAAATAACACGAATGAAAAAGCTAATCTTATCAATGGTACTGGTTGGTGCGACAACCTTGGCCTTTGGACAAAAGAAAGTAGTTAAAGAAGCTGAAAAAGGATACAAATCCGGAAATTATGAAGCCGCTCTAACTGCAATTACCGCTGCTGCAACAAATCCTGAAACAAGCGGTGACCCTGCAACATTCCTCCTGAAAGCACAAATTGAAACCAAAATGTTTGGGGCCGATTCTTCCAATACCATGGAGACTGTGACTCTTGGGGCCAGTGCATTGGAAACTTACAATAAGACTTTCGAAATGGCCGGAAGTGACAAGACTGCTGGAGTAGGTGAGGAAGTTTATGCTGAGGATATGCCGGGAGTACCGGATAATCTCAGACCATATTCTATTTTCACTCTGAAGAATCTTGCCTTTGACAAAGGGATCGAAAGATTCAATGTTGACGACGCTGAAATGGCGTATGAATTCTTCAATTTGGCTGGCGAAATTGATTTGAAGGATACCACCATCCATTACAACGCTGGTTTCCTTGCCAATGACCTTGGTAAATTTGATGAGGCCAAAAGGCACTTTGGATATCTTTTGGACGTACCTGGATACAACAAGTTGAATGCTTACTATTTCATGGTTCAGATTTTAAGTACTGAGGAAAAAAATCCGGAAGCTGCATTTGAACTTGTAACCAAAGCAAAAGCTGAATATCCGACTGATAAAGTTTTGGCAGAATATGAAATTCAGCTTCTACTTCAGTTGAATAAAATGGACGAAGCAATGGCTCAGATCAAAGATGCCCTTGCAAATGATCCAAATAATACCGGCCTTTTGTTGAGATCAGGATACCTGAAAGAGCAGGCAGGTGATTTGGAAGGTGGATTAGCTGACTACAAGAAATCTGTGGAAATTGATCCAAACTTCTTCGAGGGTAATTACTATACAGGCGCCTTGTTGCTGGAGATGTCTAGAAAGATTCTAAATGATTTGAATTCTCTCTCTGATGCAGAATGGGAAAAGCAGTCTCAGACTTTGGGCAAGCAAGCGGATGATTTTTACAAGCAGTCTGTTCCTTATTTCACCAAAGCAATTGAAATCAAACCGGACAACACAGACATCATGATTATTCTGTTCCAGGTGCATACCCGATTGAAAAATACGGCAGAAGCTGAGGCTTTGAACAAAAAGCTGGTTGAGCTTCTTGGGCCAAACTGGCAAGAAAATTAATTCCAACACAAGAGAATGGCCGGCTGAAAAGTCGGCCATTTTTTTTCAAATAATTTTTGGCCTTTGCTAATGGCCGGGTTTATTATTTCTTTTCGTTTTTTAGATACTTTTGTCTTTCCCAAATCCTGTGCTGTAAAAATTATGTTTAAACTGATTAAGGTTGGATTTTTTCTCTCTTTTGTTTTTTTAGTGACTGGTGTTTTTGCACAGGAACCCAGATTTCAAAAATCTCTCAATTTTTCCTATGAAACTGGACCAATGCTTAGTAATGGAACAGACTGGGGTGACAAAGTGAAAGGTGCCGTGAATTACAAGGCTCTCGATTTCAAAATCGGCTGGCGTAAAATCTCCAATACTCCATTCAATTACTTATACCGTTATCCCACATTGGGGTTTGGATTTAATTCTGCCTTAGAAAACTATGAGGAAATCGGCCGCCCTCAAGCGGTCTATGGTTTTATGGAAATTCCATTTTCGGTAGCAAGAAATAGCAGAAGGGTTAGTTTTGGATATTTTCTCCAACTTGGAGTGGGCTTCAACTTAAATCCTTACGATTCACTGTCCAATCCAGACAATAAATACATCGGTTCAAATATCAATGCCTACATCAACATGGGATTGAGTTCCACAATAAAGTTTTCCGAGCGAACCGACCTTCAGGCAAGTTTTGGATTGAAGCATTATTCGAATGGTGCTACCAAAAAGCCAAATGCCGGAATAAATCTTTTCCCATTGAACCTCGCAATGAAAATCAAACTCGGAGACATCAAATCAATTCCGGATGCTGCTCCCGAAATCCCAAAAAAATCACTCCGGACATTTTGGAATTTGACCTTATATACCGGAATGAAAAATTATGAAATTGGTGATCCGGCCTATTTCAGGGGTGGATTGGGAGTCAATTACCTTTTAGAACCCTTATACAAATACCGTTTTGGTTTAGGACTTGACTTGTTTTGGGCTCAGGGTATGGAAGCCAGATTTCCAGAGGAAGATTTTTCTTTTAAAGACCAAACTTCCCTTGCGGTTGTTGGATCTTGGGAATGGCAACTTACAGATAGACTGTATGTACCGATTGCCTTTGGGGCTTACTTATACCGGAACGAATTGAACCAGGAAATGACCTGGTTTTATGAGAGGATAGGGGCGAGGTACCGGTTTGACAACAACATGTTTGCAGGGATGCAAATCAAAGCCCACAAGGCCAAAGCTGACTTTTTCGAATTTACTGTTGGTTATACAATTTCGGGAAAAAGGTGAGTTAGCCCATTGGAATTTTATCCATTGATCACAAAATATTTTTATTTCGCTTAGGATTCAGATAGCTTACTGCGTCAATTAAAACCCATTATGCTTAAACCAAAGGTGATTCAGACGTTTGTTTACGTTTTATTTGGATTTTTTAGCTACCACACTCAAGCTCAGTCCATTCCTTCCTCTCAGATTTATCATCAGCTTCTTCAATTGAAGGAGACAAAGCGGGTTCTTTATGTTGCTGCACATCCTGACGATGAAAACACGCGGCTGATCTCATATCTGGTCAATGGAGAACATGCCGAAGTTGCATACCTCAGCGTGACCCGTGGCGATGGAGGGCAAAATCTTATTGGCAAAGAACTGGGAATTGAATTAGGACAGATTCGGACACAGGAACTACTCAAAGCCCGCGAAACGGATGGTGGAAGACAATTTTTCACCCGAGCGATGGATTTTGGCTACAGCAAAAATCCTGACGAGACGCTTCAAAACTGGGATAGGCAGAAGGTTTTGGCCGATGTGGTTTGGGCTATCCGCAAATTCCAGCCAGACATTATTATTACACGCTTCAATACCATTCCGGGAGTTACCCATGGGCATCATACGACCTCGGCTATTTTGGCAGGAGAAGCCTTCGAACTGGCCGGAAAATCAGTTGCATTTCCAGAGCAATTGCAATGGGTAAAACCTTGGCAACCCAAACGGATTTTCTTCAATGCCTATAATTTTCAGGGAGAATTTAAACCTGAGGAAGGAAAGAAATACCACATTTTCCAAGTTGGTGGGTATGATCCACTTTTAGGAGAAACGTATCACCAAATTGCAGCAGATAGCCGAACCATGCACAAATCCCAGGGCTTTGGGGCCACCGCGGGGATCGGAGATGCCAAGGATTTTATCCAATTGGTAGGTGGGGAAGATTACAGCCAAAATGCCTTTGATGGAGTGGTTGACCGTTGGGAAGCCGTCCCCGGAGGAAAGGAAATCAAAGCTCAAATTGCACAGTTGATTTCTGGTTTTGATTTTACCCAACCTGAAAAAAATGTGGCCGGTTTGCTAAAACTTAGGTCTTCTTTGCTTGGATTAAATTCTAATGAAACATGGGTTACCGAGAAAATCTCCAAACTGGATCAAACCATTTTTAAGGCCTTGGGACTAGAATTTGAATTCAATGTCCGAAAGGAATGGGGTTTTCCCGGGGAGGAAATCAAGGCTGAACTGGTTTTTAACAATCCATCATCTCTTGCAATCCTTGGAATTAACTTCAAAATGAATGAGGTTGATTTCCAAGGTAAAAATGAAGAATTGAATGATAACAAAACTCAGGCATTGCCGGTAGTTTTTACCATTCCTGAAGACGCTTCCTATTCTCAACCCTATTGGCTAGAAAATCCGATCGACGGTGCGCTCTATGATGTGAGGGACCAAGCCCAAATCGGGAAACCATTCAATGATTCAACTCCCTCGGGCAGTTTGACTTTTGGGATCGCAGATCAGCAATTTTCCGTTTCGGTTCCATTGAAATATAAATTCAATGATCAAGTGGATGGGGAGGTAAAGCAACCCTTTGTAATAGTTCCTGAAGTTGACTTGGCGGTTTCGAAAGAAAATGTTTTCCTGATCGGTGGTGCTGATCCCACTGTAACTGTTTCTGTAAGCTTTAAAAGCCAATTTTTGGAAGGAGAGCTTGATTTTGAAGGCTTGGATAAAACCCAGTTCAAAATACTGAGCATTGAGGATGTGATGATTCAGAAAAAGCGGGTTTACCAAGTTGCTTTTTTACCAAATGGAAGTGGAAAAAAGAGAGTGACAGCCCGATTTACTACTCCAGATGGCAAATCCTATGATAAGAGTACCAAAACAATTTCCTATAAACATATTCCAAATCTGACTTACTTTTTCCCGGCGTCACTTAATCTGATTCAGGCAGACTGGAAAGTGTCCGGTGAAAAAATCGGGTACATACCAGGTGCGGGAGACGATGTGCCTGGAGTGCTTTCGGCATTAGGATACAAAGTAACAATGATCGGTCCAGAGGATTATTCATTAGATTATTTGAGCCAGTTTAAGGCAATTGTGGTAGGAATCCGAGCCTACAATACCAATGAAATCCTAGCTGCAAACCAACAGATCTTGATGGGCTATGTCCGGTCTGGTGGAAATCTTATCGTTCAATACAGTACCAGTTCACCTCTTTTGACAAATCAACTTGGGCCATTTCCATTCACAATCGGAAGGGACCGGGTGGCTGTGCAGGGTTCTCCTGTGACGGCTGATTGGACAAGTCCTGTTTTGGCAAGGCCAAATAAAATGGATGAACAGGATCTGGAAGACTGGGTGCAGGAGCGGGGCCTTTACTTTGCGACAGCCATTGATTCAGCCTACCAAACTCCCTTAATTATGCAGGATCCGGATGAGCCATCCAGTACCGGTTCACTAATAGTGGCAAACTATGGGGAAGGAACATTCGTGTACACCGGGATTTCATTCTTCCGGCAGTTGCCGGCAGGCGTCCCCGGGGCAATCAAATTATTCATAAATCTGATCGAGCAATAAAGAAATGGAGGAAAAACCGATTCGTTGGAAAGCAATCTATCTTGGACTCATGGCTAGCTTGATGGTGATGATCGCCTTGTTTTATTGGTTAACCATAGCTTTTGCATGAGTACTCTCGATTGGATAGTCCTTTTTTGGACCTTGATTTCCATTGCCATATATGGGATCTATAAGACCCGGGGGAAAAAGAATCTTGATTCTTATCTCCGTGGTAAAAACTCCATGAACTGGTGGACAATCGGGCTTTCGATCATGGCAACTCAAGCTTCAGCGATCACTTTCCTGAGTACACCGGGACAAGCCTACGAGGACGGGATGCGCTTTATCCAATTTTACTTTGGGCTTCCTCTGGCGATGATTATCATTTCTGTAAGCTTCATCCCGATCTATTACAAATTGAAAGTTTACACGGCGTATGAGTATCTGGAAAATCGATTTGATCTTAAAACCAGGACTTTAACTGCCCTGCTTTTTATTACTCAGCGAGGTCTGGCGGCAGGTATTACCATTTATGCTCCTGCCATCATTCTGTCCACCTTGTTGGGTTGGAACCTTACTTGGACCAATATTTTTATCGGGGTTTTGGTGATTCTTTATACTGTTTCCGGTGGGACAGAAGCTGTATCAATCACCCAAAAGCAGCAAATGGCAGTCATGATGGGAGGGATGATTTTGGCTGGGATTATTGTGATCCAGTTGCTTCCGATATCCTTTCAGGATGCGCTACATGTAGCCGGGAAAATGGAAAAACTCAATGCCGTGAGTTTTGAATTTGATCTCGCAGACCGGTATAATGTCTGGTCTGGCATGACCGCCGCAGTTTTTCTGTTTTTGAGCTATTTTGGTTCTGACCAAAGCCAGGTGGGAAGATATCTTTCAGGGCAGACGCTTACCCAGAGTCGAATGGGTCTGATCATGAACGGATTTTTGAAAATCCCAATGCAGTTTGTTATCCTCTTTATCGGGGTGATGGTTTTTGTTTTTTATCAATTCATCCAGCCTCCTGTAATATTTAATCAGGTCCAGACTGACAAGCTTCGCCAAAGCGAGTATGCTTCGGAATATGAGGGCGTGGAGCAAAAATATAAGGCAAGCTTTGAATCTGGAAAGCTGGCCTATGAGGAAATGCTGACGGCTATTGATGCCGGAGAAGAGGAAAAAGCAGATTTGGTGAAAAGTCAGATAAAGGAAATAAAAGCCGAACAGGGATTGATCAGGGAGGAAGCTAAGGCTCTTATTCTGAAAAATGACCCGACAGCTGAAACCCGGGATACCGATTATATCTTCATGCGATTTGTGATGGATTACCTTCCGAAAGGAGTTGTGGGCTTATTGTTTGCAGTGATCTTCTGCGCGGCTATGTCCTCATCTTCCTCAGAACTGAATGCTTTGGGATCGACCAGTACAATTGATTTGTATAAAAGGTCCATAAAAAAAGACGCAAGTGACCATCACTATCTCATGTCCTCTAAATTCTTTACTGCATTCTGGGGTTTGGGGGCAATTCTTTTCGCAACCTATGCATCACTTTTTGAAAATCTGATCCAAGCCATAAATCTTCTCGGTTCGCTCTTTTACGGGACAATTCTTGGGGTTTTCATAGTCGGTTTTTTTATGAAATTTGTCAAAGGGAGGGCTGTTTTCATCGCCGCTTTGCTTTCACAAGCTTTGATTTTGCTGATCCATTTTAAGAATGGCATCGGGATTTTAGGCTTCCATTGGGACATTGGATTCCTTTGGTACAATGCCGTTGGTTGTATTGCTGTGATGCTGTTTGGAGCGATTTTGCAGCCAATTGTTGGGAAGAAAATCTAAAAATCCGATAGTATAGAATACAAAAAAACCTCCGAATGAA
Source organism: Algoriphagus sp. A40 (assembly GCF_002002735.1). Taxonomy (GTDB): domain Bacteria; phylum Bacteroidota; class Bacteroidia; order Cytophagales; family Cyclobacteriaceae; genus Algoriphagus. Next base: position 107,225 of record NZ_MUNY01000061.1, on the reverse strand, counting down.
GGTTCGGAGATTTTTTATTGAATTCAGGTTTTATTTTATCGACTTAATCAGCCTTTCATTCAGGGCAACATAGTCAGGGTTATTTTCCTTTTCTGCCATTGCTTTTGATTTGGTTGCTGAGTCGAGCGCTTCGGTTTTCATGCCCAGAGCCAGTTCGATTTTTGCCCTAACATGGACTGTCCAATATTTTGGGTCTTGGTCGGTGGATTGCTTAATCCACTCATAGGCTTGATTTAAGTCTTTGCCAGTGGTGAAATAGTAGTTGGCAGACTGAAACAGCAAGTTGGGATCGGTGGCTTTGGCATCAATTACCTGCTTCTGGATATCGGCCATCACGATGGGATCCACTTCGGTTTCAATTTTGAATTCAGCTTTGGTGTTTTCCCACTTCAGTGCAACTGTGGCGCTGTTGTCGGTGAGGTTGTTGAAAGTGATTTCAAAAGTCTCATATTTACTACTCGTTTTGGAAGGTTTTACCTTCATTCTCATTTGGTCATCAGCCGGGTTATAGCCAATAGCACCCCACAGTTTGGTGTTTTTGCTCAGGAGAATTGTCCACTCAGTTTTGCCTGGGATAGCATAGAGCGCATAGGATCCAGCGGGTACTTTCTGACCTGCAATGCTCACTTCGGTGGAAAAAGTAATGACCGTAGGTGAATTGGCACCAGTTCTCCAAATAACATCATAAGGAACCAATTCGCCGAAAATCTTCCGGCCTTTGGTACTTGGTCGACTGTAATCTACTGTGACAACTGATAATCCCACCTGTTGGGAGATTTTTGAGCTCGGACTTGCCTGAGGCATTTGGATTTGTTGGGCAAAGCTTACAAAACTAGCCAGGAGCAAGGTTAGGAAGGCGAAAGTAAATTTGTGGGACATTTTTCTAATTGGGTTAAGTTTAACTGTCAATCTAAAAATTCGTAGGAAGGTTTAATTTCCCCGTGCAATTTCACGGTTTTCTTTTTTCTTTTTCACAAAACCCAAGCGCTTTTTTGATTAATGGCCTTTGAAGGGCTTTCGAACTTGGTAATTTTACTATGCAACTCAAAAACACCAAAAATGAGCTTAGCTATTATTAGCCCCGGACGGAATCCAAAAGTCTGGATTGATGCATTGACTTTTCATCAGCCTGATATCGATATCCAGGTTTACCCTGATATCAAGAGGCCACAGGATGTAGAGATGGCCTTACTTTGGCAGCACCCTCCTGGATTTCTGAGCACGCTGCCCAATCTAAAACTGATCAGTTCCTTGGGGGCAGGCGTGGACCATATTTTAAGCGATCCCGCGGTACCGGAATCTTTGCCGATTGTACGGATTGTGGATGAGAAGCTGACTTGGTCCATGACCAATTATGTAGTCATGGGCGTCTTGAATTTTCACCGGCAGATCACCCGGTACCAAAATGATCAAAAGCGCAAAGTCTGGGATATGACCCATCCTGAAATCCCAGTGAAAATCGGGGTGATGGGAGTGGGAGCTTTGGGCGGAGATGTGTTGGACAAATTGAATTACATTGGATTTCCTGTATTTGGATTTGGCTTTACGGAGAAAAAAGACTTTCCCTATCCTTATTTTTCCAAGGACCGACTCCAGGATTTTCTTAATGAAATCAATGTCCTGATTTGTCTGCTTCCTTTGACTCCTGACACGGAAAATATCCTGAATTTGGACCTGTTTCAAAAATGCAAACCGGGCACTTTCCTGATCAATGTCGCCAGAGGAAAGCATTTGGTGGAAGAAGATTTGATTCCGGCACTTGACAAAGGCTATCTCTCAGGTGCGCTTTTGGATGTCTATCGAAAGGAGCCTTTGCCCGAAAGTCATCCGTTTTGGGAGGAAAAAAGGATTCAGCTAACTCCGCATATTGCAAGTGTTACCAATCCCCAAGCAGCAGCTCCTCAGATTATTGATAACTTCAGGAGACTGAAATCCAACCAGCCGCTTTTGAATATCGTAAACCGCCAGAAAGGTTATTGATTTTTACACATGGAAAATATTTTTAAGATTCTCTGTCCGACAGATTTTTCAGAATGTTCACTGAACGCCATCGAATATGCCTCCCGTTTGGGTGAAAAATTCAAGGCTCAGTTGGTTCTTTTTCATGTTTTAAACAGGGAGGATTACCAAAAGCTATCCCCAATGGACACTGAGGGGAAATTCCAAAAAGAATTTGTTTTGGAAAAGCTGAAGAACCTTCAGAAAGCTGTTCTTGACGAAGGCCTTCTCAATGGATTGAGGGGGTGTGACATTGCGATCCGTGAAGGAAAAATCGTGAATGTGGCCTTGGAATATGCCAAGGAAATGAAGGCTGATTTAATTGTGGCTGGAACCGAGGGCTTGAATGATCTTCGTGCTCATATCATTGGAAGTCGTGCAAGCCGCATGGTGGAGCAGTCAGACCGGGACATATTGATCGTTCCAAGAAAAGTCTTTTTTAAGCCTCCCAGAAAATTTGTCTATGCCTCTGACTACCTCGAAGAGGATAAGTTGGCCATTCAAAAAGTGGTAGAAATGGCCAGGTTCTTCGATTCAGAGATTGATTTGGTTCATGTTTCATCCCATCAAAAGGCAATTGACAAATCCCTTCACATAGCCATGGTAGATGAAATCCGGCCTTTCGTGCGTTACGAAAAAATAAATTATGTTCTCAAATCCTACCGTGATGAACTCGCCTTGGGATTGGAAAATTACCTGCAGGTGGCCAAAGGGGATATTCTGGTAACTTTGAGTAAGAAAAAATCCTTTTTTGACCAGATATTTTCAAAGAACCTTTCGAAGAAAATGTCATATTTCCTGAACAAGCCGCTTTGGGTGATCAAGAGTTTTTAGGCTTTTTACCGGAAAATATTCCTTTCAAGAATACCCCGAATTCTTGTCGGGTTTTAGCATCTCCAAACAATGATTTAAGGGTACTCCAAAAATGGCCAGAACTCATTTTTTTTGGTTCGTCTTCCTGCAATGGTGTTGGCTGAGGCGTCTCAGGTGATTTTTTATTTCCAATAGGAGGTAAGTCGTTTCCTGTTTGTTGAGGTTTATAGCCTACCAGTCCATCCGACTTTTCAAAGCTCTTTTTGGACCGATCCTTAAATCCTAGTTTTTCCTCCACTAAACCTTTGTTATTGTAGGCTACTGCATCCTCTGGATCCAGTTCAATTGCTTTTTCATAGTCTTCAATGGCGCCTTGAAGGTCACCGATCCGGTCTTTGAAAAATGCCCTGCTGCTGTATCTGTAGGGGTTTTTGGGATCCAGGTTTGCAGCTCTGTCAAGTTCGGTGAGTGCCTCTTCATTTCTACCCATCAGATGCAAAACCACCCCGCGGTCACTGATGTAATCGGTATTGTAAGGCTCCAAAGCAATTAAAAAATCAAAGTCCTCCAAAGCTGCTTCTCCTTTTCCCATGCGTGTCAAAATCCTGCCCCTGTAAAGATGAAGTTCTGCTTGTCCTGAGTGCTTTGAAATCAATTCATCAAAACAGGCCAAGGCCTCTTCAAACTTTCCCTCTTTATACAGCGACATCCCCTTTTCGAAACTCATTTTCCTTTTTTTAGAAGTGATACAAAGTTAAGCGAGGAATAGTTTACCAAAGAATATTTTCCTTGTTTTTGCTCCCATTTCCTTCTTGCTGTTATCTTTAAACCGTCTAGTTTTTCCAATCCATGCCCCATTCTCCTGAAGCAGTTCTTAAAGACCTGAAAGCTAAAAAGTTTGCGCCGATTTACTTTTTGGAAGGGGATGAACCCTATTTCATCGACTTGATCTCTGATTACATTGAGAAAAATGCAATCGCAGAACACGAAAAGGGGTTCAACCAGCTGGTGATGTATGGGAAGGATTCCCAAGTCAATGTGATCCTGAGCAATGCCAGGAAATTCCCGATGATGGCAGACCGGCAGGTCGTGATCGTGAAGGAGGCCCAAAGTATTCCCGATCTTGGAAAAGAAGACGCGCAAAAGCTATTGATCAGCTACGTTAATAATCCCTTGCCAAGTACCATTCTTGTTTTTGCACACAAGCATAAAAAGCTGGACGGGAGAGGATCTTTGAAAAAAGAACTGGATAAAAAGACGGTTTTTGTCAATGCGGAGAAAGTCAAAGATTGGTTGCTCATTGGTTGGGTGGAGTCTTATTTCAAGGATTTGGGGCATCAGATAGAGTCGAAAGCTGCCCAGCTTTTGGCTGATTCGATTGGGAATAACCTGGAAGTGATCACAAACGAGGTTGGAAAAATGTTGATCAATTTTCCCGAGCCGACTAAATTCACCCCCGATCACATTTCAAAGTACATCGGGATCAACAAAGAATACAACAACTTTGAGTTGACCAAGGCAATCGGGTACAGAGATGTGATGAAAGCCAATCAGATCATTCAGTATTTTATCCAAAACCCAAAATCTCACCCGATTATCCCGATTTTTTCATTGTTGTATAACTATTTCAGCAAAATAGCCCTTGTCCACCGGGCTGGACCGATGCCGGACAATCAACTGGCAGGCGCGATCGGAGTCAATCCTTATGGCTTAAAAGAATACCTAGCCGCCTCCAAAAACTTCAAATTGGGCAAGGTAATTGATGTGTTCGCATACATCAAAGAGGCAGATCTTCGTTTCAAAGGAGTAGACTCCGGAAGCATGGATGAAGGTGAAATCCTCCGCGAACTGGTGTATAAGATTTTGCACTGATTACCCAAAAGCCAAACTATGAAATACTACCTGGTGCTGCTTGCGGGCCTGGGGATGGGTGTGGACGCTTTTTCACAATCCACACTTTATCAGACCAGCACCCAGCAAGCTCTGGATTACCATTTGGAGCTTTTCGACAAACAGCTCTTTTCTACCTCGCTCTACGACAACAGTCGACTGCTCGATCAGTCTCTTAGTGGTGAACAGCAAAAATCAGCTGAATTGCACCGGGCCATGGCTGCACTTCAGATTGAGAGTCCAGACGGACCCGGTTTGATGAAAACCTACATATTCGATCACGGCAATCATCCCACGGTAACTACGGCTGGGCTTTACTTGGGAGATCATTTTTTCTACAAAAAAAATTACAAAGAGGCGGTCGATGGTTATGCCTTGGTAAATACCAACAGTCTGGGGGAAACCAACAAAGCTGATGTCCTTTTCAAGCAGGGATATTCTCATTTTCAATTGAAAAACAGTGCTGCCGCAGCTCCTTTTTTTGATCAGGCAAAAGTTCTCAATCAACCCATCAGTGCGGATGCCTATTATTACAGTGGCTTTATCGCCATGGAAAGCGGAAACAATGCCAAAGCAATTGCTGATTTGCAGGCTGCCGGGAAATCCACATTTTATGCGACCAAAGTTCCCTATTTGCTGACCGCACTTTATTATCAGGAGGGGAATTATGATCAGGTGATCAGCTATGCTGAGCCGCTTTTGTCTTCGGGTCAAAATCTGGATCGGAAGGAAACCATCCATCTTTATTTGGCCGAGGCGTATTATGTCAAGAAGGATTTTGCCAATGCGGCTAAAAATTACGATGCCTTCATCAATGCTCAAAAAGGGGTGCTTTCCAGAGAGGAAGTTTATAAGGCTGGAATTTCTTTTTTCGAACTCGGAAATTACCAGCGCGCTACGGACTACCTGAAAGTTTCCGCATCAGCCACTGATGAAATCGGGCAGTCTTCCAGCTATTATTTGGGCCATTCTTATCTGAAACTGGACAATTACCAATTTGCCACCACCAGCTTCCAGGCTGCTTCCAAATCCAGTTTCAACAAGCAAATCCAAGAAGAATCGCTTTTCAACTTTGCGAAAGCAAACCTTCAAAAAGGCACTTTCTCCACTGCGATTAGCGCTTTGGATGAATATCTTGAAACTTACCCTTCGGGAAAAAACAGGGCAGAAGCAGAAAATTTGCTGTCGGAGGCTTTGATCAATTCTAGCGATTACCTACGGGCGATAGACCAAATGGATAAAATCCGAAACAAGTCCCCGAGAATTCAATCAGCTTACCAAAAAGTAGCCTATTACCAAGCGATGGTCTATTATCGGGACCAAAAGTATAAGCAGGCCTTGGCTTTGTTGGACAAGTCTCAGGCTTTTCCGGTTGATAAGGATTTGATGTTGGAAACTCATTTTTGGAAAGGGGAGATTCATGCTGCTGATGGTAATCTGCCTCAGGCAATTCGTTCTTACGAGTCTGTAAGAGCACTGAATCCTCCGACGACCAATGTCTTTTTGCTAAAAACCCACTATGGCTTGGGCTATGCCTATTTCAATTCCCAAAACTATCCCAAAGCGGAGGAGCAATTGAGGATTTATACCGAAAAACTCCGCGGTAGAGACGACAAGCTCTTTTATGACGATGCCTTGCTTCGGCTTGGAGATGCGCAATACGTGCAAAAGAAATTTGGAGAGTCATCTGCTACTTTTCAGCGGGCCATATCCGAATCCAATTCCCAAATAGACTATGCCTATTACCGACTGGCAGTGGTGCAAAACTTCCAATCTCAAAACAATGAAGCTTTGGGAAATTTGGATCGGCTTATTTCCGGATTTCCAAGCAGTTTGAACATTGAGGATGCCATGTATCTCAAAGGCCAGATTTATCTGGAGGAAGTTCGGTACAACGAAGCCTCCAGGGCATTTTCTGATTTGATTTCCGGAAGACCGAATTCACCATTTGTTCCTTATGCCTTGGAAGGTCGGGCTGTTGCCAATTTCTCAGCCCAGAATTATGATCAGACGATCGCTGATTACAAATCAATATTGGATAATCATCCAAATGCTGAAAACTCGGAAACAGCGCTAAAGGGACTTCAGGAAACCTTGGCTTTGCAAGGGAGATCAGCTGAATTCGGAGATTATCTTGCTCGATACAAAGGATCAAATCCCGGTTCTGGAAATGTGCAGTCTCTGGAATTTGAATCAGCCAAAAGCCTATATCTGGATAAGAATTATGCACAGGCTGCCCGAGCTTTTGAAAACTATCTCAGAAGCTATCCTCAATCTGCTCAGCGTTCGGAAGCACTTTATTTTGCAGGAGACGCATTTGTGCTGGCTGGTGACCAAGACAGAGGATTGGGGTATTTCAGACAACTGGAAAAAGAACCGTCCTCGCCACAGCGTGCCCGTGCAATGCAGAAAATCGGGGTTATTGAACTTGAAAGAGGGAATTATGCAGCAGCAATTCCGTATTTGGAGGCTGCTTCGCAAAACGCCAGAAGTAAAGTGGAAGAGGCTGAGTCTGTTCAAGGCCTGATGATCGCCAATTTTGCAACGCGCAAATTTCAGCAGTCCATTACCAATGCCGAGAAACTGATGACTTTGGACGGGATCATTCCAGAATCCACTCCCAAAGCCTTGCTGACCAAAGCAAAAGCACAACGGGAAATGAATCAAAAAGCCCAAGCGGAGCTGACTTTGCAAAATTTGGTGAATGATCACAAAACTGTCCAGGGTGCTGAGGGATTGTATTTACTGGCTTTTTCTCTTCAGGAAAAAGGAGATGTGCCTAAGTCCAACGAAGCCATTTTTGATTTCTCTGGGCCATTTGCGGACTTTGATTTTTGGTATGGGAAAATGTTCCTTTTGCTGGCTGACAATTACCAAAAAACAGGTGAGGACTTTCAGGCTAAAGCCACTTTGGAATCCATCGTAGAGAAATCAACCAATGCCGAAATCAAAGCTGAAGCTGAGGCAAAACTCAAAACCCTGAACTAATCCATGAAAAAATCAACCGTAATACTATTCTTTGCCGGTGCGTTTTCTTTGGGGAATTCATTGGTTTTAGCTCAAACCCAAAAACAAGGAGCAGTCCAGGATCAGGAATTTGTGATCCGAAAGGATCGAGTGCTGACTGTTCCGACTCAGCCGCGTTCCTTTGAGCGGATGCCGGTTTTGCCCCAGCCGAAAGGATTGGGAGAGTTCAACTATGTCGTTACGCCTTTCTTTTTAAACCTTCCTGCACTGAAGCTTCAGCCGACTGCTTTGCAAAAAGACTATCGTCAGCCAAAAGTGGATTTGTATCCGGGATTTGTCCGGGCTGGCTATGGTAATTTTGCTTCACCGCTTTTGGAGGGGAGATATATGTCAACCCAGGCAGATCCACTGAACTATGCCTTGAAATTCAAGCATCAAAGCTTTGGGAAAGGTCCGGTTGCTGCTGAGCAAAGTGCAGAGTCGCATACTGTGTTTGGAGCTGAAGGAAGCTACTTTACCGAAATGTTGGAAGTGTTTGGTGGATTAAACTGGGGACAGGACAAATATTCCTTTTACGGAGTTGATCCGGTTCTTTTTGAAAATCTGGATGAGCCTTTTGAAGCCTCAAACAATGTTTTGAATAACGTGCAGATTCAAGCGGGAATCCGGGATATTGAAAAGACAGGGCCTTTTTCCTACGAAGGCAAGTTGAGTTTTCGAAATTTCAAAGACAGCTATGCAGCCAAAGAAAATGAAATTGGGATTCAAGCAGGAGGGAAGTTCAGAACTGAATTGGGTTGGTCAGGAAACGTGGATTTGGCCTATTTTCATACCAACCCAAATGATGTGAACTATCAGGAAAAGCGGAATTACTTCTCAGTCCGTCCGCGGATTACATACAATTACGAGGCGTTTCAGTTTACTGCCGGATTGAACCTGGTCTCTGAAAATGATTCCATTGCCGACAAATCCAGTGACTTTCACATTTTCCCGGTATTGAAAGCGAGTTATCAATTTGCAGATGCCTTTGGGTTTTATGGGGAATTTTCAGGAGATGTACAGCGAAATACCTATTTCAGCTTTGTCAACGAAAATCCATTTTTGGGTCCAAGCGAACAATTGCTGAATACCGTCAATAATTACAAAATCGAAGGTGGGATAGAAGGCCTGTTTCAGGAGGCATTTCACTATCGTGCAGGGGTTAATGTCAGCCGATTTAACCAGATGCACTTTTTTGTGAATTCGCTTTCGGATTCGTCAAGATTCGAAATCGTCTATGACGACAAGACTACTGTCGCCAATCTCAATGCTGAGTTGGGTTTCAAAATCAGTGATATGTATTCCCTCGGAAGCCGCTTGGATCTTTATCAATATGAGCTTGGAACGCAGCAGGAAGCCTGGCACCGCCCGGTTTGGGAAGTGCGGATCAACAATCAAGTGACTCCGATAGATAGACTTTTGATTCAGGCAAACCTAAATTTTATGGGGGGAGTGAAGGGAAGAGGAGCTTTAATTGAGCCAGATTTGGGCGAAGTCGGAGGAATCTATGTTCCTACAACTTATGAAGTAATTAACCTCAAAACCATTGCAGATCTGCAGTTAAAGGCCGATTTCAAAATCACAGAACGATTCTCTGTTTTTGCTGAGGGCAACAATATTCTAAACGGGAAAAATACCCGTTGGCTGAACTATCCGGTGCGGGGAATCCAGCTGATCGGTGGAGCTAGTTTCAAATTCTGATATAGTTTGGTCTGAAGGTTGGCCTTTCGCCGCATTTCGGTTAGTTTCGTAGCTTTCCCAATTGAACATGTCGCCAATAGATTCAGATAAAAAACAGTGGCCAGATCCTAAGGATTATGGACTTCCATATGTGGAGATTACTCCGATTCGGACCAAAACTGAACTTGGGAAATCAGAAAGTAAAAAAACACTTTCTGAACCTGAAAAAATTGGTGAAACTAGAGAAAAAAATAGCGCTCCGGCTCTTTCCCAGACTAAAATAGAGCAAGTACAGGAAGTAAAAACTCCTGAAGAAAAGGCTCAAAGTCCAAAGTCCAGCCCAAGTGTAAATAAACCTTTGGAGGAGAAAAAATCAGGAGCATGGGTTTGGGCAGTGGTCTTGATCGGGCTTGGAATTGTTTCAGTGATTGTTTGGCAAATCCAATCCAGGAAGGATTCATCGCCTGCGGAAGTGGTTACAGAATCCATTGCCAAACCTGCTGAGGAAACCGAGCCTGAAGCAGCAGTTCAGCTTCCAGATTCTACCACAACTGAGCAAATTCAAAATCCTGTAAATCAGGATTCTATAACAAGTCCTAATATTTCAAATCCTAATATTTCTAAACCTGCTGAAACTGGTACAACTATTGCCAATACAGCTACAGGGAAATTAATTCGAGTAGAAGCAAAAGCAGAGCGACCACAGTATTTCATTATTGTTGGAAGCTTGCCAAATGAGAAAATGGCGACAGAGGAGGCTAATCAGTATTTCGGAAAATCACCTGAAATTTATCTGATTACCCCTTATGATGGGGGGAAATATTACCGCCTCGGGCTTTTAAAATTTGACAGCTTTAAGTTGGCCGCTGCAAAACTCGAAGAAATAAAATCCCAGTACACCGAAGAATTGTGGATTTTGAAATATTAATATGCTGCTGCAAACACTCTCAACTGACAGTTTAACTTCTATGGACAGTCTGGCCTCTGGTGCCGGCGCCGAAAGCATTGGCCTTCTGGATCTCTTGATCAAAGGAGGATACATGATGATTCCCCTCTACCTTTTGTTTGTTTTGGCGATTTTCATCTTTATCCAGAAACTGATTACACTAAACAAAGCTTCTAAAACTCCTGGCCATCTGTTGGACCAAGTCAAGGTTTTGGTTCAAAGCGGGCAGATCGACAAAGCCAAAATGCTCTGCGCAGGGGAAAATACCCCTGTAGCCAATATGATTGCAAAGGGTATCGAACGGATCGGGTCACCTTTGAAAAATATTGAGGTTTCCATTGAAAATGTCGGGAAAATCGAGATTTACAAACTGGAAAAAAATCTTGGTTTGTTAGCTACCGTTTCCGGTGCAGCGCCAATGATCGGTTTCTTGGGAACTGTGACAGGGATGATTCAAGCTTTCATCTCCATTGCCCAAGAGGAGGGAATGGTTTCTCCCAAATTGCTTTCCTCAGGGATTTATGAAGCAATGATCACGACGGCAGCCGGTTTGGTGGTCGGTATCATTGCTTACTTAGGTTACAATTATCTGGTGACTCAGGTTTCTAAGCTGGTTCACAACATGGAGTACACTTCAGTTGAATTTATTGACCTTTTACAGGATAAATAATAATGGGACTTCAGGCAAAAAATAAGGTTGACGCATCATTTAGCATGTCTTCAATGACAGACATTATCTTTCTGCTGTTGATTTTTTTCATGTTGACATCTTCCTTTATTACCCCATCAGGTCTTCCTGTGAATTTGCCTTCGAGTGAGGCTTCAGACATAATCATGCAGGAGGTTACTGTGTCTGTGACCAAGGATCTACGTTATTCAGTCAATGACCGAATCGTGAGCCGAGATCAGATCAAAGCGGAGTTGACCGCTCTTTTGCAGGGAAAAAAAGGTCAGGTTGTTTTGCACATTGACAAGGAAGTTCCCGTTGAATATTTAGTGGAAATTGGAGGCATTGCAGCTGGACTGGAAGCAAATGTTTCCATTGCCACCCAACCCTACTAAGCCATGCAGACCTGGAACGCAGATCAAGTCGAAAAGGACAGTAAGCGAAAATCCGCCGTCATTACGATCGTGGTGAATATCCTTTTGCTCTTGGCGTTCTATTTCATTGTAGTTTGGAAAGAGCAGATTCCACCACTTCCTACCTATGGTTTGGAGCTGAATCTGGTATTTATGGATACCGGTTCAGGTAATCGAAACAGCCCAAATGCTCCATCAGAAACTCCCTCCGAAAGTGTGGAGCAGGCCGCACCCGGTGAAGTAGCACAGGCTGTAACCCAACCAGCCACTCCGGCACCAAGTCCAAAAACAGAAACCGCAAAGCCGAAAACGGCTTCCAAACCAGCGGCAAATCAAGCTGTGACTACCAAACCTTCTCCGATAAAAGGGGAAGAAAAAGCTGCGGTAGAAACTGAAAAGCCTCAACCGACCAAAACTGAACCTACCAAGACGGTTACAACTCCGGCAAAATCCGAAGCAGAAACCACTACCCAAAAAGCTCCTGAAAAACCTAAAATTGACCAGAGAGCGATATTTGGGGCTGGAGGAACCTCCGGTAAAAGCACTACGCCTGCATCAGGAGGCGCTCAGGGATCAAGCAATGCCAAAGGTGATGAAGGAAAGCCGACAGGAACTGTAGACGGGCGTGCAATCATGGGTGAAGGCAGCGGTAAAGGAACAGCTTCTGGAGCAGGATATAGTTTGGATCTTGCCGGATGGGATTTCGCTTCCAGACCGACTATCAACGACCGGGTTTCTACCAGAAATGGCCGAATTGTTTTTAAGATCACCATTGATGATGGTGGCCGAGTTGTTCAGGCGGTTCCATTAGAATATAACGTTTCAAATGACGTGCTGGCCTATTACCGTCAGGTAGTCAACCAGATCAATTTCAAAAAGCAAGGTGGTACCGCTGCTGATTTTTCTACGGGTAAAATCACCTTTATCATCAAGGTCGATTAACAAATGACTTACCAGGAGACGCTGGATTACCTTTTCAATTCCCTGCCCATGTTTCAACGCGTGGGCGCTTCAGCTTTTCGGAAGGATCTCCATAATACCCTGGCCCTTTGCGCCCATTTGGGAAATCCTGAACGAAAATTAAAATCCATCCATGTTGCCGGTACCAATGGAAAAGGAAGTACTTCTCATACTTTGGCGGCAATTTTCCAATCGGCTGGTTACAAAACAGGTCTTTATACCTCACCTCACCTCAAGTCTTTTACCGAACGGATCCGCATCAACGGGCTGGATATAAGTGAGGATGCCGTCGTTCAGTTTGTCGCCGAAAACAAAGAATTTCTGGATGAACTGAAGCCTAGTTTCTTTGAAATGACGGTGGGAATGGCCTTTTGGTACTTTGAGCAGCAGAAAGTAGATATCGCAGTGATCGAGGTAGGAATGGGCGGTCGATTGGACAGCACCAATGTGATTCATCCTGAACTTTGCGTGATCACCAATATCGGCTTTGACCACATGCAGTTTTTGGGAGGAACCTTACCTGAAATTGCGGCTGAAAAAGCAGGAATAATGAAAGCTGGTGTTCCGGTGGTGATTAGTCAGACACAGGAAGAAACTTCTTCAGTATTTATTAAAAAGGCTTCCGAGATGAATGCTCAGATTTTATTTGCTGAAGATGAATTTGAGATTAAGAGAAAAGGAGAAAAGCGAATTGGGAACAAGCTTTTGGCTGAGTATATCGTCAAAAGTGGGCCAGATGATTTTACTCTGAAATTTGGGCTTTTGGGAAATTACCAAAGGCTGAACCTTCCCGGAATTCTTGAATCGGTTGAGCAACTGAGAAAGCAGGGCTGGGAAATTTCAGAAGAAGCAAAGAAAAAAGGCTTGTCTGATGTCGTGACCTTGACCGGATTGAAAGGACGCTGGCAGGTTTTGGGCGAAAAGCCGATTGTAATAGCTGATACAGGACATAACGAGCCGGGAATCCAAGAGATACTTTCCCAGCTGAAAACCTACACCTATCAAAACCTCTGGATGGTTTTAGGAATGGTTCAGGACAAGGATATTTCAATGATTTTGACTTTGCTGCCAAAGAAGGCTACCTATGTTTTTTGCAATGCAGAAATTCCCCGTGCCTTGCCGGCAGTTCAATTGGCTGAAAAAGCATTCAAATTTGGCTTGAAGGGAGAAATCATACCAGATGTCAATGAAGCTTTAAACTTTGCCCGAAAAAATGCCGGACCGGATGACCTGATATTTGTGGGAGGCAGTACTTTTGTGGTCGCAGAAATCGACGACCTTTAAATGAGTAGAAAAAAGATGGTTCGCTTCGCCGAAAACGAAGTGAATCCCAATGTAATTCAGGCTGGGAAGCCCATTTTTGAAACTATCAAAGGCCACTGGAACGACAGCCAGTTCCAAAACCAAAATCCAATCGTGGTAGAATTGGCCTGCGGACGTGGGGAATTCACAGTTGGATTGGGCCGCGAATATCCGAATCAGAACTTCATCGGAGTAGATATCAAAGGCAGCAGAATCTGGAAAGGAAGTTCAACCGCAACGGCCGAAGGCATTACCAATGTAGCTTTCCTTAGAACCCAGATTCAAAATCTGAGCGAGTTTTTTGGGGAAGGGGAGATCTCTGAACTTTGGATTACTTTTCCCGATCCTTTTCCAAGAGAAGGCGATGAGAAGCGTAGATTGACTTCACCTCGATTTTTGGATATGTATAAACCAATGATCAAGTCTGGTGGCATCGTCCATTTCAAAACAGACAACACCGGGCTTTTTGATTATTCCCTTGAATTGGTAAAATCAAGAGAGGACATCGAAGTGATCGCTTTTACCGCGGATTTTTACCAAAGTGAAATGAAGGATGACCATCACGGCATAAAAACCAAATACGAAAAGCTCTTTTCAGACAAAGGGGAAAAGATCAAATATCTAAAATTTAGGTTTATAGCATAAAATCCGAATCTCGGTATTTTGGGTTGGGATAAGAATAGAAACCTTCCCCTGATTTCTCTCCAAATTTGCCCTGGTCGATATAGGATTTCAAAAGTCCTGCAAAAGCTTGAGATGCCCGGTCTGGCATTTTGTGGGTGACATGCCAGGCAGTTTCCAGACCTATCGAATCCAAAATACCAAATGGCCCCATTGGCATATGGAAATTGACCATCCAGGATCGGTCAATATCTTCGATGGTGGCCACTTCTCCGGTCAACAACTTCCCCGCTGTACCGAGCAATGCCATCAGCATCGTATTGAATATGTATCCGGGATTTTCCTTTTTCAGAACCACGGGCACCTGATTAAGTTTTCTACCCAAATCTTCCAAAATAGGAATCAAAGCCAGATCAGTCCCCGGATGTGGCATGATATCGACTACTCTGGAGTAGAAAACATCGTGAAAATGGAATGCGCAAAACTTCTCTGGCCGGCCTGAATCCTCTGCAAACATAGAGGCTAACATGAAGGAGGTATTGGTGGTGAAAATGGTCTTTTCAGGAGCAATTTCACCAAACTGCCTCCAGACCCTTTTCTTGATATCGGCTTCCTCGGTGACACTTTCATTGATTAAATCCGCATCTGCCACAGCTTCCTTTGGATTCATAGTGAACTTGATCCGTGCTAAAACTTCCCGGTCCTGACCTTTGCTGATTTGTCCCGATCGGTGAAGCTGCAGCAGGATTTTTTGCATAGTGGCTAGAGAAAAATCAAGGGATTTATGCTCAATATCAAAGACGGTCACCTGAAATCCTGAAATAGCTGCCTGTAAAGCTACCCGTGAACCAAGAGTTCCAGCGCCAAGGATGCAAATGTTTGAAATGGTCATACGTGATTAGATTTTTTCAGACTTAATGCTTTCCAAAGCTTTTTGTCCCGCAGCATTCACAACGTGGATTAATTCTCCAAACCTCTTGTCCTTTGCAAATCCTTGGGTATATCGCTTGTAGATCTGTTGGGCGATTCCAGCGACTTTGAATAAGCCGAAAACATAATAGAATAGCATATTACTCAAGTCCAGGGGACTCCTTTGGGCATAATAGTCAATCACCTCAGCCCGGTTCAGGTTACCAGGCAGGTAAGTCAGACCGAACATTTTCAAAATATCCGGGTCATTTGACTCCGCCCAATAGGCAAGTGAGGTGCCCAAGTCCATCAGTGGATCACCCACTGTAGCCATTTCCCAATCCAAAACGGCATTGATTTCCGAGACATTTTGGAGATTAAGCACCAGGTTGTCGTATTTGTAATCGTTGTGGATGAATCCACTGTTTTCAGTGCTGGGGAGGTTGGATTGGAGCCAGTTGGCAACCTGGATCATTTCTGGTATAGAATCAGTTTTGGCCCTCAAATAGCGGTCTATCCATCCATCTACCTGGCGTTTTACATAACCCTCTGCTTTGCCTAATCTATGCAATCCTGAGACCTCCAATTCCAATTGATGAAGTTCCAAAAGACTGTCTAGGGTGTTTTCTGAAAGTTTTCGAAAATCCTCTGAATTCAATTGTATTCCTTTTGGGACCCTATTTCGAAGGACATACCCTTCCACCCATTCCATGATTAGTAAGGGTGTGCCGCTCAATTCTTCGTCCTCGTATATGACAACCGGTTTAGGAGCTTTTTTGTAACCAGCCTTGTATAAAGCTTCCAGGACTTGGCTTTCCCTGACCATGTCATGAGCCTTGCTGATTTTTTCACCAAACGGAGCCCTGCGCATGGCAAATTTGCCAATTGGACTTTCGACCAAAAAAGTGAGGTTAGAAAATCCTCCGGATACTTGAGTGATCCGGGTTTGATCTTCATCCCAATTCAGTGACTTTTTCCAGAATTCCTTTAGTTTTTTGAAATCCAGAGGATTATCTACGGTTGCCATAGGATTTTAGAATGTGTTTTGCCAAAGCTGACTTATGAACCTCATCCGGCCCATCATAGATTCTCGCTCCACGTTCATGACGATACCAGAAGGAGAGAAGCGTGTCATCCGTAATCCCCAAAGCTCCATGCACCTGAATCGCCCGGTCAATTACTTTCATCAGGACATCGGCGACAAAGAATTTAATCGTAGAGATATCTTCCCGGACTTCCTTGGCCCCGAATTGCTGCATTTTAGAGGCTGTGTCCAAAACCATCAGTCGGCTAGCCTTGATTTCAGCTCGGCTTTCGGCAATCCAGTTTTGGATGGTCTGCTTTTCGGCTAATGGCTTTCCAAAATCCAATTCCCTGGTAATTGCCCTTTTGCACATCATGTCAAAAACCCGCTCGCAGATCCCAATCCACCGCATGCAATGATGAATCCTCCCTGGTCCGAGCCGCTCCTGTGCCAAAGCAAATCCATGGCCTTCTATGCCGATCAGATTGGAAACCGGAACGATACAATCTTCAAACCGGACTTCTGAGTGAGAAAGGTAATCCTCTCCGGCTTCGCCCATTATCGGAATTTTCCTGACATGTTTGTACCCAGGATTGTCCAGGGGCACAATGAGCATGCTGGCACGCTGATAGGGAGATTCTGCATTTGGGTTTGTCACAGCCATCACTATGGAAAATGCAGCACCATCCGCCGCTGTCGTGAACCATTTGTGCCCATTGATCCGATAAAAATTTTCCTCCCGAACAGCTGAAGTACTCAAGTGAACAGGATTGCTTCCGGCATGCTCCGGTTCTGTCATTGCAAAACAACTTCTGATTTTACCTTCTTGGAGTGGTTTGAGCCAAGTTTCTTTTTGGTATTCTGAGCCAAAAAGATGAAGCAATTCCATGTTGCCTATGTCGGGCGCATTGCAATTGAATACATAATGCCCAATTGGGCTTTGTCCCAAAATCTCAGACACATGCGCAAACTGAACCAGATTCAAACCGACTCCGCCTTCAGTTTTGGGAAGATGTGGGGCAAAAAGTCCCTGAATTTTGGCCTTTGATCTAAGTGATTCAATCAGAGGTAGGAAACTTCGAAATGGGCCTTTGACAACCGCAAGGTCAATTTGGAAAAGCTCATTTTTAACGAATTGTCTGTACTTTTCAAGGAGAGTGGGAAGCTCATCTTGGGGGAAATTTTGGGTGGATTGCATGGAGAATTTTTAAATCGTAAATCCCCCGTCAGCTGTAAAGATCCCTCCAGTGGTGTAGGAGGAAGCTGAGGCGGCAAGAAAAAGTGCCATCAATCCTACCTCTTCAGATGTTCCGGATCGCTTGATGGCAAGTTTCTTAATGATCGAGCCCATAATTTTATCATTTGACCAGAGTGCTTCCGAAAATTTGGTTTCGATCAGTCCCGGGCAAATGGCATTGACACGAATTTTGGCCTCGCCCCATTCTTTTGCATAGACCTTCGTGAGGGAAATCAAGGCTGCTTTGGAAACAGAATAAATCCCCAAACCTGATTCAGGAGAGAGTCCTCCGATTGAACTGATATTGATAACTGAAGCACCTGATGACCTTCTCAAATAGGGGAAACATAGCCGGCAAAGTTCAAATGGGGCCTTCACATTGACATTCATGATTTTGTCAAAAGCTTCTAGGCTTGTCTCATGGACAGGGCCAAAAACCGGATTTACAGCAGCATTGTTGACCAGAATATCAATCGTTCCATATTTTTCTACTGCCTTTTCTACGAGTTGGGTGAGTTCCGGCATGTTCCCGACATTGCATGCAATTCCTGTGGCTTCGTATCCTTGAGATTTAAGTTGATTTGCCTTTTCGTCAAGTGCATCCTGCTTTCGGCTGCTGATGACCACTTTTGCTCCGGCTGCTGCGAAAACCTCCGCAATGCCAAATCCAATTCCTTTACTCGCCCCTGTGATCAGGGCAACTTTTCCATCTAAAGAAAAAACAGAGGATAAATCCATGTGTTTTGGGTTATATTATGCCTTAAGTTAGGAAAATTTGACAGAGAGAAAACCCATTTTTCGGATTCATTGATTATGATTCTGTTAAATACAAAACAATAAGACGCAGATGAAATCGAGCATCAACCGAAACACAAAGGAATGATTAACAAGTAATGCGAGATTCCATCTGACCATGGAAAACAAATTATAAACAGATGAAAGAACTAATATTTGATCAAACTGGACTGCCCCAGGAAGTGCTGCAACTCCGGGAAAGTCCAATCCCTAACCCGAAAGCTAGTGAAGTTTTGATTCGGGTAACGGCCCGGAATATCAATCCATCCGACATCATGTTTGTCAGAGGGATGTATGGAATTGTTCCCAAGCTGCCAAGCAGCGCAGGATTTGAGGCTTGTGGAGTGGTAGAGAAAAGTGACGAAGCCGGAAAGGTAAAAGTCGGAAGCCGCGTCATGTTTACCGCCATCGGGACTTGGAGGGAATATCTTTGCTTGCCCGCATCCTTGGTGATTCCAGTGCCTGATGCAATGCCGGATGAAGTGGCCTGCCAGGCTTTTGTCAATCCAATGACAGCTTTTGCCATGCTAGAAAAATCCCGAATCCAGGCTGGTGAGTGGCTTTTGGTTACAGCCGGGGCTTCAGCTTTTGGAAAATTCGCTATACAGTTGGCCAAAGCAAAAGGTGTCAAAGTTGCGGCCACGGTGCGTCATGACTCTCAAAAAGTAGTACTTGAAAATTTGGGTGCTGATTTGGTGATCAATTCGGACTCTGAGAAGCTACAGAAGGTAATTGCAGAAAAAACCGACGGGGGAGTCCATGTTATTTTTGATGCGGTGGGAGGATTGCTTGGAGCGAAAGCTTTGGCCAGTCTCCGACCCAAAGGGAAAATGATGATTTTTGGTGCTCTGGCTTTGGATAATATGCCAATCAACAGTGGATTGCTGATTTTTAAAGACCTGAGCATTGAGGGATTTTGGCTTTCTACCTGGATGGAAGAGAAAAATGATGGGGAAAGAGCGAAAGCTTTCAGGTCTGTTTTTGGTTTCCTGATGAATGATGATTCCAAAATTGACATTGGAGGCAAATTCAAACTCGAGGATTTCCGAGCTGCTTTGGAAGCCTACGAAAAGCCCGGCCGGAATGGAAAAATCCTGTTGGTGAGTTAATTTCTCAGATATTTTTCGGCGAAAAAAGAAGTAATGGCCATCTTTGCACTTTCATCAAATCAAACTAATCCATGAATTGGGAACAGCTGGACAAGCAACTCACCGTAATCGTAGAAAAAAGGAATCGACTCAGCAAAATGGATTATAGCGACGAAAGCTATGATGACCTGGAGGAAGAACTGCATGACCTGGAGGATGATTTTAATGAGGAATATGAAGAAGTGCTTGAGTCTCAGCTTGAAAAAATCTATTCAAAGCTGAAATCTGATACAGATTTGTTGCTTCCCTCTGCCTACCTCGCCAATGCCTACAAGGAAATGCTTCCGGATGCAAATGGAATTGTTACTTATGAGGTAAGCGGAAAAGTTGGAGTTCCGATCGAATCAGATCAGTTTGACAAAATGGATGTAAGAATTGTACTGGTTCCTAACCCAGCCAGATTTGTCCTGATTGTCAACGGAAAACAAATGAAAGATCTCTGGAGAAGCAGATAAAAAAGTGAAGGCTGTCCGATTGGGCAGCCTTTTTTGTTTTAGGTTTCCTGGGATTATTCAGCCAACCATTTAATCAAAAGCATGAGGTCAATTTGCCTCTTTTTCTTTTACCCATGCTTTGATCTTGGACAGCATTCGGTCCAAGTCTTTTCTTGAAAAATACTTTCCCTCCACAATCACAGATTCGATGGAAAGCGTGTTTTCGATATTTTCCAGCGGATTTTTGTTGAGCAAAACCAAACTTGCTTTTTTCCCGGCCTCAACTGCTCCATATTCTTTTTCCAACCCAAAATAAGCAGGTCCATTGATCATCGATGCCTGAAGAGCCTCAAGCGGACTCAATCCATATTTCACCATCAGGGCCAGTTCCCGGTGGATAGCAAGCCCCGGATAATCATAGGTATTCAGGTATCCTGCATCTGTGCCTGCCATGATTTTCATCCCGGATTTTTGGACCAATGGCAGTAATCTGGCTGATGCCTCGAATTGCATTTTCCTGTTTTTCCTGCTTGTTGAATCCTCCAAGGCATAGCGATCGATTCTCCATTGATAGCTTTCTTTCAGCTTTGGCCCCAGATAATCCTGGATGGTATCAGTGGAAAAATCCAAAGAATCCAAGTAGGCAATGTTGTAACTGATCAAAAGAGTTGGAACAATTCTAGTCCCTTGGGAGGCAAATTGTCTGAATTTTGCTTCGGCTACAGAATCATTTAAAGTATTGAATTGTAACTGATTGGCTTCAGCTGGTGAAAGCTTGTTTGAAAGCTTTTCATCCCGGATTCGGTTTTCTTCCGAAGTAGCCGCACGAAGCAAATATCCCTGATGCTCAATGGTGGTGAGCCCTGCTTTGGATATTTCATCCAGCGTGATTCCCGGATGGACATGGCCAGAAACGGACCATCCACGCGCCTTGGCTTTTTGGGTGGCGGAAAGAAAAAGCTCAGCAGAAAGTGTATTGTCTGTGATTTTTACAAAATCAACGTTGAGCTTTTCGAGTGAATCCAGCGCAAAGTCAAGTTCAGCTTCCGTTCCAATTTCCAAGTCTCCCGGCCAAACGGAGTTGATCCCCTCTATTTTAGGTCCGGAGGTGAAAATCCTTGGCCCGATCCGGTTTCCGGAATTGATCTCTGATTTCCACTTCAATACTTCAAGAGGAATATCTCCGGCAGCATCCCGAACAGAGGTCACACCAAAGGCAAGGAAAAGCGGTAGCAACTGTTCGTTTTCATCCACATATTCTGCCCCGCCAAAGTGCACGTGATTGTCCCACAATCCCGGCATCAAAAATTGGGACTCGGCATCGATTTCGGTTTTTCCTGAATATTGGGAAAGCAAACTGTCTCCTCCAATCTGAAAAATGGAGTCTCCCTGGATCAAAACTACCTGGGAAGAGATAATTTGACCTGATTTCAACTCGATTACCGAAGCATTTTTAATTAGGATATCAACTTCAGTTTTTGGAGTGCAGGCCATCGAAAGGCCGACAATTCCTGCAAGGAAGACAAGTTTTCTCATTAGAATAGGCTGGTTTGGACAATTGCTGGTCGGCTTGCCTGAATTGTACCCCGAAGCATATCCTGCATTAGTTTGGTAAAACCGGGTTGCCAGGCTTCGGCGCTGATTTTAGCTTCTTTTCCCTCGTATCCGACAGGGCCGCTCATTTTTTCAAATCCTGTAATCATCGCCCAAACCGTGTAAAAGGTGATTTCCGGCTGAAGTTCCGGTCTGATGCTACCGTCTTTTATTCCTTGGGAAACCATTTGAATCCCAAGTTTGATAGGTTCGTAGTGGATTTCCAGCAGCTTGTGAAAATGGATGGAATCCAAAATCAAAGGATCGATCTCCCTCCTCAATGCCTTGTCATTGTACTTTTTTAGAACGTCCAAAAAATTCAAAACAGCCTGATAATACACCGGTTGTTCTTTAGCGAAATTGACAATCTTGCCCATCAGGTCTGTGAGCATTTCCATGCCGTTTTTTCCCTTGGAGCGAAGGACCTCTCTGAATTCTTCTTTGAATTGATCAAAGGCTTTTTTGGTTAAGGCCATAAACAAGTCCTCTTTGTTTTTATAATAAAAATAGGTGAGTCCTTTGCTGATACCGGCACGTTTGGCCACGTCTTCCATTCGTGTGGCTTGAAAACCTTTGGTGGTGAAAAGCGCAACTGCCGAATCCAGAATGAGTTTTTCTTTGTTTTTTTCTCCTGCCATGCCTGTTGTATTTAGGGTAAAAATGAATCGCAAAGATATTAAATCAGGGTCAAAATTTGGGTTAAAATTTCTAGATCTGGAAATAAAAAAGGCCTCAAATTCAAAATTGAGGCCTTTTCACTTGGAAGTCAGGTTCTTATTTTACTTCAAGAATGTAATAATTTTTCTTTCCTTTTTGGATCAGCAGGTACTTGCCCTGAAGCAAATGGAAATCCAGCGGTGCATTTGGATCTCCCAGTTTTTCTTTGTTGATACTGACTCCGCCGCCTTGGATCATTTTTCTAGCTTCGCCTTTGGAAGGGAAGATTTGGGCATGTGTCTTTTCTCCAAAGAGATCCAAAATATTTTCGATTCCCTCAAATTCCTCCTTGGAAATTTGGGCTTGCGGAACTCCCTCGAAAACAGCCAGAAATGTCCTTTCGTCAAGAGAAGCCAAATCTTCGGTTGATGATTTTCCAAAGAGAATCTCGGAGGCTTTTACAGCCATTTCGTAATCTTCCAGGCTATGAACCATGATCGTGACTTGCTTGGCAATTTCCTTTTGCAAGGTTCTCAGGTGTGGAGCCTGTGCATGTTCGGCTTCAAGATTTTCAATTGTTTGCTGATTCAGCACCGTGAAAATCCGGATGTATTTGGAAGCATCTTCGTCCGAAACATTCAGCCAGAATTGGTAGAAAGCATACGGGGAAGTTTTCTCAGGATCCAACCAAACAGAACCACCTTCAGTCTTTCCAAACTTAGTCCCGTCAGCTTTGGTGATCAATGGCACTGTCAAAGCATACGCGCTTCCACCACCCATTCTTCGGATGAGTTCTGTGCCAGTGACGATATTTCCCCACTGATCCGAACCGCCCAATTGGATGGAGCAGTTGTTGTTTTTCCAAAGGTGATAAAAGTCGTAGCCTTGGATTAGCTGGTAGCTGAATTCTGTGAATGAAAGTCCGTTTCCATCTTCCAGACGGCGTTTTACACTGTCTTTGGACATCATGTAATTCACGGTGATATGCTTGCCTACATCACGGATAAACTCCAGAAATGAAAACTGGGACATCCAGTCGTAATTATTGACCAGTTCGGCCTTGTTGGAAGTCGCTCCAGAGAAGTCCAAAAACTTGGAAAGTTGACCTTGAATGCAAGCCACATTGTGGTCCAGCGTTGCTTTGTCGAGGAGGTTTCTTTCGGAGGATTTGAAAGAAGGATCTCCGATCATCCCTGTAGCCCCACCTACCAACGCGAAAGGCTTATGCCCAGCACGCTGGAAATGTAGGAGAGTCATCACGCCGACCAGGTGACCGATATGAAGGGAATCAGCTGTAGGGTCAAAACCCAGATATGCTGAAGCCATACCTTTGCTCAGGTGCTCTTCGATTTCCGGTGTCATGTCCTGGAGCATTCCTCTCCACTTCAGCTCTTCTATAAATGAATTCATTGAAAAAGGGTCTTTTTATCAGGCTGCAAATATAGGCCATCCCACCTGAGTATCGAAAGGAACTAGGTGCTTTCGGGAAGAATCATTTACAAAATGAGATCTCTCCAATTCATACCTTCTTTCTTTTGGTTTTTTGTACCTAAGTGCTGACGAGGATTCAGAACCTGGTTTCCAATCTTTTAAAAATGAAAAAAACCCGATCTGATAAGATCGGGTTTTTTTAATGCATATCCACGTTTTGATTTTTACTGATATTGCTTAGTGTTCAGTGATTCATCGTTTTTGAAAAACTGGGTCATCTTAGCAAAAGAGCTGTCGAAGTATCCTTCAAGCATTCTCTTAATGATGAATGTTCTGTATTCATCTTTAGAAACTATTGGGAAATACTCATGGCTTTTACCGTAGGATTTGTGGCTTACAAATCCTTTTCTTTCAAGAATTCTTACAATGGTGGACACTGTATTGTATGCAGGTTTTGGTTCTGGCATTGGGGTTAGGATATCTTTGACGAAGCCTCGCTCAATATCCCAGAGGATCTGCATAATCTCCTCTTCTGCTCTGGTTAATGGTTTCATAAGGTGTTAAGTTTTAAATCGATAGAAAATTATTCGTTTAGTTTCTTAATTCCAAAGGAATTATTAAAATATTTTTACTATTTAGTTGAGGCTAAATTATAAAGCACTGATTTTAAACCGTATAAAAATAAAAAAGCCGCTTGTGGCGGCTAATTTAATTTTTCAAAAGGGTTTTTAGGATGTTCTGAGTTGGATTATACCCGATGCGTGCAATAATTTCACGATCGGATAGGTCGGGTCAAATTCATACCATTTAACCGCAAAATTTGGACGGTTTGGAAGTTTGTGGTGATTGTTTTGGAATAGTTCACCTAACATCAGTACGTCTAGTAATAGCGAATTTTTCGATTTGTCGTTGTTGTCAAAATTGGCATACCCATACTTATGTCCACTCCAATTGACAATAGCCCCATGGACCGGCCCCATTAAAAAGTGGATGGGCAAAAGGAAATACATCCACCAATGAGTCCCGGGTAATTCGAAAACAGAAATACAAAGAACGTAGACCAAAATATAAACCAAAATCCAGCTTACTCTGACGGCCATGTTGTCGGCGAATTTGTCAAAATTATTCCAAACTGGAATATCCTTTGAAAACCTCTCTTCCGGCTTAAGCTTGAAGCTGAAGTAATCGTTGTAGATGTTTTTTGTTTTCCACATCATAGTGAACAGATTTTCGGTATGATGGGGGCTATGCGGATCCTTTGGAGTGTCCGAATAGGCATGGTGCATCCGGTGAAGGATAGCATATGCCCGGGGAGACAGATAAGAACTTCCCTGCCAGATCCAGGTAAAGAAATAAAAGAATTTTTCCCAATACTTACTCATCAAAAACATCTGATGGGCTGCATATCGATGGAGAAAGAAGCTCTGGCAAAACAGGGAGAAATACCAGTGGAGCAGGAAGAAGATGATTATAATCACTCAGCTAATTTTTACAATACTGGTGCAAATATAAGGCTAGGCTGGCAACAATTTTTTACCGTTGGAAAAATGCCCCGAATATGCCGATGATTTATATCAGTTTTTGGCCAATTCTGGCTTGAATTAGTATCTTGGATTCCTATGGAGACAAAAAGCAAAGCAGGGTCGATACTGACCAAAATTATCCTTGGTGGGATTTCCATTTTGATCGCCGATTTTTTATTGAGCGGAGTTAGTGTTGACAATTGGACAACGGGATTCCTTTTAGCTGGCGTGATTATTCTGATCAATTTCACCCTCAAGCCGATCATGATCCTCCTCACATTTCCTATCACGCTGATCACCTTTGGGCTTTTTTTGCTGGTGATCAATGCAGGTGTGATATTGATCGCTGCGTATTTTATCCCTGGATTTGTAGTGCAAAGCTTCTGGTGGGCTTTGGGTTTTTCCCTTGTACTAAGTTTGATCAATGGGGTTTTTGGGAACAGCTTGGACTCAAACCGCTAAAGTCTGGTCATTGACTCGTCTGAATGATTTCAGTTCGCCGTTTTTGTTTTTGCAAAAAATCTCCGGACCTGAAGTTTTTTTGACTTCGACCAAGAGCAGGGACTTTTCATCTTCATCAGGAGAATCAGGCAATTTTTCTCCTGTGACTTTAATTTCTTTAACAATCAGGGAAACTTTGGGTATACAAAACTCTTCATTTGCGGATTCGATCATGTAGCGCTCTTCCTCAGGGTCAATTCCGATTATTCTTTTGTTATCCGACATTCCGATCACAATAAAGCCCCCTTGTGTATTTGCAAGGCCGGAAAGTGTTCTGGCGATTTTTTCTTTGGAGGTTATTTTTTGTTTAAAATCCAGTTTTTCACCTTCTTTTTGTTTTATTAATCCTTTGAAAAATTCATCTTCAAATTTTGCTGATTTCATTTTATTCCTTTACTTTCTTACCTAAATCTAAAATAAATATCGACCTTCTTCATTTGTCAGGAAGTTCATAAATTTCACCACCTATATTTTTGAAATATGTCAATTATTAATCCCGGATTTGATCCCCAAATTATTGATAATTTAAAGGCCGAACTTCAGAAGTCCGGTAAGACCTTTAAGATCATTCCTGATGAGGAGAATTCTGATGAATTTGTCAATTTTTATTTTATCGGAATGTTCGAAGGCAAAGAAGCCATTTATGATGCAGCACTTTATACCCTACGGCTCCACCATGCAAGTGAAGTGTACGAATTGGCAGAACATGAGGCTGCCAAAAAGTTTCCCAACTTCAAAGGGATTACCTATGAAGAGGATGAAAACGGGAATATGAAGCCACTCAGCAGTGAGGAAGAAGAAATAGGTTGGTTTATCACGGAAATCATCATGGAAATAGAGGAGGAAGAAACCGTAAAAGTCCAGGAATTCATCGATATAGATACAAACCATGACTATGGCATTGGCTTGGATGCTGCACTAAATATTGAAGAAGTATCAGAAAAAGTTATTGCAAAGTTTGTGCAGGAATTCAATGATGATACGTTGGTCCTGGATGAAACCCTTTATGCTTTTCAGACAGAAGAAGACGAAATTTGATTTTAGTAATTTTCTAAACATGCTCCAAATGCGCTGGTTTATACTTCAGCGCTTTTTTTATGCTTAAAGTAGCCTGGTCAGAATCGTACGCTCACCCATTGCCTTTTGGTCATCGCTTTCCAATGGAAAAGTATAGCCTCTTGCCAGAGCAATTGGTTTATGAAGGCACATTGAAGGAGGAAAACTTCTTTACTCCGGATTTCTTGGAGAAAAAATGGATTCTAAATACTCATGATTCAGAATATTTCAATAGACTGACAACGCTGGAGCTTAGCCGGGCTGAAATTCGTGCAACTGGATTTCCACTTTCCCATGAATTGGTCCAACGTGAAATTCAAATAGCAGCCGGTTCAGTCCAGGCGGCAGTTTATTCCTTAAGCCACGGAATAGGGATGAATGTTGCTGGCGGTACTCACCATGCTTTTTCGAACCGGGGAGAGGGATTTTGCCTGCTGAATGATATCGCAATTACAGCCAATTTCCTTTTGGAAAACCGCTTGGTTAGCCGTGTTTTAGTCGTGGATTTGGATGTTCATCAGGGAAACGGCACAGCGGAGATATTCAAGGGTAGGGGTGATGTTTTTACTTTCAGTATGCACGGTGAAAAGAATTATCCTCACCGAAAAGAGAAATCAAACTTGGATATCGGATTTGCTGACGGTACTGGAGATGTGGTTTATTTGGAAAAGTTAAATCAGACATTGCCATTGATCTTGAAGGAGTTTAAGCCCGACTTTTTGATTTACCAATGTGGAGTGGATGTTTTGGCTTCTGATCAGTTGGGACGCCTCAACATAAGTCCAAAAGGAGTTAAAGAAAGAGATAAAACAGTTCTGACTTTTGCAAAATCCAACCATATTCCGGTCATGTGTTGCATGGGGGGAGGATATTCCAAGCAAATTAAAGATATCATTGATGGACATGCTCAGGTTTTCAGGTTGGCACAAGAGCTTTATTTTTAATCGGTTAACTGAAATTAACTTACAGTTTTGCTGTCCATTCTTGCGAAATCAATACTTTCTATATATTTGCGGCCTGTCAACCATAACGTATTAAAAGTGAAAAAAGGATTAAAATTCATCGGAGTACTGGCAATTGCTTCTGTACTTTTCTATTCATGTGACCAAAAAACCGCTTCAACTTCTGAAACTGCCGCTTCCGGCGAAGGAATGGCTGCAGGTGATATGAAAGTGGCTTTCGTTTATACAGATTCAGTGATCAACAAGTATGATTACTTCAAAAAAATGTCTGAAGAAATTACCTCAAAAGGTCAGAGATTCGATAGTGACCTTCAGTCAAGAGCCAAAGGATTTGAGCAGGAAGTGGCTACTTTCCAACAAACTGGTGGAAATATGACTCCAAACCAAGCCAGAGCTAAGCAGGATGAGCTGATGCAAAAGGAACAAAATCTGATGACTTACCGAAACAACCTGATGCAGGAATTGTCAGCCGATGAGGCGAAGTTGATGAATGACGTTTATGAGCAAGTTCAGACCTACATGAAAGATTATGCCAAAGAAAACGGGATTGATCTCATCCTAAGCTATACCCGTGGTGGAGCTATGTGGTATGCTAATGATGCAATTGATGTGACTGCTTCTGTGGTGGAAGGTTTGAATAAAAAATACGCGGCAAATCCTGCTGGTGCTACTCCAGCGACCGCTGTACCAGCTGACACTACAGCGAAGAAATAACGATTACTTAATCCGAAATTCTAAAACCCGGATTTTGTCCGGGTTTTTTTGTGGGTAAAAATTGGGTATTTTTGCGCCTCTATCGAAAACCCGAACGAAATGAAAATCACGGAATTTTTAAAACACAATTACCGACACTTCAATGCTGCAGCCTTAATTGATGCGGCTGAAGGGTATAAAACCCATCTTGACAACGGAGGTAAAATGATGGTTACGCTGGCCGGAGCCATGTCCACTGCAGAATTAGGAATTTCCCTTGCCGAAATGATCCGACAGGACAAAGTACAGATCATCTCTTGTACCGGGGCCAATTTGGAGGAAGATGTGTTTAATCTAGTTGCTCATGATTATTACGAGCGGGTTCCCAACTACCGTGAACTGACACCAGCGGATGAGCAAGCGCTTTTGGAGCGTCATATGAACCGCGTGACAGATACTTGTATTCCAGAAATGGAAGCCATGCGTCGGATCGAAAATGTGATTTTGGAAGAATGGGTGAAAGCTGATCAAGCAGGTGAAGCTTACTTTCCTCACGAGTTTTTCTACAAAATTTTATTGTCAGGCAAGCTGGATGCATCCTTCCAGATAGATCCTAAAAACAGCTGGCTCCTTGAAGCTGCAAAAAGAAACATCCCGATGATCGTGCCGGGTTGGGAAGATTCTACTCTAGGAAACATGTTTGCCGGACACGTAATCTCCGGAGATGTAAAGAAAGTTCATACCGTTCGTACAGGTATTGAGTACATGATGTTCTTGGCAGAATGGTACACCCAAAATGCAACAGATGAAAGTACTGTTGGATTTTTCCAAATTGGCGGGGGAATTGCAGGAGATTTTCCTATCTGTGTGGTACCGATGTTGCATCAGGACTTGCAGCGGACAAATGTGCCTCTATGGGGCTATTTCTGCCAAATCTCTGATTCGACCACTTCTTACGGATCGTATTCAGGGGCTGTTCCGAATGAAAAAATCACTTGGGGCAAGCTAGGACAGGATACTCCAAAGTATATTATCGAATCTGATGCAACCATCGTGGCGCCATTGATATTCGCCATCGTGTTGGATCAATAAGTATGAAAAATTCAAAACAGTATGTTTACAAAGCAAGTGGCTTCGTGCTGCTTGCTTTTTGTTTTTTCTTTAGTGCCAAGGCGCAGGAGCTGCGTTCCCTTTCCGGTGCAAACAGCCCAAACGATGACACCAATCCAGTCTGGATAGGAAACAATACCTTACTTTTTACCAGGGCTTTTCATCCATCGAATATGGGTGGATCATCAGATTCTGGGGATATCTGGGAAACCAGAAAGGATGAAACCGGTGAATGGGGTGAAGCGACACACCGTCCGGATTTAAGTTCTAAAGGCTACGACATTGCTTTGGGCCTTGAAGATGTGTTGACGCTTTTGATTTTGAGAAAAGAAGGAAATGAAGCTTCAATCCATCAATTTTCAAAATTTGGCCAGGATTGGAATTACCTGAGAAAAGTCGATTTTCCGGATTTGAATTCCTTTGATGGCCCAATTTCCGGTAGAGTTGCTGAAGGGGGGAAATTGATTTTTCTGGCAGGCAAACGAAATGGTGGTCAGGGAAACGAGGATATTTACCTGAGTGAAAAGACTGGTGCAATCGTTTGGTCCAACCTTCAAAACCTAGGTCCGGCAATCAATGGATTTGGACAGGAGACAGGACCCTTTTACGATCCAAAGGATCAACAGCTTTACTTTTCTTCTAATTCCTATCCTGGTGCAAACGGAAAGGATATTCTTATTTCAAAACGTCTTGAAGAATCTTGGGACAGCTGGAGCAAACCTGAAAAATGGGTGCAAATAAGTTCCAACGGGTCCGAGGCTTCCATTACCTTTCTTGATGAAGATGAAATTGTCTGGACTAGTACCCAAAACAGTGACGGTTTTGCCGATCTTTTGACCTTTGCGACTCCAGTCCCGCTAGTTATACCTACAGAATTTGTGGCATCGGTTGTTCCGGAGGCAATATCTGAACCGGTAAGAAGTTCATCCAGACCCTCTCGAGTCAATGCGGTCAAGCCCGAAACCCAAGCCATCCCGCTTTCTGATTCTACTAAAGTATACCTTCCGACTACTCCAATTACCCCTGTCGAACCCGTCGAAAAAGAAATCGAGGTCGTCGAACAGCCTATTTCTTGGTTAGTAATAGATGGGAAAAACAAGATGGAAATTTCTTATACTTTGACATTCATCAAAGGATCAGAAGCTATTGATTATCAAGAAATTCAATTGATATCCAGTTTGAAGGAAAAAGGCTTCACCGGGGTGAAAATTTCGGCAAAAGGGTATTTCCCCAAGCAGGTTTTACTCGAAAATTTAGATTCCAAAGACAAAACTGTGGTCTTGATGACCAAAGCCGAACCGGGAAGTACTGTCCTTTTGGAGGATGTGAATTTCAAGCGGGGTACAGCTGAACTAGAAGGAGAAAGCACAGAGTCCAGTCTTTCCGATTTGGCAAATTTTCTAATTGAAAACCCTCAAGTTACGATCAGAATCAACGGGCACACCGATAATGCCGGAGATCCGGGTTTGAATAAGCAGCTTTCATTGGAAAGAGCCGGAAGTGTGAGAGATTTTCTGGTAAGCAAAGGGGGCAATTTCGAAAGACTGAGGATTTCTGGCTGGGGAGGGACCCGCCCAATTGCTTCCAACGCCACAGAAGCAGGAAGAGCAAAAAATCGCAGAGTTGAGTTGGCAGTAGAACAATAAAAAAGGGCTTCCAAATTATCGGAAGCCCTTTTTTTTACTTTTTAGCCTTGATCAAAGCGAAAAATCTCCGCGATATTGGCGCTGCACAAACTGGTTGGCAGGTTCAAAATTGCTAATTTTCATATTTGGCCCGTCCCATAGCAATTTGATGCCTCTTCCTGGATAATCAAATTGATTGGTTGAACCAGCTCTTGGAATTCTATAGTCATAACTTCTGATTGCAAGATTTCCCATCAAAACAGTTTCAGTCAATGGACCTGCGACTGAAAACGGTGAGCTGAGTTTTTTGAATTCCTCCGAACCATGTCCTCCAATGCAGGCTTCCACCCAGTTGTTGTAGTGGCCTCTGTCTCCTTCAGGCACTCTGTATTCCGATTGTGGAACACTCACTTCTGTGGTTCTCTTTGTTGGAAGTAATTTAGGATTTGCGCCATACGTAGAGCACATCATTTTTCCTTTTGTTCCTTCGATGATTACGCCGTTACCACCGTCACCCATGATTTCGTTTGGTTCGAGCTCTTCCGGTCTGGTAGGTTGGATTCCGCCATCCATCCAGTGGAATTCCAAGTCAGATTTACCCGGACGATCAAATCGCAAGGTAATATGAGAAGAAGGGGGGCAGCTTTCAGGGAAGTAACCTCTGTTGAATTCACCAACGTAAACAGAACCCACAGAGCATTCGGCAGATTTAGGATATCCCAAACCCAAAACCCGGAAAGGCGGCTCCATAATATGGCAGGCCATGTCACCCAAAGCACCGGTTCCATAATCCCACCAGCCTCTCCAATTGAATGGTACAAGATTTCCTACATAGTCTTTATAAGGTGCTGTTCCTAGCCAAAGATCCCAATCCAAATCTGCCGGTGGTGCAACCGGAGTTTTTGGCCATTCAATTCCCTGAGGCCAAACCGGACGGTTAGTCCAGGAATAAACTTTAGTAGCTTCACCTATTACTCCGGCATTGTACCACTCGATCATTTGACGGACTCCATCTCCCGAGGAGCCTTGGTTTCCCATTTGGGTTACCACTTTGTATTTTTCTGCAGCCTCAGTTAGCATTCGCGCCTCATAGATGTCATGAGACATGGGCTTTTGGACATAGACATGCTTGCCCATTTTCATTGCCATCATCGCCTGCACAGCATGCATGTGATCGGGAGTGGAGACTGATACAGCATCAATGTTTTTCTCCTCCTTCTCCAGCATTATTCGGTAATCCTTATAATAGGCGGCTTTAGGATGATCATCCCTGCTTTTTTTGGCTCGGGTATCATCTACATCGCAAAGGGCGATCATGTCCACTTTTCCACTTCTGAATATACCAGCTACGTCTCCGCCTCCCATACCACCTACACCGATGCTGGCCACTCTCAATCGATCACTAGGAGCAATAAATCCCGGACCACCAAGAACATGTCTAGGTACTATATAAAATCCGGCAAGCGCTAAGGCTGAGCCTTTGATAAAACTTCTTCTGGAGGGTTGCTCCTGGTTGGAATTGTTATTTTCCATATTTTTTCAGGTTGATTATTAACTGACGAATTTCAAATTATCAAAAGGAGGGGATTAATCACCACTTTGTGGGAAATATAGACGGGAGGTCTCATTCTTTTCTTCCTCCTGACAAACTTAATCCAATGGGTTTTTATTCAAAGGGTTTAAGCAGGCCTAATTTCAAAATTTATTTGATTTTGAGAAAATAGATTTTTAAAAATTTCAATTAAGTTTATCAAAAATCACATCTAATGAAAAAATCAATTTGGACTTTGCTGCTTTCCGGAACTCTGGTTTTGGGTGCCTGTAAAAAATCACCGCCACTTTCCGATGCGGCAATTATTCCACTTCCACTGGAAATCAGCAATGGATCAGGAAGTTTTGCTCTGACACCTGAAACAGGAATTAAATTAATTGGATCGGGCGACCACTTAACAAAAGTCGGTGAACACCTCGCCGAAAAACTTCGTCCGGCTACCGGATTCGATATTCCGGTTTCTTTTGATGCAGGTCAGATTGTATTGGAATTAACCGGAAATGAGTTTTCTGAAGCTTATCAAATTGAGATTTCTGATGCGGAAATTAAAATCACTTCTGCAGGAGAAGCGGGACTTTTTTACGGAGTTCAGACTTTGCTTCAGCTTTTTCCTCATGAAATTGCAAATTCCACAGTCCAATCAGTCAATTGGGAAATTCCCGGAGGGACGATCAAAGATGAGCCAACTTTTGGATACAGAGGCTCCATGCTGGACGTCGCTAGACATTTTATCTCAATCGAGGATGTCAAGTATTACATTGATCAAATGGCGGTTTACAAATTCAATTACCTTCATCTTCACCTCTCTGACGATCAAGGTTGGAGAATTGAGATCAAATCCTGGCCAAAACTTACTGAAATCGGTGGCAGCACTGAAGTTGGTGGGGGAGACGGTGGGTTTTACACTCAGGAGCAATACAAGGAAATTATAGCTTATGCAGCTGACCGATTCATCACGATTGTACCCGAAATCGATATGCCAGGTCACACCAATTCAGCTTTGGCTTCCTATGCGGAATTGAATCCAGGAGTGAATCTGCCGAATGGAAAATTGGATTCTGTAAACAAGGCACCGTTGGATTATGAGATGCCATTGAAAAACCCACAAGCTTCTGAGCTTTATACCGGTATTGAGGTCGGCTGGAGTACATTCGCTCCAAAACTGGAATTGACCTATGCCTTTGTTGATAGTGTGGTGAGAGAAATTACAGAAATTACACCCGGACCTTATTTTCATATCGGCGGGGATGAATCGCATGTGACTGAAAAAGAGGACTATGTGTACTTTGTAGAGCGTGTTCAGGACATAGTTTCCAAATACGGAAAAACCAGCATCGGCTGGGATGAAGTCGCCACAGCAAAGATGCTTCCCGGAAACGTGGCGCAATTCTGGGCACTTGAGGAAAATGCAAAGCTGGCAAAGGAACAAGGAAGCAAAGTTTTGATGTCCCCAGCTAAAAAAGCCTACCTGGATATGCAATACGACAGCACTTCCAGAATTGGCCTTCATTGGGCAGCCTATGTGGAACTGGATTCCGCTTACCTTTGGGAACCTACCGAATATGCGGCTGGGATTTCAGCAGAAAATATTTTGGGTGTGGAAGCTCCACTTTGGACTGAGACAGTTACCAATAGGGCAGATATTGATTACTTGGTTTTTCCAAGACTTACGGCTATTGCAGAAGTGGCCTGGACTAAGAAAGAAAGAAGAAGTTGGGAAGGTTATAGCAAAAGAATTTCTGTCCACGGAAAAAAATGGGATATCCAAGGCGTTGGATTTTATAAATCGCCAAAAGTAATCTGGTAATTAAAAGCAGTTTAATATCCCGAGGCTTCAAAAGGCTTCGGGATTTTTTGTGCCTCAGATCATATAATTTTTGATTTTGAGGAAATTGGGCCTATTATCGAAGGCAAGTTTAGAAAAAGGATAAAGACAGATATTCTGAAATAGAAATGGGAGATACAATAATAGAGTTTAGCAACTGGATCTGGGGCCCACCGATTTTGGTTTTGCTACTTGGAGGTGGAACGTACTTTTTTTTCCATTCTGGATTCGTGTCAGTTTTAAAAATCGGGCATGCAGTGAAGCTGCTTCGAGGTAAATATGATAACTCCCTAGCTCCAGGTCAGATCACTTCAGTTCAGGCTTTATCTGCTGCAATTGCGGCCACTGTTGGCTTAGGGAATATTTCCGGCGTTGCTCTTGCTATTAACATGGGAGGACCGGGAGCTTTGTTTTGGATGTGGGTGGCTGCTTTTTTGGGAATGGCAACCAAATTCTACACCTGCAGTCTTGCGATTATGTACCGAGGAAAAGACAGTTCCGGAGAGATCCAAGGCGGGCCGATGTATGTAATTGAGGAGGGAATGGGCAAGAAATGGAAATTCCTTGCGGTGATTTTCGCAGTTGCGGGTTTTATAGGTTTGTTGGCTGTTTTTACCTCCAATCAGCTCACAGCACTTACCCAAGCGATTCTGATCGAACCGGAGACTATTCAGGAAGAAGAACGAAACAGATGGATTATTGGGATCATAACCATGTTGCTGACAGCAGTGGTGATTTTGGGTGGGTTAAAAAGGATAGCGGAGGTAGCCTCTAAAATGGTACCGTTCATGGTTGGTATTTACTTTTTCACTGTATCGATCATCGTATTCAAATACATTGGGCAAGTGCCGGAAATGTTAAAATTGATCATAGTGGATGCATTTACTGGTAATGCCGTAATGGGCGGAGCAGTAGGAGCGGTTATCATCACCGGAGCCAGAAGAGCTGCATTCTCCAATGAGGCGGGTATCGGCACAGCTCCGATGGTGCACGGGGCTTCTAAAACCAACGAGCCAATCCGTGAAGGATTAATCGCGATGTTGGGTCCTTTTATAGATACCATTGTTGTTTGTACACTGACCGCTCTCGTGATCCTGTTAACCGGAGTTTGGAAAACTTCTGAAAATGATGGAGTTCGTCTTACCCTTGAAGCCTTTGAATTGGGAATTCCTGTTTATGGTAAATACCTGTTGATGATTTCAGTTTTGGTTTTTGCTCTTTCTACCATCTTCACTTACTCGTACTATGGCCATAAGTGTACAAATTACCTTTTCGGGGCAGATAAAGCCAAGTACTACAATTACTTCTACTTGGTGACCATTGTTTTGGGATCAGTGGCATCACTTGAAGTTGTGGTGAGTTTAGTAGACGGAATGTATGCCGTGATGGCTTTTCCGACAATGATCTCGGCTCTTTACCTCTCTCCAAAAGTTCGTGCAGCGAGCAAAGACTATTTTGCACGAATGAAAAACAGTTAATCATGCGGTATCTGATCGCTCCCAATGCTTTCAAAGGAACGATTCCGGCTGATGAAGCTGCCAGGATAATTGCGGAGAAAATTGGAGAGACCTCAGAAGGTGTTTGTGTAATACAACCTGTCGCAGATGGAGGCGATGGTACCTGCAGTTTGTTGATTGAATCCCTTGGACTGGAGAAAATACCGGTTTGGACATTGAATGCGGTTGGTCAGCCTGTTTTGGGATATTTTGGCTGGGATTCCAGACAAAAGAAAGCCTTTCTCGACATCTCAACGGCTTCGGGAATTGGAGCTTTGGAGATGCATCAGAAAGACCCTCATTTAACATCTACTTTTGGTACAGGCCTGATTATCCAAAAAGCTGTGGAAATGGGAGCCGAAGAAATCGTACTTGGCTTGGGTGGTAGTGCAACCATAGACTTGGGAACTGGAATTTTGAGTGCTTTGGGAATTCTTTTTCTGGATGAAAATGGAAGGGAGATTTCAGCTTTTTCCCCAAGTTTTTTAAAGAAAATCAAGCACATTCAGAAATCAGTAGGGCTCCCTAAGATCCGATTTACCTGCTTATGTGATGTAAGGAATCCATTTTTGGGCGAAGGGGGTGCTGTAATAGTTTTTGGTCCCCAAAAGGGTCTGGAAAAAAACAAAATCAAGGCCTTTGAAGAAGATTGCGAAAATGCTCTGAACCTTTTGATTAAAAAATCACAAAAAGTTTGGTCTGACCAGCCTGGATTTGGAGCTGCCGGTGGGGTTGCATTAGGCCTCAGTATGTTTTTTGAAATGAAGATTGAATTTGGAGCTCACTATTTTTTTGATTTGGTCCGGATGGAGGAGAAAATCATTAAATCGGATTGGATCATTACCGGCGAAGGCCAATATGACTCACAAAGTGATCAGGGAAAGGCAAGCTTTGAACTCCTTCAACTTGCTAAAGCAAACCGAAAGAAAATAGCCTTAATCACCTCAGGTAGAGGAGGAGAGGGGTCTGGATTTGATTTGGTACTCGAGCTATCCTCTTTGGATTTTAACACATTAGATTTTAAAGAAAAAGCCCGCGAAAATCTTAGCGGGCTAATAGAAATTGCTGTTGCCGAAAGGAAATTTGATTAGACCCGGCGGTAGTCACCCTGCCAGTTTTTCACTTGCAGCTTAATCTCTTTTGGATTTAACCGTTGTTTGATCGCTTTTTCTATCAAATCAATCAGCTCCACATCACTGGCAAATCTCAGTGCAATTATCTGCCCGAGTTTCAATTGATTTTCTTTAGGGTAAAATGAAGATCCAGTCAAGTGAAAGTACCGCTGTCTCATCTCCATCAAAATGATTCTGTTTTGGGTTTTGAGCGCATAAATTCTGGCCAGCAGAGGCAGCAAGGCAAGAATCAAGGCACCGAGAAGCATATACACCCCAGTAAAAATGCCTTCTTGAGTGGAATAATCAATTCTGTAAATCGTCCAGCCTAAAAAGATCAAGCAGAGTGGAGTAATTATCAGATGATGAAAGGGATAAATGCGGGAGTGGTTCTGGTAGTTTTGGTTTTTCATCTTGTCTATTATCAGGTAAAAAAAAAGGAGGCAGAGCCTCCTTTAAATATATTTTAAATCGATCAATGATCAGCCTTCTTTTTTTTGGCAAATGTACTTCTGGCATCCACTGCTGAAAGACCTGCACCAAGTCCAATAAGGATGCACACGATCAGCAGGAATAATTGTGCTCCTGACATGATTGGCGAGCTGAAAATTTCTAATAGTATCATCTGTTAGTTGTTGAATTTCGATTCGATGCACGAAGATAAAACCGGAAGCTGATTTAACAAAGCTAATTCAGTTAGCAGATATGATAAAGGACTAATTAATCCAGATCGTCATCCATTACATCTTCCTCGAAATCCTCCTCGTCGTCAAAATCTTCCTCTTCTTCATCAAAGTCTACGATATTATCGTCCAGTAATTCACTCTCCTCATCGAGATCATACTCGTCCTCAAATTCATCTTCGAACTCATCTTCTTCTTCTTCGAAGTCGTCAATTTCATCGAATTCTTCTTCAAAATCCTCCATGGCTGTTTTTAAAGGGTTTTATTGGTTTAATCGGTACGAAATAAGCCAAAAAATTAATTACACCAATACTGGTATCTTTAATTTTTTTTCAGGGTTTGGTTCTAAATTTGGGTCATTATCTTCTACCCACTTTTCTCTCAGAATTTTAGCCCAAGTCAATAAATATAGCACAACATCTTCTCTGGAATTTTTTTTCATCTGATCTCTTTTTCCATTAGGAATCTGTGCAAGGATTTCCTGGTCAGAAAGCCTTTCCAAATGAGCCAGATCTTCAAGTGTCAATCCAGAATCGAGCATTCCGGAAATCATTAAATTCATAGGAAGACCACTCAAAGGACAGTAATCCAAAAGTTGTTCATTCCAGTCTCCAAACTTTTGCATTGCAAACTTGTGTATTTCGGCTTTGGTGAATTGTGTGAGTTCTTGGGCCAGATTTCCACAATTACACACACCCATATGTCCCCATTGATAAGCTGCACCTTTAGAAAGTTTGGCTGCTGTTTTATCTATTGCTTCAATTAGTCTTGGATTTGCCTTTGCCATCGCCCATGTTTTTTCGACTTCAACCAATTTCGCGAATATAGGCTTGGAATGAAACAACAGGACAAAAAAAAACTGACCTAAATTAGATCAGTTGAAGATTGTTTTGATGTATTTTTTGATCAGAGGTTTTGATAAATATTCCTTGACTGCCTGGTACTGACTTGCTTTAGTGATATCTCTTTCGTCTACAGAACTGCTTAAAATGTAGATTTGAGCTTCATCGTTGGCAGGCTTAAACCTATCCAGAAAATCCCATCCATTCATTTCAGGCATGTTGAGGTCCAGGAAGAGGTAGTTAGGACGGATCCCGTCTATTTCTTCCAAGGCCAGTTTGGCACTTTGAAACTTGAAAAACTTGCAAGGTTCCTTCACGTTTTTGGAAATGAGTTTTTCAGTCACAAATGTGCTGATTGGATCATCGTCTATTAAAACTATTGTCAACATCAAAATGCAAAAACATGGTTTTGAAATACATTAAAACTTATGCAAAAATATAAGTATATACTTCTAACGCAAATACTTTGCCAAAAAACTTATAACATTTCCAAGATGGGTTTCAGATTACCTGAATTTTTCTTTGCCAACCAGCAAATCAAAAAACAAAACGAAGTCAGATGCTAGGCTGAAAAACGGATATTGGAAGGTGGCTGGTTTGTTTTTCTCGAAAAAAAAATGCCCCACCCAAGCAAATCCGTACCCTACAAACGGAATGGCGATAAGCCATAAATAATTGCCAGTGTACAGGGATGCCCCCAAAATGACAAATAAAAGACCAGTCCCAACAAAATGCAATTTTCTACAAACTGGATTCTGGTGCTCTTGCAAATAGTAGGGGTAAAAATCTTTGAGTGTTTTAAATCGTTTTTCCATTTCAGTTTTGAGGTTGGATCTTTTGATTAAGAAAAGACCTAAGAACTGAATCTAATGTTTTTTCCACTTTTTTTTGTTTTTGTTTTGGGCTGCTTACCTCTGTTACTCCTGTTAAAGTCATCAGGAATTTATCTTGAGAAGGGTCAATGAAATCAAGGATTACCTGCAAGAGTTCATAACTGCTCGTGGAAACTCTGTTATAGTTGGAATTGTATGGATTATACATCCATGGGTCATAAACCCGATATCCCCAAAAAGGATAAGGATTGGAATTATTCACGACTTCTCTTTGTCTCGAATCTTCGTTTGAATGATAGCGAATGACCAAATCGGGCTTTTTGGAATCGTATACCATACCGGCTTTTTCCAGAGTTTCCTGGATTTGAATTTGGACCAATTCATCAATAAACTGCTCCGAAAAACCTCTCATTCCTACTTCTTTGTTGATAATTACAAAGGTCTGAAAAGGCCTGGTCATGGGTATCTCGGTATTCTCTTTAAATATTTCTACTGAACAGCAAGAGGAAACTAATGTCAAGCAGACAAAGAGGAGTATAATTTGGATTTTCCGCTTCATGATTGGGTGATTGAACCGCTGGAAACTCATAGGACTTTGGAAAGTTAGGTTTTCTGATCAAACGAAAAAACAAAAGTCTTTATTCATAAATTTTTCCCGACAATGGGTAGGATTACTATTTTTGCCAAACGGATTTTCATGAGCAGACCAGATTTTGACGATATTTTTATGGAATTGGCGGTAAATCTCGCCAAGCGTTCCCATTGCATCAAAAAACACGTGGGGGCAGTTTTGACGAAGGATACCCGAATCATTTCCATCGGCTATAATGGTCCTCCTGCAGGAACGCACAACTGTGACGTGGAGTTTCCAGAATCTGGATGTGCAAGAGACAGCAAGGGGAGTTGTTCTCTGGCATTGCATGCGGAGCAAAATGCAATCCTTTATGCAGTTAAAAACAATACCTCTGTCGACGGATCTACTTTGTATGTGACACTTGCGCCATGTTTAGCCTGCGCAAGGATCATATTTTCAATGGGTATCTCCAAGGTAGTTTACCTGTTTTCTTATGCAGAATACAAAGGAATAGGCCGAGATGAAGGGGTGGATTTTCTGAACAAATTCGGGGTGAATGTCGAGCGATATTCAAAGGAATTGGAAATCCATGACCAGTTGATCTAGATAAAGTTCACCTCGGGCTGAAGTTCGATTCCGAATTTTTCTTTCACGGATTGTCTGACTTTTTCTGAAAGGATTTTTATCTCGGCCCCGTCTCCATTTCCATAATTTACCAATACCAAAGCCTGCTTGGCGTGAACCCCGACTTCTCCAAATCGCTTACCTTTCCATCCTGCCTGCTCAATCAGCCAGCCGGCAGCCACTTTTATTCCTTGCTCGTTTGGATAGCCTGGGATTTCCGGAAAGCTTGACTGCAGTTCAGTAAATTGACTTTGGCTGATCGTTGGGTTTTTAAAGAACGATCCAGCATTGCCGATTTCTTTTGGATTTGGAAGTTTTGAATTTCGGATTTCAATCACAGCATCACTGACAGCTTTGATTGACAGTTCTTTGACGCCTTTTTCCTTTAAGACATCCTGGATTGCTCCGTAGTCCACATGAAATTGAGGAGTTTTATTCAATCTGAAAGTCACCGAGCAGATGGTATACTTGTCTTTGAATTTCTGTTTGAAAACACTTTCCCGGTAGCCAAAGCTACAGTCCTCATGGGAAAAGGTTTCAAGCTCCAACGTGTTTCGGTTTAGGGCTTCCAGGCTTTCAAAGACATCTTTGATCTCCACTCCATAAGCGCCGATATTCTGCATGGGTGAGGCGCCAACAGTGCCCGGAATCAGGGAAAGGTTTTCGATTCCAGCCCAGTTATTCTCAATAGCATAAATTACCCAATCGTGCCAAACCTCCCCGGCACCGACTTTGACCCAGATATGTTTTTCGTCCTCACGGATCAATTCTATTCCCTTCAGTTCTATTTTGACTACCAGACCCTCAAAATCACGTGTAAGTAAAACATTGCTGCCACCACCTAGGATCAATACTTCTTGTTTGTTTTGGCTTGCCCAGGTCAAGGCATTTTTAAGATTTTCGACGGTGTCCGCGTTGGTGAAAAATTTTGCGTTTTTGTCAAAGCCAAAGGTATTGAGTGGCTTTAAAGAAATGTTTTCTTGTATATTCATGAGCCTTGGCTAGTCCTGCGAAATAAGCAAGATTTTGGTCCAAAGTGAAATGAATTCCCCAATCTGTCACCTCACTTCATGAAAGAAGTTCAGATCAACGGCGTCCGGGTACGACCTGGACAATCAGTAAACATCGAACTGCCAATTGCCAAACTTCCTACACATACCTTAATTGATTTGCCGATTTTTATCAGGTCTTCCAAAAATGAAGGCCCTGTTATCCTGATCTCAGGAGGCATTCACGGGGATGAAATCAACGGGGTGGTTACAGCCAAAAAACTTCTTGAGGAATTTGATCAAGGCTTGGAATTACTCAAAGGCACTTTGATCATCATTCCTTTGGTTAATATTTATGGGTTTTTATCCAACAGCAGGACATTTCCAGACGGAAGGGACCTCAATAGGAGTTTTCCGGGAAGTAAAAAGGGATCACTCGCATCTCGGATTGCCTATATTTTAAATGAAGAAGTCATTCCACAAATAGATTTTGGGATTGATTTTCACACTGGGGGCAGAATGCTTTCTAATCATCCCCAGATCCGGGTGGATTTCAAGGATAAAATTGGGCTGGAACTGGCTAGAGCTTTTGGGACGCACTTTGTGGTCAATTCTAAGCTTATCGAGAAATCTTTTAGAAAGACCGCATACAAAGCACGAAAGCACCTGTTGGTTTTTGAAGGCGGAGAATCGATGCGTTTGGACAATTACGCCATTGAGGAAGGCATCACAGGTACAAAGCGATTGCTCCATCACCTTGACATGATCTATGCACCTCAGCTTCCGCAGAACACACTTATTTTGAAATCCAGCGAATGGACCCGTGCCAAGGCCTCCGGAATTTTTTATGCAACGGTGAAGCTTGGCGATTCCGTGAAAAAAGGACAGATCATTGCCCGTATATCAGACCCTTATGGCCAGGTTATCATGCCGGTAAAAGCCGCTACCAATGGTCATGTGATCGGACTCAACAACAATCCGGTGATCAATGTCGGAGATGCTGTAATTCATTTAGGAAAAGAATAAGGCATTCTATATCTCTTAATTTCCACTCAATTTCAATTTGTCCGAAAAACAAAAGCACCGATTTCCCGGTGCTTTTTATTTATTCGATTGAACAGTTTGAGGTTAACTGAAATAGTTTTTTAATCCTTCCAATTTTTCAACAAGCTGAGCCTCTACCTTCCTATAATCGGATGCCGAAGGAAGTGGAGCATTAACTGAGAAATAGTATTTGATTTTCGGCTCCGTACCAGAGGGACGCGCTGAGATTTTACTTCCATCTGCCAGATAAAACTGCATCACATTGGATTTGTCCATTTCCAGTTTTTCGACCTTACCGGACTTCACGTGAGTAATCGTGGAGTTTTTCACATCCACAACCCGCTCCACATCGATCCCGTTCATTTGGGAGGGCGGATTGGTTCTGAACCCATTCATCAAGGCCTGGATTTGCTCAGCTCCGTCTTTTCCTTTTTTGGTCACAGAAATCAAAGACTCTTTATAGAATCCAAACTCTGAATAAATCTCAGCCAATAAATCCATGGCACTCATGCCCTTGGTTTTGTAATAAGCGATCAGTTCGGCAAAAATCGCCGCAGCACTTACCGCGTCTTTATCTCTTACAAAATCCCCCACCAAATAACCATAAGACTCCTCTCCACCACCGATAAAGGTTTCCTTTCCTTCCAGCTGCAAAATGATTGCGGCGATATTTTTAAATCCGGTCAATACATTAAAGCATTTCACTCCAAATCCGGCAGCAATGGTATTGATCAATTCCGTTGTCACGATGGTGTTGACCATAAACTGGTTACCATCCAGTTTTCCTGCCTCTTTCCATTTGTTTAGCAGGTAGTAGCTTATCATGGCACCGGTCTGATTGCCGTTCAGCAATTCAAATTCACCTTTTTCATTAGGAACCACTGCGGCATAGCGGTCTCCGTCAGGATCGCAGGCGAGAACCAATTCGGCTTTGACTTTTTTGCCCAGTTCTATGGCCATTGTAAGCGCTTCCGCTTCTTCCGGGTTTGGGTAAATTACTGTAGGAAAATTGCCATCCGGCTCAGCTTGCTCCTTAACGATATGCACAT
Source organism: Algoriphagus sp. A40 (assembly GCF_002002735.1). GTDB lineage: Bacteria > Bacteroidota > Bacteroidia > Cytophagales > Cyclobacteriaceae > Algoriphagus. The sequence continues at coordinate 63,608 of NZ_MUNY01000061.1, read as the reverse complement.
TTTCAAAACCGTAAGCCTTCAACGCTGCAGGAACCATTTTTCCAGAGGCTCCATGGATAGGGGAGAAAACAATTGGCATCGATTTTTGTGCTTGGATTGCTTCGGGAGAAAGACTCAATCCTTTGACTAGTTTCAGATAGATTGCATCAAAATCTTCCTCGATGTACTGGAACAATGCGTCATTTTTGTTCCAATTCACCTGATCGAAAGAGGTGATTTTTTGCACCTCCTTGATGATATTGGTGTCATGTGGGGCAACTACTTGGGCACCATCTTCCCAATAGGCCTTGTAGCCGTTGTATTCTTTGGGATTGTGTGAGGCGGTAATCATTACGCCGCTTTTGCAACCGAAATGTCTCACCGCAAAAGAAAGCATGGGAGTCGGTCTCATTTCCTTGAAATAAAGCACCTTGATCCCATTGGCAGTGAATACATCTGCAGTGGTTTTGGCAAAAAGCGTGTTGTTTATTCGGCAGTCGTGCGTGATGGCGACTTTGATCTCCTGACCTGGAAAACACTTCAGAAGGTAATTGGCTAATCCCTGGGTCGCCATTCCGATAGTATAAACATTCATGCGGTTGGTGCCTACACCCATAAGGCCTCTCAGCCCTCCAGTCCCGAATTCAAGATCCTGATAAAAAGAATCCACCAATTCAGTCGGATTATCGCTTATTAATTTTTTGATGGATGCTTTGGTCTGAGCATCCACATTTCCATCCAGCCAGCTTTGGGCTTTGTTCAGAATTGCAGGGTCGATTAAACTCATTTCAGTTAAAAATTTCAGTGTGGTTCTAAGTTATAGAAATTGTCAAAAAATGCCAGCCTGCGCCAATAAATGACTCAAAACTATTTACCCAGAAGGATGTGGGAAGTTGTTGTTTTGGCCTGATTTTTATAGAATTGGATAAAAGTTACCTTTCTGGTAAAATTCTTCTGAATCTGAAATTCATGTTCCTCCGACTTCCGCATGTTTTAGCCAATTTGCTGATGCCATTGTGGCTTATCTGGGGTTTGATTTTTGAAATTCCAATCGGATTGGATTCAGTTGGCTCCCATGCGGAGCATTTTCCCAATGAAAAAATTTCGGTGAGAGAATCAACTGTCGATCTGCAGGTCACTGTGGGTCATCGGATTTTTGTTTTTGGAAAAGCCAAAGGAACCATGGAGAAGGTAAAAGTTGGGATGAACGTCTTACCTTTTACCCAGGTCCCGGGAGCACAAGGAAGTGATAGTTTCTTCACAAAAGTGAGCTGGAAAAAGCTCAAAGACGGTTCCATTCAAGTTCAATCTTCCTATAATCCCTGGCCTTTGACCCTGACATGGACAGTCTTTGCCAATGGGCAGCTGAAAATGGAAGCTTCAGCTCCTGTACCAAATTTGAAGGAAGAGAATTGGTTGGGATTGGGATTCGATTATCCCGAACACCAACTTTATCAGATTTCCTGGATTGGTGATGGAACTCTTACTTCTGAAAACCGGGGAAATTGGAAAAACATGAATTTCACTGCTATGGCAGATCCTGAAATAAAAGAGGTTGTCAATTCCCAAGGATTATTTCAAAAATTCCAATCGATTAAATTTGAATTTGAATCGGTTGTAGTAGACGTCCGCACAGAGACTCCTGATGTATATTTTGGCTTTGGACAAGCTGGAAATCAGGGTTCTAGCTATCCTGCTATCACCTCTGATCTTGGTTTTCTTTTAAATAATCCTCAGGTAAGTTCCCAGCCTTTGCCCCAAACTCCAGGAGAAAATAATTTTCCCCCAAATCCCGTTTCACTGAATCCTCTTGTTCTTTGGTTTCATTTTCAATAAGTTCAGCTATCATTTACTTAGCTGACTATGAGATCAATTTTCTTTTTTGTGCTGGTTTGCCTCTCTTTTGAAGGATTTTCTCAAACCATTCTTAAGACCCCTTGGACCGATCAGGCCAATCCTGAAGCTCCACTACCTGAATATCCGCGCCCTCAACTGGTCCGTGATACATGGCAAAATCTAAACGGCCAATGGGATTTCGCAATTCTTCCAAAAGGCAGCAGTCCGGAAGGTGGCTTTGCCGGGAAAATCACCGTGCCTTTTCCGGCTGAATCTCTTTTGTCCGGAGTTCAGAAGACTGTTGGTCCCGAAAATGAACTTTGGTACGAGCGCACCTTTGACCTTGCCATGGACCGAAAAGGAAAGCGGATGCTGATCCATTTTGGAGCAGTAGATTGGGAGGCTGAACTTTGGGTAAACGGAACCCAAGTCGGCAAGCATCAGGGAGGTTTTGACGGGTTTAGCTTTGACATCACGGATCATTTGGTCAAAGGAAAATCCCAAAAAATCCGCCTGCGTGTTTGGGATCCGAGTGATTCAGGACCCCAGCCTCGTGGAAAACAGGTCAAAGAACCCAAAAGCATCTGGTACACACCAGTGACCGGAATCTGGCAGACAGTATGGCTCGAAACTGTGCCAGAATCGTTTATTTCATCCCTGTATTCTGTGACAGACTGGGAAAATTCCGTTCAGGTATTTTATCCGGAAATCAATAATTCAACTGAAGGCCAGGAAGTAGAGGTAAGCTTGTTGGAAGGCGGAAAAGTGGTTGCATCTTTTAAGGCCCAGCCTAACAAACCTGCCCCTGTCAAAATCCCCAATCCAAAAGCTTGGTCTCCAGATTCACCTTTCCTTTACGAAGTTTCCATTAAGCTTTTCCAGAGTAAAAAATTGATTGAGGAAGTCAAATCTTATGCAGCCTATCGGGATATCCGCATGGCGAAAACTCCGGATGGACATCAGCGGATGTTTCTCAACGGAAAGCCGCTTTTCCAATACGGCCCCTTGGATCAGGGCTGGTGGCCGGATGGATTATATACTGCTCCAACTGACGAAGCCTTACTTTTTGATATCGAAAAGACCAAGGAAATGGGCTTCAATATGATCCGAAAGCATGTGAAAGTGGAACCGGCCCGCTGGTATTATCACGCGGATAAATTGGGGATGTTAGTCTGGCAGGATATGCCAAGCGGAGATATGGGAAACCGATGGGAGGTTCGTCCGGGAATCATCCGTGAAGGCATGAACAAAGAGAGAACCCCTGAATCTGAAGAAATTTTCAAAACCGAGTGGAAGGAAATCATGAATGAATTCAAGTTTTTCCCATCCATTGTTGTCTGGGTTCCTTTCAATGAAGCATGGGGTCAGTTCAAAACCACTGAAATTGTCAATTTCACCAAAGCACAGGATGCTAGCAGATTGATCAACAGTGCCAGTGGCGGGAATTTTGAAATGGAGGGAACAAAAATCGTCGGCGATATCATGGATTTGCACAATTACCCCGATCCGGTGATGCCAGATCCCAAAATTTTCGGTGCAAACACCATTTTGGTTTTGGGCGAATTTGGTGGCTTGGGCCTGCCCATAGAAGGGCATACCTGGCAGCTGAAAGATAACTGGGGATACCAGAGCTTTACCACCAAAGAGGAGTTGAAAGCCCGGTATTCAATTTTGGTGGAAGATTTGGCCAAATTGATTCCTAAAGGTCTGGCCGCGGGAATTTACACCCAGACCACGGATGTGGAAGTGGAGACAAACGGATTGATGACCTATGACAGACAGGTAATCAAAATCGCCGTGGAAGAGCTGAAAAAACTCCACGAAAAACTCTACAAGTAATTTTCAAATATCATTTGGGAGTTGTTATTTGTTGATTCCTGCTTTTAGCAATTCAGCAGTACCAACTCCCAATTTTTTCATAAGGGCTATCACATCGGGTTGTTTCAGCTTGGTTTCTCGGAGTTGAGATTTTTCAAATATTGCCAGACTTCCTTCCCAAACATTTGGGGCAGATGGGATAAATACCACAACCTCCTCGTTTGGCAAATCTTCCACCAGAAATCCGATTTGCCATCCGTCACCCGGGATCAGCACGACTGGAAACTCCTTTTGAGTGATGGTCCCAACTTTGGTTTCCATCGTGGATTTCATCAATTGGTATCCGGGGAATAAGTCGAGTAAATTATCCTCAAGCCAATTGACCATCGCTTTGCCTATTCCTTTCCCAGCAACCCATCCAGCCAAAAAACAGATAAGTAGTAGGATCAAAAGTGAAATAATCAAAGCCAAAAATGGAAATTCCAAGGGTACCTTTTCCCGAATAGTTTCTGCAATTGGTTTCACAGAGGACAAAGCTTTCCCAAAAAGAAGGACAATAATCACGACTGGAAGGAGGAAGAAAATTCCCCCTATGACAGTTTTGCTGATGATTTTGAAGAGAGATTTCATAGAGCTGGGATTTATAAAAAATTAGCTCATTTTCTCCGAAATTAAAAGGATAAAAAAAGCCGGTCAGAACTCCACGCTCTGGCCGGCTTTAAAATGAAGATATTTTTTAAAGTCAAAGATTTCCCCTGAGGGCCTGTTCTCTTTCGATTGCCTCAAAAAGGGCTTTAAAGTTCCCTTTGCCGAAAGATTTGGCACCTTTTCTCTGGATGATTTCAAAGAAAAGTGTGGGGCGGTCCTGCACAGGTTTTGTGAAGATCTGGAGTAAATATCCCTCTTCGTCCCGGTCCACCAGAATGTTGAGATTTTTCAATGGCTCGATTGCTTCATCTATTTTCCCAACCCGGTCAAGCAAATCATCATAATAGGAGGAGGGCACCTCCAGGAATTCCACGCCTCGACTTCTCAATTCACTGACCGTATGACAGATATCGTCCGTAGCAATTGCCATGTGCTGAACCCCTGGACCTCCGTAGAAGTCCAGATATTCTTCGATTTGCGATTTCTTTTTGCCCTCGGCAGGCTCATTGATCGGGAATTTGATGTAGCCGTTTCCGTTGGAAACCACCTTTGACATTAGGGCAGAATATTCAGTGGAAATGTCCTTGTCGTCGAAGGTTAGCAGCAGCTTAAAGCCCATTACCTTTTCGTAGTACTCTACCCATCGGTTCATTTGGCCCAATTCCACATTTCCAACACAATGGTCGATGTATTTCAGGCCGATGCCTTCCGATTTAAAAGTGCTTTTTCTGGACTGATAGCCAGGAAGGAAAACGCCAGAGTAATTCTTTCTTCCCACGAAAGTATGGATCGTATCCCCATAGGTCTTGATGGAGGCTACTTTTACTTCGCCAAATTCATCCTTGATAATGGCCGGTTTTGAGGCAGATTCTGCACCTCTGGAAGTGGTTTCCAACCAGGATTTTTCGGCATCATCCACCCAAAGAGCAAGTACTTTCACGCCGTCGCCGTGTTTCAAAATATGTTCGGCGATTGGGTGATTGGAGCTAAGAGGAGAGGTGAGGACAAGCCTGATTTTGTCCTGCTTAAGTACATAAGATGCCCTGTCTCGGATCCCTGTTTCAGGACCAGCGTAAGCGATCAATTCAAATCCAAAGGCATATTGGTAGTAGAGTGCGCTTTGCTTGGCATTGCCAACATAGAGCTCCACATGATCAGTCCCATTTAAAGGCAAGAAATCTTCAGTCATGGCTAAGTTAAATTTGGGTTGTTAATTCTCTTCCAAAGTTAGAAACAAAGCCAAAGATTATTTGGTTTGGATCAATTCTTTTTTATCCAATCCAGGATCAGGTCGACCCGTTCTTCCACGCTGTGATTGCCTTCAATTTTGAGTATTGGAAAGGGGAGACTTTGCAGCCATTGTTCGTGCACTTTGATGTTTCTGTTGGCACGGCCGGTGCAATCGTCGTAGTCAGCACACCATTCGAGAAATTCCCGGGTTTTACGGGCTTGTTGTGGATCAGCTCGGATCAGATCTCCGTATCGCTCCATTTCCCGCGCTTCGATTCGCCTGAGTCTGGTTTCTTTTGGAACCCTCAGGAAAACAACCAAGCTGAAATCCGGGAATACATCTTTACCCCAACTCAAGCTTGAACCTCCAAAAATCCAGTTTTGGAAGGCAAGGAGGTCATTCTTTATCTGGTTATTTCTGAGTTCGGGAGGTTTTTTGTGGGTAAATGGAGGATTTGTCTTTTCCCAGAAGTAACTATCACTGTCGAAGTAGGGGATACCAATTTCCTCACTGAGAGCCTGACCCAGAGTGGTCACGCCGGATCCAGAGGCGCCAAAAATATGGATGCGGATCATGCTATTCCTGGGGATTCTGATTTTTCCAAAGGGTGATCCAAGCCAAAATCAAAAAGGTAAGTCCCCAACTTCCCACGGAAGTGTCCATCGTCAGCCAAATCAAAAAAAAGTAGTAGGGAATGGCCAGCGCAAATCCGATCAAAAACTTCCAAGTCGAGCTGAATACAATGTCTTCAATACTGCCTTTTTTCAAAAGCCAAAGCCAGTACAAAGGGAAATGAAAGATTTTCATGAGCTTATTTCCCAGACTGTTCACAGATTCTACCGAATTGAGGACATTTCCGGTTTCCAGGAAGTGCTCAACCTCTTTTTTCGAAGTAAGGTCAACTTCGTGCTTAATCAATTTGGAGAGGGTTGCCTCATAGCCTTCAACTGGGATGTTGACAAGGATAGATTTCAATGCATTTTCTACACTTTTTGTCAGTTTCCCCGATTGTGAGGTAGGCATGTCCACGGGGATGGTTTTGCCAAAGGTGATTCTCACTACACTACCCGATCTCAAATGTGCACTGAATCCTAATCCCACAGGTAAAATCAAAGGCTCCAAGTCCGGATATTTTTCCTTCAATCCAAAAGCCATCCGGGTAAATCCCTTGCTCAAGGGCCTAAGGTTTCTGACAAGACTGTGCGTCCCTTCAGCAAAGATGACCACCGTACCGTTTTTGCGAAGCACTTCAAATGTATCGTCAAAGGTCTGCTGGTTTTGCTGGATAGTGGAAAATCCATCTCTCAGACGATAAACTGGCAGCATCCGGATATAATGCAGCAGTTTGGAGACGATTGGATTTGTGAAAACGGCAGCACGAGTCAAAAACCAAGGATTAAGATTGGTATGGGTAGCCAAAAGGAGCGGATCGATCAAGGCATTCTGGTGATTTGCAACCAGGATTACCGGGCGGTTTTTGGGTAGATTTTCCTTGCCTTCAATTATAATTTTCCTGAAATAACCATGCAGGGCTATTTTCACGAGGAGCCGTAGAATGGCGTTAACAAGGTTTTTCATCTGTTTATAATTGATTTTATAGGACAGATGGAATCTCGCATAGTTGATACTCAATCCTCTGGGTGACGTTATTGGTCATGCTCGATTTCATGTGGTTTTTTTCCAAAGGAAGGCGATTGTCATACCCGAGATCAGGTGCCATATGCCCCACCAAGCGGTAATTATGGCCATCCCTCCAAGGCCTTCAAAGTAAGTGAAAATCAATACCAGCCCCAAACCTGAATTTTGAATTCCTGTCTCTATAGTGATGGTTTTTACATCAGCTAAAGGAAGCCTTCCGAGTTTTCCGGTAAGATACCCCGAAGCCAAAGCTGTAAAATTATGGGCTAAAACCCAGAGAAAGATGACGCTTATGTACTTCAGAAAAAGATCGAAATTTCCTACAAATGCCAAAATCACAATTGCCGAAAAAATAACAATGCTAATTGGTTTTAGGATTTTTGAGGCTCTACCTGCAAAAACGGGAAGCTTCAGGTGGGTCGATATTCCGAGGATTAAAGGAATTCCCAAAATTACCCCGACTGTGAAAAACACATCCAGGATGTCCAGGCTGATTTCTTTAAGTAAGAGAGAAGTAGGACTATATAAACCCGCCCAGAGCGCAAAATTCAAAGGAGTCACGATGATGGCTAAAACTGAGGAAAAAGCCGTCAAACTCACCGAAAGAGCAGTATTGCCTTTTGCATAATTGGTCAGAAAATTGGAAACATTTCCGCCGGGACAAGCTGCCACCAAAAACATTCCCAAAGCTACACTGGGAGGCGGCTGAAGGATCTGAACCAAAACCCAAGTCAAAAAGGGAAGTACAATAAACTGAGAAAAAACTCCCAAGAAAAAGCCTTTGGGATTTTTGACCAAATACCGGAAGTCTTCCCACCTCAGGTCAAGGGCGACACCGTACATAATCAGGGCCAAAGCCAGGTTGAGCAAAAACAAATCTCCCTGGGAGAAATTCAGCCTAACAGAATCGAGCGGGTTGGGTGAAGACATTGCCCTAAAATCACAGGAAAAGTGGAGAAAACAAAATGATTCCTGACTAGAAGGGCATTTGATTTTGGCATAAAACTTTAAAAGAATAGCCCAACAGTTTTCTATCTTTCATTTTCAGATCTTGATTCTAAATTTCCTTATTGAGCGATATGGATATTCCTTTTCATATCATCCCTAAACTCCCTGCAAGGGATCTGGATGAAACCCGCATTTACTTCGAAACCAAACTACAGTTTTCCACCGTCAGCAGGTATCCGGATTACCTGATCATGAAAAAAGGAGCTGCAGAACTGCATTTTTTTAAGTTTGCTGAGTTGGATCCTTCGACCAATTATGCGATGATCTATATCCGACTTGAGCGAGGAATTGAAGAATTGTATGCGGATTATCAATTCAGGGGTGTAGCTATTCATCCAAATGGACCATTGGAATCGAAGCCTTGGGGAACCAAAGAATTTGCAGTCTTGGATCCTAACAACACCTTATTGACCTTTGGACAGTTGACGTAATCCAGATTGGTCCAAGCTGAATCTATATCGTGGATAATTGAAGTAATTAGGCCAGAAGAAATAAATCTAGTTAGTTCCGAGTCACTTTACCGATTCCATTGATTTCTTCCTTGATTACAGTTGGATTGCCGGTATAGCTCACAGCGCCTATTCCGTTGACAGTGATGGATAGGTCTCCTGTGCAGTGCACGGCCACTCTTCCAATGCCGGAACTGGTCAAGTTCATTGTTTGGGCAAGGAGTTTGGAAGCATCGATATTGCCAATTCCTTCATTGGAGAGGGTAATTTCACCAGCGCTACCTTCCAAAGTAATATTTCCCATCATGTTAAACTGGGCATCAATTTTTGAAGCTTCAAATTGAAGGAGGATATTACCCACACCATCGCCTTCCAATCTGATTTCCTCAACTTTAAAAGCGCCTTCGGTCTTGAAATTTCCAACACCATCAAATTCCAATTGATCCAATTGACTTAAAGTCAGGTAAACATCAGGTCTGGAATCCGAGAAAACACCCGAATTTATTTCGTCAAATTTCAACTCAAGGAAATCTCCATTTTGGACTGTTTTAAACTTTCTGACCTGGTCTTCATCGCCTTCGATTCGGATGGATGGTTTGTCGCCCTGGGAAAGGTAGAGATTGAATATTCCACTCACTTTGAGATGAGTCACTTCCTCCAATTCCCGATCATCTGTGATCCGGTTGTCGGATTCATTAGAGGAATAATTGGCAGTACAGGAAAAGAGGGTCAAAACTGCCAACAGGAAGGTAAATGTTGGTTTGATTTTCATGGAGTAAGGATAGATTAAGTTAAATTTTTGGGGAATTGGGCATCATTGGATTGAAGTTAACCATGTTCTTGAAAAAACCCTAGACATCAGGTTTTTTGGAGGTTTTGCAGAATCAGGACTTTTGGGTCATTGGTTAAAAAATACCAATGGGATAAAGAAATCAAGGAAGCAGGGAGTAGATGAGTATTCCTTGTCCTTTCGCCATTAGGGCAAAAAAAAATCAGTTCATAACCCAAAAGATTATGAACTGATAAATTTTCCGGAGATACCCGGAGGAATGAAACCTAGAAATCCAGCCCTTCAAACATGTCCAAATCAAAACTTTTCCAAAGGGATGATTTCTAAGCCTATTCTACTCAGATCAGAAACTGATACAAGTTAAAATGAGCTTGAATTATTCGATTCTAATCCCACTATCGGGAATGACTATAAGAAGAAGTTATTGGCTTTCCCGAACAGCTTGGGCCGAGAATTCTATTTTTAAAATATCAGAAAGCTTACGCTAACTTAACATTTACCGCGTTCATTCCTTTTTTGCCACGTTCCGTTTCGAAAGCAACTGTGTCGCCTTCACGGATTTTGTCGATCAGACCACTAACGTGCACAAAAATTTCCTCTTTAGAGGAATTGTCAACGATGAAGCCAAATCCCTTAGCTTCGTTGAAGAATTTTACTGTTCCAGTATTCATTGGTAAAATTTAAAATTGTTGATATGGCAATTTGCCGTCCCAAAGCTAACTGTATAAAAAGTAATATTTTGATTTTCAACAGATTTTTGCACTGTAGTTTTTGGAAAAAACAAAATTTCCCATTCAAATACCCCCATTTTGAGTTTTTTCCGGGATCTGGGAGTGGTCTGAGAGACTCCTTATCTGGGATTTTCCTCCAAAAATTGATTTCTGGTTATGGGATTTTGAGGTTCACAATCAGGTTTTTTCTTTAAAGCCAAAGAAACCTTTCGAATTTTTTGGCTTTTCAAATGCCTGGTCCGGAGTATTTTAAGAAATTTATTTACGATAAATTTTGAAATTTATTTGCAACTGTTTGGTTTCACATTTACATTTGCAACCAAATGGTTTCGTAATGAGAAGGAATCAGACCCATTGACCGATAGGGGTAATTCAAAAAAAGATGAGAAGAGATGTATTTCAGGCATTGGCTGATCCGACGAGGAGGGCAATAATCCTGATGCTGGCCGTGTCAGCCATGACACCCAATGCAATTGCGGACCAGTTTGATATCAGTAGACAGGCCGTGTCAAAGCACATCAAAGTGATGAGCGAATGTGAGCTTTTGGCGCAGGAGCAAAAGGGCAGGGAAATCTATTATCACTTACATGCTGATAAAATGAAAGAAATCGAAAAATGGCTGGAGCAATTCAAGCAACAGATATCCAAACGTTTTGAGCAATTAGATGAAGTATTAATTCAACTTAAACAGAAGAAAAAATGAAAAAAGCCATTTTATTCGACTTTCTGGTAGATAAGGAATACCTGAAAATCAACGTAACCAGAAGTTTTGATGCACCTCTTGATTTGGTCTGGGCGGCTTGGACAGATCCTGAAATTCTTGACCTTTGGTGGGCCCCAAAACCCTGGAAAACAGAGACGAAATACCTTAATTTCAAGGAAGGTGGCAAGTGGCTATACAACATGGTCGGTCCGGATGGCGAAGGCCAATGGTGTTTTTTTGAATACAAAAAAATCATTCCCCTGCAGCGCTATTCTGGCTATGATGCATTTTGTGATGAAGAGGCAGTAGCCGATCAGACCAAACCTAGGGTGGACTGGGAAAATCAATTCAGGGAAGAGAACGGCGAAAGAACGATTGTTGAAATTGAAATGGCCTTTGAGAACCTTTCGGATCTGGAAACGATCATTCAAATGGGCTTCAAAGAAGGATTTTCAATGGCTATCGGAAATCTGGATGAATACATCAAAGCCCAGTTTTATCTCAGAAAACAAAAGAAAACAGACAGCAAAAGCAGAGTTTCTACCTATATCAATTTTCCAGGCAACACGGAAGAGGCCTTTAATTTTTACAAATCAGTCTTCCGCACTGAATTTATTGGCGGAATTCAGCGCTTCGAACAGGTGCCTCATGATCCGGGACAACCACCGCTTTCGGAGACTGTAAAAAGGATGGTCCTGCATGTGGAGCTTCCGATCCTGAGTGGGCATATTCTCATGGGAACTGATGCACCAAAAGAAATGGGTTTTTCGGTTGCCATCGGCAACAACATGCATATCCAATTGGAACCGGAGACGAGGGAGGAGACGGAAAGGATTTTCAATGCCCTATCCGAAGGTGGAAAAGTATCCATGGGACTTCAGGACATGTTTTGGGGAGCTTATTTTGGAAGCTTCACCGACCGATATGGAATCAATTGGATGCTAAATTGCCATGGCAAATAAAACTGCTGGAACATGAAAGAGACCGAACGGATTGTAAGTTTATTTGAGAAGTTATATAACGGTGAGCCCTGGATTGATGTGTCAATCCAGGGAACGCTTTCCAGAATATCAGCCGATCAGGCATCTCAACGGCCTTTTTCCAATTGTAATACGATCTGGGAAATAGTCAATCACCTGACTGAATGGAAAATCAATGTGCTTCAGAGGTTGAAAGGAAAAACCTTGGTAACCCCAGCCAATAATTACATTTCGCCAATTGTCGATAAATCTGAACAGGCTTGGGATCAAACCTTAAAACGGCTTGAATCTGTACAAAACGAATGGATTGAATACCTGAAGCAAGTAGATCCAGAATCTTTTGAGTCAATTTATCCGCCCAATCAGATGACTTTTTACGAACACATTTTGGGCATACTCCAACACGATGCCTATCATTTGGGCCAGATTGTATTGCTTTCCAAGCAGGTTTGACTTTTAGCTTTTTGTAGGATCGTTTACTCCGTTTGAGTTCCTACGGACCAAACGTTTCCGTTGAAGTCCTTAAACATTCCCCTGAGGTCGGGATCTCCTTTTTGAATGGGTTCCTGCAATCCCTCGCAGCCCAATTCCAAGGCTTTTTTATAGGTGGCTTTGGCGTCTTTCACATAGAAGTGCAAGAGAAATTCATTGGCAGGAAAGTCAGCTGTAGCTTCACTGAGCATGATGACCGAATCATCCAAACGAAGCTCGACATGCATCAAAGACCCGTCTGGACCATCGTATTTTCTCAGTTCCTCAGCACCAAAAAGATCCTTCATAAGCTGGACAAAGCGGGGAGCATTCTTGATAATAAAATAAGGAGAAAGTGAATTGTAACCTACTGGTTTGAAAGGTATCATGGGTAGTTGGATTAAAGTTTAAGATTAGCACTTGAAGTCTTTTTAATGATTGACTTTCTGCTTTTTGAAAGCCTTTACCAGCTTCCTCCACCGCCGCCTCCGCCACCTCCGCCGGAAAATCCTCCGCCTCCCGAACCACTGCTTCCGCCGCTTGATGGATTGTGACTGGATTGACTGATGGTATTGGAAAGGCTGGAATTGAGCATATGGGCAAATGCTGCCCGCTGGATCATCCCACCACTATACCAAGTTGGGTGGTATTCCTGATTTTGGGAACTCCGCCTGAGCGTGTTTTGAAACTTTTCTCCCCAGATTTCCTCCACATCCAAAACCATCGCATAGGGAAGAAGCTTTTCAAATTTTTCAGGCGTCATTTCCGGTGGATTGCTGAATTGCAGCATTTTTTCCTCAGCGGCTGAGAGGTACATTTTAAATCCTTCAATTTCAGCTCTTAGTCTCAGCTTTTCCTCAGCCGGTTTTCGGATGAGCCATTGGTAAAACAGAAAAAGAATTACGTTTCCACCCAGGAATCCTACGAGCAGTAGGGCTTTATCCCCATAAACAAAATAATCCTCCAACATCACCAGCATCACGACATATCCTGCGATCAACAGAAATGGTAAAATCCAAAATTTCAGGTTAAACCCTTTGAAAATAAGCGGATTCCATTGTGAAGATAGACTCGACTGGAATTGCTGAACAGCCTTTTCAACAGTTGAATCGTACTTGCCATTGAGTGTTATCCGGTCCTTACTGGAAAACAACAAACTGAGCAACTTTTCTTCCTCTTTGGGAAGATTGGAATCTGGATATTTTTCCTTGATTAGCTCAAATTCCTTTTGTTTGAAAAGACCGAGGAGAGATTCTTTGTTTTTTTCCTCAATCCGGAGATATCCTTTTGAAGCCAGACTTACTATCGAAGCTGTGACAAAATCCTGCCAATAGTAGCCCTTACTCATCATTCCAACTGAAGCCGGAGAAAGGCCTGCCGGAGGATCAAAATTCGGTATTACAGTTGGTTTTGGAGGATCGATCCCATATTTCGACCAAGTGAATAGGTAATAAGCCAATATAAGCAAGCCCATAATCCCCGTAATCACCTGGTATCCAATCTTCTGGAAGAAGCCAGGAGGCGGGGGAGGAGCGATGGTCCCTTTGCTTAATCCAACAGCGATACTTAGATTTTCATAAGGGTTTAATGGCCCTGCCTCAAAAGTGACCAGGTTTCCATTGGACGAACTCTGACAATTTTGATCAGTACTTCCATATTGACCAGTATAGCAGGCCATTTGGATAAGTTCAGCTCCGGGTGGAAGGAAGATTTCGGCCCGGATTTTCCCAACCGAAAAGGGCCATTGGGTGCCGTTTACATTCCAATAGAGCTCATCGTAGGTGTCAAAAAAACGGATTTGACCGGGAATGGAATAGGTGATCTCGTATTCGTATTCGCCCGGATCCAAATAAACTGAAGACTCACCAACATAAATAGAAAGATGTCCATTCTCCCGCTCAGTATGGTAGGGGGAATCATTCCCATCCCGCTTAACGGATAAAATGGAATACTCATTTTTAACTTCCTCGCCCAAATTATCCAATCGGCTAAGTGGCAAAGACCGGATGATTCCCCGTTTCCCGCTAATTTCTGTGGAGTAGCGTATCGTTTCAGAAACTGTGACCAGGCCTGAAGTATCGATCAGGATAGTGGATTGAAATTCCTGAAGCCTTTCTTCTTGTGCAAAAGCAGCTATTGAAAGAAAAAATCCAAAAAGAGCGGAAACAAGCCTTCTCATTTAAAATTTCACTTGAGGAAGAACCCGCTTCGCTTCATTGTCCAGTTCAAAAAACTTGGATTTGATGAATCCAAATATGTTTGCCAGGATATTGCTGGGAAAGGAATCGACCAGAATGTTCTTTTCTCGTACGGTTCCGTTGTAATACCTTCTGGATTTTTCGATGTCCTGCTCGATTACAGAAAGTTCCTCTTGTAGCTTCAGGAAATTTTGGTTTGCTTTCAGTTCGGGGTATTGTTCCGCAAGTGCGAAAAGGTTGACCAGGGCTTTGTTTAGCTGATTTTCGGCTGCCTGATGACCTTCCAAAGTTGTTGCAGATTGGGCTAAGTTTCTTGCATTGACTACTTTTTCAAAGGTCTCCTGCTCATGTTTTGCATACCCTTTTACAGTTTCCACAAGATTGGGAATGAGGCTGTACCGCTTTTTAAGCTGGACATCTATTCCACTCCAGCCTTCCTCTACCAAAGTAGTGAGCCTCACTAACTTATTGTAGATTCCAATGGCGTAAAAAACGAGAAGGAGTACAACTACTCCAATGATTAATAAGGTCATTTTTATGTGTTTTTAGAATTGAAAAGTAACCAAAGGATTTACCCTTTCTTGAATTTAGGGATTTATTTAAAAAGAACTTTATTAGGACCATTAACCATTAAAATCCTGCCTTATCAATCGTAATCCATCCAATCGCAAGCAGGCTGTGGATCGGGAAGTGCCAAAGCCACTAATTCACGTACTGGTTTGAGTCCGTTTTCGCTGTTGGTGAAATAAACTACTGCATTCCCATTTTCCACATTGGCAGTGAAATAGCCTCTGAACGTATAATTGTCGCCCCATTGGAAGATCTGCTTTCCGGCTGAGGTTTGCTGGATTCCTACTCCCAAACCCCAATAAAGTTCTTGCTTTTGTCCTTCTTTTGGTTCCACTGGAACAACAGGACTAAACATCATTTGGTGAAGATCTGCATTGATTTCTTTCCCTAAAATGAGTGCCTCAAGAAACAAGGCATAGTCAAAAGAAGTGGTCTGTAAAGAAGCAGCAGCATTCCCGTTTTTGATTTTGTTTTTGGAGAATTCCTTTCCGTTTTTGTTAAAGGAAAGGCTGAAGTTTTCCTCAAATTCCTTGCGAAATACAAAACTGCTTCGGGTCATTCCCAAAGGCTGAAACACATATTCCTGAGCCAATTCCTCCAGAGATTTTTCTTTCAGATGCTCCACCACACGCTGCAGCCAGACATAACCTTCACCGGAATAACTGAATCGTTCTCCGGGATCATATTTAAACTTGAGTTTGCCGCTCCTCCAGTTGGGAAGTCCCGAAGTATGGCTTAGAACCATTTTTGCAGTGACAAATTGGTGGTTGGGCTCATCCTGGATATCAGGATACTTGTAATATTCGGAAAGTGGGGTTTCGAGATTTATTAGCCCTTCATCCACCAATTGCATGATCAGATAGGCAAAAATGGGTTTGCTAAGGGATGCTGCGGAAAAAACTGTTTCCTGATTTACCGGTGTGTCTTCTTCATTTGAATTGCCGAGAGCAAAACTTTCCTTGATTTTTCCGCCTTCGAGATAGGTGTAGGTTATTCCCGGGATCTGGTTTTCTTCAAGAATTTGGGAAATAGCTTCAGGTAATGGAAAGCTTTGTGAAAAAGAAGGAATGGCAAAAAGTCCGAGTAGGATAATTATCAAAGCGAAATATTTCATTGAAAAGATGGTTTGTTGACTAAAATACTGAATTTTCAAGAACCTTTTAGAGGTTGATTTTGGCCATTTTTTTCACAAAAAATGGAAACAAATAATTGGGATAATTTTGACTTTAACCAAATCTTTCCAGTTTCCGAAGTCCCCAATTTTGTTTTGATATCAATTCCATTCATTTCCCATGACTGCCGTTTATACATTTCCAGTCCAAGAAATTGAAAAAAAGGCTTTTTTGACGGTTATTGAACTTCCGCCCACAAATTAACCGATGAGAAAAGTCTTGTTTTTTCTCTTTCTTCTGGCTTTTTCCTTTTCTCAAGACCTATTTGGACAGGAACAAGAACTAAGCCCTACACTTCTGGCCATGTATCAGGAGGAGCTTCCGTTTTTTCAGGAATTGATCACTGGCGGGCAATATGCCGATCCTCCGGTCAACTATCTCGGCAGCCCTTTTTTTGATGTCAGGGTTTTCCAAAACGGAAAAATTCAGGTCAATGGCAATACCTATTCAAAAGTTCCCTTGCTCTATGACACATGGTTGGACGAAGTGATTACGTTTCATCCGATCTACAATCAGAAAATCCTGATCAAAGCCGAAAAAATCGAGGGATTCACGTTGGTTGACAATGCAGTTTTTCGCAGATTCAGCGGAAATCCGGATTATGGAAAACACCATCACGGATTTTATCAGGTGATCTCCGATGGAGAAATCAAACTCCTCAAGAAGCATTATAGTACTGTCGAATCTGTCAAAGAATCAGGTCTGATCACGCGGGAGTACATTAATGAGAAGGATTATTTCTTTTGGTTTGAAGGGGATTTTTTGAAAGCAAACAAAAAAAAGGAGGCAATTGCTGGGCTGGGGCTATCCAAAAAAGCTGTGGCTGAACATTTCGGCGGAAAAGATTTGTACCAAAAAAATAATCCTCAGGCCTTCCTTTTGGGATTGTTGGAGTTGAGGAAAAAACTACCTATGCCTTTCACTGGATTTTCAGAGCAATGAACCGACTTTTTACCATCCTCTTATTGCTACTCTGTAGTATCCAGGCATTCGCACAGGTAGAGACTCCGAAAATTTCCGGAATCTACATGGGGATGTCGTTTCCCCGATTTGCCAATTCGATTGAGGAGGAGACAAGCTATCGGTTTATATATCGGGAAGCGGATGTCGATTCTTTGACTGTAAATCTCCAGGCCCAAAACGTAGAGCTCCGGACTTTGCTCAATCAGGTTTTTTCGGGTTCCGGGCTATTTTTCACCATAGATTCTCAAAAACAAGTTTGGATCACTAAAGGAAAGCCAATTACGCTGGATTTTCCTTCCACATATTTTAACGTTCTCTCTGACCCCAGCCAGGTCAAAGCCGAGGAAGGAATAGGAGCTTTTGCCAAAAATCAGCGCTTCTCCATCGGTAGAACTTCCGACAAGCCCGAGTCCAAACAAGCCACCATCAGCGGAATAGTGTCCAGCGTGGAATCTGGAAAACCTATGTCTGGAGCTGTGGTAGTGGAAAAAACAAATTATACCCAGGTTACTACAGATCGGGAAGGCAGATTTCAAATCACCCTCGACAAGGGAAGGCATACCATCTATGTCCAAAACATCGGCGGATATCAGGAACAGCGCCACATTGACTTGCGCGGTGATGGCATTCTCAATATCGAAATCCAGGAAAATATCCTATCTCTGGATGAAGTGGTGGTGAGTTCAGGTGCACTTTCGCATGTCAACAAATTGGAAATGGGCGTTCAGTCCCTCAGTGTTGCTGAAGTCAAGCGACTTCCGGCAGTCATGGGTGAGGTCGATGTGCTCAGAGGCATCCTAACCATGCCGGGTGTGAATACCGCAGGTGAGGCGACTGTGGGATTCAACGTACGGGGAGGTTCCGCTGACCAAAACTTGATCCTGTATGGGCAATCCACAGTTTTCAATCCTTCCCACGTTTTCGGATTTTTCTCGGCATTCAATTCTGACATGGTTTCGGGGGTAGAACTCCACAAAGGAAGTGTGCCTGTGAATTATGGTGGTCGACTTTCTTCAGTTTTGGAAATAGAGCCCAAGTTTGGAAGAGCCGAAAAAATCGGAGGATCCGGGGGAATCGGCATCCTGACCAGCAGACTGAGTTTGGATGGACCAATCGGGAAAAACACAACTTTCCTTATTGGTGGCCGAACTACTTATTCCAACTGGGCACTGGACCTGCTTGAAGAAAACGCAGAATTGTCAGGAAGCGATGTTGCATTTTACGATTGGAATGCCAATATCCAGCACCGAATAAACGACAAAAACTCCCTGGAACTGATCAGCTACATGAGCCGGGATAAATTCAGTTTTGATCCTGATACAACTTATTCCTATCAAAATCTGAATCTTGCGCTTTCCTGGAGAAGGTATTTCAATGAACGGCTGGAGGGAAAAATCACGTTGGGAAGGGATGCTTATGAATTCAACATTGAAGGGCTGGACAATCCGCTTAATTCATTCAATTACGGATTTGATATCGAACAGCTTCAGTTGAGAACTGACTTCGAATACCGCAATGGGAAACATATTTTTGATTTTGGTTTTCAAGCAATCCAATACACCCTCAATCCCGGGCACATGAGTCCATTTGGGCCAGAATCCATTGTGACAGACAAAAAACTTGACGAGGAAAAAGGCCGGGAATTTTCAGTTTTTGTCGGAGATGAAATCCAGGTGAATGACAAACTGGCTTTCTCACTTGGGATGCGCTATATGCTCTATCAACTACTGGGCCCAGCGCAATTCAAGGAATACTCTGAGGGCGGACCCTACACTCCGGGCAATGTCACCGGTGAGGTGAATTTTGGTGAGGGGGAAGTGGTCCAAACCTACCATGGACCTGAATTCCGCTTGGGGGGAAGGTATATTCTGGACAATAAATCTTCACTCAAATTCGGCGTAAACACCATGCGTCAAAACATTCACCTGCTTTCTAACAGCTCGGTGATTACCCCGACCGACAGTTGGAAACTCAGTGATCTATACCTCAAACCCCAGTTGGGGCAACAGGCTTCCCTGGGCTATTTTCGCAATATTTTCAAAAATTCGGTTGAATTTTCCGCAGAAGTGTTTTACAGAACCATGAGCAATCTGCTGGATTACCGCTCCGGTGCCTCTATTATTCTCAACGAGGATCTGGAGCAGGATGCCCTCAATACCGATGGGAAAGCTTATGGACTTGAGTTTTTGCTTAAAAAGAGCGCAGGTCAGTTCAAAGGTTCTTTGGCTTACACCTATAGCAGGTCTCTGTTGAAAACTTCCGATGAACCGAGTGTTGAGAAAATCAACAAAGGGGACTATTACCCGAGCAATTTTGATCAGCCGCATAATCTGGTTTTGGTGACCAATTATGAGCTGAGCAAAAGGATTAATACTTCCCTGAATGTAAACTACAGCACTGGCAGACCGATCACTTTGCCGGCTGCCGAGTTTGATTATGGAGGCTCAGAGCGAGTCTATTATACCGACCGCAATGCCTATCGGATTCCGGATTATTTCCGGATTGATTTCAGCATCAACCTGGAGGGAAGTCATAAAATCAAGAAGTTGGCCCACTCTTCATGGTCTCTTGGAGTTTACAATTTACTAGGCAGAAGCAATCCGTATTCGGTCTTTTTCATTCCTGAAAACGGTCAGTTGCGTGGCTATCAGCTGTCCATTTTTGCCCGGCCGATTCCTTTTATCACTTATAATTTCAGATTCTGATGCCTTTTCGAAGCATATATATATTCGTGTTCCTACTGGCTTTGGGCTGTAAAGAACCTTTTGAGCCGGATTTGTCTGAGGAAAACCTGCGGATTTTGACTGTGGAAGGCTTTTTGGATACGGAAGGAAAGCCAAGCGAATTGTATTTGGGCTTTACCAGAAGGATTTATGGAGAAAATCTAGGTCCAGGATCCACTCCAGCTTTGGGAGCTCAGGTTTATTTGGAAAGCAATTCAGGTGTTCAATATCCGCTTCAGGAGCAGGGAGAGGGTTATTACCTTTTTGAAAAGGATATTCCCGAAAATGAAACGTACAGCTTGCGGATATTTTTGGGTGAAAACAGCAGCTATACTTCAGCACCTATCCGACCGATAGCTGCAACACCCATCGAGGAAATCGGATTTGAAAGAGATGACCGTGGCGTGGAGATCTATGTTACGACCCGGGGATCACAGGAGGTGGATGATTTTATCTGGACTTTTGAAGAGACTTATGCTTTTTCACCAAAATATGTTTCTCCTTATATCTTCAGACCTGAGACTTTGGATGTGGACACGAGAAAGCCTGAAGAGACCATTTACCTGTGTTATCGGTCACTGCAAAGCCCAGACTTGCTGATGGAAACTTCCTCCAATTTTGATGAAAATGTGATTTTCAAAAAAGCTATTACCCGGATTCTTCCTGGAGATGAGCGACTTTCAACCCGGTACAGCATTTTGGTTTCGCAAATGGCGCTTTCACCCGAGGCGGCGGAATTTTGGCAAATCATGAAAAAAAACACAGATGATATCGGTACAGTTTTTAGTCCAATGCCTTCCAATATCACCGGAAATATCAGTAACGATCAGGACCCCGAAGCTGCAGTGATCGGATTTGTGAGCTTGGGTGTGATTCAGCAGCGCAGACTTTTTATTGGTGTCCAGGAAGTAAGTCCTTGGACCAATGACCTGAGTGCTTACTATGATTGCGAGTTGGATGCGGATACAGTCACTGCTGACGGATATGAAGATAGATTTGGCACAGGGGTGAAATTTCCCGCCATGGCGGTATTTGTAGAAGGAAGTTCGGTTCCGATCGGATACCGGGCAGCCTTGCGGAGATGTGTCGATTGTACGCTCAGAGGAAGCAATGTGAAACCTGATTTTTGGGAGGATTGAATATGAATTACTTAAAGTCGGTTCTTTTACTTGTCTTCTTTGCTTTCGGAAAACCTTCCTTCGCCCAGGTCAATTCCACTTTTGAAGAGGTAGTGGATTTTAGCATTCCCAAGAATATTTACTTCACAGGAGAAAAAATCTGGCTAGCCGTCAATGTTAATTCAGCCTCCCGGCCTTCGCCTTCCCGGGTGGTTTATGCAGAACTTTGGAACAGATACGGGGAGTCTGTGGCCTTGGCCAAATTGCCGCTTCAGGAAGGAGAAGGGTTCAATTTTCTGCAAATCCCTGATGACTTGGCTTCTGACCATTATTTGCTGCGTGTATTTACAAGGGTAAGCCCTTATACGAATCTGGAAAAAGGTTTGGTTCAGGAGTTTGTCACTGTATTTAATCCCCGGATTCCTCCGGAAGTTGTGGCAGAACGGAGGTCATTTCCTGATCAACAGGAAGTTTCAAATTTGATTTCACTTTCAAAATCCACTGTCCAACCAGGTGAGCCCATTGAGATTTCTTACATGGGAATTGACAGCCTTTTGGAATTGACGGTGGCGGTTCCCAATCCATTTTTGGAAACTCAGGGGAAGATTTCTTCCAATGATCTTTATGAAAATCTTGCATCCAAGACTCTGGTACCGGAGTTTTTTGGGCATATCATTGAAGCCAGGATTGAGCCTGGTGCTTTGGATTCTTTGGGTACAGGGCTTTTTTACCTTTCCCTTCATGGGAAAAAATCAGTCCTTTTCACAGACGAACCTGATGAAGACGGCAGCCTGTTTTTTGACGCTGGAGGACTGAGAAACTGGGATTTCATGGTTGCACAGGGGGGGCAAAACCAAAACATGAATGGCTTTGAAATTGTCACTCCGAGTCCAAAGACCATTTTTAAATCCGGCTTTCAATTTCCAGCATTGCAAATCAGCCCGGCCGATCAGCTGCTTTTGAGTGAGTTGCTGAGAGGAAGTCAGATTGAAGGTTATTTCGTGCAGGAATTTCAGAATGAGCCGATTCCGGTCGTAACCGGATTTGTCCAAGACCGCACTTTTGTGCTGGATGACTACAATCGCTTCGAAAATGTGGAGACACATCTCAAGGAATATGTCCCGGAAGTGACGGTCAGGACTAGGGATAAGAGTAAAGAACTGCGGGTTTTGAATGCCTTGCAAAACAGGTCATTTACCGAGGATCCGCTCCTTTTGGTAGATGCCATGCCGATTTTTGATTTAGAAATGCTCCTGGAATTTAACCCCGCTAAGTTTGAGAAAATGGAAATTCTCACGCGCCGGTTTTTTCTCAATGAGGAGGTTTATTCCGGCGTGATCAGCTTCAGTTCTTTTCTGAATGACTTTGGCGGATTTCCCCTTCCGGCCAATGCGGTTTACCTTCCGTATTCAGGAATCCTTCCTCCGGTGACAGATCGGAAGACCCTTTTTCAGCCTGTCACAGAAATAGGAAATATGGCGGACTGGCGAACGATTCTTTACTGGTCGCCTGCTACTGAAGCTCAAATTCCAACCAAATCCATCGCTATTGATGCTCCGATTCTGAAAGGTTCATTTCAGGTGGTGGTGAAAACTGTTGATTCTGATGGGAAAGTCAATGTGGAGTATCAGCAGTTTGAAGTGGGTAAAAATTAGGATTGAGCCAGAATTGAATTTTCGATTCAATTCTGGCTCACTCACTCCGCTTAGCAAAGCAATTTCAGCTTAATTCTTATCGTAGGTCAAAATTGGGCCATCGCACATTCCCCAAGTGTTGATCAACTGATTGTTATTCCTCAAAATGAGATGTTCCGAACCTGGTCCACAATCACCTGCCAGTTCTTCCCCTTCGGTAAATTCCAATTGGACGTATAGCTTGACATCTGCGGATGACATGATTTCCCCAGGCTCCGTGGTAAAAGTTCCTGAAGCCTCCGCCGATTGGCCGTCTGTTTCTTGGGTTTTTACAAAAGTGCCGTTACGATTGAATTGATAGGTTTGGCTGTAGATCATATCGGATCCAGTCTGAATGGATTGACCCCATCCGCCTCCAATCGAAATCAGTTTCCATTGACCAATTACAGTGGAAGCTGGATCAACATCCTCCTTGCAACCAACAAAAGCGAAAAACACGAGAAGCGGTAAAAATAGCCTTTTCATAAAATGTGAAGTTTGTATCTCTAGGACAACGTAAATTATAAAACATACGCTACGATGCGAAACAGTTTTTTATTTGAGAATTTGGAAGTTTAAGGATCAGGCCTATTATTCAATATGAATGTCCGCAATGACTCCATTTGGCAAATTGAATAGAAGAAATGCAGGTCAAGGTTTGGAAGTTTTAGATCCGAAGGATCAAAACAATTCATAACCCCCGGTATAGCCGGGGGTAAAGTCACCACAATAAAAAAAGGAGCCCTGAAGGGGCGATACTTTGAAGTTTCACCCTTTCAGGGCTCAAAGGAAGGGAAATTCAATGGCGACCCTGCACTTCGTACAGGGTCATGAATGGTTAGGCTCCTTCGGAGCTATATAAGAAGTCGATTTGAAATAATGTTGAATTATTGACTTACCAAATCTTATTCTGCTTTCATCTTTGTGGGGGTGTCATTGCGGATATAGATACTTTACTAGCTATCCGCTTTATAGCCCTAACCAAAGGAACGAAGGATTGAAGATAGATTGCATCAGCTGTGGACTGTTGTCTGTCGACTGTGGTCGAATAATCCAAACATTCGAAACCCTAAATTCCCAATGAGAATTACCCGAAATTTCACTAAGTTTTCCGAACCGAAACAAACTACCCTAAACATGCGAAAAATACTTTTTCTGCTTTTTCTGAGCAGTTCTGCGGCAGTAGCCCAACAAATCACCCCCTTACCACTTCGAAATTCCATAGAAACCGACCATCGGTCTATCCGCCGGGATGTACCGATGACCAATTCGATCCGGAAAGCCTTCGAAGCAGGCACGCGGGATTTTACCGGCAAACCCGGCCCAAATTATTGGCAGCTCGAAACTGATTTCACCATTCAGGCGAGCTTGGATCCGCATACTCAAACTATTACCGGAACTGAAAAAATTCTTGTCCACAACAACAGCAAGGATGATTTGGACAGAATTGTGTTGCGGCTGGATCACAACGTTTTCAAGGGCGATGTCCCACGCGGTCTTTCTACTCCCGCCGAACAAACTGATGGAATGGTAGTAACCCGCATTTTAGTCGCAGGTGAATCCATTGATCTCACCGAGCAAAAGCTGGGGCGAAATGAAACCCCAAAGTCAGGTGTGACCGGGCTGGGCAAAACTATCGCCACGATTTATCTTTCAAAGCCGATCAAAGCCGGAAGCAAAACAGAATTGGAGATCGACTGGCACACCAAATTGCCGGGTGGGCCAGATGGTGTGGGACACCGGATGACGCAGCGCTTTGACAGCACACTTTTCCAGCCAACCCAATGGTTTCCGCGATTGGCCAAATACGATGATCTGAGAGGCTGGGAGACCAGTCCCTATCTGGGTCCGGCAGAGTTTTTCAATAATTTCGGGAAGTTTGATGTGTCCATCACGGTACCCGGGGGATGGATAGTGAGTGGAACCGGTATTTTGCAAAATCCGGAAAAAGTCCTGACTCCAACTGTCGCTCAGGGTCGGGCAAAAGTTCTGGACTCAGATGACGAAATCACAATAGTGGGAGAGGATGAAAAAGGCAAAGCAACTATACCAGGCGATAAGTTAACCTGGCGATTTGTGGCCGACAAAGTAAATGATTTTGCCTGGGCAGCTTCTGCGGATTTTATCTGGAAAGGAACACGTGCTAATATTCCAGGCAAAGGGTATGTTCCTATTTACATGGTATTTATACCCGAACGGGCCAAACTATTTGTCAACGCTGCCAAAAACACCAGACATGCCATGGAGTTTTATTCCAAACTCTGGGCACCTTATCCTTTTCCCCAACTTACTCTGCAGGATGGACCAAGTTCCGGAATGGAATACCCCATGGTGATCAATTCCAATCAGGGAGCTGCTGACCACGAAA
Organism: Algoriphagus sp. A40; assembly: GCF_002002735.1. Taxonomy (GTDB): domain Bacteria; phylum Bacteroidota; class Bacteroidia; order Cytophagales; family Cyclobacteriaceae; genus Algoriphagus. The sequence goes on along the minus strand of NZ_MUNY01000061.1, from coordinate 38,541 downwards.
CTGCCCATCAGTGGTGGCCCATGATGCTGGGAACCAACGAAACCCGCTATGGCTGGATGGATGAGGGATTCAACCAATACATGAATATTCTATCCGGTGCGGACTCTAGAGGTACTCCTGCCAATCTGGATGGCATTGGCCAAAGCTATGGCCGAGTAAGCGGGAGTGAGGATGAGGCTCCGCTGATGTGGAGTGCCAACGATGCAGGTATTGGCTATGGCTACCAGACTTACCAGAAAACACCGCCCATGTTATCCATGCTGGGGGGAATCGTCGGTGACGATGCCGTGATCAATGCGATGAAAAAATACACGGCTGCTTGGGCTTATAAGCATCCATCTCCTTGGGATTACATGTTTTTCATGAACAATGAATTGGGACAAAATCTGGAGTGGTTCTGGTATTATTGGCTGTTTACCACCGAATCTGTCGAAGGATCGATCGAAAACGTAAGCAGCGAAAGTGGAAAAACCATTGTGACAGTAAAGCAAGCTGGGGAGATGCCTTCGCCGGTAGTCTTGAAAGTTGAATTTGAGGCAGGCGAACAGGAATTAACACCTATGCCGAATTCAAGTTTGCTGGATCCAAACACAGCTGTCGTTACCTGGCCGGTTGATGTCTGGTGGGATGGAAGCCGTGCCTTCGATGCGGTTTTGGATTTCGGTCCAAGAAAAATCAAGAAAATCACCTTGGATCCAAACGGTCGCTTTCCTGATCTAAAAGTGGACGACAATGTATGGCAGGCAAAGTGATTTGTTAACAGTCCACGGTCGACAGTCTACAGAAAGTCCTTTTGGACTTCAGGCCTAATTGAATTTGGTAAGTTGTAATAAAGCGGATAATCAGAAATTTTATTCAAAATCTGGTGAAATGATGTTGTTTGAGGATTGGGTGGACAAAACCAAAAACTGGCTTCCAGAAGGCGGGACTGTGAATTATTATGGAAAGGTTTTCAGTCCAAAAGAGGCGGATTATTACCTGAAAGCTCTCCTTGAATCCATCGAATGGAGAAATGACGAAGCGGTAATTTTTGGAAAAAAGATCATTACCAAACGGAAAGTCGCCTGGTACGGAAGTCAGCCTTTTGAATACACCTATTCCAATACAACCAAGCGGGCATTGCCCTGGACACCGGAACTTCTTGAATTAAAAAATAGGGTAGAGCAGGAATGTGGAGATACCTTCAATTCCTGCCTGCTCAATTTGTACCATTCTGGGGAAGAAGGAATGGCCTGGCACAGTGACGGGGAAACGGACCTGAAAAAGGACGGTTCCATTGGTTCTGTCAGCTTTGGTGCCGAGCGAAAGTTTGCCTTCAAGCACAAAGTAACCAAGCAAAAAGTCGAGCTGATTTTGGAGCATGGCAGCCTGTTGGTGATGAAAGGCACTACGCAGACCCACTGGCTACACCGGCTTCCTCCGACTACCCGTGTCCAATCTCCCAGAGTGAATCTGACTTTTAGGACGATCGTGGAATAGGAGTAATATGCCTTTGAATTAAACTGGAGTTTGGATTTTAGCAGAAAGAAAACGAAGAAAATTTGAAGGCGAATCAAATGAAAAGTCAGCTACATTTACCAAAAATCGGCTTTAACCCGTTTTGACAAACCTTCTTAATTGCTAATCAAAAAGTAAAAAACCACCCTATGATTTTTGAATTGATCGGTTGGATAGGCGCAATCCTTTTTATTATTTCCTATTTTTTATTATCAAAAGGAAAACTTAAACAAGGCGAAGCCAGATACCATTTGTTGAATTTAGCTGGGGCAATCTGTCTGGTGATCAATGCTATTCATTTCAGGGACAAAGCAAATATTTTAGTTAATGTCGTATGGTCTACCATAGCAATAATGGCAATTTATAACACCCGTAAATCATTCTTTCGCAACAAGTCATAAACCTGTTTCTTGAAATAATCGACCTTTTGATTATAGGAAGCCTCATCCACGATCATGGACAGGTAGTAATAGGCACCTTCCACAACCACAAATATTTGTTCGGCAAGCATCGTGGTGTCCCGCCCTTCCATTTCCCTGTTGTTGTCCAGGATTTCCTTGAGGGATTCTCTCAGCTTCTCGTGAAGAATTCTATAGTCATTTTTGATCTGCTCATTTCGGAAGATCATTGCATAGCAACTGTAAAAAACTCCGTCATCAAAAAGTAAATTCCAATTTCTGGAGAACAGGGTCTCCACAATAATCGATAAATCAATGTCCTTTTTTTCCTCCAATTCCTTGGTGATCGGCTCAAAAATCAAGAGATACTGCTCAAGGATATACTCGATCAAACTGGAAATCAAAATATCCCGGGTTGGAAAATAATGCATGATCAAGCTCGGAGGCATGTCCAAATGTTTTCCGATTTTGGCTATGGAGGTGTTTTCCAGGCCATTCATTTTTGAAAGATTGTAAAATCCTTCAATGATCTCCTGTTTTCTTGCGGTAGAGATTTTCACTTTCATTTATTTGTTAATAGAGAATTAACTCTGATTTATTGATTTTCTAAAAGGTATTTTCCTACTTTTCGATATATTTTATTGAATGAGTATTCAATTTAAAAATAGAAATCCTCTAAACAAGGCCTTATTATTCTTTCGGTAAATATTTTCCTAAGAAAGTAGATTTTGGCCTAGAAAAATTAGGGGATGACTTAAAATTCAAATTTGTTTAAATCTATGTGAAGTATGAAAAGAAGATCTTTTTTTGAAAAAGCAGGAATGTTGGCGGGTTCGGTTTTAGTTTCCTCACCGATTTTGGCGGGAAATAAAGCAAGCGGCAGTGTCCTCAAAGTGGCTCACATTACTGATGTCCATATTCGGCCTGAGGAAAATGTGCCAGTCCGTGCCATTGAATGGCTTGAAAAGGTGAAACAGCATCAGCCGGATTTCTTTCTGAATGGCGGAGACACTATCAATGATGCCGCATATCAGGGAGTAAGCAGAGCTAGAACCTTGGAGCAATGGCAGGCTTGGGATCAGTTCCGGGAAAAAATCTCTGATTATGATGTCTTTAGCTGTATTGGCAATCATGATCCCTGGTGGGATGTTCCAAGCAAGGAAGATGAAATGTATGGAAAACCTTACGTGGTCAAAAGGCTTGGCATTCCTTCACCTTATTACAGTTTTGACAAAGGAAATTGGCACTTCATTATTTTGGACGGAAACCATGAAGGAATCAGTCTTGGAGTGGAACAAATGAAATGGCTTGAAAATGATCTTGATTCTTTAGCCCATGGAACTCCAACTTTGGTAATGTCCCATTTTCCAATAACCTCCATTACCAATGACCTGGTCGGTGGCCAGCATAAGGATCATAAGGAACTCAAAGATCTATTTTTCAAACATAAGGATAAAGTGAAGGTCTGTCTGAGTGGTCACCAGCATCTCCTGGATAGAGCTTGGTACAATGGGGTCCATTATTTCTGCAACGGTTCGCTCAGTGGATTTTGGTGGGGAGACGGGGACGAACAATCCGCCGGAAAACAATATTACCTGGAAACGCCCCCAGGCTATGCCATTTTGGAATTGTTTGAAAATGGGGATGTGACTAATACTTATTACCCACTTCCTTAAAATTTTGCCATTTGGCCAAAGGTCGGAACGGCCAAATGGCTGGATTTTTTTAGATTTTTTAAGCCATTAATTGAAAAAAATGGATCAAAAAGTTGTGCCTTTTCATTTTTTGGGCACCATCCATTTTTCCTTTTTTCTGAATCTGATTTCCATGAGATCAATTTTTGATTAATTCCCAAGAACGAATTTTAATAGAATATTACCCCTGCGTTAAAACTTTATTTTATCTCAAAATTTGTTTTTTTTATTTGATTACAATATTTAATATTGAATGAATGTTCAATAAATTTCTTACTCATCACTGACCTGTTCTTGAAATTTTTGAAGAATTGGGAGGTGCAAACCCCATTACTATGAAACAAATAATACAATCGCGGCTAAGGCTGGATTCATGGTTAAGAAGAGTAGGTCTTCTCCTTTTGCTCATCTCAGCTTTTGCGACACATTCGATGTCGCAAACGTCTGTCAAAGGAGTAGTCACCGACGCTTCAGGAGCTGAATTTCCGGGAGTTTCTGTCCTGGAAAAGAACACCCAAAATGGTGTGGTAACAGGCTTGAATGGTGAATTTGCCATTCAGACTTCCTCTGCAAATGCAGTATTGGTTTTTTCATTCATCGGCTACAAATCTCTTGAGCTTGCTTTGGAAGGCAGAACTTCTATTGAGGTAGCACTCACTGAGGAGGAAACCTTGCTTGAGCAGGTGGTAGTAGTGGGGTATGGAACCCAAAAGAAAATCAATGTGACCGGTGCGGTGGACCAAATCTCCGGCGACCAATTGATTGACCGGCCCATTTCCAATTTGGTCCAAGGTTTACAAGGCGTAAGTCCCGGATTGAATATCACCTACCTTGGAGGAAAACCTGGAACCGTCCCTAACATCAATATCCGCGGATTTACCTCAATTAATGGCGGTGGGCCACTGATCGTGATTGACGGAGTCGCAGGCAGCAACAGTGACTTGCTGAGATTAAATCCCTCAGACATTGAGTCCTACTCGGTACTCAGAGATGCTGCATCGGCCGCTATTTATGGAGCCAGAGCGGCATTTGGTGTGATTTTGATTACTACCAAAAAAGGGCAGGAGGGGAAACAGGTGATTTCTTACAACAATTTTTTCGCATGGGGCAAACCATCTGTACTACCCGAGCCTGTGACTGACCCCTACATTTATTCCAGAGTATTGGAGACCTCTACCAACAATACCCCTTGGGACTATGTAAACTACTCCGATGCACATTACCAATGGGCGAAAGAAAGATCTGAAAATACCTCCGTGGAAGATACCCGCTTAAATCCTACCAACCCGAACCTTTGGGCTTACATGGGAAACAATGACTGGTATGATTACTTCTTTAATTCCTCTTCTTTCTCAATGAACCACAGCTTGTCCATCAGTGGAAGCAGTGGGGGCAAAGTTCCGGTGGGTTATTACATCTCAGGTGATTATACCAACGAGAACGGGATGAACAAACTGGCGGATGATTACTGGGACCGATATTCCATGAGAGCCAGAGTGACTGCAAATCCGCTCAAATGGCTAAACGTGGACAATAACCTCAACATTTACCAGACTAAAAGAGCTGATCCATCTACCAGCCTTACCGATATCTACTACCTCCAACCTACCGATGTGGCAGTAAATCCGGATGGAACTTGGGCTAATACAGGCGCTGGACGACTTGCCGGCCGACTAACGGATGGGGGAAATAACCAGGAAAACATGTTTGGTTTCCACAACATTCTAAGAACTACAGGTACTTTCCTTAACGGAGACTTGACCGTAAATGCCAATGCCAGCTTCAAAAAGGAACAATTGAAATACCATTGGGACAGAAAGAAATTTCGGATCGGATATGGACCGGAAGATATTCGGTTTGAAGGTGGAGATGGCTCAGTAACAGAGCGAAACGGCGACCTTTCCGATATCATTTTTGACTTTTATAGCAGATACTCCAAAACAATCGGTGACCACAGTTTTGGAATTTTGGCAGGTTACAATCAACAGAGTTATACCTACAGCTCTATCCAGGCAGAAAAAAGAGTGTTGATTTCCTCCTCTCTGCCCTATATCGGATTGACCACCGGTGATGCTTTCATTACTCCGACTTACAGTTCTTTTGCAACGCAAAGTGTTTTTGGCCGGGCAAATTACACCTTCAAAAACCGCTATATCTTTGAATTGAACGGGAGATATGACGGTTCGTCCAGGTTTCCCCAGACTTCCCGATGGGGATTTTTTCCCTCTGTTTCGGGTTCTTGGCTGATGATGGACGAGCAGTTCTTTTCAGGCTTGACCAATACCATTTCTACTTTCAAAATCAGAGCCTCTTATGGAGGTTTGGGTAACCAAAACGTAAGTGATTTCGGTTATATCCAAACCCTGCCAACCGGACTTTCGGGCTATTTGATTAACGGAAACAGACAGACCATCATCACTTCAGCTCCATTATTGGCTGTGGATCCGAACTTTTATACTTGGGAAGAGGTAATCACCAGCAACCTTGGTTTGGACTTTGGAATGTTTGGAGATAAGGTCACCGGTTCATTCGATTATTTCATCCGGGATACGAAGGGAATGCTGACTGATCCGGTTGAACTTCCGGCTGTTTTGGGAACCAATCCTCCCAAACAAAATGCCGCAGACCTTCGGACCAAAGGATTTGAGGCTACTTTGAGCTACAGAGACAATTTCGGAAGTGCTTCCAATCCCGTCAATTTCGGAATGAGAGTGGTTTTATCTGATTCCAGATCTCAGATCACCAAATTCCAGAATGACCAAAATTTGTTCTCCAACTACCGTGAAGGACAGTATCTGGGAGAAATTTGGGGCTTGGTCAGCGATGGGCTGTTTCAAAACGAAGATGAAATCTCACAACTGGACCAATCAGCCATAGTTCCTTGGGGAGCTTTGGATATTGTGCCAGGCTGGCCAAAATATGTGGATCTCAATGGAGATGGTAAGATCGAAAAAGGTCTAACCGAAGATGATCCAAAGGATATGCAGATTATCGGAAATTCCTCGGACAGATATCGATATGGAGCCAATTTCGACATTTCCTACAGTGGATTTGACCTTTCAATATTCCTTCAGGGTGTTGGAAAAAAGGATTATTACCCAAGACATTACCTGTTTTGGGGACCCTATCAGCAGCCCTATGCCAATGTTTATCCTTGGAACCTTGACTTCTATCGCGGTGCAGCGGACGATGCAAGTCTGATGGCTCAACACTCCCAATCTTACATTGATGCCGGACTGGCAGAAGCAAATTTGGATTCACAGTTTCCTGTATTGCAGTCTTGGTTGGCTGATGCCAACTACGGTGGCGGTTTGGACATCCCACAGACTGGTTACATGCAAAATGCAGCTTATCTGAGAGTCAAAAACATCACTTTGGGATACACCTTTCCGCAGGAACTGACTAATCGAATCAGTGTCAATCGAATCCGAATTTTTGTGTCTGGCGAAAACCTGTATGAGTTTTCTTCAATCAAGAAATTCGTGGATCCCGAAGCCATCAACGATGGCTATGGCTGGGCGTATCCTTTCCAACGCAAGTATTCATTCGGGGTAAATATTGATCTCTAATCAGGAATTCATCATGAAAAAAATATATATCATAATCATCGGATCCTTATTCACACTTTCTTCCTGTCAAGAAGATTTTATGGATCGGTATCCACAGACTTCAGTAGCTCCTGAGGAGTTCTTCAAAACTGAAGAAGATTTGGGACTCTATGTAAATGGCCTAATTGCCATGCCCGGTATGGGAAATTACCTGGCAGACCAAAGCAGTGATAATATGGCCACCACCGGGGCTATCGAGATCAAAAATATCATGACAGGTACTCCTTCCTCCCAAACAATCACCGGGGGATGGAATTGGGCAAGACTCAGAAACATCAACTACTTCCTGGACAACTACCAAAAGGCTACTGCTTCGGATGAGGCCATCGCACATTATGTGGGATTGGCTAGGTATTATCGAGCCCAATTCTATTTAGGAATGGTTCAGCGGTATTCCAATGTGCCTTGGTTTGACAAAACTTTGAATCCGGGTGATGAGGATCTTTACAAAACTCAGGATTCGAGGGAATTCGTGATGTCTAAAATCCTGGAGGATTTGGAATTTGCAGCTGAAAAGGTCAGGGAATCGGTGCCGTCGGGAACTCCTTCAGTTTGGGCTGTGAAGGCGTTTTATGCCAGGGTTGCCCTATATGAAGGAACCTACAGGAAATATCATACTGAATTGGGATTGCAAGCGACTTCAAATGAATTTTTGAAAATTGCCGTCAAGCAAGCTTCTGACCTTATGAATTCCGGTAAATTTTCGATTTACACTACCGGCAATCCAAGCAGAGATTATGCGACTCTTTTCAACAGCACGAATCTAATTGGCAATCCAGAGGTGCTGCTGGTCAATGCTTACGATGTCAACAAAGACCGAAGCAGTGACAACAACACCGGAATTTTTGGAGATTATGAGCAGTCTCCTTCCAGGGATTTGGTATTGTCTTATTTGATGAAAGACGGAACTCCATTTACTGACCAGAATAACTTTAAAGCCAAAGGTTTTGTAGAGGAATTCAAAGATCGGGATCCAAGATTGATGCAAACCCTTGTGTACCCGGGATGGATAAGAGTACCGAATACCACTCCCTATATTCAGTCACTGAATAAGAATTTCACGGGATACCACCAGTTGAAAGGGTATAAAAACTCAGTCGATAATGTGGAGCGAGCCAGTGTAGACTTTCCGGTTTATCGATATGCAGAGACTTTGCTTACACTGGCGGAAGCCAAAGCTGAACTGGGTGAATTGAGCCAGACGGATTTGGATGCCACAGTTAATTTATTGAGAACCAGAGCGGGAATGCCAGCGCTGATTATGGCTACAGCTAATGGTAAACCTGATGTATTTCAGGCTTCAAAATATCTTAACCTTAGCGGTCCAAATCAGGGAGTATTGCTGGAAATCAGACGGGAAAGAAGAATCGAACTGGCCATGGAAGGCTTCAGATACGATGATTTGATGCGCTGGAATGCCGGAAAACTTCTTGAAGTAATTCCACAGGGAATGTATTTCCCGGGATTGGGCAAATACGACATGACCGGTGATGGAATTGAGGACATTATCCTGATTGATAAAAGCAGCAGTATTCCCGTAGGCGCTGACAAAGAAAAAAACAGCTTGGGCGTTCAGTTGATTTACTATAAGGCCGGAACCATCAACGACAACGTGGATGTATACCTGGAAAATGGCGATAAAGGAGGAAATATGGTTACTGAAAACAAGGCTAGAAACTTTGAAGAACCAAAATACTACTATCGCCCGGTGCCTTTCCAGCAAGTGACTTTGAATCCAAATCTTAACCAGATTTTTGGCTGGCAATAAAATCAAAACCAGATTGACCAGTGATCCTGTTTTATAAGGATCACTGGTTTTTCTAAAGTATCTTCAATCTTTAATTTAACCTTGAAGAATGGAGGTTTGAAGTTTAAATTGACGCAATTCCCTCCGCCGCGGCGGAGAGTAAGAGCCTGTCCCGATGAATATCGGGAGGGATTTTTCCTTAGAACACTTTTTTAAAATCCTTTGGCGTTCAAAATCCCATTTATCCACCAATGATTAAAATGAAAAAAATAATTCTAACCCTCATTCTGGGATATTTTTTCTCACCGGTTTTTGCTCAGAAAGCTGAAAAAAAAGTCCTTTTTGTGATTCTGGATGGGATTCCTGCCGATGTTATGGATACGGTGCCAACTCCAAATATAGATCAGATCAGCAAAATAGGGGGCTTTACCAAAGCTGTTATGGGTGGAAATCCAGGCACTTACAGTGAGACACCGACCATTTCTGCAGTAGGTTACAATTCTCTGCTTACCGGTACTTGGGTCAACAAGCACAATGTCTGGGGAAATGGAATCGAGGACCCAAATTATAACTATTGGACAATCTTCCGATTTCTGAAGGAAGCAAGACCGGATAGGAAGACGGCCATTTTTTCCACTTGGTTGGACAACAGAACCAAATTGGTGGGTGCAAGCTTACCTCAAGCGGGAGACTTCACCTTCGATTATTATTTCGATGGATTTGAACTGGATACGGTCAATTTTCCGCATGATAAGGAGCGAAACTATATTTTCCAGATCGATGAGTTGGTGTCAAAGGAAGCTGCATCCTATATCCGGGAAAAAGGTCCGGATCTGGCTTGGATGTATTTGGAATATACCGACGACATGGGGCATACCTACGGGAACAGCCCTCAGATGATTGATGGAATTGCAAAAGCCGATGTCCAAATTGGCCGGGTATGGGAAGCGATCCAGGATAGAGAAAAGAACTTCAATGAAGATTGGTTGATCATCATCACGACAGATCATGGAAGAAGTGCGGATGGCTTTGGTCATGGTGGGCAAAGTGAACGGGAAAGAACTATCTGGATTGCAACCAATGCTAAAGGGTTGAATTCACATTTCAATGATACTCCGGAGATGGTGGATATTATGCCGGGCATCGTCCGTCATCTAGGTTTGGAAATACCCAAGAACCAGGCAATGGAATTGGATGGCGTATCTTTTATTGGAAAACTGGATGCTGTCGATTTGAAAGCTGAGCTGGCAGATGGTGAAATCAAGCTTTCCTGGAAAAGTATTTCCAAAGGTCAGAAAGGAAGAGTTTGGGTAGCTACCACCAATGAATTCAAAACCGGGAATCTGGATAATTATTGGCTGATGGGAGAGGTGATGCTGGATCAGGAATCCTTTACCTTTTCCACCAAAGGATTGGAGTCGGACTTCTATAAAGTCGTGCTGGAGACTCCAAGCGGGTATTTGAATTATTGGATTGTGAAAAAGTGAATTATGATATTCGCCATTTTGACAGCGGGAGTGGGGACACTCCCTTGGGCGTCGGACATGGAGGTCAAGGTTGGGTAGTCTTAGATCCGAAGGATCAAAACAATTCATAACCCCCGGTATAGCCGGGGGTTAAGTCACCACAATAAAAAAAAGGAGCCCTGAAAGGGTGAAACTTCAAAGTATCGCCCTTTCAGGGCTCAAAGGAAGGAAATTCAATGGCTACCCTGCACTTCGTACAGGGTCATGAATGGTTTGGCTCCTTCGGAGCTACATAAAAAGTCAATTTGAAATTAAACAGGAAATGTTGAATTGAATGCCCTTTCAGGATGGAATCAGGAGCTTGTAAAGCTCCTTTTTATAGGATCTTCCAATCGGAATTGCATGGTTCCCCAAGATGATCTGATTGTCCTGTATGGTTTTGATCCGGTCTAATGCTACCAAATAGGACTTGTGAACCCGAATCAGTTTTTTGTCCCGGAGCAGATTTTCCGTGCTTTTCAGGGATCCTTTGACGATGATTTGTTCGTGGAGTGTATAGACGATCGAGTAATCTTTTAGTCCCTTGATGTGAGTCACTTCATCCAAGTCGGTTCTGATTTGTTTGGTGCCGGTTTTCAGGAAAACCACATTGTCCTGTCCGTTTTCCGGTACAGGAACAGGAATAAACTCCTCAACTTTCACTCTTTTCTCCTCGTACCGATCGAGACCAAATTTCAGTCCTGTCGTCAAAACCAAGTACCAGGAAGTGGTGATGAAATTATACGGAAAAGCACTCCAAAAATCTCTGCTTGTCACGTCTCCGATCACATAGCCGTAGAGGTAAATGTCATAGAGATTTTGAAGGCTGACGTAAACCAAAAGAGATCCGATAAGCAACAGGCTATAGGTTCCGAATTTTTTCAGTTTGAAGAATTTTGGAACGAGATAGTAAAGATGAAAGTAAACCAGGGAAACAATCAACAAAAGCCGGACTGTGACGCAAGCAGCAAAATGTTCGGGCAAATTAAATTTCTGGATCAGGTACCTCCGGTCGTAGAGGTAAATCACGGTGATGACCAGCCAAAACAAAAAGTGATAAACTTTGGGTGAAATGGGTTTCAATCCGAGGAATGTGCTCACACTCATAGCTTCAGGCTGGGTTATACTTTTCTAAGTACGGATAATTCTCATTCACGGTAAAGCCAAAACAGACAAATGGGAGAACGTGGAATTTATTCCAGTATCCAATTTGAAGAAAGTTTAAAGTCAAGATTCAATTGCTGTGAACCGTCGACTGTGGTCTGTGGTCGATTATCCGCTTCAACCGCGTCATTTTGTGCCTAGAAAGAAAGTAGCGGATAACCTTATAGACCAATTACAGAATTTAAAGACGAACAGAATCGTGATTTGGATTTACGGATGTCTACTTTCCAGGTCATTGATCTACTTTATTATTTAGGCCTTCTCCATTCATTCTCCATTGCCGTAAATCCCCATGAAAGGCTCCTCTCAATGCCTTTCAAGTATTCAATTTGGCCAATTGGATTTAGCTTGAAGTACCAACAAAGTAAAAATTATCTGTTCACAACGTGATTATCCGCTTCCATGCAGGTAGTAGCCAAGAGCTACTTGAAAGTGCTTCAACACTGGCATTTACCCTTTTCGGTCTTCCGTCATCGGTCTTCCAGCACTTGTTAAGAAGCAAAGTAGCCTACTGGCAGGATTGCGGACAATCAGAATTCACATTTTCAAATTTAAACCAAATTCAAAATGACAAAAATGACATTTAAATCCGCTTTAGGCAGTACTCTGGTATTGCTTGCCCTCAGTTTGGCAATGATGGCTTTCACCCCGATGAAGGGAATGGACAGCTATGAGATATCTCTTAATGGCAAACTCATCATGAAACAGTATGTCAATCAGCCCCTGAATCTGAGGATGCTCGAGTTGGAAAATGCACAGGCCCAAGACCAGCTTTCGATCCGCTATACCCATTGCACCATAAAGGGTGCAGGCAGTGACAGAACTTTGGTTCTGAAAGATGAAGCAGGACACGTACTCAAGCAATGGGAGTTTGCGAATAACCCGAAAGAAAACAACGCGATGTCGATCCGGGTAGGGGAATTGCTCCAACTCGAAAAAGACCACAAAGACCACCGGATCACGCTTACCTATCAGGCAAATGAACTGAAAGTCGGAGAACTCCTGGCATTTCTTCAGCTTGATTAATTCAAAAATATTGATAGTCCACTCTAAACAGTGGACTATCAGAGTTTTTAAAACATTTAGAAAGTTTAGGAAATTAAGTTTCTAAGCCATATCTGTTTAGAATTCCATAATTGCAGGAGCATTAGCAAAATGAAGACTTTCAGCCTTAATCTCAATGGCCTTAATGGTTGAATAATTTAGTCAAAAGGTCTTCCAGCCGCTGAAATGCTGGCTTTTCTTCAGCTGGAGTAATTCAGAAATTCCTGATAGTCCAAAATAAAAAGTGGATTAGCAGAGTTTTAAAACATTAAGAAATTTAGATAATTAAGTTTTCAGGCTAAATCTTCTGTTTTGAATGTTCGAAAAACAGGAGCATTAGCAAAATGAAGACTTTCAGTCTTAACCTTAATGGTCTTAATGCCCTTAATGTTGATAATTTTAGGCAAAAGGAATTCCTTAATTTGAAAATCCACAGACAAAACCCATCATTATCCGGGATTGTTTGTGGATTTCTTTTTAGATTTTAAATCCAAGAGAAACTACCAGACTTCTTCCATCGGAAGACCATATTCCGGGTCCGGGATACATTTGCGGTCTTTTTGTGAAGTAAGAATTGTCAAACATGTTTTGAAAGCTTGCCCTCAAAGTCAGGTTTTGATAATTGTAAATTCCCTGAAGGTCCCAAATATGATAGGAGGGTACTAACCCAACTGCTCCTGAAGGCGGGGGAGTCCGGGTGTTCAGAGCATCTGCAAAGGACTCACTGACAAATTGATGCTGCAGGACTAGTTGGAAGGAACCATGGGAGGCAGTCAGTCCGTTTCTGCTGATCCATTCGGGCACAGCTTCCACGCGGTTTCCTTTGATATTCTGATTTCCTTCCGTCCCTGCTACGCTACCGCTGAGATACGCTGACCGCATCCAACTGGATGAGGTATAGAAGGAAAGCGCAAATCTGTTCCTTTTCAGAAATTCCCAGTCCCATAGCAACTCAACTCCGGCTGTACCGCTGTCTCCGATATTGCTTTTTTGAATCAAGGTCGATCCGTCCTGTTCCACCAAAAGGTTTCCAATCCGGTTGCCGATGAACGTATAAAACAGCGTTGCGTTGATATGCATGTTTTCTTTTGGATTTGCTTCCCAGCCAAATTCCGAATTGTATCCAAAACTATGGGTAAGGTCCGGACTGATCATAGTCAGGGGAGAACCCGGGATGATATCCTGAAACAGAACCGGCCGGTTTGCCTGAGAAATTCCTCCATAAAGGCTGCTGGTTTGGGAAAATTCATACCTGGCGTTGATTCCCAAAGCCACGAAATCGTATTCAATTTCCTGTGGCACCTGCACAGATTCCACATAGCTGATCGAACCGCTCATGACCGAATTTCCATTTTCGATTCTGATTCCTGGCGAAATGGAAAAATGATCATTTAAGTGAAATTGGTTTTCCAGAGAGGCTGCGATGCTTTGACTTTTCAAATTGATATCCCTTGGAAATTCTCCAGATACACTGAGGTCATAGTCAGTTCCTGTCGTTCCTTTACCCCTTTGCCTTCGGTCAAATGAATTGTTGAAATAGCGGATGGAAACCGAGAGGTCATTTTTGATTGACCCAAAAGTATATCCATGGAGAATTCGAGCCTCAGCTGTCCGGGTATGGTAATTGTCAATGTCCACATTCCTTGGTGCATATTCAGAAGTTACCGAATTGATGGTATCCGGTACATTGGCCAGGGCATCGAAGGTGACTGAACTTCTTTGCCCAAAGATCCCACTTCCCACCAGACTGAAACTTGTGTTTTTAGCGAGTTTTCCTTCCAGAGTTATTGCTGGAACCCAGATCTCTGGGCTGTAATAATTCCTTGTTCGAGTGGCTTGTCTTGGATCTTCTTCAAACTGAAGATCTGTCAATGGACCGGGGATTTTGTATAAAAACACGCTGCGGCTCAGTTCAGCCTTGGCCTTTAGCCTATCGCTTATCTGATACGAGACTTCAGCATGCTGGGAATCTGAATCAGATTCAACCCCATCCCGGTAGCCATCAGATACCCGTTTTTGGTAATAGGCGTAATAACTGAATTTTCCCAGAGTGCCTCCAACGGAGGTAAAGTTGGACAACAGTCCAAATGATCCGACTGAGCTGATATTTTCAAGGCTAAACTTTTTAACGGGATCTGGCCTTTTGAGTATATAGTTGAGCAATCCACCAAACTGCTGACCATACTGAAGTGCAGCAGTGCCACGGACAAGTTCAATCTGCTCCACTGCCTCCATCGGCATGGAATAGTGGCTGGCAGGATAGCCATAGATGTCGGTATTGATCATTATACCGTTTTGTCGGACGTTGAATTCCCAACTCCGGTGTCCGTCCAAGCCTCTGACGGAGAGGTTGACCTGATTTCCGGAACCGTCCATGTCATAGACAAATGCAGAGGGGATTTTCGCAAACAGGCTGCGGCCCGTCTTTTCTGCCAAATTGGTTGCCAGACCAGTCAGCGTAATCACCTCGGATTTGGTACCGCCAACCACCATCAGATTATTGGTCGCGGGAAGCTTGGTGACCGGATTTTGGATCCGTATACTCTGGATTTTAATTTCTTCGAGATTTAATGTTTTGACTGTATCCTGCCGGGCAAATGCATGGCTCGAAACCATACAAAAGCAAATCAGCAAGCACACAGCGTACTTGTTTTTCATGTTCAGTAAAATTTTAGGGGAATATGCCGGGTAGGTTTGGCCCGGATAAAAAACTCAGGTCAAAAAAATAACCCTGGGAGGATCCAGAAAACGACTTTTGAAACCCTTGGGAACATAAAAAGAATACGGAGAGAAAGGTGAAATCACTCTAACTTCAGGTGATTTGGAAAAGGTCACAATGAGTGAATGGAGCACATAATCCTTGACAAATGATTTTAGAAGGAGTTTTTGGAGCGGTGGTCCATCAAAGTCCCCCGGATCGGTTCCCAAAGTAGAAATCCAGCGCTTTATCTGATCTTCGAAATTGGTATGGAGTTCATCTTCCACCACAATTACTTCAAGATGGTCCTCAAAATACCGCTGTTGGATTACCCGGCTGATTTTACCATCCACTTTCATCATAAAATTGACCGGCTGAAAATTTTCCTGATTTTGCCCATAGGGCATGGGAAAGGGTATTTTCAAAAGTTTTCCACCCAGGGTTTGGGGATCCATTTCCCAAATTTTGTTTTCCCAGTGTTGATGAATAGCCAATGGCATGAGAACCTGCAGCGCAAAAAATCCCAGATGGTACAGACCAAAGCAGGTAAGGAGGAAAAATGCTGCTGATTTTCTCATATTATGGCTATTGCAAATATATAAAAGAATGGAAAAGGGCCTAATTACCTAGTCCCTATGATGGGCAGTCCATCATCGATTTTCCATTTCACAAATAATCCAATTAGCCTTTTTAGTAAATAAACAGGTAATCATACGACAAGCCTTTAGACCAAGGGTACAGGGGATAGACCGCGATCTTAAAACCAGTACTTCCAGGCAATTCCATACGGCCAAGCTTGTCACTTTACCTCTTAAAATTCACTTAAAATGAAGGCAAACGATAACTCACGCAGAAATTTTTTAGGAAAAATTACAGTCGGTACGGTATCACTGACTACTCTGATGGGCTTGGACCAGAATCTTTTTTCAGCATCAATCTTCACGAAAGAAAGTAATTCAAACCCCAATATTTTGAAAAACAAGGAGCAGAAATTTGTACCGGTAATGGTCACCCCGTTTACCCCAGATTTGAAGATCGATTTTGACGCCTTATCCAAGCTCACTGATTTTTACATGGCTTGCGGAGCAAAAGGCTTTTTTGCAAACTGCATGAGCAGCGAAATGTACTACCTCGACAATGAAGAAAGGCTGGCTTTAGCCAGTCATGTGGTGAAGCAGGTAAAGGGCAAATTTCCGGTAGTGGCTACAGGTTCTTTTGGGGAAACCATTGAAGAACAGGCGGATTTTGCTAAAAAAATGTATGCTACTGGTGTCGATGCCGTCATTCTGATCACTAGTCATTTCTCCAAAAAGGAAGAAGATGATACCGTGTTGATCAATAATCTTAAAAAGTTCCTGAGCCTGACAGGCGATATTCCAATGGGGACCTATGAATGCCCTTCGCCGTACAAAAGAATCATAACTCCGGAAGTGTTGCGCTTCATGCTTTCCACAAATCGCTTTTTCTATCACAAAGACACCAACCTTGACCTGGATCCAATCAAAGTCAAACTGGAAATAGCGAAAGGAAGCTCCCTGGAATTTTATGATGCCCACACGCCCAATACCATGGATTCACTTCAAATGGGTGCCCAAGGTATGTCTTGCATTGCGGGGAATCTATATCCCGAACTCTTCTCCTGGATGTGTGCCAATGCCACCGATCCCGCAAAGCAAGAGGACGTCAAATGGCTTCAGTCGGAACTTACAAGACTTGATGCGATCATTTCAAAAGGCTACCCGCTCAGCGCCAAATACTTTTTGCAAAAACGCGGTGTGCCTATTGCCCCAATAGGTCGATCTTCGAAGAATCCCTTGACAGAAGAACAAAAACAAGGTCTGGATGAGATTTTTAATGACTTGCCGGCTTTGCATAAGCGACTGGGGATAAAGGTGAAACCTTGAAAAGTTTCACTTTTCCCTTTGGGTTCAGAATATCCGGAATCGATTAAGACAAGGTTGTTTTTGCCTTAGCCTTTCGGGCAATCCTTTGTAGCTTGAAAAGAATTTTAGGGGATTTGACCTAATCGGGATAGTTGATTTGAATAAAGATTCTATTTTGGAAAATATCCGTATAAATGACTGAAAAGAAAATAAGCCAAAGGGGTTAAAAAGCTATGCAAAACCGATTGTGTCAATTAGTTACGGTCTTGGTTTTTTCCATGTTCCTGTTTCCCTCCTGCGAAAAAGGAGAGAGTAGTGGCACGGAGAATCTGAAAATGCCCGACCAAGTCAGTTTCAACTTTCATATCCGCCCCATTCTTTCAGACAACTGCTTTGCCTGCCACGGTCCCGATGCCAACAAGCGGGAAGCAGGTTTGAGGCTCGATATTGCAGAAGAAGCATACAAGGCTCTGAAGGAAACTCCCGGTGCGCATGGCTGGGTGCCTGGCAAGCCAAAGGAATCCGAGGCTTATCGAAGAATTATCTCGGATGATCCCAGTATCCAAATGCCTCCTCCTGAATCCAACTTGGCACTTACCGACAGGGAAATCATGCTAATTGAAAAGTGGATCAGTCAGGGTGCCGAATACGAAAAACACTGGGCCTTTGTGCCTCCTAAATCTTCTGAACTTCCGGAGGTTGAGGATGAGGAATGGCCAATTAATGAGGTGGACTTTTTCATCTTGGCCAAGCAGGAAGAAGCTGGACTAAAACACAATGCCGAAGCGGACAAGGAATCTCTTCTGAAAAGAGTGAGTTTGGACTTGACCGGATTGCCGCCGACTCTGGAAATGATGGATGCCTTCTTGGCTGATAATTCACCGGATGCTTATGAGAAAGCTGTGGACCGTTTGCTCGCCAGCCCGGCTTATGGGGAAAAGATGGCCGTGTACTGGATGGATATCGCCCGGTTTGCCGATTCCCATGGATTTCAGGATGACAGTTACAGAAGTCAATGGCCCTGGAGAGACTGGGTGATTCATGCGTTCAACGAAAACATGCCCTACGACCAGTTTATCACCTGGCAACTTGCAGGCGATCTGATCCCCAATGCGACAAAAGAGCAACTTTTGGCTACGGGATTCAACCGGAACCATAAAATCACCGAAGAGGGTGGGGTAGTGGATGAGGAATACCGGGTAATGTACGTGACTGACCGGACCAATACCGTGGGAAAATCCCTGATGGGAATTACCATGGAGTGCGCCGGTTGCCACGACCACAAATACGACCCCATTTCCCAAAACGAATACTATTCATTTTATTCCTTTTTCAACAACATCCAGGAAAAAGGAATTGAATCCACTGTGGGAGGTCCAGAAACCTACGCCAAGCGTCCGATGATGCAAATCAGCAATGCGGAAGTAGATTCCATTCTGACCTTTATCAACAAAAAAGACACACTCGACTTGATCGTATCGGTGATGGGGGAACTGGATTCCATCCGGCCAACCTTTATTCTCGAACGGGGAGTTTATGATCAACCCAAGGATCAGGTGTCTCCCAAAACCCCAGAATCCATACTTTCCTTTGGTCCTGAGTACGAGAAAAACAGAATGGGATTGGCCAAATGGATGTTCAGCCCTGAAAACCCGCTTACTTCGAGAGTTTTCGTCAATCAGATTTGGCAGGAAATATTCGGAAGGGGGATAGTGAGCACTCCGGGAGATTTCGGAATGCAGGGAGCTTTGCCCACTCATCCTGAATTGTTGGACTGGCTTTCTGCTGACCTGATCGAAAATGGCTGGGATGTTAAGCGGCTGGTGAAACATATGGTCAACTCAGCTACCTACCGTCAGTCTGCGGTTGTTACAAAGAAGCAACTGGAAAAAGATCCGGATAATCTGCTACTAAGCCGTGCTCCCCGACACCGCCTCAAAGCGGAATTTGTACGGGACCTGATCCTTGCCAGCAGTGGTTTGCTCAACCGGGAGATAGGTGGACCGAGCGTGAAACCCTACCAGCCTCCTGGACTTTGGGAAGGAGCGACTTCCGGTCGGGGAATCTTGTCGGTGTACAAACAGGATCATCATGAGAAGCTGTACCGACGCGGCCTATACAATTTCATCAAGCGAACTGTGCCTCCTCCTGCGATGACCATCTTTGACGGAAGCAACCGGGATCAGTGCGAAGTTCAGCGGCCAATCACTAATACTCCACTTCAGGCCTTAGTCATGCTCAATGATCCTACCATGCTGGAAGCCAGTCGAGTATTGGCGGGGAAGCTGCTCAATGAATCAGCTGATTCGGAAGTGAATATCCGAAAAGCCTTCAGAACTATTGTCTGCCGGAATCCTTCCGATCAGGAAGTGGCCATCCTTAAAAAATACTACGAAGGAAGAATACAGCTCTTGGATGAGGTAACAGCAAACGAACTGCTTGCTGTGGGTGAGTATCCAAGTCCTCCCGGCTTGGACACCATTCAATTCGCCTCATTGATGCAGGTGATCGCAAGTATTTATAACCTAGAAGAAACCATTTCTAAGACCTGATATGGAAAAGGATATTTTCGAATACCGATTAAACATCAACAGGAGAAGGTTTTTGTCCCAGTTGAGTATGGGGGTGGGCAGCGTGGCCCTGGGTTCGCTGTTGATGCCTGACTTGTTCAAAGGCACTGGGAGTATGGATGCCGATATGGTCCCGGGATTGCGGGACTTTGCTCCCAAAGCCAAGCGGGTGATTTACCTTTTCCAAAACGGTGCCCCATCCCAGATTGAGACCTTTGATTACAAACCAAAGCTGAAAGAAATGTTTGGTCAGGAGCTCCCGGAATCAGTTCGCGGAGGTCAACGTTTGACTGGAATGACTGCGAATCAGTCTTCTTTTCCCCTGATCGGATCTTTTACTGACTTCAAGCAATATGGACAATCCGGTGCCTGGATCAGTGATCTGATGCCATATACTGCAAAGATTGCAGACGACCTCTGCATCGTCCGGTCCATGCATACCGAAGCGATCAACCATGACCCGGCATTGACCTTTTTCCAGACTGGGGCACAGCAGGGCAACCGACCGAGTATGGGTGCCTGGCTGAGTTATGGCCTGGGAAGCGAAAACCAAAATTTACCTGCCTTTACCGTCCTCCTTTCCAGGGGAATAGGAAACGGTCAGGGTGTGTATTCCAAGCTGTGGACTAACGGATTTTTGGATTCTGTGCATCAGGGAGTTCAGTTCAGCAGTGGAGAAGATCCGGTTCTTTATCTCAAAGACCCCAAAGGTCTGAGCCGGGACGAACGGAGAGTCATGCTGGATAATATTTCAGAGCTGAATCACCTTTCCTATGAGAAGTTCGGTGATCCTGAAATCAACGCCAAAATCCAGCAATACGAAATGGCTTACCGGATGCAGACTACTGTACCGGAAATCATGGATCTGAACAAAGAACCCGACTCGGTAATTAAACTGTACGGACCGGATTGCCTGGTTCCGGGGACTTATGCCGCAAATTGTCTTTTGGCCAGAAAACTCTCCGAAAGCGGAGTGCGATTTGTTCAGCTTTATCACCAGGGCTGGGATCAGCATGGCAATCTGCCTTATGAAATTGCCCATCAGGCCAAAGATACCGATCAGGCTTCTGCTGCTTTGGTCACTGACCTGAAGCAACGAGGACTTTTGGATGAAACTTTGGTCATTTGGGGTGGAGAATTTGGCCGGACCAATTACAGTCAGGGCAAACTTGACCCCACCAATTACGGGCGTGACCACCATCCCCGCTGCTTCAGTATCTGGATGGCCGGAGGAGGAGTGAAGCCTGGCTTAGTTTATGGCGAAACAGACGAATTAGGATACAATGTGGCCAAAGATCCTGTTCACATCCATGATTTTCAGGCAACGGTGCTGCACCTGATGGGACTCGACCATGAAAAACTGATCTACAAGCACCTTGGCCGAAGATTCCGCTTGACAGATGTTTCCGGCCAAGTCGTCAAAGGGCTGTTTGCCTGATTAAACTCAAGTCAATGACCAATAACCCATCCATAAAAAGTAAGATTATAGGAATTGCCGAGGGAATCTTATTTGCCGGCAATATCCTCCTGCTTTTTATCCTGCTCTTTGAGTCGAAACTCGGAATACCCCAGTTGCTTCAGCCTCTTGGCAGGATGCATCCCATGATGCTTCATTTCCCGATTGCGCTTATCCTGCTGGCCTTGATGCTGGAAGGGTTGCGCTTTCGGCCGGAGTTCAGAAACCAGCCCCTTTTTCAAAGTTTGACTAGGTATATCCTGTTGTTCTCAATTCTGACTGGATTGGTTACTGCCCTTATGGGCTTGTTTTTAGCTCAGGAGGAAGGTTATTCTGGTCAAATGTTAGACTGGCACAAGTGGTCCGGTGCGGGGATGGTTTTCCTGGCTTCCTTGCTCTATGCATTTAGAAATCAAAAATGGTATCAGGGAAAAGCAGCCATAGCCGGAATAGGTATGGTCGCAATTACGCTTGTTTTGGCTGGGCATCTCGGGGCTACATTGACCCATGGGGAAAGCTTTATACTCGGACCTGTCTTATCTTCCAAAACTGAACAAGTTCCCTTTGAAGAAGCAGAAGTATTTGAACATTTGATTTTGCCTGTATTGGAGAGAAAGTGCAACTCCTGCCATAATCCGACCAAAGCCAAAGGCGAACTGGACATGAGCAGTATGAAGGCTTTGCTTAAAGGAGGCGAAAATGGGGAAATTTTTGTTGGAGGAAAACCGGAGGAAAGCACCCTTCTGGAACGAATCCATCTCCCTGAGGAAAATGATGACCACATGCCACCATCCGGAAAACCTCAGTTGACCGAGGCAGAAATGGCACTATTGGAGCAGTGGATCAAGTCCAACCTTGAACCTGAAACAAAGATTGCATCCCTTCCCACGGCCGATCCACTGAGAGAAAAAGCCATGGAGTTTTTGGACACAGAAACTGCCATTTCCTTTGAATTTGCGGCTGCAAATCCCAAAACTGTGCAGGGACTTAACAATTCCTACCGCTCGGTAGTCCTGTTGGCTAGAGATTCTCCGGCTTTGGACGTGACACTTTTTAGCCCATCAAACTATACTCCAGCATCCCTTGAAGATCTTTTGGCAGTCAAAGAACAGGTCGTAGGCCTGAATCTGAATAAAATGCCGGTCACTGACCAAGATATTAAGACAGTAGTCCGTTTGGAAAATCTGAACAGGCTCAATCTGAATTACACGGAAATTACCCCGAATGCGCTTCAGGAATTGACCAAGCTAAAACAGCTCCGTCACCTTTCCCTCTCAGGTACAAAAGTTGATTTTGCTTCACTGCAGGCTGGTGTCAAGGGTTTTGAGAATTTGAAGACTGTGGTCATCTGGGAAACTCCAGTGACCAAAGCTGAACTGGAAAACCTCAAAAAAGAATATCCAAAGATCTCCTGGGTAACAGGCAGGGCAGACCTGGATGCTGAAATATTGCAGTTGAATTTGCCCCGACTGGCCAATCCTTCCAATATTTTTCAGGATACCTTGGCCTTGAAACTTGGGCATCCGATCCGGGAAGTTGAAATCCGCTTTACCATGGACGGAACCGAACCTAACCGGGAGAATTCTCCTGAATTTGTCTTCGGAGAAACTGTGTTGAAAGAGGGTCAGCTGATCAAAGCCCGTGCCTACAAGGAAGGCTGGACTGCCAGTGAAGTGGCTACATTCAATGTGTACAAAAACCGCTTCAGCCCCGATACGGTGATGATCATGAGCAAAATGAGCAAAGTTCATCCCGCAAATGGTTCCAAAACTTTCTTTGACAAGGAACTCGGAACCTACAATGCCAACAGTCCCGCCTGGGCCAACAATTGGGCAGGTTTCCGAGGAAATGACATGGAGCTGCTTTTGGAATATGGTGAAAAAGTCGAGGTAAGTTCCGTCAGCATGCGAGTCTTGGTGGAGCCCAGCAATGTGATTTTTCCTCCTCAATCCATTGAAATCTGGGGTGGAGATGATCCTAATACCCTTAGACTTATCGGAAAAATGAAACCTTCTCTTCCCACAAAAGAAGGCGAGCCTTACATCGAATTGGTTACCTGTGAATTCAAAACTGCTTCAGCAAAATACCTAAAAGTCATTGCCAGACCTGTAGAAAAAATCGGTGCCTGGAGTGGAAGGAAAGGAAGCGCCGGAATGCTGTTGGTGGATGAGTTGTTTGTGAATTGAATGGCAATTT
Organism: Algoriphagus sp. A40; assembly: GCF_002002735.1. Classification (GTDB taxonomy): domain Bacteria; phylum Bacteroidota; class Bacteroidia; order Cytophagales; family Cyclobacteriaceae; genus Algoriphagus. The sequence goes on along the minus strand of NZ_MUNY01000061.1, from coordinate 15,081 downwards.
GAGGTTTTTTTTCACCACAGAGTTCGCAGAGATTTTAAGAGAGGGCACTAAGATTTTTTTCAGATGTGGCCAGTAAAAGCTTCAGCTTTTTCTTTGCGCCCTTGAAAACGCCTGAGAAAATTAAAAGGATTGAGGTTCTTTATAAGATCAATCAATAATCTCCTCTTTCTCGGAGTTCTCTGTGGTAAAATACCTTCCTGCTGAGGATTAAGATTGCTTCGTCGCATGTTGCCCTTTTAAAAAGGCACTGGATAAAGAAATGCTCCTCGCAATGACGTGTCCTCAAAAAGCTTCTGCATTTCTCTGCGCCCTTGAAAAACGATTGAGAAAAAGAAAAGGATTTAAGTTCTATACTTCATCAATCCTTATTCTCCTTTTTCTCTGAGTTCTCTGTGGTAAAAAAACCTTTGCGTTCCTTAGCGTCCTTGGCGGTTTTTCTTTTTCTACCACAGAGTTCGCAGAGATTTTAATAGAGGGCACTAAGATTATTTCCTGATCGGACCCGCAAAAGCTTTAGCTTTTGTCTCTGTGCACTTGAAAAACGATTGAGAATAGTAAAAGGGTTGAAGTTCGATGCTTCATCAATCCATATTCTCCTCTTTCTCTGAGCTCTCTGTGGTAAAAAATCCTTTGCGTTCCTTCGCGTCCTTGGCGGTTTTTCTTTTTCTACCACAGAGTTCGCAGAGATTTTAATAGAGGGCACTAAGATTATTTCCTGATCGGACCCGCAAAAGCTTTAGCTTTTGTCTCTGTGCACTTGAAAAACGATTGAGAATAGTAAAAGGGTTGAAGTTCGATGCTTCATCAATCCATATTCTCCTCTTTCTCTGAGCTCTCTGTGGTAAAAAATCCTTTGCGTTCCTTCGCGTCCTTGGCGGTTTTTCTTTTTCTACCACAGAGTTCGCAGAGATTTTAATAGAGGGCACCAAGATTTTTCTCTGATCGGACCCGCAAAAGCTTTAGCTTTTCTTTGCGCCCTTGAAAAACGACTGGAAAAAGGAAGAGGATCGAGGTTAAAACCAACTTCAATTCCTGATTTCCTTTTTTCTCGGTGCCATTTGTGGTTAAAAAACTTCCTGCTAATTGATTAAGATTGCATCGTCGCATGATACCTTGTTAAAAGACAGAGGTAAAAAAAATGCTCCTCGCAATGACGTGTCCCCAAAAAGCTTCAGCTTTTTCTTTGCGCCCTTGAAAAACGATTGAGAAAAAGAAAAGGATTGAGGTTCTTTATAAGATCAATCAATAGTCTCCTCTTTCTCGGAGTTCTCTGTGGTAAAATACCTTCCTGCTGAGGATTAAGATTGCTTCGTCGCATGTTGCCCTTTTAAAAAGGCACTGGATAAAGAAATGCTCCTCGCAATGACGTGTCCCCAAAAAGCTTCAGCATTTCTCTGCGCCCTTGAAAAACGATTGAGAATAGTAAAAGGGTTGAAGTTCGATACTTCATCAATCCATATTCTCCTCTTTCTCTGAGCTCTCTGTGGTAAAAAACCTTTGCGTTCCTTAGCGTCTTTGGCGGTTATTTAATTGACCACAGAGTTCGCAGAGATTTTTCCAATATTTTTCTCTGCGCTCTTGAAAAATGCCTGAGAAAAAGAAAAGGATTGCAGTTCAAAACAAGATCAATACATATTCTCCTCTTTCTCTGAGTTCTCTGTGGTAAAAAATTCTTTGAGGTAAAATCCCCATCTGTCCTTTGGTGTTAAATATCACTTCTATGCTCTTAAGGCACTTTTTTCACATAAGGCCCATACACCGCATCCCGAAATTTCTTGTGTACCTGGTCTTCAAAAGGCATGACTTGGACAAAAAGTACCGCGGTCAATTTATTTTTTGGATCTACCCAAAATAGAGTACTGGCGGCACCATCCCAGTAATATTCTCCCACCACACCCATGTTTTCCTCTGCAGAAGCAGGTTCACGGAGACGCACCGCAAAGTCAATCCCAAACCCCACCTGGCCTTTGCTGGGTAACCACATCCGTTCGGTAATGCTGTCATCCAGGTGATTGGTGGCCATCAGTTTGACTGTTTCTGGTTTGAGAATAGTCACCCCATTGTAAGTGCCTTCATTGACGAGCATCTGGGCAAATTTCATGTAATCATCCACGGTCGAGGTTAGTCCAAAGCCTCCGGGTGTCAGGGCCCATTCCTTGGTATTGAAAGCATGGGCGATGGAATCCGGAACTTGGCTCAGACTACCGTCTTCTCCTTTTCGGTACATGGCCGACATTCGATCACGGTCCGATTCGAGGACAAAATATCGGGTTTCGTCCATACCCAATGGATCCAGGACATGCTCCCGAACATATTCTCCATAGGGCTTACCGGAGATTCTTTCCACCAAAAATGCCTGCACATCCACCGAAGGTCCATAGCCCCACTGGGTGCCGGGCTGGAACATCAGGGGAACTTGCCCCATTTTCTCTGCCATTTGAGTCAAAGTATTGTTGGAATTGCCGGGATCTGCAGCCTTGAGCAAATCACCCAAACCCGGTTGATTGGGATTGGCAGCAAATCCTGCGGTATGACGGGTGATGTCCCGGATGGTAATCGGCCTGGTTAATGGTTCCAATTTGACCTTGCCTGTAAGGGAATCCATTCCGGCAAAAACCTGCATATTGGCAAATTCAGGGGCATATTTTTCCAAGGGATCATCCAGCTGAAATGCTCCCTTCTCAAACAAAGTCATCAATGCCACTCCAGTCACAGGCTTTGTCATGGAGTAAATTATGGCAATCGTATTTCGATCCATCGGCACCTGAGCTTCACGGTCCGCAAATCCAGACGTGTTGAAATAGACCTCCTGTCCCTGCTCAAATATGAGGGCAGAGACGCCGGCTACCATTCGGGATTCCACCATTTCCGTCAAGGCGGAGTCCAATCGGGCTTTGGCAGAGTCAGTGATTATCCTGCTTGTTTCCTCGGTCGGAGAGCCGCAAGCCAGGATGCTTGAACAGAGCAATGCTCCGATGTAATTTCTTTTTCTCATGATGGAATTGAGATTAATGGGGTTTAAATGAACTGATTGACATCAGTTAAATATAGTCAAGCTGCGGAATTTTTGTGGCAAAGAATAGCAGCTTTGATGGGAAGCTACCTTGTTTTTATGTTTATCCGCTTTTATGCCAGCGACGAGATCAGAAGCCTAAAATCTAGCATGAAAGATATATTCTGCCTCTTCGGTCTTCGGTCATCGGTCTTCCAGCCCAAAAAGCAAAGGAAATTAGGTTAGAGGTACAATTGCGGATATTCATACTTTCTTTTTAACCTTTCCAAAATTGGGGGACCTTCCCAATTACTACAATACTATGGACGAGGCCTGAGGCTACCCGGATTTTTAGTATTTTAGAACAAACCCAAAAGACCATGCAACAAACCCTTGCCAAACTTTCCTTTTTTCTACTGGGAATCATTTCCCTTGGCTGCCAAAGTTCCGATCCAATAGAGGTTCCCTTTTTTGACGGAAAAACTTTTCAGAATTGGGAAGGAGATACCCTAAAGACTTGGAGAATCGAGGATGGAGTACTCATCGGAGGATCACTGGAAACCACCGTACCACACAATGACTTTCTGGTCACCAAAGAGGAGTACGGGGATTTTGTCCTCACCTTAAAAATCAAACTTACCGGAGAGGAGGGCTTCATCAACTCCGGGATCCAATTTCACTCCCAGCGATTGACAGATCCAGCCTATGAGATGACTGGTTACCAAGCCGACTGGGGCGAAGGGTATTGGGCAAGTCTCTATGACGAATCCCGGAGAAATATAACCCTGATGGCTCCGGATTCCGCCCAGGTTTTGCAATGGATCAGGAAAAATGACTGGAATGATTATAAGATCCACGCGGAAAAAGGAAGAATCCAACTCTTCATCAACGGTCACCAGTCGGTGGACTATACCGAACCGGATTCCTCGATCCCTCAACAGGGACACATTGGCTTTCAGATCCACGGAGGCGGCAAAGCTCAAGTGGAGATAAAAGACATCTTTTTTGAAGAACTCCATCAAATACAATAGATTAAGGATTCTGATTAAGCGCTATTTGGCCAGATGACTAATATTCCAGTGATTTTGGGCTGGTAGACGGAAGACCGAAGAAAAAACAAAAATTTGGAGTTTTAGTGGTCTCCATGCTTTTGAAAAAGCTGCTAGAAAGATTTCATATATCCAAAATAATGATTGACTGCTCCTCAAAATCAGTTTGCAATAACCCAAAGTCTATGAAAACCCTCCGCCTCCCCATACTTTTTGGCCTGTTGTTTTTTGTGTTTACGGCAAAAGGACAGGAGCCAAACCCTGACAGAGAATTTCACCTTACGGCTACCATGCTTGGATACTTTGCGGAGGATGGCGCAAGAAACCCAACTTTGAAAGCAAGAAAAGGCCAAACCGTCCGCATCACGATCACTAACGGAGAACTGATGACTCACGATGTGGCGATGGAAAATCTCGGGATCAAAAGCGAAACCATCATTGAAAAAGGCACCAGCACCAGCATCACTTTTGTCGCGGTGGACGACGATACCTATTACTGCACGATACCAGGGCATCGACTTGCCGGGATGGTGGGAAAGTTTGAGATTCTTGAGGAAGGAGAAACCGAAGAAATACCAGGTGGTGTCCTTCCCATGAAAGACGGCCAGCCCCTGAATCTCAATTTTGAGACCGGCACACTGAGCAATTGGACCGGAGAAGGGGAGGCATTTAAAGACCCACTTATCCAAACTGACCCATCACCTCTTCATGGGGAAGAAGGCCCGATCTTCTTTGAAGGGGAAAACTTTCTGAGCAGTGGGGGACTGAAAAATTACCAGCTCACCGGCACACTCACTTCCGATTCCTTTAAAGTTACGGCACCATTTGCTGCATTTCGGGTTTCGGGCGGAGCCTTGGTGGATACCCGGGTAGAGCTGGTTTTGGCTGATTCCGAGGTAGTGGTCTTTGAGTCAACAGGACAGGGTAGAGCAACGCTTCAGCCGGTGGTGGCTGACTTGACTCCGTTTTTGGACAAGGAAATCTTCATTCGGATCATTGACCACGAAACAGGTATTTCGCAGATCCCCTATATCTCAGATGACAAGTGGGCCCACATCAATTTCGATGACTTTCGGTTCTATCCCTCCCGACCCAATTTTCCCAATGAACTTGACAAAGACGATATCATCGTTCTTCCACCTCTTGACCCTGTATTAAATGCGGGTCTCTCTGGCTTGGAAGCAGCAAAAGCCATGACGCCTCCTCCCGGATTTAAGGTGACGCTTGCCGCCTCAGAGCCTGAAATCATCCGTCCGATCAGCTTTACGATCGATGCGAGAAACAGACTTTGGGTAGTGGAAGGCCATACCTATCCGATTCCTGCACCTGAAGGAGAGGGCAGGGATCGTATCCTGATCTTTGAAGACACGGACGGGGATGGCACGTTGGACAGCAAAAAGGTTTTTGCCGAAGGCTTAAATCTAGTCAGTGGCATTGAAGTGGGGATGGGCGGAGTTTGGTTGGGTGCGGCTCCATACTTGCTTTTTATTCCCATAGATTATGAGAAAGATTTACCTGCCGGACCAGCTCAAAAGCTCCTCGACGGCTGGGGTACACAAGACACCCACGAGGTATTGAATAACCTCCGTTGGGGACCGGATGGCTGGCTTTATGGTACACACGGGGTATTTACCCACTCCAATGTCGGCAAACCGGGCACCCCTGATTCCGAGCGGACCAAAATCAATGCTGGAGTCTGGAGATATCATCCCACCAAGCATGAATTTGAAGTTTTTGCAGAGGGCACCAGCAATCCTTGGGGGATTGATTTCAACAGCTATGGACACTCCTTCATCACCGTCTGTGTGATCCCCCACTTATACTATGTGGTACAGGGAGCAAGATACCAGCGTCAGGCTGGCAAGCATTTCAATCCCTACACCTTCGATGACATCAAGACCATCGGAGACCATGTGCACTGGTTGGGTGACAGAGGTCCTCATGCGGGGAATTTCCGCTCTGCAGCAGCTGGAGGCGGTCATGCCCATGCCGGAGCGATGATCTATTTGGGCGGGAACAATTGGCCGGAGGAGTATCAAAACGCCATATTTATGAACAACATCAACGGGGCCCGGCTCAATATTGATGAATTAAAAAAGTCAGGTTCGGGCTACGTCGGAGTGCATCATGAGGACTTTATGGCCATGAATGACTCCTGGTCGCAGTGGCTGAATTTCAAGTACGACGCCAGCGGGTCGGTCTTTGCCATCGACTGGTATGACAAAAACCAATGCCATAGCCCTAATCCAGAGGTTCACGACAAGACCTTGGGAAGAATCTTCAAGATCAGTTACGAAAACGACCCCATTGTCAGCGAAAACCTATATCAAGCCTCTGATCTCGAGTTGGCCAACTACCAGACCCATCCCAACGAATGGTATGCCCGCCAATCCAGGATGATCCTGCAGGAGCGTGGAGCCAACCGGAAATCCCAGAAAGCGCTGAAGGCGATACTTGAAAAAGATCCGGATGTCACCCACCAGTTGCGTGCCTTGTGGGCACTGCATGCCATCGGAGGACTGGATGAGGAAGAATTGCACAGCCTACTCTCTCATCCCAACGAGTATCTCCGAAGTTGGACGATTCAGCTTCTGGCAGAGAATAAATCCCTTTCTGCCGAAACACTGTCACAATTTAATGAACTGGCAAAAAGCGATCCTTCACCAATGGTCAGGCTCTATCTTGCTTCAGCGATGCTTCGATTGGAGGCAGACCAGCGCTGGGAAGTTCTAGGTGCTTTGTCCCAGCGTTCAGAGGATGCAGAAGACCACAACCTTCCGCTGATGATTTGGTACGGGATCGAACCGCTGGTGGATCTGGATGCACAGCGTGCAATGACTTTGGCAGAAAATGCCAAGATCCCGCTGCTGCTCGAATACACTGTACAGAAAGCGGGTGCCCTGAAGACCGCAGAATCATTGGATGCATTGAAGCAACTTAAACTGAAACTGGATGCCAGTTCCTCTCATGAAAATCACGGGCTGCAGATGGAGGTAAACCGACTTTTGGAGGAGTCTAAATCTTCCGATAAAAATTGAAGGTCAGTTTCTGAAAGCGAAACACCATTCAACCTATTTATTAATCCGCGATAAACAAAGCCCGAATCTTTGTATTTCGATGGCTCAAAATCAATTGGTTTCCTTCTAGGATATAGTCGACAACTTCTGGTACCGTAAGATTTCCCTCTCGTAACAATAGCTCCAGGCTATCGGCCTTTTCTGCAGTTTGACGGGTGGTGAAGTAAATAGGCGCATTTGGATGACGATTGGGACCATAATAGAAAGTGCCGTAAAGGTTCAGGTGATTGTCTTCTATTTCATAGATAACTTTGGTACTGTAAAGATTGACAAAGTAAAACCCCGGGAATAATTCCAAATACATGGCATTCGGCTTCATAGGATTGATATACCCCTGATTGGGAGAGTCCACAATTCGTTGTGTCAGTTGAAAAGTTACCTCAGGATTTTCACAGGAAGGATAAGAATAAACCTCCTTGGATTCATTCACAAATCCTATCCATTTCCAAAGTGTATTTTGAAGCGCTACCGTTCCTCCTAGCTTTGTATTAGAAACAGGGCATGGTGGAATGGTTTCGATTTTCTCAATCAAAAATGGCAGGCCAGGGATCGTATCTTTTGGATGGGCTTGTTTGATCTGTCCGCTCACCAATACTTTCAGTTCATTCTGATTGTATAAATAAAGGGACAGGAAGGACAAAACATCAGTCTGAATTGGCCCCCCATAGTTACTCCAGCCATTTTCCTGAATATATTCACTTACCAAAGTGGTATCACTGGGAATGAATACTACTTCACTGCTTCCATCATCCAGTTTTAGCGTGACAAATTGCGGGACGAAAGGCTCAGTTTGTTGGGTATATACTCCCAATACGGCCTCTACCTGGCTGAGTGTCTCCATCGTCACCCGATCATTATATTCCAGAAAAGGAGGATCTTCCTCCGAAACACAGGAAGCAAACAATACAAGGAAAGGCAGGTACTTTTTCATTTGAAAATAACTTTAAGCCAATATGTGTATCCGCTATCTTGCACGTTGCCAAAGGTTATTAAGGTTTGATGCTGGCCTTTGGTAAATTCCCTCCGCCGCGGCGGAGGGCTAGGGGGATTTAAAACTCAATTGGAATTTAAATTTTATGGATACATGCAACATTCCGAATAGTCATATAAGCCAAAGAAAGAGTTTGAAAGTCGGTAACCTAATCTGAAATTTCTTTTTCATTTATGAATCCAAAAAGGCACCATATTGGCTGAAAAAGAACGCAAAATAAAGTTGAGGAAAAGCGCGCTTAAAACTCCAATTCACACAGCTGTTTTTTTCGCAGTTTTTGCCTTTGCCTGAATCGTGTTAAGTAAAAATCGATAGGGGTTGAATTTGCAAATTCCAGCAGCTTCCTGGGTAATATAAAAAGCATCAAAGCCAGAGCTCCGGGCTGAAATTTTTCGGAAGGAAAAAGGATTGAATCAACTTAAGTCAGTGAAGCCTAAACCCCTACATACGACCAAAGGTAGCCGTCGCCCAATTCTGCGTAGAAAACGGTTTCTATACTTCTGCCCAGCTTTCCTATAACATGTCACGGATCCGCTCCAAGGGCACCAAGCCGGAAACCCTCCTGAAAAAAGCCCTCTGGCAGGCAGGCATCCGCTACAAAACCCCAAAGAAACCCCTTCCCGGCAAGCCGGACATCAGTCTGAAAAAATACAAGCTGGTCATCTTCGTAGACGGAACCTTCTGGCACGGGTACGACTGGGAAAACCGCAAGAACGCCATCCACTCCTACCGCGAATTCTGGATCGCCAAGATCGAGCGCAACATGCAGCGGGATCAAGAGATCAATACCTATTACCAATCCAGAGGCTGGACGGTGTTAAGGTTCTGGGATTTTGAGGTGAAAGGGGAGTTGGGGGCTTGTTTGAAAAAGATCCTCGATCAGGTCAATGGCTCATTTTTCAACTTATTGTGTTAAGAGGAGATGAACTATTGATTGTTGAATTTACCAGCTGAATCCAGGTAGTTTTGGTTTTCGTCTGGTCGGAATTTCATTGAATTTTAAACCTCTTTGAACAGCGAAAGCTTTAACTCTGGACTTCCAAACATTCCTAAGATCCGGCCATTTTAGCTCGAGGGGGGAGTTTTCTGTCAACACAATGCGGTTGCCGGGATTTCGCTTATCTCCACTATGATTAAAATCACAAAGGCTGCTCAGGTCTTTGGATAAATTGACACCGGGCTTTTCACCCATGGACCCTAGATTGTCGAAGATGTTGCTTGGGGAATCTCTATGATTTTCAAAATAAGCCATAAGATGATCGTAATAGTGCCCGAATGGTTTGAGTTCAGTAAGCAGGAAGAGATCATAAAAATCCTTTTGGCTACCTCTACTCGCTGCAGCCAGTAACTTTAGCGCTCCGATATCATCATCATGGATTAACCGCAATCCCTTAACAATCTCTGGCGGAAGGAGATTTTTGAGGTTTTGAATGACTTCCACTTTTATCCCGCTCTGGGGTAAAATGGTACGGGCAAAACACAGGTTTTCATGTTCAAGATTTAACAAGAAAAAATATTCGGGATTGAACATATCTCTTACAGAGCGTTCAATTTTCCTCATCGCTTCGATTCCCACTATACCTTGGGAAAAAAGATCAATATCGGTGGATTCCCTGTGGTTGTATTTGATAGCGAGATTGGTTCCTCCCCCCAAGCTGAAATCCGCAAACTCATTCAGATTTGTTATTTCCAGGATGCTGTTAAAAAGCACTTCAGAAACTCCGTCTGAAACCATGGCTGGGATTACTTAACGTATCGGGGAAATTCGTCCGGATTGATATTGAATAGCTTACCCAAAAGTTCAATGTTCTCATTGCCAAAAATCTGAGACTGATTCAAGCAATAATACTGGATCACATTTTCTGGGTATAGCTTTTTTAGATTACTCCAAGAATTTTTAAAATTTCCCCAATCCAATACCCTGGGGATTACAAAGTCGCTGTCCTTCTTGTAATCCAATTCATCCAGATTGACATCCCAAAAGATCTCCCTTGGAAAATATTCCGAGAGCAAAATTGAGTTCTTTTTATTGGGTATTTTTATTGCAGAGTTCATGATCGTCGTTCAACTACTTCTGTAACAATTTTTTGAATTTATCGATTCTGTTACAAAAATAACGAATTATGTTAGAATCTTGTTCGCTTTCTCCTGATCAGTCATAGTCCAAAACCCCTTCCCGGCAAGCCGGACATCAGTCTGAAAAAATACAAACTGGTCATCTTCGTAGACGGCACCTTCTGGCATGGATATGAGTGTGAGAAAAAAGGCACATATCCACTCCAACCGGGAATTCTGGATCGCCAAGATCGAGCGCAACATGCAGCGCGACCGGGAAGTCAATGCCTATTATCGATCCAAGGGCTGGACGGTATTGCGGTTTTGGGATTTTGAGGTGAAGGGGGAGTTGGGAACTTGCTTGAAAATGGTGTTAAAACATTTTTAAGGTATTTGATGCTTTTTTCAAAAAAGAGCTATGGTTTGTTTTGTTGGGTTAGAGCCAAATTTTTTGAATAAAAATTATTAGTTTTCATCAATGGCTCATTCGTTCCAAAGCGGAGGTCAAGTAGGACAGTTTTTACCAATCGATGCGAGTTCCTGGCAGATGGAAACAAAAAAGGCCCGCATCGGAATGCAGGCCAGTTCTTTTACCTGATTACGTTTCGTTTCCGAAAGAGGCTTGATCAGATCTAACAGCACAAATATGCGAATTTCCTTTCGCCCTGATTCGAAAGGAATCGGAATCCTGATAAATTCAACCAGTATGACGGGAAGTACGTCTTATGAACTTACTAAACTCTCTTCGGACCCGAAACAATTCCTGTATGGTTTTGCGACCCCAAGTGGAAATTTCAAAATCGTGGAGCATTCGCTCATCGAAACAAGAGATGATAGAAAAGTCTATAACTTGGGTTTTGGAGATTACAATGCCGAAACAGGACAGGTGATTGACGACGAGGTGTTTAATAGGGGAGATGGGAGAATTATCCTCAATACAGTCTTATCCACGATACCACTTTTCTTCGATAAAAACCCAATGGACGCACTTATCGTGCAAGGAAGTGACAGCCGGGACGACTTTCCGGAAAAATGCCGACTTACCTGTATTAAAAGATGTACTGATAATTGTAGAAAGCAGCATCAGCGAATTAGGATTTACTGTAATTTCTTGGATAAAAATTTCAGCAGCTTGGTAAAGAACTACATTTTCTTCGGGCTTTCGGAGTCAAAAGAACTTGATTTTGAACAATATATACCAGGGAACTCTTATAAAGGGGTTTTGATTTATAGAAAAAAGTGATGAGTTTTAAATCGCCTTTAAACGGACAGGAAACATGGGGAAAAAGACTGATAGCAACGTCGTTGTAGTTAAAAGCAGCGTTAAAGCTAAAAAAGAGCTGCAAAACATCGGAGCATCTCTGAAAGGGAAGGAGCTTTTCAAGCAAAAAGTGGACAGTGCCAAAGAAATATTGGCAAATATAAAATCATTACCCGTTTGACTGGATTCAACGGACATAAACTGTAACCCAAAGGAGCCTCGTGCTCTTTTTTTGTTTAGGATAGGACTGGCCACTGGCACCTGCCTAATCAAAGTGTTGCCACATTTCGACCAATACAATCCATAACCCATTTGTCGGGGTGCGCCTTCCTTAAATAGGAATGTGGCTTTAGCCCATTCCTCCCTGGGCGATTATACCACCGCGGGCTATGGCGGACGACCTGCCTAAGCGTTACCCCCCCCACTTCACAACGCATCTCGAATTCAAAGCCACAACAAAAACAAAATCCACTGGACCGGCAGTGACCCCGTTCTGTCCGGCGCGGTGGCCCGACGCAAAAGCGGGCCGGCGTCCGGCCTCGCGTGTGAGGACCAAGCGTTAAGAAACAGTCCGGTGGACTGTTTTAGCGAGAGCCTGTCCCGAGTAGCGCAGCGTATCGGGAGGCCAGCATGCAGGGCAGGTTGCGTCAAGGGTTTTTGGTTACTTTTTGCCCCACAAAAAGTGACAAAGAAGAAAAAGGCCTTTGAGGTTTCCAAGACCTCTCTCAAGCCTTGTCAAGCTTATTAATAGACCGGCCTGCACCTTTGACTAACTTTCCAACTTTCCAGCTTCCTCACTTTACACTTTCCCAAATATGTTTAATTCAAGTCCTGACCGATTCTGTGGCAAGAAGCTGGGCTAATAAAACTTATTATGTATATCCGCTTTTATGCCAGTAACGAGATCAGGAGTCTAAAATCTACCATGAAAGACCGTAATTCCACCTCTTCGGTCTTCGGTCATCGGTCCTCCAGCCCAAAAAGCAAAGGAAATTAGGTTAGTGGTACAATTGCGGATAATCTAAAACTTATATTAATAAGGGTTCTAATCACAAACCTTTTTAAAAATATGAAGAGACTAATCCTAATAGCTGTACTTATCTATTTTGGTTTGGGATGCACCTCACCCAAAGAGGAAAGCAAAGTAGACCTCAACGGCATTTTTGAAAAATTTGCGCAGGAAAATTACGCCTTGAATCCACTTTTGGCTACCCAAAACAATATCCATCAATACAACGATCAACTCCCGGTGGATATCGGCAAAGATCATATGCTGAAAGTAATTGACTTGAATAATCGCTACCTCGATACCCTCAAAACGGTAAACCTTGAACTGCTCACCGATTCCGAAAGACTGAGCGTAGATCTGCTTACCTATCAGTTGAAAATAAAAAATGAGCAGCTAACCAATCGATATGGCTTCTATACTCCAGTAGATCAATTTGTATTTAGTTTCCCTCAACGATTTGCCGTTTTGGCCTCAGGTGCGGGTTCTATTCCCTTCAAGGATGAAAAAGATTATAGAAACTTTATCAGCCGAATGGAATCATTTCCCCTGTGGATTGATCAGGCGATTAGCAATATGCAAAGCGGACTGGAATTAAAGTTTACCAATCCGCGGGCAAGTATGGAAAAGGTACCCGCCCAATTAAGTCCCTTAGCAGAAGAAGCCGTCGAAAACCATATTTTCTACAAGCCATTGATGCAATTGCCAGAAGATATGGACAGTACAGCCAAAATCCAGCTTATTTCGGATTATACCCAGGCAATAGAAACTCAGATTAAACCCGCCTATAAAAAGCTAAATGAATTCCTAAAAGACACTTATATCCCAAACACCCGGAATACCTCTGGTTTGCTGGATAGAACAAATGGAGAGGAGGAATATGCTTTTTGGCTAAGGTATTATACCACGGTGGACATTTCAGGAAATGAAATTTTTGACTTGGGCCTTAGGGAAGTTGCCCGAATTCGTCAGGAAATGGATTCGATCAAAGTAGCTACTGGTTTTAAGGGGGACTTAGCGGCATTCTTTTCATATATCAAAACAGATCCCAAATTTTTCCCATTTAAAACAGAGGAAGAGGTTTTAAATACCTTCAGGAGCTATGAGTCTCTGATGGAACCACAGCTAAATCGCCTGTTTAATCTACGCCCCAAAGCTTCATTTGAAGTGCGGGCAACAGAAAAATTCAGGGAGGCAGGGGCCAATGCTCAATACATGGCACCATCTCGCGATGGGAAGCGGCCGGGTATCTTTTACGAAGTGATCCGCGATCCATTGACCTACAACTATTTTTCGATGGAAGGTCTGTATATCCATGAAGCCATTCCGGGCCATCATTACCAGGTCGCCATCCAACAGGAGGCCGATATCCCTGAGTTTAGAAAAGGATATTTTTTGAGTGCATTTGGTGAGGGTTGGGCTTTGTATGCCGAGAGCCTGGGAACCGAGCTGGGGATGTACACAGATCCCTATCAATACATGGGAAGGCTAAATAACGAAATCGAGCGTGCCGTTCGCTTGGTGGTAGATGCGGGGATACACCACAAAGGCTGGACTCGCGAAGAGGCGATTGCCTATGTGTTGGAGAATCAGCCGGTTTCGGAGGAAGAAGCCATTCAGCGGATAGAGCGATACATGGTCACCCCCGGACAGGCGGTAAGCTATAAAATGGGCGAATTGAAAATTATTGCCCTACGGGAGAAAGCCATACAGGAACTTGGAGAAAAGTTTGATATCCGGGATTTTCACGATCAGGTGTTAAAGAATGGCTCCATGCCCATTTTCCTATTAGAAAGCCAAATAGACCAATGGATTGCAAGCAAGAAGCTCTAAGTCTTGGAAGTTCTAGATGAATTGAAGGATTGCTTTGCTGAACTGTCCATAGCCCTCGGTTCAAACCTTGGGCTATAGCTTGAGATTTGTCTCAAAAACCATTTTTACCCCACCCTAACCCTCCCCTTAAGGGGAGGGCACTAGATCAGAGGTCCATCAATACTTCCAGTCAAATCTTAGTTCAATATCAAAGAAGAAGTATAAGCTTGTTATGCCTTTCCAATTCTGACCTTTAAGCTGAATTTGACCACTTCACAAGCTCCCTCTCCTCAAGGAGAGAGCCTGTCCCGAGAATCGGGAGCGGGGGGTGAGGTAGAACCGGCGAGGCTATTCAATGGGATTTGATTTTGTAGTCTAACTCTTTATTTTAGAAGAAGTTATGGATTATTCGCAAAACTTTTTTTACGGTGCCTCTCCTGAAATCCATCGAAGAGCAAAAGAACTCAGGAGGACTCTGACCACTGCTGAGACAAAGCTTTGGGAACTTCTCAAAAACAAGAATCTTACTTCATTAAAATTCAGAAGGCAGCATCCGATCGGTCCATACATTGCCGATTTTTATTGCCATTCGCTTAGACTGGTTATTGAACTGGATGGTGGTGTTCATGATACAATAGACCAAATCGAGCGGGATAAAGGACGGGAATTCGAACTTCGAAATCTTGGTCTTCGGATAATTCGGTTTCAGAATGATGAAGTTCTATCTAATTTGGATCAGGTCAGGAAAGTTATTGAAGCATTTGGTGCTAATCCGGATTATTTTACCCCACCCTAACCCTCCCCTTGAAGGGAGGGCACTAGAGCAGAGGTCCATCAA
>NZ_MUNY01000001.1 GCF_002002735.1 Algoriphagus sp. A40 | reverse complement strand
TCCGTCTCGGTCGCACTGTCGGTCGCTTCCTCTTCGCTGCTCACACTCGCCACGTTCACAATGTCCAAGCCCGCATCTATGTCAGACTGCAACACCGTGTAGGTCGCCGTGCCGCTCGTGCTCGCCCCGGGGGCCAGTGTCGTCGCTGCAAGCGTGATCGCTCCCAGCTTGTCGTCGTTCACTGCCAAACCGGTCAGGGTCACTTCGCCTG
>NZ_MUNY01000010.1 GCF_002002735.1 Algoriphagus sp. A40 | reverse complement strand
GTATTCGAGGTCACCCCGTTGCCGCTCGCGCTGGCCACGTTGGTCACACTGCCGTTGTTCAGATCCGTCTGGGTAATCGTATAGCTGCCTGTCGCAGTCACGCTGCCGCCCGGTACCAATGGACCGTTCACCGCCGCAATGCCCGCAATCTTGTCGTCTGTCACACTGCATGGTCCGGCCAGGGTCACGTTGCCGCTGTTGGTGATCACGTAG
>NZ_MUNY01000040.1 GCF_002002735.1 Algoriphagus sp. A40 | reverse complement strand
GGTCTCGGTATCGGTATTCGAGGTCACCCCGTTGCCGCTCGCGCTGGCCACGTTGGTCACACTGCCGTTGTTCAGATCCGTCTGGGTAATCGTATAGCTGCCTGTCGCAGTCACGCTGCCGCCCGGTGCCAATGGACCGTTCACCGCCGCAATGCCCGCAATCTTGTCGTCTGTCACACTGAATGGTCCGGCCAGGGTCACGTTGCCGCTGTTGGTGA
>NZ_MUNY01000002.1 GCF_002002735.1 Algoriphagus sp. A40 | reverse complement strand
AGTCCGGTCAAAGGATCCTTAACCATTACATTGGTCAGAGTCACATTGCCCGTGTTGGTCACTGTCAGCGTGTATGTGATCACATCTCCCGCACCATCTACCAAGGCATCGTTGTCCGTTTTCACGATCTGGATGCTTGGGTTCCTTTCAATCGGAGTCTCCTCCTCGGTCTCATCCGTAGGATCTTCCTCGTCTGGGCTGTCGCCTTCGACAAGTGCCGTGTTCAACACAAAGCC
>NZ_MUNY01000003.1 GCF_002002735.1 Algoriphagus sp. A40 | reverse complement strand
GCTGCGGTAGGTGACGTGGTGGCATACCGCTACGTGATCACCAACAGCGGCAACGTGACCCTGGCCGGACCATTCAGTGTGACAGACGACAAGATTGCGGGCATTGCGGCGGTGAACGGTCCATTGGTACCGGGCGGCAGCGTGACTGCGACAGGCAGCTATACGATTACCCAGACGGATCTGAACAACGGCAGTGTGACCAACGTGGCCAGCGCGAGCGGCAACGGGGTGACCTCGAATACCGATACCGAGACC
>NZ_MUNY01000044.1 GCF_002002735.1 Algoriphagus sp. A40 | reverse complement strand
CGGAACCATACTCAGCGACAGGCAGGTGCACTATCACGAAGGCGGCCAAACTGTTTAGGATAAGGCTAAGTTAACCCCGTCATTTCCTTTTTGTATGTTCCCGGAATATTTAAGACTCAGCCTGACACACTATTCAGGAGATTGATTACATAATTGGCCTCAACCCGACTCATCCCCCCGTAATTCGTACTTCGTAAATCGTACTTTATTCAACTTTCTTCCCAAATTCACTCGGATATCTCACCACATAAGCCATTACAAATCCCGGAATTGTCGCAATCACCACCCACACAAAGAATCCAGGATAACCCAACCACTGTTGCATGTATCCTGATAACATCCCCGGAAGCATCATTCCCATCGCCATAAATCCCGTCGCCAAGGCATAGTGGGCGGTTTTGAAAAGTCCTTCTGCAAGAAAAATCAG
The DNA here is from genome assembly GCF_002002735.1 of Algoriphagus sp. A40. Lineage (GTDB taxonomy): Bacteria > Bacteroidota > Bacteroidia > Cytophagales > Cyclobacteriaceae > Algoriphagus. The sequence continues at coordinate 197,191 of NZ_MUNY01000044.1, read as the reverse complement.
GAAAATCATAAATGCGGCAAAGCCAAATCCATAGCCCAATTGCTCAATGACCACCACGGTGGTTGCAAAGGCGATACTCTCCGGCTGGAGCCAAGCCAGAAACACGTAGCCGATATTCGGGGCATTAATCGCAAAGGCCATAGGCATCATCCACTTGCCCAAACCGTCACGGGAAATGGCGATTCCTCCCAAAATTCCTCCCGCTAATAATGCTACGACTCCAAGTGTGCCATAGATAAATCCCACCTCGGTCGTGCTCAGACCAAGACCTCCGTCTGTTCTTTCATCCAGAAAAAAGGGAGCGGCCATTTTGACCAATTGAGATTCCCCCAGTCGATACAAAAGCACGAAACCTAAAGACAGGCCAATGTTTTTCTTGGTGAAAAAAGTCGCGAACACCTTCCCAAAACTGGGCTGATCTGCTTTAGCAACCCGCTCTTCGATCACAGTTGGAGTGGTCAAATAGTTGACTCCGGTTAGTGCAAGCATCAATCCCGCAACTATGATCATGGTCCAGGACCAAGCGGAAGCCGGATTACCAAGGCTTGTCTCCAAATATCCTGCAATGATCACGATCAAGCCTTGCCCGGTAATCATTCCAACCCGGTAAAAGGTACTTCGCATTCCAACAAAAAAGCTTTGTTGGTCGGGTTTCAGGGCAAGTAGATATAGCCCGTCGGAGGCAATGTCATTGGTGGCTGAGGCAAAAGCTCCCATCCAGAAAAACGCCAGGGTGACTGTAAAAAACTGGTCCGTTCCCGTAGTTAATCCAACACCCAGAAAAACCAGGGAAAGAACAAGTTGCATGCTGAGGAACCATTTCTTTTTGTTTCCGAAAAGCTCCAAAATGGGACTCCAGATGGGTTTGATCACCCAGGGTAAATAGAGGAATGAAGTGTAAAGGCCGATGTCAGCGTTGGAAACCCCAAGCTTTTTGTACATAACCACCGAAACGGTGATGATGATTACGTAAGGGACGGATTCGGTAAGATAGAGTGAAGGAACCCAAAACCAGGGATTTTTGGAGGTGGTTTGGGTCATGATTTTCGGAGTAAATGTTGGTAAATGCTCGTTTCGGAGCCTTCGATGGATTTTGCTCCAACGGCTTTTTCATAAAACTCTGCCGGTCCGACTCCACCGACGATGGCATAGACATAGCCCATTTCACGGAGTGATTCGAGGGATTTGATCAGAAGGACTTTCCCGATGCCTTTTCCCCTCTCGGATTCTAAAGTTCCCGTGGGGCCAAAGAAATTCCGCGCCGTGCTTTCATAGCATGCAAAACCCAAAATTTGATTTCCTCTGTGGGCAATCCAGCATGAGACCGGTTGGCGGGAAAAAGCGACTTCAACTTCAGATTGCCAATAGGTTCCAAACTGCTCCATAACCCATTCGCTGACCAGGTGTTTTTCGGGAGCAATGGCTCGTCGAAACACGATTTTTTCCTTTTCCTGAAGCTTTTTTTCCAATTCGGAAACTTCTGGAAGTTCGATCAGGCGAACGAGCATGTCTTTCATGGGCGGGCGGTTTTTGGAGTTTGGAAGACCTGAGTTTGCACTATTCTTCCGTAATGGTCAATCCATCTGATGGCTAGGTACTCTGTATTTAAGCTGGGCACTTCCAGATTTCGAACTCTTGATCCACCCACCCAAGCAGTATGAATGATGGCATCATGGAGCAAATTCAGGTCGTTTCCACCCTGAACCATCGCATAGCGGATGGCCGGATCCAGTGGTTTTTCCAGACTGATCTGGGTTTTTTCCTGAGTTGTTTTTACATCAAGGACCACCGGAATCTCTATAATAGCCTCGGATTTTGGTTGAAAAGAAGGGGGAAGTGTAGGTTTATCGTAGACTTCTTTTTTTAGCAACTGGGCGATGTCCTGGTTTTTGGAATAGATTGATTTTGCTGAGAAAAGGGCATTCCCGTGGATTTGGGGCAAAGTCCTGGCATAATTGACCTGAGTGTTGAGTTCACTGGGATTTTTCCAAGCCACATCCGAATCCTCACGGATTTTGTAGGGACCATTTCCGATGTAAATGTTGGTGCCAAAGCTGTTGTTGGACCACCAATCTGCAAGCATCCGATGGGATGCCAGTCGATGCTCCATGCTCCAATAGAGTTGAGGGATCAGGTAATCAATCCAGTCGTTTTTCATCCAAAGGAGCACATCGGCAAAAAGATCATCGTAATTGGTTTGCCCAGCCTGAGTCGGTGATCCTTTCGGGTCTTTGTTTTGATTTCTCCAGACACCAAAAGGCGAAATTCCAAATTGCACCCAGGGTTTTTGGCTTTTGATTTCTTGATTCAAGGCAAAAATTAATTCGTTGACATTTTGCCTTCTCCAATCGTCACGGGTTTGTCCGGGTTTTTTGTATTTGTCAAAAGAGGCCTTGTCCGGAAATTCCAGCTTGGGTTCTCGATAGGGATAAAAGTAGTCGTCGAAATGGATTGCGTCCACATCATAGTTGACTACAACTTCCTTGATGATAGCCAGCAAATGGTTTTTCACCTCCGGAAGTCCCGGGTCATAATACCATTTGGAGCCATATTTCAGCATCCAATTCCGGTGCTTGTGAAAATCATGCTCTGGGCTGAGTTCATTCGTTTCGAGAGTCATGGTTGCCCGGTAGGGATTGAGCCAGGCGTGGAATTCCAGGCCTCGATCATGGGCTTCCTTGATCATCCAGGTCAGGGGATTTTCCTGAGTCGAAGGGGCTTTTCCCTGCTTTCCGGTCAGGTATTTGGACCATGGAGCCAAATTACTTGGGTAAAAAGAATCCCCTGCGGCCCGAATTTGAACGATTACTGAGTTGAAATTCAGGGATTTGTAGTAATCCAAAAGCCCGATAAATTCCCTTTTTTGCTTTTCCCAGGGATCAGTGGAAGAAATCGGCCAGTCAATATTGGCGACGGTAGCGATCCACACCCCACGAAACTCCCTCGGAATATCCGGCATTTGATAGGAAAGCGGCTTCAAGGCCACTGCCGGTTGAGGAATAGGTTTTACAGGTAGATTTTCGGATGTTTTTGGGGGTAGAGTTGAGCTTGGGGTGTTTTTTTTGGGAGATTGAGCGACAGGTTTTTTGGTTTTGCAGGCTGCAAAAATGAAAATAGAAATAAGAAAAAGGGAAATGTACTTCAGACTGGAATGCATGGGGTAATCAGAGCTTTGGGACTGGTTTAAGGTTGAGATCGGTCAGTTTTTTTCGGAGTTGATTCATGAATTTATCACCCGGATCGGATTTGACCGTCCGATAGTTGGGGTCGGTTTCTTTCCAAAGATCGGTGGTCTGAAAATTCTGGTATTCATGATGTCCGATCACATAGTCGATCGGAAACTTTCTTTTCAGGTGTCTGATCAATTGCTCATTTGCTTTGAGTTGGGCTTTGGTCAATGGCATCTCGTCGCTACCGATATTTTCGATCCCGATCGCCAAGTAATTCAAGCCAATAATGTGCCGTGCAAAAGTCGTGTCAGGCAAAAGTCTGAAAATTGTACCATCCCTGTCTATCAAAAATTGGCTGGAAACATTTAGGTTACTTGCTCCTGTCAAGTCTGCCCTTCCCCCCAAAGTCGGTGGATTGAAGACATCAAAAGTGACCTCGATGTTGCTGATGGCAGTCCAGTGAACGACGACCATTTGTGGTTCGATCGTGGCAGAGGGTTTTTCCAGACCATGGCGGTCTTTGAGGTATTGGAGAGAAAGTTGTTCACGTTCGTCGTTCCAGGTGATCGGTTTGTCGATGATGCGAAAAGTAGCTTTTGGGCTGCAGGAAACTGAAAAAAGTGTGGATAGGACAAGTCCAAATTGGAGGATTTTTCGGTGCATTTCTTCAGGATTTCGGTGAATTGCTTGAAGGAGCTAAACTAGGCAGAAATCGGGAGGAAAGGAATAAAGGGTGGTTTTTCCTGAGGTGATCCTATTAGAATGCCACCCCTTCGGGGTTTGGGTTAAACCATACTTTTTGGGTGTTTCAATAGTTTCATCCCTTCGGGATTTTATGAAAAACGGATTTTGGCGATGGGTGCAATATTAGTGTCCTATTTGGATTGCCTTGGAAATTTAGGATCCAACAATCAACCCGGAACGGGTGATATTATTGTAACAAAAAGGTAGGAAACAAACCATCAGAACCCCGAAGGGGTGATACTATAAATTTTCCCCATTTTCACTCGAATCAAAAAAATCGAATAAATATTTCTTGTCAAACTTAATTTCAAACTTTTCTAAAAACTCAATATACTCCTCATTAAAGCTCTTTTTTCGATGATGTTTTTCTTGATTTGCTATGTATTTGTATACATTATCTATTTGAGAATGTGAATATGAAAAAACGCCATAACCATCTTGCCAGTTAAATTTTCCTTTGACAAATTTTTGGTCATTGATGAAATTCGATGAGTTGTTTTTGATGTCTCGGATAAGGTCTGAAACGTTGTGGGAGGGATTTAATCCGACGAAAACATGGACATGGTCGGAAACACCATTTACAATTATGGACTTCTGACCCTTGTTGGTGATAATTCCGGATATGTATTTGAAAATATCTTCTCTCCAAGGCTTTAAAAGAAGATTTTCTCGTCTTTTTACTGCAAAGACATATTGAAGATAGATTTGATGAAAAGTACCTGCCATGATTAGATAATTAAAGTGTGATTTGGTTTTTTAAAAAATATTATGTCACCCTTTCAGGGTTTTGTTAAAATAATCTGAATTTAATTTTTCTACAATAGTTTCATCCCTTTGGGATTAAAAAAGAGGTAAGCATAAAATGATAAAAAGATTAAAGAATTGATCATTTACACAAGTTAAAACCCGGAACTGGTGAAATTACGCTAGAAAAAGATCTAATCGTGTCTTCAAAACCCTAAAGGGGTGCCATAATTTAATTCTTGGGAACAAAAAGCTCATTTTTCACATCCGGATTTCTGGGGATTTTCAAATCTTTTTATCTGAACTCATAATCAACGCCACTCACCTGAGTCAATAAAGTTGCCGGAGCATCCAGGGCTACAGCTGATTTTAGAGGTGCAGGGTTGACTGGGGAATTGGCTGCGAGATAATTTTTCATCGCCTGATGCAGGGTGAATGGCGTGTTTTCAGTTTCCTTGACTTCGGTAATCCTGCAAAGCATGTCATCCGGATCACCGTCCCGTTCGCAGGCACAGATTTTATATACTTTATCTGGACTAAGAGCCTGTCCATGAATCAAGATGGACTGAACGCGATTTTCATTTTCTCCAAAAGCGAGGAATTTCATTTCCATCCCTTTGAATTTGATCATCCAACCTCCAAATCTTTGGGATGCATCTTTTGCAAATACATTGTGGAGCTCCTTTTCCAACCATGTCTGGATCTGTTTTCCAGTCACTTTGCCGGTTCGGATCTGAGAATCCACCGGAAGCATGTCAAAAATAAATCCATTGGTAATCGGAATATTGCCAGTCTGATCAGGTGTGGATCTGGGAGGACAAAAGCGAAATCCATTGGAAAGCACAACGTCAACATCTGCCATTTGCCAGCTGACTGCATTCAGGATCAGGGTATCGATCGTATTTTCGATCACGAAATACCGATAAAGCGGAAGATTAGAATAACCTACCACTTTCTGGATATCCTCCAAGTAAGGTCCTTCATACCGGGCGATGATCTTTTTCATCTCCGGTGATTCGGGATATTTATTAGCATTTACTTCCAGGAGTTCGTAGTGATCAGATACCACTTTCCCGTTTTCGATATTCAATTCCAATTTTCCTACGAATGAGCCAAAAGCACCCGGCTCTACAACTTTGGCGAATTTGGCTTGGATGGGCTTTCTTACCCGTTCATGAGTATCTCCTCCAAGTATATAGTCCACTCCTTCACACTCCGGGAGATTTGCCAGATATATTTGCTGCGAAAGTCCAATGTGGGCGACAATGGCCACAAAGGCACACTTTTCCTGATTTTTCAATACATCTACATAGTGGGCTAAGTTTTCTTCGGGTTTGGTGTAAATGATTCCCTTACTGTAGTTGGGGGATTGTCTGAGGGGCACCAAGTGGTCAGTGTAGCCCAGAAACCCAATTTTGACTCCGTTCACTTTCCAAATATGATATGGAGGGAAAATCAATTCGCCTTTTTTCCCTTCGCCCAGATCGTGGTACATATTGGCGCAGACCTTGGGTGCGGTCAATGCTCCCAATAGTTGTTGCATGGATTTTTTGTAATAAACCACTTCCCAATTGCCCGGGAGATAGAGATCGTAATCCAAGGCATTTAGAATCGGAACCATCGCCTCTCCAGTGGTTTTGACTGAAAGCTCTGAACCCTGAAACATATCCCCGGTATCGATCAGGAAGCTGTGATCCATCTTTTTTCGTTCCTGATCCAGAAATGTTTTCAAATGAGCATATCCTCCGGTTTTGCGGAAAACAGATTGGCCATTTTCCCAAAACAACTCGTCATGAGCATGTATCTGACAGTGGACATCTGTGGTCTGAAGAATTGTAACCGTAAACGAGGACGGATTTTTCAAAGGGACTTTGGCGGAAGCTTCCGAAATTCCAGCCAAACCTGTGGTAAGCCCTAAGGCGCCCAGTTGGGAAAGAAATTTTCTTCTTGACGGTTTCATTTCAAGTAATTGGGCTTATGGGATTGATTTAATCGGAAACGTGAATTGGTAACATTCTCCCAAACTCAGTGGAAACTAAGACAATCCCGTCGGAAAAATTGTGATCGGAGTCACAAAAGCAAAAAAGGATCCCTGAGTAGGAATCCTTTTTTGCATGAGAACCGAATTAATTATCGCCCTTTTTCGGTGTCGGATGTGCCCCATCTTTGCAGCAGGGATCCAATTTTTCGTAGGCTTTCGGGTCCCTGGGTAGGCTGTCGGCATTGTACCCTACCATCGTTACTCTCTTCCTAAGCAAGTCAGGATTGGTTTTTCCGTCGATGTAAGCAATGTTCAGGACTTTGGTTTCCAGGTCCAGGTTGACTGACTTCACCCCTTTTTCGAAGGTTAGGTCTTTTTCCAGGTTTTCTTTACACATTTCGCAAATGGCCGAGGTCTTGATTCCAATAGTTTTGACATTGGATTGGGCATTTGCGGTGAATGCTATTGCCAAGACAATAAGTGATAAAATAAGCTTTTTCATATCTGTTGTTTAGTTATTTATTTTCATTCGAAAACCCGCATAGACCATCCGTCCAGCGATCGGCCCCCAGGTCATGGAAGCATCAAAGTTTTCTCCAAATGGATTTTCAGGGTCTACGATTGGGTTTTCTTGACGGAAATCGAGAATGTTTTCTCCACCAAGATAAATACTTCCCCATCGGAATCCTCTGGAAATCTGTGCATTGACTAGAAAAAAGTCAGGTGATTCTGTCGCCAGCATGAATTCTGAAGGACTGTCACTGGTGTCGGGAAGGCGCTGGGGACCATTCCAATTCACGGTCAGGTCTGCTTTCCACTTATCATAGCGCGTGGCATACGCCATGTTGAAGAAAAAGCGGTCCTGACTCTGGTAGGGTACCTGTTGGAGAATTCCGTTGGTTGTCATCAGGTTTTGGTAATTTTTGTAAGCAGCTTTTGCCTGGATCCGTTCCGAAAACGGATAGCTGGCTTCCAACTGAAAGCTTTTTGCAAACGATTCACCCTGCAAATTGTCAATGACCAAGAGGTCTGAACTGATATCCTGATCATAGACCAGCTGACTTTCAAAGCTGGTATAGAAATAGTCCGCTACCACAGCAAGCGGCTTTTCCTTGATCATCCAACTCCCCGCCAAGCTTAATCCCGAATTCCAGGAAACTTCAGGCTGGAGGTCAGCCTTATACTGAATGTCTCTTGAACTCACCCAAACCATGCTATTTTCCATCAGAGCATTTGGAGTCCGATAGCCTTTACCGACTGAGCCTCTTAATGTCAGGCTTGGTGCGAAAGCCCATCTTGCATGAATCCTCGGAGTAAAATACGTCCCAAACAGATTGTGAAAATCAGTCCTTGCTCCCGCAACCAAAGTGAAGTTATCGTTGGGGATGTAGTTGTATTCAAAGAATGCACCCGGTACTTTTTCCGTCCTCAGAATTGTTGAATCCAAACTTCCGGTTTGATTGGAATTGAATCGCTCATCGAAGTCATCCAAGAGAAAACTCAGCCCGGTTTTGTACTGATGAAAGCTGCTCCGGATGATATTTTGATAAATAAAATTCCCGTAAAGGGTCTTTTCCTCCCCTTCATAGATCCTTCTACCTGCGCCACCGCTGAAGTCCTGGTAAGACATGGAATACTGGAATCCCCAGCTTTGTGTTGGTTTGGAAGGATAAATCATTCCGATTTTCCCAAAGAGTTCGGCCTTGCGGGTATCCATTTCATACCCATACATCGGACTGGTGGTTAGCTCATCATTGAATCCAAATCCAAGTTGACCTCCTGCTGATTCTGAGCTGAAGACATTAAATCCAATCTGGGCCATAAGCTGATCGCCTTCGTATTTCCAACGGTTCAGGAAGTTGACCTGACGGGTTTTGGGCATATCCATGAAGCCGTCTCCGTTGTTATCCATTTCGAGAAATTGCTGACTTGCGTGAAACATGACTCCTGAGCTCCATTTTTCGGAAACAGGAATTTGTCTGTTGGCATTGAGTTCCAGTCGGCCAAAGGAATTGAGGTAAGAATTGAGGTACCATTGGTCCATGGTTTCCGGCTTGAAAAGCTCGACGTTGATCTGTCCGGTCATGGATTCGTAGCCATTGATTACTGATCCGGCGCCTTTTCCCACATCAATAGACTGGATCCAGGTGCCCGGAACAAAGGTCAGTCCCAGACGGGAATTTAATCCCCGGATATTGGGAATTCCCTCGCGGCTGATCAGGACATAGCGGCCGTCCAAGCCCATCATTTGGATCATTTTGGTGCCTGTCACGGCATCCGCGTAGGATACATCCACCGAGGCATTGGTTTCGAAGCTTTCAGAAAGATTGCAGCAGGCAGCTTTTTGAAGTTCGGCTTCGGTGATCAGGATATTCAGAAAAGGAGCTTCATCCACCAAGGATTCGGTTCTTCCTTTGATGGTGAAAGTTTGGAGTGATTCATCGGTTTCAAACAGGTTCACCACCATCTTTTCTCCGAAAACCGGAGGAAGGGTATCCGACACGTAGCCGATATAAGTAAAGATCAGCCGGTCGGAAGGCAGAATTTCCTGAAGCTCAAATGAGCCGTCGATTTGCGTTACCGCTCCGTTGGATTTTCCGACGACCTGAATGGTAGCACCGATCAAGGGCTCCTGAGCATTGTTTTTGACTTCCCCGGAGACTTTGCCCTGGGAAAATGATGAGACTGAACTAAGCAGTCCTAAGAATAGTAGAAATAGGAATTTCATTTAAATGACTTTAAAGTGAATAGAATTTCACAAAGCCCCGAAAGCGGGGAAAGCCATTATTAAATCAAAAAAGTCTGGTGTAGAACCTGTAAATCCGAAATCGGAATGTCAGGAAAATAGGGAGAAGGAGTCTGAAAATCTGTCTCAATTGCGTCAATTCCTACATAGGTGAGTACATATGAAAGCAAAAATTCAGGTGAAATTTGAGTCTTGATTTCAGATTTTTTGAAGAAATCATCTGCGTCAGCTTGTGCGATTTCATCCTCACAGCAATCCATCGGAACCTTTGAATCCGATCCGCAGCAATCTGCCGATTTTGGGTTTAAAGTGAGTTCGTTGCTCACCAATTTATCTCCACAGAAGTGGCTTGCCCAGGCCAAATTGATTTGACCGGCAAAAAAGATGAGCAACAATATGGAAGACAGAATTTTTTTCACTTCGCTACAAAGGTCTTCATTTTTGGTTAAAAAGAAAACCTACCCCATTTACGGACATGAATGGAGTAGGTTTAAAAAATCTGTTACCTGTTATTGGGCAGTTGCTGTAAACTTAATTACTTCGTTTTTGATCGGTTCAATGGTTTTGAGGTAGGCAAAAATTGCTTTCAAATCTTCCTCTTTCATACCGGAATACATGGTCCAAGGCATGATCGTATTAAATTCTCCTGGACCCACTTTAGGGTTTACATAACCCGAATCAGCATATTGCTTGAATCTGGCAACAAAGGTAGCTTCGTCCCAATGGCCTAAACCGGTGTCGGGACACTGAGTGATGTTAGAGGAAGTAACCATGGATCCGTCAGGAAAAGGAAAACTTCTTCCTCCGGAAAATGCCAATTCAGGAATAATCACGCCTTGTGGACTTACCTGGGTATGGCATTCAATACATCCGGAAGCATTGACCAAATAGGCACCATAGGCAACTTGATCTGTTGGATCAGGTTTTACGGTCATTTCTCCATTTTTTGGGATAGTCCTCAAAATCAAATTGACGGGAAAATCAGCTTTGGAATCGGGAATTTCAGATTCGACCGCCGGCAGTGAACGGATGTAGGCAATGATATCATAAATATCTTCCTGATCCATTTTGCCATAATAGGCATAGGGCATCAAAGGGAACATCGGCCTTCCGTCATTGGTCACCCCTGTAGTGATCAGGCGGAAAAGCTCCCCATCGGTGTAATCCGAAATCCCATGAGGAGTAATGTTTTTGGCATAAAAGACTCCGGGAAGTCCCATGGAATGATCGAATCTGTCGCCTCCAGCGCCCAATGTTCCTGGAGCAGGGGGACCGGAAAATTCGGAGAAATCCCTAGTGGAATGACAGTCCATGCAAACTGTGACGTGATTTGCCAAATAAGCTCCCCTTTCAATGCGGTCTGGGGTGTATTCGATGGTAAGTTCTGGTGCCGGATCCACTTTTGGGAATACAAGCTGGAGAATTGCGAGTCCGCAAACCAGCAAAAGAACAATTGCCCCTAATAAGTAGGCAGCCACTTTCAAAAGTTTTTTCATAGTGTTTTAAGGTTGGGTTTTTAAAAATTAAGAATATTCTAAGTTTCTGAAAACTAATGTGTTCTAAAAATTTCACTTTGATTCAAAAAATGAAATTTTTTCTTGTTTAGATGTTATTTTGTCCGTTCAACAGGGAGAACTTGAATAGAGACACAATTTGGCTTTTCATTGATGAACAATTAGTATTTTGCCTTGAAAACCAACCTTGCATGAAATCGAGCATAAAAATGACCTCATATTGAGGGATGATTATTTACCATTCGAGATTCCATGTGGCCAATAAAAAACCACGATAAACAAATGAAAAAGTATCTACTTCAACTTCTATTTGTACTTTCATTTTCACCCCTGTTCGCTCAGGATGAAGTGCTCAAAAAGCTGGATTCCAAAGCGGATTTTTATGGTGATATCGCCAGACAGATTTGGGCAAATCCTGAATTGGGATACCTTGAAACCAACAGCTCCGCACTTTTGCAAAAGACACTCGCAGATGCAGGATTCAAAGTGACAGCTGGAGTTGCAGAAATCCCAACCGCTTTTGTGGCAGAATATGGCTCCGGTAAGCCTGTGATCGGTATTATGGCGGAGTTTGACGCACTGCCCGGAGTCTCCCAAAAAGCTGTCGCTTTCCGTGATCCGGTGGTTGTGGATGGAGCCGGACACGCCTGTGGCCATCATCTTTTTGGCGCTGCTTCAGTAGCTGCCGGAATTTCTGTGATGGAGTGGATGAAAGAAAATGACATTAAAGGAACCTTGCGAGTCTATGGCACTCCTGCCGAAGAAGGTGGAGGAGGAAAAGTTTACATCGCGCGAGCTGGCTTGATCAAAGATGTTGATGTGATGATGCACTGGCATCCCGGTTCACAAAATGCCGCCGGAGCAACTTCTTCATTGGCCAATATTTCTACCAAATTCAGATTTTACGGAGAAGCAGCACATGCGGCGGCAGCACCTGAGCGTGGCAAATCCTCCCTGGATGCTGTTGAAGCGATGAACTTCATGGTCAATCTGATGCGGGAACACGTACCTCAGGAGACCAGAATGCACTATGTGATTACCCGCGGTGGTGAGGCTCCCAATGTGGTTCCGGCCTTTGCCGAATCCTATCATTATGTGCGCCATCCGGATGCCCTTGTTGTGAAACAGATTTTTGACCGAATGGTAAAAGCAGCGGAAGGTGCAGCGATGGGTACCCAAACACGCATGGAATACGAGGTGATCAATGGTGTCTATAACCTGATGCCAAATGAAACACTGGCCAGAATCATGCACAAAAACCTGGAGACAATTGGAGGAGTGACCTATAGTGCCGAAGAGAAGAAATTTGCTGAAGACATCATCAAAACTTACCCTGCAGGTGTCAAAGCAACACCTGAGGATGCCACCAAAATAGCCCCTTTTATTGTCAGTGAAGAGGGTGGAGGAGGATCCACCGATGTCGGCGACATCAGCTGGCTAGTTCCTACTGTAGGTCTGAGTACAGCCACTTGGGTTCCCGGTACCTCTGCTCACACTTGGCAGGCAGTAGCCTCTGGCGGAATGAGCATTGGGCAAAAAGGGATGATGGTCGCTGCCAAAACATTGACTTTGACTGCAATGGATATTTTCAAAGATCCGTCTGTGACCGGCAAGGCTCTGGAGGAATTGAACCGAAGAAGAGGTGATGATTTCGAATACAAGGCATTAGTAGGTGACCGCAAAGCACCCCTGGATTACCGAAAATAAAATCGATTTTGGCGCTGAAGCGAGTGGTATGAGAAAGATGTTCAGCCTGATTGGCGTTTTTTTGATTTGTTTATTTGGAAAAGTTTCAGCCTTTCAGACAACTGGATTGGCAGATGACCCTCCAAAAATCGGTTTGGTCCTGAGTGGCGGAGGAGCCAAGGGAATGGCACATGTAGGTGTGATTCGGGCTATGGAAAAGGCAGGAATTCGCCCCGATTTTGTCGTCGGAACAAGCATGGGATCTGTGGTTGGAGGATTGTATGCGATGGGGTATAGTGCGGATGAACTCGAGAAGATTATCCGTTCTATCGACTGGGACTTGATTATTTCCAACCGGGTAAGCTTTGAGACCGTTGCCTTTGAAGAAAAGGAATATTACAACCGGTACCTGCTTGAATTTCCGATCCGAAATGGAAAAATTTCCCTGCCGTCGGGATTGATCGAGGGACAGATGCTTTCTGAGGTTATTCAATACTACACTTGGCCGGCCAGGAAATACAGAAATTTTGATGAGTTTCCGATTCCTTTCCGCTGTATTGCCACGGACATCAGTACAGGTCAGCCACTGGTTTTTAAAGAGGGCAACCTGCACGATGCGCTCCGATCGAGTATTGCCATTCCGACTGCCTTTACTGCTTTTCAACTGGACAGTACCATGGTGGTGGATGGTGGTGTGGTCAATAATTTCCCGGTGGATGTAGTTCGGGAAATGGGTGCAGAGTATGTGATTGGAGTCAATGTGAGCGATGAGGATTTTATAAGTGCTGAAAAATTGGAAGGTTTTGCTGCTATCCTCATGCAGCTTTCCATGGCGGAGTCTCTTGGCAAAACTGCTGAAAATATCAAGCAGACGAATATTTACATCAAGCCGGATCTTGGCACTTACGGAACAGCCAGCTTTGATGACTTTGATGCAATTCTGAAAATCGGAGACGAAACTGGAAAGAAATTTTATTCTCAATTCAAACAGCTTGCGGATAGCTTGGGATTGGCCGACCATTCTCAGGGAATCGGTTTGGAAGCACTACCGATCAGATTCCAAACCATCAGAGTAATCGGTAATTCGATCTTTCCAACCCCATTAATTTTGTCCAAACTTGACCTCAAGGAAGGGGAAGAAGTGACAAGGGAGGAATTGCAGGATGGTATCAACCGGATTTTTGGAATGAATGGTTTTTACAAAGTGGATTACACGCTCATCGCCGAAAAGGATGGAGAATTTTCCCTTCAAATCCGGGTAAAGGAAAAATCACCCAGACTCCTAAATACCTCCATTCACTACGATAATCAGTTTTCGGCAGGTATCCTTTTGAATTACACTGCCAGGGATTTGATCGGTAAATCGTCCCGGACCTTGGTTATTGCCGACATTTCAGAAAATCCTAAGTTCCGGATTGACCATTACAAGTATGTCGGAGGGAGTAAAAAGTTCGCCTTCAACCTACGCCTGAATTACCTCAACCAGGGATTGCCTACTTATGAAAATGGAAAGGAGGAAAACATTACCCTAGTGAAAAGCTCCCGCGCAGAGGCACAGATAATATCCACTTCCTCCCTCAAGCAGGCTTTTTCTTTCGGAATGATTTTCGAAAACAACAATTCCAAATACCGCTTTAACTCTATTTTTCCCGAAGGCATCAAAAGTGCCTACCAAAGGTATTTAGGCCTAAAATTCCGCTATTACCGGAATTCTCAAAATAACCGAAACTACCCTACAAAAGGAGCTGAAGGCCTGATAGAAACGATTTTCAATGTGCAGGATTGGATCGGATTAAACGTGAATTCTGGAGTTGATACTTTATTTCTTGACTCGGAGGGAGAGATGATTCCTGTAGACGTTTCCACTGTTGAAAATCTGGTGGAGACTTTCGCTCCCGAACCTCATATTACCCTCTATGGTCGGTATTCCAAGTTTCTTCGGTTGAGTTCAAAATTCCAGTTGAGACCTGAAATAGCGGGAGGAGTGGTGCTTTCCACCGATGAAGGCACTAAGATTTTTCAGGACTTTTATGTCGGTGGCTACCAAAACATCCGATTTGGAGATACTAAATTCTGGGGTTTGAATTATGCGGAGGTATCTACTCCCAATTTTGTAAAGGCAGGTGCAGAACTTCAGTTTATCCCGATCAAAAAAATCTATATCCGAGGAGGAGCGAACATCCTTGGATTTAGCAAACAATATCCCTTGGACGAGGCGGAGTTTCCAGACAAAATCTTCAGAGATGAAACCTATTTTGGATATGGAGCCGACATTTCCTATAATTCGATTTTGGGTCCCATTTCCTTTGGTGTCACCAGCAATACCTCGGATAAAAAGTTGAGAACTTATTTCTCGATCGGACTTTCTTTCAACTATTCAGATCGATAAGCTGGATCAGGATAGAATTTCCGTTGGTGGAATTCTATCCTGTTTTACACTGCCTTTTTTCAAAAAAATCTAACTTGTCCATCTGTATTTACCCAAAATACCGAATACTATGGAAAGACGTAAATCCCTCAAAATCATCGGAGGATCTGTGGCAGGAATCGCCGGTTTGGTTTTTGCCGATTGGAAATGGCAAATCGTGGATCGATTCACTCATGCAGGCTTTTTCAGCTTTGATGAAGAGCAATTGATCTCTGCGATTGCCGACACGTTTATTCCGGTTGGCCTTCCGGCAAAAATACCCACACCCGATGCTCAACCCATTGGCGCACTCAGCACCGGAACTGACCAGTTTTTGATCAAGCTTTTTGAAAAGTGCTATGAAAAAGAAGATCAAGATATGATCAAAGCCCAGCTCAAAGTGCTCAAAAAGTCTGGTTTTGAAGATTTTTCTCAGGAGGAAAAAGAAAAAACACTGATGGCTTTGAAGGACTCTGAAAATGAGGATGAAAAGAAATTCTACGACCTGATGCGATCAAATACAATTATGGGATTTACGACAGTCAAAGAAGTCATGGCCGATTATCGTGGTTACCAAGTTGCACCCGGGTTTTACAACGGATGTGTGGAAGTACCAGCGGATCGAGCCTAAACCCAAAACACCATGCTACAAGATTCAAAAGATAAACGCACCTACGATGCAATCGTGATCGGTTCGGGAGCTTCCGGAGGCTGGGCAGCAAAAGAACTTTGCGAAAAAGGCCTAAAGACCCT
This sequence comes from Algoriphagus sp. A40, assembly GCF_002002735.1. Taxonomy (GTDB): domain Bacteria; phylum Bacteroidota; class Bacteroidia; order Cytophagales; family Cyclobacteriaceae; genus Algoriphagus. The sequence continues at coordinate 181,446 of NZ_MUNY01000044.1, read as the reverse complement.
CGTCCTTGAGCGAGGAAGGATGGTCAAACATATTGAGGATTATCCCACGGCCTCCAAAGCTCCCTGGGAATTTGAATTTCGGGGAAACGTGCCGATCGAGAAGCGCTCCGGAATCGGTGCTGCCAATTGGAAAAGGGAGGAAACGATGCATTGGGCCTTGGCCGAGGACGAGCAGCCTTACATTGAGGAAAAGCCCTTCCGCTGGTTTCGCGGATACCATGTCGGTGGAAAATCTCTCCTTTGGGCCAGAGGCACTCAGCGCTGGTCGGATTTTGATTTTGAGGGCCCCGCCAGAGATGGCTATGCCGTGGACTGGCCGATCCGATACAAGGATATGGAGCCTTGGTATAGCTATGTGGAGCAATTTGTAGGTTTTTGCGGCAATAGAGATGGACTGCCTGAGCTTCCGGATCAGATGGTGCAGCCAGGTTTCGAGCTTAGCTGCATCGAAAAGTTCTATTCAGATCAGTTGAAGGAACTCTATGGGGACCGGCATCTGATTCAAGGCCGGATGGCTCACCTTACTGATCCTCAGCAGGTTCACAGAGATCAAGGGAGAAGCAAGTGCCAAAACCAAAACATGTGCAACCGGGGCTGCATCTATGGGGGCTATTTCTCTGCCAATGCGTCGACTTTGCCTTGGGCTGAAAAAACCGGAAATCTGACCATCCGGCCTGATTCGGTGGTCGAATCCGTAATTTATGACGAGCAAAAAGGAAAGGCAATCGGAGTCAGAATCATCGATTCGCACACGAAGGAAGCCATTGAGTTTTATGCAAAAGTTATCTTTCTCAATGCTTCTACGATCAATTCCAATGCTATTTTGCTCAATTCCAAGTCATCCCGCTTCCCCAACGGGCTGGGAAATGACAACGAACGGATGGGTAAATTCATCACCTGCCATAACTACCGGGGTAGCGGAAATGCAACTTTCGAAGGCTTTTTGGACAAATTCAATGATGGACGAAATCCGGGTCATGCATATGTTCCCAGATTCCGGAATGTCTTTCGGCAGGAGACAGATTTTCTCCGAGGTTATGCCATCGGGATGTCGGGAGGCCGTCAATTGGATGGCAATGGCGAACTGATTGGAGACGCGCTTCGTGACAAGTTGCTCAACCCGAAATTCGGACTCTGGAGCATGGCTGCCTGGATGCAGGGTGAGATGGTTCCTGATGAGTCTAACCACATGCGGCTTTCCGCAGATGAAAAAGACAAATACGGTATTCCGAAGATCATCATGTCGGTCGAATGGAAAGACAATGACAACAAAATGACGGCTGATTTTGTGCAGCAGCAAAGCGAGATGTATGAGCGGATGGGCTTCAAAAATATTTCAGTCGTGGACAGAGGTTCCCCTCCGGGTTCGGATATCCACGAAATGGGCGGTGTACGCATGGGCAATGACCCAAAAACTTCCCTGCTCAACAAATACAACCAGCTGCATCACTGCAAGAATGTCTTTGTCACTGACGGAGCCTGCATGACCAGCGGAAGTACCCAAAATCCGACTCTGACCTTTATGACCTTGACAGCCCGGGCAGCCAATTATGCCGTGGAGGAGTTGAATAAATTGAATCTTTAATTTCGGTCAACGGTCCACGGACGACAGTCGACAGCTGCCTAATTCTACCAACCAAGCGAATGGTTTGATTTGGCCTCATCGAATGAAGGGCTTTGCAAACAGCAGTGGACCGTGGACTATTGACCGTTGACAAAAATAAATCCCATGAAAAAGACACTTTTGTTCTTCCTAGCTCTGGCTTGGATCATTTCTCCACAAGAAACTTACGCCCAAAAGAAAGGTGATCCGATGTACCAAGTTCCGGTTGGAATTGCCTCCTACACCTTCCGAAATCACTGGAAAAACGGTGCTGCTCCGACGCTGGATATCATCCAGCAAATGGGATTTGCCGAGTTTGAAGGTGGAGCCCCGCAGGGAGTGAGTCCAGAAGAATTCAAGGAAATGTGTCAGCAAAGGGGAATTTCAATCCCTTCGACCGGAACCGGCTTTGAGCAATTGGAAAAAGATCCCCAGGCAGTAGCCGATCGGGCAAAAGCCTTGGGAGCGAAGTATGTGATGTGCGCCTGGATTCCACACAAAAAAGGGGAATTCAGCAAAGCAGATGCGGACCGGGCCATCAAGGCATTCAATGAAGGCGGAAAAGTCCTGAAGGAAAACGGGATCATCTTCAAATACCACGTCCACGGCTACGAATTCCAGCCTTATGGCAACGGAACCCTGTTTGACTATTTGGTGGAAAATACCGATCCCGAGTACGTTTCCCTGCAGATGGACGTGATGTGGACCTTCTTTGGAGGGGGAGATCCGGCAGCTTTGCTCAAAAAGTACGGGAATCGCTGGGTTTCACTTCACTTGAAGGATTTCCGGAAAGGTGCTCCTCAAGACATGACTGGTCTGACGGGTCCGGAAAATGACGTTCCGCTGGGAGAAGGGCAATTGGACTTCCCGGCGATCCTGAGAGAAGCCAACAAGATCGGCATCAAGCACATGTTTATCGAGGATGAAGGTGACCACGAACTGGAGGCATTGCCCAAAAGTATTGCTTATTTGAAAAGCCTGAAGTATTGATTTGAAGTCCGGTTTTCCGGACTTTCTCTTTTAAGTTTTATGAAGAAAGTTGTCTTATCCCTCGCTCTTTTAGCGCTGACTTTTCAGTCTTTTTCGCAGGAGAAAGAGAAACTGAATGTCATCCTCATCCATGTCGATGACCTCGGAGCGACGGATTTGGCGGTTTTTGGAAGTGATTTCTACCAAACTCCGCATCTAGATCAGCTGGCTGCGGAGGGAATGCGCTTTACCCAATCCTACGCCGCAGCACATATCTGTTCGCCATCCAGAGCGGCTTTGATGACCGGAAAATACCCAGCCAGGATCGGTATCACGGACTGGATTCGGGCGAAATTTCAGGGAGTGACTACTTCCGGCTTGCCCGGAGAGTACGAGGAATTTGCCGATAAGCCGCTGAAAACGCCCAAGATTCAAGGTTTTCTGCCTTTGGAGGAGCAGACTATTCCGGAGCGCTTGAAGCCCTTGGGTTACAGTACGCTCCATGTGGGCAAATGGCATCTCGGTGAGGAAGGGATGCATCCGGAGGATCAGGGGTTTGATGTGAACATCGGTGGGAATGACCTTGGCCAACCGCCGAGCTATTTTGATCCGTACTTGCCGGCTACTCCCAGGGAGTTTTATCAGATCAAAAACCTGCCGCCACGCAAGACCGGGGAATTTCTGACAGACCGGGAATCGGATGAGGTGATTGGATTTCTCGAAGTGAACAAAAGTCTGCCCTTCTTTGTCCATTGGGCACCCTATGCGGTTCATACGCCGATTATGGGGCCTGCTGATTTGGTGGAAAAATACAAGCAGAAGAAACCGGGCCAGCAGCGAAATCCTGTCTATGCTGCCCTGATCGAAAATCTCGACGCCAATGTCGGGAAACTCTTAGCCTATCTGGATCAATCCGGACTCAGGGAAAATACCCTGGTGATTTTCACCTCCGACAACGGCGGTCTGATCGGCAACAAAGCCAATCCGGTCACCTGGAATATCGATTTGCGGGAATACAAAGGCTATCCCTACGAAGGCGGAATCCGCGTACCAACGATTGTGAGTTTGCCGGGCAGAGTTCCGACTGGAGTCGCTTCGGAAGTCCCGACGATCACGATGGATTGGGTATCCACGATCTTGGAGGTAGCCGGCGAAAATCCTGATCAACATGGATTGGAGGGTGAAAGCCTTTGGCCGGTGTTGACAGGAACAAGGCAGACACTTGAGCGGGATTTATTTTGGCATTTTCCCCACTATCGTGAGCCAAATGTGGTTCCACATTCGGTGGTTCGCTCTGGGGATTACAAGTTGATCTATTATTTTGACGGCACGGAAGCGGAGCTTTTTGACTTGGGCAACGATCCATTGGAGGAAACCAATCTGGTGAAGCAGTTGCCGTTGGTTGCGATGGAATTGAAGACGAAGTTGGAAGATTTTTGGGAGGAAACAGGAGCGAGGTTGCCGGCGGAGAAGTAATGGATTACTGTGAAAATGTGCTACTGCTTTGGATCTTTCGAGGATTCGAGAAAAAATAGAGCGAGACCGCTAAATTAAATTTAATGAGGTTTGTTAAATGATTGATAGCATACTAGGTTCGGTGTTTTTTGAGTTTGTGGGCACACTAACTAGATGGGTGGTCTATGCCGCCTTACATAAAATTAAAGGAAAGGATATTATAGGTTTCAGGGAGATTTGGAATGGAAGAAAAAGAGGCACTAAGTCAGAAATTATTGCGCATGGTTTTTCGAACATTGTACTTGGTCTTATCGTCGTTGTCGGACTTCTTGTGTTGATAATAAAGCTGACTTGATGATGGTTGGTTTGGTCTTTATACTGTGGGTAAAGAGATGTGCGTTTCTTACTGAATCTCACATATCTTCCAATGAAAGTCCTCGATATTCCGCTTGATAATCTGGAAATTGATCGGCGAGGGTTTTCGATTTTTCTGCAAGTTTGGGTAGGCTTATCTTCGGTGGGTTGACCTTTATTTCGGCGAAGAGCACCCGTTTTTCCAATGAATTCAATGCTACTAGGTCAATTTCGTTCGTATTTCCTCTCTCCCAATAGGTGCCGATTTCGGAAAAGTCCATACTTGCCTTATACTGCTCAGTAAAATATCGTTCGAGCATTTTTCCTGAGAAAGTCGAATAATCTTTTCGAACCTGAGCTTTCAGAAATTCAAAATTCCCAATCTCCACTGCGCTGTAATTTTTGAAAATAAAGCGAAACCAAAAGCTAAGGAAATTGTCAACGATTTCGTATTTGACATTTCTTCCGGTTGGTTTGGCTAAAATGGGACGGATTTTTTTGATCAGGCTAAAGTCATTTTCGAGTTTATCGAGAAAAGGACCGACGCTCATTTCCAGGATTGATTCGATCTCAGGCCGTGAGGTTTTGGAATTGGCGATCAGGGAAAGGACAGAAAAGTATGTAGTGTAATCTCTGCCAAATTCCTCAATGAGTGTGTTTTTACCTTCCTCAAGGAAAAGAGAATTTTCGGAAAATACCTCCTCAAGCATGCCCTCTAAAGTCAAAGCCCCGATAGAAACAAAGTTTTCAACATATTTAGCGACGCCACCAGTGATAGAAAAGAAGGCTAACAAATCTTCTTTAGTGTAATCCGGATTTGCCTCAGCTAGAATTTCTTTGATTACTGCAACCTCAAATGGCTTGATTACCAACTTAGAAGTGGCGCGGGAAAAAAGTGGTTCTTTGGAGTTTTCAAAGATGTCTTTCATCATCGAATACACCGATCCGCAAAAAATCAAATTCAGCCTGCTGTCGGATTTATTGGCGTCCCAGATGTTTTGTATTTCGCTGAAAACCGAGGGATTGATCAGTTTAAACTCCTGAAATTCATCCAGAATCAAGGTGAAATTCCTTGTTTTGGACAGGTCCATCATCCAGGCAAAAAAGTCTCTAAATCGGGTGATTTCCCCGAACGTGTTCACCTCAAGTACGTTTTTGACAGCTTCTACAAACTCTTGGCAAAGCAATGCCTCGCTTTTCTTGGCCACAAAAAGATAAACAGCAAGTTGACCTGCCATGTCTTTTTTAAGAAGACTTGTCTTGCCGATACGGCGACGACCAATGACCACAGTCATCTGAGCCGATTGGGCTGATCGCTCCCGGATCGTTTTGAGCTGATCAAGTTCTTTTTCCCGGTTGTAGAATCGCATTTGGCAAATGTAAAAAATTAATGTAACAAAAAATACAGTAAAAAAAAGTACAATAAAATGAATCTTTCATGTGATCATGATTAGGGCCTCAGCATTTTCGGATTTTGGAAAACTTTCCCGTTATTTCTCTCAATGTCCAATCCAGCACTAATCCGACATCTCGAAAGTTTCATTCCCCTTAAAGAGAGTGAAAAAGTACTTTTTGAGGGTCGGTTTTTGACTCTCAAAGTCAAGAGAAAGGAGAAAATCCTGGCGGCTGGCGAAGTTTGCAAACACTATACTTTTATCGTGGAGGGCTGTTTTCGGATGTTTGGAGTAGATGACAAGGGCTTTGAACACAACATCCAATTTGCGGCAGAAAACGACTGGATTGCGGACATCGGAAGCTTTCACACTCAAAAACCAAGTCTGTTGAATATTGAGGCGCTTGAAGCCGGGTCAGTGCTTCAAGTAAAACAACAGGACTTATACTTTTTATACACCCACATTCCCAAGCTGGACCGGATCTTCAAAGTTTTGATCGAACTCAAATACATAGAACTCCAGAATCGGGTCCTCCAAAACTTCAGTTCCACAGCCGAACAACGGTATTTGGGCTTTTTGGAGCAATATCCCCATTTGTCCAACCGGCTTCCCAATACCCAGATCGCTTCTTATCTCGGGATCACGCCTGAGTTTTTGAGCAAGGTCCGTAGGGATCTTATTTCCAAATAGCCGAATTTCTTAAGGTAGATTAAGGGTACAGGCCATCGTATCGCAGGATCTTTGTCTCAATCAAAACAGACAACCAATGAAACGGCTATTCACGACCCTTTTGCTTTTGCAACTCATCGCCTTCCAAGGTTTTGCGCAACTTGAAAATGGTTTGCTTTACGTAAATCCTGAACTCGGAAAAGACAGCAATTCCGGACAACAAGACCAACCTCTCCGTTCACTTTTTGAAGCTGCCCGACGGATCAATACTTCTGAAGGCGAAGGTGCTGTCACCGTCTTCCTTTCCGAAGGAATGTATGCCTTGGATACAACTGTACGGTTTGAGCCAACCAAATGGAAGTTTACTCGCGAGAACAGACTGACGATCCGGGCAGAGATCCTTCCGGATGATCCGAATTGGGATCAGGGAAAAATGCCCGTTCTGATTTCCACCATGCCTTTTAAAAACATCCCGGATGACCGATTGGGTGGTGCATCCAATGGAATTCAAATTGAAACCAGCCATGTGACGATTCAAGGCTTGAGGGTTTTGGGATCTCCCGTTCATGAGCGGCCTAAAGAAGGATTGGTGATTCGAAATTATCCAATCATTCGGGAGGGAAGAGATTTGGATGACCTTCGGGTGACGCAGTGCTTGTTTTTGGGAGATATTCATGCTGCTCCCAATCACCTTCCAGTGCTAGCCAGTGGACAAGGAGTGGTGGTGGATCATTGTGTATTCTATGGAGTGAAGGATGCCGTGGTCTTTTGGTTTTCTGATCGACCATCCGAAAACTCCGCAATGCATCATAACCTTATTGTCAATATCTATGGAGCTGCAGTTTGGACTTGGTCTCTGGCTGAGGATTTCAAATTCTACAACAATGTGGTGGCCGATGCTGAAGCTTTTTGGATTTTGAATAAGGATGAAAAAAGCAGTTTCAATCTGGAAAATTCCCTGGTGGTAGGATATAATCAATTGGTAAACAAAGGAGGAGGACCTGCAGGCCTCGGTGAACCAGCGGATCCCGCCAAACTGAAATTCGCCGAAAATGTCATCATCCAAAAAGAAGGAAGTCTGAAGATCGTCACTGATCCGACCAGTAAACATTACATGCATATCGCACCGGGAACTTTGGGCAGCGAGTTGGGAGCAGGTCTTTTTTACTAAAATAAATAGGCTAAAACATCCTAACTTACCTTACTAATCAATTTAAAAACCAATTACTTATGAAAAATCTATTTGCAACCCTGACCATGCTATTTGCATTTATCGGCCTTACCCAGGCCCAAACCTCGATTGTGGAAATGGTAAAAGACTGGGAGCGTGCTAAAGTCTACACCAAAGAATACCTGGATGCAATGCCGGCGGACAAGTACAGTCTAAAGCCCACTCCAGAGATGCGGTCTTTTGCTCAGCAAATGCTCCACCTGACAGATGGAAACTATGGCTTTACAACTGCAGCAACCGGAGTGGCCAGTCCCGTTGGGATGGGTGAATCAGAAAAATCCGCCGACCAGTCCAAAGAGAATGTGACCAAACTGGTAATGGCAGGCTATGACTTTGTGATCAATAGTCTTAAAACCATGACGCCTGAAAAACTCGCCGAAAAAACCACCTTATTTGGGCGATTTGAAATGACCAAGGGACAGGCGCTTGAAAAATGCTTTGAGCACCAGACCCACCACAGAGGTCAGGCCACTGTTTATATCCGTTTGGCTGGAGCGACTCCTCCGCAGGAAAAGTTGTTTTAATTTGAGATTGCTTCATTCAACCTATGAATAAGTTGAAACTGACCTTTTTGGGCCTGTTCTCCATGATCTATGGAGCGCAGGCTCAAACTATCAAAGTTGAGGAGTCAAAGTTTTAATGATCCGGAAGAGGTTGGAATTTGAAAATTCTTAGGATCAATTTGGGTTATCTTCCTAAAATGAAGTAATTCAGTTCGTTGACAACTCAATTGATTTTTAAAATCCTTTCTGCCAATGAAATTGAACAGACTATTGAATTCAGATTCCAGGATTATTACCGATGGAGGGCTGGAAACCACCCTTATTTTTCACAAAGGAATTGAGCTTCGATCTTTTGCTGCCTTTGAGTTGTTAAATAACCCAGAAGGACGGGAAGCGCTGAAATCGTATTACCAGGAATATATTAAAATTGCCAGGGACCGGAATCTTCCATTTTTGCTTGAAACTCCCACTTGGAGGTCTAATCCGGATTGGGGGAAGAAATTGGGGTATTCAACTGAAGAGCTTTTTGAGGTCAATAAATTCGCTGTAAGTTTCTTTAAGGAGATGTTGGATGGGGAAAACGATCTGATTTCAGGTTGCCTAGGACCAAGAGGAGATGGCTATCAGCCCGGTGTTCAGATGAGCGTCGATGAAGCGAAGGGATATCACGTTACCCAAATACAGGCGTTCAAGGAAGCCGGTGCTGATTTGGTTTCGGCTATCACTATGAACTATCTGGAAGAAGCAGTAGGAATTACTCTTGCTGCAAAGGAGCAAGGCATTCCGGTGGTGATTTCATTCACCGTGGAGACTGACGGGAAGCTTCCAAGCGGTCTATCCCTAGCGGAGGCCATTCAGGAAAATGATCGGTTGACAGAGAGTTATCCAGCCTATTTCATGGTCAATTGCGCCCATCCCAAGCATTTTTCTTCTGTATTTGAAAGCAGCGAAAATTGGATCGGAAGAATTAAAGGAGTCCGCGCCAACGCATCTCTGAAAAGCCACGCGGAACTAGATGAATCCGAAACTCTGGATGAAGGGGATAAAGTACTGTTGGCTAATTGCTATGTCGAGCTGGATCGCTTGCTTCCTGAATTACGAGTGATTGGAGGATGCTGCGGGACAGATCATTCTCATATTGAGAAGGTTGTGGAAGGGTTGGTTTGAATCAGAAAGCCAAGGACAGCACTGTCCTGAAATAGAGATGCTGGTTTGAATTTTCACTGGCAGGGATACTATAACTTTTCCAAAGTTTCGAACTTTGGAAAAGTTTAAAAACTCAACACACCAATTTAAACCCATATCCCCGCACGTTCAGGATCTGAATCGCCGGATCGTCCTGCAGTTTTTTGCGGAGCTTGGTGATGAAGACATCCATGCTACGTGCGTTAAAAAAGTCGTCCGAACCCCAGATTTGGGTCAGAATCTTAGTTCGGTCGGTGATGTCATTCGCATTTTCCAGCAAAATCTGAAGCAACTGGGATTCACGGGAAGTAAGAGGATGCTCATTTTCTCCGAGTTTCAGCAATTGTCTGGTGGGGTGAAATTCGTATTTCCCCAAGACGATCCAATCACTTTGGCTTTGCCGGATTCGAATCTTGTCCAGATGGGATTTGATGCGTACAATAAGTTCCTCCATGCTGAATGGCTTGCGCACGTAGTCGTTGGCTCCGAGCCCAAAGCCTTTGACCACATCTTCGGTTTGGCTTTTGGAAGTGAGGAAGATGATCGGTGTGTAGGGATCGGTCTTGCGGATTTCCGCAGCCAAGGTGAAGCCGTCCTTTTTGGGCATCATTACGTCCAGGACCAGCACATCCGGCTTCTGCTGTTGGTAGCTTTCCCATGCTTTTTGCCCATCACCGCAAAGCCTGACCTTGAAATCCCGGCTTTCGAGACTTTCCTGGATGATCATCCCCAGGGCCAGCTCGTCTTCGGCCAATAATACGTTGATTTTGCTCATGGCCAGATGGTAGTGAAGGCCGTGTGCTTCGGCGCAGTGTCCAATTCGATTTTCCCCCCGTGTTTTTCGAGGATTTTTTTCACGTAATAAAGCCCGATTCCAAAGCCTTTGACATCATGCAAATCTCCCTGCGGAATCCTGTAAAACTGCTCAAAAACCCGCTCCTTTTGCGCAGATTCTATTTTTCCGCCATTGTCCCAAATTCGGATGCGGCTGTTGCCGTTTTGGTCCAGGCAAATCCGGATCTGGTCTCCACCGTATTTGATGGCGTTGTCCAGGAGGTTGGAGATGACATTTTCGAAGTGAAAGGGATCTGCCAAGATCGGTTTGCAATGGGAAGGCAGCGTGAGGTCAATGGATTTTTCGGGAGCCATCGTCTGGAATTTCTGCACGAGGGAGCGTAGCAAAATTTCAGGTTCGATTGGTTCGGGATGAAGCGGCAATTGGTCGGAGTCCAGGGTAGCAGTTTCCAGCAGTTTTTCCACCATCTGATTTAATTTGAGCATTTGGGCTTTGGAGATGCCCAAGTAGCGACTGGTCTTTGCCGGGTCATTTTCCGGATTGAAAAGCTGAATTCCCTCGATCGCTGATAGCGTGGTTGCAATCGGAGTTTTGAATTCGTGGGTGATATTGGCGATCAGGTCCTGCTTGATTTCGGCGATTTCCTTTTGGTTTTTGATCGTCTGATAGAGGTAATAGAAGGCATAGGCAATGATGGCCAAAAAGGTCAGAGAAGTCAAAATCTCAAAGATTCCACGTCTTACCAGGGTCTTCGAAATAATTTCAAAATGTATCTCCAACGACTGTCCCGGTGGCAAAAAGGTAGAGCGGGAAACGGTAATGTAGCTCAAGTCAGATTTTTTCTCTTTGGGTTTTGGAGGCTCGGCTTTTTCTCCAGTTCTGGGAATTCTTCTGTTGGATTGGAAAAGTTCGTAGTCGATTTCGATTCTTCTCCGATCCAGTTCCGCTTCGAGGAAGGTCTTTATTTTGTCAAAATCGAGAGAATCCCGGGTGATGGAGATGATGACCTTGTTGGTGAAGTAACGGAGCTGATTGATGCTGTCGTTTTCGTTTCTCCTGTAAAAAACGTTTAAATCTTGGCTTTTGTGCCCATTAATTCTTTGGGAAGAATCCAAAAAAATCATTTTAACAGTGGAGTCGGATGGTGCACTTTGCCAAAAAATGGAGTCAATTCCTTCGATATTTTCAGGATTTAGGGTCCTTTTCAGCCGAAGGGTATTCTGGCTCAGTCCATTCGCAGATATGCCTACAGTGTCTTGACTGTTTATGGTGATATGCGTGATATGGCCCGAGTCCAATCCGCCGATATTTGGGAGAGCGGGAGAGCCGGGCCGATTGGTCAACCCAATCACATTGGTTTGGGCCAGTTCGGCAAAGTAGCTTTCCAGGGCATTGTCCAGAGACTGCTGAATGTCGACAACGAGCTGACGTCTGATGATTTGCAATTGGGAATAGGTGCGCCAAGCCTGAACCCCGATGCTCACCAGCAGGGTAAATCCGATCAAAAATCCTATTCGCTTGAATTGCAGCTTTTTCACAACGCTAAATTAGGGGCTTATGTGAAAGCGAAAAACTGAGGTTAACACACGTTAACAGTGCTTAACGCTTTTGAAGTTTTCCTTTGGATTGGTTTGTAGCCGACAATTTTATCCCAATCCAAAATCCATTTAAGCCATGAAAACCAAACTTTTGATTCTTCTTTCCTTATTCGTCTTCCTAGTTGATGAGGCAAAATCCCAGCAGCTTTCTGGCCGGGCTTATTATAAAGCCTCCAATCAAATTATGATTAGAATAGACAGCGCCGATATGAGTCCGGAAGAAATTGCCGAAGCTCATGAAATTATGAAGAAACCCTGGCAGCGGGATTTTATCCTTTCTTTTACCCAAACTGAATCCAACTGGAAGCAAATGGAAACGCTGGAAAATGGCTCCAGTCCCTCAGCCTCCGATGGAATGACCGTAAATCTCTCCGGAAGTGGGGACGAAATTCTTTATAAAAACCTCGTAGATCAAAGCTATGTGCAGGAGCAAGAGTTTATGGGTAAGGAGTTTTTGATCCAGGATGCCTTGGTTCCACGCAAATGGGAGTTGAGCCCCGAGACGAAAAAGATCGGAGAATACACAGCGCGAAAGGCAAGCTATACGGAGCTGGTGGATGCTATGCACTTTTCGGCCGAAATGACTGAAATGGAAAATGTCAAAGACACGATCCGGGTCACAGTCTGGTTTACTACCGAAATCCCCGTGGCTCATGGTCCGGAAAATTATTTCGGACTGCCGGGTTTGATCTTGGAGGTTCATAATGGCGGTAGAACCTACTATTGTGAAAAAATCGAACTCAATCCTGCGGCCGATCCCGTGGAAATCGAAAAACCCAAGGAAGGAAAAGTGGTCAGCCAGGGAGAGTTTCAGTTGATCCAGGAAGAAAGCATCCAGCAGATGCAAAGCCGATATCAAGGCAAGCCGGGTGAGGGAAGTAAAGTCCGGATTGGAGGATGACTTGAAAAGTTAGTATCAAGAAAGTCAAAATCTGAAAGCCTCCAATTAAGGTTTTGCCAGCTTAAATTTCAACGTTAACACACGTTAACAGTGCTTAACGTATAGGTTTGATTGCTTTTTATTGGTTTGTGGCAGGATTGGAACTGTCAACAGTCCACGGTCAACAGACCATCGAATTTAATCCAAACAGTAAATTCAACTTATTAAGACAAATAATTTTACCCAGCCATGAAAGCAAAATTTCTATTACTCGCAGCGCTCTTTTTTGGAAGTGTGACGATTCCCCAGGCCATTGCTCAGGGATTGACCGGACGAGCTTATTACAAATCCTCCAGCAAAATACAGTTCCAGATGGACAGCAGCAAAACCAGCCCCGAGCAAATGGCCGAAATCCAAGCCCAGCTCAAAAAGCAGATGGAGAAAGATTACATTCTATCTTTTACCCAAACAGAGTCCAATTGGAAGCAAGCCGAAAGCCTTGGAGCCGGACCAGCTACTGCCAGTTCCGGAGGCATGACGATGGTGATCAATACAGGGAGTGCTGACCGGGTGCTATACAAAAACATCGCAGACCAAGCCTACGAGCAGGAGCAGGAGATGATGGGCAAGGAGTTTTTGATCAAAGACACACTGGAAACTGCCGAATGGGAACTCACAGGAGAGACCAAGAAAATCGGCAACTACAACGCTCAAAAAGCAACTTATTCAAGAATTATCGATTCCCAGCGGTTTTCCACCGGCATGACTGAGATGGAAGCTTTCAAAGACACTATCAAGGTAGAGGCTTGGTTTACCCCAGAAATCCCCGTTTCCCATGGTCCTGAAAATTACTTCGGCTTACCAGGTTTGATCCTGGAAGTCCATAATCAGGGCAGAACGCTCATTTGTGAAAAAATCGAACTGAATCCATCCTCTGATCCGGTGACAATCGAGCATCCCAAGCGTGGAAAAATCGTCAGCCGCGAAGAATTTCGGGTAGAGCAGGAAGAAGGCATGAAGCAAATGATGAACAAATATCAAGGCAAGCCCGGCGAGGGAAATCAGTTTACGATTCGAATAGGAAATTAGTGATAGTATCAAGGAGCAAGAATCAGTGGATGTCAGGCTGAGTCTAAAATATTCCGCGAACATAAAAAAAGGAAATGACGGCAATTTGATTGATTTGCCTGGATAGTGGTCACCCTGAGCGGAGTCGAAGGGTCCTCGACTCCGCTCGGACTGACACTAGTTAAGATCCTTAAGTTAATCAGTCATTGGTAGCGGAGTCGAAGCCTTTGCCCCGGTGAGTGCCTCTAATTACCGGAAATAGATAAGTAGAATTTTCCACGATCGACCCTGCCCCGGTGAGTGTCTCCACTCACGGGAATTCCAAGTCCAACTTCCAGTAAATACTGAAAACTAAACCAACTATGCCTTTTTTCTACCGGACTCTGATTTGCCTGGGCTTTGTCCTGATTTCCTTTTCTTCTTTTTCTCAAAGCAAACCCCTTGTCGGGCAGGTGTTGGACAGCCTTAATAGGCCGATTGCCTACGCAAATGTGGTGGCAGTGAACCAAAGCACGCAAAAGATCGGCGGATTTGGGATCACCAACGAGGAAGGGAGATTCAAGATCACGCTGGCCGAAGGGTCCCAATTTTTGCTCCGGGTTTCTTTTGTGGGGTATCACCAGTTTGAAAAACTGATCTCAGAATGGGATTCCGAGGTACAGATGCAGATTGTCCTGAAGCAAAGTGATACCGAGTTGGGCCTTGTCGAAGTGGTATCTGAGATGCCGGTCACGATGAAAGGCGATACACTGACCTACAAAACTGATGCTTTTACCACCGGGACGGAGCGCAAACTCGAAGATGTACTGGAAAAGCTGCCGGGATTCCAGATCGATGACAACGGGGATGTCAAAGTACAGGGGAAAAAGGTCGACAAAGTCCTGGTGGACGGCAAGCCGTTCTTCGATGGAGACACCAAATTGGCCACCAAAAACCTTCCAGCAAATGCTGTGGACCGAGTGCAAGTGTTGAAGAATTTCAATGAAATCTCCCCGATACGGGGATTGGATAATGACGAATCTTTGGCCCTGAACATCCAACTCAAAGACGGGAAAAAGAACATGGTCTTCGGGGATGTGACGGCAGGTGCGGGTCCGGAAGAACGCTACCTCGGTCACGCCAATGTCTTTTATTATGCTCCCAAACTGAATCTGAATCTTATCGGTGGTACCAACAACGTCGGAGAGCAGACCTTTACGCTTCAGGATTATTTTCGCTTTAGCGGCGGAATGGCAGGTTTGGGCCGAAGAACCGGGTCGAACGTGGCACTTGCAGGGGATGATATAGGAATTCCAATGGCCAGTCGGGACAATGCTGCTTCCCTGGAGACGACGCTTGGAGCACTTAATTTCAACTTCAACCCGAGCAAAAAGTGGCGGCATTCAGGATTCCTGATAGGTTCAAGTTCGGACAACAAGATGGGAAGTACTTCCTTGCGCACCTATTTGAATTCGGGCGAAAACAACCAGGAATTGCTGACCTCGGCCAGCCGGGTTGAAAACAAATCCGGACTCATGAAGTACGGTTTGACATTCACTCCCAAAGAGGAGACCTATTTCAAATACAGCTTTTTTGGAAAGCTTTCTGAAATCGAAAATGGGAATGTGATGAATTCTGATTTTGGGCAAAGGGAGCAAAATCTGGCAACCATCCAGTCTCGGACTCCCTACAGCTTTCAGCAAAAAGCCGAATGGTACCATGCCCCAAGCGAAAAGCGGGTATTTTCGATGGAAGCCAATTGGGAAAAGAAATTCACAGATCCACTCTATGATCTGACCACCAATCTGAAACCTATGGAAGGTGTGATTCCCCTTATAAACCAGGAGAGCTACCGATTTCTCCAGTCCCAGGAAATCAACACACAAACGATCGAAGGGGCTTTCAACTACTATCACATACTGAACGCGACCAATCATCTCAACTGGTCACTGGGCTATCAAAATATTGCTCAAAAACTGACAGGATTTTTGGAACAAGCGGACTCTGAAAGTGAATTTGAGGCATTTGACAATGATAATGAGTTTGGCCTCCAGGATATTTACCTGGGGATGACCTACAAGACCAAATGGAAAAAAGTCATCATCAGCCCATCGGTTTACCTGCATCGATATGCCTGGAGAGACTTCCAATTCGGGGATGAACTGAACTATGACAAAATTTTGGCCTTGCCGGGCTTTTATTCCAAATGGAATATCAAATCGACCAAATCTCTGACTTATCGATTCCAGACCGAGGCGAATTTCATGGACATCCAAAAGCTCGCTCAGGGATATGTCCTCCAGGATTACAATGCCGTATTTCAGGGAAACCGGGTTTTGGATAATGGACTTTACTACTCCCATTCCCTGTATTACAACCATTTTGATATGTATTCCGGACTCAACCTTTCAGGCAACCTGAACTGGCAGCGAAAAAGGAACGAAATCATCACTACTACGGATTTTGCCGGGATCAACCGCTTGCTTTCTGTCCTGAATATCGATCCTGTAAATGAAACTGCCACGGCTGATTTGCGGATGGACAAGCGCTACAACCGGTTCAAGCTGGATGCTGGCGGACGCTGGAATGCCTTTTCCACCAATCTCGTTTTGGATGAAAATCCTACCAGAAACGAGCAGTTTTCACAGACCTACGATGTTGGGGTGACGTCCACTTTCTTTAAAATTTTGGAGGTGGATCTGGGATATTCTTTTACAGCAAATGCCTACAATTCAGGTGAAATCAAGAACACTTTCACCACTCACAGTCCCAAAGTGGAGATCGACCTAGATATTTATAAAGGCCTAAAGCTAAAAGCCGATTATACTTATAACTCTTATCTCAACCAAGGCAGTGGTATCCGAAGTGACTTCGAGTTTTTGAATGCGTTCCTTGCCTACCAGGGCAAATCAAGCCCTTGGGAATTTCGGGTTTCGGTTTGGAATATTCTGGACACGAGATCAATCCGCAGAGACAGCTTCAGCGAAAACCTGATCAGCACTTATGCCTATCTCGTCCAGCCTCGGTATGGCTTGCTAACTGTGAAATTTGACCTATAACGAGACTTAAATTGGATTTTTGACCAAGGCTGTGGTCTATCGACTGTGGGCTGTCGACGATTTTCATTTTTCCCAAAAACCGCTTAATCCAACAGTTTTAAAGGAAACTCCTGTTTATTTTTCATTTTAAGTAGTCCGATTAATCCCATTGGGAGGTAGTATGAATGTGGTTTTTTTTGGCAGAATGATCGCGGGTAACGGTCGTTCTGCCTTTATTTCATTCCCTCTATGATTAACAAATTCAGAATTTCAATTGCGCTTTGCCTGGCATTAGGCTTAATGGTGCATTTCCAAAGTGCGGCTCAAGTCCCTGATTCCATTCCCGGCAAGATGGCGATTGCCGGATCGCGACCAGACCGGATTATCCTTCATCCGGGCGAAAACGGTGAGACTTCCATCGCAGTAAACTGGCGAACGGAATCGGCCGTCACTGAGTCATTTCTTGAGCTGGCACCGGCAACGCCCGGACCGGAATTCCAGAAGGATGTCAAGCAGTTTTCTGCCAGCACTTCCAAATTCACAACTCAGAAGGAAGATGAACCCATCTTGAATTTCAATAATCACGCAGTCAAAGTAGATCAATTGACTCCGGGTGCGATGTATATGTATCGGGTAGGCAAGCCGGGATTGTGGAGTGAATGGTTTCAGATCGAGATGCCGGATTCGAAAGCAGGATTTTCGATCCTTTACTATGGAGATGCACAAACTAATATCCTGTCACAATGGAGCCGCGTATATCGGGAGTCGCATCTGAAGTCAGGTCGTGTAGATGTCACTTTGCATGCCGGCGACTTGATCAACCGTCACAACTCGGATTTGGAGTGGGGAGAGTGGTTCAAAGGCGGCGCATTTTTGCATTCGTCGATTCCGACCATCATGACTCCCGGCAACCACGAGTTTCGTGATGTGAAAATCACCGAGCACTGGAGAGCGCAGTTTAACTTGCCGGCCAACGGCCCAGCAGGGGTGAAAGAATTGGAGGAGACAGCCTACGAAGTCAACTATGCCGACGTGAAGCTGATCTCCTTGGACACCGAGCAGATCGATGAATCTTCTGAAATGTTGGAAATTCAGAAGAAGTGGCTACGTGAAATTTTGACCAACAACCCCAAGAAATGGACTTTTGTCTTCATTCACTATCCGGTCTATGCCACCAAGGC
Source organism: Algoriphagus sp. A40 (assembly GCF_002002735.1). Lineage (GTDB taxonomy): Bacteria > Bacteroidota > Bacteroidia > Cytophagales > Cyclobacteriaceae > Algoriphagus. The sequence goes on along the minus strand of NZ_MUNY01000044.1, from coordinate 163,543 downwards.
AGAGCGGACGAATGTGAAATTGTTGGATGATTTTAGACCGATTTTCGAGGAATTTGGAGTGGATATGATTCTACAGGGACATGATCACGCCTATGCCCGAGGTCAGGCCAATACCATTGCCGGGTCAGATAAATTAGACTACCACAAAGGACCAGTCTATGTGGTCTCTGTCGCCGGGCCAAAAATGTATGATGTGAATAAGCAAGAATGGATGGTGAGAAGTGCCTTCAGTACGCAGCTGTTCCAAACGATCCGCATCAACGGCGATGAACTCTTGTATGAATCGTACATGGCGACAGGTGAACTCTACGACAGCTTTGTGATGACCAAAAAGAAAGGCGGCAACAAAATCGTCAATAAGATCCCGTCGACTCCGGAACGAAATGGGTCAAGAGAGCAATGATTTCCCCAAATATGAACTTTCGAATTTTCCTTATCACATTTTTCCTGCTGCTTTCCGCAGGAGCACAAGCCCAACTGAGTAGCATCCGGTTAAGAATGGAGCATCCGGATAGTCTAGTAATCGCATCACATAGGGCTGCACATGCGGTTTATCCGGAGAATAGCCTAGCCTCAATTCGGGAAGCAATCCGACTGGGTGTGGACATCATCGAAATCGACGTCAAAGTGAGCTCAGACGGAGTTCCTTTCTTGCTTCATGATGGCACCGTCAACCGAACTGCTGTTTCGGCGCGTGGCCCTCTTGAGACAATGACTGCGGAGCAGATCAAGAAGGTAAAATTGAAAAATACAGACGGAACCGAATCTGACCAATATATTCCCACGCTGCGGGAGGCATTGGAATTGGCCAAAGGGAAAGTGTATGTGGATCTGGATCTGAAGACTGAAAAAGTCCAGTACCTCGTGCCGATCGTCAAAGAACTGGGTATGGCGGATCAGGTGTTTTTCTTTGACTCGGACTGGAATGTGCTAGATCATGTGCGCAGTCTTATGCCAGAAGCCCAACTGATGCCGAGAGCTTATTCTACAGATGATATTTATAAGATCGAAAAGCGTTTCGCACCAGCGATGGTTCACATAGATCCGAGCTTTTACACTAACAAGACGATGAAGGCCTGTCGAAAATATGGGATGAAGACCTGGATCAATTCCCTAGGTGGAACTGACGGAAAAATTGCAGCAAACCCTGATCCCAAACTTGCCGAACAACTGGTGACTCCAGGTGCAAAGATGGTTCAGACGGACGAAGTCGCGTTTTGGGTGAGTTTCAGAAACACTGCCAATGCCAGGTAAAATCTAAAGCTTGGTAAAAAATTATATTACCTCAACTAACCTATGTAGTAAGCAAAAAAAACAGGCCGGAAGTCAATTTCCGGCCTGTTTTTGTTTATAGCTGTAGAACTTTTCAAGCTGAGGCACTAAAAGCAAAATCAGAAACAACTCTAAAAGCTAAATATTGGATATCATTAAAAGCTAAAAATAATAAAACAACATAAGCTAAAAATTGTAAAACCGTAAAAGCTAAATTACCTTTGGAAAAAGGGAAAAGAATGGCCACGATCTCCGAAAGACTCGCTAGCTCCCTGACCATCCTCAAGGATCTGCAGGAAGTAGAAAAGATTGCCGTCAAATCATCCGAACTCAGCCGTACCCATCGGGAGCGCTTGGTTCGTTCGGGTTTTTTGAAAGAGGTGATGCGGGGATGGTATATCCCTACCCGACCTGATGAGCCTGTGGGAGAGAGCACTTCCTGGTACACTTCCTTTTGGTATTTCTGCGCAGCATACCTTGAGGAGCGGTTTGGGAAGGAATGGAGCCTGTCGCCCGAGCAGTCGGTGATCATTCATGCTGGCAATCTCACCGTGCCCAGACAGTTGTTAGTTCGGGCTCCAGGTGCACGCAATCAGACTACACAATTGCCATTTGACACTTCTATTTTTGAGACCAGAGCGAAAATGGCAGATGCAGAAGAGGAAGTGGTGGACGCCCATGGATTGCGGTTGTTTTCCCTGGAATCGGCCCTTATTTATAGTCCTGAGGTTTTCTTCCGCAATAATCCCGTAGATGTGAGGGCAGCTTTGGCCACCTTTCGGGATGGAACAGAATTGCTTCGCAAACTCCTCGATGGAGGCCATTCGGTGGTGGCGGGAAGACTGGCTGGAGCCTTTCGGAATATCGGACGGGATGCGATTGCAGCCGATATTTTGGCAGGAATGCGGAGCGTAGGCTATACGGTCACCGAGCAGGATCCATTTGCTGCTCCTAGTACTTTGTTGCTTCCTTCCAGGCAGGTTTTGCCTCAGGTAAATCGGCTTCATCTGATGTGGTTGAGCATGAGGGAGACGGTTTTGGAAGAGTTTCCCGAAGAGCCGGGCATACCTGCGGACCGGGAAGGGTACCTTCAGCGAGTTGCAGATCTCTTTGTCAACGATGCGTATAACTCGCTTTCGATCGAAGGCTACTGGGTATCGGCAGACCTGATCGAGCGGATCAAAGCAGAGAACTGGCAGCCGGAGGCCCGGGACTCAGACCGACAGCATCGGGATGCTATGGCCGCCAGAGGGTATTGGCTTGCCTTTCAGTCAGTGAAAAAAGAACTCCAAGCCGTGCTTGAAGGTGCTGAACCCGGAAAAGTCGCAGAGTCCGCACATCGGACTTGGTATCGGGAGCTTTTTGCTCCGAGCGTGGAGGCGGGGATTATCCGTGCTTCAGACTTGGCGGGATATCGCAATCAGCCTGTTTACATCCGTCAGTCCAAGCATGTACCGCCGGGAAGCGAGCTGGTCAGGGATTTGATGCCAGCTTATTTTGAGTTGCTATCAACAGAAAAGAGTGCTGCGGTGAGGGCAGTTTTGGGCCATTTTGTCTTCGTTTATATCCATCCGTATGTGGATGGAAATGGTCGGATTGCACGATTCCTGATGAATCTCTTGATGGCTTCAGGCGGATATCCCTGGATGATTGTGCCGATGAGCAGGAGGGAAGAATACATGGCAGCCTTGGAGTCGGCCAGTGCCGATCAGCAAATCCGGCCTTTCGCCAGATTTTTGGCCAGTATTCTGGAGTCATAAAAAAAGGCCTGGAATTGCTTCCAGGCCTAATTTTTTGTTTTTGAAATCTTTCAATTTTCTAATCAAATAGTCGCTACCAGTTTCACTTCCAATTTCACTTCGTCATAGATGGCTTTGTCGGCCAGGTCTTCGAAGAAGTTGCTGGATCTGTACTTGATGTCAAACTTGGTACGATCAAAGGTAATCTCTCCGGTAGCCGTGAGTTCTTTGCCGGATACTGATACTTTGGCAGGAAAAGAAACCGGCTGGGTAGTGCCTTTGATAGTTAAGTCGCCCGAGATCGTGTAGTCCGTTCCGTTGGCAGTCTTTGCTTCTTTGATTTTGAAGGTGGACTTGTTGAATTTTTCCACGGAGAAGAAGTCGTCAGACTTCAGGTGGTTGGTGAGATTGCCTTTTGATTTGGGATCAGTCAGATCTTCCACAGTCAGGTTGGTCATGTCCATTTCAAAGGAGCCACCGGTAATCTTGCCACTTGCAACGTCAAGCTGGGCATCGGAGATGGGCACATAGCCCCAGTGTTTTCCTGTTACTTTCTCAGCTTTCCAAGTGACGGTGCTTTCGGTCTTGTTTACAGTGGCAGGAGCAAGCGAGCTGTTGGTAGCGAGCAATGTTCCGGCTGCAAGGATTAAAGTGGTAATCAAATTCATGTGTTTAACGGGTTTGTTTTGGTGTGTTTGATCGTTTGTAAATTGAAATGCTGGAGTTAGACTTCAATTATAACAGCTTGTTTAACGGACAATCCCTATAAGGTTGGTGTATTTTGACTAACGGCAATAAATCCGTTTGATCAGAGAATTTTCTGTTTAAAGTGGATCGGGAAAGGGGTTTTGGCAGGTTGATTTTTAGATAATGGGATAGATTTGGCAGAAAACCATAATCTCTAAAAAAGGATAAGCAATCACTGCCATCTGTAAGAGATCCTGTTTTGTAAACTTTGACATAGGATATTTCCACTCAAAATAGCCAAGTCATGAAAACGATCTTCAGATTTTTATCCCCGTTTGTCTTCGGCTCGATCCTTTATTCCTGCGGCCCGGTATTGTATTCGAATGTGGGACAGAACGTCCCGCTACTTCAAGAGAAAGGGGAGTTTAGCGGGCAGGTGAGCTACTCCAGCAGCGATGGAGCCTGGGTAGCCAATGGAGTGGGGCTTCAGGGAGCCTATGCCATTTCGGATAGGGTAGGTGTTATATCCAGCTTCTATTCCCTGAAAGGAGCCGAAAACGAAGATGACGAATGGGAAGGGAAAGGCTCCTATTTTGAGCTGGGAGTGGGGCTTTTCGGTGGGAATCCCGACAAGAAGATTAGCTATGAAGGCTACGCAGGAGTCGGAACAGCGTCCATCAAGAATACATCCTTGATAAATAACGGGTCAACGCTTCATTTGAACTATATCAAACCCTTTATTCAGTCCAGCATTGGTTTTACCACCAAGTATTTTGACCTGGCGCTCACTCCAAGAATTTCTTACTTGAACATCACCTCGGGCGATGACTTACAGCTGGTTTTGGATGGAATGCCGATCAACTCCGGAGAATTTCTTGACGAAATAAACCACAAAGTGATGTTCGAACCGGGGATTTTAATCCGGGGAGGATTTCCCCAGGCGAAATTGGAGATACAGTACAATATTTCTACCCTCAAAGAACCTTCTGAGGATTACTTTTTGCTCAACAATGAGTTTGTTTCTATTGGACTCAGGTTTTTGATTTCAGGCAGATTTGCTGAAAAGGAATGATCAGACCTCAGCGTTTGCCAATAAACCATACTCCACCTTGCCATGCCCATCTGGTGTAGTGTAGAAAGGACGTTGCTCGATTTCGTAATTTTTATCCGGAGGAATTCCCAGAGCATGGTAAACAGTCTGGTGGATGCTGTCGATTTTGATCGGGTTTTCGATGGTTTTGCAAGGACGTTCGTCGGCAGTTTTGCCAAAAACATGACCTCGCTTGATTCCTCCACCAAACATCAACATGGAGCAGCCATCAGTGAAATGTCGGTGCATGCCGTAGTTTTTCATGTCTTCGATGATATCCGGCACTTCGACTTGGTCAAGTACTTTCAGATCCGGTCTGCCTTCAGTCAGCATATCCCGACTGAATTCACTGGCAACAATCACCAAGGTTCTCTCCAATTTTCCACTTTGATCCAGGTCCTTAATGAGTTGTGCAATAGGAGCATCGATCATCTTTTTCATGTCCTTCAATCGGGTGTTACCATTGTCATGGGTATCCCAGCCAAAAAACGGCTCGTATTCGGTAGTGACAGTAATATATCGGGCACCCTGATCTACAAGTCTTCTGGCCAAAAGACAGCCTAAACCAAATCTTCCTCCAGTATCATATTTTTCATAGCTTTCTCTTGGCTCCTGACTTAGGTCAAATGCCTTGGCTTCAGGTGAATTGAGCAGCATATAAGCCTGCTCCATAGATCTTTTAAGTGATTCTTTTTGATAATCCGAACCAAATTCACCCATAGGGCCAGCTGAGATCAAATCCTTGTAAAGCTGATTTCTGGACTCAAAACGCTTGGAATCCATTCCTACTGGAGGTCGGACAGCATCCAATCCGGCAGTCGGGTCAGGAATCAAAAACGGTCCGTGTTCCGATCCCAAAAATCCTGCACTGTGAAATGCCTTCAGTTCTTCCCCTTCGCCTACCGTAAACCGCTGCCCGATATTGATAAATGGAGGAATCACAGGATTCAAAGCGCCTTTTTCTTTGGCAATCCAGCTTCCCAAATGCGGAACGACCACAGATTGTGGCGGTTCGTAGCAGGTATGAAAATGGTACTGATGGCGGGTATGCAGGATATGTCCGAGATCCGCAGCCTGATAGGATCGGATCAATGTTCCTTTATCCAAAACCGAAGCTATATTTTCCAATCCTTCGGAAATTTGGATTCCATCGAGTTTGGTTGGGATAGCAGGGAAAGTACTCAGCACTTCTTTTGACTCCATTCCCTTTCGGAAAGGGGTGAATTTTTTGGGGTCAAAGGTCTCGGTATGAGCCATGCCACCAGCCATGAAAAGCAATATCACAGAATCCGCAGTGGATGGTATAGTTGCCGTGCCACAGGAAGATAGCAGGCCGGCCAAAGGCCCTCCCATTCCCATGGTTGCCATGGCTGCAGCACTGGTTTTTTTAAGGAAATCGCGACGGCTTTGTAAATATTTCATGGCAATCAATAAATCATTTGAAATTCAGGTAACAGGAACACCGCCCAGAGGAGATCCTGGACTTCGGTAGCTTCCGGTTTTTCACCGAAGGCCTTTTTTGCAACCTCGAGTTCTTTGTCGCTTGGTTGCCGGAGCAATGCACGGACATATAGTTCCCTCGTTAGCTTTTCTGTATTTGGATAGCTTTCAGCCCAAATCACACCTCCTTTTTCAAGGGATTTGTTCAGTTTTTCTCCGTTGCTCATTTCAAGTGCCTGAAGCAAACTGGCTTGGGTATCTCTGCTTGTGGAGACAATCTCCCGGTTAGGACGTCCCAAAGAAGTAAGGAACGAATTATTTGCTACTAAAGCAGCTCTCGCAAATGGAAGCTCTGTTTTCGCTTCCGGAATCAGTTCATAAGGTCTGAATTTTACTTCCACCGAATCAAAAAGTGGTGTAGCCAGTTGGCTGACTGCATCGGAAAACTGCTCAGCGGTCAGTCGTCTTCTCACGATTCCCTGAAACTTGAAGTCTTCCGCCATCAGTTTTTCGGGAGAGTCTATGGCAATCGACTGGCTTTGATAAATTTTGGAAGAGGCTATCTGGAAAATCAAGCGCTTTAGGTCGTATCCATTTTCTACAAAATCCACTGCCAGCCAATCCAACAAGTCCTGACTCCAGGGCAGATTGTCCATTTCATCTACCGGCTCCACAATTCCGCGTCCCATCATTTGTTTCCAGATTCGGTTAACGACCGTACGGTACATCCGTCCATTTGCAGGTTGCACCAGTTGGTCGGCCAATTGTCTAAGTTTTTCAGCTTTGGCAGCTGTGCTATCGATAGAGCCTAACTCTTCCCAGAGGATTTTCGTTTTGGCCATTTTGCCGGTTGGCTGCTCGCAGCGGCTCACTTCCAGTGTAGAGTCTGCGAAAATATTGGCAAAAGCATAAGCTTCTTCCAGTTTCCAGTCACTGATAAAACTGTCATGGCAGGAGGCGCATTTCAGATTCAACCCCAAAATGACCTGTCCCACATTTTGTGCGGCCTGCATTTCGGTGCGTTGAGAGGCGTTTACAGTTCCTCTCCAGCGGATCCCTTCGATGAATCCCTTGGATTTATCATTGGGGTTGAGCAGCTCTTTCACAAACTGGTCGTAAGGTTTGTTGTCGCGAATCGAAGTGTACAACCAATCCGTGATGGCAAATCTTCCTTTGGTTATGTAGCCCGTGCCTGTGTAATCATTTCTCAACGCATCATTCCAAAATGTCATCCAGTGTTGGGCAAAGTCATCTTTTCGGTTGAGCAGGTTTTGAAGCCAGATTTCCCGCTTGCCGGGATTTGAGTCATTTTCAAAAGCTTCCAATTCCTGTGGGGAAGGCAAAAGCCCAATCACATCAAGATAGATTCGTCTCAGGTAAGTTCGGTCATCGACCAGGTCGCTCCATTCGAGTTGATTCTGCTGGAAATACTGGTCCACCCAAAGGTCAATCTCATTTTCCAGTCCAGGTTTCGAGGTAGGCAAAACTGGTTTTCTCGGAGCCAATTCTGCCGCTCGATAGATGGATTGTTGGGCTACACCATCCGGCCAGGGAGCTCCTTTTTCAATCCAAAGTGTCAATAATTTGATTTCATCCTTACTGAGTAATTTTCCTTTGGAAGGCATCACATCATCGTGGTTTTTTCCGAGGGAAATCCTTCTGATCATTTCGCTTTCACCCGGATTTCCGGGTACGAGAACAGCCCCGTTTTCTCCACCAGCAAAAACAAATTCCTTCTCATCCAAGCGAAGTTCTCCCTCGATTTTGGATCCGGAGTGGCATTTGTAGCAATTGTGTGCCAACACAGAGCGGACATTGGTCACCAACTTGATTTCCTGATCCGGAGAAAGTTCAGAGGTAAAGGTTGCCAGATCAATTGTCAAAGATTCGGGCACTTCAGAATCTTCACCTCCTGGCAAAACCTCAGTCAAAAAATCCTCGCCATGAGTCAGGGAGGCACCAAAATGTCCAGCCAAACCCACTCCGATACCGGAGATGAAAAGCAGAGTTCTGTAGATTTTGATTGCTCCGGTTTTTGATTTGAGTTTTCTTTTCCTCAAGACAAAAAGCAAGACCAAACTCAGTCCTGCAGAAGCAAAACCAATCCATTGATGTATGTCCAGCGTCTGTCCTGTAACTTCCTCATTGGTAGCTAACAGCCATCCGAATACTGCCGATCCAATAGCACTGAGCGCCCCAACCGAAGCCAGAATCCGGATTCCCGGCCGGAGTGGATGATTGAATTTATTTAGGGTAAATAGCTCCAGAAAACCTGCGAAAATCAGCAAGCTTATAGGAAAATGGACGATCATCGGATGGAGCCTGCCCAGGAGTTGCCAGAGCCAGAAACCGGAATCGGGCGTGCCGTCCTGAGCCAAAGCAGGGAATCCAGACAGCAGAAGACAAACAACTGAAAGGAGAATCAGACCATTTCGGAACTTGGAGGCCTTTGGAGGGAATAAGGACATTTTCAGAAATTGTAATTGATGAAAATATAAGGGTTTTGCCCACACTTTCTGTCCTGATAGTACCCTTTGTATTTGATTTTAGACTAGTTGAAACCGGAAGGGCTACAGAGGATTAACAGAAAAAAGGCTCCGCTTCTTTCAATACAGGGCCCGAATCAAGTTTTCGAACTGAGACGGTTTCCTTTACTCTACTACGAGCCAGATATAACCGTTCGCGGGGATTTCAACTGGGACAATAGCCTCGTATTCTCTGTTAAGTGGATAAGATTTGGCAGTACCTTCTTCCATACGGATACTTGCCGATTCTGATAGTCCAGTATAATACAAGGGAAGTGAAATTTGTTTTTTGATGGGTTCCGAAGTCGGGTTAAACAGCATGATCAGCCCTTTTTCTTTCCCTTTTGGATCCACATGCATCCAGCCGTCCCAATCCCGGCCATCTGCCCTTCTCAGACGGATGATGTCAGAATTAAGGATTTCCCGGTACTTTTTGTACCAGTCTATCACTGAGATCACCACTTCCTTGGTTTCCTCCGTGTCATATAGTCTCGGCCCCCGATAGCATGCTTGGATCCCCGCTCCGTAATATTGCATCATCAACTGCTTGTAGTCATCCAAGTGATCCTTGAGCGGTTCCAAAACTGCATCTGCCCCTCCTCCCTGATACACCGTAAGCGGGACAAATCCCCAACCCATGGATGGTGTTTTTTCCCAAGTGGCATCATAGATATTCTGTCTGTTCAGGATTTTCTGCCGGTCCCTTGGAAGTGAAAAGTTGACCTCACGGTATCCCAGGGCAATTTTGTGTGTGCCATCCAAGAAATACCAATCGGGTGCATTGATATAAATTCCCTGGCCATTCATCCATTGGTAAAGTCCCTTCTGAAGATTCATCTGTGTCCATTGAGAATCATCCAATCCCTTGTGTCCGGGATGGGAAGTTGAGGCACAGACATCACCCGGATAAGGTCCGTCATTTTCGAAAATATCAAAGCCGGTTTCGCCGAAAAAGAACCTGAGTTTTGCCAAATAGTCTAATCCCCATTCACTCCCCAGACAGGGAGCATTGCCGAAAAATGCTCCTCCCGGTTTGCCGGTGATCGGGCTGATCACGTCCGTTTCCGGGCCAATACTTCGGGAGGAAAAGAGGGAGTAACCCCCGATTTTGATACCTCTTTCGTGTGCATAATCTGCCAATGATTTCCAGCGGGCAATGTTTTCGGGAGAATTGTCTTCCATGTTTATATGACTGCCAAAACTCAGAATCAGGGCCTCGTACCCGGTTGCCACACACTGGTCAATGGCCGTTTTTACCTGCTCGTCATTTTTGCTGACCAAGTGCATGAAAATCGGGTTTTGCTGGGTCCATGGAGTGATGGCCCGGTACATTTTCCTTCTTGCCAAACCGTTTCTTTCCCGGTCATAGCTGTCTAATACCAGTTCATAGCTTCGAATGGAAAGGAAATTTTCTCCAGGTTTCAGGGCAACTCCAATTCCTTTTTCAGGATAAACTTCAAGCGTGCTTGGGGTTTGGTAGTTGTAATTAACCTGAGAGGTATAAGTTGAGTCCTGCTTCCAATGATTGGCCTGAGCGCTGAGCTCTGCGTTCATTGAATTATTGAATGCAAAGTTGTTTTCCACATACAGTTGATGCGGTTTTTTCATTTGCTCAGTGCTACCAACCACGGCAGATTCTTCTTCCACAGTTCCCAGGATTTCGTGAACCACCTGATCAATCTGAAAAGTTCGGGTCCCAGAGTTTTCCAATGTCAGGTACTTTCCGATGAGGGGAAGGTTGTCGTAGATTTCATAGTGGACTTTCAGGATAAGCCCGGAAAGGCTAGGGTGGGAATAGGAAAAAGTGATTTTTTTGCCGCTTGCACCTTTTTCTTTTCCGGCCCAAAATTGATTCTTGGAAGGAAACTGCGGAGTGATTTCTGAAACTGAGTAAGACTGATATTGGAAATTTTCGGCTGGTGTTGTGATTTCCGACAGCCATTCTTTCTTGAAAAATCCGCGCTCTTTTAAATTCAGTGACCCGCCAACTTCATATACTTTTCCATCCAGCGTGATTCTCGCTTCCGGCATGGCCGTGCGAAGAAGTTGCTCACCAGTACTCAGATTGACAAAATCATAGCAAACGAGATTTGGGGCTAAGAAAAAGCTACGACGAACCAATCCGTTACTGAGCTGGAGTTCATTTGGGGAAATTTCCACCACCTGGGCAGGTCTCGACTTTCTGTCCACCAACCAATCTCCGGCATTTTCTTGTGCTTTTGCAGAATTAAAAAGGAGCATAAATGAAAGGCATATCAGCAAAAAGTAACTGAGGAAGTGGAAAACAGGGAGTTTTTTCATAAAACGTCTATGGGTTTTTGGGTAGTCAAAGGGAAAAATTTGGCTGAAAATAAGCCATCACCATAACTTTTCCATCCAGAACTCAAAAAAATAGTGCATTTGGCCCAAAAAAAATCCCGAATCCTTAGATCCGGGATCAATACATTTTTTTGCCAGGTTGAGTCCTTTCAAACCTGAATCAATATCGGCTATTCATCTATCTTATTCTTAAATTCAATCTCAATGATGCTCATCAAGACTTCCTCCCCTTTGGCGTCCGGATTTTTGAAAATCAGATAAATGTCCTGAAGAGCTGCGACCGGTTTGATGGCGACTTTGGCCCGCGGGGCAACTTGTCTTCTCCATTCCAACATATTCATGCCCTGAGGAGGTCTGAAACCCATTTCCACACGGCCAATTTTCTCGGATGATCCGAGAATTTCACCTGTCGGGGAACCCAGTCGGATTTCTACAGATCCGCCGATTGCTCCATTTCTCTGGGAAATATTGGCCAAAACATCGATTTGCTGGATACCCGTCAGATCGATTCCCTTTAGCGCAAAATGAGAATCCGTGCCAACCATCATAAAACTCACACTTGGAGTGGTCAATAGTTGGACTCCTTTTCTGTCTACAGAAAGCTGAGGATTGAGGAAAGGATTTCGCAATGCAACAAAGTCAACTCCGGAAAGAGAACCGATGGCTCCTGCACCTTTATCTGCATAAGAGGCTCTCAGCAAAAAGCTTCCTTCGCCGTTTTCACCTTCGGGAACTACCGGATTTACCTTGCCGGAAAGTGGCAGATTGACAACCGTTGGCTGGACATCATCCATGCTCAGGATATAATCCACCATTCGTTTTGCATCTGCTTCGCTCAGCGATGGATGCGCTGCCATCCCGTGTTCACCCCAGACGCCTGCACCGCCGTTGATGATTTTGCCAATCAGGTATTTGGTGTTTTCATCAGAGTTGGGATACTTGGCCGCAACAGCCTCATAGCTTGGACCGATAGAAGTCTTGTCATATTGGTGACAGGATTTACAGTCGCTTCCTTCGATCAGGTTTTTGCCCAAGTTGAGAATAGCAACCGACTCAGCACCGCTTTGCTTGGAAGCGATTTCTATCGGGTCAAAACCTGCAGGCACGTAGTCGAAAGTCACCGCCACTTCCTCGGCTTTGATTTTTCCGTCAGCCGAACTTCCGTCTTCCTTGTCGCTCACGCTGATGGTGTAGCCCAGTTCTTTCTCTCCAAAATAGAAGGTTTTGTTCATCCCGCTGAAGTCGATGGCGACGACTGGAGGTTCGTTTCCGGCAATCACCTCCAAGGAAGCGGAGTTTTTCTCGCCTTTGGTATCAGTGACTGTCAGCGTGACTTGGTAAGTTCCGGCTTCTGAGAAAGTAAAGCTTGGATTTACCTCGGTTAAAGTCTGATCAAATCCTGCTCCGTTGGTGATTTTCCATTCATAGGTTAGTTTGCCGGCATCATAGTCATCGAAGTCGTTGGTGCCTTCGGAACTGAAATTCACTGCCAGCGGAACTGCACCGGAGGCCTTGTCAGCAATAGCCGTGACGTTTGGTTTGCGGTTTCCTGCATTGTACTCGATCTTGATCAGGCGGGAATTGGCATTGCCACGGAACCAGGCCGAACCGTATTCCAATATGTAAAGTGCGCCATCCGGACCAAAATCCATGTCGATTGCCGAGCTAAACGTCTCATTTGGCAAGACCCGCTCCATGCTTTGGTAGTCACCGTTTTCATCCATAGAAACGGCAAAAATCCAACCTCGCATAAAGTCCACGATCAGCCATTTTCCCTCATAATAAGCAGGGAAAGTATAAGGAGCACCTTCTTTGAAGTCCGCTTTGCGGAAAACAGGTCCTCCGGTTGCACTTCTTCCTGAGCTACCCAGCTGAGGAAAAACCTCAGAAACACCGTAAGGATAATAGATCATGGCCGGAACTGGTTTTGGAAGTTCTTTCAAGCCGGTATTGTTCACCGATTCATTCATCGGATTGTTCACATCATAAGGTGCGCCGTAGGAGCTGTCTGCGTGATTGTGACGGTTGTAGGGAAAATTGTCCCCGATAAAATACGGCCACCCGAAAAAGCCCGGGCCTTTGGCTTGGTTGAATTCGTCGTATCCCTTGGGCCCCCAGATGGAGTCCACAGAGGCATCTGGCCCGACCTCACCCCAATAGAGGAAGCCAGTTTTGGAATCAATAGTTGGCCTCCAGGCGTTTCTGTGGCCCATGGTGTAGATTTCAGGTTTGGTTTTTTCTGTCCCTACCGGAAAAAGATTGCCTTCTGGAATCGTATAGGTTCCGTCATCTTCGGGATGGATTCTAAGGATTTTCCCCCTCAAATCATTGGTATTTCCAGGAGCACGCTGGTCGTCGGAGTTTTCCATACCGGGTCTTTCGTCCAGATTGGATGAACCCTCACGGGGGTTTACGGTATTGTTTCCTACTGTCAGGTACAGGTTTCCTTCCGGGTCAAAGACCATCCCGCCACCAGTATGGCAGCATTCCTGCCGCTGGGTTGGGACTTCCATGATGACTTTCTTGGAGGAAGCCACCAGTTCATTTCCTTTCAGTTCCCATCTTGCCAACACGTGTTTTGCATCCGCCGAATCGGCATAATACATGTAGATCCAGTTGTTTGTGGCATAGTCGGGGTGGGCGATCACTCCCATCAATCCTTCCTCAGCTTCGCGGATCACCCCCTCTTTGTTGGTGTATTTGGTGTTGACCGGAATCGTGGCTACGAGGGTCATTTCCCCGGTTTTTTCATCAAAAATTTTGACCCCACCTTTTCGCTCCACGATCAGGACGCGGTTTTCCGGGAGGAAAGTCATCTCCATCGGTTCGTCCATGCCTTCAGTCAGGACAACTTTGGTGAATCGGTTGTCATCGGGTTTAATGGTTGAAACCTCCTCCCGCTTACAGGACAAAAATCCGAGAATCAGAAAAAGGAGTAATGGGTAGCTCCGTTGTAAAAGGTTTGTCATAGGTTATTTGTTGAAATGGGTATTTAATGGGTTGGTTTCTATTGTCTCAATTTTGATCAATTGGGATTCAAATCCAAAATTTATTTCTGAGACGGTAAAAATGAAGGATGAATGCGAATGGGAAATGACTGATTATTTGGGATATAACCCCAATCTGCGAACAGGGTTTTAAGAAAGACTCAAATTCAATTTTTCCAATCGTCAAAAAATCAAAAAACCAATTTATCCTTTCCTTATATTTTGGGATAAGTCTTAAATCCATGAGAAAATTACTCTTCTTTCTGTCCCTCTTGCCGGGAATCAGCCTTGCTCAAAATCACGAAACAAACATCAAACGGATCTTTGATGCCGAACTTTCTCAAGGCCATACCCATGACAACCTCCGTTACCTCACCAAAAACATCGGACACCGACTGGCAGGTTCTCCAGGAGCTGCGGCAGCAGTGGAATGGACTCGGCAGCTGATGGAAAGCTACGGTTTTGACACTGTGTATCTCCAGCCAGTGATGGTGCCACATTGGGTGAGGGGAGGAAAAGATGTGGTCAAGATTATCAATTCCGATAAGCATGGCTCGTTGGAATTAACAGCTTTGGCCCTCGGAAATACTCAGGGAACCGGTCCGGCTGGTCTCGTCGGAGAAGTGGTGGAGGTGAAAAGTATCCCTGAACTCAAGGAACTTGGCGAGAAGGTTCGGGGCAAAATCGTCTTTTTCAACGGACCGATGGACCCTACGAAAGTGGATGCTTTTGAAGCGTACGGCGGAGCAAATGCTCAGCGGAGTGCAGGTGCAGGCGAAGCCTCCAAGCTTGGTGCAATCGGGTCCATCGTCCGCTCTCTGAGCAATCGTATCGACGATATCCCTCATACAGGAAGCCAACGCTATAATCCGGATTTTCCGAAAATCCCGGCTTTGGCGATCAGTACTCAGGACGCCGAGTTACTTAGCTCTTTACTTTCCGAGCAGCCTGATTTGAAAATTTATTTGGAATCCCATGGCGAGATGAAGCCTGACAAGCTTTCCTACAATGTAATCGGTGAAATCCGCGGATCAGAGAATCCCGAAGAAATCATCGCCGTAGGCGGCCACCTCGACTCTTGGGATGTGGGGGAAGGTGCGCATGACGACGGAGCTGGCTGCATGCAGGGTATCGAAGTGCTCAGATTGTACAAGGAATTTGGTTGGAAACCCAAACGAACCATCCGTGCAGTAATGTGGATGAATGAGGAAAACGGGCTTCGGGGTGGTGTGGAATACGCTAAAATTGCCAAGGAAAAAGGAGAAAAGCACATTGCTGCGATCGAGTCTGATTCTGGAGGGTTTTTACCAATCGGATTTTCATCTTCAGGTACACCAGATCAGCGAGCCAAACTGTTGAGTTGGAGACCCTTTTTCTTGCCCTACCAAGTCTGGAGCCTGGACAAGCCGGGTGGTGGAGCGGATATCGGACCTCTCAGGGATCAAGGACCTCTGCTTATTGGATTGGAGCCGGACTCACAGAAATATTTCATCTACCACCATACCGAGGCGGATGTCTTTGAGGCGGTGGATCAGCGGGAACTTGAATTGGGTGCTGCGGCCATGGCGGCTTTGGTTTATCTTCTGGAGCAAGAAGGAATTTGATGATTTGATATTTCAGTTAGAACTAAAGAAAGGCTTCTAGAATTCTCAGAGGCCTTTCTCGTTTGAAATTGTTCTTGATTCAATTAGGTATTAAAAGTAACATTGAGATAAGTCCAGGAGGTGGAAAAAATAAGCCCCAGTTTACTAGACCGGGGCTAACCATTAAAAAATCGCCTATTTAATACACCTAACCTACTTCAATTGCCTTTTTGGGTTTATTTCCTTCCAAGGTCTTTTTGGGAAGTGTACATTCAGAATTCCGTTTTCATATTTTGTATCGATTTTTTCATCTTTTACATTCTGAGTTCTAAGTCAAATCTGACTTGAATACTATTGATAATCAGTGACAAAAGTCAGAATTGCATGTCATTGTGGTCAAGGATATTCCTCTTAATTCCGTGTCGTGATAATTTATTGCATCCGCTTGGCTAAAGCGGTATGAATTCCCTGCTGTCCCAATTATCTTACTGTTGAAAACAATAGCTATGGAATCAGGAAAGAGACCTTATGATCCCATTTTTCTTGGGAAACTTTTGCTGGAAATGGGCATTTTGATGATTCATGCCGGAGCACCTACACGAAGGGTCAGCCTGATTCTGACCAGAATATCCCAGGCTTATGGCTTTCAGGTTTACTCCGATCTGAGTACCAGACACCTTTCGATTAGCATGCAGGATCAGCATGAGGAAAAAGTCTTTTCAGGAGGTAGAAGCAATCATTCACTTCCTGGGGTGAATTTTTGGGTGGTTTCAGATATCAGCAATCTCAGTATTGAACTGTCTGAAAAACAGCTTCCCCTAGAGGAATTGAAAGATGCTTTCAAGCTCATCCAATACCGCCCGCATTACCCCCGATGGCTGATTTTATTGGTGGTGAGTTTCGCGGGGGCGGCATTTTGCTACACCTTTGGTGGCGATTTGGTTGAGATGGGAATTACTTTTTTGGCCACTTTTTGCGGCTTGTTTCTGAAGCAAGAACTGGTGAAAAATAATCTGAACACCTACATCGTCACTTATTTCAGCGCTTTGCTTGCAGCTTTTGTGATAGCGCTTTGCTGGAAGCTGGAAATCACAGCACAGCCTGATCAGGCCTTTGCTACAAGTGTATTGTTTTTGGTGCCTGGAGTTCCATTGGTGATTTCGCTAGTGGATCTGTTGGATGGTTATATTAC
Organism: Algoriphagus sp. A40; assembly: GCF_002002735.1. Taxonomy (GTDB): domain Bacteria; phylum Bacteroidota; class Bacteroidia; order Cytophagales; family Cyclobacteriaceae; genus Algoriphagus. Next base: position 146,709 of record NZ_MUNY01000044.1, on the reverse strand, counting down.
TAACGGAATAGATAGAGGAGTGAATGCGCTTATCCATGCCTTCGGAATTGCCTCAGGCTTAGCTTCAGTTTTGTACGTTTTCAAAATCCCGTTTTGATGGAACTTATTGAAGTGATTTACAAAGGACTTTGGTGTAGCTGTGCTGCTTTTGGATTTGGAGTGCTATTTAATGCGCCAAAACGATGCTTGTGGATGATTTTGGTAGTGGGATTTTTGGGAGGTGTGGTCAAATTTGGACTCATGCTCCCTGAGATTGATGGGGGGATTGTTTTTTCGACCTTTGCCGCGAGTTTGGTGATTGGATTTACGGGTGTGTATTTGGGCAATTGGAAAAGGTTTATACCGATGATGATCACCATTCCGTCCGTTATCCCCTTGGTACCGGGAGCTTTTGCTTACAAAGCTATGCTTGGACTGATGGAACTTAGCCGGATCCCCGATGAAAACTATGGTCAAATCGTGAATCAAGCCATTTATAATGGGGCGATGACGCTATTTATCCTTTTGGCAATCACACTTGGAGTAACCATACCTTTGCTGATTTTCAAACTGGAATATGCAGGAAAAGGCGAAGTAGCTTTGAAAAAGACTTAATTTTTCTACCAGCCCAGGAAGGATTCAATGTCTTACTTTTTTACCCCTTTTAGCCAGGTCTTTTGCCAACCCACTGTGAAAGAATTGAAATCCTGACCAACCCTCACTACTGCGCCTGTACTTGCTGCAAATTTTAAGGAGCTGAACCTACCGGTGGGAATGACTGCAGTAATTCCGATCCGGGAATTGTCCTGGCGGTCGTCTTTGTAGATGCTGTCTATGGAGGATTTGCCTCCCAAATAGTAAGTGGTATTGATTGCGATCCACAACAATGGTTTGATATTATAGCTGAAATGTGCCTGGAAAGTACCCATTGGTTCTTGACTACGCACGGAGGATCCCGGATAGAAGGAATTGTTGTTGGTAAAAAGCCATAGTCCCGAATAGAAATCTAGCAGCCAACGCTTGCCAATGGGTTGGGAAAGCCCCAATTCAGGTCGGAAAGACCAGCGATTTGTCCCCAGATTGACAAGTTTTTCAGGGAAAAACTGACCTGTAGGAGCGACTATATTCAGCCCAAATCCGAGAATTGTCTTTCTGGGTGCCTGGGAAATTTCTTTCACAGTTCCTGCTTTGCCACCAATCAAAAGCGTACTAAATCGAAACCGCATATCAGCCAAGCCTGACCGGGTGATTTCTGTATATTGCTCGGCCACATCGCCCGAAACCTGCGCCCATGAATAGGGTAGGACTAGAAGGATTTGGGAAGTTTTTCCCAAAAATCCAAAGGAGTGTGAAACTCCAAAAGAGAGCGATTCAACTTTGGCTTTGATATTTTGGACCGGTAGGGTCGGATCTGTGACTACCTCTCCACGGGAAAAAGTGAATCCGGTAAAGGCAGTAGTGGTGCCGACTGGAACCTGCATGTATGCCCTTGGATCAAGGTCCTGAGCCTGTATAAAGAGAGAACAGAAACAAGTTAGAGATACCAGAATTGTCTTCCGATAGATTTTCCATGAGTACATAAAATGCCGAACAGGGAAAATAAATATACAAAAACCTGAATGCGAGTTCCTTCGGAGGAAGTTCTAAAGTTTAATTTCCGGATAAATCCAAAATCACGTTTCCGACTTTTTTTCCCGAAGCAACATAGGAAAAGGCCTCTCGGACCTGATCTAAGGAGAATGACCGATCGATCAAAGGCTTGAATTTTCCTTGGAGGAGCAAGTCCTGAATCACCTTCATACTGTCCAAAATATCAATGGGAAGCGGAAATATGACTTTTTTCCCTCCGAAAATCGGAGTAAGCAGGGCCAAAGTGAGGTTTTCCCAATTCGGGCCAAGCTCGGAAGAAATGTAAATTCCTCCTTCTTTTAAAATGGGTTTGCAAAGTGAAAACCGGCTTTTTCCCACCGCATCCAATACAAAGTCGTATTCGATTTTCTCTTTGGTGAAGTCTTCTTTTTCCAGGGCAATTACCCGGTCAGCACCTAGAGCTTTCACTTTTTCGACGTGGATTTCATGGCAAACTGCTGTCACTCGTATTCCACGTGATTTGAGAAGTTGGATGGTTGCAGAACCAATGGCTCCGGTTCCTCCATTGACCAAGACGTGGTCTCCTGTCTCTAATTTTACCTTGTTCAGAAAATTATAGGCATAATGTGCCGCTTCAGCGCAGGACACTATTGTAGCGAAATCAATTCCATCCGGAATTGGCAACAACGGTCTTTTAATGGAATAGCAAACAAATTCAGCATGTGTCCCAGATCCATCGTCTGAAAATCCCCAGACCCGGTCACCGACTTGAAAACCTGAAACACTTTCCCCGACTTTGTCCACAATCCCGGCAAAATCAGTCCCAGTTACAGGCAGGGTCGGTTTCGGGAAACCGGCAAATGCACGCATCAAAAGCGGCATTCCTGTCAATACTCCAATGTCGGTCCGGTTGACTGTAGTGGCCATCACCCGGACTCGGAGTTCATCTGGTTTGGGTTCTGGAATTGGGATTTCTTCTATTTGAATGGATTCGATAGGGCCGTAGGAATAACGAACTGAGGCTTTCATAAAATAGGATTCAGATGTGCTGATCGATCAGGATTGAGTTTCCGTCAGGATCAAAAAACAAAATACTCCCTGGTCCGCTGCTTCCGGCATCGGCTTCCTGAGCTAGTTTGATGCCTTTTTCTTTCAGATGGTTCTGGATAGACCGCACATCATCAAATGAATCAAGAGTCTTTGCATCCTGATCCCATCCGGGATTGAATGTCAAAATATTTTTCTCGAACATTTCATGAAAAAGACCGATCAACGTCTGTTCGTTTTTCATAATGAGGTAGTTCATCTCATCACTTCCTGCAAATACAGAAAAGCCAAGATGCTCATAGAATTCTTTGGATGCCTGTAGGTTTTTCACAGAAAGGCTGATGGAAAAAGCGCCTAGTTTCATAGTCTTTTAAATTTGAAGCCTACTTAAAGCTAGGAAAAACAGCAATTAAATTGTTGAAAATAAGGGTGTTTTTCCGGATTGAGCTTGTTTTAACCTGGAAATAAAAATTCATTGGCAGGTATTTTCAGTCGGTGGACTGGTCGAAATATAGGGTCTGAACAACTGTAGTTTGGATCCTCAGTTACTTACGCTCACCCTTGCTGTGAGGATATAGGCAGCCCGTTTCCATTGGCCAAGGCTGTTGTATCGAGAATAGCAGGTGTAATGCTCAAGCGAAAAGGGCAAGAGTGATACCCCAAAGGCAGTTCCCGGAAGAAAATGGATATAGTGAAGTGCAGGGATCATTTCTCCATCGACCAGTGTGGAGTCCATCACTACCCGCTCGGGATGCAGTTGCTCAAATTCACGGTAGATTTGTTTCAAGGCATCTCGCTCATCTTCCTCCAAGATCCATTCAAAAGCTAGAAAAAATGGACCAGCCACCAGGATATTGTATTGGGAAAGATCAAAATCAAGCCAGCCTTTCTTAATGTCTGATTCTAGGATGATACTTCGGTCAAGGAATTCGTTGCCCGGTGCCCCACTGAGCGAATCAATTTCGTAAAGTCTGACACGGATCTTGAAGGGGCCCGTGGTGTTGTCGCTGATCTTAAGTTTGGCACTTTCCAAATAGACCGGGTACACCAGCTCTTCGTGATAGCTCGGGTATTTGTTCTCGATCAAGAGAGCTACAGATGCTCCGGCGTTGGCATCCACGCCAGAACTCATATTCAGTCCGCCTTTCTCATATCTATTGCCCAGTTCCCATCCCTTTACTTTGTCTTTTTTGGACCGGACGGTGACTTCTTGAAGGAGCACTTCTTTTTGGAACAAATGGATCTCAACTAATTCTTCTAATGAAGAAACCGGAGTGAATTTTGGCTTATATCCCAAGGCGGAAAATGTCAGCGTGTCCCGGGCATTCTCGGAAGGTATTTCTATTGAAAAAGTGCCATCCCCGTTAGTAAGTGTCCCGACACGAGTGTTGATGATTCCGATGTTGGCGTAGGAAATCGGCTGGTTGTTTTTTCCGTCCAGCACTTTGCCTTTAACCAGGATTTGTCCGACAAGGTTATTGGAAAGCAACAAGATAAATAATGCAAAAAGAAAGATTTTAGATCTCATCCTCGGGTATTTGACGCAATAAAGGAAAGTGGCAATCCGACACAGAAGATCAAAATGAGAATGCCTATTCCAGCATTAAGCCATTGAAAATCACTTTTTGGTGTGTTCGAAAAGGGTAGGACAAGCAGGTTCATCACTATCCAAATCAGGACTCCGTACACAATTCCGGTGAGAACCCTTGCCTTAAGAATTACCGGGAAAATTGTGCCGATTACAAAAAAGAACAGCGAGAAGCTGAAAGCGATCAGATAATGAAACAGGATTCCATAGAAAATCATGATATCTCCTCCGGAAAATGCTTCAAGGCCAAATACTCCGCTGGCAATGAACTTCAAGACCGGGGCAGGGCCTTTTCCGGTTTTGAGGAAGTATTGGATACCAGCCGCTAAGAGGTCAAGAGTGCCGATGAGGAGAGTCGATTTTAGGACAACTGTCTGTAATTTTCTAAGCATCCTAGAAACCTCTAGTAGGCTTTTACTCCTGCATCGGCAATTATCCCATCCTGAGCTGAGGTGACTCCGGATACCCCAATTGAACCGACAATGATGCCGTCTTTGAAGATAGGAAGTCCGCCCTCGATGGCAGTTGCATTGGGCAGGGTGGCAATTCTGGCTCCTCCTTCGGCCTTCATTCCGTCTTCAAAGACTTTGGAGGGCCGCTTGAAATAAACAGCGGTTTTAGCTTTGGCCTGGGCAACGTCGACTGAGCCGACCTGAACCCCATCCATGCGTCTCAAAGAAACCAGATTCCCGCCATCGTCAAGGATTGCGATGACTACATTCCAGCCTTCTGCTTTTGCCTTTGCTTCAGCAGCAGCAGTAATCCGGTCTGCATCTGCAATGGTCAGGTAGGGTTTGGTCTGGGAATAGGAAAAGAAAGGGAGTGAGAGGAGAACAAAAATCAATAGCGTTTTCATGGTTTTTTGGAGGTTTATGTGATAAGTGTAATTCTAAAGTACCGATTTTTTTTAAGATCAATCCAAACGCTAAAATTTGATTTTCAATGACTTTTGACCAAATTCCAAATCAATATCAATCTAACTTTTACCTATTTAAACCATTAAACACCCAATCCATGACCTCAAGACGTGACTCTCTCAAAGCCCTTAGCCTGGTAGCTGGCCTGGGACTGGTTTCCCCCGGAAGCCTCCTGGCCTCCGGCAATCTCCTCAAAAAAGACAAACTAGGGATTGCCTTGGTTGGTCTAGGCTATTACAGCAAAGACCTCTTGGCCCCAGCACTTCAATTGACCAAAAATTGCTACTTGGCAGGAATCGTGACAGGAACTCCCGCAAAGGCGGCCGAATGGAAGGCGAAGTTCAACATCCCCGAAAAGAATATTTACAATTACCAAAACTTTGACTCCATCAAAGACAACCCGGATATCGATGTGATCTACGTAGTCTTGCCTCCCTCCATGCACCGGGAATATGTGGAGCGGGCAGCAGCTGCCAAAAAGCAGGTGTGGTGCGAAAAACCCATGGCTGTCACTTCTGCTGATTGTCAGGCCATGATCGATGCCTGCAAGAAACATGGGGTAAGCCTCTTAATTGGTTACCGTTGCCAGCATGAGCCTAATACCAAGGCTTTTCAGGAAATTGTTAAAGGCGAAAAGCTCGGAAAGGTTCTGTCTCTCGACTGCGCGGCAGGATACCGGGAGGGCCGCACCGACCATTGGAAACAAAAGAAGGAAATGGGAGGTGGTGTGATCTATGACATGGGTGTCTATTCCATTCAGGGAGCAAGATTGGGCGCCAATAGCGAGCCAATCGCAGTAAAATCAGCCAAAGTCTGGACTGAGCGGCCCGAAATCTACAAAGATGGATTGGGAGAAATCGTAGAGGCCGAGCTGGAATTTCCAGGAGGCGTCACCGGCAAAATCAAGACTTCTTTTGCCGAAAATGTGAATTTTCTCAACATCGTCTGCGAAAAAGGGACTATTGAAATGGCACCTTTTTCGGCTTATGCCGGTAACAAAGGGAAAAGCCCATTAGGAGAGATCAATTTCCCATTTCAGCAACCGATGGAGCAAGTTTATCAGATGGATGACGATGCCCAAAGCATCCTGAGCGGAAAACCAATGCAGGTGCCGGGAGAAGAAGGACTACGAGATATCAAGGTCGTGGAAGCTATCCTGGAAAGTGCCAGAACGGGCAAAAGGGTGATGGTTTAAGGACGACGGGGATCTCTGCCTGGAAAAGAGGAAAGATCCCCGCTTCTTTCATTTCAAAAGGAAAATTGTTGCTTGCCCAAATCATTTTTTCCCCTGACTTTCATCATGATAATTTGGACATCCTGGGCCTATTATTGTTAAAACTAAACCTCTTTTCTCCATGGACTCAAGACTTCCAAAGGCCAGTATTCTTCACGCTTGTGTGATCAAGCAACAATTGACGATTTCTGATTTTGAAAAGGAGATCCTGCAGCTCAGTGCTGCCGTAACGGATCACCAGGAGAGTGCAAGTCAGGAGCCAAGAGGGGCGTCAGAGAGAAATGAGGTGCTGATCAGAATGGAGCACGAATTGGTTTTTCTGAAAAATGAGTTGATGGCTTTGGAGAAAATCGATCCGGATCGGATTTGCCAAAAAGTAGAAGAAGGGGCTGTCATTGTGACCGATCAACGGATATTTTTCATCAGCACCTCAATCGAATCCGTGGACGTCAATGGAAAATCAGTTTTTGGACTGTCTGTGCATGCACCGATTTATGTGGCTATGAAGGGAAAAGTAAAAGGGGAAAAGATTGAATTCAACGGCCTTCGATACCAAATTCTGGACATTTTTTGATGTGTCTAAATGGATTCAGGAAGCTAAATCCTACTCCTGGGTAACAGGAAGTCCCGCTCCGGCCCAAGCATTTATTCCCCCACTCAAGTGATAGACTTTGGTAAATCCTTCTTGGATAAAAAGCTCAGCAGCTTTGGAACTTCGACCTCCCACAGCGCAGTAAATGTAGATTTCCTGATCCTTTGGCAGCTCCTTGACCTTGGCGAGGAAGTCGGATTGTTGAAAATCCATAGTTATCGCACCTGATATTTTCCCTGCAGCAACTTCTTCCGGAGTCCGGACGTCGAGAATGATTCCGTTTGCGCTCTTCTCCTGAAACTGAACAGGATCCAGGTTGGTTGCCGTGGCTTTCTCTATTTCCAAAGCACTTGCATCGGTACTTCCTTTTTTGGATTCACAGGAGGTGAAAGCCAAAAAACAAGAGGCCAATAGAATCAGGAGGTTTTTCATCTTTCCGGGTTTTTCTCAAAAGTAGTAAAATCCATTTCCATGAAATTTGACTTTAGAGGATAATGAATAATTTCCTTTACGGATTCTCAACTTCTTACCTGCCCGTTTCCCCTTACCACCCATTTGTAGCTGGTCAATTCCCGGAGTGCCATCGGGCCTCGGGCATGTAGTTTTTGCGTGCTGATGCCGATTTCGGCACCCAATCCAAACTGATTTCCATCTGTAAAAGCTGTCGAGGCATTGGCATAAACAGCCGCAGCATCGACTTCCAAGAGGAATCGCTCAATGTTTTCCGGAGTTTCTGAAATGATCGCTTCGGAATGTTTGGAAGAATATGTGGAGATATGATCCAGGGCTTCATCCAGGTTTTTCACCGTTTTGATCGCCATTTTCAGGCTGAGAAATTCGGTTCCAAAGTGGCTTTCATCCGCTTTTTGGATCAGTTCGTGCCGTTGAAGATGGGCAAAAGCTTTGTCGTCCGCATAGATTTTCACATTGTCCAGCATCAGCGGAAGCACCAATTCGCCCAATTCGTCCAGCAATTCTTCGTGGATGATCAGGCAATCCAAAGAATTGCAGACGCTGGGACGGCGGGTTTTTGCATTGTGAATAATTTTTTTGGCCTTAGAAATATTTGCCGATTCATCGACATAAATATGGACGATTCCCGCACCGGTTTCTATGACTGGAACTTTGGCGTTTTCTCTCACAAAATTGATCAAGCCCTGAGAACCCCGAGGAATAATAACATCCACAAATCCGACCGCTTCCAATAGGGCTTTGGTAGCCGCTCGATCAGGAGGGAGTAATTGAAAAGCAGCTGTCGGTAGCCCGTGTTTTTCCAAAACTTTGTGAATCAGGCTAAGGATTGCCCGGTTGGAAAAATCCGCATCAGAGCCTCCTTTGAGCACCAGCCCGTTTCCGGATTTGAGGGCAAGGGTAAATACATCAAAAGTCACATTGGGGCGAGCTTCGTAGATGATCCCGATAACCCCAAGAGGAACTGTTGTTTTTGTTAAAACCAGTCCGTTTTCCAGCTTTTTTTCCTCCAAAATATGATGGAGTGGGCTTGGCAATTGCCCCACTTGCCGGATTTCTGCGGCAATTCCTTGAATCCTTGCTTCGGTCAGTAAAAGCCGGTCGTACATCGGATTGGACAGTTCCATCCGTTCCAGGTCTTTTTGGTTTTCCTTCAATAGAAACACGGTCTCCCGCACAGCGAGTGTGGCGAGGTCTTCCAAAATCAGATGGACCAGGCTATCGCTGATGCCGGTCAGTCGCCGGCTAGTCTTTTGTACTTGTTCAAAAAGGTTATTGTACTCATTCATGATCGAAAAGATACAGGTAATCGTAGTGAATTAAAGGCTTTTGGTTCTTTTGCCCCATCCGTTCCAGGGCAAGTTTGGAGGTGTATTCAGCTCTTCCAAGTCCGGTTTTGTGGCCCGTTTCATCACGGATCAGGAGAATATCGCCTTTGGAAAATTCTCCCTCAATTTTGGTAATCCCTATTGGTAAAAGACTTCGGATCACCGTAGAAGACAGGGAATTTTTTGCTCCTTCATTGATCGTGATTTCTCCTTTGTAATATTGGGCTCCGTGTGCCAGCCATTTCTTTGGTGCATTCTTGACTTTTTGCGGTTCAAACCAGGTGCAGCGCAATGACTTTGCAGCAAACTCGTCCAAAATTCCATCCCGCTTTCCATTGGCAATGATGACCTGGATGCCCAAATCGGCAGACTTTTTGGCCATCGTATATTTAGTTAGCATCCCTCCCCGCCCAAAGGACGACTTGGTAGCTGAAATGTAATTCGATACTTCAGGCATGGAAAAGGCCACTTTTTCAACCAACTCGGAGCTAGGGTCAGAAGGGTTTCCGGTGAAAATCCCGTCCACATTTGTCAGGAGCATCAGCGTATCCGCATTGATCATAGCAGCGGTCAGACTGGCCAGTTCGTCGTTGTCGGTAAACATCAATTCGGTGATCGTTACTGTGTCATTTTCATTAATGATCGGTAAAATCCCCTGCTGAAGCAGCGCTTCGATGCAGTTTTTCATGTTCAGGAAGTGCTTCCGGTCGCGAAAATCTTCCTTGGTCACCAGAATCTGGGCAATGTGCTGATTCAGATTTCCAAAGAATTGCTGGTATTGGTTGATCAGACGGATTTGACCTGTGGAGGCCCAGATCTGCTTTTTGAAAACAGGGTTGAGTTTTTCAGGCAAGGGAATAGACTGCCTTCCGAAAGCCACAGCTCCAGAACTGACAAGCACCACTTTTTTTCCGGAGGAAATCAAACCATGGATTTGATTGACCAGATGCTGCATCCGCTCCAGGTCCGGCAGCCCGTTGGACTGGGTCAGGACATTCGAACCGATTTTTATTACCAATACCTTACTTTCCAGCATTTGTTAGAAAATTTGCATGAAAATAAGGGTTTGGATGCCAAATCGCTAGCTTTTTGAGGTTGTTTTCGAAATTACGATTTTTGATTTACGAAGGACGACGCCTTGTCCAGGTTCAATCTTCCTTCAAGTTTTAAGTGAAAAGTTTAATCCTAATAGGGGAAGAAGAAATCAGTAACCACTTTCATCTTTGAAATGAAAATTTCCAAGGCCTCGTAAACCGAAAATCAAAAATCATAAAAACCCCATACTCAGCGTCCCGACCAACATCAGGATTTTGGCAATTGCACTGAGTTGAGTGAAGTGATCCTTTCGGTCGGCCTGGTAGATTTTCCACATAAACCAGAGGAAAAAAATGCCCAAAATCCCGAAATAAGCAAACAGAATCGGACTGTTTATTTTGAAAGTGACAATCAAAATTGAACATACAAAGCCAAAAGCAATCAAGAAAATCACTTGTTTGGTTTTGCGGAAACCGATCACAATCGGAAGTGTGCGGCATCCGTGTTTCCGGTCACCCGGTCGGTCTTCGATGTCTTTAATGATTTCCCGGATCAGATTGAGGAAGAAAGCGAAAATGGCATAGGTAAGTACCAGGAGTTCTGATTTTTGGTAGTAAAAGGACACCAGGTATACCGAAAGTCCGGTTAAAAAAGCAACGGTAAAGTTGCCTATAAAAGGCTCTCGCTTTAGCCGGTTACTGTAAATCCAGAGTAAAAACGTGGCTACGAAATTGATTACGGCGATCCGGGGCGACACCAGGTAGCCGAGTCCGATTGCAAAAAAATTAAGTGCTGAGTGGAGGAAAATTACCATCCGACGCTTGATTCCCTTGCCTACCACAACTTCATTCGGGCGGTTGACATAGTCGATTTTGACATCGTAGTAGTCATTGATCATATAGCCTGCCGCCGTGATCAGAACAGTGGCAAATACCAAAAGATAAAGTCTGTAATCCTGTAAAACCGGAAGTCCAGTTTGAGTGGTTTCGACCAAGAAGAACGCAGTCATCAGCTGGGTAAAAGCAACCAATAGTAGGTTGATAGGCCTGCTGATGCGGAAAAGTCCGCGAATGGAAATACTGCGCTCTATGCTCAAGGTATTCATGATCTAAAATTAGGGTAAATCAGCTCTCTTTTCCGGAGTTTTTCCCTTTATGTGGTTTATAAATCGATTTCGTAATTTTTGAAGCTCCTTTTTTAAGTTTTGCCTAACTTCCTTTCATTACCAATGAACTAACCCAAAGAACTATGAATAAAGCAGAAAATCAATCCAGGAGGGATTTTATCGCAAAAACCGGTGGAATGCTGGCGGGATCATTGCTGATTCATCCCATTGCCGAAGCACTTACGATTTTTAACAAGCCGGGAGAAAAAATGAAACTCGCTATGGTCGGTACAGGCGTGAGAGGTTTGTCTATGTGGGGCAGGGAAGTGATCCGGGCGTATCAAGATCAGGTGGAATTTGTAGGGCTTTCCGACAAAAACGAAGGCCGTATGAAGTATGGCAAAACCTATATGGGGGTGGAATGCCCGCTATTCTTGAATGCGGATGATATGCTCAGGGATGCCAAGCCCGATGTGTTGATCGTCACGACCATGGACAGCACCCATCACGAATTTATCGTCAAAGGTCTCATGGCCGGGATGAATGTGATATCCGAAAAGCCAATGACCACCGATGAAGTGAAGATGCAGGCTATCCTTGATGCAGAGCGCAAGTCTGGCAAAAAACTCATCGTGACTTTTAATTACCGCTATTCTCCCCATCGCCAAAAACTCTATGAACTGCTACGGGCGGGGGAAATCGGTACCATCACTTCGGTAGATTTTCACTGGTACCTCGACACTTCTCATGGAGCGGATTATTTCCGAAGGTGGCATGGCAGAAAAGAGTTTGGAGGCTCCCTACTCGTGCACAAATCCACCCACCACTTTGATCTGCTCAATTGGTGGCTGGACTCGGATCCTGAAGAAGTCTATGCCTATGGGGCTTTGGAGTTTTATGGGAAAAACGGCCCATTCCGATCCACGACCTGCCGGGGCTGTCCTCATGCTTCCAAGTGTGATTTCCATTGGGACATCACCAAGAGCGAGCACCTGACCAAGCTTTATGCAGAAAATGAAAAATACGATGGCTATCATCGGGATGGCTGCGTTTTCCGTGAGGAGATCGATATCTACGACAAGATGGCGGTGCAGATTAAGTACAAAAACAAGGTGCAGGTGAGCTATTCGTTGACTACCTATTCGCCTTATGAAGGCTATCGCATCGCTTTCAACGGTACTAAAGGCCGATTGGAAACCTGGATCAAGGAAAGCCAACCTTGGGATGAAAGGGCTGAGGACGAACTCGTCTTGGTCAAAAACTTTGGCGAGCGTCATGTCATCACTGTGCCTCAAGGTGGGGGTGGCCATGGAGGAGGAGATACCCGGCTGAAGAATAAGCTCTTTCTTGATACCAATGCACCGGACCCGTGGAGACAATCTGCCGGAAGCAGGGATGGAGCAATGTCCTGTCTGGTGGGGATCGCCGCACGCCATTCCATTGAGCAAGGCAAGCCGATCAAAATCCAGGATCTTACGGATATTCCGCTTCAAGTGAGCGGGAGAGGAGCCTGAGGATTTCGGATGCTTCGGCGAGCTCAGCACAAGTTTTGGATTTGGGATTTCGAATTTTCCCGCGGGGCCTGGTGCTTCGCGGGATTTTTTTGATGTTTTAACCGCAAAAAACGCGAAGGCTTTTCGCGAAAAAAATCCTTTTAAACACAAAAGAGCAAAGTCATCAAAGAGTTTGCTCAGGTTGAGTGAATGTTGATTTCAATGTTTCTCTGTGTTTTAGCTTGAAAAAATCAGTCAACACAAATGAACAAAGTCCACATAGAGTTCGCTCTGGCTAAATGACTTTGATCTCTTTGATTCTATGTGTTATAAAAAGCTTAAACTCACTTTTTGATCAGCTTTAGTTGCTCGGGATTTTCGATGAGTTGTTCCTCGTACATAAGCGTCCAGCCCATGGATTTGGTGAGGACATAGAAGTTGGTCAGCTCCACCATCAGCCTTTCCCGGGAATTTTCCATCAAATCCGATTTTTCAATCTGAGTTCTGATTTGGGCGGTGACAGAGTTTTTGATCTTGTTGTAATCCTTTGCCTCGAAGGAATTGAAATAGTCCTGGGTCACATCGTAGTATTCGATTTCAGGGTAGATGTTGAGGATGGGTTCGGGGATTTTTTTCAGAATGAGGGTTTTGTTTTTGGCATCGATTTCTGTTTCCAATTGTCTCAGGTCATATTCCACCGTAGCCTTGGCGTTGACTACGACCAGCGCTTTTTTGTCTGAGGTCCAAAGGTTCAAAAAGAGGCTTTGGGAGTTTTTGAAGGTAAAAACCTTGGAATAATAGCCCTCGGTGACGATCAGTTTACCGACTTGCTGAACCTGTTTTTGGATCAGCTCCGAACTGGCCAGCAACTCCTCCCGCTCCTGCTTTCCATTGTAGAAAAACCAAAACCCCGCGAATAATACCAATGCGATGAGAAAACCGAATCCAAATTTGTTCATACTTAAGCAGAAAAATGATGTTTCGAAATTGTGGAAAATTCCAAGTTGATCCAATTTATCTTGATAATTAAGATAAACACAGGGAGATAAAAGAATGGTAATTATTCAAATGAAACACTGCTTTGCCTCTCCCGATTGACTTTTAATTGTAATACGTCCGGTCGGGAATAATGTCCAACGGGATCGAAGTTTTGTCGCTCTTCCAATACTCTGTTGAAGTCCAGAGTTTCGATCAAAAGCCCTTCTTTGAAAGGTACAGGTTCCAAAACCCACTTGCCATCCGGCCCTGCGATACAGCTGCCACCATCGCCCATATTCTCGGGAAAGTTTTCCAAAATCAAATCCAAGTGAGGGGTGTCAGCAGGAAAGCCTGCAACCCGCATCAGACTGGAAACAGAAATCACAAAAGATCGGCTTTCCTGTGCGATCATCCGGGTGATCATTTCAGTATTCCTTACAGAACCAGGCCAGACGGCGATGTGGAGGTTTTCACCCTGGCCATACAAAGCAGTTCTTGCCAGGGGCATCCAGTTTTCCCAGCAGTTTAGTCCTCCGAGAGTGAAATTTTTCAAAGAGTGAGTTTGGAGCCCTTTTCCGTCTCCGGGTGACCAAGTTAGGCGCTCCTCATAGGTCGGTTGAAGTTTGCGATGGACTGAGCAGATTTCTCCATGTTGATTAATGTAGACCAAACTGCAATACAGACTGTGTCCTCCTCGGTCTTGAGGTCGCTCAATAATTCCCAAATAGATCGCGATGTGATGTTTCTTCGCTAATCCCTGTACTTCCTTCAGGTCTCCAACTTCGATTTGCACCGCATTTCGGGCATAATGTGCATAGATTTCTTTTTGAATTTTGTTGTCCCAGGCCGAGGCATTGGTGATGGAAAGCCACCAAGGGTAACCAGGAACAAGGCCTTCTCCAAAGACAATTAATTCTGCACCTTTTTCTGAAGCTTCGGTGATTGAAGCTTTGACCTTTTCTAGCGTTGCAGCTTTGTTTGCCCAAACCGGAGCGATTTGGGCTAAGGCGACCTGGAGTGAGGAATCGGACATCGATAATTGGTTTGCGATTAAAAATAACAGAAATCTTTTGGTTGGATGGGGTCTTGATCCATCCGTTTTTTTAATCTGCTAATCTTGGCAACTTAGAACTTTTTGTGCCTTCCTGCCTTTGTGGCCCAAAAACAAAAAAAAGCGATTTCTGAGAAACCGCTCTTTTTGACTAAAAAACCAACTTTATTTTTTTTAAACTGTCACCATATCCTTTTCGGTATCCACGAGGGCAACAGCTCCATGAATTGCTGTTTCGTCCAACTCCGAAATCAAGATTTTCAGGTTCGCCAAAACCGTAGGATAGGCAAATGTCTCCAAGCTTTTGAACAATGATTTTTTGAAAAGCGGGTAGGTTTTCCGGATCGATCCTCCCAGAATTATGGCCTCGGGGGCAAGGGAATAAAGGATCACTTTTAGGAGTTCCCCCAAATGATGCCCAAATTCCTCATAGGCTTGAATAGCCACCGGATCACCGGTCAAAGCCAGTTTGGCAAGTGCTTTTGGCTTGCTTTTATAGACGTTTTGGAAAAATTTTCCACTGCAATAATATTCGTAATTATGGTCAAGGTAGGGGGCACTACACCATTCCCCGGCGGCTGAAAACATCCCCGAATAGAGTTGACCATTGATCACAATTCCTCCTCCAACTCCGGTACCGAGGGTGATTCCGACCAAATTTTTGAAGGGTTTTCCTACTCCATATTTGTGTACTCCTATAGCAAAGCAGTTGGCGTCATTGTTGACAAAAACGGGTTTGCCAAATCGTTCGGTAAGGAATTTTTTCAACTCCACATGCTGAAATGAGGGGATATTGGCCAATCCTAAGACTATCCCTTCCCGGGTATCAACTAAACCGGGAATCCCGATTCCGATTCCTACGAAATCATATTGGGAGTATCCTTCGATAAACGAGGCAATAGTCTCCAGAATGAATTCCTTACTCTCCAAAGCTGGGGTTGGAATTGAGCGAATGTCTTCAAGATGTCCTTTTACCAGGACCCCGCCTTTGATGCCGGTTCCACCGATATCTAATCCTAAAATGGCTTTTTCCATCCGCAGTGGTCTATTGAACTGTAATTGGTTTGTTTTGGTGAAGAAAGCAGCAAGGATTGTTCCTGCTGCTTCCTTGTTTGAATTGGCAGATCTTCGAAGGATTTAAAGCATCCCTTCAATTGATTTTTCCAGTTCTCTTGCTGTGGCCAAAAACTCGTCCACATTCATGTCTCTGAAGAAAATCAAGCCGTGGCTGGCTCTTACTTTTGCCCGCTCATGCAGGTAGAAGTAGTTTTTGCCCAGCAAAAGCTGAATGTCATTAAGTTGCCCAACCCAAGTTCTTTTGGCTACTGTACTGAATTTACCATTGTGAGCGTAACTAGGGAAAGAGGCATTTACCTGGCTCAAGTAGCAGTTGGAAAATGAATCTTCCATCACTGACATGTCGCCAAGCGAAACCGGAACGATCACATTTGCCTCATGCGGCTCAAACTTGAACCAGACGTTTCGATAACCGATGATTCTCAGATTGCTGGTGTCATGCTCTTGGCTCCATTTTTTCACCGCTTCGGCAGTGGCCTGAAGTACCTTATAGTGCGTGTCCGGCCCGGAACCTTCCGGATCCAGTGTCAAACTTATCTTGGTCGGTTTGATTTTGCGGAACATTTCCACGATCGGTTCGACATCGCGGTTTTTATCCGGTTGTTCGGTGAAGATGTCCCCGGTATAGAAGCCCAATCTCAAGTGGTGGACGTTTTTCACCTGTACTCCAAAGTGTGCCCAAACCAGTTCTTCTTCAAACTCCCGGATCATGCCTTTCAGCTTTTGAATCTTTGCAGGGTTTTTCTCCCCATCGTAAGAGTTCTTCAGGATGCTGATGACATCATTGATGGTTTCGCGAAGCTGGGTTTTGTTTTTCACACCATAGACTATTACCAAGGCTCTCACGACTCTATGACAAAGGCCACGCTTACGGGCATCGGGATTTTCGGAAGCCACGTTGGTCAGGAAGTGGTAGACGTCTTTATCTGTTTTGAGGCTGTATCCCACTTCGAAAAAGTCCTCGAAATTGACCATTTGGATTTTTCCTTCGTCGAGCAAATTTTTGGTGTGCTGAAGGGTGTCAATCACAAAGGTGTTGGTTACTGCGGTGAAGCCCGAAGTCAATACCGAAAAGTGCGCTTCGTTGGTAGGTTCATTGAGCTGATTGGTGATGTGAGGAAGAATACCCAAGGAAATATCGTCGTGGTGAGGTCCGGTATGTAGAACTACCTCGTTGCTTTCTTGTTCGAGACCCTTTGCCAACTTGGCTTCGGCAGCTTTCATCACCTGATTGACCGTGTCTTCGGAAAGCCCAGGGATCAACTTGGTGTATTTGTCAGCCTTGAGGTCTTCGATTTTGATTCGGTGACCGTATTTGTTCAGTTTTTTGCAAAGTTCAATGACTGAACGCTCGGTCTTTTCAAAGGTCCACTCTCCTTTTTGGTAATAGGCATCCATGGAATCTGTCAGCTTGACAGCGGCACCTTTGGTCAGGTAGAACCTTCCATTTTTAAGTTTTTGCAGGACAGTGCCCGGGAAAACGTTGTTGAGAGGAGTCTCCAGTGAGTCTCTCACAATGCCGGCTTTGGCTTCACCGGCGGCAATGATGATTGCGACTGCCTCCGGATTGTACACAATGGTATCCAATCCGATGGTGATGACGAGTCTGTTTGCCGAAATCTCGATTCCCCCCAAGTCACCTGCCGCTACTGCCTGTGTTTCAAAGTTAGTGTCAGTCAGTCGGGTCACGGAGAAAATGTGTGATCCCCGGGTGTTGAAGGCGATGTGTCCATCAGGGCCGATTCCTCCCAAGAAGAAACCGATGCCGCCCTTGTCACGGATGCGCTGCTCATACTCTCCACACCATTGGTCGATCATGTAAATGGATTTCTGTTGGATCTTCTCCAGATCATTGACCGGATCGCGGAATCTCAGGGAAAGATCCACTTTCAGGTCAGGGAAAACCTCCTTGAAATGAAGACCATTGGCTAATGGGATTTCATCTGAGTTGATCAGGATGGCATTTTCCTTAGAAAGTCCAAAGCCATTGATGTAGAACTTGTTGACGTAATCGTAAAAGCTATTATGCTGCTTGGAAGAAATCGGATAGAATTCGTCGATCTGCACAAAAGTCAAATCCTTCAAAATCGGTTTTTTGGTGGCCCCAAGACCGTGTTTTTCTCGGACCTCTTTTCCTTTTTTGGTGTCCCAGTTTTCCAGTAAGTATTGGGTCCATTTGATAAAAAACTCAGGAGATTTACCTGTAGGCAAACTGATTACTCCCTCAGGATTGGCAGCTGCCCACTCCAAGAAGCGGCAAGCGGTAAGCAGGCCAAGTTTTGGGAAATTGTCAACGACAAGATAAGGGATCAGGGTCGAGATTTTGTCCACTCCGGATTCGGCCAAAAAGGCTTTTTCTACTTCGGAGAGAGGATACTTACTGAGCATACTGGTGAGACAGTTTAGTGGTGTAAGATATATTGTTATGGTTCTAGGTGATTTCCAAATTTTCTGGAGAAGTTCTATCCATTTTCTCCAAATTTAAATTTGTATAGAAGTGTTTTGCCAAATTTTAGTCAAATTTTATCGACTCCTTCCGCAATTTATTCTTTCATACAAAATTAAAAAACTTTGGTGAATAAAAAACAACTTTTATAAAAAATTTAAAAAAGTATTTCTGAAAGCAAGAAATTATAGACTCCGTGTAAATGAAATTTTTATTCGTGCCTGGAATTCTTCGATAACTTTAAAAATCTCAATGAGGGTGACTTGCTGGACTTTGGTGAGGTCTTTGACTTTGAGGTAATTCTTGGGTTTACGGTGTTTGTCAAGTATGGAAAGAGACTGATTTTCCAGCCTTAAACCCATCAAATAGTCAAAGGCATGGATCAGTTCCTGTGCTTCTTTGGCAGTGAAAACACCCTTTTCATGCAGAAGGCTAATTCTGTGGGTGGTATTTGTCTCAAAAATCCGGTATTTCAGGGCGTAAACTCTGGCGAGATCCACGATTGGCCGCATGGTCTGCTTGAGATTCAGTTGTTTTTCACCGTCGATTTCTTCAGTTTTTATTTTTCGGAAAAATGTCAGCGGAGCCACGTATTGCAAAGCATTGTGGCCAAGATTGGTATAAAACCGCTCAGAAGCCTTTTCCAACAGTTCACCCATGTAAATTTTAAGCTCCTCCAAAAGTGAAAATTCCCCGTAGATGGCCCTGCAATCAAAAAAAGTGGTGTAGTTCATGGCCGTTTCCTGGGATGCATCCGAAATCCAGGAATCGTAATTTCTCTTCCAATGGGACAGCGAATGGGTCCACTTGGGATTCATGGCCATCAGTTCGCCTTCACAGAAGACAATTCCAATTTTATCCAAAGAAGTGGAAACCCTAGTGGCAAAGTCCAGAAAATATGCCCGGACCTCCTCCCTGTGTTCATTGGCCTTGTCTTCGTAAATTATTGCATTGTCCTGATCGGTTTTCAGAGTGAGTTCACCTCGGCCTTCACTTCCCAAGACAATAAAAACGAATTTGGCCGGGGCTGGTCCAATCTCTTTGATCACCCGTTCAATGACCCGTTGGGTGATAGTATCTGCCACGGTTGTAATGATCTGATTAACCAATGCTGCTTTCATCCCCCGACTGATCAGCAGGTGGATGATTTCAGGCATTCGGGCCCATTTTTCCTCCAGTTCGGTGATGTGTCTTGCTTCCTTCACTGATTGAATAAACATAAAGGGCCCCTGACTCTGCTCAGTCAGGACCTTAGTCCTGCTGATCCAGCCCAAGAAACCTTCTCTATTTTTAACAAGTAGATAGCGTGCTTTGGTCTGGAACATCAGCAGAAGCGCTTCGACAAGTGAAGCTTCCGGGGAAATAAATACCAGGTCTGTTTCCAGGATTTGGCTGACAGGTGATTCGGCAGGAAATCCCTTTGCCAATACTTTGTCCCGAAGCGTAAGATCTGTGATATATCCCGCGATTTTCTCAACAGTTTCCCCGATAAACAAGCAACTGACTTGTTCCAATGCCATCATTTCTGCGCAATTCCGGATGGATTCTTCAGGTGAAGCCAAGCGGATTCTCCGGACATTCAGTTCCTTTATTTTTTTGGAATAAAACTGATCGGAGACAAAAGTGCCAGGTGCGTGCATGGATTGAAAATACGAAAAGTGAAAAGGTTTCCATTCACCTAAAAATAAAACCGCCTCGAATTTTATTTCGGGGCGGTTTCTTTATTTAAAGTTCGGGCCAAAAACCCAAATGATTTACCGATTAGGCAGTTACACCAAGAACTTTTGCAATAGTAACTCCGATTTCAGCAGGAGAATCCACGACGTGGATTCCGTTTTCTCTCATGATGCGCATTTTGGCTGCTGCTGTATCATCAGCCCCACCAATTATGGCTCCTGCGTGTCCCATTCTTCTGCCTGGAGGTGCGGTCTGACCTGCAATAAACCCTACCACTGGCTTTAGGTTGCCGTTGTCCCTGATCCATTTTGCAGCTTCCGCTTCGTAGTTTCCTCCGATTTCACCGATCATGACAATCGCGTCTGTCTCAGGATCATTCATCAGCAATTCAACAGCCTGCTTGGTGGAGGTTCCAATGATCGGGTCACCACCGATTCCGATGGCGGTAGATACACCAAGACCTGCTTTTGCAACCTGGTCAGCTGCTTCATAGGTCAATGTTCCTGATTTGGAAACGATTCCTATCCGGCCGGTTTTGAAAACGAAACCTGGCATAATGCCAACTTTGGCTTCACCTGGGGTGATTACTCCGGGGCAGTTTGGACCGATCAGGACACAGCCTCTTTCTTTGATGTAAGGTTTGGCTTTCATCATATCAGCCACCGGAATTCCCTCGGTGATGGTGATGATTACTTTGATGCCTGCATCGGCAGCTTCCATGATTGCGTCAGCTGCAAATGCTGGAGGAACAAAAATGATGGAAACATCAGCGCCTGTCTTCTGAACTGCCTCTTCTACCGAATTGAAAACAGGTCTATCCAAATGGGTCGATCCGCCTTTGCCAGGAGTCACACCGCCGACTACGTTAGTTCCGTACTCGATCATTTGCTGTGCGTGGAAAGAGCCCTCAGACCCGGTGAATCCCTGTACGATCACCTTGGAATTTTTATTGACTAGTACACTCATGCTTCGAATTTTAAAGTTTGGCACAAAAATAAAAGAAACCACCCGCTGACAAAAGAAAAGCTGAACATTCTCGGGGGAAATCGCTTTTGAATCCTTTTGACTAAAAACCCATTAGGTGATATCTCTAAAGACTTGCCTATAGTTTGGGTTAAAAAAAATTAAACTGATCAGAGACTGGAAATGAATAGTTCTAAGTTTAGGGCTGAGTAGCAATTCAAGTCCCAAATTCTTGAATGTATTTGTTGACTGATTTGGAGGCTCCGGTTTCCATCCATGGAAATAAAAGGATTTCTTTAATAAGCTCTTCCCCAGAATCATTCCCGGGAAATTTGGTGAGTGGAATCTTTTCCTATTTTCGTTTCATGCTAAGATTGTGGTTTCCGGCTTTTCTTTTGACAATGGGTCTTTTGTTGATCCAAAGCATTGGTTTTGCCCAGAATTTTAAGTTTAACGCCAATCCAAAGGGAGTTAATTTACCGGTTCAGAATGTTCTCGAGATCGAGCAGGATACCTTGGGCAGGATGTGGTTTTCGACGACCAGGGGGATTGTTTATTCCGATGGGATTCAGACCCATGAGTTACCTGATACTCTGATTCGAAAATTTAGTTATAGGATTTCTATTCTGAAAGACGGGGATGGGATCATGTGGCTATACAATGCCAACGGAACGCCGGTTTTGATGAAAGCAATACAAGATGGATGGGAGGAAATAGAGGTTCCCGGGGAAGTGAAAACCAGGATCCATTCGATAATTGGGTTTTTCACAACCGGAAAATCGGACGCGAAGCACTTTTTCCTGGATGCGGGAAGGAGTCTGGTGTATTGGAAGGAAGGACAGAAAGAAAAACTGGTGATTGACAGGGAGTCAGGCCAGACCGGGGAGCTGATTTCGGTATTGGAGATCAATGGAGAATTCATGCTGAATTTTAAGTATCAGACGCTGAAGTTTGACGGGGAGAAATTGATCCCCTACACTTATCGGGGCATCCCCTTGCCATCCACTCCTTTTTTGGTAAAGCAATCCCCTCATTCAGGTGAATTCTATTTCTTGGGAAAAGACTACTTGGCCAAAGGGCCCAAGGCGGAGTTTCCCACGGAAATTGTCAGCAGGGGTTTTTCCTCCCAAGCCTATATGCATGCGGATTATTTTTCTCTTGAGTTTGCCGGAGAAAATGTCTTTTTTCATTTCAACTCTCACCTCTTGAAATTCAACCCTTCAAGAAACAGGCCTGTTTACATCAATCTTTTTGAATTGTTCAACACCATTTACCTACAGACAATTTTTCTGGACAGGGAGGGGATACTCTGGGTAGGAACCAACAGAGGCATGGCTAATAACAACAGTCAGGTTTTTCAGAATTATGGATCGGAGTCCAAGGAATTTTTGGGTGAGGAATTGACAGCGATTTCCGACCTGGGTAATGGGTCCTTTCTTTTTGGATTCAACAATGGAATTCAGATTTTTTCCCGAACTGGGATCAAAACGATTTTTCGGGACGATTTTGAAGTGGGTCTTCCCAACCATAGGATAGTCAACTTTTCGAAGGATAATAAACACGGAGTATGGTTTTCAGCGAGTTGGGGTGGAGTCGGGCATTTTGATACCCGAACCGAAAAAATAACACTTACTCCCTCTCCGGATAATGTCAACATTTCGGCTGTGCAAGTGGAAGGGGACAGCCTTCTGATGGTCGCCAACGACCGGGTGTTTATGGCACCACTTACTGCAAGAGGGAATCAACTATTCAAACGGGAACTGACATCAGAAATTGATTCACTGTTGATAGGATCTCCTGTGTTTTTCAGAAAGGCCGGAAAACTCAAAAACGGAAAAATAATTGTTCTGAGGGCCAGTAAGCTGGAAAATCTTTACCCCATGGTTGAAACATCCAGGTACATTTTGGCCGAAGGCTATGATTACCTGGAGATGCCGGATGGAAGTCTGCTGCTGGGTACTGAGTTTGGTTTGAAAATCTACAGGGAAGGGTACCTAGGTTATTATATCCATTTGGGCAAACCGATCACCAATGCTGTTTTTGCCTTGTTAAGAGACAGAGGAGGAAACATCCTGGCAGGAACAGATAATGGAATTTTTATTTTGGGGGAAGATAAAATCAGCCATTTCAGAGAAAAAAATGGGCTCGTAGGAAACGAAATAAATCGGGGAGCATTAGTTGAATCCTCTACTGGAAGGATTTTGATCGGGACCCAAAAAGGCCTTTCCATTTTTTTTCCGGAGGAGAGCTTTTATGCCAGCGGAGCACCATTTGTATTTTTGAGTTCGGTTAAATTGGGAGAAGATGAAATATTAGGCAAGGTGAATCCGGATATTTCTTTTTCCCAAAATTCCCTTGAAGTAAGTTTTTTGTCACCAGCATTTAATGAATCCCGGGAACTTTGGATCCATTACCGACTCAAAGACCAGGAAAATTCAGAATGGACAATTTTGAAAAATCCAGGATCAAATCAGCTTTTTTTCAGCAATCTACCTGCAGGCGACTACCAGTTTGAGCTAAAGGCTTCCTATGATGGGGAGATTTTCTCTGAAACAGTTTCTTCCGGGCCTTTTGTGGTGCTTGCTCCATTTTACCTTCAGATATGGTTCATTGTTTCAGCGATACTTTTTCTCCTGGGATTGGGAGTATTGATCAATATGTTTTTCAGGCAGCTCCAGAATCTTGGCGTCCTTCAAACCGCCGTAGATAAGGAAAGCAAAGGCAAAGTGATCGCCGAACAGCAGTTTAAAAACGTCTGGGAAAGTTCTCAAGACGGGATGCTCCTGACCCTGAAAGGACAAAAAATCCTCACCGCAAATCCGGCATTTGCTGCGATGATGAAAAGTACCGTAACCGAGCTGGAAGGTCAGCCAATTTCCTTCTTGTTTAAGGACGAAAGCATGAAGAATTATTATTTGGATATCCTGCTTAACCGGCTAAAGTTTTCTCCAGAAAAAGGGATATCAATGGAAGCACCTATTGAATGGAAAACAGGCCTATTGGATATGGAAGTTTTTGCTGTTCAACTTGAGCATGAGCGTGAAAGTAAGGGGCTGGTTCTGTCAGTTTTCAAGGATATTACAGCCCAAAAATCTGTCCAAAACAAGTTGAGAGAAGCCAAGGAAAAGGCTGAGGAGGCAAACCGGTTTAAGTCCAGCTTGCTTTCCAATATCAGTCATGAAATCCGAACACCATTGAATGGGATCATTGGTGGTGCCGAGCATATCATGATGATTCGAAAAAATGATTCAGATCTCCATTCTCAGCTCGACATAATCCTTCAGAGTGGCGAAAGGCTCCTAGGCACGATCAATTCCCTGCTGGATATCGCAAAAATCGAGGCAAACAAAATGCCAGTCGTCTATACTAAAACCGACGTAAAGGAATTTTTGGAAACCATCATCCGCCCACTCCGGGATGTGGCTTTGCGCAAAGGTTTGGATCTGGAATTCCAGTTTTTAAGTCCTGCTTTCCAGTCCAAAGTGGACCGGAGATTCTTAGAAATGATCTTAAATAATCTGGTCAGCAATGCGACCAAATACACCGAAGAAGGATTGATAAAAGTAACCTGCCAAAAAGTGGAAGACCGGCTTTTGTTGGAAGTCTCAGACACCGGAGTTGGAATTTCTTTGGAATTTCAAAGAAAAATGTTCGACCCATTTGAGCAGGAAAGTAAAGGCAATGACCGGATGTTTGAAGGTACAGGTCTTGGGCTGAGCATCACTCGAAACCTGGTACACCTGATGGGAGGAACCATTCAGGTTTGGAGTGCCAAAAATTCGGGCACGAGAGTCTTGGTCGAAATTCCATTGTCCGAAGTTTAATTTTTGTATTTTCAGGACAAATCTATTACCCATCCCCCTCCGATTAAGCTCATGTTTACATTGAAAATCCTCATTGTTGAGGACGATTCGGTTTCAGCCTTGTTACTGCAACGCGCACTCGAAAAAAATGCCCATCAGATAGTGGGAATTGCAGATACAGGGGAAAAGGCCCTCGAAATATTAGAGGAGAACTTCGTGGATATCGTCATGATGGACATCAATTTGGCAGGTGAGCTCGACGGAATCAAAACCACCGAGATCATCAATGAAAAGTATGATATCCCGGTAGTCTACCTCAGCGCCAGTTCGGATGCGGAAACACTCAACAAAGTGGTCGGGACCAATCCAAGTGCCTATGTGATCAAACCCTTTAATATTAGGGAACTGAACATGGTGATTGAATTGGCGATATTCAAAGACCGCAAAGAAAAAGAACTTCAAAAACTCAACAACGAACTGGAGGAAAAGGTAAGACAGCGGACTGCCGAGCTTTATGAAGCCAATAAGGAACTGACAAAAGCCCTCGAAAAAGAAAGGGAAATCAATGAACTGAAATCCCGCATTGTGCTCAATGTATCCCATGGATTTAAGACCCCGCTTACTTCTATTTTGAGCTCTGCCCAGCTTTTGCAGATATATGCCGAAAAGGACCATCCTTTCAAGCAGAAAATCGCCAAACACGCTTTCAAGATCGAACATTCTGTCCGGGCATTGAACAACCTCCTGACCAGCGTGCTCTTTTTTGGAAAAGCAGATGAAAACAAACTTGAGTTCAGGCCCAAAAAGATTTTTTCTGCGGCTTTTGTAAAAGAGCTATTGGATACTGTCAAGGCCGGAATAGACAATGATGTGACCATCAAATCCGAAATCGGAGAACTGCCCAAGACAATCACCTCTGATCCAGAACTGGTCTATCAGGTTTTTGAAAATCTCCTCTCCAATGCGGTGAAATATTCCAAGGAAGGAAAGCAGGTAGAATTTAAATTGACATTTGTTGATAATAATCTCCATGCTCAAGTCACTGATAAAGGGATCGGAATCCCCAAATCGGAGCAGAGCAAATTGTTTGACCGATTTTTTCGGGCCAAAAATGTGGGAATCGTCGAGGGTTCCGGACTTGGGCTTTCGATTGTCAAAAAATGTCTTGATGTCCTTCACGGAGATATTACTTTTGAAAGCGAAATGGATAAGGGAACCACTTTCTTTGTCACTATTCCTGTAAAGTAAAGTATGTTGCTGGAGACTAGCTATTTACAATACGCCCATCCCGGGCAATCCATGATTGCTTTTCCCGAGATCAAAGTGGATAAAGGTGAAGCACTTTTGGTTTTGGGTAAATCCGGTAGCGGCAAAACTACCCTGCTCAACCTGCTGGCAGGCCTTCTTAATCCGGCAAAAGGTGAAATCAAATTGGACGGAGTCGTTCTTTCATCTCTTACCGGTCAGAACCTGGATTTGTTTCGGGGGAAAAATATTGGAATCGTTTTTCAGAAACCACATTTGATCACGGCACTCAATGTCAACCAGAATCTGGAATTGGCGCATTTTTTCAGCAAAAAGAAAGGGCAGGAAATAAGCCATCTGCTTTCAGAGCTGGGTATCGGATCAAAGGCTAATTCTTCGGTTTTGACATTGAGTGAAGGCGAAGCCCAACGGGTTTCAATTGCACGAGCTTTGGCAAACAGTCCCAAATTGATTTTGGCAGACGAGCCCACTTCAAGTCTCGATGATGAGAATACCGAAAAGGTCGTTCAATTGTTGAAGCAGCAGGCTTCAAAAATCGGAGCGGCGTTGATCATTGTTACCCATGACCAGCGGGTGAAAAGCCATATTTCCAACTTTATCGAAGTCAAATCCTCATGAATCTGTTTAAGATCAGCTGGAAATACCTGACTTTCCGCCCACTTTCGACAGCTTTGAATATCGTCCTGCTTGCGCTGGGACTGGCGATAATTACTGTTTTGCTGTTGATTCAGGATCAGTTTGAGAAAAAAATGAACCAGGATGCTGAGGGCATTGACCTGGTCGTCGGGGCAAAAGGAAGCCCGCTTCAATTGATTCTTTCTTCAGTCTATCACATTGATTTTCCTACCGGAAATATCAAAGTGGAGGAGGCCAAACGGCTTTCCCGAAACCGGTTGGTCAAGAAAATCATCCCTCTTGCCTTGGGAGATAATTTTCAGGGATTCAGAATTGTCGGGACAAATCATGATTACCTGGAGCTTTACGATCTGACTTTTTCCGAAGGAAAAGCCTGGGAAGTTCCGTTTGAAGTAGTGCTCGGATCAGAGGTCGCAGCAAAATCAGGATTGAAACTTGGGGATGAATTTGCCTCCAGTCACGGCATCAGTGTGGGAAGTCATGACCATGATCAGCACAATTTCGTGGTTTCCGGGATTCTTGCCCCCCGTGGCAATGTGGCAGACAGGTTGATCCTGACTAGCATCGAATCCGTCTGGTACACTCACGATGAGGAACCTGAATCTGAAGACCCGATAACAAGTCAGGATTCTGTTCCTGCTGGGGAATTTCCCCAAGACACTTTAGCAACCGAAAGTGAAGCAGATCATGATGCCAAATTTCATCAGGAGGTTTCCAAATCCGGATTTCCAGCCTCGGACCAAGATCGGGAGGTGACGACCTTGCTGATTCAATACCGAAATCCAATGGCAGCCATCCAACTGCCAAGGATGATCAATTCAGGCACTGGCATGCAGGCAGCTTCTCCTTCTTTTGAAATGTCCCGCCTTTTTGAGATTCTGGGTGTTGGGATCAGCTTATTGCAGGGGCTTGCTTTTGTGCTAATCGGAATTTCCGGGCTGGGAATATTCATCGCACTCTACAATTCCCTCAAGGAGCGAAAATACGATCTGGCAATTTTGCGAGCGATCGGAGCATCAAGAGGTCAATTGCTGGTTTTGATTTTTCTGGAAGGTTTGATGCTGACATTCTTGGGGGCGGTATTTGGGATTACCTTGGGTCATACCTTCCTTTGGCTGGCAGTCAGTCAAAGCGAGCAAAACGTTGTTGCGGCCATTCAGCCCTGGATTTTTCTCAAACAGGAACTATGGATCATCGCTTATGCGTTAGGCGTGGGAGTGTTGGCATCCATCATTCCGGCTTGGTCAGCTTATCAAACAAGTATTGCAAAGCAGTTGACAAAGGCGTAACTAGCGGGCAAAATTCAACAATGACCATGAAGAAGTTGAGAGTAATACTGGTATTTGGATTGATTTTCAGTTTTTTAGTAGCTGGGGCAAAAGCTCAGGGAGTTTGGAAAAGCCTTTCTGAAGTATCCTATAAAATAAGTGAGGACCAGTTTGGTGAGTTGTATGTGCCGGTTTTTTCGGAAAATATCAAGAAACTGGAGGGCAAAGAAGTGGAGGCTGATGGGTACATTATTCCTTTCGAGGGAATGTTCAAACCCGAGCATATTATATTATCCAGTCTGCCTTTGGCAGAATGTTTTTTTTGCGGTTCAGGAGGCCCGGAGACTGTCATGGAGGTCATGCTTTCCAGCCCAATCAAGTACACCTCCAAGCGGGTCAAAGTTCGCGGGAAGCTAACCTTGAATGCCAAGGATCCTGAAAAACTCATGTATATCCTGAAGGACGCCAGATTGATTTTGGAATAAAAAAAGCTCTGACAATCAGAGCTTTTTTTTAGGCTACAGTTTCTCTTTCCAATTTTCTGAAATTTCCGAGGATTTCCATGGTCACCGGTCCAGGTTTTCCAGATCCGATTTTGCGTTCATCCAGTTGGGTTACCGGCAACAGTACCTTGGTGGTGCTGGTGATAAATGCCTCCTCAGCTTCCCAAACTTCTTCCAGGGAAATTGGCCGTATGACTACATTTCCGGCCATTTTCAGAATTTGCTTTCTGGTAATTCCCATCAGGATATGCTGATCCGGAGTGTGTAAGACACCATTTTTCACAATGAAAAAATTACTGCGGGAGCTTTCACTCACCAGGCCGTTCCAATGGTAAAGTACATCTTCGGCACCCAGTCTTTTCCAATTTACACTATGCCAAACGGGCAGCGTGTAATTGGTGGTTTTGATGTCTGAAATTGGCCTAACATATTCCAAAGTGAGCAATTTGATGCCTTGTTGATACTTTTCCTCCGATGGCATAGCCAGTGATTCTGCGAAAATAAAAAGCTTTCCCTTAGCCGGTGAAAAGTGATTTTCGGAAACTCCACCACTCAATACCATTCTCAAACCACCGTTTAACAGGTCGTTTTTCTCGATCAATTCCGCAATAATGACACGAAGCTCCTCTCTACTGTAGGCAACAGGAAGGTATGTTTTCTCGGCCGAAGTAATAAATCTGTCCAAGTAGTGCTCCAGAAAAAGCGGTGAATATCCGGAAGTCCGGAAAAAATCAAAAATCCCATACCCCCTGATCAAGCCCAGATCCATTGGGTGTATGGTAGCTGATTCAGTTGGAATTATTTTTCCGTCGGCAAAGCAGAATGGTTTCATTTTGTAAGAAATTTTCCCCCAAAATTAGCATCAAAAACCATTTTTTCATTTAATGATTTTTGATCTTAATATTTAATTATAGTAAGAAAGAATTGTACCTTTATGGATCAAAAAATGAATTCAATGAAGTTAACTCGTATTTGTTTGATCTTTAGTCTGGTTTTGTTTTTTCAGGCCTGTGGTCCAAACCAAAAAGATTTGAATTTGGAAAAGAGAGCAGAAGTCATGGCTGTTCATGATGAAGTGATGCCAAAAATGGGACAGCTCAAATCACTCGAGAAGAAGGCCCTTCAAAGAGCGGATGAACTTGCAGCCATGGATACTGTGAATTTGGTTAAAATGGAGGAGTTGAAAAGCCTCGCAGCTGAATTAGATCAAGCCTACGAAGGAATGTTTGTTTGGATGCGGCAGTACGAAACAGAGGACAAAGACCGAACCCCAGAGGAAGTAAAAACATACCTTGAAGAGCAAATGGCTTCTGTTTCTGAGGTCAACAGAATCATGAAAGTTGTGTTAGCAAAGGCTGATTCGGTTTTGAATGATTAATATCCTTCAGGTTTATTTTTTAGATAATCTTCAATTTCCGAGGCTGTGATTACCCCCTCATTCATTCCCCAAATATTGTAGAGATAGGTGGTGATTTGGGCAATATCCAGAGGTTTGAGCGTTGGATTGGCAGGCATTGCCTGATCGTATTTTTCACCGTTGACCGTGATTTCCCCTGTTTGACCATGGCGGATGATCCAGGCTGTCCGATGGATACTTTCCTTGAAATAGTCCGAATCCCGAAGTGGTGGGATCAATTTTCCGAGCCCTTTTCCATCCGACTGATGGCAGTTTCCGCAATAATTTTCATAGAGGGTCTTTCCGGAAATGGCATATTTCATCACATCCGGATCAGTGATTTGGGCTAAAGTATTTTCCTCATTGGTTGATTTTGGTGCACAGGAAAAGGCCAAGATCAAACCGGCTATTATCACAGGGATCCTCATTTATTGAGCAATTTTGGGATATCCGAGATCAGTCGGTCCACCTGATCCGACTTAGTCCCATTGTACACTCCTCGGATTCTTCCTTCACCATCTATCAAAAGGAAAGCTCCGCTGTGCAAAAATCCTCCCGGCTCCATTTGGTCAGCCATTGCTGTAGTCAGATAGCTGGTTTGGCCTATTTCAAAAATTTTCTCTTGATCTCCGGTCAGGAAATTCCAGGTCGAAACGTCGGCAACGCCCAGTTTTTCGGCATAATCTTTTAAAACAGCCTGCGTGTCAAACGTTGGATCAATGGAATGGCTCAGAATTTTGAAATTTGGATTGTCTTTGTATTGCTCATATACCCGAAGCATTTCCTTTTTCATAATCGGACAGATCGTAGGGCAGGAAGTGAAAAAGAAATCTGCGACATAAATCTTTCCCGCCACGTCTGAATTGCTGACCGTATCTCCTATTTGATTGATAAAGGCAAAGTCAGCAATCTTGTGATAAACCGTATCCTGATTGTCATCTACATACCGCTCGCCCAAAATGGGGAGTTCAACAGATTCTGATGAGTTTTCAGTCGATGGCTTGCATGAGAATCCCACCAGAAGTACTAATCCAAGAAGAAAGTTGCTCGATTTCATTGTCCTTTTTTGAGTCTATATTTTTTGTAAAGCCGAATGCCAAGCATCAGCAAGATTGCCAACCCAATCAATCCAGCCACGCCCCAGACCATGCTCAGGGTATTTTTAAGTACGATCAGGAACACTATTGCAAAAAGCAAAATTGTCGAGGCTTCGTTCCAAATCCGGAGTTTGGTGGAGGTCCAACGGGCTTTTCCAGCCTGCAATTCTTTGAAAAGCACGTGGCAAAATCCGTGGTAGAGGTAAAGCAAAAACACAAATCCAAGCTTGACATGCATAAAACCCAACTCCATATAACCCCAACGGTAGCTGAGCACCCAGGCTCCGAAAATCAAGGTTAATACCGCTGATGGCCAGGTAATGATATACCAAAGTCGACTTGCCATCAGGTCAAGTTGTGGCTTGAGTATTTTGCGTTCAGCTTCAGGTCTTTGTAGCGCCTCAGTTTGGTAGATGAAAAGTCTGACGATGTAAAAAAGCCCTGCAAACCAGGTGACTACGAAAATGATATGAAGCGCCTTGACGTACTCGAAACCCATTGTCAGAATTTTGGGCTAAATTAAGGCCTAAACCCCGTAAACCCGCCAAAGTTTTTGAAAAGGAACAAACTCATTTTCTATTTGATCGCAGCTGTGGTCGTAATCGTGATTTATCAGATTATGAGTTCCAGCCTTTCTCAGCCCGGTTTGGAGCAATTCGAAGGGAAGTACGAAGAGTTGGGTTTTTACCGAAATGAAAACAATACCGGTCCGGTAGTTCGGGTTTATGCCATTCGGGCTTTGGATCCAAGTCAGGAATGGATGAAGGAATTTGCCGATGCCCAGCCCCATACCAAATATGGAAGGACGCTTGTTTTTTTCTTTTCATCGGAACTCACTGAAAAAGTGACTCTCTCGCCTCAGGAGCCATTTTTTCCAGAGGAATTTCAACCCTTTCTTTTGGCTCAGTTTGAAAAAACACCAATGGGGGAAGTCCGATTTTTACCTGTAAATCAATGAAAAAGCGACTTGAGCTGACTGCTTACAAAAATGGAATCCTATCTGGAGACAGGGTAATTCTCAGTCAGGCCATCACTTTGGTGGAAAGTACGCTAGAGTCTGATCAGGATTTGGCCACTGAGCTTGTCCAAACCCTGATGGTCCATTCAGGCAATTCAATCCGAATCGGAATTACCGGAGTGCCTGGGGTGGGTAAAAGCACCTTCATCGAGGCTTTTGGGAAAATGCTTTTGGACCAAGGGAAAAAAGTGGCAGTTCTGGCTATCGATCCCAGTAGTCAGCTGACCAAGGGAAGCATCTTGGGAGATAAAACCCGCATGGAAAATCTGGCTTCCGACAAACGGGCCTTCATCCGTCCAAGTCCTTCAGGAACAACCTTGGGAGGTGTTAGCGGAAAAACAAGAGAGGCGATGCTGCTTTGCGAAGCGGCAGGTTTTGATGTGATTTTGGTAGAGACCGTCGGCGTAGGACAAAGCGAAACAGCAGTCAAAAACATGGTGGACTTTTTCCTATTGCTCATGTTGGCAGGCGCTGGCGATGAACTTCAGGGAATCAAAAAAGGAATCATGGAGATGGCAGACGCCTTGGTCATTCACAAAGCCGATGGCGATAATTTCGAGCCAGCAAAAAAGGCCAAAGTCACTTATCAAAATGCCCTGCACCTTTTTCCTGTTTCTCAGAAAAACTGGATTCCAAAGGTCCTGCTGGCTTCCTCTACGACAGGTTTGGGTTTGGAGAAAGTCGCTGAGCTGGTTATCCAATACGAAACACAAATGAAAGAAAATGGCTTTTGGGAATCCAACCGGGCTGCTCAGCGGCTGAATTGGTTGGAGGATCAGATTCAGTTTTTGCTGGGGCTTGCCTTCCTGAAAAATCCGGAGGTAAAGCAGGTATTGGAATCGGAAAAACAAAATATTCAATCCGGGAAACTCAATCCCGGAACATTGGCTAAAAGCTTGATCTCATTGTTTCATTCCAATCATAAATCTTAATGAGAAACCTGATTTTACTTCTTTTTTTTGCTGCTATTTGTTGCACTCCAAAAGCTCAAAACACAGAAAATACTTTTGAAAATCCGCTCACTTTCCAAATGGATTCTTTACAGAAAGAAACCTGTGTCGGCGAAAACTGTGCAAAATTGAGACTTTCTTGGCCAGTAGCGTCAGGTCCAGAATCTGCAGAAAAAATTAACCTGGCAATTCGGGATCAAATGGCCTTGCTGATTCAAACCGGAGAAGATCCAGCTGAATTTGATTCTTTGGTTCAGAGGTATTTCAAGTCCTTTGAAGATTTCAAATCTGAATTTTCGGATTCCCATGGAGGATGGGAAATAGAAGCGGAGGGAAAGGTTTCCTATGAATCCGACAGTACCTTGAGTATTTACTTTACTCAATCCAGTTTTCTTGGAGGAGCTCATCCCAACAGCACCGTTTCATTTATGAATTTTAACGCTAACTCTGGGGAGTTCCTAAGTTTGGATCAGTTGGTCTTGGATGAAGATTCACTTTTGGAACTCGCCGAGAGGAAATTCAAGGAATTTCACGAGGTAGCAGAGGTAGTTTCCATTCAGGATGACGGTCGTTTTTTTCTCCCTGAAACCGGATTTTTTCTACCCAATGCCATGGGATTTAAAGACGGGAAGTTTTGGATAATCTATGTGCCTTATGAAATCGGGCCGTACGTGATGGGATACACGGAATTGGAATTTACACCGGAAGAGCTTAAGGGTATTGTTAGGTGGTAATAGAAGATTTGAGATTTGAGATTTGAAATTCGAGATTGCGTCGATTTCAAATCTCAAATCTCAATTTTCAAATCAATACGATCTCATTTTGAATTTCTTCTTCAGTTCGTTGACTGAATTGCGGAATCCGGAGTCGGTTTCGATCATGTCATTCACAGTTTGTACCGCATGGATTACCGTGCTGTGATCCCTGCCGCCAAAATGGTAACCGATGGATTTGAGCGAATGATTGGTGAATTCCTTGGAAAAATACATCGCTACCTGACGCGCAATCACGATTTCTTTCTTGCGTGTTTTTGCCTTCAGCTCGTCGGTGTGGATACCGTAGTATTCTGAAACTGATTTTTGGATAAACTCAATTCCAACTTCCGTCTCGATGTCCTTGATAAAGTTCTTGATAACGGTTTTGGCAAGCTCCAGGCTGATTTCGACCCGATTGAGGGAAGCGTGAGCAATCAGTGAAATCAGGATTCCTTCCAGCTCCCGGACGTTAGTGTCCACAGAATAAGCCAGATATTCGACCACATCGTCGGGAATCAAAATTCCTTCGGATTGCATCTTTCTCCGAATGATCGCTACTCTGGTTTCAAAGTCCGGCATCTGCAAATCCGCAGTCAGGCCCCATTTGAAACGGGAAAGTAAACGTTCCTCAAGTCCTTTCAAATCCCTTGGAGGACAATCTGAAGTCATGATGATCTGCTTCTTGTTCTGGTGCAAATGGTTGAATATGTGGAAAAACATTTCCTGGGTCCGGTCTTTTCCGGCCAAAAACTGAATGTCATCGATAATCAGTACATCCACCTGCATGTAAAAATTGGTAAAACTCTTCACGTTGCCATCTTTGATGGAGTCCATGAATTGGTTCACGAATTTTTCGGAAGAAACATAAAGCACAAATTTGTCTTCAGGACCGTTTTTAATTTCGTTGCCGATGGCCTGAACTAAGTGTGTTTTTCCCAGTCCTACACCCCCGTAAACCATCAGGGGATTAAAAGAGGTGATACCCGGCTTGGTGGCAACAGCAAATCCTGCCGATCGGGCAAGTCTATTACAATCACCCTCGATGTAAGTACTGAAAGTATAATTCTGGTTCAGGTTGCTTTTGGTAAGCATATCTGCATCCAAAGATTGCATTTCAAACGGCGTTCTTACCTCGGAAGGAGGTAGCGGCTTTTTGCCGGAGGCATTTCCCTGCGGGAAAGAAACCACATAAGGCTGATTGTTGGAATTGCCCTTGTCAACCACCACAGCGTATTCCAGGCGGCCGTTTTGACCCAGGGTATTTTTTATAGCCAGTTTAAGAACCTGCACGTAATTGTCCTCCAGCCATTCGTAAAAGAACTGACTCGGAACCTGGATCGTCAAACTGGACCCTTCTAACTTGACAGGATTGATCGGTTTAAACCAAGTTGAAAAGCTCTGCTCGTTGACGTGTTGTTCTATAACACGCAAACACTCATTCCATACGGCGCTAGCTTCCAAACTCATTTAGAAAAGATTTGCTGGTAATTCTGTACACCCTGAGCGAAAGCAGGGGCGTCAAATTTGTGGAAAATTAACTTAAATAAAAAATCAATTTGGGCTTGAAAAAGTCAATAATTAGAGAATTTTAGCCAGCAGCCGAATTAAATTTTGTCACGAAATTTATTCCGAAACCATTCAATTTTGCACAGATCAATCGAAGAAATTTTCTACCGGGGAATCATCCAAGGCCTTCATTTTCATTTAGCTGCTGAATGCCAGTCGATTAGAATAGTTGACTTTGATGTTTATTTTCATGTGAATTTCCAAAGGCATTTCCCAAGGCATTCCTTATTTTTGATCTTACCTCATTTTGAGATTTTCCCAGCCCTACGATGACCCCAAAAATTTTTAGTGAGTTTTCACCCTCAAATAAGGAGGCTTGGAAAAAACAGGCGATCTGGGATTTGCGGGGAAAAGATTTTGACGAAAGTTTAAAGTCTCTGCTTTGGGATAAAATAGAAATTGAGCCTTTTTATACCCGGGAGGATTTAATTGATCTTCCAAAGCTGCCCCAATCCAGCTTTGAAACCCCGTCGAGTTTACCTGGTTTTCCTCCCAGAAACTGGGTGAATTTTGTTGCTGCATTTCCGGATACCGCCAATAAAGAAATCCTGAATTTCCTTCAAAACGGAGCAACTGGGCTGATTTTGCACCTGAGAGGAGATGAAAATCTGGATGAAATGCTGAAAGGAGTAATGCCGGAATTCATCAGTATTTTGGTCAAGCCGCTCGGAGATCCGGATTTGGTTTTGGGTTCATTTATGGAATGGGTCCGAAAAATCGGCTTGGACAAACAGAATCTAATCGGCGCATTCCTTTGGTCTCCGATGGATATGCTTTTTGAGGAAGGAAAAAGCTGGGAAGAAGCTTTGTCGACCTTCAGAAAGGTAAACGCCATCGTTCAGGATTTTCAAAACTTTCATTCCTTTACATTTCGATTTGGAAGGTACACTGATTCGGGAGCTACAGGATTGGAGGAGTTGATTTTTGGATTTGGAGAAATCATCGACCTGATCGCTAATTCGGGAATTGAACCGGAAGTGATCCTCAGGAAAGGTGCTTTCTATTCTTCTGTTGCAGAATCCCATTTTCCTGAAATTGCCAAACTTAAAGCCCTGAGGTTTTTTGCTTCAGACCTAGCATTTCAATATGGGGTCATTCTGGAGCCGGCTGAACTAACCGTTTATGCCCAAACATCCGATTGGTCAAAGTCGATTTTGGATGCAGATACCAATCTCATCGGCCAAACCTACGAAGCGATGGCTGCTGTCTTCGGTGGAGTAAACGGACTTTGGATAAAGCCATTTCAAATAGAAATAGCAAGTGATCTTGAGCTGAGGATCGCCCGAAATGTTTCCTCCATTTTAGTCCATGAATCCTATTTGGACAAAGTCGTTGATCCTGCTGCGGGTTCATTTTACTTGGATAAGTTGATTTTCCAAATCATGGAACAAGTCAGATTAGGACTTCAGAATTTGGAGGAAAAAGGGGGCTGGCTGGCTGCCTTTGATTCCCGTGAGATCCACGGCATAGTCCGGGAAAGCCGGCTTAAAATACAAAATGCGGTGCTTGCTGGCCAGATTTCCAAAATCGGAGTCAATAAATATCCGACCGATGAAAAAGTGAAAAACAGCATTATGTTTTCTCCGATTCAGGAAAATGAATTCGAATTGAAACCCAGCCGAGCGGCTTATTTGGTAGAACTTCAAAACCAAGCAAAAGCATGAAGCCGGACTTTAAAAACTGGAAAACGAGAGGAGTTGATTCTTCGAAAATTAAAGAGTCAGCAGTTTGGGAATCACCTGAGCTGATTTCAATTCCGGATAGATTTGACTCAGCTATAATTGCCAAACTCAGTCACGTGGATTTCTCGGCGGGAATTCCTCCATTTCTCCGTGGGCCATACAGCACGATGTATATCCAGCGAGCGTGGACGATCCGTCAGTATGCGGGCTTTTCTACAGCTGAGGAGTCCAATGCCTTTTACCGAAAAAATCTAGCTGGCGGTCAAAAGGGCCTTTCCGTGGCCTTCGATTTGGCGACGCATCGGGGCTATGATTCTGACCATCCGAGAGTGCAGGGAGATGTGGGAAAAGCAGGTGTCGCCATCGACACGGTGGAGGACATGAAGATTCTTTTTGATCAGATTCCATTGGATCAAATGTCTGTCTCGATGACGATGAACGGGGCGGTGATTCCGATTCTGGCTTTTTTCATCGTTGCTGCCGAGGAGCAAGGGGTGAAGCCAGAGCAACTTTCCGGTACCATTCAGAATGACATTCTGAAGGAATTTATGGTGCGCAATACCTACATCTATCCGCCACAACCGAGCATGAGGCTGATTGCTGATATTTTTGAGTTTACTTCGAAGCAAATGCCCAAGTTCAACTCAATCTCAATCTCCGGCTATCACATGCAGGAAGCTGGGGCGACGGCAGATTTGGAGTTGGCTTATACCTTGGCAGATGGATTGGAATATCTGAGAACTGGAATTAAAGCCGGATTGGATATTGATGATTTTGCACCGAGGATTTCCTTCTTCTGGGCGATTGGTATGAATTACTTTATGGAAATCGCTAAGATGCGGGCAGGTCGTCTGCTCTGGTCCAAGATCGTAAAGCAATTCAATCCCAAAGATCCCAAATCCCTAGCTTTGAGAACTCACTGTCAGACTTCCGGTTGGTCTCTGACCGAGCAGGATCCATTCAATAACGTCACCAGAACAGCCATCGAGGCTTTGGCGGCAGCAATGGGACATACCCAGTCTTTGCACACCAATTCTTTGGACGAGGCCATTGCTTTGCCGACTGACTTTTCAGCCCGAATTGCGAGAAATACCCAGTTGGTTTTGCAGGAAGAAACTGGGATTACGGCTGTGGTAGATCCATGGGGCGGATCTTATTATGTGGAATATCTGACGGATCAGCTTGCGCAAAGAGCCTGGTCTTTAATCGAAGAGGTGGAAGGTTTGGGAGGGATGGCCAAAGCCATAGAAACAGGACTTCCTAAACTGAGAATAGAAGAAGCTGCCGCAAAAAAGCAAGCCAGAATCGACAGCGGACGGGATGTTATCGTTGGCGTAAACCGCTATCAGGTGGAGGAAGAAAATCAATTTGAAGTCCGGGACGTGGACAATCAGGCCGTGCGAAATTCCCAGATCGCCCGCCTGAATGCAGTCAAATCCTCCAGAGATCAAACAGAAGTGGACAACAGCCTGAAAGCAATCACCCAAGCCGCCCAGTCAGGTCAGGGAAATTTGCTGGCCTTGGCGGTGGACGCAGCCCGAAAAAGGGCTACTTTAGGTGAAATCTCCGAAGCAATGGAAAAGGTGTTCGGTCGCCACAAGGCCCAAACCCAGGCCATTTCGGGTGTCTATGCAGCAGAAGTGAAAAATCAGGATTCATTCAAAAAAGCTCAGGAACTTTCAGATCGATTTGCAGAATTGGAAGGACGTCGACCCAGGATTCTTGTTGCCAAAATGGGCCAGGATGGCCATGACCGGGGAGCCAAAGTCATTGCGACCGGTTTTGCCGATCTGGGTTTTGACGTGGATATCGGGCCGCTTTTTCAGACACCACAGGAAGTGGCCGAGCAAGCTGTAGAAAATGACGTCCATATCGTCGGTGCCTCTTCTTTGGCTGCAGGCCACAAGACCTTGGTTCCCCAGTTGATTCAGGCATTGAAGGAATTGGGACGGGCAGATATCATGGTCGTGGCTGGAGGAGTGATTCCCCAAAAGGATTATGGCTTTCTGTTTGACGCTGGAGTGACCGCTGTTTTTGGGCCCGGAACTGTTCTTTCCGAGGCGGCGATTCAAGTTTTAGAAAAGTTGATGAAATCCTCTTTATGAAAAACCGCCAGATTTTTGCCTTGCCAATTGCGCTGTGGACACTTTTTTCCTGTCAAGAAAAAGATTCCGAACCTATCCTAGCTGACCAAATCGAGCATCACCTCAGAACAGAAGTTTTGGATAAATGGTACCCAATGGCGATGGATACGGTGGACGGAGGCTTTTTGAGCTCTTTTACTTACGACTTTAAGCCGGTGGGAGATCAGGAAAAGATGATTGTGACCCAATCCCGGCATGTATGGACCAATGCCAAAGCCGCCCTTCGATATCCTGATCAGGAACACTTTGCCCGAGGTGCTGCACATGGTTTTGAATTCCTGAAAAACAAGATGTGGGATGCCAAAAACGGCGGATTTTATTGGTTGGTTGACAAGCAAGGAAATGTAAAAGGAGATTCGACCAAGACTGCGTACGGCAATGCCTTTGCAATTTTTGGGCTGGCGGCATATTATGGGCAATCGGATGATCCCGAAGCTTTGGAGCTGGCAAAAGCCGGATTTTATTGGCTGGATTCCAATGCCCACGACCCTGTTCACAAGGGTTATTTCCAGCATCTGGATGTGAGGGGAAATCCGATAGTCAGACCTTCGGACATCGAGACCACCTCTGAAATTGGATACAAAGACCAAAATTCATCCATTCACCTGCTGGAAGCATTTACCGAACTCTATCAGGTTTGGCCGGATTCCGTGGTGAGGGCTAGATTGGAGGAGATGCTTTTGTTGATCAGAGATCAAATCGTTACCGAAAAAGGGTATTTGACGCTGTTTCTGCTCCCTGATTGGACTCCGGTGAGTTTTGCAGATTCCTCCGAAAGTGTGATTGAATCCCATCATCGCCTGGACCATGTATCTTTTGGGCATGACGTGGAGACTGCGTTTCTGCTGCTGGAGGCTTCCCATGTTTTGGGTTGGGAAAATGATACCACGACCCATCGCATCGCAAAAAAGATGGTGGACCATGCCTTGGCCAAAGGCTGGGATGAAGAGAAGGGCGGATTTTACGATGAAGCCTACTATTTCAAAGGTGAGCCGGATATCCGCGTGACGCATGATACCAAAAACTGGTGGGCTCAGGCGGAGGGGTTGAACTCACTTTTGCTGTTTCATGAACTTTATCCCGAAGACCCAATGGATTATTACGGCAAATTTCTGAAACTCTGGGCTTACACGGATACCAATCTCATTGATCATACTTATGGCGACTGGTATTCAGGCGGAATAGACCGGCAGCCCGAATTACGTCAGGCAAATAAGGGAAATATCTGGAAAGGAATATACCATCACTACAGATCCTTGGATGCTGTAATTCAGCGGCTCAGAGAAATGGAAGAGCTAAATAAACACTAAACTCCCTCACCGATTTCCATCTCAAGCAAGGCATAACTCAGACTTTTTCCATGGGCATCCATCGCTAGCGAAGTGGTCACTCCGCTGGTCAGTGCTTCAAAACAGGTGAACTGAAGGGCTTTCAATTCGGGCAAGACATATCGGATGATCTCCCCTTTTACTTGGAAACCGAAATGAGCTTTTACTTTTTCCGCCGTGATGTTTTCAACCAGAAAATCAAAATCACCTTCTTGAAAAGGAATCAGAGAAAGGATCAGCGTATTTCCTTTATCCCCTGCACGGCTGTGGGCGATGTCTGCAAGTTTTCGTTTCATGATTCCAGGATTTGAACGGTGGATTTTATCAAGTTTCGATCCATCAAAATCGAAACAACTCCGATCACTTCATGGACATACTTTCTGGCACCTCCTCCTCCGGCAGGTCCATTGGTATAGAGTGCTTCCACTTCTTCGCCGACCAGTTGCGCAAGAGATTGGTCTTTGGTTTTTGCGGCTATTCTTAGTCGGATTTCATAAGGTTCGGATTCATATGAAAGTGTTGTTCCGTGGAGCGAACTTAAACCGATGTAGTCGATTCGGAATTCTTCAAACCGATCTGCAATCCGTTTTTCAATAATTTCCCCGGCCAGCTTTGCACGTTCCTTAGCATTTGCTCCGGCATAGGAGATTTCTCCTTCTCCGATATATCCTGCTTCATAGCCGATGCTGACTTTCAGGGTTTCTGGCTTTGGATTTCCTGAACCTCCATTTACCTGAATTTGATTTTTTCCAAGCTCCTGAAATCTCACCGATCGGAAATCAGCGACTACATCTGGAGTGTAATATTTTCCCGGATCGATCACTTCATAGAGAAGTTGTTCTTTGGCGGTCTGGACGGTGATGGCTCCTCCTGTTTCATGAACTTTGGAAATCACTCCAGATCCGTCCCGGTTAATGTCTACCATGGGATGTCCCAGAATGTGCATGTCGGGGATTGGCTTGCTGACTGGATCGGCGAAATAGCCTCCGGTGATCTGTCCGGCGCATTCCAGCAAGTGGCCGATGACGGTGCCTTTTCCCATCAAGTCAAAATCCGTCGGATTCCAACCAAATTCATTGATCATGGGAGCCAAAAACAAAGAGGGATCAGCCACTCTTCCGGTCAAAATGATGTTGGCGTCAGTTTGTAATGCCGGCAAAATCGCATCAATCCCCAGGTAAGCATTTGCAGAAACCAGCTTTCCGTAGGAACTGAGAGGCTTTTTCCCTTCCATCGAAAGCTCCTCACCTGAAATCCGGTCGAAGACATCGTCTCCAAGAATCACGGCCACTTTTACTTTCAGTCCTTGGTTGCGGGCGATTTCGATGATTTTCTTGGCACCTTCGATGGGGTTGGCAGCACCCATATTGGTGATCAATCGTGTCTTGTTCCTGAGCAATAGCGGGAGCAAGCCTTCGATTCTCCGCTCCAACAGGACATCGTAGCCCTTGTTCGGATCTAGTTTTTTTCTTTTTTGTGCCAAAGCTATGGTCCGCTCTGCCAGGCATTCCAGAACCAAATAGTCCAGATTTCCCTTTTCGCACAGGATCAATGCCGGTTCGATCCGATCCCCCGAAAACCCCGCACCGCAGCCAATT
This sequence comes from Algoriphagus sp. A40, assembly GCF_002002735.1. Classification (GTDB taxonomy): domain Bacteria; phylum Bacteroidota; class Bacteroidia; order Cytophagales; family Cyclobacteriaceae; genus Algoriphagus. The sequence goes on along the minus strand of NZ_MUNY01000044.1, from coordinate 105,128 downwards.
CTGATTTTTTCCTTCATGCTAAACCGTGATTATCCCCATCAAAACGGATACAAATAGAATTATCATTGTGACCAAGAATGCCAATGGAATGGTCTTTTTTTGATGCTCTCCAAGATCCACTCCGGCAAGTCCGATCAACAGAAAAGTAGAACCAGTCAGCGGACTTATCGGAAATCCGGTGGTCATCTGTCCCATAATTGCTGCTTGCCCCACTTCCAAACTGCTCACGCCAAAATGTCCTGCCGTGGAAGCCAAAAGCGGCAGAATCCCGAAATAGAAAGAATCCGGATCAAATAGCAGGCTTGCCGGCATCGCCAAAATCCCAGTCAAAAGCGGTAGCTGTTTTCCCAGTTGTTCCGGCAAAAAGGTTGTAACGGTTCCTGCCATAGCTTCCATCATTCCAGTTCCTTGAAGGATCCCGGTGAAACATCCTGCCGCAAACAGAATGCTTGCCATCAGCATGGCTTCTTTTGCATGGGCGTCAATCCGGTTTTTCTGGTCTTCTACCTTGGGGTAGTTAATCAGAAGAGCCAACGCAAAAGCTAGCATAAAAATAACAAAGGGAGGCGCCCAACCTAAAACCATGATGGTGATAGCCAAAAGGATCAAAAGAATATTTACCCAGAAAAGCCTCGGTCTTGTAAGTTCACTGAATTGGGTTAACGCTTCATTTTTGAATTCAGAAGCAATGGTGCCGATTCTGCTTTTTTCACCTTTTCCCAGAAAAAAAGCAATCAGCAAAACAGTACCCAGTCCGAATAAGAAGGGGATTATAATTGGATTGAAAAGTTCTGTAACCGAAACATTGAGAGCTGTCGCTGCACGGATGGTGGGCCCGCCCCAAGGGAGAATATTCATGGTGCCGGCAGCCAAAGCCACAATGCAAGCAAGGGTAATCCTTCGCATCCCCAATTGATCGTAAATCGGGACCATTGCGGGAATTACCACCAAAAATGTCACCGCCCCCGAACCGTCCAAGTGGATCATCATGGCCAAAACGGCTGTTGCAATGGCGATTTTTACAGGGTCATTTCCTGCAATTTTCAAAAGTTGGTTAATGATTGGCTGAAAAGTACCTGCATCCAACAAAATCCCAAAAAAGAGAATTGCAAATACAAACATCACTCCCGTAGGAGCGATAGCCAAAAGTCCTTCGCTGATCATTCCTGGAAGTTCTGTGGTTTTTCCGGCTGCTATACCCGTCATTACGGGTACTAAAATCAAGGCTACTACAGGAGAGGACTTTTTGGTGATAACCAGGAAAAGCAACAAAACGATGGTGAATAGGCCAAGGAATGCCAGCATTGCTTATCGATTAAGGCTTTCCATAAATTTCATCTGCTCCCAGTAAGGCAAAGCCCGGGTTTTGACCTCTGCTCCCAGCTCGATTACGAGCGGATTTTCCGGATCAAAAACCGGCCATTCCGGAATGCCTTCGCCATTTGGATTTCCTGTTTTCACAAAGTTGACCCAATAGCTAGACATGGTTTTTTCCAGCGCATAATCTGCCTGCTCAAAGGGTCGATTCCAGTTTCTCAGGGTGTGAAAAGCATAGCTGAATTCTGCAGAATGGAATGCCCCGTAATTGGGTTCACCAGGAGGAACTCGCGTGAAATAATAGACATAGGCCTTGTCTTGTCCTTTTTCGGATTGCATCCTGGCCCAAGTGTAATTCTGAAATCCGAAACCCAACACACCGATGGTTTTCAGGGTTTCTTCCAGTTCGACCTCATTTCCGGCAGGGAAAAGCTGCAGGTATTCCCCGGCCCTTCCTCCATATTGTTTTTTGGCATTGGCCTTGAATTCTTCCGGTGTGTTGGGTTGATTTCCGGAGACCCGATCATCTGCATTCCAACCGGTCAAAAGCGGTACATCGGAGAATTTCCCTTCTTCAAAAGCTTGTCTTACACTCGGTAAAATCTTTCCATCCACCACTGGACCAAATCGACCCTGGATTTTCAAAAGGCTGTCTGCTGGGATTTTACGCAATTCACCAAGGGAAATACCCAAGGTGTCGGTCAGTTGTTTTCCCCTCTCTTCAGCACCCTGAAGCCCGGATACCAAACCCGAACCACGGTTAAACATGCCCCCGCTTTGTGCGATGGCTTTGTGAAAAAGTCCCTTTGCCTTCGGTGAGACTACCAAAGCGTTGACACTGAAAGCACCGGCAGACTGGCCTGCGATGGTAACATTTTCCGGATCACCTCCAAAAGCTGCAATGTTCCTTTTTACCCACTCCAAAGCGGCAATCTGATCCAGTATTCCGTAGTTTCCGGAGGTTTGGTCGGGGCTTTCCGCAGTCAGTTCGGGATGGGCCAAAAAGCCCAGCATCCCGACCCGATAATTGAGATTAACCACCACGATCCCGGCCTTGGCAAGGTCCTCTCCGTCATAAAGCGGAACAGTATTGCCCCCTGAATTGAACCCTCCGCCGTAGATCCAGACCATCACGGGGCGTTTTTCGTCGGCCTTTTCCGCCGCTGTCCAAACATTGAGGTAGAGGCAATCTTCTGAAATAGGTTCCGCCGGAATGAGGAATTCGGCAGACCAGGCAAAGAATGGAACCGGAGGTTTTTGCATCGGAGCGGCAGGATTTTCGGTGCAGGCTTTGACTCCTTCCCAAGCAGCAACCGGCTGAGGAGCTTTCCACCTGAGTTCTCCCAATGGTGGTGCCGCGAATGGAATACCTTTGAAGATTTTCACCAGGCCGCTCGAATCTGTTTTTCCGGAAATCAAACCGGAATCTATCCTTAGGGATTCAATGGAAACAAGGTTTTCGGCTTCTTTTTTTCCGCAGGAAAAAAGGGAGGAAATAGAGAGGAGAAGGAAAAAATAATACGGTTTTATCATGGGTTAATGGGTTTTGAAGCTGTATAAAAAGGGAGCTTTGTGGCTTTTGCCGGTGAACAATTTTTCGTGTCTTTCCAAAATATCCAAGCTGAGCATCTTGCGTTGGAAGCTTGTGCGGCGGAGTTTTTCACCCAAAATGGCTTCATACACTGCCTGAAGTTCATTCATGGTAAACCGAGGGGGAAGCAGGTTTCCGCCGATCAGGTTGCGGTCCAGGTTTTCACGGAGTGTTTGCAGGGCTTTTTTGACAATTTTACCATGGTCAAAAATCAGTTCAGGCAATTGCTCGATATCGTACCAAGCGATGGAATCCGAGAGGGTATCGGGAGTTAAATCCACCTTTTCGTGGTCGATCAAGGCGTAATAAGCGATTGAAAAAAAGCGGTCCAGCATCCAATAGTTTTCCGGAACGGCATACCCATTTGCTTCAAGAATGGTTTTCATCACTTCAGGTCGATATCGGGCAACATCTCCAAATGCGTGAAACTGCTGTAAATAGATTTCATTAAGTCCTGTTCGCTCAAAAAGGCCCCTTTTCACCGCATCTTCCAAGTTTTCAGTCCTTCCCACAAAGCCTCCCGGTAGCGCTTGCCAGCCAGTTGCATGGTATTCCATCAGGAGAATTTTGAGTTTTCCCTTGGAAAAGCCAAAGACTACAGAATCAAAAGCGATATGGGGTATGAATTGGGATTGGTCAGGTAGAGGCATGCTGGATGATAATTCTGGTCTAAGTAAATAGGATTTTTCGGTAAGAGCAATTATTATTGTCTCAAAGTGATACAATAGGACCTAAAGTTAAATTACCCATGAAACGTCTATTCCTCAATTTGGCCCTGGTTTTCTTCAGTGCCACCCTCGTTTTTTCCCAAAGTGACAATTCCATGCCAGTCCAAACCACCCTCAAAAATGGGGTAATCGAAGGAAATTATAACGTGACAAACGGAATCTCCACCTACTTCGGGATTCCTTTTGCCAAGCCTCCGGTAGGAGATTTACGCTGGAAAGCACCTGTGCCAGCTGCATCTTGGAGCGGGGTAAAAGAAACAAAGGAATTCGGGCCAAGACCCGTCCAGGGATTGGTCTTCGGAGATATGAACAGCTGGTCAGCTGGCGTGTCTGAGGACTGTCTGACACTGAATGTGTGGACGCCGGCCAAGCGAAACTCAAAAGATCTTCCTGTTCTGTTGTATTTCTACGGAGGCGGATTTGTAGCTGGCGATGCTTCTGAGCCTAGATACAATGGAGAAAGTATGTCCAAAAAAGGAGTAGTAGTCGTGACAGTAAACTACCGATTGGGGATATTTGGATTTTTGGCACATCCCGAGTTGAGTGCTGAGGCATCTTATAAAGCCTCCGGAAATTATGGTTTATTGGATCAGGCTTTGGCCTTGCAATGGGTGAAAGATAACATCGCCGCCTTTGGAGGTAATCCAAACCAAGTGACTATCGCAGGGGAATCGGCGGGTTCGATCTCTGTTTCCTACCAAATGGCCTCCCCAATTTCCAAAAATCTGATCCATGGAGCAATCGGTGAAAGTGGCGCTGGGATCCATCCAACTTTGGCTCCTGTGTCTCTGGCTGAAGCAGAGAAAACCGGGAAGGAATTTATTGAAAAGGCTGGCTTAGGCTCCATGGCAGAGTTGAGAAAAATGTCAGCGAAGGACCTTCTGGAAATTTATCAGGAAGACGGAAGATTCGGATTTCCGGTTGTAATTGACAATTATTTTCTACCCAAATCCCTTCCAGAGATCTTCCGTTCAGGAGAACAGGCGCAGGTTCCGTTGCTTTTGGGCTGGAATTCAGCTGAAATTCCCGGACAGGCCTTTATGCAGGGACAGCCTTATACTAAAGATGCATTCATCACTAAAGTGAAAGAGGCGTACCCAGATCAGGCAAATGAGGTTTTGGCTTTGTACGCCCACGAGACGCCTGAGCAGGTGGAGATTTCCGCGACGGAATTGGCTTCGGACCGCTTTATTTCCTACAGCACCTGGAAGTGGTTTGACCTGCACAGAAACCACAGCAAGCTACCGGTTTATCGGTATTTGTTCAGCAAACTTTCCCCGCCTTTAGTAGATAAAAACCTTACAGCAGGACTGGCAGGAGGGACCGTTCGAAGTGAAAATCCAAGTCCGGCACCCAAGCAGGTCGGTGCCCGTCATGCTGCTGAAATCGAATATGCCATGGGAAATCTTCACTTGGTCAAGGAGTTTGCCTGGACTCAGGAAGATTTCAAAGCTTCTGAAACGATGCTAAATTACTTTACCAACTTTGTGAAAACCGGGAATCCAAACGGAGAGGGCGTTCCTGCCTGGTCTGCAGCCAAGCCTGGAGATCAAAATCCGCCTGTGTTGATTATAGATACTGGATCCAAGGAAATAAAATCGGCTACAGATGCCAGATATAGATTCCATGACCGATTTTACAAGAATAGCAACTGATAGTTGTTGATCATCCAAACAGTAGATTTAAGCTTAACACGCATTTCTGTTTGTTTAAAAGGCCAGGAAACTGGCCTTTTTCATTTTTCTAGTTGAAATACTTTTTTTCCATCGACGATGGTCTTTTCCACTTTTACTTCATGGATTCTCATTGGATCCAGGGTGAAAATGTCCTCCGAAAGCACGATTAGATCTGCCAAAAAGCCAGGTTTGATGAGGCCTTTTTTGTTTTCTTCAAAGGAAGAGAAGGCTCCCATTGAAGTATAGGCCTTCATGGCTTCATAAATGCTGATCTTTTCTCTTGGAATCCATCCCTCCTCCGGGAAACCGGATGGATCCCGTCTGTTGACCGCAACATGGATGCCCCTGATCGGATCCAAACTGATGCAGGCAGGCCAGTCAGAACTGAAGACCAATTTGGCTCCGCTGTTCAGAATCGAATTCCAGGCAAATGACCAAAGAAGCCGTTCCTCACCGATGGCCTTGGACCAGACTCCCACTGTTGCAGGATCTGCGTGAATGGGCTCCATGCTAGCCAAGATTCCTGATTTTGAAAATCTTGGAATGTCGTCAGGGGAGATAGTCTCGATATGCTCGATCCGGTGCCTTCTTTCCAGGGTAGGGTTTTCTTTGACAGCATTTTCATAAGCCGAAAACACTTCTCTTACTCCCCGGTCACCAATTGCGTGGGTGTAAAGCCGGAACCCCTCAGCGTCCAGTTTTTTTACCAAAGCATTATATTTTTCGGAGGGAATATTGAGCAATCCCAAGGCAAGCTCATCCTCTGGTAGCAAATCAGAATAGTGCTCCAGCATGGCAGCAGTGTGGGATTCTATGACTCCGTCGATCATGAATTTGATGGCGTCGGCGCGGATCCAGGGATTTGCTGTACCGATGCTGTCTTTCAAAAAGTTGAAGCGGTCAAGCTCTTCGGGAGTAGTATTTTCTCCGACAGAAAAGCTGGCTGCATAGCGGATGGTAAGTTCGTTTTTGGCCAACAAATCCAGGAAAAGTTTCAACTCTTTCTCGCTTCCGCTGGCATTTTGCATGCTCGTGATGCCGAGGGAAGCAGCGAGTTCCATTCCTTTTTGGAGAGCCTGAATCTCGTCCTCGTAGCTTGGTTGTGGTACCAGATTTCCAACTAGACTCATCGCTCCTTCCTTCAAAGCTCCTGTCGGATTGCCCGAGGCATCTTTGACTACTTCTCCGAAACCTTCAAAAACTGTGGAGGAAGTAATTCCCGCCATTTCCAAAGCTTTTGGATTGGCATAAGCGCTGTGACCGTCGTAAGCTTTGATAAAAACCGGTTTGTCGATGTCAAGCGCTTTCATGGTTTGGTGATCTGGAAGGCCGGTTTCAAAGTAAGTGTACTGCCAACCGCGGCCTGTGATCCATTCCTTTTCTGGGTTATTCTGGATGAAACTGGCAGTAATTTCAAAGACCTCTTCCAAAGAGGTAGTGGCAAGTAAATCTACTTGGGTCAAACCCATGGATCCGCTCAGGAAATGTATGTGGGCGTCATTGAATCCTGCTGTCACCAACTTGCCCTGAAGGTCAATTATCTCTGTTTCAGGTCCCGCCAAGGCTGAAATGGTTTCTGAATTTCCGGTCTCTGAAATTACATTTCCTTCGATTGCCAAAGCTTCCACAAAAGTGTCCGGGCCTTCCCCAGTCCAGATTTTGCCATTTATCAGAATCAGGGACGGAGGGTTTGTAGTGGGATTGCAACTCGAGAAAAAGAGAATGAGCAGAAAAAGGAGCAGAAGGTTTCGCATAAGGTAAAATAGGGGATTCATTCCAAAGTCGGGAAATAAAAAAAGTGCAGAAAATCCTGCACTTTTCATTTTTTTGGATGGGTTTACTCCGCCGTGACCGGGTCAATAATGGTGGCGACTTCTGCAACGGAATTGGCCGGAAATCCGCCCTGCTTGGCATGTTCTCTGACCATCTCTTCGTTTGGAGCGATGTAAACGCAGTAAATTTTATCCCTGGTGACATAGCTGTGAAGCCATTGAATCTGGGATCCCATTTTGCTCAAAACTCCACAGGAAACCTGTGAAATTCCTTTCAATTGTTCAGCGCTGAGTTTTCCCGCACCGGGAATTTCTCGCTCGATTACATACTTTGGCATTTAGGTGAAATTTTGGAATGCCTACTCGTTTGGCTTTTCGGCTTCGCCCCGTTTTTTAAAGTGGTTTCTGGGTTCCACTTTGATCAAAAACTTAATGAAAGTAGTTAAAACTCTGTAGGTTAAAAAGTGGATTTTCTAATTCCCCCTTGTGGGGTTCATGTTCCGAATTGCGGAAATTTTCCATGATTTTTTGATGAAAACCACTGTAAAGCTGCTCCAAAGGTTTCGCTCGCTTCCATTTGGATCGGTCAGGACGTACCTACAATCCACTAGGGCGATTTCATCACTGAGGTATTTGATCTTTTCGACATGGAGTTTGCGGATTCCCGGATTTGCGGTGGAGCTTCGCAGCATGCCGTCCACAGCTTCGCGGATGCCATTTCTCCATTCCCCGTTGGAGACGAGTTGATCCACATCTTCGGTCAGGATTTCTTTGAGAAGGACGGTATCGCGGGTTTCCCTGGCTTGGGAATATTGCTCGATCAGCTGGTGGATTTTGAGAGCGTCCTCTTTTTCTCCTGGTTTTATTTGGGAGAAAGCAAGGGTGGGAACGAGGAAGAGAAGAAAGGTCAGGATTTTCATTTTTTGGAGCTTGAGACAGGATTTAAAGTAAGGATTATTTTGTGAAAAACACCTGATTTAGCCCATTTAGGAACTTTTGATTTGCCAAAATTGTCGATTTTGGTTTTGATAAAATGTAAATTAGGCTGAATGACCGGCGCAATTAATGTAAATTAGGCTGGTTAACCAGCGCAATTAATGTAAATTAGGCGGTTTGTTTGACGCAATTAATGTAAATTGCGACGGTCAAAGGAAGTGTTTCCTGATTAAGAAGTAATAAGGAGTATGGAAATCCCAAGATTTGTAGCGAAAAAGATCTTAAGTCAGATCGGTAAACAAAAAGTGCTGATGCTCTATGGAAGTAGACGCACTGGGAAAACTACGATCATTCAGGAGATCCATAGACAGCATCAAGACCAGACATTATTTCTATTGGGCGAAGATGCTCAGGTTGCCGAAGTTCTTCAGAATCGAACCGTGGCGAACTACAAACAGCTGATTGGTGAAAACAAACTGGTGATTATCGATGAAGCACAGGCGGTTCCGAATATTGGTAAAATACTGAAACTCATGATTGATTCCATTCCGGGAATCACCATCATCGCTACGGGCAGCAGTAGTTTGGATTTGGTAAATGATGCGGGCGAACCTTTGGTTGGAAGGCAGCTTATCCATCAGCTTTTTCCTTTGGCGCAGGTCGAGTTTTCTCAAAAGGAAAATATGCTTGAAACTCTAGGCCAATTAGAAAACCGGCTGATTTACGGGGGATATCCGGAGTTGATTCACTTACCAAGGCTGGAGGAAAAAGAGGAATACCTCAAGTCTCTGATCAATTCCTATTTGCTGAAAGACTTGCTGGCATTGACCAATATCAAAGGGGCGGACGTGCTGTTTCGCCTGCTGAAATTGCTTGCATTTCAGGTGGGAAGTCAGGTCAGTACCGTTGAATTGGGGAATAGCTTGCAGCTAAATAAAGAAACTGTGGATCGCTATTTGGATTTGCTTTCCAAGGTCTTTGTGATTTTTCCGCTCAATGGATTCAGTCAGAATCTCCGAAAAGAAGTCAGTAAATCCAAAAAGTGGTATTTCTATGACAATGGCATTCGAAATGCTTTGATCAATAATTTCAGTCCGATTTTATTCCGAAATGATATCGGCCAACTTTGGGAGCAGTGGATGATCACCGAGCGGATGAAGTTTAATTCTTCGCAGAATTACTTCCCTCAATATTACTTCTGGAGGACCTATGACGGACAGGAAATTGACCTGCTGGAAGTAAACAGTCAGCAGCAAATCCAAGGCTTGGAATTTAAGTGGGGAACGAAAAAATCAAAAGTACCTGCGGCATTTGCAAAAGGCTATCCTGATGCAAAATGGAATGAGGTTTCTAAGGAGAATTTTTGGGAGTGGGTGATTGGATAAGGGTTTAAACTAGTGATAAAAAATAAAACCTCCTCTTAAACAAGAGGTTGTATTTAAATGCTCAGAAAAGGAATTGGTAAGTTTTGGTAACAGAAATAGAAATCAACCCTATTTATAACTAAATTTAGCTATGAGAAAAATTGCTACTCTTTTTGTTCCTATCCTGATTTTTCTGAATGGATGTAAGGAAGAGGAAAGGCCTAATGTTCCTTATGGTTTGTACTTGGCAGAATCCGTCACTACGCCAATTCCTTTAGATTTCACGAATTCAGGTCAGCAAACCACCGAGCATATAGATAGAATGCCTTTTGGCGGCAAGGATGGTTATAGGATTAATTGGCGTTTAAACAAATCAACGCCAGTAATGGACTTCGATTATTTTTCAGTGATAGAACAAGTGGACAAAGTTTCAATGGAGAGAGAAATTATTTGGCTTTGGGGGAATATTAGGAAAATAGTAGGTTCTGGAGAGGGAAATAACTTAGAATTGACGTGGTACGGAGGCGATCAAGGTTTTACAAATGACCCAAAGCAATTTGATTACAAGTTTGGAGTAAAAAGTTTAGAATATTTTCAAGAAAACAGAATGATCCGCCTTGTAGCCCAGCAGGAGGTGTATGACTTTTTTTTAGAGAAATTTGTTGAGGTCGAAATAACCTACTCGTTTACCTACAGCGGCCCCTTAAATTACTTTTCAAATTAGTGCAATGAAAAAACCACCCGTCTCCAGGTGGTTCGAATTTCAAATTTCAAATCTTTATGCTGAGCGAAGTCGAAGCATCAAATCTCAAATCAAACTACATCTTCTCCCCTCAGCTTCACTACAGCACCTTCAAGAATGTCGCTGATGCGGATCTGGCAAGATAGGCGGGAAGTAGGGTAGTATTCCGGCAGGTTTTCGAGTTGGTCCAGTTCGGGATCGGTGGCATCACCCAGACCGTCCTTTCCCTCCAAAACTTCAATGTGGCAGGTGCCGCAAAGCGCCATGCCTCCACAAGTCGCCAAAACTGGGAAATCCGAAGCTTTCAGGATCTCCATGAGATTGAAGCCCATATCGTCCGGAGCTTCGACTTCCTGTCTATTTCCGTCGTGATCTTCTACAGTGAATTTTACCATGATGCAAAGATAGGTTTTAGAAGGCGTTGACTCCGTTTACAGTGGTGTATTTGAAGCTCAGTTTCTGATCTGGATACACATATTTGAAAGCCGAGTGCATCATAATCGCTGCCTCGTGGAATCCACAAAGAATCAGCTTCAGCTTGCCCGGATAAGTGTTGATATCGCCGATAGCATAAATTCTTTCCACTCCTGTGGAGTAGTCTCGGGTATCCACTTCTATGGCGTTTTTGTCAATGCTCAGACCCCAGTCTGCGATTGGACCCAACTTTGGACTCAGCCCGAAAAGTGGAATCAGGTAATCCGCATCGATGGTCAAATCCTGCTTCCATTTGTCCTCGAGGATTACTTTTTCCAATTTTCCATTACCGTTTACTTCCTTCAGATTGGCGGAAAGGATCAGATCCAGTTTACCTCTGTTTGCCAGGTCAAATACTTTGGCAGCAGAATCAGGAGTGCCGCGGAAAGTCTCGTTTCTGTGGACCAAAGTGACTCTCTTGGCCACTTTTGCAAGGAAAATAGACCAGTCCAAAGCAGAATCACCACCGCCTGCAATCACGACATTTTTGTCACGGAAAGTTTCCGGGTTTTTCACCATGTAGTTGATGCCTTTGCCTTCAAATTTCTCCAAGTTGGTCAACACGGGCTTTCTAGGCTCAAAACAACCCAATCCACCGGCAATGATAATCACCTGTGCATGAACATGCGTTTTGTCACTTGTGGTGACAATGAAACTTCCGTCTGCCTGCTTGTCCAGATGATCCACGCGCTCGCCGAGGGTAAAAGTTGGCTGGAAAGGCTTGGCTTGCTCCATCAGGTTATCCACCAAGTCCTGCGCATTTACTTCCGGATAGCCGGGAATATCGTAGATCGGTTTTTGGGGATAAATCTCCGAAAGCTGACCTCCCACCTGCGGTAGGGCATCTATCAGGTGGCAACGCATCTTGAGCAACCCTGCTTCAAATACAGCAAAAAGTCCCACCGGACCAGCTCCGATGATGCAAAGGTCAGTATTGATCGTGTTTGTGTTCATGGCTTTGGGAGCTTAAACTCCGATAAATTCCAAAATGTTCGTACAAATATAATTAGTATACTAAATACTTTTACTCTTCAATAACCTGGCCATCCAAATTTTGGTAAATAGTGTCCAGGATGCGTTTGAATTCCTCAAAATCCTTGGCTGTCAGGTTTTCCCAAGCCTTTTCGCGAATCTCCAGAATCTTGGGTCTCAGCTCGCTGACTTTGTCAAGTCCGGATTCGGTCAGATGAAGCTGGAAGCTCCTTCGGTCTTGGGGATGCGCAATCCGCTCCACGTATCCTTTTTTGCAGAGCAAATCAATAATCCGGGTGAGCGTAGGGTTGTCTTTAAAAACCAAGTTTGCAAGCTCAGTTTGGCTCAAAAGTTCGTTTTCAGAAAGATTTTTAAGCACCAGCCATTGATCGACTGTCACGTCAAACTCACCGGTTTTGAACTGATGCTGAGCGTACTGCTTCACCTTTCGGGCCGTTCGGTCGAGAAGGAATGAGTAGCGTGCAAATAGTTCTTGTGTCATACCAATAGTTAGTGTGACAAATATATAAATAAAATTTATCTGCAAATAAATAGCCTATAAAAATTATAGGGAAAGTTGGAATTGTTTTTCAAAACCCTTTAAGGCAATCTGGCTCTCACAATTTTCAAGGTCCGTTTACCATCCGGAATTGGGAAGCCATTTCAATTATCAAAAGGCAATTGTCGGAGTGGATGGAATTCTAAAAAGCGACCATTAAAAGGTGGGTCATTTTACGGAAAAGGTTTTCCCAGGAACATTCAAAAATCCCCTTTTATAGCATTTGGGGTCAGTTTATCGGAAGCTCCACCTGAAAAGTGGTTTTTCCTGAAATCGAATTCACACTGATATTTCCTCCGTGGCGGCTGAGAATTTGGCTGACCAAATCGAGCCCAATCCCTGTTCCTTTTCCCATTTGTTTTGTGGTAAAATAAGGTTGAAAAATTTTCTCCCTGATTTCTTCCGGAATCCCCGAACCATTATCTGTGATGGTGGTAATTGCCATTTCTTTATTGGGAGTGATTTTTATTTCCAGTTTGGGATTCGGTGCTTTTTCCATGGCATCCACTGCATTGTCGATGAGGTTGGTCCAGATTTGATTGAGTTCACCCGGAAATCCCATTATGGTGATGGGCGGATCTGAAATTGTGAAGTCAACTTCTACCCGGGAAGCTTTTATTTTATGAGCCAAAAGGGAAAGTGTCTCCTCTATGCCTGTAGAAAGATTTAGGGATGTCTTCACAGGAGCCTGATCCAGGTGGGTGTAAGATTTTACCGCTTTGATCAGGCGGTTTATCCGTTCGGTTGCATTTTTAATATTGGCAACTAAAGCCTGGGATTGGAGTAAAAACTGAACCCATCCCAACCATGTTTCCACTACCTGTGGGTTCAATTTTTTGATCCAAAAGCTGATTTCCTCTGGATCAATTCCAAAATCAGTAAAAACCTCTGCAGCTTCCTCCGGGTTGGTCATCCCCCAAGTTTTTAGCTTTTCCTTCCAGTCATTTTCGAGAGTTCTGGTATCGGCAGGATTCCAGCCTGCAGGCCGGACTGAATGTTTCCATTTATCAATTGCTGCCAGAAGTTTAGGTTTTTCTTCCGCAACCAAACCCGAATAGGAAACCACCAGTTCATTCAGAAATTCTGAGCCTAAAAGGCGGGCGATTTCGTCATTATCCCGATGGATCGACGCAATCGGGCTGTTCAGTTCATGGGAAAGTCCCGCAGAAAGCTTTCCCAAGGTCAGGATCTTTTCATTTTGTAGTGCTTGGGAGGTGAAATTTCCTGTCCGGGAAACCAAGATTTGAACCAATTCTTCCGTCAGTTCAGGATTTTGGAGAATTAGCTCTCTGATTTTGGATTTTGGGAAGGATAAGACTTCAGTCTGAGAGGTGGCAATACAATATGAAACGGATTTCTGGATACGGGAATAAGGTAAATAGCCCAAAATTCCCCCTTTTTGATAATTGAGTATGGTTTTTCGATTTCCGCCCTGAACAAAAAACAAATCTACTGCCCCTTCTAGGATAATGAACAGCCGGTCAGCCTGCATTTCCGGTTCAAAAAGGTACTCACCTTCCTGAAGGGATCGAAATTCCGAGTTTTTCAAAAGCCATTCAACCTGGGAATCAGGTACAGGTAAGAGCTCAGGGATTGACCGAAGCGTTTCGAAAGCCGATTTTATATAGCTGCCCATGGGAATAAAATATAGTTTGTCAAAATTCCGAAATGAGCCTTCAGAGTTGGTTCATCTCCGGGTTTTAAAAGGGAGAAAAGTTCTTCAAAATAATGAATTGTCTATTTTTATCCTGATCTTACTAACATTAAGATTGGTATTTTTTACTAGTGTTAGGTATATACCCTCTATTTAATAGGAGAACTATATTAATTTTTTATTTTGGATTGGCTTTTTATCTTTAGACCAAATCACCCAACCTAAATAACAAACCAATGAAGTGGAATTCTGTAATTGATAAAGCCCTTGAAGTTTTACGAACGTCTGACCGAGGTTATGTCCTGATGGACATGTATAACAATATCCTGACTCCAGAAGAGGCGGCCTTCAACAAAGTACAAGTCACACCTTACAACGCCCTGAAGTTTATCCAAACTCAGTTTTCAGCAATGGGCTTAGATATTTCAGATAAAAATGTCCGAGTAAAACTTATTGCCTTGTTGGAGGAGTTTGACAGACTTCAGAAGGAAAGAATAAAAAGTTGAAATTTGGAATGCGGCAAAAGTGGAGGACTCCTTCCCAATAGTTCGAGGTTTAAAATTCGATTTGTGAAGTTTGAAATTCCTGTCTCCTGAAGGTGGGTTTGTTTGAAGGAAATGGGCTTGTTTAAAGCCTATTAAATCCAAGATCAAAAATCGCAATTGTTAGCTTTCTGGCTTAAATTCCAGAATGAAAAAATACACCCTGTTTTTAATTCTGCTTTTTGGCTTTCTACCCTTCGCATTTTCCCAAAATGATCCCCTAAAAATCGGTGTTGCAGGGCTCCATCATGGTCACGTGGGCTGGGTATTGGAAGCAAACCAACGACCTGATTTCGAAATTGTCGGTATTGCCGAACCCAACCGGGAATTGGCCGAGCGGTATGCGAAGCAGCATGGGATTTCCATGGATATTGTCTTTGATACGGTGGAGGAAATGGTCGAAAAGACCAAGCCGGAAGCAGTGACCGGCTTTGGAGCGACTTTTCATCATCTGGAAATCGTCCGGGTATGCGCACCCAAAGGCATCCACGTCATGGTCGAAAAGCCTTTGGCAGTCAGTCTGGAGCATGCGACAGAAATGGCTGCACTTGCCGAAAAGCATCAAATCCACCTACTCACCAATTACGAAACCAGCTGGTATTCCAGCAATGAAAAGGCCAATGAACTGCTGCACTCTGGACAGATCGGCGAGGTCCGCAAAATAGTCGTAAGAGACGGCCACCGTGGACCCAAACAAATCGGTGTCGGACCGGAATTTCTCGAATGGCTAACCGATCCGAACCTGAACGGAGCTGGAGCTTTGATGGATTTTGGCTGCTACGGCGCCAACCTCAGCACTTGGCTTTTGGACGGGCTGCGGCCCATCTCAGTCACTGCCATCACACAGCAGTTAAATCCCTCCGACAATCCCAAAGTGGACGACGAAGCCACGATCATTCTTGCCTATCCCAATTCCCAAACCATAATCGAAGCTTCCTGGAACTGGCCCATTGGTCGAAAAGATATGGAAGTCTACGGGCAGACCGGGGCAATTTTTGCCGATGACGGCAGCCATCTTCGAGTTCGAATGGCTGAGGGGTACAGCGGATTTGAGGAGGAAAAAATGGATCTGCCTGAGCGAAAAGCCCCATTCGACGATCCTTTTTCGGTCCTGTTCGCGGTGGTCCGGGGTGAGCTTCAATTGGAAGCTTTTGATCCCTATTCTCTGGAAAATAACCTGCTTGTAATGGAAATTCTTCAAGCCGCCAAGGAAAGTGCAGCTTCAGGTAAGATTGTTTTTCTACCCAAAAAATAAGCCCATGAAAGCCCTGAAAATCTTATGCTTGCTGCTGTTTTTTGCCGGTTCTGCCGCAGCGCAGCAGCAGACTTATTGCAATCCCATCAACCTGGATTACGGCTACACGCCCATTCCCAATTTTTCGGAATGGGGGCGACACCGGGCCACTGCTGATCCGGTGATTGTCAATTACAAAGGGACTTTTATCCTTTTTTCCACTAACCAATGGGGCTATTGGACGAGCGAGGACATGTACAATTGGGAGTTTCATTCCCGACTTTTTCTCCAACCCTGGAACAAAGTCTATGATGAACTTTGCGCTCCGGCAGTTGGAATCGTGGGCGACACGGTCTTGGTGATGGGATCAACTTATGAGAAGGATTTTACCATTTGGATGAGCACTGATCCAAAGGCCAACGAATGGAAACCTTTGGTTGAAAAGTTTGAAATCGGAGGCTGGGATCCGGACTTTTTCACGGACGATGATGGCCGTTTGTACATGTACAATGGCAGCTCCAACCGCTATCCACTCTACGGGGTCGAGCTCGATCGGAAAACCATGCAACCCATCGGCACACGCAAGGAAATGTACCTGCTCGAACCCGACAAATACGGTTGGCAGCGTTTTGGGGAGCACATGGATAATACCTTCCTCGATCCTTTTATGGAAGGAGCCCATGTGACCAAGCACAATGGGAAGTATTACTTGCAATATGGCGCACCGGGTACGGAGTTTAGCGGCTATTCTGATGGGGTGGTGGTTGGACCAACTCCTTTAGGGCCGTTTACACCGCAATCAGATCCCCTGAGCATGAAGTTGGGGGGATTTGCCAGAGGGGCTGGGCATGGCAGTACGTTCAAAGACAATCAGGGATTATACTGGCATATCAGTTCGATCATGATTTCGGTAAAAAATACCTTCGAAAGGAGACTGGGAATCTGGCCGACAGGCTTTGACAAAGACGATGTAATGTGGAGCAATCTGGCTTTTGGGGATTATCCCCACTACCTCCCTGGCACGGAAAAGGCCGGTCAGTTCACGGGCTGGATGCTGCTGAACTACGACAAACCACTGCAAGTATCCTCAACTTTGGGTGGCTTTTCCCCCAACAAAGCCAATGATGAAGACCTTAAAACCTACTGGAGCGCTGCTTCAGGCGACAAAGGTGAGTGGATCCAAAGTGACCTCGGACAGCTTAGCACGGTCCATGCCGTTCAGATCAACTATGCCGATCAGGATGTGGCGGATGATAGGTTGGGAAAAAGAACGGATCAGTTTCACCAGTACATTCTTTATCATTCCTTGGACGGGAAAAAGTGGGAAGTCTTGGTGGACAAAAGTAAAAACCTCACTGACATCCCACACGAATATGTGGAGTTGAAAAAACCGGTGAAAACCCGATACCTCAAGCTGGAAAACATCCACATGCCGACTGGAAAATTTGCACTTAGCGGATTCCGGATTTTCGGAAATGGTGGTGGAGCCAAGCCGGAGAAAGTGAAGCAGTTTATGGTCTTTCGTACCGAAAAGGACAAGCGCAGTGCCTTTATCAAATGGTCACCCATGGCCGATGCCTATGCCTATCATATTTCCTACGGTGTAGCACCTGACAAGCTTTACAATACGATCATGGTCCTTGGAAACAACGAATACTGGCTGAAAACCATGGACCGAACCAAGCCTTACTATTTCACCATCGAAGCCATCAGCGAAAACGGAGTTAGCGAAAAGTACGAAGTGCAGCGGGTGGAGTGAGGGATGAAATTAGAACCAAGAGCCAAGAACCAAGAGCCAAGTATCAAGTACCAAGAACTAAGTACCAAGAGACAAGGATCAAGGATCAAGGATTAAGAAACAAGAGCCAAGAACCATGAGCCAAGATAGAAGGGAATGGAACAAAGAACCTGAACTCGACAACCGGACAACATGACAACCAGACACCCTTAACCCTTAACGCTTAACCCTTAACGTTTAACCCTTAACCCTTAACTTTACCCTTCCATGAAATACTGCCTGTCACTATTTCTCCTGCTGTGTTTCGGATTTGGGTTGCAAGCCCAAAACCAGACCGAACAGCGCATCATTCAGTTGATGGAGACCTATCCGGTGATGGGCCTATCGGTAGCGGTGGTCAAAGATGGGGAGCTGGTTTATTCCAACGCTTTTGGATGGAAAGAAGAGGGAACCAGACCGCTTCAAACCACGGATATTTTCCGGATTGCTTCCATTTCCAAGTCCTTTTCCGCCACCTCGATTATGCAACTGGTAGAAAATAAAAAGCTCAGTCTGGACGATGAGGTGAGTGATTTGGTTGGCTTTGAGGTTCGCAATCCCAAATTCCCGAACACGCCCATCACCCTGAAAATGCTGCTGTCCCATACCTCCAGCATCAATGATTCCGAGGGTTATTTCACACTCGATGTCTTCAATCCCGCCAAGAACCCAAACTGGCAAAAAGTTTACAACGACTACGAACCCGGCAAAGGCTACCAGTACTGCAACCTGAATTTCAACATGACTGGGGCCATCATCGAAAGGGCTTCGGGAGAAAGGTTTGACCATTACGTGAGAAATCACATTCTCGAACCGCTGAATTTGTATGGGGGTTACAATGTCAGCGAACTGGATGCCTCCAGTTTTGCCGGGATTTATGCCTATTTGCCGGATTCGTCCAAGTTTTCTTACTCTCCGGCAGCTTATGCGCCGAGGAAAGAAGAGATCGCCAACTACGTTTTGGGATATAGCGCGCCGATTTTTTCTCCGACAGGAGGCATGAAAATTTCAGCTGAGGATCTGGCAAAATACATGGTCATGCACATGAATTTTGGCAAGGGGGAAAAAGAGCGGATTATCTCCAAAAAGAGCGCCCAGCTCATGCAAACTCCGGTTTCGGTAGATGAAAACTATGGATTGGCGCTTTTGAAAACAAAGACGCTGATTCCCGGTATTGAACTGACCGGACATACAGGTTCGGCCTACGGTTTGTATAGCGCGATGTTTTTTGATCCAGAGGAAAAGTTTGGCTTCGTAGTCATCAGCAATGGCTGCGATCCGGCATACCAGGATGGCTTCAATCGGGTCATCCGTCAGTCGGTGGAAATTCTCTATGAAGAATGGATCAAGCCATGATTAATTGCTGACCCCAAAAAACGAGCTCAGGGATGGCAGAATATCAATGGCCCAGTGCACCAAAATCAGCAAAGGAAGGTTGCGGTACCTCGCCCAATGCCATCCGAAAAAGCAACTGACGAGAAATACCGGCAGCCCCGTCCCCAACAGCACCGAACCGAGGTCTCCGGCTTGACCCTCCACACCATTTGCCAGAAAAAACCGGCTCGGGAGGTGCCATGCGGTAAACAGCAATCCTGAAATGACAACGGCCAATTGAGCATTCCAGATCTTTTCCAAGCGCGTCTGAAGCATGCCCCGAAAAAACAATTCTTCCGGCAGTCCGGCGATCAGTAGGGGCAAAAAGGTCCCGACGAACAGCCTCAGTCCTGCATCTTCAATAACGGGCAGCTGCTCTGTGATTTTTGAAATATACCTGAGATTCAGAGAAAAACCCAGGGCAATCAGGAGGCCTCCTTTTATCAGGACCGAAGGTTTGGGACGGATGCCAAGCAGCAAATCCCGCATGGAATAGTTCCAAATGCGAAAAAAGAGAAAAGCAGGTAGGAGTAACAGGAAACCGAATTTGAATACCGCCGAGTACCAAAAATCCTGGACAAAATCTTTGGCTCCCAGGAGGGGCAGTGGGAATTTTAAAATCAAAAATCCAATCCCAAATGCCAGAATCACATAAAATATGGCATACGCTAACAAAAATTTGCTTTCCTGTCTGAGGTTTCGAAATGCAATCTCCCGGGCTGGTACCCGCTGCCAAGTCAGGAAGGAAAGAATTTTACTCATCGTTTGTAAGGGTATTTTTTCTTCAACTCCACCAGGATTTCCTCCAATCCATTGAGCCTGATTTCATAGAGTGTATTGAGCCACATACCCAGTTTGCCCTCGGGAAAACCTTTTCCCTTTAGCCAGACCAAGTAGTGCTCAGGGATATCGGCCAGCAGGCGACCTTTGTATTTTCCAAAGGGCATGGTTTTGGTCACCAGATCGATGAGGATTTCAGGATTCATGGGTCGAATTTAGAAGGATTCCTATTGAAATAGCCTGGGCAATCCCAACCTGAATGAGCAAAATCTTGTATTATTTTTTGGGATTAGAAAAATAACTAATCCATCTCGCTTGGAACTAATTTGGGAATTTGAGTTACTTTGGGGATTAATCACCCTTTTTAGTTATTACGTTGAAAAATACCGTTTCCCCGGTTCAGGACAGGTTTGGAAAATATATTTCGCTCCTGGTATTCGTCCTGTTCATTAATTCGCCTGTATTTGGGCAGGTTCCCGCCAAGAAAGACTACATCGTCGTCGGAGACAGTGCCCTGAGTCAGGGCGTTATTCAGGACATACCCTCCGAATCCAATACATCAATCTACTTTGCAAGGACAAAGAAGCTTGGCTTTACCAAATTTACCATTGAGGAGCTGACGGAATTTAGAGTCTCGGAGCGTTTGTTTTTCAGGAAAGAAATCCCGCAAAACAACGGTCAACATGTGGTTTTTTTGGAAAAATTGCCTCATCCGGTAACCGATGCTGTTTTCTGGAAGCTAAACGGAGACAAGCCCATTTTCTATATCGAGACTCCCGCCGGTATGGAGATTCTGGGAGATTCCTATCGTGCACAGCTTTCCAATCGGTTGGGGAATCCAAGGCTGGATCCCTTGCTTGAAATCACGCAACTGAATGACCTTTCGCTCCAGTATCTTGCCCGCACGGCCAATACGATCAAAAAGCCACGGACTTTTTCGCGGATTTTTGTAATCACTCCCTTTGTGGGATACATCAGCCAGACTGTCGGCCTGACCATTCCCGATTCGGATCATGAAGGAGAGATTTCTTCCTCTTCTCCGGTTTTTGGACTGAATGGGGAGGCTTTTTTAACCTTCAAAAGAAACCTGTCCCTAAACGTGGGAGTCACCTGGAGCCAGTTTGATGCTCAGAAATACTTCGTATATGAATATGGGGCAAACCGCTATGAGTCGGATGTGTTTCTGGATTTTAGTCTGATCCAGATTCCTGTCACTGCGAAGTATTACTGGGATCTCAGCCCCAACCGATACCGGCTTTATGTGGAGATGGGGTATTCTTATGCGATTCCTGATTATGAAAAGCTTGGGGTCTACCAAGGCAAATTCGAGCGCGATGAAGTGGTGACTTCGGTGAGAAATTTTGAGATGTCTGATAGTTTTTCAGGATTTACCTGGGGGATAGGGGTCGAAAAATACCTCAACAAACATCAGGGACTCGTCTTCGGTCTTCGCGGGTTCAAAGTAGACGGCGCATCTGAGGAATTTGTAAAAGGTTTGACTTTTCACCTGGGATATAAATTTTAATCGGACATGAGAAGAGCGAGTTGGATTTGGATGGTTGCGATACTGGGGATCTTTTCCTGCGAACAAGAAGAGTTTATTACCGACAGAACCTATCCGTTTTTGGAAAGCATCAGCGTAAGTGATGTGGATGAGACTGGGGCTACGGTCAATTTTGAAGTAAAGGCAAACGCCGGGGCAATAGATGAATATGGGCTGGAGTACATAGAGACCGAAAAACTGAAATACAACCAGGACAACCCGGTCTATTATACAGTTTCGGGGACCGGATCTCCGGGAGAGGCTTTGGTGGCGATCCGGCTTGAAGATAGATTGGTCAAAGGAATCAATTATTCAGTCAGGCCTTTCGCCCGCTACGGAGACAAGACGGTCTATGGCGATGTTTTGCTTTTTGACAGCCAGGGAGTTCGCCCACCACTCATTACTGAAGTTTCAGATTCCGAATTGACCCAATTCCATACTCTGACCATTTCCGGTAAATATTTCAATCCCTCTCCGGAATACCTGGAGGTAAAGATTCCCGAACTGGAGGGGATATTTACAGTGGAAATACTGGAGCAATCATCTACGCAAATCAAAATCAAGGTTTGGCTCAGCGCTTCGGAATATACCCTTCCCCAGGGAAAATTTGATTTGATTGTCACCAGCGGAGGGAAATCAACAGTTTTGCAGGACTACTTCAGCATCGTGCTTCCCAAGATAGAAACCCTGTCTGACGTAGAGGGATTTGTCGGGCAATCTTTTGATGTATATTTCAATAAACTGACTTCTTTATCGATTTTGGAGTTTCGTCTCCTGCTGCCTGGTTCCGGATATTATCCGCTACATCCTACCGAAATAGCTCCAAATACTCTTCGTTTTTCTATTGGCAATTTGCCTCCCGGAGACTATACGTTTTCGCTGTCAGGAAGAGGTTTTTCGGACGAGTACCCACAAAAAATCAAGGTGGTTAATTCCTGGGCGCCATTTAAGGACCGTTTTCCTATTTCCACACTTTACGATTGGAACTGGGTAGGTGTTGGCGATGAAATGCTATTCTGGAAAAATGAGATTGGGGACTTTCAGAAATTCTATTCCCTTCCACTGAATGCGGAGGAATTCGAGCCCTTGCCTCCATTGCCAAACAATCAGGGCTTTCGGGGAAATTACCTGATCCAGGCAGTTCAAAACAGGTATCTGTATTTTGGTCTAGGGCCGACGAAAGACTTCAGCAGATTTGATACCCAAACCAGGCAATGGGAAACGCTTTCGGATTTCCCCTTTGGATCCATTGGCGTGGAAAAGTCCTTTTATTTCCAGGGTAAAATCTATATCCAACCTTATGGAGGTTCTAATTTTGTGGTGTATGACACCAACTCCAATGCCTGGACATGGACATCCATCGAAATTCCGGAGGACTTTAAAGGCACTTTATACCAGGATTCCAATGGGGAAGGAGTCTATTATGTGCCCCGAGAGCAAAACCAATTGATAAAGTATGTACCGGGGGTTTCCCGCGAGGTGGTTGCTGACCTTCCGGGTTATTCTTCCAGCGGAACCCACTATGTATCGATCATGGGAAATGAGGTTTTCCTTTTTCACGGAGCCTATGAATATTTCAGGGTAAACCTCGGTAGCCGTGAAGTATTTCCTGTCCAAACCCTCAACGGACAGCAAAATTTGGTTGCCAGACCTTGGGTGACCTCTAAGGGAATGATGATGGCCTTTCCAAAATACCAGCATGACAACGAAATGATGGTTTATAATTGGATTGGCAGATACTGATTTTGGAAGTCAAACTTTTTTAGGAACCTGGAACTTGGTTTTTGGAATCATTTCCACAGCCATTCGGTTTTCCCTACAATCCTAAAAAAAGAAGGGAAAAAAATCGATGGAAATCGGAATTGACAGTTTTGCGGCTTTTGTGACCGACTCGGAAGGTAATCCGGTAGGCAGGGCACAGGATGCTATGGGTGAATTGCTCCAGCGGATCAAACTGGCTGATGAAAAAGGCTTGGATGTATTTGCGATAGGGGAGCACCACCGCAGGGAATTTTTGGACTCTGCTACTTCGGTGATCCTAGCGGCCGCTGCAGGAATGACTAAAAACATCCGCCTCAGCAGTGCCGTGACGGTACTCAGTGCTGCAGATCCGGTTCGGGTATTTCAGCAGTTTGCCACCCTTGATCTGGTGTCTCAGGGTCGGGCCGAGTTGGTGGTGGGGAGAGGATCTTTCACAGAAGCTTTCCCACTTTTTGGGCTGAATCTCCAGGATTATGACAAATTGTTTGCGGAAAACCTCGGGCTTTTGCTCCAGATCCGGGAGCAGGAAGTGGTCACTTGGTCGGGCAAGTTCCGACCTGCTCTGAACAAGCAGCCTATCTATCCACGGCCTGTTCAGGAAAAACTTCCGGTTTGGTTGGGAGTAGGCGGGACTCCTGGTTCATTTGTCCGCGCAGGATCTTTGGGACTTCCACTTATGGTGGCGGTAATCGGCGGTGAGACTCATCGTTTTCGGCCCTTGGTGGATTTGTATCGGGAAGCAGGAGACAAGGCTGGATTTTCACAGGATCAGCTCAAAGTGGGCCTCCATTCCTTGGGCTATGTGGCCAAAACCCACGAAGAGGCCGTTGAAAATTACTATCCTGGGTATGCCGAGACTTTTACCCGGATAGGTATAGAACGGGGTTGGCCTCCCGTGACCCGGGGCCATTTTGAAGCTCAAAACTCCAGACGAGGGGCCTACCTAGTCGGCGAACCTGAGGAAGTGGCAGAAAAAATCCTTCGTCACAGCGAGTCCCTGGGAGGCATCGACCGCTTCACTTTTCAGATGGACAATGCCGGGCTCAGTCACCAGGAGCTTTCGGAAAGTATTGCGCTGATTGGGGAAAAAGTAATTCCACTTGTAAAAGGCAGCTAAGTAAATCAAAATGAGGTCAAATAGGGATCGGAGGTGCTTCGATCCCTGTTTTTTTGGTGCTAAATGACTTCAGCAGTCCGTTCACTTTGCCTATCTTCGAACAAAACCGCCCATCCTTTTAAATCCATGTTTGACAGTCCTGACTTTCCCCGATCCCTTGATGAAGCACTTTTTGAGTCCTGGTTTGAAGTCGGCCGGGAAAGCAAAATTCCCTACGCCTATTTGTTGATCCTTTGGGATGAAGTTGAGGGGAAGTATTTTCCTGTTTTTGCCGAAAATCGTGGGGAAATCCAAGGCTACGAAAAATATGGCGATTCACCTGTACGGCAGGTGCTCGTGGCAGCCTATGATCTATATTCGGAGTCGCGGGTGGGGTAGTGAGAAGGATCAAGTTTGACGAAAATCAATATCTTTAGAATTGATTTTTAAAAAACCCTTTTATGCTAAATACTATTATCGCTCCAGTGGATTTTTCAGCCGAGGCTGGCACAGCACTGAAATTTGCCGCTGAGATTTCCAAAAGGGCTTCTGCAAAACTTACAATCCTTCACGCGCTCCAAGTCAAGGAAAATGAAACCGATGCTAATCAGCATCTTGCCCAACTTGTGGCTGAACTTCATCAGACTTTTGGGGCAGACCTAAAATGTGAATCCGTGATCGTGGAGGGGGATTTTATTGCTGCTTTGGAAAGTCAAATCGAAAGTCAACAACCTGACCTGATCGTGATGGGGACAAAGGGAGCAAGTGGCCTGAAAAAGATTTTTATAGGCAGCAATACGGTAAAAGTAATTTCACATACCAAAGTACCGGTACTGATTATTCCTGAAACAGCCCGCTTTGAGGAATTTAACCGGACCGGAAAAAACCGGGTGGTATTTGCCACTGACTTGGAGGAAGTGGGAAATGAAGCCAGCTTTGACATGCTGGCAGAGGTCTTGTCCTTGATGATCGAACCCAAGCTTAGGATTTTGAATGTACGGCCGAAAAATACCATGCTCAGTTTTCATCAAAACATGGAGCGAGCTGCATTGGTCTCCCGATTTCGGGATGATATTGAAACCGAACGTATCACGGTGTTCAGCAGCAAGGTGTTGGAAGGGATTAATTTTTACCTCGACAAGCACACCGACACCGGGTTGATCGCGATGATTGCCCGGGATTCTGGTGGGCTTTTCCAACATAATTTTACCCAGGAGATGGCGTCTATTACCCGCTATCCGCTGTTGGTTTTGAGTGATTCATAAGGAAAATGAATCGGATTTCAAGCCTAAAAATGAAAAAGCCAAGCTCTTGCTTGGCTTTTTTGATGCAGAGGAGGACTGACCGTTAAGAATTGCTCCTGTGGAGCAATTTAGGTCAGGGCCAGATTGCAGGGTTGGCCTCCTTCAAAAAAAAAACCAAGCTATTTTGCTTGGTTTTTTAGATGCAGAGGAGGAGGGATTCGAACCCCCGGTACCTCACGGTACAACGGTTTTCAAGACCGCCGCGATCGACCACTCTGCCACTCCTCTATTGAATTTTGATTCGTTTCAAGACCGCCGTCCCGATGGATATCGGGAAGCACTCTGTCACTCCTCTTTGCTGTGATCTCTCTTTAAGAGTGTGCAAAAGTAAGCGGATTCTGATTTTTTGCAAAACCACCACCCGCTTTTTCTTTTAACTCGCTGATTTCTTTCCGCTTAAATTTTTAAACTGTGCACTGTGACCGACCACTGATCACTGCCCACTGGCACCCTTCACTTCCTCAATCCATCGCTTCACTTCTTTCTCCAGGATTTCCAATGGCAATGCCCCGCTTCCCAATACGGTATCATGGAATCCCTTCAGGTCAAATTGGTCTCCCAGTTCGGTCTCTGCCAGCTTTCGAAGTTCCTGGATTTTGAGCATCCCGATCTTGTATCCGGTAGCTTGGCCCGGAATGACCATATATCGGCGAACCTCAGCCTGAATGGCCCCTGGTGCAATGGACGAGTTTTCTGAAAAATAGGCAATTGCATCCGCTTCTGTCCAGCCCTTGGAATGAATTCCGGTGTCCACAACTAAGCGGATTGCTCTCCAGATTTCATTGACCAATCGGCCAAAATCATAATACGGGTTTTTGTATCCGCCCATCTCTTTAGCAAGGATCTCGGAATACAAGGCCCAACCTTCCTGATAGGCATTGAATCCGATCTGTGTTCTGAATTTGGGAACTGTTTCCAGTTCCTGGGCAATGGAAACTTGCATATGGTGGCCGGGATTTCCCTCATGATAGGCCACTCCTTCCATTGTGGATTTGGGCATGGCGGTCATGTCCGAAAGGTGGACATAATAAGTGCCTGGACGCGAACCGTCAGGTGTGCCCTGATTGTAATGTTGCGGTGCTCCGGGCTGCTCACGGAAGGCTTCCACGCGCTTTACCACCAAATCAGCTTTTGGCAATATCCCAAAATACTCTGGCAATTTGACTTTGATCGAATCCAGAAATGCAGTGGATTCGTCCAGATAGGCTTGTCTTCCCTCGTCGGTATTGGGATAAAAGAACTGAGGATCGCTGTTGATGAATTTGAAAAACGCAGGCAAATCTCCCTCAAACCCTACCTGATCCTTGATGGCCAGCATTTCCTGTTGAATTCTTTTCACTTCATCCAATCCGATTTGATGAATTTCATCGGCACTGAGGGATGTGGTGGTGGAGGATTTCAATCGGTGGGCATACAGAGCAGCACCATTCTCGTGACGGCTGACTCCGGTCGGTTTTTCTTCCAGATTGGGAAGCTCAGAATCCAGCCAGGCAATCAATTCCTCATAGGCGGGTTTGAATCCGTTGATTAAGGCATCTTTGGCATCAGTTCTGAATTTTTCGGCTTGTTCAGCGGTAATCTTTCCATCTTTTTCGAGCTTCTCGATTTTCCCGAGTGCGTCAGTCCAGAGTGGTGCGCTGTTTTTGTCAGTGGTAAAGGGTTCCCCGGAAATCAGTGCCGTGGATTGCTGAATAACGTATTCATAAGCAAATTTTGGAGGCCGGATCCCAGATTCAGTTTGTAGTTTAGCCTTTTCCAAAAGTTGGGAGATCGCCCTGCCAGTGGCTTTATATCTGGAAATCAATGCCTCCATATCGGCAGCTTCATCTACTTTGTGAAAATTGATCAGCATATTGGGCAGCATGGTATGTACTCCTCCCATCTGATTGAAGACATAGTTCATTCTTCTAAACTGAACGTCTCCTTTTTCCATTTCAAATTGGTATTCCCAAAGGTCATAGGATACTTTGGAATCAGGACTCAGTTGATCATAAGGGAATTTTTCATTCATTTCTTTCACACTGGCTTCCATCCAGGCAAGACGCTTGTCCTCTGCTGCTTCACTCATGTCATCAATTTCCCCATATCGGTCTTTTCTTCCCTGTGTGGTCATTTGCAAGGGGCTCATCTGGAGCAGTTCTTCGTATTCGCTGTCAAACCAGGCATTTATTTCTGTATCTGGAATGGACTTTGGTTCGGGTTCGCTGCACGACAGGAAGACTGAAAGGCTCAGTAGGAGAAATAGGGGCGACAAGAATTGTTTCATAATTTTTGATTTTAGGACGGAGGAATACTAAAAATAGGGATTTAACCCTTACAAAAAATCAGGGACAAGGAAATCGCTTTTGGATTCCTTTGATTAAAATGGCGCGATTGGAGAGCAATTCAGCTATGCCCATCCACTGCAAAAGTTTTACCACAGAGAAAAAAGAGATGCTGATATTGGCCCTTACCGGTCGTATGAAGTACTTCAATCCTTATTTCGGTTTTTTGCGTTTTTTGAGAGCTCAGAGAAAAAAGCCAAGGCTTTTTTGCCAAAACCGATCAAACCGCAATTGTCAGAAGCGAAGCTTTTCCCTTTGTTTTCCTTCGGGGTCTCACAGTCTCCTGTTGTCCTGCTTCTCCAGAAGCAGGACCATTCACTACCCTTCGGATGCTGCTTCAGGAGAAGCAGCATAGCGGGAATTTTCCCCAATGAAAAGCCTTGGCTTTTCTCCTTAGTGCTCTTGAGAAAGGTCAAAATAGAAGAAAAGGAATGCCGTTCCCTGAGGACAAAAATCCAAATCTCCTCTTTTCTCTGTGAGCTTTGTGGTAAAAAAACGCTGTATTCCTTCGTAGTTAAAAATTCCGTTGTCCCGCTTCTCCTAAGAATTCCCAAATACTTTTCTGCGGTTTTCCCGCTCTCTCTGTTTTTCCTCTGCCAAGTCCAGGCTCACATTGACCTCAAAGCAAACCAGGACAATCAGAGAAGTGATCCAAAGCCAAAGCATCAGAGCGATCAGGGTTCCGATAGATCCGTAAAGTTTGTTGTAGCTGGCAAAATTGTCCAGGTAAAAAATGAACACATAAAAGGCAAGCGTGATCAACAAACCCGCCATCTGTGCACCTATTGAGAAAAAATTCCACTTGTCGTGCACCGCAGGAGCAAAGCGAAAGATGTAGGCAGAAGTGATGTAAAAGACGAAAAGCAGGATCAAAAACTTGAAGGTATTGAACAGAAAAATCATGAAATTACTGTTGAACACATGCATTTCATCCAATGCACTGATCAGGAGGCTCCCGATGATCATAACCGAGCTGGCTGCGATCACTGTCACCACCAATGCGAACACAATACTGATTGCGATAAGTCGGGATTTCAGGAAGCCCCGGTTTTCCTTGGTTCGGTAAACTGAATTGAAAGAGGTCATCATAGACATCACGCCCTGTGTAGAGGCAAAAAGTGCAAAGAAAAAACCGAAGGAAAGCAGACTTTGCCGCGGTTTGGAGACAATGTCCATCAGTGTTGTTTCGATATTGTCATACATCCCTATGGGAATGACATTCTGCATAAACCCCAGGATGTTTTCTGTGGTGACCATCGGGAAAAAATCCTGCAGGTACGGAATCATGTTAAGCAGAAAGAGCAACAAAGGGAAAAGTGCAATCGTGTAGCTGAATGCCATGGATCCGGCCCGCTCGCTGATGTCATCCTTTTTGAGCTGTTGGAAAAAGATCCTGGCGACATCGTACAAATTCTTGTCCGGGTGACCGAAATAGATCTTCTTCAAATGCCTTGCCTTGAGTTGCAGGCGTAATCTCCATTTGAAAATTTTCCTTCTGATCACAATTTCAAGGTTTTACTCAAAAATAGGGTTTCAATAAATCTAACAAATTCCGGGGAGGCCGAGTGGGCTGATGGCTTTCTTTTTTGAGAAAAGTCAAGGTAGTCCAGCCCTCGGTGATCAGTTCGCCTAGCTCGTTGATGACCTGATATTCAAAACGGATCCGAACACCAGGAAGCTCGGGAATGATGGTTTTGATGGTCAGCAATTCATCGTATTTTCCCGGTTTGAGGTATTTGAAGTGACTCTCCAGCACTGGCATCATCACTCCATTATCTTCCATTTCCCGATAGGAAAAACCTGCCGAACGCATCGCTTCCACCCGCGCCACTTCAAAATACATGGCGTAGTTGCCATAGTACACATAGCCCATTTGGTCTGTTTCGGCATATCGGACGCGGATTTGAGTTTCTGCGTTAAACATCCTAGAAAATGTTTGCCGCGTTCAATGCCCGCTGATAGCGTCTTGCATTGGCCATATGATCATCGTAACTGCTGGCAAAAGCGTGGTAGCCTGAAAAATCCTCTTTGGCGCAAAAATAGAGGTAATCGTGCTTTTCGGAATTCAGGACTGCATTGAGGGAATTGATATCCGGCAAGTTGATTGGGCCGGGAGGAAGGCCTGTGTATTTGTAGGTATTGTAAGGGCTGTCAATTTCCTTGTGAACATTCAGGATTCTTTTCAAGGTGAAATCACCCGTAGCATAAACCAAGGTGGGATCGGCCTGAAGGGCCATTCCGATTTTCATTCTGTTCAGGTAAACACCTGCAATTTTTGGACGTTCGTCAGACTTTTGACTTTCGGCCTGAACAATTGAAGCAAGTGTGCTCACTTCTTTTTGAGAAAGTCCCATCGCTTGGGCTTTTTGCTTTCGCTCTTCCGTCCAAAAGGATTGATATTCCTTGTGCATTCGATCAAAAAGTGCCTCAGGACTCGTATTCCACCAAAACTCATAGGTATTGGGGATAAACATGCTCATGATCGTCTCCTCTTCAAAGTCAAACTTCCGGATGAAAACCGAGTCCTGGATCATTTTCAGAAACTGTTCCTGAGTGACTTCCAGATTGGCTGTGATCTTTTCTGCCAGATCTTCTTTGGTTCTCACATTGTTGAAAGTCACCTTGACCGGAACCTGCCGACCAGATCTGAGCATCCTCACCAAATCAAGGTTACTCATTTTAGGGTCAATTTTGTACAAACCTGGTTTGACATCATCCTGATAGCCCAAAACCTTAGCAACAAAGCCGAAACTCAGGGCATCGTTGATCACTTTGTCATCATAGAGTTGGTTGGCCACTTGCCTATAAACCCCATTGCTGGGGATTTTCAGCATATAGGTTTGGTCCGAAACCACCATGGTATTGGGACTGAAAAAGACCTGATAGAAATAGAAGGTCAGGGAAATAGCCAGTACCGAAGAGGAAATCAGGAGAATGAGCAGGAGTTTTTTGCGCTTTTCACTTTGCATAGAAGGCAAAAATAAGGAAAAAACGCTTCGTGTGGGAAAGGCTTTGGTGAGATATGCTGCGCAAGAATAGCTTCTCGTCATCGAAGCGAAATAGGCTTCGCGAAACAATATCCCGAATTTTGCTAATTAGCTTGACTCTTTCCGAGGACTTAGTTCAAGATATTTCTATTTTGTGATTATCCGCTTCTTTGCCAGTAGGTCAAAATGGCCTCGACTTCGCTCGGCCACCGAATTTTGGGTTAGTAAAGGGAGGGGAGGAAAATGCGGCGCAGCCGCATTTTCCTCCCCTCCCTTAAAAACTAACTTACGGACACCGAGCGAAGTCGAGGTGATACCATATAAAATTTGGTTACTGGTATGATAGCTGATATACATATTCCATTTTATTTCGATTGTATTTCAATTGAATTTCTATTTTTAAAAATGAAGCTAGTCCCAGTAACCTGCGCAATAATCTTCCATCAGGGAAAAGTCCTGGCTGCACAGCGATCGCTCGCCATGGACTTGCCGGGCAAATGGGAATTTCCCGGAGGAAAAGTGGAAGTCGGCGAAGACCCAAAAGCCTGCCTGATTCGGGAAATCAAAGAGGAGTTGGCCGTTGAAATTGAAATTTTTGATTCTCTTACTCCTTCAGAATTTGCCTACCCATCCAAAACAATCCGGCTAATTCCTTTTGCAGCAATCTGGAAAAGCGGAGAAATTCGTTTATTGGAACACGAGCAGGTCATTTGGCTGGATAAAAAAGACCTGCTTTCTGTGGATTGGGCTGCGGCAGATTTGCCGATTGTGCATGAATTGCAGGAGAAATGGGTTAAGCTTGTAACTAAAATCAAACTGGAAAGGTAATGGCAGCTGAATTCATCCGGCTATATGAGCAAAATCCCGATCCCAAACGTGTAAGACAGGTGGTAGATGTCCTCCGAAACGGTGGCATAATTATCTATCCAACCGACACGGTTTATGGGATGGGATGCGATATTACAAACCAGCGGGCGGTAGAAAGAATCTGCAAAATCAAGGGTATCAATCCCAAGAAGCACAACTTTTCTTTTATCTGTGCGGATCTGAGCAATATCGCCCAATACACCCGGGTGATCCACAAGCCGGTTTTTAAGATGATGAAAAAGGCCTTTCCGGGCCCCTTTACATTCATTTTGGAGGCAAGTTCCTTGGTGCCAAAGATTTTGCACAGCAATAAAAAGACCGTCGGAATTCGTGTCCCTGACCATTCCATCCCAAAGGCAATTGTGGAGGAATTGGGTCAGCCGATTCTTTCTACTTCCATCTATGACGAGGATGAGGTCATCGAATACAGCACAGATCCCGAGCTGATTTTTGAAAAATACCAGAATCTAGTGGATCTCGTGATCGATGGGGGGTATGGACAAAATGTGGCCTCAACTATCCTGGATTGTACCGGAGATGAAGTGGAAGTGGTCAGACAGGGATTGGGGCAACTTGAAGACATCAGCTGATTTTTTCCAAAAGCAAGAATCCGAAACTTGCACTGACTTCATCGAAGCATCCGAAATCCGAAATCCGAAATCCAAAATCCGAAATCCGAAATCCGAAATCCGAAATCCGAAATCAAATAATCGCCTCCGCCTCCATTTCCACCAAATATTCCTCACCGATCAGATCAGCCCTAACCATGGTATTGGCGGGTTGAATTCCTGCAAATCGCTGTCCATGGGCTCGGGAGATCGGTTCCCACTGATCCGCATTTCGGATAAAAATCCTTGTTCGAACCACATCTTCCAACCTTCCACCTAACGATTGGATCGCTCCTTCGAGCTTGTCCAGGATGAAGTGAGCTTGGGCACCGGGATCCTTGCCACCCATCGCTTTCGAGCCGTGAGTTGCAGTGGTACCGGACACGAGGATCCGATTACCTTTTCTCACCGCTCTACTGAATCCCGCGATGTCCTCCCAGATCGTTCCGCTCAGGGCTTTGGTTCGCCCATCAGATCCTGATTTAGTCGGATAGGGGGCGGGGAAACTTTCCACATGATGACTCAAATCCCCAGAGGCTGTCAGGAAAGGAGGTTTCCGGTATTCATCTCCGCAGTCACCAGGAATCTGAGTTAGTTCGCCTTGGATTTTGCGGATGGATTCCCGGTCTGAGTCATCCAGTTCGAATGAAAAAAGCTTCTGATTGTCGGTAATATGAGCGCTTTGACCCAATCTGGCTCCAATGATCACTCCGCCAACAGCAGGTTGATCCATGATCCATTTGCTGGCGACGTTGGAAATACTGACCTGATGTTTTTGGGCGATATCTTCCATGGTGCGGAGCAGGACCTGAAACTTCTCCCAACCTCCGGCCGCATCGATGAAGCGCTTGTATTTCATTTGGGACCAAGTCAGGGTTTCGTTCAGGACTGGCTCGGGTTTTCCCAACCATTTTTCAGATAGAAATCCCCCGGCCACCGTTCCGAAAGCCAATAGTTTCACCTTGTGCTTTATGCAAAGTTCGGTCATGGCACCGGCTGCCCGTTGATCCAAAAGCGAAAAGCAAACTTGATTGGAAACCACCTCAATACCAGAATTGACCACGATACTTAGGTGAGCAGTGTCGAAATTGGTCAGGCCGAGATGCTTGATCAGCCCTTCTTCCCTGAGTTCCTGCAGCCAAAACATACTGTCCACCCAGCTCGGATGGGAATACTGCCAAGCATGAAATTGCATCAGATCAATCACTTCCGATTGCATCCGGGTCAAAGCCAATTCCACTGCTTCCCGCACTTGAGCTTTGGTGATTCGATCGGGAGAAGGCACCCATTTTGTAAAAAGCTGAGCGGCATTTTTCCCGTATTCCTTCCGAAAAACACCCGCGATTTCTTCCGAAGAACCATAATGGTCTGCCATGTCAAAAGTGCTAAACCCTCCATCCACATAGGCTTTCATGGCTTTGGCTCCTTGAATAGGATCGACTTTTTTTCCGTTACGCTCTATATCGGCAATCTGCCAAAGTCCGGTCAAGGCCCGGCAAATGGTCAATCCCTGCGCGAGTTCGGTGTATTTCGAAGTGTTCATAACAAAGGTTATTCAGAAGGAAGAGTTGAAAATCGGGTTTTTAGATCCACCCCGGAGGACTTCAGTTTTTTCCATTGGAAAAGAAAAAGCACCGAGGCCAAACTCATCACAATCAGCCAAACGGGAGTGGAGTGAAAATACCAGGCCGAAACGCTGGCATTGAGGTCTTTCAAGGTGTGGATGAAAAGGAAAGCAGTCAGCAGGAAAGCTCCCCCGATGCCGATTAGAAGTTGAACTGGCCTGTACCGGAAGATGCTGATTTGGGAAGCTAAAGCCGGATTTCGAATCGGGAAAAGGATCACCGAAAGACACATCAGGAGGAAATTGACCAGCATGGAAGTCACCATGATGTCAATGCCCAGGAAGATATCTCCGGCAAAGTGGCTGCCCAAAATCCCGATAGTGGAGACTCCTCCGCTGAGAATAATGGCAAGGTGGGGAGTCTGATGTTTGGAATGGATTTTGGATAAACTTTTT
Source organism: Algoriphagus sp. A40 (assembly GCF_002002735.1). Taxonomy (GTDB): domain Bacteria; phylum Bacteroidota; class Bacteroidia; order Cytophagales; family Cyclobacteriaceae; genus Algoriphagus. Next base: position 71,126 of record NZ_MUNY01000044.1, on the reverse strand, counting down.
GGAAAAACTCCGTCTTCTGCCCAGGAATAAACCAGTCGCGATACCGACAAAATCATTGCAGGGAGGTCATTAACCAAAGCGACAGCAGCTCCGAGCAAAATCAAAACGCCCAATCCGGAGGGGAGTAAGTAGCTCAAAATACCCGCTGCCGTGATGTCTTTTTCCAGCGCTTCCAGAGCGACAAATTGCCAGGGAACGGCATGATAAACAGCATAAGTAAATGCGATGTAAAATAAACCTACACTCAAAATAGCCAAACCAATTGCCCGCGGGAGGTTTTTGATTGGGTTTTTGGCTTCTCCTCCTGCCTGAGCGATGGAGTCAAAACCGATAAAACTGGAAAAAAGCAAAGCTGCTGCAGAAAGAAAGGTTGGCCAGTGAAAGACTGTTTCAGTGAGTTCAAGGTTTCTTCCTTCTTTTTCCATTAAAGCCGAAAGAAAATCCGAATGGTCAAAACTTAACCCGGAAATGATCACAATTCCGCCTAAGATAAACATCAGAATCATCAGCGGAATCAGCGTACGCTCGTAGAATTTTGCCCCCAGAATATTCACATAGACAAAAAGCCAAAGTAAGGTCAAAGCCAGACTTACCCGAATCCAAGGTGTATCCAATAAATTGGCTAAACCAGTCCAATTCAGCGCCACAGCCACATCCCGGAAGAAAGGTACCACAACATAAGCAATCACCCCGATCACGATGGAGAGGCCAAACCATTGTGAAAAACTGGCGACAAAACCCAGATAGGGATGAATTGCCCGGCTTGCGTAAAGGTAAGAGCCTCCTGCCCGAGGCATCGCTGAAGCCAAAATCGTGTAGGCCAAAGCGGCGAACACTGCAGGAATAGCGGCAAAAAGAAATGCAGGAAGGACGTATGGACCGATTCCCGGCACATTGCGCTGAATCATAAACGGCACGATGTAGATCGATGCCCCGATCATGGAGCAAATCCCGGTTGCAGTCAATCCAAGAAGTCCAAGCTGGCGGGTGAGGTGGGTGTTTGAGGCGCTCATTTGAATCGAAAGGAGGAAGATAGAAAAAATGATTAACCGCTAATTCGTCTTCTGGTCAAAAGGAAATAAAAGTCCACGGTCGACGGACCACAGTCGACGGCCGGTTAAACTGAATGGGAATTCTCATTTTCCATTCACATGAATTGTATTCGTCCTTAGAACGGTTAATTTTTTAATAATTGAAAAAAAAGAAAGTATCAAATGACCTTTGTCAGGCTTTTTCCAGGCTCTTATTAGCTATTTTGAGGGAAAATCAAATTCATTTAAAAGTCCGCTTTCTTGCGATTAGCATTATCCCAAAAGATTTGAGTTAGGCATGACTAGCTGTGGACTGTCGTCTGTTGACTGTGGACGATTATCCGCAATCAAATTCTTAGGTTTAGCTAATCCGGCCAAAATGCGGATAATCTTTTAATCCATTTTTAACCAGGATCTCACCCGAATCAAAATGACCAACGCCATCTACCTCACCACCACGGAACCCTTTTCAGGGAAATCAATTTTTGCGCTGGGCTTAATGGCCCTTTTGGCCAGCAAAACGGACAAACTCTCTTACTTTAAGCCGATCATTGCCGGAGGAAAAAAGGAAAAGGACCGGCGTCTCGATCTGATCAAAAACCACTTCAATCTCTCCCAATCCTACGAGGAAATGTTTGTTTTCTCCAGGAAGAAAGCAATCAAAGAGATCAACAATGGAAATGAGGCTTTCTTGATCGATTCGATTATTGAAAAGTTTAAAAAGCTTCAGGAATCTTCAGATTTTGTGGTGGTGGAAGGCACCGACTTTCTGGATGCCAACACCAATGTTGAATTTGACGGCAATATTTCCATAGCCAAAAACCTCGGGATTCCGGCAGCGATTATTTTGAATTGCTCCAGGAGATCTATACCCGAAATCGTTGATTTGGCGCAGGCTACGCTTAAAGGTTTTTTGAACAAGGGGGTGCAGGTGTTGGTTTTGGTCGCCAACAAAGTGGAGGAAGGAAAAGAGGAAGAAATAGCAAAGCGGTTAAAATTGGTCATCCCTGAGGAAACCCTGGTGACGACCATTCCCATGCATATGGAATTGAGCAACCCAACCATGGGGGAGATTAAAGAGTCTTTGGATGCCGAGCTGCTTTTTGGAGAAAATCTACTGACCAATCGGGTTGATCATTCGATAGTCGGGGCGATGCAGCTGCCTAATTTTCTGACAAGATTGGGACAAAATACACTGGTGGTGACACCTGGGGATCGGGGAGACCTCATCATTGGGGCTTTGCAGGCCAATGTTTCCAGAAAATTCGGAAAGGTTGCCGGGATTATAGTGTCAGGTGGGATTCATCCCGAACCTTCCATTGTGAAGTTGATTGAAGGTCTGGAAACGATTGTTCCGATTTTGCAGGTCGAACAAGGGACATTCCAAGTGGTGACCGAAGTCAACCAGATCCGAGCCAGAATCGCTGCTGCAGACAAAGAAAAAATTTCAATCGCCATCCGACTTTTTGAAAAATGGGTAGATGAAAAGGCACTCGCAGAGCGGATTGTGGCATTCCATTCCGATTCACTGACACCTCGCATGTTTCAGTACCAATTGGTCAAGCGGGCCAAAGAAAAGAAAAAGCACATCGTATTGCCTGAAGGGGACGATGACCGGATTTTGATGGCTGCTGATATGTTGATCCGCCAAAATGTGGTTGACCTGACCATTTTGGGAGTTAAGGAAACTATCGAAACTGCGGTAAAGAGACTGAATCTGTCCTTTGATCTGGATAAAATAGGAATCGAAAATCCGGAAACTTCCGAAAAATTCGAAGGTTATGCGCAGACCCTTTACGAACTCAGAAAAAGCAAAGGAGTTACTTTGGCAATGGCCAAGGATCTGATGCATGACGTCTCTTATTTTGGCACCATGATGGTGTTCAAAGGGGAAGCTGACGGAATGGTATCCGGAGCAATCCATACGACCCAGCATACCATCCGCCCGGCTCTTCAGTTTGTCAAGACCAAGCCCGGAGTATCCACGGTTTCTTCAGTTTTTTTTATGTGCCTTCCCAGCCGGGTTTCAGTGTTCGGAGATTGTGCAGTCATTCCCAATCCAACTTCCGAGCAATTGGCTGACATTGCCATTTCTTCCGCAGACTCTGCCAAAATGCTAGGCATTGAGCCCAAAATCGCGATGCTATCCTATTCTTCCGGTAGTTCGGGAGAAGGTGAAGATGTGGACAAAGTCAGAAAAGCCACTGAACTGGTACGTGAACGAAGACCAGACCTGAAAGTCGAAGGACCCATCCAATACGATGCGGCGGTGGATCCTGAAGTTGGGAAAAAGAAAATGCCAGATTCCCAAGTTGCAGGCCAAGCCAGTGTATTGATTTTCCCAGACCTGAACACCGGAAACAACACTTACAAAGCCGTTCAGCGGGAAACCGGAGCTTTGGCCATCGGCCCCATGCTGCAGGGGCTAAACAAACCGGTGAATGACCTCAGCCGCGGCTGTACTGTGGCAGATGTTTTTAATACGGTAGTCATCACTTCCATTCAGGCGCAGGAATCAGCCAATTGATTTAGGATTTACGATTTTTGATTTACGAATTACGACCTCAAGCCATCTTTCAACGGTATTGTCCAAAGGGTTAACCACTAGAAATAATGATTGAGGTTCTTTTTCACCTCGTAAATCGTACTTCGTAAATCGTAAATCCAACCCTTTCTCAAATAAGTATTCTCGAATTTTGAAAATTAGCCTAACTCCATAACTTCCACTTTATGAATGTCTTCGTCATCAATTCGGGCAGCAGCTCGATCAAGTATCAACTGATAGCCATGCCAGAAGCCAAGGTGATTTGTTCCGGATTGGTGGACAGGATTGGGCTGGAAGAGTCCGAAATAAAATACACGGCTTTTTTGGAATCAGGTGTGGTGAAGAAAAACGAAAGCAAGCCGATTCCTGACCATGCTGCTGGCCTGAAAGCTGTGGCCAAATTACTGACAGACCCTGAAGTTGGAGTGATTTCAGACCCAGACCAAGTGCATGTCGTCGGACATAGAGTAGTTCATGGAGGAGAAAAGTTTTCCCAAACCCAGCTCATCACCGAAGAAGCCAAGACCAAAATCAAAGAGCTTTTTCCATTGGCCCCACTTCATAATCCGGCTAATTTTCTGGGAATAGAGGTTGCTGAGAAGATTTTTACCAAGGCAAAACAAATAGCGGTTTTTGACACAGCTTTCCATCAGACGATGCCTCCGGTTGCCTTCCGGGTTCCCATTCCCAACGAATATTATGAGAAACACGGCATTCGGGCCTATGGCTTTCATGGCACCAGCCACAAATACGTTTCTGAAAAAGCCATTGAGTTTTTAGGAAAAAAGGACTCCAAAATCATCACCATCCATTTGGGCAACGGCTGCAGTATGGCTGCGGTGAAGGATGGGAAATGCATCGATACCAGTATGGGCTTGGGACCGATGAATGGGCTCATTATGGGAACCCGTGCTGGAGATGTGGATCAGTCGGTGATTTTTTACCTGGTCAATCAGCTTGGCTATTCCCTCGATGAGGTCAATAAAGTGCTGAACAAAAAAAGCGGAATGCTCGGCCTGACGGGATTCAGCGATATGCGGGACATAAAACAGCACTATGACAAAGGTGAGAAAAATGCGGTCTTGGCTTATGACATATACGCCTATCACATCAAGAAATTCATTGGTTCATTTGCCGCAGTGCTGAATGGCTTGGATGCGATTGTATTCACCGCTGGAGTGGGGGAAAACGATGCGCTGAGCCGAAAGCTCGTCTGTCAGGAGATGGATTTTTTTGGAATCAGCCTGGATAGTGCAAAAAATGAATCGAAAAATTCAGGAATCCGTGAAATCAACACTTTTGACTCAAAGGTCAAAGTGTTGGTTATTCCGACCAACGAGGAATTGGAGATAGCCAGGCAATGCTTTGAATTATTGGGATAAGTGAAACTAATACCAGCTAACGCTAAAGATGCCCGTTCCGAATACAAAACGTAAATTAATCAACCCGAAAGCAAAATGGAATCACTCATCAAAACCTGGAAAACCAGCCGAAGGATCTACTTGGATTATTTTGAAAAATACGATCTGGAGCAACTGAATAAAGTTCCAGCAGGATTTAACAATAATCTCATATGGAACATTGGACACATCATCGTGGCGCAACAGTCCTTGATCTACCGCCTTTCTAATCTCCCGATGCACGTTTCTGCGGAGCTTTTTGATACTTACAAACCAGGATCGAAACCCACCGGAAACATCTCTCAAGCCGAAGTCAATGAACTGAAAAAATTATTAATCTCGCTGGTGGAGCAAACCGATGCGGACCTGAGCAGCGGCGTTTTCCAGACCTTTACCGAGCGGCAGACCGCGACAGGTTTTTTATTGAATACTTTAGAAGATTCGCTTCATTTCAACAATTACCATGAAGGGTTGCATCTAGGGTATATGATGAGTATCAGTAAGTTTGTCTGACAGATTCAGCGTCTGCATCCATTCCGTTCGTTTACTGCCCAGACCAAGGTGAGATAAAATTAGGCTAGTGGGGTGAAGGCTTTTGCACCTGCTTCTCTAAATCGTAGATCTCGAATTGGGCGGCATTTCGTTACTTTACAATGTGCTTTCCATGAAAAGGAGCGGAATGTGTGTAATTATGCGACAGTCTGCTCTTCACTGCGATTACAGCTATAGATAAAATAGGCTCCCTCGTAAAGAGACTGCACAGAACTGACACGAAAAAGGATGTATTATCCCAAAAGAAAAATTGATTGTATGAAGTTGTTTTCCAGGTGCTATCTCATTATCACATTCGTATTGCTAGCGGTGATAGTTCAAGCCCAAGGCTTGCCTCAAGAGCAGTTTTTGATTTATAATGCCCAGATCGTAGATGTTTTGACAGGCAAGATAAAAAGTGAAATGGCCTTGCTGATCGAAGGGGACCAAATAAAAGCGTTGGGAGATTTCAACCAGCTGAGCAAAGACATACCCCAATCGCAGCAGCTAGACGCTAAAAATAAGTTTATCATTCCCGGTCTTTGGGATATGCACATACACTTGGAAGTGCAGGGACTAGAGGAAGACAACCAGGCGCTGCTTCCGCTGTTCATTGCCTTTGGCATTACGACCGTGAGAGACTGTGCCAGCGACCTGGGCGAGACGGTTTTAAAGTGGAGAGATGAAATCAATGCGGGGAAATTGTTTGGGCCGAACCTTTTTACCGCCGGATTAAAACTCGAGGGCAAAAACTCATCCTGGAAGGGGGATCTTGAAATTGAGAATGAAACCGAGCTTAACCTCATGATGGATAAGCAGGATGTCTGGGCTCCGGATTTCATCAAGATTACTGACAACAAGTTGCACGGAGAATTATTTCTGAAAAGTATCCAAGCTGCACATGAACGGGGCTACGTCGTTTCAGGTCACGTGCCAATCGATCTAACGCTCGAGGAAATGGTGGACGCCGGTTTTTCCAGTGTTGAGCATGCCAGTTACCTGAATAGGTTGGGGTACGATCAGGAGGAGATTGTAGCGCAATTGAAAGCGGGTACGCTGACCAATGCTCAAGCCGGTGCACTGTACAAAGGTATTTTTGACCAGCAAAAGGCGGATCGAAATTATAAAATACTGGGTGACAAAGGGCTTTACGTGACGCCGACCTATATCGGAGGACGGCAGATCGCCTATGGGGATGAGGAGAACCATCTGCTGGATTCGATGATGACGAAATATCTGACGAAAGCCTTTACTGCTGAATATCTAAAAAGGATTGAGCGGTTGAAAAATGAAACACCTGAACAGATGAAAGAGCGAAAACAAACCTATCAATTCAATATTTCTCAGTTAGTCCACTATCAAGATGCCGGGATCACGATACTAGCCGGAAGCGATGGAGCGGTGCTAAACGCCTTGGTTTACCCTGCCCAGTCCCTGATTCAGGAACTTCAGATATTCCAGGACGCCGGTCTAAAACCGATCGATGTACTCCGCGCAGCTACGATCAATGGAGCAAGGTTTCTGAAAAAAGATAAAGAGATGGGTTCCATAGATATAGGGAAGCGTGCAGATCTGGTACTACTTGACAGCAATCCACTGGAAGATATCAATGCCACGACCCATATAAGCGGCGTATTCACAAAAAGCAGTTACCTGGGTAGGGCGGATTTGGATAAAATCCTTTCAGATGCGAGGGAAGCAAAAGTAAGACTGGATAAGTCGAGAGAAAAATAGCGGATCATTTCCGCTTAGGTTCGAATCGTCAAACCGAAACCGGTTTGAAAAAATCACCTACGTGTTCCGGTTCGCATAGGCGGAACCTGTCCTGAACTTCCTCATTCTATTGCAAGCAGGGTTCCCCATTCTCCTGGGAGCGGTGAGAATTAGGGGGCTGCCAGTCAAAAGGTAGTTGCCGGAATATTCAATTGATTCAGTTTTTAATTACCAATTATTATATGGGACATATTGCTTTCGGATACTCGAAAAAAGTGCCTGCGGTTCGGATTTGAGATTTTTTAACGCACTAATTTTTATCCGTACCTTTGTGCAAATTCTAAAGAGGCATCCATGAAGCGGATAAATGAATACAAGAAACTTTTTAATATCGAAGGTCCTATTGACTTGAAGCAGCTGAAAACCACCTACAGAACACTGGTAAAGGAATGGCACCCGGACAAGTTTCTTGAAGGAGACGAAAAAGCCAAGGAAGCTGAAGAAAAAAGCACTAAAATCATTGACGGCTATCATTTTTTGGTGAGCATCGCTCCTGAAACCGCAGAAGCCAATATGGAGGAATATACCCAGACCATCACCCAATCCGGAATCGGAGACTTCCAATATAAAAATCAGGTTCTCGAGATCACCTTCCTGGACGGGAATACCTACGAGTATTTTGGTGTGTCAAAAAATACCTACACCAAGTTTATCAACGCTGACAACGCCTACCGCTTTGCCAGAAGGAATATCCTAAGTGATCACCTGTATCGGAAGTCTAAGAAGACGTTGGAGACGGCCTAATGCCTTATTTTAAGTTCTGGAATTCATCCAGGTAAAATTTCTCTAAGCCTCATTTCGAGATTCTTAGGTAGAGAAGCTGGCACATCTCCAGAGAAACAACGGATGGAAAGGGCACCCGGATTATTGTCTCGCGGATCTCAACCCGAAATGCGATTCGTGAATTAGATGCATCGCAATTATATTTCCTTGTAAAAAATTAATGACTTGATTGATAGTCTTTCTCTCCTCGTTTTGTTTGAGATTGTCAACATCATCTAGTGATTCAAATTCAAGGAGATGAAATTCGAAAAGCTGGATCAAAGACAGAAAGTCACCTTGATTTCCAAACTTTTTGACGGGCTATTGAGCCGAAATCCTAAAAAACAACCCGAATCGCATTTTGGAATTTATCAATGCAAGAGGTCAGGAATGACCTCTTTTGTTTTTTTTTGGGATTCATTTTGCAGAAATTGAAATGAATAGGGAAGGATTTAACTATTTGATAATTTTTTGGGATAGGCCAGATCCACAAGTTGGCAGTAGTATAGGAGAATAATTATTCCCCATTGCCGAATTTGCGGTTCGGGCAATCAAAACGTATCCCGATAGCCTTCTTTTTCAGAAAAGGTACTTTGGGAATTGCCAGAAATAGAAATATCAAAAAATTCAAAAATCGGTTCACAAATTAATGAAGACTCTCAAAAACCTAAGTTTAGTCCTGGCTGTTATTCTTGCTTTTTCCTGTAAATCAGGCAATGAAGAAGCAGAATCACTCCCGAAAACTATCGTGATTTTCGTAGATGGGCTGAGACCCGATTACATCACGGAGAAGCAGATGCCCCATCTGCATCAGATGATGAAAGAAGGAACCCAGTCTTTGAACCATCACCCGATTTTCCCATCGGTGACCCGGGTCAATGCGACTTCTTTTGCCACCGGAAGCTATCCTCATCGTCACGGGATTTTGGGAAATACCATCTATTTGCCCCAGGTAAATCCCAGAGAAGGAGTGGACACCGGCGAGGCCCTAGAGTTGATCCATGCAGATTCAGTTTTGGGAGGGGGATTGGTGCAGGTTCCGTCAATTGGAGAAATCCTTTCTGAAAATAACCTGAAGTATGCCGTATTCAGTACAGGGTCCACAGGTTCGGCCTGGTTACTGAATCATCGTGTAAAGGGCCTTGGAATCATCAATGCGGATACCATCCTTCCGGTTTCCTTGCAGGATCGGATTTTAAAAGAATTTGGATATGCTCCGGCATCTGAGGATCCAAACGGAGCAAGACATGCTTGGCTTACGGATATCCTTATCCAATATGCGCTTGCCGGGGATGGGCCGGATGTTTCGGTGGTTTGGTTTTCGGATCCTGATGGTACGGCCCATGCCCATGGGGTGGGAGTTCCCATAACTTTGCAAGCGATCGGGAAAGTAGATGAACAAATCGGCCGGATTGTCCAGGCAATCAAGGACAAAGGGCTGGAAGATAAAGTTAACCTGATGGTCACTGCAGACCATGGCTTTGTCACCCGCAAAGCCAGCCCCGGACTTTCTTCATTTTTGGTAGAAAAGGGCTTTAAGGAATCCCCTGAATCCGAAGATATGATTTCAGTCGCTGGGGCAGTTTACCTTTCTGAGGAAAATAAGAGCAGTCTGAATCCAATCATACAATCCCTGCAAAAAGAAGAATGGGTTGGTGCGATTTTCACCAAAGAGGGAATTGAAGGAACTTTGCCCTTTTCATCCGTCAATTGGGATTTTCAGGAGCGGGTACCAGATCTGTTTGTGGATTTGAATTGGACCGATGAGACCAATGAATTCGGGTATTCGGGATTTAGCTACGGCGGTGGTGTTGCCGGACACGGCACTTCCAGTCCCTATGAAATGTCTATTCCATTGGTTGCCTTTGGTCCTGCGTTTAAAAAAGGCTATCAGAATGGACTTCCTTCCGGTACAGTGGATCTGCTGCCTACGATTTTGAAACTCCATGGAGTAGAATCTGCGGAAAAATTTGACGGAAGAGTAATTGAAGAAATTCTGGCTGGTGAAGCTGGTCCCGGCAAGGAAAATATCAGAATAGATACGCTGGGGGCAAAGGGCATTCAGGGGGAAATAAACTATCAGGTAAAGCTGGTGACCGAATCTGTTCCGGGATCCGGAAAGTATATCATCAGGTCTGAAACCCAAAGAACAGGGAATTAGTCAGGATCAGATTATTCCTAAGGTGATTTCGCTTTGGTTGGTGGCCCAAAATCAAAAATTTCCTCAATACTTTAGCGTTGCACACAAAGAAAAAGAGGCTGTTTCAAATCTGAAACAGCCTCTTTTGGGCTTGGCTTTTTCGGCCTTTGGATTAATGTAGGTATTGGTCTCCCAGACCAATATTTGAAGGTTCGATATTGTCTTTTTCGATGTCTTTGAAGTACTTGTAAGTGCCCACTTTTAGCTCCATGGTGGCGTCCTCATCGCAGACAATCATGGATTTGTGGTGGAGTTGCAGGGCACTGATGGTCCACATATGGGAAACCCCACCTTCCACAGCCTTGTGAAGTGCCCGTGCTTTTTGATGGCCGTTGACAATAATCACCACTTCTCTCGCGTCCATTACTGTTCCCACGCCGACTGTCAGAGCCAGTTTGGGAACTTGATTCAGGTCATTATCAAAAAACCGTGAATTGACCATCCGGGTTTCGGTATTTAGGGTTTTCACCCGGGTTCGGGAGGTCAGCGATGAACCCGGCTCATTGAAGGCGATATGCCCGTCAATTCCTATTCCGCCCAAAAACAGATCAATTCCACCCACCTGCTTGATTTTTTCCTCATATCTGCTGCATTCCGATTCCAGATCTGCAGCGTTTCCGTCCAGGATATTGATGTTTTCCTGAGGGATATCGATATGTGAAAAGAAGTTTTTGAACATGAATGCATGATAGCTTTCCGGATGGATTTCGGGTAAGGCCACGTATTCATCCATATTGAAGGTGATGACATTCTGAAAAGAAACTTTACCGCCTTCATAGAGTTTGATCAGCTCCCGGTAGGTCCCCAAAGGAGATGATCCTGTGGGAAGTCCAAGCACAAAAGGCGAAGAGCTCTTTTCCTGATGAGCCTTGATTTGGCCGACAATGTAGTGTGCTACCCATTTGGAAAGCAAATCATAATTGTCCTGAATGAGCAGTCTCATTGCTAGAATAGTTTAGAGTTGAATATCAGAGTTTGGTCGAGTTTTCGATAAAAAACCCCTGTTTTAAAGGAGTGTTTTCATCCAATGGAAGCCCAAAAACAGAACCCTGAATTGGAGAGGCTGATGTTTTTTGAAAGCTCCTGGATGAATACCCCGAATAGGTGAAATAGTACTACCTGAAATGCAGGATTGCCCAGATTTTTTCATACCCCAATTCCCTCGAATTTATAGGATTGGAATTTTTGGAAAGGAAAGACAACCCGATTCGGGGAAAAACGAAATCCCGAATTTCCCCTCAAATGGCTTTACTAAAATGGATATTTGGTTTCCCAGGGCTTCCTTTTTCTCAGGAAAGCGACTCTCCATGTTGGGAAAGGTCCAACCCGATTTCCTCATATTCTTCCCTTACCCGAAGCGTCACAAACTTGTTGAGCACAAAGAAAATTGCATAGGACATGCTGAAGGAGAAAACAATCACTCCAACTAATACAAGCATGTGTGATCCAAAAACTGACCAGCCGCCGTTCATCAAGCTTGAGCCTTCTTTTCCTGCAAAAATCGCCGTCAGGATCATTCCCATGATCCCGCCGATCCCATGGCAGGCAAAGACATCCAGGGTATCGTCTATCTTTTTGAGGAACTTGGCATGCATCGCCATATTGGAAACGATAGCCCCGATTGCTCCAAAGAAAAAGCTTTGAGGCACGGTGATAAATCCAGCGGCGGGAGTGATGACAACCAACCCGACCACCGCACCGATACAGGCTTGGAGTGCAGAGATTTTTCTCCCCTGAATCCGGTCAAACAAGACCCAGGTCATCATGGCTGTGGCAGAACAGATCGTGGTTGTTGCAAAAGCCAGTGCTGCAGTGCCATTGGCTGCCAAAGAAGATCCGGCATTGAATCCAAACCAGCCAAACCAAAGCATTCCTGTGCCTAGAATGACATAGGTAATATTGGAAGGTTCGTGGTTTGGCTTTTTTCTTTTACCCAGGAATAGTGCCCCAGCCAGCGAGGCAAGACCGGCACTGATATGAACTACAGTACCACCCGCGAAATCGAGTACTCCAAAATAAGATCCAATCAAGCCCTGGGGATGCCAGACCATGTGGCAAAGCGGAGCATAGACAAAGACACAGAAAATGCCGATGAAAAACAGGTAGCCGATGAATCGCACCCTCTCTGCAAAAGATCCGGTGATAATCGCCGGGGTGATCACAGCAAACTTCATCTGAAACAATGCGAAGAGAATAAATGGAAGGGTACTTCCCAAAGCTTTGTGAGGCAGTGTGCTCACCTGATCAAAAAACAGGTATTGGAATGGATTGCCGATTATTCCATAGGTTTTGCCGTCAATCTCGATCCCGATAGGGTCGCCAAAAGCAAGGCTAAAGCCGACTACAACCCAAAGCATGGTGACCACTCCCAACGAAATGAAGCTCTGCAGCATGGTGGAAATCAGGTTTTTCTTCCCAACCATTCCTCCGTAGAAGAGAGAAAGTCCGGGGGTCATTAGCAACACCAGGCAGGAAGCCGTCAAAAGCCAGGCGATATCGGCATAGACCAATTGCTCCTCAGTGCCGAAATTTTCCAGAACAGGCTGGCTTTGCGTCCAAAATAATCCCAATACGGGAGCAGCAATAGTGATCAGAAAAGCTACTTTCCACTTGAATTTCATTCCGTTTTTTTCCATTTGGCAAAAGTATAAGAATTAATGTTTTATTCGATTTGGGTTGTGAAATACAGGATGAAAATTTACCCATTTTCAATAAAAATGTATCAAAAACGATTGAATTCGGGTTTCAATTAGGTGTTAGGCTGCTAAATAATGTCTATTTTCAGTTGCTCAGACAGAAAACAAAGGGATTGACCCTAAATATTTGTCTTTCTAAAGCGGTATGCATATATATTCCCCGGATTTTGGGAAGGTGCCGAGTCTTCAAACACGGGAGTTTCTGGGTCTTTAGCTTACGATGCGGATTTCCGAGGTCTTCTTCGTATCTTTTTCAATGCTTTGAAATGGGGTAAAGTCCCGTGATTCTCAAGCTTATTTTTAACCCATTTGGCAATGATAATACACCCAATGACCAAGAAGTATTGGTTTCCAATTTTTCTGATTGGCCTGTCCTGCGGCCTTATTAGCTGTGTTAATTTGAAGACCGTCCGCGATTTTTCGGAGACTTCCCATGTAAGTATTCAAAATTTTGAGCAGATAGATTATACCTTTTTGGACCATTGCCTGGATCGCTGTGAAGACGAGGCAATTGGAAAATATGAATTCAATCGGGTTTTAGAATGTCCCTGTGAGTTGTATGTGGAGGCAGACAGCGTTACCCAGATTATGTATCAGGCCATCGGGGGGTACTTTGAGGGATTGGGGAATCTTTCGCAAAATGAATTGACTACATACAGTACCGATGCAGTAGTCAATTCTATGACAGCACAGGAACTGGGGCCTCTGGCTATTGATGCAAACATGGCCAAGGCCTATTCCACACTTTCTAATATCCTATTGAGAAGTGCTACCGATTTTTACCGAAGGAGGAAAATTGCAGGGTATATAACTGAAGCTAATGAACCGCTTCAAGTCCTGCTGAGTGCATTTCAGGGGATTATCCGTACCAATCTCAAAGGGGAGCTGAGGTTTAAAAAAGAGCGGATGTACACCTACTACATGGATATGAAAATGAACAATACCCTCCAATCTGACTATGAAAAGGGCAAAGCGACTGGGGACTATTACCGGGTTCTCGAAGAAATTCAAACAAAAGAAAAGCAAATGGATCTTTTTGCCGAAGCTCTTAATGCGATTGCCAAAGGGCATCAGGTACTTTATGACGGACGGGATAAGCTCTCAGACAAGGATCTGACCAAAGCAATAAATGGTAATTCCGCTCAGGTCAAGAGGCTGCTTTCTGAATTCAACAAACTTAATCCCTAAAAACTATGGCTAATTTGACTTCTGAACAGGCAAACCAATTATCCGACGATTTTTTTTATTTGGCAATGGCTATCGGGGACTTCAGATATGCAAACTGGGAACGCTTGACTTTGGAGGAAAACAAGGAGCTAAGTGAGATACAAGGGGCTATTCTGAGCTGTGGCGAAGATATTCTTGCCTTTTCCACTACTTTGGTAATGGATGAAGTCGGGGAGTCACTGGCCAAGATCAGATCTATTACAGGGGAGATAAGAGGTACCATCAAGGGCCTCAAATCTATCCAAAAAGGACTTGATGCCGCCTCAACAATACTAATCCTGGGGGTTGCAATTTTAAAAAGGGACCCGATGGGGATAGGGAATTCAATCAAGGATCTTTTTATGGTTTGGAAGGGAAGCCCGGAATAGTATTCCAAGGCATTTTTTTCCTCCCTCACTCCAGACCTTGAGGCTCATGGGCACTGAGCGCTTGTGGTGAACTAGATAGGATGGCACTTCGAATTATGCTGAAATGTTTTCAAGAGGTAATTTCGCTACCGGTGTCAATGCGGACTTCGTCGTAAGTTTATATACACCTTAGGGTATAAGACTAAAATGAATTTCGTTTCGAAAAAAAGTTTAAAAAAAACACGGTTTTGTTAAAGATTATTTGCTAAGCTTAACATATGGGTCTAAATTAGAATCCATTACATCTTTTGATTTTTGAACTTCATTGGAGTCCTTTTTTGAATTCAAACCGGGACTTTTGATTCGGTACTGGATACCCGCCCATTTTGTTGGAATGCCTGTTTTTGTTTGTTGGGTGGATTTTGATTCAGTTTCATAGGTACAGACAATCGTCAACTTGATTTGGATTTCTTCCATCTGCCTTTTGGACAGGATTTCCTGACTCAGGTTTTTTAAAAATTTTGAATTAAAGATTTTTAATATGGCATTCCAGAAAATGATTTGTGGGCCAATCCTCCGTAGGGTGGAAAAAAACAAGGTCTCGGTATGGGCAGCGTTCATGTCCAACCATAGCATCACTTTGAAAATCTGGGAAGGAGATAACATCGAACATACGAGCGGTTCGCTTTTCACCACAAGCAATACGCCAATTGCAGAAGCGGGGACTCATACACTTCAGTTTGGAGTGAATCTCTGGATTGCGCTGGTGACTGTTGACGTTCCGAGTCCCGGCCTTGATCCCACCAAAGTGTACAGCTACAATATGGTCTACCATGAGATCGATGATCCTAATGAATCCGATTTTTTAAAGGACAAATTTCTGGAAGATGGGAAGTCGGAAGGTGAGCGACCTCAGCTTGCCTTAGGGTACAAAAAGAACGTATTACCCTCATTTTGTCTTCCTGGAGAGACTCCCGATAAGCTAAACATCATTCATGGAAGTTGCAGAAAAATGCATGGCCATGGGCAAGATGCCTTGGCATTGCTGGACAGTAAGATTAAGGATAATGTGGATAAACCGGACAAACGGCCCCAGGCACTTTTTCTCACAGGAGACCAGATCTATGCAGATGAAGTTCCGGGTTTTTTCCTGAGAAGTATTGCTTCAATGGATGGAGGTTCCCTTTTTGGTCCCAATACCGAAAAGATGAAAATCAATGCCGATGGTGGAGCGGCTCAGGAGTTTGAAGCGGATATGGTCAACTATCCGCCTTATTTTCGTCAAAGGCTGGTAAATAAATTTGCAGGATTTTCAAGTCAGGCTGCCGCCAATCACCTGCTCAGCTTTGAGGAGTATGCAGGGACTTACCTGAGGTATTGGAACATCCGGTCCTGGAGCAGTTCCATGATTACCGAACTCGACAAAATTACTAAGGCAACCCCCGAGCAGCTTTCAGCCAAATTGGATGAAGTCATCACCAAATTTGTGGATGGAGCTGGCGTCGATGCAGATACCAACCTGGTCAATCTCATCCGAGGCAACCGTCCCACAGAAGCATTTGTCTTCAGTGAAGACAGCATCACCAAAGCCCAATTCAATGATTCAAATTCTGAAAAATTCAAAGACTGGCTAAAACAGACTAAATCCTCCCTTCGTCATGAATTGGTGGATATGGCGGCTTTTATGAAAAAGCTCCCTGAGGTAAGCCGGGTTCTGGCTAATGTTCCCACCTACATGATCATGGATGATCACGAGGTGACCGATGACTGGGCTATCACTAAGCGTTGGAACAATCAGGTGCTTTCCAAACCGTTCGGAAGGGACATCATCAGAAATGCAATGATGGCGTATGCGGTCTTCCAGGATTGGGGAAACAGCCCGGATGAATACAAGGAAGCGATCAGTATGATCTTTGACGACATGACTGACAGCACAAAAAAGAAAGCACAGTTTCTTTTGTATGCAGGCGAATATGCCTTCCGCTATGCAAACAACAGTCATCTAAATACCCTTCGGACTGAGGTCATTGAGAAGATGGAAAACATGTTGGGCATGGGTAGCCAACCTACTACACTGAAATGGAACTACTCCATAAAACTTGGAGCTACTCAGGCAATTGTGCTGGATACCCGCACCCAACGACACTATGAAAGTCTCAATACTGTGCCGGAATTGATCTCTGAGAGCGGGCTATCTGCGCAGACTCCGGATACGCTGACTGATAATCCTCCCTTTGTTTTTGTCGTTTCTCCCTGTCCGATATTGGGTCTGCCCAATTTTGAAGAGCTGGTGCAGCCA
This sequence comes from Algoriphagus sp. A40, assembly GCF_002002735.1. Classification (GTDB taxonomy): domain Bacteria; phylum Bacteroidota; class Bacteroidia; order Cytophagales; family Cyclobacteriaceae; genus Algoriphagus. The sequence goes on along the minus strand of NZ_MUNY01000044.1, from coordinate 54,315 downwards.
GCAGCTGCTGCAGTTATAGCATTGAAGGGAAAGAGTGAGGCCAACCCTGGCATTATCGGTGGTTCATTGGATTTTGATTTTGAGGCTTGGGGCTTCAGTGTACCGGGTTTCGAACGGCTGATTGCAAGACTTGATACCTATAAGAAGGTGGTCCTGCTTTCCGGAGACGTGCACTATGGAGCAACCACGGTCATGGATTATTGGAAAGGAACTGCCGCCGCTCCTACCAGCCGGATTGTACAGCTGACTTCCAGCGCACTCAAGAACGAGTGGCTTCCTAATGTGCTCATACTGAAAAGTGCCGTAGTACAACGAATCCTGACCAGTTTCGGAGATGGACTTTCCAAGTTTGGCTGGAAAAACAAGCTGATCTCCACCAATGGAGCAGTAACACCCCGCAACAGACAAAGACTGAGACATACCACGGCTACGGTTCCAATAGAGGGTTGGACGCCGGGAAGTACAGTGAATCCCGCTCCTGATTGGAGATGGAAAGTTCAGGTACTTAAGGATAAAAAAGGACTGGAAGATGACCCCGTAGGCACAACGGATCTCGTGATCGGCAACGCCACTTCGATGAAAGATGGCTACTTCAATATCGTTTCCAGACATCAAAAAGCATACATGGAGGGCAAGTCACCAAGGATAGCCTGGAACAGCAATGTCGGCTGGATCACTTTCACCGCTGATGGCGACAGTTGGAAAGTAAAACACGAGTTATTGGGAGCAAAAATGGAGTATGAAGTTCCCTTGAAAACCCCGGCGGCAGAACAGGCCAAACCGGAATTGCCGACCTGATGGCATTTGGGTTCCGACTTAGTACCAAGTAAAATTTACTGAAAGGCAGTGTCGGATTAACATAGGATTGAAGTAAAAAAAGAGTTCGCATGTAAACTGAAACAAAATGGCAGACGACGAGAGCCAGGATTTTTTCCAGCAAATACTCAAGCTTTTTTACGATATCATCAAGCCAGGTTTGGATATTTTTTCCGACGATCAGGCAAGGAATGAACTACTTGGATCTCTGGGTCTTCCTCCTACAGGAGCACCAAGTATCCCCATTGGCAGTGGTTTGGAGGAATATGTGAACAAGGCCAGTACTGAAGTGGAGCCTTTTAAGCTGGCTGGAGCGATAGCCGATATGACGGCAATTGTAGTCGCGATCGAGGGAATAGTGCAGGCGGCCATAGCAGCCAGCGATGGGGAAGAGGAGCGGACAGCGAATGAGATCGTCACTGCCATCCTCAATCTGCTGACGCTCGAATATCTGAGACGTAGAATGCCTGCAGTACATTCGGTCATCAGCCTGCTCAATGCGCTCGACACCAAGATGGCCGCGGCCGGAGGATCCTCCAATTTTATTGTAGACGATATCGGAGGTTTTCTGAAAAGTCTGGGACGGGGACTTGAAGATGAAGAATCTGCAAACGCGCTCTCTGATTCGCTGTTTTTGGGTATTGCAGGTGGTTTGTTTTTGCTGGATCACTTTCTGAGAAAAGGTGGAGTAGAAGACCTCACCATCGGATCTAATTATGGCTACGAAGGAGTTGGGTCCAGCACAACGCCGATTGCCGACCGAATTTCCAATCGAACTTTTACTTATGGGGTGGATGCTAGGATTGCCGGTGAAGTCCCATTGAAGCTTTACAACACCTTACTTTTTGCCCCTAAAGACCATGGAGGCATTGCTTTCGTGACCAAGCTCCTCGGCAAAAGTGCCCGCACATTTAACATTGGGGAAGGGGACAAACACTCCGTTGGATATGATGTCACCGGAGACGGACTCTTCAGGATAGGGACATCGCCCGAAGCCAAGGGAGGTCCTGCCAACAAATTTATCGTATTCTATAGCTACAATACCCCCAAGCCTACCAAGATCGCGCTTCTGGATAAGCCGGTGATTAAATTTGCCTTTGGCACAGCCAAAATGGGGGTGATGGTGCAGCCGGATGACCTTCTGGTCAAGGGGATTCTCAATATCCACTACCAAGTCGGAAAGGGTGGTTTGACGGGATTTCCTTTCAGCCTGATCCCGGATTTGGACGACAAATTTCCACTGGGGATAGGCTATTCGCTCAAACATGGATTCATCGTTGACGGCAACGGAAATATCGGGATAGACGAACCGAAGAAAACCACACCAGCAGGCGATGCACCGGCCGGGGGCGATTCCTCCTCAGGTGGCGGCGACTCGTCGGCAGCCTCAGGCGGTGATGCGCCAGCAGCTTCCGGAGGTGACGCCGAACCCCTGGCCAAGATCCTCGGTACTTTGCTCAATGCGCTAAATATGCGCCTTCCACTCCACAAAAACCTCGGAGACATTATTGGTTTGGAAGTGCTCACCATCAAGGTGAATGTGAGTGAAGACATGAGTACCATCGAGCTGGAAGTGTCACTGGATTTCTGGATCAAATTCGGTCCTCCTGTGACTCTGACCATCAATCGGCTTGGGCTTAACCTTCAGGCGAAAAAGCTGGAAGGAAATGGAGGAGTCTTCGGATATGACCTGGTTCCTGCCATCAAGTGGCCAACAGGAGCAGGGATTAGAATCAATGCCGGCGTGGTGACTGGGGGAGGATTTTTATACCTGGATCCAGACGCAGGAGAGTACTTTGGAGCACTGGAGCTCTCCTTTCAAAATCTTTTCGAACTAAAAGCTGTAGGTATTATCAATACCAAGATGCCGGATGGAAGCGAAGGTTTCTCTCTGCTCATCATCATTACGGCGGAATTTTCCCCGGTCCAATTGGGCTTTGGATTTACCCTGATCGGTGTAGGTGGCTTGCTTGGGATAGACAGAAGAGCAGATGTCGAAGCGCTTCGAGTCGGATTGAAAACCAACGCATTGAAAAGCATCCTATTTCCTGAAGATGTGGTGGGCAATATCTCCCGCATCATCAGTGATATCAAGCAGATATTTCCCATCAAGGAGGATTCTTTTCTGATTGGCCTGATGGGCAAGATCGGCTGGGGTACCCCTACGCTCATTTCCATTGAGATCGGGATAATTTTGGAGCTTCCCGAACCCAAGATCATCATCTTGGGAGTGGTTAAGATGGTACTTCCGACAGAAGAAACCGCCTTGGTGAAGATCCAGGTCAACTTTTTGGGAGTAATTGACTTCCAAAACGGTTTTGTGTATTTCGAAGCAAGATTGTTTGACTCCAAGTTGGTAGGCTTTCCGCTTACCGGAAGTTTAGCTTTGGTGGTAGCCTGGGGTGGAAGTGATGCTTTTGGTCTGAGTTTGGGAGGTTTCCACCCGGACTTCAAAGACTATCCCACTGTGCCGACGCTCCCTGGGGCTTTCCGTGATATGGATCGGATCAGTCTTCAGCTCTTGAGCGGAGACAATCCCAGATTAAGTGTAGAATGTTACCTCGCTGTGACCTCCAATTCTGTTCAGTTTGGAGCAAAAGTAGAACTACTTGCAGAGGGCCCCATGGGCTTCAACCTCTATGGTGCACTTGCACTCGATGTGCTCTTTATTTTCGATCCGTTTAGTTTTATTGTCCGACTAGAAGCCACTTTGGCGATTCGTCAAGGCACCAGCATCCTCTTCGGGATCCATTTTATCGGAAGACTTTCAGGACCTACTCCTTGGAATATAGCTGGAGAAGTTTCCTTCGGGCTCTTGTTTGTGACAATCACCATAAGCTTTGATGAAACATGGGGAGATCCAGAGCCGGATGTTGCCTTGGAGACAGAAGATTTGCTCGCACTCCTGACTGGAGAGCTACACAAATCCACCAACTGGAGACCGATCATTCCAGCAAACAACCACTTGCATGTAAGCCTGCGGGCTATTCCAGAGGATGAACAGGTGGATTTGTTGATCCAGCCATTTGGCTCGATCACATTTAGCCAGCGAAGTCTTCCTCTGAACATGGATATCAAAAAGTACGGAAACAGGAAGCCGCTGAAAGCCGATGAGGCCAATTTCCGAATTACAGAAGCATCGATTGGAGCGTCCAAGCCATCACTTGTTCCATCCCAGGAGCTTTTCGCAGTAGGTAACTATCAGCCGCTTTCCGAAGATGAGAAACTCTCCAGAAAATCTTTTGAGAAACTGGAAAGTGGCGTAACTATCAATGATACCGGAGAATTAAAACTGGCCTTGGATGAACTGGATCCGGTGACTTTGGATTACGAGTTGGATTATACCTACGACGATGACCTTGCTCCACCCCGTAGGTTTATGAAGATTCCGCTGGGCGGATTTAAGCATTTGGTGCGTGGAGCGGGAGCTTCGTCTTCCAGGCTTTCCTGGAAAAATGAAGCAACCAAATCCCTCAATGCCCCGGAAAAAGTGGCTTTGAAAACTACCGGTTTCACCATCGCCTCCAATGACGATCTGAAAGAGCTCAATCCCTCTTTTAGATCGGACAGTTACGCTGCGGCAGTGGAATCCATGCGGAAAATCACAGAGAAAAACACAGGCATGAAGGCAAACTTTCAAGTGGTCGGTGTGCATGAATTGGTTTAAAAACTAAAAAGAAATTATTATGAATTTTGGTCAATACAATTTCTTTTCCTGGTCAAGGCGCGGCATTTCAGCCAATGTAATTGAACAAGATACCTTGGGTACCGCTCCTGGAGCGGAGGTCGAGCGGGCCAAGATTCCCGTGGACATCAAGCTGAATGGGACGCTGTCTGTTCCTACTATCAATTTTACGCTTCAAGGCCCCGGAGATATTACTGGGGTCAATGCGGATATGGTCGTGCGAACCGAACCCCGGGACGGGATTTCCAACTTTGAGCCTAATTATTTAGCCTATATAGAATTTTACGATGAAGATTTTCCCTGGCGGTATACGCCCGCTTCAGCCTCCGCTGATCAGCGGAAATTGAGGCCTTGGGTAAGTTTGATCGTGCTGAAAGAGACAGAATTTGAGGACACTAAAAGGCAAAAGCCTTTACGCTCAATAAAAGTTCTCGATGCAGCTGCCCTGCAGCCCCACGATGATATTCACCTGTGGGCACACATGCATACCAATATTCCAAGAACCGAAAACATATTTGAGGAAAACCTGGAGACTTTCCGCCAGGAGATAAAAACCGATCCGGATGGCGTCTATAGTCGGGTGATGTGTCCCCGCAAGTTGGACCCAAATGTGATGTACCACGCCTTTCTTGTTCCAAGCTTTGAAACAGGACGACTTGCAGGCTTAGAACGTTCCCCTGCGGGAATCCCTGCGCAGCAATCCGCCTGGGGTATGGGCTCGGATCTGGAGTTTCCGGTTTATTACCGCTGGCATTTCCGCACCGGTGCCAACTTCGATTTCGAATCACTGGTGAAATTGATCGAGCCTCGAGTCATGGATCAGCGTGTCGGTTCGCGCCCCATGGATTGCTCTGCTCCCGGTTACTTTCGCGCAGATTCCCCCGAGGAGATCCCGGCACCCAATCCGAAGACAGTCCTGTTGGAAGGTGCGGTGATGGCTCCGACCGCTGTATCTACAACTATTGTCCCCAATGCGTTTCAGACCGAAATAGGAAAGCTGGTCAATCTAAACAGAGGTCAGGTTGAAAATCCGAACGAAGATCCCATTGTTACCCTGCCTTTTTATGGCATGTACCACGCGATGCGCAAAGACTTGAGCAAACCGGGAGAGAAGATTGTTCCGGTGTTTGATCCCAACTCCGAGCTTTGGTACAATGATCTGAACAGAGATCCAAGAACCCGTGTACCTGCTGGATTTGGAGTGCAAGCCGTGCAGGATGACCAGGAAAAACTCATGGATCAGGCATGGAAGCAGCTCAATGATGTATTGGAAGCCAACCGCAAAATGCAGCTTGCACTGCTGATGGCTCAGGCCATGGAAAGAGGCTATGCCAAAAATATTCTGCCACAACCCAAGGAAAATGTTCTGTCGTTTAGCCGAAGTGTTTCTTCCAGGATTCTATCCAGTGGAATAACTGTAAAGAAAACTGTCCAAATGGGCAGGATTCCCGATGCAGTGGTGATGCCGGGTTTTCAAAAACTCATCCGTCAAAACTCATCTGTTATTCGAACTCTGCAAAAGCAGGCAGTCACACCTTCCTATACCTTGTTGCTCCAAAATACCAATAAGGTCGGGGGACTGACCGCCGCATCAATTGATAAATTCACCGGACTCACTTCCTTGAGCGGGATCAATACGGTAGCGACTCCTCCTAAGCTTGAGAACGTGAAAGTCTGGAGCCTTCAATCCAATTTGGATAATGAGGCTATTTTTTATCAGAAATCTTATCAGGGAGGACTGCCCGAAATCTCCACCTGGGACAAGCTCATCAACAAAGACCTGGTCAAAGCGGTAAGCGTACCCAGGGCTGCTCCTACTGCTGTCGGGCCGGTTGCAATAAAGAAAACCACTGCTGCATCGCGGCTTAGAATGGATTCTATCGTGCTCAAATTGGATGCAGTCTCTGCGATTAAGCCAATTGATGTGGTCAAAGACACCGGTTTCGTAGCCAATACAGCATATAAAACCGCCTTTACGGATTATGATATCAGGTATACCTTCCGTGATGTACCACCATCGCCTCCGAGTATTGACACGACCAAGCTGGCTATTGACAGCCTCCAGACCTTCAAGCCATTGAATGCCTACAAAAAATTGCTTGACGCCAGGGTTTCTTGGAGCCCTGGGACGAGAAAGCCCAGCGTCGATCCGGACTTCCTTCCGGCAATGGCGTATCCGGATTTTCCCGCAGCAGCTTATAAATTCCTGGTTGACCGGGACAAAGAGTTGCTATTGCCAAACCTGCACCTGATTCAGCCCAATACGTTTTCACTTTTGAAGACAAATCAGAAATTCATTGAATCCTATCTGGTCGGACTGAATTTTGAAATGGGCCGTGAGCTGCTCTGGAGAGAATATCCGACAGACATGCGGGGGAGCTATTTTCGACAGTTTTGGGATGTGAAAGGTTTCGTCACTCCAGACAGCACGCCGACTGATGCGGAATCTTTAAAGGATATTGCACCGATCCATAAATGGGATAAAGCAGCCCTTTTGGGCAAAAACAACGCACGGGACAAAGAGGGAGATTCGGAGCAACTGGTATTTGTGATCCGGGGAGAACTCCTCAAGAAATTCCCCAACACGGTGATCTATGCCCAAAAGGCATTTAAGAAGGATGGGAAATGGGCAATCACACAAGACTTAAATGAGACCCAGTTCAAGAAGGAAGTGCGCTTTCCGATCTATCAAGCCGAATTGCCTCCAGATATCAAACTTTTGGGCTTTGACCTTACAATCGATGAAGCTGCTGGGATAACAACGATGACTGATTTCCCGGGAAACAAAGAGGGCTGGTTTTTCATCATTGCAGAGGTGCCAGGAGAACCCCGTTTTGGAATGGACATCAAGTTTGATCCGGTCGATCCGTTGAAGTTTACCTGGAACGATCTTTCTTGGGAGAATTTTGGCCCAGAGCCAATTCCTTTTGCCACTGGTACAAGGGAACCTAAGAAAAAAGATCCCACTGCAACCAAGGGTGTTTGGGGGAGAAGTTCGGCCGATATGGCATCCATCCTGATCCAACGTCCCGTGATGGTTGCCGTCCATGCTTCCGAAATGCTGGATAAAGAGATCAATGATGAAAATCAGGGGCCTAAGGTTTCCACCAGACTGATGGCGCAGTATACCCTTTACAAGGAGACATTTTTGAAATAGCATGTTTAGCAACCGGTAAAAACTTTTCCCAATGGCAACTTTTCAGGAGCAGATCCAAAAAATCAAACAGCTGCGCGAGTCTTATACTTCCGCTGAGGAAACGAACTATACCACGAAGCTCGGCATCGTTCAAAAAACCAAAAAGCACACTTCTCTCGCTGAAAGTACGACGATTAAGCAACTGGAGCAGAATTTCAGAAATACGGAAGTTTCTCTAAACGCAGCCATTGCAGGCTTGTTGGCAGTCAATCATCGGACACTTACTAAAGAGCTCAATGGGAATCTTCCCATCGTGATGCTTCCAGTGCGGATTGAGACCCGATTTGTAAATCCTGCCGGTAGTGCCCAGGAATTATGGATCAGGATTTTTCCGGATGACATTCATGCAGATTCCCATGAGCCGCTTTTGACAGCCAACGAAATGGAAGCCGGTGAACTTTATTGGGTTAAAAGAGCAGGTTTACACAGCTTCCCTCCGGGAGAAGAGGCCGAGTCAGAAAAGAAGCTGGCCTGGGACAAGCTGAAAGCTGTTTCTATAAATCCTCAGCGGGCTATTTGGATTGCAAAAGCCACAAAACCACTCAACTGGCCTCAAACGGACGTGTCACCCCCTCCAACCTTGGATTTTCCTAAGCATTCGGCTTTCAAGGAGCAGGCATGGACACGGGCTGCGAGGACGCAGGCGCTGCCGGACAGATTTGTCGTGACCATCTTTGCCAATGGCAAAGCAGTGCACGAACAGGTCGGCAATGTCATCCCGGATACCGTGTTTCTGGGGCCTGATCCTTTCTCCAGCGAACAGGCTTTTACCAAAAAAGAAGATGAAATCATCTTTCAGGAAGAGATCGCCTGGCTCCAGAATTTTGACAAAGCGGTAGCAAAAGGACTGGGGATGAAGGTGAAAGTCAACTCCAATATGTTCTCTGCAAATGGCTCTATCGAAAGGATGACCGTTTTAGGAATTCTCCATTCTGCCGATCCGGAATCCGGCAAGAAAATCGTCGAAAGCCTTTTTGAAAATCACCATTACTCTTCTAAAGGCCTTTCTTTTTTGCCCCAAGGGACGGCTACTAACAATACTGAAAGCGAAGCCTCCGGCTATTCACGCAATGAGGACCAGTTGGTCAAAGGGTATTATGAAGAAAGCGCTTCACCAATAAACCCTCAATCCGACTTGGATTTGTTTGCCCAGGCATTTGGGATCAACAGAAATATCCTGAAGGATCTGGCTCATGCAGATCAGATGGACCATCTGAACAATCTGATGATGAACCGTGCCCTGTACGCCGCTACGTTAAGCTATTACTTTGAAGAATTGATGGAGCCTGCCATTCATGATGCGGAAGCGGCACAGATCCGGAGCTTTTTTACAGCTTTTGTTTCGGCAAGAGGTCCCTTGTCCGGCATTCGGGTTGGTGACCAGCCCTATGGCGTATTGCTGACCAGTGATCTCACCCGCTGGAATGAGGCCGCCTCCGGGAAGTTTTTTATAGGCATGGCAGAGGTGATGCGGAGGTTGCAGACGGTTTGGGACCAATTGGTGACCAAGGTTCCCAGAGTGGGGATGCCGGGTGACAGTTGGGAGATCCTGTTGAAGATATTGGGACTGCAGCCTGGCTCTGTAAGTTTCCGTCAGCGACTTGGCAATCTGCCGGACTACAGCTTGGCCTCTCCTTCGGTGAACCAGTCTTTTCTGAATATTGAGATCAAAAATCTAAATCAGCGAATTGTGGATTTTCTGACCACACTCGGATTTAATTCACTGGCAGAAGGGAATTTTTATCCTTTGATCTCCAATATGGTTTTTTACCAGTGGACCAATCCGATCCATGCCGACAAATTGGTAGTGCCGAATGTGACGGCATCTGACACGGAGTTTCTTCCCAAAATGCCCGCCTCAGGCCTCAACTATGCCCAATACATGGGGACAAAGTGTAGTCTGGCCGACTTGGAATCAGTCAATTTTGGAGGAGACAAACCTCCAAGGTCCTTGCTTTCCCTACTCATGCGCCATGCTTTATTGACTGAGTTGAAGCAGGCCGGGACCAGGGCATACCAGGCAAACAACCTTGCGATAAAATCCGCCATATTCGAAAAGAGCTTTTTCAATATGGACAAAAACAACCAGGACCTGACAAGTTTTGAGTTGTTGAAGGGTGATCCGAAAAAAATAAACGAGAGGGCTTTTGCCAATGTCAATACCAGCTTGGGTGATTTTCTCCTGGATTCAAAGGTAAAGGTGACCTGGAACCCAAATATTGCACCGATGAGAAGTGCCATGAACTATCTGGGCGGCCTTTCGACCAAAGCTCTGGAGCGTAATTTGGCGGATTTTGTGGATCTCTGTTCCTATCGCCTCGATGCCTGGCAAATGGGATTGTTTACCAGAAGGCTGCAGCAAAATAGAGCTAAAGTGCCCACCGGGGTTTATTTGGCATCTTACGGCTGGGTTGAAAACCTAAAGCCCGAGCCCAAAAAAACCTTAAACCAGCGAACTGTACCTCCACAGCTTTGGCCGAAAGACGGGAAAGCTCCCATCAAGCTTAAGCAAAATGCGGGATTTTCACATGTCCCTTCCCTTAACCATGCCACAGCGGTTGGTCTCCTTTTAGCAGGGTATAAAAACCACGCCAGTCCCGCCAATCCCAGCCTTTTTGCGATGAATCTGTCCAGTGACAGGGCCAGAAAGGCAATGGCACTCTTCGAGGGAATCAGAAACGGGCAACGGCTTGAAGTCTTGCTCGGCTACCAATTCGAGCGAGGTCTGCATGACGCCACGACCAAGAATCCTGCACATAACCTCAACCAGTACATTCAAGCTTTTAGAAATCGGTATGAGATAGAAAATCTTTCCATTCCCCAACAGGGCTCAGTCGAAGCACAGGAAACAATTGACAGCTACCCTGTTGTGAACGGACTGAAGATTGTCAAAGCCCCTGAGGCTCAAATCAGTGCCTTGGTTACAGAGGCTCCTCACAAACCTTTGGTACTAGCCATCAAGGACGAGTTGGCAAGTGCTCTGGACGCCTGCAATGATTTGCTGATCACCGAGGCTGCATATCAGATCACTCAGGGAAACCGCGATAGAACATCAGGAGTCCTGAATTCCGCACTTTTGGCGGATACCCCACCGGAAATCCAGGTAATGGATACACCCAGATCAAGCCTTCTGACCTACACGCATCGGATAGCCTTACATTTGGATACCAATGAATTTGCTTCTCCCGGCATGGGTTGGCCCACAACAGCCTCTCCTCGTGCCAGGTTTGAGCCGGGACTGAACAAATGGATTGCGGAGCTGATCGGAGATCCTCGCAAAATCCAGTGTAGAGTAACTTCAATAGCCGAGGATGGCGGGAGTCCAGCAACTGAACTCGTGTCTTTGGGGGATTTGGAACTTCAGCCGATTGACCTGATCTATCTTTTGTCGGAAGATCTGGCTGCAGGTGCCACAGAGCTGGAAAGCAGGATTGCCTTCCATTTCAGAAACTCCAATAACCTCCCGGAATCTGTCAAGATAAAGATTGAATTCGCTCCAGAGCTAGAGGCTTCCAATGCTACTTTGGCTTCTGCATTTCCTTTGCTCCGAACTATAAAAATGACCTTGGGACAAACCCGTGTGGCAGATGCAAGGGATTTTGCAAGCAGACCAAAGGCAGTAGTCAATTCGCTGGAATTGACAGGAATAGACTTTGAAGATTGTCAGAAAAGGGTCTCTGAGGCACACGGTTCACTCAGTAAAATCGCTGAACTTTTTGGTAACCTGGTTCCCAGCACGATTTTGCCTAAAGACGAACTTAATCCTCCTACAATGGCGGAATTGTTCAGTATTGCAGAATCTTCTACCGATGCTGGCCAACTGTTTCAGACCGTGTCCCTTTCTGAGGAAACATTGCTCGGAATTATTGCCTTTCAGCGATCAGCAACATTTTTTGGAGTGCAATTGGCCTATCCCCAGAGTCCGGGTCCGGATTTGCTGGAAAGTCAGGAAGAACTCCTTTCCAGAACAGCAAATCTTTGGAAAGTCATCCGTTCAAAGGTTCAGATCGGAGAGGCAAAATTGACTCAGGCCACTGCTGAAACCAACGTTATCCCAAGACTCAAACTGCTTTCTGAAGCTGCCAAGGCTGTTTTGGGAGATGATTTTGTATCAATTCCCCGTTTTCATTATTCCAACATTGACATCCTTCAAAAGTCCTTTGGTGAAGAGGATCAGTTGCTAAAGCATATCACTAAACAAAGCGGATTGACTGGGGATGTAAACAAGGAATCCTGGCTCCAGTCTGTGGCAAGAGTACGGCCTGCGGTCGCCCGCTTTGAGACCCTTCGGTTTATGAGTGAGGCACTGAACAATTCTTCCATGGACCTGTCCGTGGCGCAGGTTCCTTTTCGTCCGGAGGACAGTTGGCTGGGTTTTGAATTTCCAAAGGAGTATGATGGAAAACCATTCAATATCATGGAGGATACCGTGTCCCTCGCGTATTTGGGAGGGCAGGCAGTGAAAACAAAAGACCTACAGTCTGTCCTTATTCTGGACGAATGGACAGAGAAAATTCCTGTGGACGAGGAAATTACCGGGGTCACCTACCATTATAACCAACCCAATGCTGTAGCTCCTCAAGCGGTCTTGATGGCAGTGGAGCCCACCAACACCGGAAAATGGGACTGGGATGTGTTGCAGGGAGTCTTGAATGATACCATTCGCAGATCCAGGTCCAGAGCTGTTGAGCCGGATCAACTTATGGAACATGACGTCCTCAAGATCCTCCTTCCGATGACCATCGCCTCTTTTGACGTCAAGGAAGCCAATGTGTCCTTGGATTACCTGCTTCTGAACGACAAGTTTTTGCAGGTTGCCAAGAGTGCCAATATGCAGCTATACACCAAGTGGGATAAAAACTAAAGAAGATGCCAAATCTAAGCGAATTTTCTAAGCTAAAGGCAACTGCCAATCTGGCCACTACGGTCTTTGAAAAGCGGTTTCATGAGCCTTTTATCTCTAATCGAAACAGGCTTGAAGGTCTGCCCAGACAGGCAGAATTTGAAAAAAGTCTAAGGGCCGAGACTGCAGATCCCATGTGGATGCTGACCCGGCAATGGCAGCTTGGTGAGTTTCAGGGAGAGGATGCGGGAACAGCATGTCAGGCAAAAATCCTCTCAGAGGAACAGCGCCCCGGGGTGTTGACATTTGGCAATAGTACCTCAAAGGAATATGACCCATTCCTGACTCCGCTTGAACCCGAGGTGGAAAGTGAAGAAGTGGAGGTAAACCTGTTTCTGCAAGTACAGATGGGCAGGCAGTTTTTCAGAATTCTGGGAGAAAATGGTCAATCTGCCTACAGGGAAGCTTTTCTCGCGAAGTATCCAATTTCTGCAACAGTCAATGAGCAAGACAGGGAAGGAGTCCTTTTTGCCCAAACGGTCGTAGGTAAATTCCCCGATGGGAATGCCATTCTTCAGGATATTCGAAGTGGTGCCTACGCTGATTGGGTAAATGGGGATTTGGGATTCAATGATTCGGATCGGGGACCGCTCACCAAGGTTGTTTCCACCCAGTTTGACACTTGGTTCAAAAAACTCTATCATCAAACCGGCCCAGAGCGAAATGCCTGGATTCCAGATCGGATGGAATATAATTTCAATCTTGAAATGCCCCATCCCGAAGGAGGCAAGGCCGTTATCCTGGAAGCCGATCAGTACGCCTCAGGCAAATTGGACTGGAGCAGCTTTGATGAAAATGTAAAAAACACCCCAGTTGAAATCAACCAAGCAGACAACCTGAAAGTGACCGTGCAAACTTTCATTCCGGCACCCCTTCACTATTCCGGTATTCCAAATCCAAGGTTTTGGCAGATGGAAGACGGACAGATTGACTTTGCAAAGATCCAGTCGGGTACCACCGGTTTGCTTTCTATGCTGATCATGGAATATGGAATTACGTATTCCAACGACTGGTTTGTCTTACCCTATCCGATGAGGATCAATACCTATTGTGAGGTGAAAAACATTCTTGTCACGGATGTTTTTGGACAGCATATCCTGATTGAACCAACATTTACCGACCCCGAAGTCAGTTGGCAGGAGTTTGCGGTATTCCGTCATTCGGAGCGACAAAATCTCACTTCTCCAAGAAACCGTTTCTTCCTTGCTCCTTCTCTTTTGAAACTCCAGCAAAGTGAGCCATTGGAAAAGGTAAATTTCATGCGGGATGAGATGACCAATATGGTTTGGGCTATAGAAAATACTGTCCCCTCCACTGCCGGTGGTGGCAGGCATGTCAAACTGAACAAACCCCGTTTTAACCCACTGGAAGAACCGGAAAACCCTGAATCCAAGATCCGATATCTGGCAGGAACCTCAGTTCCCGAAAACTGGATTCCTTTCATTCCGGTTCACAAAGAAGGCAGTCAGCAGGAAATCCGGCTTCAGCGCGCCAAGATCCCCAATGCTCCGGCTCCGGGCAGTCTCTTGTTGACCGAGCACCAACCCGTTCATTTCATCGAAGAAGAGGAAGTGCCAAGATCAGGTGTGATCGTCAACCGGACTTTCAAAAGAACGCGCTGGATAGACGGCAAAACAATCCTTTGGGTAGGACGCACCAAGACAACAGGCAGAGGCGAAGGCTGGAGCGGATTGATGTTTGATAGGATTTTGCCTATTGAAAAGACGAAAACCTAAATCCTGTATCGGATTTCTACTTAGTGACTCGGTTTACTACCTGCCTGGTGGTAAACCGGGTTCTTTTGATGAATTTCCTCCAGCTGATCGCAGTCAGGACGGAGATGCAGGCAGATGTACCCAAAGCACCGCCAAAACCCTCAAAAAAGTGGCTGGAACGGGAGAAGATCACACCGAAGATGATTGCTGCCAGTAGCACGGACTCCAATCCTTTGACGTTTTTCTTGGTGCTCATGCCAATAAATGATCCCCCAATCCCTGCATAGGGTATTGGCCCGAGCCATTCCGATGATTCACCAAATGGCAGAACAGCAAGCGCGATCAGCAGCGAAATCAGAGACGAAGCCAAGACGGGACTGATCCTAAACCGGGTATGAATCCAGTAGGTGCTCGTTGCTGCGAGGACTCCGATTGCGATCCAGATCAATTCCTCAATCATAGGTGTTCAACAGTATATTGGACTACATAGGCCATCACCACTCCGATGAAAGCCATGGTTCCCAGCCTGCCGCCAATGCCGTGAAGCACCGATTTGCTGACAAAAAACAACAGACTGGTAAAGGCTGAGGCAATCAGGATAAATCCGGCCTCATTGGTGAAGTTGGTCATGGAGATAAACGCGCCGCAATAAATGGCTGAAGGTATCTGTCTGAAAGAGGGTCGGGATCGGAATGCCAGCTCCAACAATCCCCCAAACAAACCTACTGTTGAGGTTGCGATCACGGCGTCCCAACCGAGATTCCGTAATCCGAAAGTCGCAAAAGACCCGAAAAACACCCAAATAGCCACTCTCCAACGGTCAAATTCGAACTGAAATCGACGATTGGAAAAAGCCTGAAAATGAGAAGCTAGGATCAGCAGGAAAATCAGAGCAAACAGTCCAACCTCCAAGTGATTTGCCTGCTCGAATAAGATGGTGCCCAAAAACAAACACTGAATGGAAGCAAACAGCAGGAGCAAAGGAGGGAAAATCCGATTCTGTGGGCTCATCTCTTTTTTCGAAGCGGCAAAAATATGCCATGACTTCCGGTTTTTGCCCTCTTTTCCAGGAAAAATCACTGTGTCAATGGACCGGTATCCTCATCTTTTTCGCCTCAAAAGGCTCAATGTGCATCATAGTGGATACTCATATTTTGATTAGACCGAAACTAGTCTTTTGTTGGCATTTCCGGGTAAATCATTTAGGCTGGAAAGGATTTGAAGTACCATTGAATTTTGTTAGCCAATTCGAATAATTAATAGCATGCCGGCTTCCATTTGCTGGATAGTTCGCCCTTATTTTAAAAGCACACTTAGTTATGAGTGTTTTAGTTTATGTTTTCAAAACGCTTAATAAGTTCTGACGTGAGAATGATCGTTGGAATAAGTTGTGTTGCTTTTAGCTTAATCGCAGCTGGCTTTACGCGTTCTGATAATTCTGAAATAGGTGTGGAACCGGCAATTGATTTTTTTAGGACGGAATCAAAGGCATTTGCATTGGCTGCTGTGCAGCTTCAAGAGGCAATAGAAGCCATCAAAGAAAACGATCAGGAAAGTATAGCCAAGGCCAAAGAGGAATTGATCCAATGCAGGCTGCACTATAAAAAACTGGAATTCTTCTTAACCTATTTCTTCCAGAGCTCTGCGCTCGTCTACAATGGGGCCCCAAAATACGAAATTGAAGAGCCCTTTATGGAATTCAAGGAACCCGTTGGATTGCAGGTGATCGAAGGTTTGTTGTTTGAAGAAAACCCCTCGCTTCAAAAAGAAGAGATGATGCAACAAGCTGAGGTCATCCTTTCCTCAGCAGGCGATTTAAACTCCCTGCTTTTCGGCTTTGAGGCAAATGATCAACAGTTGTTGGAAAGTGTTAGGCTGCAACTCGTGCGGATAATCACCCTAGGGATAAGCGGATTCGATGCTCCTCTCCTCAAGTCAGGCATCGCGGAATCTGAAGCATCACTTACTAGCCTACAGGAGGTTTTGAAGCCTTTTCTTGGGAATGGTGCCACCGCTGACAGTGTTTCCAGATATCTGACAGCCGGTGTTGGCTTTCTTGGACAGCATCAGGATTTTGACACATTTGACAGAATGGCTTTTCTCCGAAGCTATGCTTTGCCCCTGCAGCGGCATTTGGGAAGCTTGATCAGGGAGCGGAAATTAGAATACAACACTACCTTCGGTCTGCTCAATTATAATGCAGATGACCTTTTCAGTGATGATGCCATCAATATCAATGCATTTTCGGGAACCGAAAGCAATCCGGCCCAAATCGCTCTGGGCAGGGCCTTATTTTTCGAAACCGGTCTTTCGGACAATAATGAAATCAGCTGTGCCACTTGCCATGATCCCCTTAAGCATTTTGCCGATGGGCTTGACAAAAGCTTTGCTTTTGACGGGCATTCACAGGTTGAAAGAAATGCACCTTCCCTTTTATACGCCGGATTTCAGCACGAGCAGTTTTGGGATGGAAGAGCTAAAAGCCTATCTGAACAAGTAAAGACTGTCCTAAACAATCCGAATGAAATGAATGGAAGTGAGGCCATTCTTCATTCCCTAATGCAACGCAAGCCTGAATATAGGAGGGCCTTGAATGAGCTTTTTCCGGAAGAAACCGACAATACCAAGGTGCCAGTCCAAGTAGCCGCGTCCATTGCCGCCTTCGTAAGCAGCCTTAATCCGCGCAATTCGAGATTTGATCAATATATCAAAGGGGATGAGGAGGCACTTACCCGGAATGAAATAAAAGGATTCAATTTATTTATGGGCAAAGCGCAATGCGGTACCTGCCACTTTGCTCCTCTGTTTAATGGCTTGACTCCTCCCTTGTATGGTCTTTCGGAACTGGAAGTGTTGGGAACTACCAAAACAGATGATTTCAGCCACCCTGAATTGGATATTGACCCCGGACGGTTTGAAATATTCCCGATAGAGTTTTATGAAAAAGCATTTAAGACACCTACAGTAAGGAATACCTCCGCTACGGCACCCTATATGCACAACGGATCATTCAAAACACTGGAGTCGGTAGTAGAATTTTACAACAAAGGAGGAGCTAGAGGCTTGGGATTGGAACTAAGCAATCAAAGCCTTTCATCCACACCCTTGAATCTGTCAAAAGAGGAGGTCACCGATATCGTCCTTTTTTTGGGCGCATTGGAAGATTCAGTAAACATTCGACCCTATGACATGCCGTATATCAAACCAAATCCTTGTTGAGTTCTGTCATCGAAGTTTCGGGAAAGCGGCTTTTCCTTTCTCTTATGAGGTGACTGGGATAAAATTTCAACTGGAAAAATTTATTCATTAACCAATCAACAATATAAAAAAAAGCACAAGGTGAAAAAAATAGTACTGTTTATGGCCGGGATAGTTATGATCTCGGTAGCGGAAATCAATGCGCAGGACGCGCCAAAAGCTACACCGGCCAAGGTGGTGAAACCTGAGAAAACTCCCGACGTTTTAGCCCAATTATTAAGGGGGCCATATCTGCAGGTAGCCACAAGCGAAAGCATCATCATTCGCTGGCGAACGGATGCTTTGACCCGCAGCGTGGTCACCTACGGGACCACCGAAGACGGATTGACCTTGCAGGCATCGGACCCGACTCTGACCTTTGATCACAAGGTGAAGCTCATCGGATTGAGCCCCCGGACCAAATACTATTATTCTATCGGCGGGGGCAATGGGGACACGCTTCAAAAAGGCCCTGACAATTATTTCGTAACCTTTCCGGAAGCGGGTACAGAAGGTTCCTATCGTATCGGAGTATTTGGAGACTGTGGAAAAAATTCCAGCAATCAACGACTGGTCAGGGACCAAGTGCAGAAATATCTCGGTGATAAGCCGATGGATGCTTGGATATTGCTCGGCGACAATGCCTATTCCTCTGGTACCGACCCGGAGTATCAGGAAAAGTTTTTCAACATCTACAAGGATGACCTGTTGAAAAAATACCCGCTATTTCCGGCACCTGGCAATCACGATTACAATGATTTTTACGAGTTCAAGGCAACGGCACAGGTTACGCATGATATCGCATACTACCAGAATTTTTCAATGCCTGAGAACGGTGAAGCTGGTGGTGTTCCTTCGGGAACTCCCGCTTTTTATTCTTTTGACATTGGAAATGTTCATTTTCTTTCCTTGGATTCTTACGGAAAAGAAGATAATGAATCCAGAATGTATGATACGCTCGGTGCCCAGGTGCAATGGATCAAAAAAGATCTGGAAGCTTTCAAAAATACCAAAAGAGGATGGGTGGTTGCTTACTGGCATCATCCGCCCTACACCATGGGGTCCCATAATTCTGACCGAGAGGGAGAACTTATTAAGATCAGGGAAAATTTCATCCGAATTCTGGAGCGATATGGTGTTGATCTCATCATCTGCGGGCATAGCCACTTATACGAGAGATCAGGCTTAATGCACGATCATTTTGGTATGGAGGAAACCTTTGACAAAGCGAAGCATCATATCGGTACCTCTTCCGCTTTGTATAATGGCACAGACGATTCCTGTCCGTATATCAAAGACCCAGAGACTAATCAGGGTACCGTATACGTGGTTTCCGGATCGGCGGGGGCAATGGGCAGGGGACAGGCCACTTATCCTCACAACGCGATGTATTACTCCAATTATGAACTGGGTGGGGCCTCGATGATCGAGGTAAACGAAAATCGGCTTGATTTAAAATGGATTGCATCTGATGGAGAGATAAAGGATCATTTTGTCATGATGAAAGATGTGAACAAGAGCGAGATCATCACGATCAAAAAAGGTGAAAGCTTAACCCTAAAAGCCTCTTTTGTCGGAAATTATACCTGGAATAAGTCAAAAGAAACCAACCGCAGCATTACCGTATCACCAACTGCATCAAAGACAATCTACGAGGTGGAAGATCCGCAAAGCTGTCTTAAAGACCGGTTTGAAGTAAGAGTGACCAAATAAATTCCGAAATATGCCGATCCCATTTTAAAGCCTGGTCAACCGGAGTGAAACCCAGTATTTGGGCCTCCCTTTCCGTGGTCTGTGTCTCCACAGACCATACTTTCCGTTGCCCACCTTCAACAAAGAAAAGAATAGCGGGGCAGGTTGGGCCTTTCCCAACCTGCATGATAATTTAAGTGTTAATAGAAGGCGATAAATGGCACTGTGGAAGTTAAAAACTTGAGATCAAGGGATTTGATCAGAATACTCTGGTCAGGCTATTGGTAGAGCTCAAGGTCCCCCACTTTCCTCAAATGCTCACTCGCAGCCAGGCCATTGGGATTGCAGCCTGGCTGTCCTTCTGGTACCTCCATCCCAAGCTTCTTATAAAATTCCGCCCAATAGGTGTCGGTTTGGCCTGTTTTGGGATCCTTGAAAGTCATGGGCTCCAACTGGAACAGTGCCGCATCCCGAAAGGAACGCTCCACAAAATCTGAACAATAGAGGGAAGAATCGTTGAGCACATAAGTCCAATTGTAAGGCTTGCCCAGCAAGGTCTTGGCATTGTTGATCGCTTCAGGAATGGAAGACTGGTGCTCGTCAGTGAGTCTATAGACGGCCAATTGTTTGGTTTTCGCAGTAGCTTCGGTAACCAGGCTGTCCAAGGGTTCACGGACCGATCCCTTTTTAGGACTGGCGTGGAGGATAAAGATGCCGGACTCGGACACCTCCAGGATACCGACATGGTCAAATGACGCGTTCTCATCACGCTGGGTGACCCGATTAATCGCCCCGGAGAGCTGGTCTTTTTTTGCCCCTACAAAAACCAGATCGCCTGTCTGCAACCTGAGATTGTGATAGAATATTTTCTCCTGTGCTTTTCCTGGCAGGACGAAAATAAAGTTCAGCCAAAAGAGGATCGCTATTAGACCAAAAAGGTTTTTCATAGGGCTTGATATATTTCCGGATTAACTTTTCCAGCTTTTTGGAGGTGAATACTGGGGTAGACAAAGGGATTTTTTTGTGTAAAGTTAGAATTCATCTGCTCAAAAACTCCCTTTACCAATCAGAATCCCGGGAATGGCCGAACCTCTCCGGAGTCCTGCCAGCACCCTACCGCGCCACTGCTTTTACCTATCATTTCACCATGATTTCAGTTTTTCGTGTCTTTCTTAATTTTCCGTTCCTCCTGATCCTTTTGGCTCAGGAGGAGAGCAGTTTGGATTGGATAGGAATCTCCATGTCCACCACTGTGCGATCGCCCTCTCCTAAAGAGCCTGTCCCGAAGAATTGCGGGAAGAGGGTTGGGGTGAGGTAGAAGAGAGAGGGCTGATGCAGGTCAGGCCTATATCCGACTTCAAACCTTAATTGTCGATTGTTGTCGGCTAAGCTGAGTGGCGGGAGTCAGATGTTCCACTTATTTTGCGGATATTGCTGAAATAGAGAATATTAGGAGTGACCTGATCGCAATTGTTACCTGTAATTATGACAAATGATACACTTCAATAATCAACAGGAACAATGAAAGAATACAAATTCTGCCAAAGCTGCGGTTATCCTCTAAAGAATGACAAAAAAGGCGGTGGAACTGAAAAAGACGGAACGCGAAGTAAGCAGTACTGCTCCATGTGCTATGAAAATGGACTTTTTTTAACGCCTCCGGAGATTGACACAGCAGAAAAAATGCAGAAATTCTGTATCCGGGAAATGAAGAAGGATGGGATAAATGGATTATTTGCATGGTTGGCAACCAGACCCATCCCTAAATTGGAAAGATGGAAAAAGCAACGCTGATTCCGCACTCAAATGGCGGATACTATAACTAAACCGGAAGCCAATTAGTCAATGAACAAACCACAAATCATAGCTTGGTTACTGGAAGGAGATGTATCCATACAATATCAAGTTTGGCGCGATTTGTTGGGAGTAGATAAAAAGATACTGCAAGACAAAATAGCTGCCGGGGGCTGGGGCTATCAGTTGCTATCAAAGCGTCATTCAAACGGTCATTGGGGCGATAGATTCTATCAACCCAAATGGACCTCCACTCACTACACCTTACTTGACCTCCGCAATTTAAATCTTCCCTCAAAGAATGAAATTGTGAAAGAGAGTATTGCATTGGTTCTTCAAAACGAGAAAGCGGACGATGGAGGCATCCGATTGGGACCGAGCACTACTCAGCATAGTGATTTATGTGTGAATGGAATGTTTTTAAATTACGCCTCTTATTTCGATACTCCGGAAAAGAAACTCCAGTCCGTTATTGACAGTATTCTTGCTGAGATAATGCCTGACGGAGGCTTTAACTGTCGGACAACAAGAAGTGGCGCAACACACAGTTCATTGCATTCCACAATTTCAGTTCTCGAAGGGTTCACCGAATTTCAGAAAGCAGGCTACACCTATAGAAAGAATGAAATATCTGAAGCCATAAAGTCAGGAATCGAATTTATCCTGATGCACCGATTGTTTTTATCAGACCGAACAGGTCAACTGATTGACAAAAACTTCTTGAAATTGTCTTATCCCTGCAGGTGGCGGTATGATATTCTCCGAGCAATGGATTATTTTCAATATGCGGGCCTCACTTGGGACAACAGAATGGCAGAAGCTATAACCTATCTGAATCAAAAGCAGAATAAAGACGGAACATGGAATTTGCAGGCTGCTCATCCGGGACAGGTACACCTTATAATGGAGACGGCGGGTAAACCAAGCAGATGGAACACTTTGAGAATGTTACGTGTAATGGAACATTTCAAAATTGGATAGCTACTGCTGACAACTCAGTTTTCGTTTTGGGTTGGTTAGCGATATTGCGGTAAGTGTAAGACAACCCTTAAATCATGAGCAAGTATAATCTCTTGTGGAAGCATATCAAAAACAATGGTGGACAATCGTTTAAATTGTCTTTTGATGAAATTAAGAATATTGCAGGGATTGAAATTGACCATTCCTTCCTGAATTATAAAAAGGAATTGCTTGAATACGGTTATGAGGTAAAAAAATTTCATTGAAGGATAAAACAGTTCTTTTTCAGAAGATCAATTAGCAAAAACAAACGGGGAAAAGACAAGGGGAGGTGACGATCGCGGCGGATCAAACTGCCCCCTTCCAACTAAGCCTAACGAAATCCGTGAGTTTTTTTGACCCCACCCTAACCCTGCACGTGGCCGCCCCTAGAATCTGGCCCTTCGCTAGATTAGTCCACTGGACTAATCATTGACGCTCAGTCCTCCTTAAATGCCTGTCCCGCAGAATTGCGGGAGGAGGGCACCAGTACCGTTATTGTCGATTGTTGTTGCCTAGGCTGAGTGGCGGTAGTCAGATGTTCCACTTTTTTTGCGTATATTGCTGAAATAGAGAATATTAGGAGTGTCCAGGTTGTGGTTGGTGAGCTCGGTCACTGAGCCTGTCGAAGGGTGTCGAACCACGCCCTAAGCTATTCAAGGTTGGACACCTTCAGGGTCCCAATTGCATTTCTGCTATTCCCAGTTAATAATCGGGGCTGTACTATCCAATTTTCTAATTTTCAAATCTTCCAATTCTTGCACTGAGCTTGTGGATGGGTTTCAATTCTCCAACCCGACAAAGTGACAACCTGAAAACCGGACAACTCGATAACTTGCTAACGCGCAGCAGACAACCTTTAACTTTTAACCTTTAACCTTTAAATCCCTACCTCCTCCCCACCTGAAACGCTCTGACCACATTAAACCCAAAATGAATATCTCCTTCAAAGAAATTTCCCTGAGTCGAAGGAATAAATCCGGATGGAGTCATCTCATTGGAATTGGTCAAATGAAGTTGAAAAACATGACCTCCGGTTTCTATATCCACCCCGATTCCCAGGGAATTATATCCCGGTAGGTCTTTCCCAAACCTGTAGTAATATTCCCCGGTCAGATGGACCCTCTTGGATAGCGCCACTCTTCCGCCAATCCCCAAAGCCCCCAGATTGTTGGGCTCCTCCTGGGTTGGCACCAGGTTTCGGTGGACAAAACTTGGCATCAATTGCAGGGAAACGCCCGAACTGAACTTCCTGGCCAATAGTAACTGATGGACATAGCGCAGCCTCCGCGTGAAATTCATGGGTAATTCTGGCCTTTTTAGGGTGTAAACAGATATATCACTAACCCAGGTGACAGAAATTGGCATCCCCTGGGTATTTTGCCGCAAAATCCTGGCTTTTATATAACTGTCATACACCTTGTTCAAAGAATTCCGGCCAAACCCAACCGTCACTCGGTCCGAAATGGAATACTCCAAGCCCAGCCTGACATTGGAATCATCCAAACCCCACAAATTGTACCCCCCGGAATTCAAAGTTCCAAATCGGTGGGAAATGATCACATCCAGGTTCCCCTTCCCCCTGGTTTCAACAGTTTGACCATTGATTATCCGGGTACCTTTGAATGTTCCGGCAACAATTTCGGACGCAGGTTTTTTGTCTGCTTTCAGTTGCTCTATCAGATCCTGGCCCTGCGCCGAAAATGTAACAACTGAGATGATCCAGGTGAAATACAACTTTTTCAAATCCATTATTCAGTTTTATGTGTATCCTCCTAAGTGCACCTTGCCAAATAAAGAGTCGAAAGTGTAACAATTGAAGCGGCTGTGGACAGTAGACTGTCGAACCGTGTCGACGCTTCCGTCTACCGTCTACCGTCTTCGGTCTTCCAACACTTGTGCTGAGCTGTCTGCACTGAACACTCGTACTGAGCTTGTCGAAGTATGTCGAAGCATCCGACATCCGACATCCGACATCCGAAATCCGAAATCCGACATCCGACATCCCTCACTTGTCCTGAGTCCAATCGCCTTTAAATCCAAACCTCACAGTCACCTCCACCTCCTCGGCGATATTCTGAAACATAAGCCTTGGGATTTCTACATTGTAATCTTTCAGAACAATCGGAAAAACAGCCTCAAGGATCAATTTCCCGCCTTGCTTAGTAATTGTTCCCGGGATTTTCACCTTCCTGCTGACCCCATGGATAGTCATTTCTCCTTCGGCAATGGCCTTGGAACTGGTATTTACGGGACTATAACCTGAGATTTTCCCACGGAAATAAGCCTCAGGATATTTTTCAGACTCCAGGTAATTTTCATTGAAATGCTCCTGCATCAGCGACTTTTTAAACTCAAAGCCCATGATTGGAATAAGAAAAACCGCATCCCCGCTTCCCAAGTCAAACATTGCACTGGCTTGATCATTCTCGGCACTGATATCCTCTATCAGTGCATCGCTGAAAAACCGGACATAACCCGTTTCGGAGCGCAATACTTGTCCCCCAGCCTCCATGGCCTGAAATAGCAAAAAGGACAACAAGACCAACCTTTTCATAGGATTGTAATTTGATTTTCAGGTGTTTCCGATTTACTGCACGTTGCCGTCATTGCGAGGGATCAACCCAATTATTAAACTATCCCTAAAGTCATCGATCTCGAAGCAATCTCTTTTGCCCGTCGAAGAATCCGTCTTCCAACTTCCGTCTCCCGACTTCCAACTTCCGTCTTCCGTCTTCCGTCTTCCAATTTTTTAATTGTCCTGTGCACCTTTGGTCACCCAGCAGTAGATCAATTCTTTTTGAGTGGCTGTGATGGATCTGCCCGAACCTGCGGGTGGCATAAATCCGGACTGGGTATTGGCCATAATGGTGCTAGCATACTGCAGAATATTATCCTTGATCGTAAAATCAGCCCTACCCGTACCGGAAACATGGCAGCCTGCTACTGCACAGTTTTGCTGGATGATGGGCGAAACATCCGCCGAAAGCAAGGGATTGCTAGTCTCACATCGGACAGCACTCGGCGGCGGCAACTGATCTTCCGATTCCGATGCGCAGGAAATGGAAATTAGAAGTATGGCCGCCAGGCTTGCAATTAATGCCCATTGGAGATTCTGAGAGGATCTTTTCGCTTTCATATGTAAAAGGGTTTAAAATTTTTAATTGATAATGAGCTTTTGTTTTATTTCTGGATAATGGCCAAAATCCGAAATCCGAAATCCGACATCCCAAATCCGACATCCGAAATCCACAACGCGCTACAGACAACCCGACAACTCTTCCAAATACTCACCGCAGACTGCCCACTTCAAACTGCGACTGAACACTGAACACTGCCAACTACATCGGTCTCCAGTCTTCCGACATCCGAAATCCGACATCCGAAATCCACCACGCGCTCTCCGCTCCTCGAAATTTGCAATTTCGAGGCCCTTCCATAGGATTTTTAATCCGACCAAAACACCGTCTCCGAACCTCGGCATCAACTTCTCTTTTCTCCCAATAATCCTGCGCCGAGGAATAGGCCTTTGGTCTTCCTTACCCCGGGTTACGGCTTTCGTGCCTCAACCTCACCCGGGGCTATTCATAGTTCGACCCTTTCAGGGTCAGTTTGAATCCTTGTTCCTTAGGATTTCAATCCCCGCTCCTCGAAATTTGCAATTTCGAGGCCCTTCCATAGGATTTTTAATCCGACCAAAACACCGTCTCCGAACCTCGGTATCAACTTCTCTTTTCTCCCAATAATCCTGCGCCGAGGAATAGGCCTTTGATCTTCCTTACCCCGGGTTACGGCTTTCGTGCCTCAGCCTCACCCGGGGCTATTCATAGTTCGACCCTTTCAGGGTCAGTTTGAATCCTTGTTCCTTAGGATTTCAAATCCGTTCTCTGTGCCTTCCTAAGCATCCTACATCCGCAATCCAAATTCCTTCTTCCATCTTCAGACCTCCAACTTCCTACTTCCAACTTCCGTCTCCGGTCTTCCGTCTCCCCACTTATAAGCAAAAGCATTTCCCCACACCTTTTTCAAGGAGCACTCAACTAGCTTAATAAGACTGTGGATTAGTTTATTGGAATATTTGTTTACCTACCTGTAGCCAAATATGATAGAGTTTCTGTTTTCAATTCACCGGCCATAGAATGCCAACCAATAACCATTTTCTAATAACGATTAACTATTAACTACTTACAACTGCCTACTGTATTCTGAACACTGCGACTGCCACTGCCCACTGCTACTGCCCACTGCCCACCTATCACTTCCACCTCCCCGGATAATAATTAATGCCCA
This sequence comes from Algoriphagus sp. A40, assembly GCF_002002735.1. GTDB lineage: Bacteria > Bacteroidota > Bacteroidia > Cytophagales > Cyclobacteriaceae > Algoriphagus. The sequence continues at coordinate 27,988 of NZ_MUNY01000044.1, read as the reverse complement.
CAAACAACCCCGTGCTTTTAAGGGAAATATCCCCTTCACCCACTCCGCTGATAGGCACCTTGAAATAGGGTTCAACCTGGACACTCAATTGCCTTCCCAGTTTCCTTTCGTATCCCGCGCTGATATTGACTACTCCGAAGAAATGGTTATTCTCGCCACTGACATTTATTTCCTTGGTGTAGGGGTTGCCGGTTCCGGAGTCGTATTCCAGTTCATAATGTTCTTTGAGCATCAGATAAGAGGAAAGCCCCAAGCTTACAAATGCCCGCTGCAGCTTGCCTTCTACAGGGTAGTACCTCAGGTTGATAGGGATGTCCAGAATATCACATTCACCAAAGATCCAGTCCGGCTCGTCCGCAGACCCATAGTGCGTCTCATTCTCCGAACTGTAAGGCTTAAAGGAGTAAAATACCCCACTGGCAATACTTAATCGGGGACTCAAGAAGTAGGCTGCGCCTATTCCCACCGCATTTCCGGCTTTTTCAACCTGATTCATTTCGATTCCGCTGAGATCCGGAGCTGCCTGAACTGAAAGGCTGAATCTTCCGGCAAAGCTGTAAGCTTTCCTCTCACTTCCCACAGGGTCGCCTGGGTTCGATTTGGTTATAATAAAGTCCGACATCCCGTCACGAAAAGCGACCACTTCCAAAGAAGGGAGCGGATTGGGCCGCGATTGAATGGCTTTGCTTTCGGTTTTTTTTCCTTCTGAATTTCCCAAAGGCCCGGGATCCAATACCTCCGAATTCAACCCCGTATTTTCAATCGCAACAACATACTCGTTAGAATTAGAAGCTGCCCCAATAATCCCGGCACCTTTCTCCGCAGTCAAAGGTTTTGTGCCAATCAGGTCCTCAGCGGTATTTGCTCCGGCTTTTTCGGCCAATTCAGATTTTTCGGTTTTGCTGTCATTCGGTACAATTTCTGTTTCCAAATCCTTTGCAACTTGATCCTCCTCCTGGCTAACCGGAAGGAAATTCCAAACCGCCACAGAAACCAGGAGACCCAGGATTAAGGCTCCAACCCAAACCCGGTTTTTCTTCACCCAACCAGCCGGAGAAGGATTGGGCAGCTCGTCTAAACGCGCTTTCATATCCCCCCAATCCTCCTTGGAGAAAGGAATCTCTGCCGAATCGGCTATTTTTCTCAGGAGATCATCCAGCTCCTTATCGCTCTTGTAGGACGATTCCTTGCTCATGGGTTCTGGGTTTTATTAGCTCTCGTAATTTTTCTTTTGCCCGGGAAAGATTGGATTTGGAAGTTCCTACGCTGATGTCCAGCATCACAGCGATCTCTTCATGGCTGAATCCATCCAGCACGTAGAGGTTAAATACCGTTCGGTAGCTGGGCGGCAATCTCTGAATCAACTTTAGTAATTCATCGTATTGCATCACATCCAAAGCACTGGGCTGGCTTTCCTTGGATTCCGGAAGAATTTCAAAGCCTGTTTGATGGACTAGCTTTTGTTGTTTGTTGAATAGATTGATACAAAGATTCACCAAAACCCGCCTAAACCAGGGTTTAAAGGACTGTTCAGGATCAAATTTTTCCGGCTTGGAAAATAAAACCATAAAACCGTCATGGAGAATTTCCTTCGCCTCATCGCGGGTGGAGGTATACCGCAGGCATATACTCATCCCGTAACTGTAGTAGAGTTTATACAGTGCCTCCTGGGCTTTACGATTTTTGCCCAATAGCCCTTGCCAGATTTTTTTGTCCAGATTTTCAGATTTCACATCCCGCTGATTGCATAGCCCATACACAGTAATTTAACCATTGGTTGCGTGGGTTTCTAAAAAAAATATAACAGGCATGTCCGCATTGCCCATTCAACACTTGTACTGAGCTAAGCGAAGTATTCCTAATTCTCCAACTTTCCCCCGTCTCCATCCTTCGGCATTCTTCATTCCTCATTCAACACTTGTAGGTAGCTAGTCGAAGTATTCCCCATACAACACCTGTACTGAGCTAGTCGAAGCTTCCCTCAATATTTTCATGCTTTAAGTCTAAATCTCGTCATCAAGCTCAATAATTAGCGAAATATCACTAAGGTATTATGGGTGAATTTTAATTAAGTAACTGAATAACAGTGATATATAATAACGGCACTATCCTTGACCATTGCGAAGTAAGTTTTTCTAAATGTCGTCATGGAAGCTATTTTATACACTGATTTTTCATCAAGTACCCGCCAATCCTTTTTATCACACAAGGAGCCGATCATTATTTGGCCTCTTGAATCAGGAGATTTCAACCAAGCTGTAGGCATCAGTCAGCCTAAAAGGCTAAAATCTTATGAAATTTATTGGATTAGGAGTGGAGCTGCGCTGGCAAATGTCGATGCCGCAAGTTTTGTCTTAAAAGACAAGTCGGTCTATTGCCTAGCTCCGGGTCAGGTGAGGCAGATGGAGGCAAATTCTGATTGTGAAGGATATTATATTTCGATCTTACCCGACTTTTTTCATCTCCTGCAAAACCGGTTTGAAATGGCATCGATCTTTGATTTTTCGGGTGAATCGCGGGAATTGGAGATTGAGGAGGGGCTTGAAGGTGAGCTTGAACAGATTCTTTGCAAAATCAAAAAAGAGGTAAGCAGATGCTCGACCATGCAGTCCGAACTCCTGAGAGCCTGGCTTAATATTTTCATGCTCTACCTGACCAGAAATCTGGCCGACAGCCGGGCGGACATTTCCTCCACCGGTGACCGGGAGCTGTTGAAGAGATTTTTGAGCCTGTTGCCTGGCTACCACCAGACAAAGAAAATGGTGTCCGAATACGCAGAGATACTATGCGTTACGCCTAATTACCTCAACTCGGTGGTTAAGAAAATCACCGGCTCTCCGGCGAGCCATCATATTCAGCAGTACCTGGTGATGGAAGCGAAACGGTACGCGATGTATTCGCAAATGAGGATGAAGGAAATCGCAAACCGCCTGGGATTTGTGGACTATGCCCATTTCAGTAAATTTTTCAAAAATTACGCCGGTATGAATTTTTCAAATTACCTCAAGGAAATCAAATCGACGTATTCTTGATCTTTTTGAGGTCTGAGTCGAATACCTGCGTTTGGTTTTCCGGTTGAATTTTTTTGTAGTCACAGCTTTGAATTTGTCTAATTCATCGCACTAGTTGTACCATTTACTCGGATTTCCAGCAGGGCTGCAATTGTGTCTTTAAATGTTTGAATATCAGTTTTATTTGATGGGTTTATTGTTGATATTTCGCCAATTGGTGAAAGTGGACAGGCTGTTTATTTTGACATAATTTTTTGGAACCCAATGGTGTAGACCCTGCTTTTAAGAGAAATTAAAATGAACAAGAACAGTTCTCAAAATATTCAGGACTTCACTGATCCTCTCTTGTCCAAGAGCGATTCGGAGAAGAATGTACTTTTGGATCTGTATCAGAACATCTGCAGCGTCCGCGACAAGAATGATTTGCTAGAAAATGTTTTCCCGAGACTCAAGAAATTGTTTGATACACAGGCTATTTTTCTTTGCCTGGTAGATTCTGAAAGTAAGACACTGGATCCGATCCTGCGGGTTGGAGATGAATCATTTGTGGCTCACCGCACTTTGGAAGCTATACTCAGTCAGAAAATTCCGATTGGAGGAGGATTTATCGGCCGTGTTCTGGATTCAAAAAAGGCAATGATCTTCGATCTGAACGACGCTTCTGAATGGGATTACACTCCAAATACTCTTGAACTGTTGATTAGCAGCGGCTTTGTCGAAAGTTTATCCAAGAATCTGAGTTTTGGCGACAATCGCTTCGGCGTCATTACGCTCTGGTCCAAGAATCAGGGGTTTCACTCGGCTCATGGAGCCTTGCTAGATCAGATCGGTAATCTTCTCTCTATTACAGTCGGAAATATCCTGGAAGAGGAAAAGTCAAAACGTCTGAAAGTTGAGAATGAGGTTTTGCTGGAGATCAGCAACCAAATTGCTGCAATACGGAGAAAAGCCGATATAGCGATCTTCTTGTCCCAAAGTCTAAAATCCCAAATTGGATACGATGACGCTGCAGTGACGGTTTTCAATCCTGAAAAGTCGATCTATGAGATTTATAGCTACAGGGTGTCGGAGAAAAGGCTTTTCCATCCGGAATTTGAGGATGCTATCTGCAGGGCATATCCGGTAGGTGATTCTGATGATTCATTTGCCCATGTCCCCAAGGTGCTGGATGTCGCACAGGCACTTCAGTCTGGTGTCCAGTCGCTGGATTTTATCTCAAAATCAGGGATCAGTGAAATAGCGGTGGTGAAATTGGTCGATGGCAATAGTCTGCGGGGACTTCTGGTGTTGATGTCAGAGGAGCGGGGGATTTTCACCGAATCCAGGCTCAGGCTGATGCAGCGGATTTCCTACCCTCTTTCTATCGCCATCTCCAAACAGATGGTGTTGGAGCAGTTGCTGCGAAAGGAGAAGGAGAATGCGATTTTGTTGGCAATGGGAAGAGAGCTTGCGTCGATTCGAAGAAAAGAAGAGTTGGGGCCTTTGCTGGTTCAGCAGCTTAAGAATTTTTCATTCTATTCCGACATCAGTATTGCCAAGATCGACCGCGAAAATCCCACTACTTTCAGTTCTTTTTTGGTCAATGAGCAATCCCCGCGAATGATCAGAGCGGATTATCCAAAAATGCGGGACAGACACCACACCTTTCCTGATGGAGTTTTTGAAAAAGCACTGTATTCCAAAGTGCCGGTCAGATTTGACTTGGAAGACATGGTCAAAAAAGGCCCGGTCCCTTCCTATGTCAAATTCATGCTGGATACGGGTACGGTTGAAATGTTCGGGACCTCACTCCGGGACAGAAATGTTGCAATAGGTGTACTGTTTACTTTTTCGCCCAAAAAGAAAGCTATCAGTGATTTTCAACTGAATATCTTCGAGGGCATTGGTCATCTGCTCGGTACTGCGGTCGCCAATATCATGGCAAACGGACAGATCGAACAGCAACTTGGCGAAATCAGGCAATACAAGGAGCAGCTGGAGGAAGAGAAGGTTTACCTTCAGCAGGAGATCAGCAGCAATTATGCCTTTGAGGAGATTATAGGCTCAAGCGGGCCAATGAAGGAAGTCTATGAAAAGTTGGAGACTGTTTCAAAAACTGACACCTCAATTCTGATCATGGGTGAAACCGGCACAGGCAAGGAATTACTCGCCAGAGCGATTCACAATTGCTCTGGCCGAAAAAGGAGATTGATGGTCAAGGTAAACTGTGCATCAATCCCAGAAAACCTGATTGAAAGTGAACTGTTTGGCCATGAAAAAGGGGCATTCACCGGAGCGCATGAGCGGAGAATCGGCAAGTTTGAACTCGCCAATCAGGGGACCCTATTTCTGGACGAGATCGGTGAACTGCCGCTCCATCTTCAGCCAAAGCTTCTCAGGGCACTGCAGGAGTTGGAGTTTGAGCGGGTAGGGGGACAAAATACCATTAAAACGGACGTCAGGATTATCGCGGCTACCAACCGGAATCTGGAGAAAGCCGTCTATGAGGGTAGTTTCAGAAGTGACCTCTATTATCGTCTGAATGTTTTCCCCATCGTCATACCGCCTCTTAGGGATCGAAAAGAAGACATTTCGCCTCTGGCGGCCCATTTTTTACACAAGTACTCCCAGAAAACAGGCAGAAATGTGACAGCCATATCCAGCAGCGCCATGAAATCTCTGCTGGCGTATTCCTGGCCCGGAAATGTGCGGGAGTTGGAGCATTTGATCGAGCGGAGCGTGCTTCTTTGCAAAGGAAGTATCCTGAAGAGTGTCGTTCTTCCAACTGAAATGGGCTTATCCAATGTGGCAGTGTCCGGTCCTGAAATACTCAAAACCCACGAAGAGAATGAACGGGACCATATCCTCCATGTCTTGGAGCGATGCGGGGGAAAGATTTTCGGAAAGGGCGGAGCGGCTGAGACGCTTGGTTTGAACGTCTCTACGCTAAACTCAAAAATCAAGAAGCTTGGAATCCAAAAAGCAAACCCTTTTAACGAAATCTAACTCATGTTTTGCTCCCAAAAACAAAAGTCCAAACAGTCCCCTTTGCCGCATTCGGTAGCAGTTTTACTCTTGCTGTTCTTTGTTCTTTCCTCTTGCGGGAAACTGGTCAAAGTATCTCCAAATCACCCAAGTGATACAGATAATTTGAGAATTCGGGTCAATGCCACGAAAGGAAACCAGGGTTTGCTCGATTATACCGGAGATGTGTATGTTCATTTGGGTGTGATCACCAGCAAGTCTGAGCACGAATTGGACTGGCGGTATGTCAAGTTCACTTGGGGATCCCGTGATTCGGCTGCGCTGGCCACGCCGGTTGGCAAAAACAACTGGGAATATTCGATCCCCAATATCAGGGAGTTTTTTGGTGTACCCCGAGACGAAAAAATCTACCAGTTGGCGGTGCTGTTTCGTTCAGGTGCCTGCATAGACGTGTACTGCAAGGTGCTTCGCAATTTGGACGATTCGGACATCCTGATCCCGATTGATTCACAGCCAAGCACAGATTAATACGACGCATATGTCCAATTTATCAGGTCGGTATCGGATCAGCCGGATGATTTTACTCCCGATGGCCTGCTTGGGTGTGATGTCCGGAGCCTATTGCCAGACTTCTGCCAAAGCGGAGGTAAAACGTCTGGTTGAGACGCTGGCTGAGAGCGAGCGTTACGACGAGCAGAAGATGATCCGACTGGAGACCCTGGGTCAACAGAAAACGGACTCCGCGGATGCTTTTCTGTTTGAACACTATCTTGCTGTCTATCTTGAATATGAGAAGTTCAGGGCAGACTCAGCATTTGCGTTTTCCAGGAGAATGCAGGATGTTGCTTTGCGCCTGGGTGACCCGCAGAAAGTCGCCTTGTCCAAACTCAAATCATCTTTCGTACTGGTCTCTTCGGGGAAGCTCAATCAGGCCTCGGACTCGCTGGATTTGATAGATGCGGGGCTACTCTCAGGCATCGACAAGGCGGATTACTATGCGTTGCTATCGAGGTATCACTACGAAATGGTAGAGCAAACACCGGACAAACTTTTCCGCTCAAGAACGGTGGAAAAGGGAAAGGCTTACCTCGATTCCGCAATCAGGCACTATCCGGACACAGGATACCAGCAGGCATATTATCGGGGTTTAAAGGTACTGATGGATTCGGAGCTCGATTCGGCGTCAGTCCTGCTTCACCGGCTGCTTGCCCTGCCTAACCTGAGCAAAAGCCAGGTGGCGGTGACCGCATCGACTTTGAGCGATATTTATACGCGGAGAGGGCAAACAGACGAAGCGATCCGTCTGCTCGTTCAGGCATCCATCGCCGACATTGAATCATCGACCAAGGAGACCGCTGCCACCTACTACTTGGCAAACCTGCTTTTCAAGGAAGGGGATTTGGGGAACTCTGCCAAACTGATCCAAAAAGCCGCCGATGACGCCAATTTTTACGGCTCTTTTACCAGGAAAACCCAGTTGAATGTCCTGCTCCCCCTGATCAACCAAGAGCGGATCAGAGCGGTAGAGAGCGAAAAGAAGAAACTCATTACCTATGCAGTTTTGGTCACAATGTCATTCTTGATCCTGATCGGGCTGACATACATTATTTTTCGTCAAATCAAGAAAATGAAGGCCCAACAGCGGGTCATCAGTGAAAAAAATTCTGCATTGGAGCATCTCCTCTCAGAAAAGGAATGGCTGCTCAAGGAGATCCATCACCGGGTCAAAAACAACCTGCAGACCGTGATCAGCCTGTTGGAATCGCAGTCTTTTTACCTCGAAAATGATGCGCTATTGGCTATTGAAAACAGTAAGAACAGGGTTTATGCCATGTCACTTATCCACCAGAAACTTTATCAAAACAACGCTTTCGGCAAGATCGACATGTCGGTCTACATTCCCGAACTGATCCAGTATCTCAAGGATAGTTTTCAGGTGAAACAGGGGATTCGATTCCATCTCCGTGTGGAAAAGATCCTGTTGGATATCTCTCAGGCAATTCCAGTCGGGTTGATCCTGAACGAAGCGGTCACTAACAGCATCAAGTATGCCTTCGGAACCAGGAAATCCAATGAGATTCATGTGAGTTTTAGCTATGTCAGTCCGGAAACGACCCAGCTGTTGATTACCGACAACGGCATCGGGTTTCCTGTCGAAATGCAAACTAACAAACTGGACTCATTAGGGCTAAAACTGATGCGGGGACTTTCGGAGGATATTGGTGGTGAATTGGAGATGGATTCAGTATCAGGGACCACGATTAAGGTCACCTTTAAGGAGTCAATCCTCCAGGATGAAGGCTTTGTGGCCGAATTAAAGAAACAATGACCCAAGGTTTTTCAGATTTCAATCCTTTGAAAAACCGTGTGGAAAAAGAAATGAAATCTCAGAATGCAAAAATGAAAGAGAAGATACTCATCGTAGAGGACCAATTTGTCGAAGCCAATAATCTCCAGGAAATGCTGGAAACCAAGGGCTATGAGGTGATTGGCATCGCCCGATCTGTTCCGATTGCCCTGTCATTAATCGAAAAAGAAGTTCCTGATCTGGTTTTGCTGGACATTTACCTCAAAGGCCCCCTGACAGGGATAGACCTGGCCAAAACGCTCCGAAAGCAAAACATTCCATTTATCTACCTCTCGGCCAATTCGAATAAGGATACCTTGGAAGCAGCAAAAGCAACCTGTCCTTACGGGTTTTTGGTGAAGCCTTTCCGCGAAAAAGATGTGTTGGTTACACTGGAAATCGCCCGATACCTGCATTCGAACAGTCTGGAAGCGATGAGGAGGAGAGGAGAGATGTCGGATACTCATGAGCAACAGCTTGATCACAGGTACCTCGGAAAAAAACGGGAGCAAAGCGACAGCGAGGTGATTGCTTTTCAGGGAATCGTCGGCAGAAGTCAGCTCCTGAAAAACGTCCTAAGCCAATTGGCCATCGTCGCGCCAACTGATACTTCCGTATTGATTCTTGGAGAAAGTGGTACGGGAAAAGAGCGGATTGGAGCCTGTATTCATGAGCTTTCGTCCAGAAAAGGCAAGCCTTACATCCGGGTCAATTGTGCAGCATTGCCAACGGCTTTGGTCGAATCCGAACTTTTTGGTCACGAGCGCGGGGCATTTACAGGAGCCTCGGAGCGGCGGATTGGAAAGTTTGAGCTTGCTCAAAACGGAACCATTTTACTGGATGAAATCAGCGAGATGCCAATTGACGTTCAGGTGAAATTTTTGCGTGTGCTCCAGGAAAGGGAAATCGAACGTATTGGGGGTAATGCCACCATCAAGATCAACGTGCGGATAATTGCCGCCACAAATAGAAATCTGGAATACGAAGTTGCAATGGGCAAATTCCGGATGGATTTGTACTACCGGTTGAATGTGTTCCCATTGACGCTTCCGGCTCTTCGTGAGCGAAAAGAGGATATTCCTGTACTTGCCAGACATTTTGTTGATTTGTATGCCAAGAAACTTGGTCGGGGTCACATGACTGTTGCTGAATCCGCAATAGGCCCCTTGCTGGATTATTCCTGGCCGGGAAATATCCGTGAACTGGAACACCTGATGGAACGGACGGTCCTGATGAATTCGGGCGCTGTGATTAATTCGATCCCTTTGCCGGAATCCTCCAAACCTGAGATCCAAAAAAATGAGGAGTCGATTCAGACGATTGACGAGATGGAGCGGGCACATATCATCACCGCCTTGAAGCACTGCCGGGGTAAAGTTTCCGGTGTGGACGGAGCTGCCAATCTGCTCGGTATCAATGTCTCAACACTCAACTCCAAGATGAAAAAACTGGGAATCGATACCGGAAAGACCTTTTTTGTAAAGTCAAAATAGGCAGTTCAGACTTTACTGTCCTACAGCGCAGTTTTTACTCCCGATTGCAGATACATGATTTTCTTTGCCAGCAAGGGATCCTCGGAGAGAGTGGTTTTTAAGTCACTTTCAGATTCTTTGAAGTGAGTCCAGCCTTTGGAGTGGATTGGGATCACCTGTCGGGGCTTGAGCACTTGGATGGATTTTAACAAATCCTTACTGTCCATCGTGTACCTTCCAAAACCGGTCAGGTACCGAAACTGAACCGATCCCACATGCATTATCGCCAGATCGATCTGAAATCTGCGAGCAATTTCATGGATTCCCTTGAAATACACCGTGTCACCAGAGATGTAGATGACGCCGTTTTTTTGCGCTTCGAATTCAATGATAAAGCCAATCACCTTTCCGGAAAGAACTTCGGGAACCCACCAGGGTCGGTGCTGAGCAGGGGTGGCCGTGATCCGCAAACCCTGCACTGCCGGAGTCTGGATCGCAACTGACTCCCATTCCTTCAAACCAGTTACTCCCGGGATTGCCTTTGCTGCTTGCTTGGTGGACAGAACGGTAGAGACATTTGAAGTAAATTCCTTTCCTCTGTTGTCAAAATTATCCTTGTGCTGATGATGGCTGAGCAAGATCAATTCCACTCCGGTGAGGGCCGAGGACTGCAAGGACGGATTGGAAGTTTTCTTGGAAAAAGTGCCAAATCCATGGTGGTAAATCCCTCCGGCTTGATCCAGAGTAGGATCGGTTAATATTTTGAATCCATTGATTTCCAATAGAATGCATGCTGTGTCGATGTGGGTAATCTGGATATCCATACCTCGTATTTTCGAACAATATTTGACAAAGTAACTTATGGGAGAGAAAGACCGAGGTTTATTTAAAATGTATATCCGCTAGGCACCCACACAAAGATGAAAGAAGAGTAAAATTTGGAAGGTCGATAATTTTACAAAAATTCAAATTGACTTCTTATGTAGCTCCGAGGGAGCCAAACCATTCATGACCCTGTACGAAGTGCAGGGTAGCCATTGAATTCCCTTCCTTTGAGCCCTGAAAAGGTGAAACCTCAAAGTATCACCCCTTCGGGGCTCCTTTTTTTATTGAGCTGACTTTACCCCCGGCTATACCGGGGGTTATGAATTGTTATGATCCTTCGGATCTAAAACTTCCAAACTTTGACCTTCATATCTACTACTTCAATTTAATTTGCCTACTGGTATCATTGCGGACATTCATATTTTTTAAAATTCTCCCTCCCGGATATAAGGATGGGTCCAAAGGATAACGGTCAAAGTAACTGCCTTGAACCAGGCGGCAAACATCCCATCGATTTCTTCCTGAGAATGATTTTTGGCACAAAGAAAATTTCTGATTGTGGCAGTGATCGGATAGATAAATGCAATCAAATACCGGTAATGGATGATCGGAACGGCATTGGCTCCGTCGGTCACGTTCTTTTTGGTGCTATGATGCCGCTTGGCAATTTCATGTTGGTAGTTGAGCCAAGTCTGATCGTAGGAGCGATTGCAGAGGTCCAGCACCCACTTTTCAAACCGCGCTCTGACTGCGCCAAGGTAGTTCATATCCGGCTGCCCCTCTTTGGCAAAATAGTGTAGCAAATGACTGTGACTTCCCACATAGCCATACCATAAGTCCAGGATGTCCCCGGTTTGGTCTTGAAGGACTTGTCCTGCAAGCTTCAGATATTCATCATCGTCAGGGGTCCAAAGGAGGGTTTTTTTGAGTAGGTCCATCTGCTCCAATGTCACGGGGCTTTGCTCCAGGGCTTGATTTCCATAATCGTAACCTTTGATAGTTTCCATTCTTATTGGGATTAAAAATTGTAGCGTTTAAAAGTTTGTTTCTCCGGTCTCCAGAATCTGGAGGAACTCCTGTGTGCTAAACATGGCATGCCCATAGTTGGGAAAGGTGATATCTGTGACGGCGTTCACCTCTGCCCAGTTGAATGCAGCAATGGCATCTTTGATTAAAGTCACATGGTAGCCCAATTCCACTGCAAATCTTGCCGTTGAATCGATGCAAGTGTTTGCCCGCATACCCGTGATGATGAGGTGATCTATCCCATGCATCTTGAGCAGAAAGTCTAAATCCGTATTGGCAAAACCACTGCTTGTCCAGTGGTTTTGGGCAACCAGATCGCCTTTTTGGGCTTGCAAGTCCGGATGAAAATCCGCACCCCAAGACCCCTTTTCGAAGAAATTTCCTTCAAATGTTCCCTTGTGCGTTGGCGATAGGAATTTCCAGTTGAGGTAATCACCTGCCGTTGTATGGTGATGCGGAGCATAGATCACTTGGATTCCCAATCTTCGGGCGGTGGCGAGCAAGGCTTTTACATTGCTGACCAGTTCTGAACCCTCGACTGTTTCCTGAGTCCACTTCCAAAGCTTTCCTCCCTCGGAAAGAAAATCATTGAATGGATCGACGAGGATCAGCGCTGTTTTTTCTGGAGGATAGCTGTTCATATCGTTTTACTTCAGAGCGTTTTTCAACTCTGATCCGGCATAGCGCAGGGCAGATTGGATCTCCGGTATTCCGGCCAGGGGATTTAGAAGTCCATAATCATGGATCATTCCCTGATACCTCACCAGTGAAACAGGCACCCCGGCTTCATTCAGTTTGCGGGCATAGGCTTCACCTTCGTCTCGAAGCACATCGTTTTCGGCAGTTTGCACGAGGGTAGGAGGAAGACCTTCGAGCTGGTCAAGATTGGCCTGAAGAGGAGACGCATAAATTTCAGTTCGTTGACTTGGGTCAGCATAGTGATTCCAAAACCAGCGCATCATGTTTTTGGTCAGGAAGCGATCTTCGGCAAATTGGTTGTAGGATTCCGTATCCAGATTGGCATCGGTAACCGGCCAGAAGAGAAGCTGGAATTTCAACGCCGGGCCATTTTCAGCCTTGGCTTTGAGAGCTACCGCAGCGGTCAGATTTCCCCCGGCACTGTTTCCTACGACGGCCAATCTGCTACCATCGACGCCGATTTCCTTTCCGTTTGCAGCCACCCATTTGGTAGCCGCAAAACACTCGTTGAGCGCTACTGGATATTTGGCTTCAGGCGAAAGGGAATATTCGACATGGACTGCAACCGCACCGGAGCTGATGACTAAGTCACGGATAAACCGCTGGTGCGTAGGGAAATCACCGATCACCCAACCTCCTCCATGAAAGAACATAAAAGCCGGCAGATCTTCTTTGGCTCCCGACGGTTTCATGACGAAAAGCTTGACGGAAAGCCCGTCCTGGGTGATGGTTTTCTCGGAGATCTCCACTCCTGACAGGTCCACGGAGACCGAGGTTTGCGCTCCTTCCAGGACTTTTCGGGCATCTGTGGCGGACATCGTTTCCATGGGCTGTCCGCCGCTGGTATTGAGCGCCTTCAGGAATGCTTTGGTCTGTGCTTCGATGGCTGGATCAGTGGCGTAGTCGAGGATTGTGAGTTGCATGGTTGTGTCAGTTGAAAGTTTGGTTTCGGATGAATCTGTTTTTGGGGTTTCCGCACAGGCTATCAGTAGTGAAACAAGCGGAAGAAAGTGATAGGTTTTCATGGCTCAATGCGTGGAGGCGGTGGATAATTCGGTATCCAATTCCCGGGGGTTGGCGATCCAGTCCAGGATGAAATCCGCATCTTCCTTCCAAGTCGCCTGGCCCATGGCAAAGTGGTTTCGTCCCTCAAACTCCTGGTAGACGAGGACGGAGTTTTCGTCCTGGTACTTTTTGAAGTTCTTTTTGTTCAGCGAGGCGGGGATGATGTGGTCTTCCGATCCTGAGACGAAAAGAAGCGGAGCATGCGGCTCTTTGAAGTTGATCTTGGCGGCTTTCCCTATTGCTCCTCGGGCGACGCGGCGCGATTCCGGGACTGTGTTCTCATCATAGGTGAGTTGCTGTTCCTCTTCAGTCATGCCGTTGGTGAAAGCGTATTGCCACTGTTTCAGGCTCATCAGATAGGTTTTGTCCGCAGATTTGAAGGGTCCAAAGGCGGGGGTGACCGATTTGATAAAGGAGAACTTCGAGGACAGGACGCCTTTCGGGGGAACCGAATGATAGGCTACCGCAGAAACTCCCAGGCCGCGCTGAAGGAGCAGCTGCGCGATCAGTCCACCGGTAGAATGACCGATCAGAATAGGCTTCTCGGGTAGCTTGGAGGTATAATCCGCGAAATAATCCACCAGCTCGTCAAAACGGAGTGTTGCAAGTTCTGCATCAGGTTGCCTGCTTCGGAGTTCGGCCGCTGTGGCGTCTTTGTATGGCCAGGGTGGGGCAAATGTTTTGTACCCTTTGGACTCAAAATAGGCCTTCCATTCGTCCCATCCCGTATTGGTGACAAATGCTCCGGTGATGAACAGGATAGTTTTTGAACCCTCCGCTTTGGGAAGCTCACTGTCAAGCGGTTGATTTGCTTCTGTAGTAGTTGGCAAAATCAAGGATAGACAGGACAGGAAAATTAGAATTGGAATAGTTTTCATTGTGGTCAATTTTTTTTGTGGTAGAACAATAGTGGCTTAGCTATACTTGATGAAATGGTGGATGTATCGCGCAGAGAGTTTTGGGAACTCGTGCTGGGGACCATGCCCGGCCATAGGGAAGACGATCAACTGTGCGGTCTCAAGCTTTCGGACCAAGGCATACCAGTTTTTCACCGGGAAGCTGATGTCGTGATCCCCCATCAAGACCAAAAGAGGGACTTTGGTTTGGTTGATTTTGCTTCGGATATTTTCAGTATCCTCAAAGCATTCTACAAAAGCCATCGTATAGTGTCCCCACAGCTTTTCAGGGATTTTGATGTCGAGATCAGCCTTCCGGCTATGAATCCTTCGATGGCTTTTTACAGCCGCCTCGCGACTTGCTTCCCATTCCGGTTCGAAGAACAAGATCATTTCATCTTCCAGACTGTTTTCCAATTTTTGAGAGACTTCAAAGAAAATCGGCTCTATTGGCATCTCATTTTTACCCATCGGACCGGTGCCGATCAGAATGCCATGGCTGACTGATTTGGGAGAATCGGCGATGTATTTCTGGGCGACCAATCCTCCAAAAGACCAACCGCCTACCACACATTTCTTGATGCAGAAAGCTTCCATCAGGTCTCTGAGATCAGCCACAAATCCATCGATGGTCGTTGGTGCCGGACCGGTAGAGAGGCCAAATCCGGTGTAATCAAAGATGATCACCTGGTATTTCTGCGCCAGAGCATCCAAAAATGCCGGATCCCAGGTGTCCAGATTTCCCCGGAACCGGTTACAGAGGAAGAGGTTCTTTCCGGATCCAATGCACCGAAAGGCAATCGTCCGGCCTTTGAGCTCGGCAAATTGGGTGGGCGCTTCCAATGCGGGATAATTGAGATGGCGATCTTTGCTAAGTTTTGAACCAGTTTGAGTGCCGGAGGAAGTCTCGGTTGAGAAATTTTTCATAGCAGTTAAATTTTTTGTTGGTTTTGGGTATTTGAAATGGCAATCGGAAAAGATTTTGACTAAACCTTTGCCAACCAGCTTAAGATGTAGTCAGCGTCTTCTTTCCAGCTCGGCAATCCCAGGACAAAGTGATTTTTTCCGGGAAACTCCTTGTATTCGAGAACGGAGCCGTTTTGCTTGTACTTCTTGTAATTGCGGTAGTTCAGGTGCGCAGGCATGATGTGATCTGTACTGCCGGAGGTAAAAAGCAAAGGGGGATGGGGTTTGTCGTAGTCCACCTTGGTGGCGTCAGTCAGTGCGCCACGGGCGGCGGTTTTTGACTCCGGAATAGTGTATTTGGAATAAGCTGCACGCTGATCCTTGGCATCCATTCCGTTGACAAATGCATACTGCCAATCCTTGAAGGACATCATGTAGGTTTTTTTCATAGAGGTGAAAAGCCCCAAAACTTTCCATCCCGCCCTCAGGAATGAAAATTCATAGGGAAATACTCCCTTGGGCGGTGCCGAATGGATGGCCACACCCGCCACTCCGAGGTCACGGTTAAGTAAAACCTGGGTGATCAGTCCACCGAATGAATGCCCGATCAGGATGGGTTTTTCGGGAAGACTTTTGGCAATATTGGCGTAGTGATCAATTAGTTCATAGGTAGTCAGTGTCGCCAAATCAATGTCATTAGGCTGGCGATCCCGCAGTTCTTGAGCGGATGCATCCTTATGGGGCCAAGGCGGCGCAAATGTATCATAGCCTTTGCTTTCAAAGTATTCTTTCCATTCATCCCAACAGGTATGACTCACAAAAGCACCGGTGATAAATAGGATAGTTTTGGACTTGATAGTTTTCATTTCGCTGAGTAGTTTATGTTAGATTTAATTGTCTTAAAATGTCCGCTAAAATATGTTTTTCGAATAGCTAACATATCAAAACTAGCTCTATGTAATAGGGAATACAATGTGCAAGTGCTATATTAAAATGTATATATCAACGCTTTTATTGGCTGATTTATAATTGGTAAATAAGCGGAGTTCTAGTGCTTGATGACTTTATGAGCGTACTGAATCCCTATCCCATAGGCTCCGCCATATTTTTTGAACAGGGAAGTTACCGGGCCATACGTTTCGCTTCTTGCCCAGTCCCGCTGGAGTTCCAATACGTATTGAGTTGCGGTCATCGGCTTGGCGCCCTGCTGAACCATCCGTTGGATGGCCATCTCGTGGGCTTGCTCACTGGTATCACCGCAACCGTCAGTAATCACATACACTTCGTATCCGTCCTGAATCGCAGAAAGAACCGGCCCGACGATGCAAACACTCGTCCAAAGCCCTGCAATGACGATTTTCTTCTTTCCAGCTCCTGTTATGGCTTTATGGGCTGGCCCGTCTTCCCAGGCGTTCATGGTAGTTCGGTCGATGTAATTGGAGCTGGCTTTTGGATAGATTTCCTCGATCTCAGGAAACACCGGACCACTGAAAGACTCCTCAGCCACAGTAGTGATAATCGTCGGAACCTTGAAGATCTTGGACCCGCCCGCCAAAAGGCCAACGTTGTTTCGGAGCTCCTCGATGTCAATATTTTCAACCGGGAAAGCCATTTGGCTCTCGTGATCGATCATAACCAAGACGTGATTACTTGGTGTCAGGAGTTCCGCTGAAGGCTTCTGTGCAAATGCGGGTGGCGCTAGGGTAATTCCTAAAAGGAATGTACATGTTGATAAGATGGGATTTTTCATAGTTTTTCTATTTTGTTAGATTTGAGAAATTGTGTCTGTAAATTTGAATCGAATAGAGTTGCCAATCGATTGCTGGATTATTTATTTTATTGTATTTCTTATTTTATGTTTTTCAATTAAATAATAGGCCAAAAGGTAGTTGTATAGTATAAATTGAATTGTACATGTATAGTGTTGATTTGTCTATTTATTGAAAGTGGATGCCTCTATATATTGAGTGGTAAATACAAAACTGTTCACTCAAATGAGACATGACCTATTACTTGGACTGATTACGCTGTCGATGCTGACAGCCTGTTCCCCAAAATCAGAAAAACTCTTGCCCGAAGACTTTCCGGACATGATCGTCTATAATGCCAAAGTGACTCTGGAGACAGAGGGCGTATTCGCGGAGGCCTTCGCTGTGAAGGATGGCAATTTTCTCCAAATCGGGACTTCTGAAGAGATCTTGAAACTAAAAGGCGACAGCACCCAAGTCCTGGATGCTCAGGGCAAGACGATTATCCCCGGGCTGAATGACTCGCATACACACCTTATTAGGGAAGGATTAAACTATTCGCTTGAATTAAGATGGGACGGTGTAAGAAGTATAGCCAAGGCGCTGGAGATGCTCAAGGAGCAGGCGGATCGAACTCCGGAGGGGGAGTGGATTCGGGTTGTCGGTGGTTGGGGAGAATTTCAGTTTGAGGAAAAGCGCCTGCCAACCTTGGAGGAAATCAATGCCGCCGTTCCGGACAAGCCGGTTTACATTATGTATCTGTATTCTCTTGGTTATCTGAATCAAAAAGGAGTGGAGATCCTGGGATATGATCAGAATACCAAGTTTCCCGGAGGTGAAGTGGAATTGAAAAACGGAAAGCCAACAGGGTTTTTGATTGCCAAACCAAGTGCTTTGGTGCTCTATAAGACCCTGACCCTCCTTCCAAAACTCAGCAGGGAAGACCAGCTCATTTCCACAATTCACTACTTCAGAGAACTGAACCGACTGGGAGTGACCAGCGCCATAGACGCAGGAGGAGGAGGCCAATATTTTCCGGATGATTATGCGGTGGTCAAGGAGCTGGCTCAGCAGGGAAAGCTGTCCGTGCGTACCTCCTATTACCTTTTTGCTGTGGACAAGGGCAAGGAACTTCAGGATGTCAAATCCTGGACCTCTCAGCAGAAGCTCCATGAAAACCAGGATATGCTGAGACCCAACGGCTATATGCTGCATGGCGCAGGAGAAAACCTCACCTGGGCGGCGGCTGACTTCGAAAATTTTCTGGAACCCAGGCCCGAACTGAGCCGGGAAATGGAGCAGGAACTGGATTCCATTGTCAGCGTTTTGGCTAAAAATAAATGGCCTTTCCGGATTCATGCCACCTATGACGAGAGCATCACACGCTTTTTGAAAGTCCTGGAAAAGGTGGATAAAAATCAACCTTTTCTAAATCGGGTCAGATGGATCATCGACCACGCGGAGACAATAAGTGAGGAAAACCTCCGAAAGATCAAACGCATGGGCGGCGGTATCGCGGTGCAAAACAGGATGCTTTTCCAAGGAGAATATTTTGTAGATCGGTATGGTGCCGAGGCAGGGGGACAAGCTCCGCCAATCCGAAAGATGATTGAAATGGGCATTCCTGTGGGTTTAGGAACAGACGGGACGAGAGTTTCCAGTTACAATCCCATGTTGGCGCTTTACTGGGCAGTCTCCGGCAAGACTTGGGGCGGAACTCAGCTTTATGACGAGTCGGCAAAAATCAGCCGGCATGAAGCACTGAAACTCCTGACCATAGGAAGTGCCTGGTTTTCCTCCGAAGAATATGTCAAGGGGTACATCAAGGAAGGAATGTATGCTGACTTTGCAGTGCTTTCGAATGACTACCTTTCGATCCAGGAGGAAGAAATCAGGCAACTGACTTCCGAACTGACTGTCGTCGGCGGGAAGATAGTCTTTGCCGATGGCATTTTTAAAGATCTGGATCCGACTCCGGCAGCAGTTAGTCCTGCCTGGTCGCCGGTGAATTTTTACGGTGGCTATCAGAATCAGTGAGTTGTGAAATCATGCTAAACCCATTGATTCATGGCTATACCGAGAATTTTCCTTTTGTGTTTTTGTATCTCAAACCTGGCTATGGCTCAGCAAAATAAGATCAGAAATGTTCGCTATGAAGAAGACTATGGCTTTTTGAAAACTGATTCCTCACATCGGTTTCCTAAGATCAAATATCTGCCAGTTTCGGAAAATAGCTTTCTAAGTCTCGGAGGGGAGATCCGCTATCAAGCCCAATGGTTCAAGAATGAGGATTGGGGTGATGGACCTAAGGAAGAGTATCTGGCCTTTTACACCCGATTTATGTTTCATGGGGACATGCACATCAACCGTTTTCGGGCCTTTGCGCAGTTGAACAGCACATTTGCAGTGGGGCGCCCAGACCCAAACCGGCCTATTGATGAAAACAGGCTGGGCGTCCATCAGCTTTTCTTCGAATATAAACTCTGGGAAAACCCAAGCAAGTACCTGACTGCCCGTGTGGGACGGCAGGAAATGAGCTATGGCTCGGAAAGACTGATCACGGTGCGTGAGGGACCGAACAACCGGCTTAGTTTCGACGCGGCCAAGCTGTTTTACAAATCAACCCGCTATGGAATTGATGCTTTTTATGCACGACCGGTGCAGATCTTACAGGGTGTTTTTGATGATGAAATCAGCGGGATAAAAGCACTTTGGGCAATGTATGGGGTGTGGAATATGAATCAAAACTCCAAGATGGACCATTATTACATCGGATTTGAAGATGAGTTGGCTTCTTTCAACGGCTTTTCTCCTGAACAGGAAGTCAGGCATTCCATTGGTTCCAGGTGGTCTGGTGTCTGGCGGAAGTTGAGCTTTGATCTGGAGGCGCTGTATCAGTTTGGTAGCTTCGGGGAGCAGCGGATAAGTGCCTATACCGCTTCCGCAAATCTGTTTTATTCGCTGGATCAGTTTAATTCCAAGCCTGGCTTTGGCTTGAAAACTGAAGTGATCAGTGGGGACAAAGTCCGTTCAGACGACATCCTAAATTCCTTTAATCCCATGTTTCCAAGAGGGGCCTATTTTGGCTTGGCGGCGATTATCGGCCCGGTAAATCTGATTGATGTGCATCCTTCTTTTCAGGTCAGCTTGGCTGATGAGCTTGTTTTTTCGATGGATTATGATCTTTTCTGGAGATTCAGCACTCAGGACGGGATCTATGGTCCCAATGTCCGGATTTTATATCTCGCCGAAAGTGAAGAGAGGAAGATCGGCAATCAGATGGGAGTGAATCTTGAATACAGCCCGAATGATCACCTCTCCATTGTGCCGGAATTCACTTGGTTTCAGGCGGATGAGTATCTCAAAGAAGTGGGAGCAGGCAAGGATGTGCTGTTTGCAGCACTTACTGTACAGTATAGATATTAGAAAAGACTAAAATGAATATCTGTTTTTACACCAGCATTAAAAAATTTACGATATGATCTCGACAAGCTCGACCACCGAAACAATGTTTTGATTGAGGGAGGGGGAGGAAAGGCGGCGAAGCCGCCTTTCCTCCCCCTCCCTAAAGACAATGGGTTTTCGGACACCGAGCTTGTCGAGGTGTAATCGAAATAAAACTTGGTTACTGGTGTCATTGCGACAATCATAAAGACTAATTAGGGAACCAAATTCATGATAAAACTTAAAAAACACCTGCTAATTGTCACCAGCTGGACAGTCATTGGATTGATCCTGACCGTGTATGACTACCTGACGATCTCCTCATTGAGTTCTGCCGGATTCAGCGAGGGATATGACTTGAAATCGAGCTTGCTTCTCAACGGAAGCGTTGGCTTTGCCGCAGGCGTATTGGGTGGGGGGGTCTTGGTTTACTATGTGAACGAGCGATATCGGGATGGTCCCTATTGGAAGTCCATCGCGCTGGTGATTGTTTCGTTTATCCTGGTCAGCTCCAGCCTAGTGGTAATCGTGTCCCTGGTTTGGGCGCTACAAAAGTCCAATTCCGTCGGATTTACCGAATCGTTTACCGCTTTTTTAGGAGATTCCATTCATTTGAAAAATGCCATGGCCTGGCTGATCGTCCTGGTCCTGACCCAGTTGACCCTACAGGTCAATGACAAGTTTGGGCAGAATAACTGGATAAATTTTTTGCTGGGGAAATATCACAGGGCCAAAGAGGAAACCAGAATATTCCTGTTTGTTGATCTTAATTCCTCGACTAGGATCGCTGAAAGACTGGGAAATGAGACCTACCATCGCTTCTTAAAGGAGTACTTTACGGATATCACCGGGCCGATTGTAGATCACAGCGGGGAGATCTATCAGTACGTCGGTGATGAGGTGATTATTTCCTGGATGCTGTCGCAAAAAGGAAGAAATGACGATTGCCTGAAATGTTATTTCGCGATGAGTGGAGTTTTCACCGGCTTGGCAGACAAATACCTGTTGAAATATGGCTTTGTTCCGGAGTTTAAGGCTGGAGTACACTTCGGAAAAGTAATTGTCGGTGAAATTGGTGTGATCAAGCGAGAGTTGACTTTGTCCGGTGACGTGCTCAATACCACTTCCCGGATTCTGGGGATGTGCAACGAACACCAAGTCAGAATTCTGGCTTCGGACGAGCTGCTTGCCATCCTTCCCAATGATGGGTTCTATCAAAAAATCCCCCTTGGAGATATGGAATTGAGAGGCAAAGCGGAGAAGGTCGGTATCAGCACCTTGAAGCTCTCTGGAATTTTTTAAAGTGATCGAAGTGGAGAATCCTTAGGAGAAAGCTGCTCTTTAGGTGAAACTTTAACCCGAGCAAAAACTCTCATCCTAAACACAATATTCTGGACTGTTTATCCTGTCAATTCCGGTCATCAAAACGGTGCTCAATTCTGAGAATACTCCTGTATATTAGTCAGACTAATGCAGAGATTCGGCAGACCCTGGGATTTTTTGCTAACTAACCGGGAAAGGGAATACTTCCGGAAACGGAATATTTTGTACAGGTAGGACCACTGCAACTTATGAAGAAAAAAAGGGAGTTACGTTTGGTGTGCAGGTTTTGGATGCCGATGATTTTTTTGATTTGTTTTTCACTGCCTGCTTCCGGGCAGGTCACCCAAAACCCCATACCTTCTAGCTACGACGGCCCTTTGAAGCGCTTTCTTGCGATTAGTACTGGCAACTACCTGTATAGTATCTCCCAAGGTCAGATTGATCTGGACAGCGCGATGATTTTTGCCTGTAAAGTTTATAATCTTAACCCCATGCTACCCTACAACGGAGCGTACAATGATGGGTCGGACTCTCCCGGCTCTGTGTTGATTCAGGAAGGTAAGTTCAAGGAAGTTCATGAATTGCTCAGTAAAAGTACCGGCGATAATCACCTCCAGTTGCTGGCAGAAATGGGCAGCCATTTCCTGTTTAGGCCGGGACAAGAGCAGCGGGATATTGACAGCGCCACTTACTATTTGGAGCGACTTGACCTATTAAGCTTGGAGTCATCCAGCCGGAAGTGGCAGATCGAAAGCTTAAAACTCCAAGCTAGATTGGAGATTCAACGCGGAAATAGCGAAAAAGGGAACGGATACTTTCGAAAGGCAGCTGACCTTTGCCGAGAGGACAAGGATGAGATTTCTCTTGTCCATGTCCTGGCGGAACAAGGGGCAAGCCTGCCACTACGGTCTCCCGGCAAAATCCAGTTGTTGGATGAAGCTCTGAGGCTCAGCAGAAAAAATAAAATGGCGATCAACGAAGTTCTGATTTTGGAGGATCTGTTGACTGAGCATTTTTTTACGGATCATAGTCTGGCAAAAGAAGAATTACTTAAGGTTTTGGAGTTGCTAGACGAAATAGGATTTAAACATAAGCAATACACCTACAATGTTCTGGCTTACATTGAAGTATTTAAGGGGGATTACCTCCAAGCCTTCACCTTTGGCGAAGCATCAATCAAAAGTATTGAGGAGACTGGCGATGTTGCTTTTGCCCCTTTGTGTTACATGCGACTCTTCCAAATTTATGGCGCTGTAAACGACTATGAGTCAGGATTAAAGTGGATTGAACGAGCGCTTGATGCTCCCAGGACAAAGGAGACAAAGATTTTGTGGTATAAGCCGTTTCTTGAATTTAGCTATTATATGGCCTTCGAAGAACCTCAGAAGGCACTCGATGCGATTGAAGAATCTGAGGCTGGGTTTCCTCCAACCAATCACTTCGAGTCCCTGCGACTTACCATTACCAAGGGACTGGCCTATTTCAATCTGAAAGACATGGACAAGGCGAAGGAATATTTTGATTCCTATGTTGCATTGACTGACAATTTGGGGCCTGAACATCGCTTCGCTGTTGTTCCCTCCGATTATACCAACCTTTCAAAATTCTATTATGAGATAGGAGATCTGAAGGGGTCACAGAGGTTTGCCGAGAAAATAACTGTCACTTTTAAAAACATGCCGGTATGGGCGCTCAGTGACGGGTACCATTCTCTCTACAAGATCGACTCTGCGCAAGGCAACTACCAATCCGCTGTTTCGAATTTTGGAAAGTACAAGATTTACTATGATTCAGCAGTTGCTTTTGCACAACGAAATAAACTCAGAGAGTTGCAAATCCAATATGAGACTGTTCAGAAGGACCAGGACATCCAGCTTCTAACCAAAGAGAGCGAGTTGAGAGAGGCGGAATTGTCGCGGGCTAATCTTTTGAGGAACATTTCGATCGGAGGTCTGGCTTTGCTTTTGACCATTTTGGGGCTGCTGTATAGCCGCTATCAGGTCAAACAGAAAGCCAACGACCAGCTGAAGCACCTGCTGACAGAGAAAGAATGGCTCCTCAAAGAAGTCCATCATCGGGTCAAAAATAACCTCCAGACTGTGCTGAGTTTGTTGGAATCTCAGTCTCGGCATTTAAGCGAAGAAGCCCTCTATGCGATTCAGGACAGTCAGAACAGGGTGTATGCCATGTCTCTCATCCACAAGAAGCTGTATCAGTCGACGGACATTGCCTCTATCAATATGGAGGAATATCTCCGTGAGCTGATCCAGCACCTCCATGAAAGTCTCATGGTGTCCAGGGTCATCCCTGTTTCTCTGGATCTGGATCGGGTTGAATTGGATGTGTCTCAGGCGGTTTCTTTGGGACTGATTGTGAATGAGGCGATCACGAATTCTATGAAGTATGCTTTTCCGGATGATATGACGGGTAGTAGAATCTCCATTTCGCTAAAGGAACTCGATAAGCAACAGATTGAGTTAAGAATTTCCGATAATGGCGTAGGTATCCCTGAGCATAAAAAGAAGAACGCCGGAAGTTTGGGATTGAAATTGATGCGGGGATTGACAGAAGATATCGATGGTGTTTTTTCGATTGCATCGGAAGCTGGCGTACAGGTTTTTGTGAGGTTTGTAGCTAACGTGCCTTTACAAATGCTGAGTGAAAAGCGGTACTAGAATATCGGAAGACATAGAAACGGCTTGTGGCATAGAGCTTACCAAAAATCGCTAAATCCCACTTTCCCAGATCCGAACCACTCCCGGAAAAAGTATTCCTAGTAAATCAAAACGGTTTCAGTCGTTGCCCTTAACCCGAATAGCTTTGGCTTGCGTCGGTCTCTGCAAATATTTTTCCTTTTTCCCTGTCCCCACCCTCACTGTAGGCTGCGGAGTTAAGCACACTATCCGCTTTAATAATCTATTTTCCTCGCGAGCGTTTCTGCTTGCTTGGTTAAAAGGAGGGAACTGTCAAGATCGACTTTTTCTTCATCTGGTTTAAATATATAATGCATAGTCCCCAATTGATTCCTACGTTTTTTGTCAGTACTACCCATACAAAGGTGAAATCATCATCGCAGTTTCAGATTTAGGAATAGGGATTCCTTATTCAGTAAATTCTTTTATGCAAAGGAAAGGGGAGAGTCTTTTGAGTCCTGAAGACACTGTGAAGTGGGCTTTGAAGTTGAAGAAAACTACTCAGTCAATGCCTTACAATGCAGGAAGAGGATTGGATACAATATTGAAGTGTCAAAAGTGCTATTGAAAGTGCTATTGAATTACAGCGAAGGGTAGGTTAGAAGTGTGGTTTTTCTAAAATGGTAAAACCTATTAAAACAAGAAAACCTGTCAGAAATGAATCTAACAGGTTTTTTATCTTTTTAGAGCTCCCCCTATCAACGATAGTTGCAACCAGAGTAAAGTCCCTTCAATTCTAAAAGAGATTCATAATCAAACACTTAATTCAAGAAATTAACCACAATTGAATTGACTTCCTGTTAAAAAAAGGAAGGAAGTACTTTCAGAAATAATTGACTTTTTGACTCAGAAGAGTAAGGCTTTACCTTAGAAAACATCAAATATCTTGGGGTTCTTAAAACTAAGATTTAAATATTTAAAGATCCGCTTTATCCCAAAAAATTCATCCCTGACTCATGAAATGGCAGAAGACCAATTATCAGGATTTCAACCTATAAGTAGGGGAAAAAGAATATCGATTCATGAATTCGGTATTTATTCCTTATTTTTGTCAAAGATTTGTTCACTGTGATTTCTTCAAAAAATCAACTTAGAAAAGAGCAATCAATTAGCTGCTCTGGCTTGTTGTTGAATGAGAAGAAAATACCATTTCTCTCACCTAAAGATTATTTTGTTGAAAATATCCCTCTCGATGGAGATGCCCCAAAACAGTTTATTAGGGTGTATGAATTCTTCAAGGAAAGTGGGATAAGAAGGAAGAATCCAAAAACTTGGATTCCTTACATCGCAAAAACTGCTGAGAAATGGTATCCACATGAATCCGTTATCGAATACATGATAAACAGGATTGGTCAGGAACTAAACCTGACTTTGAATGATGTGGCGATCTTCAAAATCAATGGCCAAATCAGGTTTCTGAGTAAATATTTTCTTAAAAAGAATGAAACACTTGTACACGGTGCTGAAATTTGTGGAGAATATTTGGATGACATGGAAATGGCTGCCAAAATAGCCAATGAAAGAGCCACGTCTCGTCAATTATTCACATTTGAGTTTATCCAGCGTGCCATTGAATTTAAATTTGGAGATCAAGGAAGTGATTTGATTAAGGAGCTTGTAAAAATGATTGCATTTGACGGGCTGGTTGGAAATAATGATAGACACTTTTACAATTGGGGGATTATTGCTAACACTAAAAAAGTCGGTACTATTCCCAGATTGGCACCACTTTATGATTCGGCAAGAGGTTTGCTCTGGAACAATAGTGATGAGTGGATCATCAAACATTTGGAGGCGATGGGCCATGGTGGCAGAAAAGTGGAAAATTATATCGAGTCTGCATGCCCAAGGATCAGTATTGATGGGGACAGTGAAATCAACCACTTTGGGTTGATTAAATATTTAAAGAACTTGAATACTGAATTCAAGGTTATAATCAGTGAATTGGCTTCAGAAGAAAACGAGCATCAGGTTCTAGAAATGTTAAAAATGGAGTTTTTCTGTTTTTTCATTCCAGAAAGGTGCAAATTGATTGAACATATTATAAAAGAGAGATTTAAAAGGATTAGGGAGGAATAAAATATGTTAAAGCATTTCAAAAAACTGTTTTCAAAGTCGAATGATGACAGCGAAATCGAGATTCACTTGCCTGCAGATGCCAAAGCAACCTTTGAGCTGAAAATTGACAAGGTTGTTATTGGGAAGCTTGTTTGTGAGGAAGGGGAGTGGAAATTTATGTATACGGATGAATTTAAAGAGCTCCGTAACCAATACAATCATATTGCGGGGTTTTCAAATTTGGACAAGGTTTATTCGAATGATACCCTTTGGCCATTTTTCCAAACCCGAATTCCTGGATTAAAACAGCCCGCAGTAAAGGAGATTCTGAAAAAAGAAAAAATCAATGAAACCAATGAATTGGAATTGTTAAAACGATTTGGAAAAAAAACGATTTCCAATCCATATGAGTTGGATTTAGTCTAAATAATTTAAAAAGTTAAAGGCCTTGGGAGAATTCTCTCAAGGCCTTTTTGTTTGTCATTTTTTTTATGAAGTCCATTTTGGAGATACAAAGAGAAATTTTCAATGATTTTATTCCAAACATCTTAGTAAATAATACAATTAGTTTCATAATTTAACTTTTAAACATCTTTTTCGAGGGAGCTTACCCATGTTGATTCTTCCTTTAAATTGAAGAAGGTTTTGACTTTAATCAACCTGGTTTTAGCCCAGATATTCAATCTCAACATCCTGAAAATCAATGTCCATGAAATCCAGAAGTATTTCATGCTGGCCGTATCTCGAAAAATATGCTAGTACTTCTCTTTTTTGAACTTCATACTTGAATAGGATGGGTACACCAGTGGACTTTTTTGCATGAAGTTTGGCAATTTCAAGATCAAGAGTCCAGCTTGTGGATAAGTAATCTTCAACATCGTGCTGTTTATCATTTAAACCTACGCCTCTAAATACTGTAAAAGATTCTGGAAGCTTGTGAAAATTCCCCAATTCTTCTGCTTCCATTAAATGTTTTTGACTATGATTACCTAAGTTGATCAATTCTAAAACATCATACTTCCAATCCCCTATAGTTTTCATTGTAGTAATGATATCAGCTAAGATTTGGTAGTAATATTCTTTACCAAGAAATTGATAGATGTCTTCTGCCATCTCTGCAAATTTTGCAAGTTTGGCTCCTTCAGGTAGACTAATGAAATGGGCAATCCAATCAACAGATTGAAATTCTATTTTTAGGTTTTCATGATCCCAATTTAATTCATGAACCTCCTGAAGACTTGAAATTTCCCTTTCCAAGAGCGTGTTGAGAACCTTTAATTTCCCGTTCCGAATAGTACAATCACATTTTAATTCACTTTTTAAGGCTTTCCAAAGTTGGTCTGGGTCCTGTTCGTGATTTGCGACAGATTTTTTTTCGTTTTTTTTAGGTGGCATAATTTTAACTTTTTGATGAATAATAAATATTTGGAGAGGTTTGATTTCTTTTTTCTCCTGTTTTAAAATTATAACCCAAAAAAATCACAAAAAGAAATTTTTACAGAATATATTTT
>NZ_MUNY01000041.1 GCF_002002735.1 Algoriphagus sp. A40 | reverse complement strand
ACCTATACCTATACCATAACGAACACAGGCGAAGTGACCCTGACCGGTTTGGCAGTGAACGACGACAAGCTGGGAGCGATCACGCTTGCAGCGACGACACTGGCCCCCGGGGCGAGCACGAGCGGCACGGCGACCTACACGGTGTTGCAGTCCGACATAGATGCGGGCTTGGACATTGTGAACGTGGCGAGTGTGAGCAGCGAAGAGGAAGCGACCGACAGTGCGACCGAGACGGTTGACGTGAACGGAGCGGCCTTGGTGGACATCACCAAG
>NZ_MUNY01000004.1 GCF_002002735.1 Algoriphagus sp. A40 | reverse complement strand
GCTGCAAGCGTGATCGCTCCCAGCTTGTCGTCGTTCACTGCCAAACCGGTCAGGGTCACTTCGCCTGTGTTCGTTATGGTATAGGTATAGGTGATCACCTGGCCCGCTTCGGTCACTTGCGTCACGTCCGCCAACTTGGTGATGTCCACCAAGGCCGCTCCGTTCACCGCTACCGTCTCGGTCGCACTGTCGGTCGCTTCCTCTTCGCTGCTCACACTCGCCACGTTCACAATGTCCAAGCCCGCATCTATGTCGGACTGCAACACCGTGTAGGTCGCCGTGCCGCTGG
>NZ_MUNY01000005.1 GCF_002002735.1 Algoriphagus sp. A40 | reverse complement strand
CAGACCAGAACGCTGTCTTTGGACAAGCAGGTGGTATCGGGTGATCCGTACGCTGCGGTAGGTGACGTGGTGGTTTACAACTACGTGATCACCAACAGCGGCAACGTGACCCTGGCCGGACCATTCAGTGTGACAGACGACAAGATTGCGGGCATTGCGGCGGTGAACGGTCCATTGGTACCGGGCGGCAGCGTGACTGCGACAGGCAGCTATACGATTACCCAGACGGATCTGAACAACGGCAGTGTGACCAACGTGGCCAGCGCGAGCGGCAACGGGGTGACCTCGAATAC
>NZ_MUNY01000007.1 GCF_002002735.1 Algoriphagus sp. A40 | reverse complement strand
TGCCGCTGGTGCTCGCCCCGGGGGCCAGTGTCGTCGCTGCAAGCGTGATCGCTCCCAGCTTGTCGTCGTTCACTGCCAAACCGGTCAGGGTCACTTCGCCTGTGTTCGTTATGGTATAGGTATAGGTGATCACCTGGCCCGCTTCGGTCACTTGCGTCACGTCCGCCAACTTGGTGATGTCCACCAAGGCCGCTCCGTTCACGTCAACCGTCTCGGTCGCACTGTCGGTCGCTTCCTCTTCGCTGCTCACACTCGCCACGTTCACAATGTCCAAGCCCGCATCTATGTCGGACTGC
>NZ_MUNY01000006.1 GCF_002002735.1 Algoriphagus sp. A40 | reverse complement strand
CTTGGTGATGTCCACCAAGGCCGCTCCGTTCACGTCAACCGTCTCGGTCGCACTGTCGGTCGCTTCCTCTTCGCTGCTCACACTCGCCACGTTCACAATGTCCAAGCCCGCATCTATGTCGGACTGCAACACCGTGTAGGTCGCCGTGCCGCTCGTGCTCGCCCCGGGGGCCAGTGTCGTCGCTGCAAGCGTGATCGCTCCCAGCTTGTCGTCGTTCACTGCCAAACCGGTCAGGGTCACTTCGCCTGTGTTCGTTATGGTATAGGTATAGGTAATCACCTGGCCCGCTTCGGTCACTTGCG
>NZ_MUNY01000021.1 GCF_002002735.1 Algoriphagus sp. A40 | reverse complement strand
TCACGGCGGCAGCGTGACTGCGACAGGCAGCTATACGATTACCCAGACGGATCTGAACAACGGCAGTGTGACCAACGTGGCCAGCGCGAGCGGCAACGGGGTGACCTCGAATACCGATACCGAGACCGTGGATGCGACCCAGACCAGAGCGTTGACCTTGGACAAGCAGGTGGTATCGGGTGATCCGTACGCTGCGGTAGGTGACGTGGTGGCATACCGCTACGTGATCACCAACAGCGGCAACGTGACCCTGGCCGGACCATTCAGTGTGACAGACGACAAGATTGCGGGCATTGCGGCGGTGAACGGTCCATTGG
>NZ_MUNY01000022.1 GCF_002002735.1 Algoriphagus sp. A40 | reverse complement strand
TGCCGCTCGTGCTCGCCCCGGGGGCCAGTGTCGTCGCTGCAAGCGTGATCGCTCCCAGCTTGTCGTCGTTCACTGCCAAACCGGTCAGGGTCACTTCGCCTGTGTTCGTTATGGTATAGGTATAGGTAATCACCTGGCCCGCTTCGGTCACTTGCGTCACGTCCGCCAACTTGGTGATGTCCACCAAGGCCGCTCCGTTCACCGCTACCGTCTCGGTCGCACTATCGGTCGCTTCCTCTTCGCTGCTCACACTCGCCACGTTCACAATGTCCAAGCCCGCATCTATGTCGGACTGCAACACCGTGTAGGTCGCCGTGCCGCTGG
>NZ_MUNY01000014.1 GCF_002002735.1 Algoriphagus sp. A40 | reverse complement strand
GGGCGAGCACGAGCGGCACGGCGACCTACACGGTGTTGCAGTCCGACATAGATGCGGGCTTGGACATTGTGAACGTGGCGAGTGTGAGCAGCGAAGAGGAAGCGACCGACAGTGCGACCGAGACGGTTGACGTGAACGGAGCGGCCTTGGTGGACATCACCAAGTTGGCGGACGTGACGCAAGTGACCGAAGCGGGCCAGGTGATCACCTATACCTATACCATAACGAACACAGGCGAAGTGACCCTGACCGGTTTGGCAGTGAACGACGACAAGCTGGGAGCGATCACGCTTGCAGCGACGACACTGGCCCCCGGGGCGAGCACGAGCGGCA
>NZ_MUNY01000054.1 GCF_002002735.1 Algoriphagus sp. A40 | reverse complement strand
CGGCGACCTGAAGGCGGTAACCGCAAGGAGCCGTTTAGGGTAGAACCGGTAACTGGGGCTAAGTCGTAACAAGGTAGCCGTACCGGAAGGTGCGGCTGGAACACCTCCTTTCTGGAAAGATTCCTGTCCCTCGGCTTTCTCTTTTACACATTTCACACCTTCCCGCACAAGTGCGGGAACAAGTTCATTGACATATTGAAGTAGAGACTGTAATAATGGTTCATTAGTGATAATGAGCAAGTAGAAGTAAGTGATTAAGGGCGCACGGGGGATGCCTAGGCTCTCAGAGGCGAGGAAGGACGTGATAAGCTGCGAAAAGCCACGGGGATCGGCCAATACGAAATGATCCGTGGATG
>NZ_MUNY01000015.1 GCF_002002735.1 Algoriphagus sp. A40 | reverse complement strand
ACCTATACCTATACCATAACGAACACAGGCGAAGTGACCCTGACCGGTTTGGCAGTGAACGACGACAAGCTGGGAGCGATCACGCTTGCAGCGACGACACTGGCCCCCGGGGCGAGCACGAGCGGCACGGCGACCTACACGGTGTTGCAGTCCGACATAGATGCGGGCTTGGACATTGTGAACGTGGCGAGTGTGAGCAGCGAAGAGGAAGCGACCGACAGTGCGACCGAGACGGTAGCGGTGAACGGAGCGGCCTTGGTGGACATCACCAAGTTGGCGGACGTGACGCAAGTGACCGAAGCGGGCCAGGTGATTACCTATACCTATACCATAACGAACACAGGCGAAGTGACCCTGACCGGTTTGGCAGTGAACGACGACAAGCTGGGAGCGATCACGCTTGCAGC
>NZ_MUNY01000053.1 GCF_002002735.1 Algoriphagus sp. A40 | reverse complement strand
CCATCAATACGTCCGGTCAAATCTTAATTCAATATCAAAAATGAAGTAAGAAGTTATTCCTTTCCAATTAGGAACTCTAAGCTGAATTTGACCACTGCACAAGCTCCCTCTCCATGTGGAGATGGGGGACAAGCCGTCAAGAAATCTTCCTGTTGGAAGATTTTAGGCTTGGGCCAGCATGTAGGGTGGGCAGTGAAGGGTGAGGTAGGAGAGAGCCTGTCCCGCAGGATTCCATAACCGCCTACAAAGCTTCCGCACCCGAAAACAGCTCCGCGAACAACACTTAACACCTTAACAGACTACCCACCAACAGCTTCAGCGGACAACGTGACAACGCTACAACAGCACAGCAGACACCGCTACAACAGCGCAGCGGCTTAACCCTTAACGTTTTAACCCTTAACCCTTAACAGACTACCCGCCAAGCAACTACCTATTTTGTTTATTGCTGCGAGGATTGTAGGTGATTCGAATGATTTGTTGTAACTTAAAATGCTATTGAAACAAATCTTTCTGACTCTTGGGTGACATTTCTCACTTTCTAAATCTTCTTCAGGTAGAGACTCACGCCGTCAGTGTCACCATTCCGGAACAACCCCTGGATACCCAGATTCGAACCGCTGTACTTTTCGGGCTTTTGCCCGTCATTTTAGCTTTCTCTTTTATCGTCTTTGTGATATACCGGTCAAAACGCGAGACCGCATTCAAGCAGCGGGAAACCCAGTTGAAGCTCAGTGTCGTCCAGGGGGAACTCAAAGCCCTGAAAGCACAGATCAATCCGCACTTTATCTTCAATTGCCTCAACTCCATCCACCACTACATTCAAACCCAAGACTCCTATCTGGCCGGAACGTACCTGATTAAATTTTCCCAGCTCGTCCGCTACGTCCTCGAAAGTTCCTCGAGAAAGATGGTCGACCTACAGGAGGAGATGGAGAATTGCAAGATCTACCTGGAACTCGAGCGGATGCGGGTGAACGGCGCATTCGATTTTCACTTCACGCTGGAGGACAGCCTGTTGGGAAGGGAGATCCAAATACCTCCCATGTTTATCCAGCCTTTTTTGGAAAACGCAGTCTGGCATGGGCTCGCCGAGGGAGGCCAACTGTCCATCTCATTTGCCATCCACGACCCGGATCATCTGTGCTGCCTGATTACAGACGACGGCAAGGAAAAGACCGAGAAATCCAGCTTTGACCTGGCTCACAAGGTGAAAAAGACATCCATGGGCATCCAGCTGATGAAAGAGCGGTTTGATTTCTACAATGAACTGAATAAAACCAAGGCCGAATTTTCCATCCATAAGAACCCTGCGAATGACAGGGGAAGCGAAGTTCGGTTACTCATACCCTTTGAAGATTAATAATATGGGATACAAGACTGTTTTGATTGAGGACGAAAAGCATGCACAGGAAAATCTGATCAGGCTGCTGAATGAATATCCTGAATTCGAACTCGTGGGAATAGCAGCCTCTGCAGAGGAGGCGGAACTCCTGATCGACAGCGTCAAGCCGGACTTGGCGCTCTGTGATGTCATGCTCCAGAGCGGAACCTCTTTTGAGTGGCTTGCCTCCCGAACCCGGATAGACTTCGAACTCATCTTTACCACCTCCTATGAAGAATATGCCGTGCGGGCCTTTCGGATGGCGGCGGTGGATTACCTGGTCAAGCCCATTGATCCAACGGAGTTTGGGGCAGCTTTGGAGCGGTTCAAATCAAAGAAAAGTACCGGCCTGGTCCATCTCCAAAACCTGCTGGAAAATCTGAACAAACCCCCCGAAAAAGCAAAAGTCGCCCTTCCCAGCTTTACCGGATACATCTTCGTCGATGTGCATGACATCGTCCGCTGTGAATCCGACAATACCTACACCACATTTTTCCTCAAAGACAAGCGGCAGGTCATCGTCTCACGCACACTCAAGGATTGTGAAGAGATGCTGGAAGGCTATCGGTTTTACCGCATCCACAATTCGCATTTTATCAATCTGGATTACCTGTCCGAATACATCAAAGGAGAGGGCGGTCAGGTGAAGTTGACCGACGGGTCTTTCCTGGATGTTTCCAGAAGGAGAAAGGAGGGATTTCTAAGGGTTATACACTAGAAAAGGGTAGGGTACCGCCAAAATCTAACCGGAGGACGCCGGATTCTTAGTGGCTATAGGAATGCGAACAGCTTCAGGCGAGTTTAGATCATGATTTTGAGCGATGATTAAGTTAGTGACATCCACATTTGCTTTGAAAGGGGAGATATGGCTTTTCTTAGATGAGACCCTGATCTCCACCGGAAGTTCTGCAAAAGAACTTGACCTCAGCGAAGGTGAATACTATCTGCTACACTGGGTAATCAAAGGTACACCCGGCAGCGCTTACTCGATCAGCGTCTCCTCCCCCCGCGAGGCCCAGTATCTACTGACGAGCGTAATCGGGGATGCAGGGAAAGAATTTGGTGGATTTAGATTTTCAACTTAACTAATAATAAAACATGAACGATGAAACTCAAACTATTCTAAGCAAATCATTCAAGATCTCCTTGGATGAAGCGGCACATCTTATTTTGTCATTTCTGAGAGAGCCCAGATTAGGTGATTTGGCATTCAGCGCGGCAATTGGGGGAACCGTGTTGAAATCGGCTATAAAAAAAGAGGCTGGGATGATCTATAACGGATCAATGGCTTGGTACTGCCGCAATTTAGTGGGCCCGGGATATCTACCCGAACTATTCCTTGCCTTTGAGGATGGATCTTATGAGGTAGCCAAAGTTCCCCGTGCTCCTACCTCGGAAAAATTGATTTATACTGGCCGGCCGTTTACCTACAAAAGGGAGATAACTATGTCCGAAGTGCTTGACATGTTGAAGCATGATGAGATTCCTCTGGTAGCTGACTTGGAAATTAATAAAGCCGACGTAATGAATTGTATAAATAGACTTCCGAGTGATGATTTTGGTGATCCGTATAACAAGTTTCCCTGTAGCTTTTTTGAAAACCGGGGAGTCGTAAATCGAGATATGGATGACTTTCTTAGTAATGGGGCGCTGAAAGCTGTAAGGTATTATTTCGGATACGACACCAGCTATAGTCATACAAAATCCAATAGAATCCGGGTGATATTTGTAGGAGTGGACCAAGACGGAAGAAATATTGTAGGAGCTGACAACCAAACCATGGTCACATCCAGACTTGTTCAAAATTCCTGGCCGCCGCCACCTCCACCTTATACCGAACAGATTGACTAATTACTTTTAATGTTATAGAGTGAGTATACAAGAGTTTTCATCTTTTTCGATACTGGTTCCATTGGCTATTGCCGGAACAAAACTCAAAACAGGCGATTTAAAACTTCGCCTGTTTTTTGTGTTTCTCCTATTTGGAGCGGTAGTGGACGGAATCGGTTTTGCTGCCTATAAGGCTAATGAGATTTGGAAAATACACGGGTACTTGTTGGCCCTTTATCTTGTTTACGAGGCATTTTTTTTTCTTTGGATCGCCAGTTTCAATTTTGAACCAGGAATTCGATCCCGTATTAGAAACAGAATAGGAGTTGTTTTTATACTTCTCTTTCTAACCAAATTCTATTTTGATTTTTTTGAAGGGAACATCCTCTATTCTTCTATCCTCCAAACTTCTATTCTCATCGTGATTTCATTCATTATGGGGTTCTCGCTCTTGCGTATGGCGGAACAACGCGATGATATACTGTCTTATCCATGGTTTTGGATATTGGCTGGAATATTTCTTTACTCCTTCGGAACCTTTTTCATCGATGCACTCCTCTATTCTCAGATTATTGACCGGATCTGGTATACGAGAAATATAATTAATATCATCCAATACGGATTTTTTGTGGTCGGATTGCTCTTGTTGCCACGATCCCCTCGTCCCTAGATCAATCCCATTTTTTACATCAACTCCCGAAAACCCGCTTATTTCCACCACCTTCTGACTGAGCCTCACCATCTCCTTGTTTTGCCTGGTTTTCAGCGTGTTGAGTTGATAGATTTCTGATAGATAAGCCGCAGTTTCTGTTTGTTTTGAATAGGGCTGCATTAAATATCGGAATCATGAAGACTGCCTTAATTTTCTTACTGCTCCTTATCTCGGTTGAGGCATCTTCCCAAGACTCCACTGCCATGATCTCCAAATTGCAGGAGAAAGTAATAGCCCAGCAAAAGGAAATTGAGAAGCTGGAAACGGAAGAAGCCACACCGCAAAGCCCCGCAACGGCAGCGGACCCCTGTTTGGATTGCAAACCCGAACTCGGTTGGATGTGGCTATACGTATTGATGCCGGTCATTCTTTCCATCGGCGCTGCCTTGTATTTCATCGGCTGGCTAAAGAGGGAAGGATATAAGATCAGCAGTGCCCTGTCTGATGATGTGCCGGAGGAACGCCTGGAAGAAGTACAGGCGGTTCAGATGGATATGCTTAGGGCCCGGACAAGCATGATGGTCGCAAATGCTGCCGATCCCGCTAATAAACAAACTATCCCTCCGCTGTCTCCGGCAGATCAGCCCAATATTCCGATGAACCGAAGCAGCAGTCGGCTGATCGCCTTTTTGAGCTCCCTGAGTGCTTCCATCCTGGCTATCTGCATCTTTTCCTTCTACATGTATTTCGCAATCAAGGGCATGAAGGTTCCTGAATTCGAGGACCTCTGGCCCATCCTTACCGCCTTGGGGCTGGGTATAGTGCCCTATGCGACTAAGGTAATTAATGAGAAAGATGAGAAGTGAAATAGCCCACTGAATTTTAACCTCAACGATACTAAAAATGCAACCAAACTATAATTCTGATCTTCGAAGAAAAAATGAGCTTACTCATTCTATTGCATTAACGGTCAATGAATATGGGTCAGATTGTCGGTCCGAAAAAATATTCCGAATGCAGACTGAAAAACATTTGGGATTTTTTGCAAGTGATGATCTACTAAGTTCTAAAAAGAGCGTTTACAAAATTTCAGAACATTTTAAACCTGATATAAAGAGACTGTTCTTCAGATTTATATATGCTTTAGCTTTTTTGTTGCTTTGTGCTTCCTCGGTCACCGGACAGAACATTAGTAAAATTGTGACTTCCCGAGGGGATACAATTGATATGAAAGATCCTGATCAACAATTGAAATATATTCTTAACAATCAATTTGCAAAAATAATTGCAGGAAATACATTTGCTGGCCTTGGGAATTATGCGGCGGTTAGTACCTCAGACAACACCCTAGCAGGTTCATTAAATATTGTTTGGGAAAATAATATAGTTGGGATTAAAATAGGGGGCGGACTAACCGATGGAGTATCAACGCTTTTTGAAAATAATAATCTAAACACGAATGTTTCTATTGGAGTAAATTGGAACTTCCTTTTGGCTAATCCAGAAGTCTCAGTGGATTACATGGGGATTCAAAAAATAATTGAGCAGAATGAAGGAGTAATTAAAAAATTTCACACTGATAGTGTAAAAGCCCTGGGTTTTGAGAACGATCAAATTCTAAAAATCGAAGCTAAACAGAAAGAAATTGATGATCTCAATAGAGTAATGTCAATCCGAAGGAATTCTGAGTGGACAGACTTTTACCGAAGACAAGAGGCCTTACTGACGTATGAACTTGAGGGCCTACAAATTGAAAGAGTGAAATTTCGGACGAAAATGGATGAAATTATAGCTGAGATTTTGGCTAATAACTCCGGTGGGAATCTCAGACATGAAACTTTAAAAGCTGAAGCTTTTGAATTTGCATTTGATAAGAAAATAAGAGATAAGGAAAAAGAAATTAAGGCGATTCAAGAAGAGTTAGCCGTTCGTTCCGATCCTGTTAGAATAGCATTTGATTCGACAAAACTGGCAGTTCTTAATAGGGAACTTCAAGTATTAAATTATGACCTTTATTATTTCAATAAGGATATGGAAATTGTTAAACTTCGATATGAAAGAGAACTTGCACTAAGGAAGGTAGGAGCGGGTTTCGATTTGATTACACCTGATGATATTAGATTTAAGTGGATTACAATCGGCGGTGAGGCTAGTCAAAATTCATATAGTATATATGATATAACTCGTCCCGAAACTGAACGACTTAGCGATGTATCGGATATTACTCCTTCCTTTGTCGTTGCGTATTCAGGACTTTTAAATTCCCCATTGATAGGAGCTAAGAGAAAAGCTAGGCATGTAAAATTTTATTCATTTGGATTTAAGGGGGAAGCTGGAAACAATATAGACGCCCTTGAGGCCGCAGAATTTACGACTACAGATGTCGTAAATTCTAATCAAACAGTTGTCACAAAAAAAGATGCCTTCGTTGGGGAGTTTGATAAGAGTCAGTTATCAATTCTTTTCTTTGCTGACTACTATCAGTTTGTGGGAACGCGCGATAATATCGGTTTTCATTTAAGAGGTACAGTAGATGCTGGACAAGGATTTAAACCAGTTACCTCTTTACGAACTGGCTTAGTTTTCCCATTTACAGACTCAGAATCAGATGACCACGGGAGTTTTTTAAATCTAGAGCTCTTTATTGGAATAAATGATATTTTCGATCGTGCTGAATCTGGAAGTTTTTATAATAGAAGTGTTGCCGGTATTCAGGCAACATTCCCTTTAAGTTTTACAACACTTTAAATAATTATTTATGGCACATTTCTATGCGTATTGTGAAGTCCACGGTAAATGTGGCGAGAACCGAGAAACAGCAGAAAAAGCTGCGGAAGATTGCAATAATCATGTAGCAACAGTTTCGGGACCCCATGGTTTGGTTTTCCCCAGGTTGTCAAATAGGGAAATTGTTAATGGAATTCGGAGATATTCATACAAGAATTTGAAGGAGCTGGCTATTGGAAACGAGAAATAGAATCGCTAACTGAAAATGGAAATCCAATTTAGTGAGTCTAATTCACTTTGAAGCCTTAGTAGATCTCACTTATCTCGCGACAATTATTTCGTACGGTTGGTTCGTAATCAGTAGTAAAACTTGTTTTTAACTCCCTTAATTTACTTGAAGCCTCCATACATGGATAAGTGATTATATTCTTTCAGTTACATCTAGTCTAATGATTGTAAATCCACCTGCAGGGAGGGATGCGGATGGGTGAGGTAAAGCGAAAACACATAGCTATGTTTCGTCTTGACAAAAGTGATCAGCTATGCTTCTGGAGTAAAACCAGCATCAAACGCTTAGTGTATGATGTTGTCAAATAGTTAAGTCGGCCAAATTGGCTAATTTTAAAGTTTTTATTCAGCAATAGTTGCTAT
The DNA here is from genome assembly GCF_002002735.1 of Algoriphagus sp. A40. Lineage (GTDB taxonomy): Bacteria > Bacteroidota > Bacteroidia > Cytophagales > Cyclobacteriaceae > Algoriphagus. Next base: position 224,441 of record NZ_MUNY01000053.1, on the reverse strand, counting down.
AACGAAGTTGAATGATCGGGGAGTTTAGTAGACACAAATGTTATCAAGCAATTAAAAACAACTTAAAAAAATATAAACATGGCATTTTACATCAACAACAAAGAGTTTGAAAGTCAAGAAGAGTTTTCCAAGTTTGGAAGAGGTTGTGCTACTAAGACTCCGTCTCCAATTGAAATACTAAGAGTGGATGAAGAAATTGCAGCCAATAAGTCAAAGAGACGACTATTTTCAAAAATTTCAATTGAAGTACGATTTCACCATATTACTTATGGAGGGAGAGGCCTCATCGCAAAAAGTCAAAGGGTCAAGCAAATAGAGTTACTAAATCTGGCCTTCTCAGGAGCAAATTTAACTTTCAAATATAGTGAGTCCACAGTCCACTATATTGATAACTATGGATGGTACTACATGGGACATGGTTCAGCAGCTGAAAGAGAAGCAAAATCGAAGTTAGGTTCTGATTCGAAAAAATGCCTAAATTTTTATACTGGTGGATTGGTTTCAGGATTGTTGGGCTGGGCTACGTTCCCATTTGACTTAGCTGGAGATCCTGTTTTGGATGGAGTTGTTGTACTCGATGAGTCACTTCCAAATGGTAGCGCTGCTCCGTATAATTTGGGAATGACCGGAGTACACGAAGTTGGTCATTGGCTAGGGCTATATCATACATTTCAAGGTGGTTGCAGTGGAATTGGTGACCATGTACATGATACTCCAGCTCATATCGAAGCCAATTATGGAGAGCCTGAAATTGGCATACCTCATAATGCTTGTATCGCTGGCGAATTCGCTCCTATAAACAACTATATGAACTATGTTGATGATGCATGGATGAAAGAACTTACGGATGCTCAAGTGTCAAGAGTTAAAGAACAAATTATGATGTACCGAACAGGACTTTTAAATACCTAATTAGAATAAATCATAGTGATAGTACGAGAGAGTGGATACGTACCCGTTGTGTCCGGCGCGGTCGGGTGACAACCTGTTAGAAAACAGCCCGGTGGGCTGTTTTAGGTTTGGGTCAGGCTGCAGGATGGGCAAAGTAACTCCGGCGTCTGGGTTTCGGGCTGAAGATTCCTACCCGCAACCTGGCTCCAAAACTTCCGTTTTTGCCACGTCTTGATTTTTTCGTTCTTTTTTATCAAAGCCTGTCCCGATTCTTTCGGGAAAAAAAGAACATAGAGAAATATACGGTCGAGGTATTCAGAGCGGAGTAAAACCACCAATTTACCCTTGTTCTTTAATTTTGTTACTTATGCAAACCTCACTATACGATCACCAACTCTTCGCTACCGACCAACCCCAAACCTGCCCTTCCTGTGGCCTTCGAGCTGAAATCCTGGCAGACTTCAGTCATACTACCAGCCAAACTCAAATCCATCTTTGTCCAGACCAGGACTGCGGGTCGAAGTTTGTGGTTTCGATGGAGTCCGTAGAGGATAACGGTATCCCAGAGCATGGGTATTAATATGCAGGATCGGGGGTTGGCTTGTTGGGTTTAAATCACATACCCCTTAACCACTCCTTCCAAAAACTCCACAATCTCGCGCCGGTCTGTGGCAGCCTCATCGGTATTTTCAAACTCCTCAAACTCATGCCATTCATGATCCGCCTCCGGATCATACGGCCGTGCATGAAGCCGGGGCAACCCCCAGTCCTGTGGAACAAAAAACTCCTCAGATATCAACTTTTTCCGGAGTAGGGCAGTGGCCACTTTCACGGACATTCCGGTAGGATTGACAAACACCACACTTCCAAATTCCTTGTAATTATGCGCATCCCGGTAGCGGTAGTTAAGGCGAATGTTTTTCATGGTACAAATAAATTGCAGCCTTCGGAATTCAAAAAATCTACTGTCACGGCTTGTCAGAGAACAATTCCATATTGGATTGATCGGAAAATTCTTTAGTTTGCCCTACTCCTTATGAACCAAACCACCTCCGGCAAAAGAAACCCCAAATGGCACAGAGATGAGATCATCCTGGCCTTGGATCTATACTTTCGGCTGGAGCCCGGTCAAATCCACGGGAGAAATCCCGCAGTGATCGAGCTTTCAGAGGTGATCAACCGACTTCCTATCTTCGACATTCGTCCCGATGCTGAGAAATTCCGAAACCCCAACGGGGTAGGACTGAAGCTGAGCAACTTCCTCGCCATCGACCCCAACTACCATGGCAAAGGGATGGAGTCATTTAGCAAACTCGATCAGGCGGTGTTCTATGAATTCAACCACAAGCGGGAAGAACTTGCCAGAATTGCCGACACCATCCGCCAGACAGTCGCCAATCCTCAGCTTCGGATGAAGCTCTATGAAATCCAAGAAGAACCTGAGGAGGAACTTCTGGAATTCAGGGAAGGGAGAGTGCTTTACAAGCTACACAAGTATAAAGAGCGGGATTCCAAACTGGTACTGCTGAAGAAAACCCAGCACCTCAAGAAATACGGAGCGCTGGACTGCGAGTCCTGCGAATTCAACTTTCAGGTCAAATACGGCGATCTTGGCAAGGGCTACATCGAGTGTCACCACCAAGTCCCCTTAAACCAATATGAGGGCATCCAGCAAACCCGCCTCGAAGATCTGGCCCTGGTTTGCTCCAATTGCCATCGAATGCTGCATAGGGGAATGGATATGATGGGGGTTAGTAAATTAAGAGAAATAATTAATCAGCATTTATAAAATGAACTTCAAGGCAGTACTATTTTTCTTTCTTTGTTTGAGTCACTTACATCTAGCAAAAGGACAATCTGAAAATTGCGGTACTCAAGAGACCAAGCTCATTGGGACTTGGGAATTTGTGGATTTGAGAGATTCCTCGGGGGCTAAGATTGATACGATCTGGCACGAGGTAGTGAAAGGCTACGAGATACCCAAAGGGCCACTGACGGTCTTTAGAGAAGATGGAGTTTATACCAAACAGTTCACGCCAGAAAATACCGATCAAGGGATGTGGTGCTACGATACTGACAACTCTAGGATCATCCGAAAGCATTATTACAAAAGACCTTACAGTCCTTCCGCAAAATATATGATAGCAAACGGCTATGCGATTCAGGATGAGAAGGGGGATTATTATGAAGTACAGGTGGATTCGGTCATCAAACTAACTCCGGAAACTTTGATCATTTTAGAAGAGGAGAATAGGCAAATGGAATTTAAAAAACGAAAATAATAGCCATAACCTTTCAGATATCCCATAATTCTAACTTTCTACCTATGCAATCCAGAGATAGCTTTGGATTTTTATTCTAGATAAATGAACCGATTAATCATTATAGGCAACGGCTTTGATCTTGCTCATGGTCTGAAAACAAGTTTTAGTGATTTTATAGCAGATTATTTCTGCACTGTGATGAGGGATGTAGCTAAAGGTAAAGACTATACCGATCAACTGGTACAGATAAAAGTCAATTCACGCGATTTTTGGGAATTCAATAATCCGCTTGAAAATCCTATAAACAGATCAATGATTTTTGAGGTGATTGAGAGAGTTAGAAAATCTCCTAGGTATGAGTTTAAATTTATCTCTCCCTTATTGGAAAGAGTCTATTCGAAATGCTCTGACTTATTGTGGGTTGATATTGAAATAGAGTACTTCAATATTTTATTAGATTCTAGGAAAAAGGAAAAGGGAGTCAATCAACATGGACTAGTTAAGAGTTTGAATTCTCAATTGGAGTTTCTTAAACAAAAACTCATTGAATATTTGAATAGACAACAGCTTGAATTTGGAGGGGCTCGGGATAGAGACTCTATTCTAGAATGTTTTTGTAGTGATATTAGATTCTATGAAATTGTGACTGTCAAATTGGAGAAAAGTAAAAAGCCTGATAATTTATACTTTTTAAATTTCAATTATACAAATACATTTCAGGCTTACGCGGAAGAGTGTCACAAGAAAATACCATCAGATTGGAACTATATTCATGGTGAATTATCTAATACGAATGGCAAACCGATTTTTGGCTTTGGTGATGAATTAGACAAGAGATATTTGGAGTTTGAGGATGAGCAGAACAACGAACTCTTCAAGCACATCAAGTCTTTTGAATACCTTCAAACAAAGAATTTCTATCTGCTAACCAGATTCATTGAAGCTAATGATTTCCAAGTACACATCTATGGGCATTCTTGCGGACTGTCTGACCGAACAATGTTAAATCAGATTTTTGAGCATGTGAACTGTAAATCCATTAAAATCTTTTATTACAAGGCTAGCGAGTCTGAAAATGATTTCACTGATAAGACGTATGAGATTTCAAGACATTTTAAAGACAAAACGATGTTGAGAAAAAAATTGATTTCCTTCGTTCTTTCCGAGCCGATGCCTCAGCCGGGAAATATAAATCAGTGAGTTTTAGTTGAGGTTAGAGGGATTTAGACTGTTTTCCACTTCGGATTTGTATGCACTTTAATTAAAACTCCCCCATTTCACCCCCAAAAATACCCAGTACAGGGTATTTTCTCTTAAAGAAATTTTTAGGTTCTTACGCTCCGTGATTTGAAAAACACCCTCCAACAAACCCTAAACCCCAAAATCACATAAACAATATGAGTAAATTTTTGACTGGCAACGCTTTAGTGGATGCAATTGATGAAATCATTTGGGATGCTAAAGACACATTAATGATTGTCTCACCTTATATCAAATTGGATGATCACTTCAGAAAACTCTTTGACCAACAAAAAAATAACCAAGAACTTCACCTGATTCTTGTCTTTGGGAAGAATGAGAAATCAGTTCAAAAAAGCATGAACAAAGATGATTTTGAATATTTCAAACAATTTCCAAAAATCAGTATTGTCTATGTCCCAAACTTGCATGCTAAGTATTATGGAAATGAATCTAAGGGAATCATTACCTCCATCAACCTCTATGATTATTCATTCAACAATAACATAGAATTTGGAGTCCTTTCCGAGCAAAGCCTTTTCAAAGCCTTCTCCCGGTCACCGAGCAGTGATGATGAAGCTTGGGAGACCTGCATGGAAATAGCAGATACGAATGAAGTGGTATTTATCAACAGACCCATTTTTGAAAATAAAAAAGGATTGCTGAGCAGCAGCAAAAATTACAAGGGATCAAAGGTGCTCTTCGATTCCACCGAAAAATTCTATGGATTAATCAAAAAGAACATGCCAAGTCCCCAAAAAATGTTTGATTACCCAGAGGAATTGGACTCCAATGAAAGCCAGGTAGAACGTCCTGTCAGACAAGTTCAGACTGTGGCAGAACACTCTCATGGTTTCTGCATCAGAACAGGCATCCAAATCAAATTCAACCCCAAGCAACCCATGAGCGCCGAGGCCTGGAAGTCATGGAATAAGTTTGCCAATGAGAATTACCCGGAAAAGTTCTGTCACAAAACCGGTCAGGCTTCCAATGGGAAAACTTCCATGAAAAATCCTATCTTGAACTAAAGCAACCAACCCAAAAAAAATCCAGATGACCATCAAAGAAGCCATCCTCAAAAGTTTGGACGATATCAACGCGGTTACGAACTACCTGGAGGTCTATAACCACATCGTAGCTAAAGGTTATTATGATTTTGGTTCGGCCAAAACTCCTGCTTCAACAATTTCAGCTCAACTGGGAGAGTTTATTCGCAACGGGGATTCCAGAGTGAAAAGGATCAAGCAGGAGGGCGGCACCTATTCCTATTATTTGACCAAGAATGAGCCCGAAATAGGAATCGAAATCCTTTCAGGCGAGACTTTGTTGGATTCGGATAAAACACCCAAACCTAAGACCAAATCCTACCTCGAGCGGGACCTGCATATCCTGCTCAGTAGCTACCTCAAAAATACCCAAATCTATTCCCGAACCATCTTTCACGAGCAGTCTACCTACGGTAAGGACAGCAACCAGATCTGGAGCCATCCAGATATGGTCGGAGTCAAGTTTCTTAACCTCCAGACCAAAGTCAGCCAGAACTTCCTGAAGTCCATCAATAGGGTAGACACCTTCAAGCTGAGCTCTTACGAGGTCAAAAAGGAAATCAACTCGGACTCCGAACTGAAGAAGGCCTACTTCCAGGCTGTATCCAATTCCAGTTGGGCAAATTACGGTTACTTGGTGGCCTTTGAATTTAGCGACAGCCTCTCGGAGGAGATGGAAAGACTCAATCAATCCTTCGGGATCGGGATTATTAAACTCAATGCCAATCCTTTCAAAAGTAAAATCCTCTTTCCTGCCAAATACCGGGACCTGGACTTCAAGACCATCGATAAGCTTTGCAAGATCAACCGGGAATTCGAACAGTTTATTGAGCAGACCGACCGCCTCCTCACGGCTCAGGAGCGGTATTTTAAATCCACTGAAAAGGAACTGGAGGAATACTGTGACCGGTACTTCGAGAGTGATTCGGATATTGAGCTGTACTGTCGGGAAAAATCCATTCCCCTGGATTTAGACTGAGCAGAGCAAAGTACCCCAACTTCTGTCACTTTTTGGACTGGAGTTACTTCCCAATCGGTTAATTGGATATCTTTAAAAGCCAAACCATGATCGCTTTCGAAAATAAACCTCAACTCGGCTCAGGCATCTTCACCATCCGGGAAGTGGCCTCCATTCTGCGCATTCCCTATCCCAAGGTACATCGCTGGGTAAAGGAGAACTGGGACGGCAGACTGGGAAAGCAATTCCAGACCCAATACTCCTGGATGACAGAAGGTTCCAGGGCGGTAAGTTTCCATACCGTTGTAGAACTCTACTTCATGATCCAGCTGGCAGAGAAAGGCGTCAAGACCGCCGAGGTGCTGCTTGCACATCAGAAGCTTTCCAAGATCTACGGCACCCACTTTCCTTTTGCCCAAAAGCAGGTATTGGAAGAAATCCAGACCGACAGTAAACGGGTGTACTGGAAAAGGGGGGAGGACATCGTCTCACTCAATGGGTCCGACCAGTTTAACCTGAATATCATGCGGGTATTTTTCAAAAAGCTCGAGTTTGGTGATGGGGATGTGGTATCCAAACTTTGGCCCTTGGGCAGGGAAAATGCGGTGGTGATCGACCCGGCCCGTAAGTTCGGCCATCCCATCATCGAGGGAAAGAATATCTATCCAGAAACCATCTTTGAGCACTTTAAAGCAGGGGACCCTATTCCCTACATCGCTAATATCTATCAGATTACAGAAAAGGAAGCGAAGGATAGTGCCGAGTTCTGTGATTTCTCCCTGTTGATGAAAAAAAACAAAGTAAACTATAATTGCAAACCAAAATTAGGCAACTTGCAAAATCATTTATAGTTGAAATAAATTACCTTCTGAAGTTTAGAATCTAAAGAATGAGGATCCTATAGAATTAAAATGCCGGGACAGAAACCTGAAATAATAAGAGTTTTTAGAATAGTTCACATTAACAATGTGGAGTATTTGCTTAGCCATGGCATGTTTACCCGAAATCATGAATTAGCCGACCCGAATTATATCAACATCGGGGATAATGGATTGATTGCACAACGAAGTACCTATTCGGTAGGGATAAATCCACCAAATGGTGTTTTAGGGGATTATGTGCCGTTTTATTTTGGACCATTGTCCCCCATGTTATTAAATATTAAAACTGGACATAGAGGAATTACTCAAAGACCTCAAAACGAGATTGTGTACATTGTTTGCAGAGTTGAAGCAATAGTTGAACAATGTCAAGAATGGTGTTTCACAAATGGACATGCAAAAGATAAACTATCTCAATTTTACAATGATTTAAATGATTTAGATCAGGTTTATTGGGATACGGTCGGACTTAGGTATTGGAATCCAACCGAGAGTTACCTAGATAGACAGGTTAGAAAACAAGCAGAGTTTTTAGTTAAAAATCATGTCCCTACGACTTGCATTAGCAGCATCATTGTACTAGATGAACAAAGAAAAGCTATCGTTGAAGAGATCATTAATCGACTGGGTATGAAAATTCCAGTCCATGTCAACCCAAATAATCAATTTTACTACTGATGCAATATTTAAAAGGAAATTTGTTAGAAGCTAATACCCAAGCATTAGTGAATACAGTGAATACAGTTGGGGTTATGGGAAAAGGAATTGCACTGCAATTCAAAGAGGCATTCCCGACTAATTTTAAAATCTACTCAGCTGCTTGCAAAAAAAAGGAATTGCAAACAGGTAATTTATTGGTGGTTAGGGAACAGACCTTAAATGGGGAAAAAGTGATTGTCAATTTCCCGACCAAAACGGAGTGGTTCATGAAATCCAAATATGAATATATAGAAGAAGGGTTGAATGAATTAGCCAAAGTCATTGAAAAGGAAAAAATTCAAAGTATTGCAATTCCGCCCTTAGGCTGTGGGAATGGAGGCTTGAAATGGGAAAAAGTTAGACCAATGATTGAAGAAGCTTTAGGTCATTTGAGCCATGTTGACATTCAGGTATATGAACCCAATGATGCGGTCAAGGATATTCTTAAAGCGCAAAATGCTAATAAAGAAATAAAGTTAACCCCTGCTCGGGCAATGATACTTTATGCCATGTTCTTTTATGAATCCCTTGGAGAAAATGCAAGTCTTTTTGTGGCAAATAAGTTGGCGTATTTTCTTCAGCGATTAGGAGAAAAAAGCTTAAATAAACTCAAGTTTGAAGCAAGCCATTATGGGCCATATGCGGTTCAAGTCGAGCACTTATTGCATAATGTTAATGGAAAATATTTAAAGGGCTTGGAACAAATGAATGCAAAAGCCTTTGAACCTTTGGAATTACAATATGATAAGATAAAGGAAGTTAGCGACTATGTAAAAAAGGAACTAAACTCAGACCAGCGAACAAGACTCTCCAACCTAATCAAATTGATTGATGGATTTCAGTCAGCCTTGTCTTTAGAAGTATTAGCTACGGTGGATTTTGTTAAGAAAAGTAATCCAGGGATTAACCAAGATGAAATTTTAGAGGCTATTCACAAATGGTCACCTAGGAAGCAAGAATTATTTCAAGAGAAATATATTGTCATTGCTAACAAACATTTGTTTGAATATGGTTATCGTTTGGGTATTTCATAGAGTTAAACTATAAAGAATGGTTCAAATTAGATTTAGACAAAGCTCTCAAACACTCCCTTCCTCCTCACCTTTTTCTATTTCACCCTCAAAAATACCCTATACTGGGTATTATAATAGTCTTAATCTTTTCTGTTATTAGCCCTGCCAACTCACTACCACCGCTCTGCAACCCGTTTACCCATCCGATGATCCCTGCATTCCGGTTTCTTCTGATTTTCGTTCTTCTGGTTGCTTCTGTTTCCGCTCCGGCGCAGCCGGAGAGTAAGGTATTTGTAACCAAGACCGGAGCCAAATACCACCGCTCTACCTGCAGCTACGCGCAGACGGGTGACCAGGATCTTCAAGTCTACAACTGCTCTATCGCCCTCTCCTAAAGGAGAGGGAGGGGTGAGGTAATTGAAAAATACCCTGTACTGGGTATTTTTTGTCACTTAATTTTTCCCTTTCTTGATCAACCAACTTTCTACCACCGATTTGCTACCCGTTTATCCCACCGATGATCCCTGCATTCCGGTTTCTTCTGATTCCCATTCTTCTCTTTGCTTCAGGCTCCGCTTCGGCGCAGTCGGAGAGTAAGGTATTAGTCAACAAGACCGGAGCAAAATACCTCCGCTCTACCTGCCGCTATGCGCAGACAGGTGACCAGGATCTCCAATCAACCACTGCTCGATCGCCCTCTCCTAGAGGAGAGGGAGGGGTGAGGTAGAGGAAGCAGCGCCACAACCAATGCCGGTTCCCGGTGCTCCCGAAAAGCATCGGCAGGAAGTAGTTATTGCTGGCAGCATGTCGGGTAGGATGATAGTCCAATTGAAAATTGGTAAGGATATTAGAGTGAAGTTGCAAACTTCACTCAGTCAGAACGATAATTTGACTACAACCGAGACAGGCTTTGAGATAGATATAGACTATGGCTAAAAAACAATATTCTCATAGAGACTTGATGCAGCTGGCGATTGACGTGATGAATAAAAGCGTTAACGAGCCTAGGCCCGATGGCAAGGTTCCGCCAAAAGTAGGAGCTGTGTTGCTTTTCCCTGATGGGAGAATAGAAACAGCCTTTCGTGGTGAACTTAGAGAAGGGGATCATGCAGAATTTACCTTGATCGAAAGAAAATTGGCAAATGTGGATTTGGAAGGCTGTACTTTATACACAACGCTTGAACCTTGTGTCGAGCGCAATTCTCCCAAGGTGCCCTGCTGTCGAAGAACTACTAATGCTCGCATTAAAAAAGTCTTTGTTGGAATAGAAGATCCCGATCCAACAGTCGATGGGAAAGGGATTAGCCATTTGGAACGACATGGCGTAGAGGTGAAGATGTTCGACAGGGAATTTCAGCGAATCATAGAAGCTGAAAATTCTGCCTTCATAAAACAGGCGATAGAAAGGAGAAAAGAAACTGAAGAAGAGGTGGAGAATTTCCGGTCTTCAATTGAGCTTCCTATTGCAAGTTATGACAAGAGCAAATTTTCTGATTTAGCCTTACAAAAGTTTATCACTGAAGCCAAACTTGATTTTAAGCTATCGGATGAGGCTTTCTTGGAATACTTGGCTGACTTTGGAGCAATGGAATGGGATCAGGCTAAAAAGCAGTTTGTCCCTACTGGTTATGGAGTACTGCTTTTTGGGAAAAGTCCACGGACAAGATTCAAGAATGCTGTATTGAAAGCCCATGTAACCTATGAGAATACCAAAATAGAACCCAAAGATTTTGATGATGCTTTAGTTCTTCTTCCCGACCAAATTGAGGACTGGTTAAAAAAAGTTTTACCACTTTCTAAAGATACCAGTGGATTTAAACGAATAGATGTCCCTGATTTCCCAATTGAAGTGTTACGTGAAGCGATTGTGAACGCTTTGGTTCATCGAGACTATGAAATAGAGGGGGCAAAGTGTGAAATCAAGATCGACGGGAATAAGATCACCGTAACCAGTCCAGGTAAGCCGCTCCCGGCAATTACTTTGGAAGACCTTAATACCTTTGAAGCACCCTCCTTAAGCCGAAATCCGATTATCACCTATGCATTCAGCCTGATGGATTATGTAGAGGAGAAAGGTTTTGGAATGAAGACATTCAAGTCATTGAATCAGGAATACGGATTACCAATTCCTAAATACACGTTCAAAGAGCCTTTTCTAACTTTAACTTTCCCAAGGAATACTGAAGCTGTAAAGGAAGTGATTGGTAAAGGCAGCATAGATAACTTGAGCGAAGTTGAACTGAAAAACTTTGAAATATTCAGAGGTAAACGTCCTGTATCAAAGTCGGAGTTTGTTGATTTCACAGGATTGGCCGCTAGAACCGCAGAACGTTACCTGAAAGATTGGACAGATAATGGGTTGCTTCGTAAGGTCGGATCAGGACGAAGTACCAAATATTTAATGAATGAGTAGTTATCTCGCCAGCAACTCGCCAAAGTGGCGAGGTAGAATAAAGTATAAAGATCATCGAAGTCTATCTCGCCAACAACTCGCCATTTTGGCGAGATTAATGGTTTCAAACAAAAACTGGAATAAATGAAAGAGTAAGTAAAGGATCAAATGGGGAAGTAAAAGCTTTGAAAGCTACCGAAATGTAGGGCAGGCAAATTCCACTGAGCTCAAAAATCAATTTTACTAACCTCCAGAAGGCGCATCTAAATAACTAAGATGGATTGTATTTTAAAAAATTTAGAATCAGCTATCCCGATTACCGCATTAATTGCAATAACTCTTTTCATTGTAAGAGAGGTCCTTGACTTAATAAAATCAAAAAGGAGATCTAGCCGATCAAAAAGTGCTTTGAAGATGCTTTTGGCATATGAGCTGGAACTGAATTTCTGGAGCCTAAAGCACTTCTTTAATTTGATAAAGAAGCTCTCAGAATATGAGGTACTATCTTTCAAACCAAGAGTTTTTTTGAAATTTTTTACCTTTACGATACCGGAGAGGAAGCATGCAGTGATCGTTCACTTGGATGTTTACCTTGTGTAGTGCCGACTTGATCGGCACTACTTTTTTCAGCTTTTGCAAAGCTGACCGGAGAGGGAAGCTCCAGCTCCTGTTCTTTGGATATTTTGGGTTGATACTCCTGGTTAAATGGAGTGTTGTTTTTCCATAATGCGTAGATGGTGGTTAGAATTTTCTTTTGTACAGCCACATAACTTTTCATTTTCAATCCATGCTTTTCGAAGGTCCGATTGAAAAGGTTGCAGAAAGGTTTGACTTGGTAGGTGACAGCCTGAAATGCGGGCATGAACATCGCCCGCCTGATTCTTGCATTACCTTTTTTTGAGATTTTGGTTTTTCCGTTGTGCTTTCCCGACTGGTTTTCGATGACATCATATCCAGAATAGCTGACCAGCTGCTTACTATTTTCAAACAGTTCAAAGCCGTTGGTTTCGGCCAGTACGATGGCAGTGGTCAGTAACCCGACACCTTTGATCGTACAGATGTTGCAGACCTTTTCCCAGACTTCTTCTTCGGATTGGAAAAGGTTCTTGATGGTGGTCTCGAGTTGTTCGAGCTGCTTGTCGATAAGTTTGATCATATTTTCCAACTGTTTTTCAACCGCTTTAGAAGAATACATACCGTTTTTGATGGCGTGGAGCTGGTTTTTTGAACTCGTCTTTTGTTCCTGCAAGCTTTGGTGGTGTCTGGTTAGGGATCGCAGTTCATAGAAATACCTTCCAAATGGAGACCAGATAGACAGGCATTGTTCTGCTCCCATCTGGGCAAGGCCCTTAGCGTCTATACTGTCGTTTTTAGACTTGTTTCCCAGCGATTTGAGATAATTCTTCGCTTTATTGGGTAAGACCACTGAAACAGAATAGCCCTTTTCAAACAGGTATAGGGCACAAGACTCATGGTAATTGCCAGTGGCTTCCATACAGATGACCAGAGGAATGCTTTGGTCTTTATGGTTTTTCCGGATCCAAGTATCTATGGATTTGAAACCAGCTTTGGAATTAGCAAACGTTTGGGTGGTTTTTACTGTAACCTTTTGACCGTTATCTATAGTGGATAAACAGCCGTTGATGGATTTGCTGGAAATATCCAGTCCGACAGAATATTTTAACATAGAATATGATGGTTTAAAAAAACAGGATCCCCTCTAATTCTTTACTCATAATATGGAACATTGAAAGAAATAAACCCCTCATGTTTAGGTACTATTCAGATTCGAAGAGGAAAGAATAAAGGTGTGATTCCTTGCGCCCAGTATCAGCATTGCCGTACATAGTCTTCGAGTCAGGCTACACCTTTATTCTGTTTTTTGATTCAATTTAAAGATATGAGTCTTCCGACTTGTGCTTTTTTGTATGCAGTCTTCAGACTGCTTTTTTGACACCTCCCAACTTCCCATTTTTAACCTTTAACCATTCAAACTTCCCGCTCCGTACCTCGGCATCGACAGCCTTTTCCATACAATACCCCTGCGCCGAGGTCAATGGATTTTGATCTTTTTTTTACCGTGGGTTCCGCTGTGCTCTACCCACGGCTGTTACAAATGACCCCTTCAGGGTCGGGCTCACGAATCATACATGCGACATCCTTCCAACACCTCGCCTCCGGCAGAGACAAACCCCCATTAGGGCAAGTCTTCCGACTTGTGCTTTTTTGTATGCAGTCTTCAGTCTGCTTTTTTGACACCTCCCAACTTCCCATTTTTAACCTTTAACCTTTCAAACCTCCCGCTCCGTTCCTCGGCATCAACATCCCTGTCCCTTCGATACCCCTGCGCCGAGGTGAATGGATTTTGATCTTTTTTTACCGTGGGTTCCGCTGTGCTCTACCCACGGCTGTTATAAATGACCCCTTCAGGGTCGGTCTCACGAATCATACATGCGACATCCTTCCAACACCTCGCCTCCGGCAGAGACAAATTATGGTTTGGAGGGCGCGGTCGGGGGACAAACCGTTAGGAAACAGCCCGCCGCGGTGGGCTGTTTTAGGTTTGGGCCAGGCTGCAGGGTGGGCAAAACAACAGCAGCGGGGTGCGCGGTGGCCTAGTGCTGTGGGAGCTTTGCTGCGTCTTGACCTTTTGGTCCTTTTGGGTCAAGCCAAAAGGACGTAAAAGAAAATCACAACCGAAGTTCCTAAAGGCCTTACCCAAAGCCTTCCAACTCCCAATACCCCATCTCCGTTCCTCGGCATCAACATCCCTGTCCTCACGATACCCCTTCAGGGTCGGGCTCACGAATTATACATGCGACATCTTTCCAACACCTCGCCTCCGGCAGAGACAAATTATGGTTTGGAGGGCGCGGTCGGGGGACAAACCGTTAGGAAACAGCCCGGTGGGCTGTTTTAGGTTTGGGCCAGGCTGCAGGGTGGGCAAAACAACAGCAGCGGGGTGCGCTGTGGCCTAGTGTTTGCTGCGTCTTGTCCCGATCGCTATCGGGAACTTTCTTTTTCATCAAAGCCTGTCCTGAGCATCGCAGCGTATCGGGAGAAAAAGAACAATGAGAAATCAACTATTGAGGTTCCCAAGGCCTAACCCAATGCCCTCCAACTCCCAATACCCCATCTCCGTACCTCGGCATCGAGTTTACGTTACCCACATTATTCTTGCGCCGAGGTCAATGGCCTTTTACTTTTTATGCCGTGGGCTCCGCTGCGCTCCACCCACGGTTATTAAGATTAGGCCCCTCCAGGGCCCTTCCCAAACTGACAACGTGCAGCGGACAACCAGACAACTGGATAACCAGACAACACGACAACGCGAAGCTGACAACCCGACAACCCGACAACGCGCAGCTGACAACCCGACAACGAGCAGCCGCTAACCGGCATCAAAGCACCACCAAAGCACCACCAAAGCACCATCAAAGCAGCATCAAAGTAGCATCAAAGTAGCATCAAAGCTACATATAGGCTAGGTTTTGGATATACCGGGGATTCATGTCAAGTCCACAGATTCCACAGATTCCACAGATTCCACAAATTCCACAAATTCCACAGATTCTACTTTCGGTTTGATTTTCAGTTCCCCACATTCAGATTTGGCCATCTTTCACCAAAAAACATTCTGAACATGGCATAAAAGGGAACCTTCCTAAAAGCCTGATCCGCATAATCCTCAACTCCCGAAATCGGGATGCATTGTCAAGGTCCTGTTATAGGATTTACAATCTGCCCTTTTACTGCTTCCCAGTTAGAAAAATCAAAGAAGCATAACAATGAAAGACTATTCTAAGACCAATAACTAAACAATAGAAGTGCAATTTGATATTGATCAAATATTGAAAAATGATTAATAACTATTTGATTATTATTACACTTGTGTTAACTTAATCTTCCGGATATCAATTTTTAAACTATGGGAAGAGTACAGGGAAGTATACTGGAAGGGATAAGGGGTAAGGTAGGAAACTTGGTGTTTTACCAGTTGGATGGCCAAACTTATGTCCGAAAAGCTCCCGGGAAGCAAAGTAAGGCTACAAAAGCAAGAACCTCCGAAGCGAAAAAAATCAGCCAGTCTGTAAATACACAGACCCATAAATTTCTTCGTTTTTTTGCCCACCTAATCCGTTTTGGATTTCAGGAATGGGAAATTGGTGGAAGGAAAGCCTACCATGCTGCCGTCTCGTTTACGGCCAAAAACAGTTTTTCTTTTGTAGGTAGCAGCAGGGAAAAGGTTCTGGATATTTTCCTGGTTAAATTAAGTAGCGGATCCCTTCTTGGACCGGAGGAACCCAAGGCAGAAAGGACAGCTACCGGAGTTTTGTTTACCTGGAGGAACAACTCCTGGATTGCAGGTTCCAATCCCCGGGACGAGGCTTTTTTGGTATTGATTCATGAACACCGGGAAAAATCAGTCTGGGAGTTTAAGGGAAATTCAAGAGAAAAGGAAAGCCATTTGTTGGCCTTACCATTTCCTGAATCGGGCGATAAATGGCATGCCTTTCTGGCGTTTAGCCAGGAGAATGCCTGGACCAAGAATAGAACATTCTCTGATTCGGTTTATTTGGGTGAGGTTTGATCCAAACCAATAATCATCCAACTTCTCTCATCCCACACTTGTGCTGAGCCCTGTCGAAGCATCCACACCCAACCCTTCTTTTTCTCCATAGAATCTGTCAATCGAATGATTTTTCAATCGAAAAACGAACTTTGAATAGGGTAGTGGGGGTTGTTTGGTCTTTGGAGACAGCTGGAAATTAAGCCACCCCAGGACTGAAAGGCCGAATTATTTCAACCTAGCTCGTCAGGACTGGGAATCTCAGGCGACCCAACTCCCAGTAAGCCTGAAAGGCCGACTACCAAATTCAATAAATCCAAATCGGTCCTTAAGACCTTTTGCCAGCTGCACGATACATCATTCCCAGAGCTCACGCTCCGGGTTAGAATCAGCCAGGCCTTCAGCCTTGATTTACCTCACCTCGGCGTAGTTTATTGCAGTGGTTCGAGCGTAAGCAGTGGTATTTGAAATCCCCCGCCCACCTCCGACAACTTTGCCCACCCACAGCCGTTAGGTTAGGAGTAGTCGATCCTCAAGCTCGGATAAGTGATCCGAATGGGTGTTGATCAAGTCCCCTCCAAGGCCCATTCGCTTGCCTTTGGATTTATTTTGAGAAGGTTAAGTCACATGCCTTCAATTATCTGATTTCTCAATCACCCTTTGAAAATCAGCCTCCGAATTCTCTGAACTTTTACATTCAGTTTTGTTCCCCAGGCTTCTATTTCCGGCTTTTAGTTCCTTTTGATCGGCGATTTCTGCCGAATGAATGTCCTGAGAGGCTGGGCTTCTGTCTTTTTCTGTTTTTGCATTCCATTTTCTAATCCTCTACTATTTAACATTCTATGAAAACCAACAAAAACACCACGACCCTGAATAAGGAAGTCCTGATGGAACTTCTGGCAGATTCCCAGCCTCCCTGCCTTTCGCTCTACATGCCCACCCATCGCAGTCATCCGGAAAACCTTCAAAACCCTGTTCGGTTCAAAAATCTGATCAAGGATTTAGAAGCTTCACTGCTGCTCAAGTATTCGAAGGATGAGACTCGGGACTACATTCAGCCTTTGTTGGAACTGACCGGTATGGAGGATTTTTGGAATCATACGTCTCTGGGTTTGGCGATTTTTAGCGCAGCTGATTTTCTGAGAGCAGTTGACCTGAATGAAGCACCTGAAGAGATGGCCATTGTGGCGGACAGCTTCCATACCAAACCCCTTCAGCAATCCCTGCAATCAACGGGAAGATTTCATGTGTTGGCATTGAGCCTGAATGAGGTGAAGTTTTTTGAAGGCAACCGTCATTCCTTGGTTGAGATGGAACTCCATGCGGAAGTAGAGGAGGAGGCTGTCGAAGCGCTGGATGGAGAACAGGCATCAACCAATTTGAACCGAAATTCTGCCACGGGAAGCTTTCATTTTATCCAGGGAAGCAAAAAGGATGAATCTCTTGGGGAGGTAGAACAATACTTCCGGGAGGTAGCGAATGCAGTTTTTGAAGGCTATTCAAAAAAATCAGGCCTGCCGTTGGTCCTCGCTGCACTGCCGGAGCATCACCACCTTTTTCACAAAGTGAGTAAAAACTCCCTGCTGCTGGAGGATGGCATCAAGATCAATCCAAGTTCAGTTTCCAATGAAAGATTGGCAGCATTGGCTTGGGAAATCATGGAACCGGAATACCTGAGAAAGCATGAAGAATTGATCGGGCGCTATCAGCAGGCCAAGGCAAGTGGGCTGGGAAGTGATGATATCAAGATTGTGGCTCAGGCGCTGGTGGAAGGAAGAGTCTATACCTTGATCATAGAAGCCGATCGGATCATTGCGAGTCGCATCACCAATCTGGTCACAGGCAATGTTCAAAACAAAAGCCTGGACAATCCAAAAGTCGATGATTTATTGGACGACATGAGCGAATTGGCCCTGAGAATGGGCGGTCATGTCACAGTCCTTTCATCAGACCAAATGCCGTCCGAAACAGGTGTTGCGGCGATATTTAGGTATTGAATAGGCGAAGTGAATTATAGGCCAATTGATAAATAATGAACCTCGGGATTTATGATTCCGAGGTTTTTTTTGTCAGAGATATCTCTCCGCAAAAGGTTATCGAAAGACAAATTCAGAACATCAAATGCTGAATACCGTCCGCCTAATTTCGAATCTCGAATGATTTTTTAATCGGAAATCGAACTTTGGATAGGGTAGAAGGGGTTGTCTGGTTTTTGGAATCATTTCCAAGGGATTCAAAACAGAAATAGAAAACCAATGAATAGAGTAGTCGTAACCGGCATGGGCACCATCAATCCACTGGGAGATTCAGTGGATAGCTTTTGGAAAAATGCACTGGAAGGTGTCAACAGAACCGGGCTGGTCAGCAAATTTGACGCTTCGAAATTCCGCTCTCAGATCGCCTGTGAAGTTTCACATTTCGAACCGGAAAAGTATCTGGACCGCAATGAGATCAAAAGGACCGACCTTTTTACACAGTATGCACTTTACAGCGCTTCCCAGGCTTTGGCTGATTCGGGTTTGGATCTCCAGACCATCGATCCTTTTGATATCGGCGTCATCTGGGGAGTAGGACAGGGGGGCATGGAGACCTTCGAAACTGAAGTGGAAGGCTATGTAAAGGGCGACTACACGCCTCGGTTCAGTCCTTTCTTTATTCCCAAACTGCTTCTCAATATGGCATCGGGGATGATTTCTATGAAGTTTGGGCTCCAGGGAATCAACTATGCTCCCGTATCTGCCTGTGCCACCTCCAACACGGCTCTGATGGACGCTTTTAACTACATCAGACTGGGCAAAGCCAAAGTTTTTGTCACCGGCGGCTCCGAAGCGCCAATCACTCCGGCTTCTTTTGGAGGATTTGCGGCGATGAAAGCCATGTCCGGACGAAACGATGACCCCAAGACCGCCAGCAGACCTTTTGACCGGGACCGGGATGGGTTTGTGATGGCAGAAGGTGCCGGAGCTTTGATCCTGGAAGAGTATGAGCATGCCAAGAAGCGCGGAGCCAGGATCTATGCCGAACTCGTCGGAGCTGCCATGACTGCCGATGCCTACCACATGACTACACCCCATCCGGAGGGAATCGGTGCAGCCAAGTCCATGCAACTGGCTTTGGCAGAAGCCCAGCTTAACCCGGCTGACTTGGACTACCTGAACCTGCACGCTACATCGACTCCTGTTGGGGATATTGCCGAACTGAAAGCTGTGACCAAGGTATTTGGTGCTTCGCCGAACCTTTGGGTGAGTTCTACCAAATCCATGACCGGCCACCTCTTGGGAGCTGCCGGAGCAGTTGAGGCGATTTTGGCAATTAAATCTATCACAGACAATGTGATTCCTGCCTCCATCAACATTGAAAATCTGGATCCGGCGATTCCTCAGGGAATACAGATCGTAGTGAATCAAGCCATGGAAAAAACAGTGAATGTCGCGATGAGCAATGCTTTTGGCTTTGGTGGGCACAATTCTACGGTTGTGTTTAGGAAGTTTTTGGGTTAAGCTCCGAAGGAGCCTAACCATTCATGACCCTGTACGAAGTGCAGGGTGTCCATTGAATTCTCTTCCTTTGAGCCCTGAAGGGGTGACACTTCAACCTATCGCCCCTTCAGGGCTCCTTTTTTTTATTTGTGGGGAATTTACCCCCGGCTATACCGGGGGTTATGAAGAGTTTTGATCCTTCGGATCTAAGATTTCCAAACTTTGACCTCCCTATCCACTTCAATTTAATTTGCTAATCGTGTCATTGTGGATATTCATATTATATAAAAATCAAATCGACTTCTTATATAGCTCCGAAGGAGCCTAACCATTCATGACCCTGTACGAAGTGCAGGGTGTCCATTGAATTCCCTTCCTTTGAGCCCTGAAGGGGTGACACTTCAATGGATCGCCCCTTCAGGGCTCCTTTTTTTTATTTGTGGGGAATTTACCCCCGGCTATACCGGGGGTTATGAAGAGTTTTGATCCTTCGGATCTAAGATTTCCAAACTTTGACCTTCCTATCCACTTCAATTTAATTTATCTACTGTTGTCATTGCGGACATTCCTATTCAAAAAGAATAGAATTCGAAATGATTCCAATTCATTTGAATCCCGATTGAATTGCCTCCTGCCATCCAATTTTCTCCTTATCAACTTCTTTATTTCAAAAGCTGATCAAGCTGTGACCGGAAGGATTTGCCAATGGGCAGGGTGTATTTATCCAGTAGGATCTGGTTTCCTTCGATGCTTTTAATGTGCTTTTGCGCCACCATGAATGAGCGATGCACCTGAATAAAGCCATCTGTCGGCATGTGTTCCGCCAATGAAGACAATACCCCACGCAGGGTAACTACTTCATCTTTCAGCACCACTTTGACATAGTTGCCCGATGCCTCTACAAACAATATATCATCCAGGGAAACTTGAATGTGCCTGTTATTTGTCCGGAGAAAAATTCTTTCTGACTTGGCCTCAATGACCTCACTTTTTGGGGGAGAAGGAGATATGGAATTGCTTGTACTTGCTTTATTGACCGCTTTCAAAAAGCGCTCGAATGAAAAGGGCTTCAATAAATAATCTGTAATGTTTAATTCATAACCTTCAAGCGCATGTTCCTTGTAGGCGGTGGTCACGATTACTCTGGGCTGGTTTGGCAGTGTTTTGAGAAACTCAAATCCACTCAACTTGGGCATATTCAGATCGAGAAAAATCAAATCTACGGTATGCTGATTCAGGTATTCAATGGCTTCAATCGCATCATAGCAATCCTGCATCAGCTTCATGTTTGGCAGCATAGCACAATACTTGTTGATGATGTCGTGGGCGATGGACTCGTCATCGACTATGATGTATTTTACACTCATAAAGTAAGTCTTAATCGGATCTTATAAATGTCGGCTTGGATTGGGGATAGTACAAGCTCATACCTGTTCAGATACACCAAATCCAACCGTTTCTTCAGGTTATTCAGGCCAATGCCTTCTTTGCCACTTGGCTGCTCGGCATCAAAATTGTTTTCAATGGTAAAATCAAGTTGTTTCAGGCTGGCCTTCAGGCAAATGTGCACGTAGGCATCCTTCCGCAGTTTTTCTACGCCATGCTTGAAGGCATTTTCGACCATAATGATCAACAGCAAAGGCATGATTTTTACACTCCTGTCTTCAACTTCTATCTCAAATCGGATCCCAATCTCCTTGTGGTATCGCATGCGGTGCAATTCCATGTAGTTCTCCAGATAGGTGATTTCATCGGCTAGTGTTACCCAATCATTTTGCCCTTCATAGATACTGTACCGCATCATATCGGACAGTTTGAGGATCAACTGCTGAGCCTTGGCCGGATCTTTCTCCACCAATCCATACAGATTGTTCAGTGTATTGAAAAAGAAGTGCGGGTTTACCTGGCTTTTCAGATGCATCAGTTCGGCCTGTTTCTTTTCTTTTTTCAGTCGGAGAATGTACTTGATCTGAAGGATGATCCATCGGATCATCCAGATGGTCAAAGCAGTAAAAAACAGCAGACTGAAAACTACAAAGCCGTCATCATCTCCAAAAACATCATTTAAAACGAGGATGAGAATGGTGGTGCCTATGAAAAAGTAGGGCACGGCCTTCCGGAGAAGCCGCTTGGTGAAGATGTTCTGAAACGCCATTGTGCGAAGTTACCCAAAATCCAGAATGCCGATACCGTCTGTGGCAGATGCACCCCAGGTGGTGACGAATGGATGCCTATGCGGGATGAAGCGATTTTTATCACCAATACGCAGTCCATACCGCGTGAACGGCTGTCTGTCCCAGATTTTTTTCCGATGACTTCCTGCTCAATAGTATTGCATTCAAATGAACCGACCATGGACGATCTAATCATCACCAACCTTTCCAAGACTTACCACAACGGAGTGAAAGCACTCCAGAATGTCTCTTTGCAAATACCCAAAGGCATGTATGGCCTGCTTGGGCCCAATGGTGCAGGTAAATCAACGCTCATGCGCACCATCGCAACGCTACAGGAAGTAGAGGAAGGCAGCATTCAGCTTGGAAGTCTCAATGTCCGGGAACAACCCAATGAGTTGAAAAAAGTATTGGGCTATCTACCGCAGCAATTTGGTGTATATCCGATGCTCTCTTCGGAGATGCTGTTGAACCACCTGGCCGTGATGAAGGGTATTGTCGACAGCAGGGAGCGCAGAGAGATTATAGCGGCACTCCTTCACCGGGTAAATCTCTACGAAGTGCGAAAGCAAAGACTGGGGGAATTTTCCGGAGGAATGAAGCAGCGCTTTGGCATTGCACAGGCACTGCTCAACAACCCGAAACTGTTGATAGTGGATGAGCCTACCGCAGGGCTTGATCCTGTCGAGCGGAACCGTTTTTATAACCTGCTCAGCGAGGTGGGGGAGCAAACGATCGTGATTCTTTCCACCCATATCGTGGATGACGTGAAGGAATTGTGCACCCGGATGGCCATCATCAACAAAGGCAGAGTGGTTATCCAGGGAAATCCCATTGAAATCATGGAAGACCTCCAGGGGAAACTGTATGAGAAGGTGATACACAAAAGCGAACTGGATCACTACAAGATGGAATACCATGTGATCAGCGACCGGCTGTATCTGGGCAAGCAAATTATCCATGTATTGAGTGACACCAACCCAGGGTCGGATTTCAAACCCATAGATGCGAATCTGGAAGATGTCTACATGTCCCAAATCCTTAACACTCAGCTATCCTGATCATGCTATACGAATTTTTCATATTCGAACTGAAATACCGCCTGAAGCGGCCAGAAACGTATTTTTTCTTTCTACTGCTATTCCTGTTCTCCGTAGTGGGTGTGGAATTCATCTTCCAGGGAGTCGATACCGGCTTAGTCAAGAAGAACTCTCCCTATGTGATTGCCAAAACCATGGGGGCCATAACGGGATTGTCTATGATCATTGCCTCGATGATCATGGGCGTGCCTGTGTTGCGGGATTTTCAATACGATGTCACGTCGCTGATCTATGTCAACCCGATCTCAAAAAGGGATTACCTATTGGGACGGTTCTTAGGATCTTTCGTCGTGTTGCTCTTTATCTTCAGCAGTTTGCTCTGGGGGATGGCGCTGGGAGAATTTATGCCTTGGAATGAGGCAAAGGAATTTTTGCCGTTTCAGTTTACCCACTATCTGCAGCCATTTCTCTGGGTAGTTCTGCCCACCTTGTTTTTTGGTGCCTCGGTGTTTTTTGTGACGGGGGCGCTTACCAAAAAGCTCATGGTGGTCTACACGCAGGGCATTGTCATCTTTGTTTTGTTCATGATCACCAAGGGTATTACCAACGAAACGGCTCAGGCGCTGTTAGATCCCTTTTCGCTCACCACCCTGACGCAGGCAAGCAAGGGCTGGACCGTTGCCGACAGGAATCTCCAGCTGATCCCGCTCTCGGGGATTATGCTGATGAACAAGTTGTTCTGGATATTTCTGGGGCTTGCCGCGCTGGTCATTGGGTATGTACGGTTTCAGTTGACTGTAGTCACGGAAAAGGCCGCTAACAAAAAGAAAGCACAAAAAACCACTGCGGCAGCGGATCATCTTCCTACCGATCTACCGGCTGTCAATCCCTCTTTTGGCTTCCGGTCAAAAGCCGCCCAGCTGTTGCTCAATGCATGGTTTCATAGCTTATCCATCCTCAAGCTTCCCTCATTCTGGGCGATCATTGTCTGTTGCTTTATTGTCATGCTCGTCAACTCAGTGAGTTTGGGTACCTCCTATGGCGTCGACAGCTATCCTACCACTTACCTGATGATAGAGGAGTTGATGGAGATGTCCGGCTACTTCTTCATGATTATCCTGGTTTTTTATTCCGGCGAGATCATTTGGAAGGAAAAAGACGTCAAGTTTGACCTCATTTATGATGCTACACCCCTGAGTAGATTTGTGAACGTAGCCAGCAGATTTCTAGGATTGCTGCTCATTTATGGCATCGTCATGCTTTCACTGATTGCCGCTGGGGTATTGTTTCAAACAGCGCATGGCTATTACCGCTACGAATTGCCCGTATATTTCATGGGATTCTTTTTGGATTTGTTACCCTTCCTGGCCTTGTACACCTTCGTTGCCTTGTTCTTTCAGGCACTCACGGGGAACAAGTTCATGGGCATGCTCGCCACCATCGCATTTGCTGTCGTCAATGTAGGCGTCAGCACATTCGGGCTGGATCATGCATTGCTCAACTTTGGTGGGCATAAACTGCCCGCGTATTCGGATATGAACGGCTATGGCCACTTCCTGAGACCTTACTTTTGGGTGAAGATCTACTGGGCCTTGTTTGGTGTGCTGCTCCTGATCTTTGCGGGCGTTTTGATGGTAAGAGGTACCGAAACAGGGTTAAGAAGTCGATGGAAAAGCGGCCGAAAACAGCTCAAAGGAACCTTAGGTAGGTTGACTTTTGGATGCTTGGCCCTCTTTATCGGTGTCGGTAGCTATATTTTTTACAATACCAATGTGCTGAATGAATTCTGGACCAAGGATGAACAGGCCGGGTTCAGAGCGGAGTATGAAAAAGCGCTGAAACACCTGGAATATATTCCCCAACCCAAGATCATCGACATCAATCTGCAAATTGATCTGTCTCCATCACAACGGGCCTATGCCGTCGCAGGCTATTATCTGGTCACCAATACTTCGCAGGAGCCGATCCGTGAGATTCACCTGCAACAGCTGATAGCCTCTCATGTGGAAGTCACCGAAGTAGCCTTTGATCGCAGCGTGACGACCAACAATACGTATGAAAAGTACTTCTATACAATCTACGAGCTGAACCGGCCCTTGGCGCCAGGTGACACCCTGAAAATGACCTTCAAACAAACGCTACGTCCAGAAGGATTTGAGGTGGAGCCTTCCGATACGGAGGTGGTCTATAACGGGACGTTTTTTGACAATGACGTCCTGCCCGGCTTCGGCTATCAGGATGACTATGAGTTACAGGATGAAGATGATCGGGAAGATTTTGGTCTGACGCCACTTTTGGGGAAAGCCAGCCGTGATGATGCACGGGAGTTGCGAAATGCCCGAGGAGGAAGCGACTCGGAGGGTGTTGTCCTAGATCTGATCATCAGTACCGAAGCTAAGCAAACAGCCCTGACCTCTGGCGACTTGGTGGCAGAATGGAATAGGGACGGGCGCAATTATTTTCACTACAAAAGCAACCAGCCGATTATCCACTTTTTTCCAATCGTATCTGCGGAGTATCAGATGGTCAAGGACAGCATTTTTCCGGAAGGAAATAGGACAGGGGAACCTGTGGATTTGGAAATCTACTATCAGGATGGGCATGAGTACAATCTGGATCGCATGATGGAATCCATGAAGATGTCCCTGAACTACTACTGCACCCGCTTTGGCCCATACCTCTACAGGCAACTTCGTATTGTGGAGTTTCCCCGGTATCGCAGCTTTGCCCAATCGCTGCCGGGTATCATTCCCTTTTCGGAGGCGCTCGGTTTCATTATGGACATTGATGATGAAGAAGACGTGGACATGGCATTTTACATTACCGCACACGAAGTAGCACATCAGTGGTGGGGAAATCAGCTCGAAGCCGCGAATGTGCAGGGTCAAAAAATGATTCTGGAGACGCTGGCACAGTATTCAGCGATGATGGTGTTCAAAGAAAGATACAACGAAGAGAAAGTTCAGCAATTCCTGACATTCCAATTGGAGGAATACAAGGAAGCTAAACTCAAATCAAAGAAGGAAGAACTGCCCTTGGCCTTGGTGGAGAATGAACTGCACCTCTACTACAACAGAGGAGCGCTGACCATGTACGAATTGCAAAAGCATATCGGCGAAGAAAATGTGAATCTGGCTTTGCAGAATTTTCTGGAGGATTGGGGTACTTTCAACAACCCCCAAAAGCCGCAGCGCTATTCGACGACGGCTGATTTAATTCACTATTTTCGGGAAGTAGCACCTGATTCGGCACAAAGCATAATTACCGATTTGTTGGAAAGGGTAAAAACGATTGAGTAACATGAACATTTGGAATCGGGTAGAGCAGCAACAAAACCCTGAACCTAATTAACTAAATCAAAACAACATGCAAGAAATCAATTCAATCAACATTCAGGAAAAGTTTTCCTTATTCGAAAAGCTTTGGACACCGCACATTATCGGAGAGCTTAACGGCCAATATGTGAAGCTTTGTAAACTTAAAGACGACTTTGTCTGGCATAGCCACGAAAACGAAGACGAACTTTTTATGGTGTTCAAAGGGACTTTGCTGATGGACTTTCGGGATGGACGGACCGTTGAAGTCAAGGAAGGAGAAATTCTAATCGTCCCCAAAGGAGTCGAACACAGACCCCATACCAAGGGAGAAATTGTCTTTAACCTACTCTTTGAACCAAAGGCAACCCTGCATACCGGAAATGTGGAAAGTGACCTGACGGTAAAGGAATTGGGGTGGATTTGAGCTGAGTTTTAATAACGAAATACAGACATCGGTAAGGAAAATTGAATGCACTAAAATGTGCATCCTTCAATTCTGGCATTTGGCTGAATCAATTTGGGCTAAAGCCCCTAAACAATTATTGCAAAAATGACTATCTGCGATGACACCCCACAAAGATGAAAGCAGAGTAAGATTTGGAAAGTTGAAATTCCTATAAAAAAATCAAATCGACTTCTTACATAGCTCCGAAGGAGCCTAACCATTCATGACCCTGTACGAAGTGCAGGGTGTCCATTGAATTCCCTTCCTTTGAGCCCTGAAAGGGTGACACTTCAACCTATCGCCCCTTCAGGGCTCCTTTTTTTATTTGTGGGGACTTTACCCCCGGCTATACCGGGGGTTATGAAGAGTTATGATCCTTCGGATCTAAGATTTCCAAACTTTGATCTCACTATCCACTTCAATTTAATTTGTCTACTGTTGTTATTGCGGACATTCCTAATTGCAAATTAATTGGAATGGGTCAAAACCACATTTCAATTCAAATAGTTTTCTATTGCATCAATGGGCGGCCCAAACCTTTTCACCCGAAATCAAACGGGTATTTCTCACTCCTCCCGGGCCTTCAAACCTGTATTGCACGCCCACGATCTCGGTTACGGGATTGGTAATTCGGGTTTGGTAGGCAAGCTTGTCATTTACAAAAAAGCGGATTTGACGGTCCAGGCAGGTGACTTTGATCTTGACCCACTCGTTCAGCTCACTGCCAAAGCCGCTCAGATCTTCTTCCTGGCTGCCAACACCCACTCCAAATGCCGCCAGAAAAAGATCTCCCACACATTCGGGACGGGAAAGCGGCAAAATCAGAATATCATTTTTGGCCTGTAAAAGAATTTCCATCCGCTGGCAGGCCGCTTTTCCCGCTGAAAACCCCGACTTGACCTCGGTTTCAAACTCAAAATTATCGGTGTAAAAGCCTTTCAGATTATCCTGATTGAACAGTCTGATTTCCGGCAAATCGGGATGAAGACTGACTTTATAGCGCAGAAGTAAATCTTCGCTGACCTCGATGGATCCTGCTGTTGTAATTTCAGCTTTGGAAAAATACAGGGGCCGCTCACCCCAGGGAGCCGTGACCACTCCCAGCCAGCCGTCGGACGTGATCTGAATGTCATGCTCCTTGAGCACCTGTTCGCCAGCCATCAGTTTGGCCCGGAAATAGCCGGGATAGTAGTAAATGGAGGAATGGTGTCGGGCATTTTTATCTATGGCAAACTTGCGCCGGATATCCCAGCTTTGGCTGATAAAGGCCGAGTCTGAATCCTTAATGCGGGAAGCTTCGTAGTCAAAAATTACCGAATTAGGCAAGCCTCTTGTAAGAACTGTCTTGGAAGAAAAGCTGAAGTCCGCCGAATCATAGCTTGGCATTGACTTCCAATAGAAAAAGACCAGCACGATCAATAGCAAAGAAATTCCGGAGTAAAGATAACCTCTGAGTTGTCTGGCCTTCATCGGAATCAAGATGGAAGGTTTCTTATCCGGGGGAGTTTCCTTATAATCTGACTTTACCGTGGAACTTTCAAAGTGCCGCCAGTCGGCAAAACCCGCAAATTCCGAAAGGGCATTGAGTGTAGTCAGAGAAGGACTGCTTCCGTATTTCACCTTACCGAAAAACCGCTTTAGGGTTGATACGCTCAGGCTTACCGAAGTCACACTCAGGATTTCCTCGCTGAGTCTTTCAAAATCATAATTATTCCATTCCCCGGAAGGCCCCCTGCCCAAACGTTCCTCAACGGCCTCTTTCAGTTTTTCTGCGGCTTTCATAATGGATCAAGTCTCCTTGACAAATCTATCCATTTTACCGAAAGCATTATAAGGCATTGCTACCGGAAATAGCCCCTTGAAAAGGGGCATTTGGGATTGAATCAAACTTGAACTGATTTTGAACAGGCAGATTTGACATGCTTTGGGCACTTTGTGTCCAAATCCATGAAAACCTAATCCAATGAAAAAGCTATTGATTATGATTGGCATGTTGCTGCCTTTTTGGGCTGCATTTAGCCAGACGGGTTTCATTTCGATGAAACCGGAAAGTTTTGAATTCAAGCCGGGAACGGTTGAATTTCTCACCTTCAAAGACCGGCCCAGTATGAAGCTGGCCGCCAATTCGGGCCAAGTGGCCATCAAGGGACTGAACTTCAAAGACGGCACGATCGAGTTTGATGTGGAGTCGATCCTTCCCGGCTTTGCCCAGTCAGTCTATTTCCACAAGCGGGACGAAAAAGAGCAGGAGATCGTCTATCTCAGGCTGGGAAAAATCGGCGATATATTTGCCAATGAAGCTGTCCAGTATTGCCCATATTTCGATGGGGTAAACATGTGGGATATGTATCCCAACTACCAGGCTCCGGCTTTGATTGAAAAGGATGACTGGAACCACATCAAGCTGGTGATCCACGGGAAAAGGATGCAGGTATTTGTCAATGATGACACCCGGCCAGTGTTGGATATCCCTAAACTGGAAGGAAACTATTCAGAAGGCGGAGTTTCCTTTGAGGGTGCTTCCTACATTTCCAATATCAGTATCAGACCAAATGATACCGGGTACCTGACTCCAGAAGAGGCTCCGGATTTGACCGACCACCAATCCAATTACCTGCGGGAATGGGCCATCACGGAGCCAAGCTTGCTAGAACCTGGCCGGGAAGTTACCCGTGATCAGCAGCCCGATGGGGAGCTTTTCAAAGAATCAATCACAGCCGAGAGAGATGGTCTGATTAATCTCACCCGGAAATTTGGCATGAATCAGGAAAGAAAGGTGGTCTGGCTCAAAGCTGTGATTGAGAGTGCCACAGCTCAGGCCAATTTCCTTGACTTGGGATTCAGCGATGAGGTATGGGTTTTTCTAAACGGGCAGATGGTCTGGGTAGACAAGAACCTCTTCCAGCAGGACATGAGTAAATACCCCAAAGGAAGGATCTCCATCGCCAATACCCGGATTCCGCTCAATCTGAAACAGGGAAAAAATGAACTGACGCTTGCTGTGGCCAATGATTTCTATGGCTGGGGAATCATCGCCCATCTGGGCAATACAGACGGAATCCTGGCGATGGAGAAATTCACCCCGCCTCCGGTAGTTCCCATCGAAGACATTAACCAATACCTGGGGGTGTACTCCAGCCAAACTGCTCCGGTTAAGTTGACATTTACCTCAGAAAACGGCCGCCTCATTGGCAAGGCAGGGGATCAGCCAAGTCTTACCTTCAGCTACCGGGGAAACCACGTCTTTGAACACGTAAAGGAAAACCTCAAGCTGACCTTTAACCCAAGCCAAAATAGTCTGGTTCTGTTTTCAGGCGGCCAGGAATATAAATTTACCAAGGAGTGATGTAGCGAAAGGAAAAAGAGTTTAGCTCCATCCGTTGAAGGGATGGAGCTACACCTCAATCCATCTTTAAAGTATCTACCACTTTAGCTTTTGAAACCCGAAGCGTCTGAGAAGAGATGGTAACTATTCCCAGAAGTAAAAGCACTGATGATCCAAGAACCACAGTTCCCACTCCAAATTCTACCCGGTTGGGGAGGTTTTCGAGCCAGAGCTTATTGACAAAAAAGCTGAACGGTGCGCCAATCAGGATGGAAATCGCGAGCATTTGAAGGAATCCCTTGCTGAGCAAAAGCGTGATACTGAAACTACCCGCACCCAGAAACTTCCGGATACCCACTTCTTTGGTACGGCGCTCAGCAGCATAGGTAGTCATGCCGAGTAAGCCCAGACAGGCGATAAAGATGGCCAAAAACGAGATAAACCCTAAGATCGATACCACATCAAAAATCCCCTGGTGGGTAGATTCCAGTTCGTCATCCATAAACTCGTACCGGAAGGGATGCACCGGATCAAGTGCTTTCCACCGGCCTTCCAAGGCTGCCAGAGTCTTCATCGGGTCCGGGGAGGCGATTTTCACATTGATGTATTGAAACTGGGCGGGGTTGTAGCGTAGCATCATCGGCGAAATTGCATCTTCGTTCAGCAAAAGCTTGTATCGAAAGTCTTTGACTACCCCTGCGACTACCAGAAGCTGATCACCCCACTTGGTCTCGAACTGTTCCCCTACAATTGCTTCGGCACTAGGATAGCCCAGTTCTTTGACCATCGCTTCATTGACCAGGATTTGGGTACTGGCTGTTTGGTCATTGGTACCAAAGCCATTCCCTGCGAGCAGGACTATTCCCAGGTTTTCGGGAAAATTGCGGTCAATGTTCAGCACGCCGACAGCCTCATATTCTTCAGTACTTCCCAGGACTTTGATTTCGTTGTTGTTGTTGGTTCCTGTGGCCGGAATAATGTCACAGGCTGAGATAGTCGACACTCCCGGGATGCGCTCGTATTCAGTACTTAGCTTTTGATAGTCCATTCCCTGAAGCGGGATGTTGACGATGCTTTCGGACTGGAAACCGTAGTCAAACGTCAAATAGTGTTTGAATTGGTTGTAGATCAGAATGGAAGTAGTGATAAAAAACAGGGACACGACAAATTGCGAAATGCCCAAGGCTTTGCGTAAGCCCAGTTTTCCGGATTTGATTTCGGCAAGGCTTTTCAGCGCCTTGATCGGCTGATAACCGGAGAGAAACAGGGCAGGATAAATGCCTGCCAGTACTCCAACCAGAATGGCAAGGAGAACGAATCCGAGATAAAGGGCAGGCATAAAGGGCAGCTCAAAGTTCAGGTACTGGTTTACCCACAGCCCTTTGAAAGCAGGGATAAGCAGCAATAGAAGAACGAAGGCTATTACGAGGGAAAGCAGGGCAGTCAGCACGGATTCGCTGAGGAACTGGACCACCAGGTTTTTCCTCAGGGCTCCGGTGACCTTTCTGATCCCGATTTCTTTGGCTCTGGTCAGGGCTCTGGCAATGGAAAGATTGGTGTAATTGAGGCAGGCTGAGGCCATGATCACCAAGGCCAGGGCAGCCAGAAAATAGTAACCAATCAGCGGGAGTCTATTGTTGGTATCGTTGCTGGAAAGCCCAAGTGCCACATCAGCCAAGGCTTGAGGCAACAGTTTGAAGCCGCTGGTGTACTCTGATTTGATTTCCGCTTCCTTGCGCATGACAATGTCGTCCAGCGCGGCGGTCAGCTCCTCAGCGGTTTTGCCCTCATGGAGCATCGCAAAAGTGTAGGTCTGAAAGTACCACTTCCAGTCCTCCCGACGATCCTCCATCTTTCCCGAAGTAATAAGAGACGAGATTGTACTTCCTGACACCAAGACGTCAAAACTCAGGTGAGACGCATACTTCGAGGGATCGATCACTCCGGTGACCATAAAATCACCCCATGAAACAGCGGGTGTGCCCGGTGCATCTCCACCCAGAGGAAAGGGGAGCTTTCTGTCTTCAAATTCCAGGCGCTTTCCCAAGGGGTCTTGATCCCCAAAAAGGAAATCCGCCACCTCCCGTGTGATGACCGCGGAATAGGGTGCAGAAAGTGCGGTTGCACGGTTTCCTGATTCCAGTTCGAAGCTGAAAACGGAGAAGAACGAAGGCTCGGTAAAGTATCCGCGGATCTCTTTGGTCTTCTCCTCATGGGTAGCATCGACGCCCACTCCCGGAATCAACTGGGTGGTAGTTTCTATTGCCGGATACTCCTTTAGGGTTTCGGCAAGAGGTTGGGGAGAGGTGGCGTATGGACTTTTTGAACCTTCGTAATCCGACAGGATTCGATAGATGCGATCTTTCTTTTCGTGAAACTGGTCATAGCGGTTTTGGTCCGCCAGCATCATTAGGATCAGCATGCTGACAGACATGGCCAGCGCCAGTCCGAAAATATTGATAAAGGAAAAGGTCTTGTATTTTAGGATATTCCGAAATCCTATCTTGAAATAATTGCGGTACATATCAGTATGGTTTAGTTCTATTGAAAAGCCGAGGGGTCTTATGATCCCAGGTCGAAAAAGCAAAGCCACGTCCAGGAAAAACAGAAAGTTGGCCAACCTCTTTCCCCGTTTTAATCTGCTGATTCGGTAGATTTCGATCAGATCACCCTCTATGGAATCGACTATAAATGGGTCGCAGAAGGCACGGAAAATCCTCAGAAACAAACCTGGTGGGAGCTCGGTATTTTCTTTCATGGGATCAGTGGGAGGTCTTAATTTCCCAAACAACTTGGGGAATGGCTTTCCAAAGGGACTCTCTGGTGGTCTTGGCATGCTCCAGAGCCTGCTTTCCCAAAGCGGTGATGTTGAAGAAGCGTTTGGGTCTCCCGGCTCTTTCCTGGTTACCTTCACTTTCCCAAGATTTCAACAATCCTTTTTTCTCCAGACGGTGGAGGGCAGTCTGCAGCGCACCCACACTGACTTTTCTTTCCAGCCGGAGTTCGATCTCATTTTTGATGGCCACCCCGTAAGCTTCGTTGTAGAGCAACCCTACCGTGAGCATGACCACCTCTTCAAATTCTCCCAATTGAAATTTTTTCATTACCGGATAATTAATTCCTATTTGTAGGATTAAAATCCATGCCAAGGATGAAATAGGGGTAGGATCGGTCTGAAAGGGCCTATAGCCCAAAAGGAAGTGTCCAGATTTGTACGATTAGTGTCTGGATGCGCTCACAGGAAAGCTTTTTATAAGGAGGAATTGGGCCAAAGTAACATTCCGATTCAATTGGGTTTCCATGAAAGGGATTCCTGATTAAATTTTCTCCTGTCCCGATAGTTATCGAGGCTGAAACAATTTGGGCTAAAGGAATGGGCTAAAGCCAAATTCCTATTCATTTGAATCCTGATTGAATTGCCATCCGTTTTAGCCGAAACAATTTGGGCTAAAGCCCATTAACCCTCCAAAAATTTAGGTGGAATGGGCTAAAGCCACATTCCTATACAAGTAGATTTCTATTCAACTGGTTTTCTATTAAATGGATACGAGATTGAATAGCCTCCTGCTTTAGCTGGAGGCTATGAGATTCCTGAATATTCTCTCTGGGCTTCAGCCCAAAATTTATAAAACGGAATGGGTAAAGCACCATTCCGATTCATCCATGAAGCGAATTCTAAAGCAATATCTTTATGAGCAAAAGTTCCTCCATATCTTCCTTGCTTTGAGGTTATTCCAATTGCATTCGTTGTTTCAATCCACTTTTTTGGGGTGAGAACAAAACTGTTTAACCCTGCTTGTTTTCTAAACCCCTCGAATTCGAGGGGTTTAAAATCGGGGTTATACATCTGTTCCCAAAGCCCCAATAATTCGATAGTGTTTCTATTTCTTAACCAATTCTGAATAATGCTGTCGGTATGCAGCGGATCTTTATGCCTTGCCAAGTCAGTGAGGGAGATAAAGTCATCCTGTTTTGAATGCAGAATTGTAATCTCCGTCCCCTGAACCGATATTTTCTTGCCTTTTGCCATAAAAAATACTGTTTGATTTTTTTAAAAATTGGTCTTATCCTCACTAGAATAAGTTCCGAATACAAAAATTAGAAATAATGAATATCGAATGGCGAACACCGAATTATGAAGAACACCGAATTTCAAACTTCAAATTTCCAATCTCAAATCATGCGAGTTCCCTCAAATCCACCGGAACCACCCTCGAAACTCCCGCCTCAATCATCGTGATGCCATAGATAATATCCGTGCTGGCCATAGTTCGCTTGTTGTGGGTGACAATGATAAACTGGCTTTCGGCACTGAACTTCTGAATGATCTGGTTGAACTTGTCGATGTTGGCGTCGTCAAGCGGGGCGTCCACTTCGTCGAAAATACAGAAGGGGGCAGGCTTCAGCAGGTAGATGGAAAAGAGAAGGGAAGTGGCAGTCAGGGTTTTTTCACCACCACTGAGTTGATTGATAGTCAGGGGACGCTTGCCTTTGGGTTTGGCGATGATCTCGATCGGGCTTTCCAATGGGTTTTCCGGATCCACCAAGGTCAGATCGCAGTCGTCCTGCTCGGTAAAGAGGGAGCGAAATACCTTGATAAAGTTTTCCTTGATCTTGGCAAATGCGTCTAAAAAGGTCTCCTTGGCCACTTGATCGATCTCCTGAATAGTTGCCAAAAGGGATTCCTTGGCACGAATCAGGTCGTCTCTTTGTGAGGTGATAAAGTCGTATCGGCTCTTGATTTCATCGTAAGCCTCCATCGCCATCGGGTTGATCGGACCGATTTTCTCCAGTCTTTCTTTCTGCTTGCGGACGAGTTCGCGGAGTTCATCCTCTGCAAAATCCAGGAATTCCGGATCCAATTCCCGGTTTTCCTCCATCAGCGCATCCAGATCCAACTCAAATTCCACACTCAGCCGTTCCTTCATCCCGCTCATCTTGAGCTTGATTTCGTTGATGCTGTTTTGGAGTTCTTGGAGTAAAACGTCGAAACTTTCCTTGGACTTTTGCAAACTGCGGATTTTGGTATCGGTCTCGTCGATCAATCCACGGGCACTGTAGTAGTCTTTTTCAGCCTCGGTAACTCCTGCCTCGATGCTTTCCTTTTCGGAATAGAGCTCGATCAATTCATCGTCTTTGACCTCATTGTTGTCAAGCAGGTTTTTGATCTCGGCATCCAAAGTGGCGAGTTCGGCTTGTGACTTTTCGATCCGCTCTTTGGAACCTTCGAAGGCATTTTGCTTGAATTCGATCTCCTGCTCCAGGCTGCTAACCCGGTTTACCTGCTGGATGTAGGTGATATTTTCCTGGTTGAAAGTCTGGGACTTCTCAGCCAGCTTTTTGTTTTCAGCTTCCACTTCTTCATTGACCAAAGCCAATGCTTCAGCCAAACCCTCAAATTGGGATTTTTCATCAGTTAGTTGAGGTAGGATTTCAGCCAGACTTTCCTCCAAAGATGCGATCCGGTCGAGGATATCCTCCCGCTTGTGGACATTGGAGTTGAGGAGTTCTGCCAGCTGTTCCTTTTTGGTGCGGATGGAGACATATCCGGAATTAAGCTCGTTGATTTTCAACTGACTTTCTTCCAGGGTCTTTTTGTGGCTGACTTCCTTCAGCTTCATCAGGTCGCTGAGCTTTTGGTCCAGATTGGATCGGGTGTTGCTGACCTTCTTGCCAAGTTCTTTGATTTCCCGGTCCAGCTTTTCGAGGTTTTTGGCCCGACCGATCCGTTTTCCTTCGAAAAGCCCAACCGAACCACCGGAAAGCGAGAATTTGCGCTTGGTGTATTTGCCTGCTTCGGAAAGAAAAACACAATCCGGATCCTGCGGGAAGTCCTTGTATTCACCCTGCACGATATACACATTGTCCAGAATGAAATTTATCAGACGGCTGTACTTAACGTCAAATTCGATGATTTCAGTTGCAGCAATTGCATTGGCAAAAAGCTTGTTCTGACCTGGCTTGAAGCGCTCGAAGTGCTCCAGGACGAAGAAATTGGCTTTGCCACGAGCGGCATCGCTTAACAATTGGATCGCGGAAATCGCCTGTACCTCGGTGTCCACTACATAATAGTTCATGTAGCTTTCGAGGTAGTTTTCGATCGTCACCCGAAATTTTTCGTCCGTGGTGAGCAAGTCGGAGAGGAG
The DNA here is from genome assembly GCF_002002735.1 of Algoriphagus sp. A40. Lineage (GTDB taxonomy): Bacteria > Bacteroidota > Bacteroidia > Cytophagales > Cyclobacteriaceae > Algoriphagus. Next base: position 188,562 of record NZ_MUNY01000053.1, on the reverse strand, counting down.
AGGAATGTCCTTTCCCCAGGAATCATTTTTCTTCAGGAATTTGATGGCCTCTGGGAAGCCTTCCAAGTTTTCGACCAGTGATTTGGTGAGGTTGTATTCGTTGGTTTTGGAATCGAGCTTACGGGATGAAGTGGTGAGTTCCTCACGGATCATTTCGATCACCCGGTTGGTTTCTTCGATCTTTTGATCCTGGTCTTCCTGCTTGGCTTTGAGTTGGGAAAAAGCGCCTGTGGCTTCATCGAGTTCGGCCTTCAACTCTACCATTTTGTCCTCAAACTCCACCAGATTAGCCTCTTGAGAGGAATCGTCGGAGGAAGTCCGTTCCAATTCCTGCTTGAGTGTCGAGAGTTGAATCTGCTTGATCTCGACTTCCTTGCTGAGCTGATAGACGCGTTCTTTCAGGCTTTCAAATTTCAAGCTTTGTTCCTTTTGGCTTTGCTGTTTGTCAGATGCGATCAGCTTTTGAGCATCGTATTGTTCCCGGAGCTCGGAGACGATGAATTCCTTTTCCGCCAATATTTTCTCTGCAGATTCCTTTTCCTGTTGGAGTGAGCGGATGGAGAATCCGGCTCTGTCATTTGACTTGCGGTCGGTATCGATTTGCTCACGCAAAGCTTGGGACCGATCCTCAAGGAAGCGCATCCGTTCGTTTTTGATTTTCTTCTCCGATTCAAAAGCGCGGATTTTGTTGACGTGCTCGTTGAGTGTTTTTTGACGGGAGGAGAGGAGCTTTTCTTTGTGAATCAGATCGGCTTTGAGTTGTGCCAAATGGGATTCCTGATCTGCGATTTGGGTTTGGATTTGAAGTTTTCGATCGGATTCAGATTGAATTTTTGAATTTGCTTCAATCAGATTGTTAGCGTATTTCTCAATGGATTTTTTCGCCAGGTTGATGCTGGAAACCCGATAATCCGCTTTGATTTCAAAATATCTGGCAGCCTGTTTGGCCTGCTTTTCCAGGCTCTTCAGGTTTTTGTCAATCTCAAAAAGCAAGTCTTCGACTCTGGCCAGATCGGCGTCTGTGTCTTCGAGTTTGCGGAGCGTTTCCCGCTTTCTGTTCTTGAACTTGGAGATTCCCGCGGCTTCCTCGAATAGCTCGCGACGGGAGTTGTTTTTGTCATTCAGCAACTCATCGATCATCTTGAGCTCGATGATCGCGTAGGAATTGGAGTTGATCCCCGTGTCCATGAAGAGGTTGGAGATGTCCTTCAGTCGGCAGGTGACGCCGTTGATTTGGTATTCGCTTTCTCCGGTGCGGTAGTAGCGGCGGGTAATCGTGACATGCGTGTATTCGGTGGGGAGGAGGTTTTTGGTGTTTTCAAAAGTCAGGGAAACCTCCGCCATATTGGTCGGTTTGCGGTTTTTGGTGCCGTTGAAGATGACGTTCTCCATTTTGTCGGAACGGAGCATTCGGGACTTTTGCTCACCCAAAACCCAGCGGATGGCATCGACCACATTGGACTTTCCGCAGCCATTCGGACCCACGACTCCGGTGATTCCCTTGTCGAAGTGGATGACCATTTTATCCCCAAAACTCTTAAAGCCCTTGATCTCCAGTTTACTGAGCAGCATGCAATTTTTTCCTCCTTGTAAAGGGAACAAAATAAGTCCAAAGCGGGGAAATGGCAAGAAAAAAGTATCGAGTACTAAGTATCAAGACGGAAGAAACAAGAAGCAAGAAGCAATAGAATTTGATTTCGGATTTCGGATTTCGGATTTCGGATTTCGGAGTTGGGATTTCGGATTTTTGGTAACTCCCCCTTAAATCAGAAATATTGAAATGAAATGCTGATTCAATCAAAGGGGGTTGGGGGGATTTGATGCTTCGACAAGCTCAGGACAGATTTCGGATGTCGGAACCGTATAGTTAAGGCCCTCAGTCTTTTGCTTACTGTTTGTAGTTTTCAGAATTCCGGGCATGGAAATTTTTGAAATTTTTCTTTATTTAAAACCAATCCTTTTCTATGTTTGAAAACTTAGTTTTCGTTTATTTCCAACTTATTCGAGAAACTGAATTGATCATCCCGATTTACCTAAACCACTATTTTAATGAAGAGTAACCCTTTTTATTTCCTTTCCCTTGCAGCATTTGGACTGGCTGGCTGTACAGATGAGTCACCAGTCGTGCCGGACCTATCGACCCCGGTGATTTCCGATTTGGCGTTAACGCCAAATTCCAAAATCGAACCTTATAATGGTCAGATATTTAAGAGTGATTGGAATAGTATTCCATTTTATTTAAAAGTTAGTGACCCGGAAGGTGTTCAAGAAGTCGAGATAAATGTCAAGCCAGCATTTGAAAACCAGCTTCAAAGTCAATATGCGGATCAATTTGAGCTATTGAATACTAATGAAATATTTAATAAAGATCGTGTTGACCCAAAGATGAATATGACATTTGGTGGAGAGGATGTGAATTTCGACCCTTATACAATTGAGTGGTCCGGTACCTACTCAGTTGCGGAATTGCCGATTTTAGCAGGACCGTATGAAGTAGTGGTTGATGCGACAGATGTCAATGGAAACAAGACTAGTTTGGAAGATAGTACTAGCTATCAAACTACAGTATTTATAGATAGATGGTACGCTCCGCTGATTTACCGTCCTTATGGCTTGCCTTCTTCCGTTTCAGGTATTTCTGGATCGGAGCTCGCCATGGATGGAGGGATTTTAAAAACTACCGATCCGCTTTCCTCACCTTTGAAATTTATTTGGGTAAAGCTCGTAGATAAGGATGTAATTGAGGATTACAAAGGAAATGCTAATCAGACTGTATTTGAGGAAAGGATCTGGGGTGAATCAGTAGTATTCGAAAAATCGGGGGATGTTTTACCTCCTATGATTGAATACCCAGACAATGTGATTGAACTTACCTTTAATGGATTATTTGAATCAGATCCAATTGTATTGCCTGATGGAAAAGGCGATTTGTCATTGGTTGTTTGGGCGGAGGATGAAGCAGGGAATATTTCAAGGAAAGTATTTCCAATTGAAGTAAATTGAATTGTTGCCAAGAATGGATCATTTAGAAATAGGTGATCCATTTTTTTCACCAAATGTAAAGAGGCAGATTTGCCCCGATTAGCCCGATTAGCGCAAAACTGTGCCCCCGATTAGCACAAGACTTCAGTCTTGTGCTTTTCAGTATGCAGTCTTCAGACTGCTGATAATTTGAAAATACAATAAAGGCAGTCCGAAGACTGCATCATAGTAGGTCCAAGTCTTAAGACTTGAACCGTTGATGTTGAAACCAATTTTCCAACATTACAACCTTCCAATTTTCCAATTATTCAATTACCTTGAACCCATGGATTTGGGAAATATCATTTACATCATTGCCATTGTGGCCTATTTCATCTATCAGGCCACAAAGAAAAAAGGAGGACAGGAATTGCCTGAGGAGGGTGATACCCGGCAAGAACCACCCCAGAAAGGGATGACTTTTGAAGATCTGCTGAAGGAAATCCGACAGGCCCAAAATCCAACTGCAGAAAAACCTGCACCTCCCAAGCCTGAACCCTATCGACCAAATCCGATTCCTTCTCATATTCCACAACCCAAACCAGTGGCCTCGAGAAAACCTGTGGTGGAAGAAGAAGTAGATGACGAGGCAAGACACTATGAAGGAGCATTTGCCGCCTCAAAGAAAAATCCCTACCTGAAATTCAAAGACACCCATAGTATTCCTTCAATTCCCCTATTGAAAATTGACTACGATTCACTGAATCCCAAGAAAGTGAATCCCTATGCGGAATTGCTCAAAAATCCCAAGACCCTGAAGCAAGCCATTGTGGTCAGCGAAATTTTGAAACCAAAATATTTTTGACAGGTTAAATTCCCGAAATAGTTACCATCCAAGGAGGACGGAATATTCGTATTTGTTTTCAAATACCTATGTAAACTATCAGCTATGGAAAATTTGATTGCCACAAAATCAGGGAGTTTGACCGATTCCAGGAGAAAATTTCTTGAAAAGGCCGGAGTTTCTGTTGTTTTGGGCACAATTGGAGCCGCTTTTTTTTCCTCATGTTCCCCTACCGAAGGTGCTGATCCCAATATTCCCAATCCTTCCGGAGGTTCCTCAAGTGGAATCGTTTTTTCCGGAAACACGATCAGCATTGACCTGTCCATTCAATCAAGGCTAAAAACTTCCGGAAACTGGCTGTTGATAGAAAATGCAAGGACCTTGGTAGTCAATGTCAACGGTTCCTATACAGCTTTGGATTCTGTTTGTACCCACCAGGGTTGCGCCACAAACTGGACCTTTTCGGTGGATCGCTTTACCTGTGCCTGTCATGGTTCGCAGTTTGACCCATCCGGCCGAGTACTAAACGGACCGGCGATGTCGCCATTGACCCAATATTCCACACAGGTAAATGGAAATAAGTTGACCATCACGCGATAAGATGCAGAATCCTTAAGGTATTGTTTCATTGATCCCAACCGGATTTTTTCTGAGCAAAGAAAGCTGCGAAATTTTATTTCCTTGAATATGTTCTGATCCAAACCTGGCCTTCGGTTTCTTCAGAATTCAGGATATAATTTTCCAGCAACCAAGGTTCCAATATATCCACATCCTCTTGCTCTTTGGGATAGGCATGCCTGTAATAATCGTAAAGGATTACCCGGATTTTTGTCGGCCGCAAAGCCCGAATCGAATCCAGTTTTTCGATTGGGAAAAGGAGTTTTTGGGCATTTCTGTCTTCATAAAACAAAACTCCTTTGCTGAAATCCAGGAAATTATTTGTAAGGATAAGCGATTGATTTTCTGCGCTTTTTACTTCTTCGATTAATGCTTTAATCAGCAGGGGATATTCCTTTAGATTCTGCTGGTACCTGATGGCTAGCAATCCGGGTACCAGCAGGTAAATCCCGATTGCCCATGTAAGTTTTTGGCCTTGAAAAGCATAAAGGATCAGAATCGCCAAAGCCTGAAATCCGGCCATTTTCCAATCCTGCTGGAGCAGGCTGATAGCAGCTCCAAACAAGATTAAAATTGCCATCAATCGTTTGAGTTTCTGGTCTGCCTGCCAATACTCCCATCCCAAACTGATCAAAAAGGCAAGTATCGGCACAAAAATGATCAGGTGCCGGGGATTGAGGTAAATGGGATTGTAAAACTTGAAATTTGTACTCATCAGCCAAAAGCAAACTAGCAAGCTGAAGAAAGCCAGCCCAAATTCAATTCCGGGGCTTTGGGGTTTTTTCCGGATTTTAACCAATCCGGGAATAGCAAAAACTAACCAAAGCCAATAAGAACGTTCAACAAAAGTCACAATGGGCATAATGGTCAAGCGCTTCAGCATGACCCAAAAGCTTTTGTCAGCATAGGTAAATTCCGAAATGTAATGGCCATCCTGGATCGATTCAAACCGATAAAACGGACTTCCGAATTTGATCCAGAAATAGCCCAGATAAAGAGTCCCAAAGGCTATTCCCAATCCAATCAAGCAAAAGTAGAACGACAGATACTTATTGCCTTTTTTCCAATCAAACCAGAAAAGAAGAATGGGCAGCAGTCCCAAAAAGACAATGGTTTCTTTGGTCAGAAAGCCGAACAACAAACCCGAAATGACTCCCAAAGCGGAAAGAAAGGGCTTCTCTTGGCGATAAATAGCAGAAAACGGAACCAGCACAATCCAAAAAACCAATAGTGAATCCGGATAAACTTTGGTCAGAAAATGGAGGAAGTAGATTTGGCTGGAAAACCAAACGAGCAAAATCCAGGGATTCTGGCTTTTGGGCAAAATCCTGAGTAGGAGTGCCAGTGTCCCTAGGTAGCTGACTAGGGAGATCAGCGATATCTTATGCGGGTCAAAGCCAATAAGAAAGCCGATCAGCCCTGAAGGAACGTATGCTCCCCAACGGGTGGAAAAGTGGTAAGAATTGAATTCCATGCTGCCTTCCCAAAAGCTTTTCCCGGCCAGAAGGTAAAAGACATCGTCCGAAAAAGTGATCCCGTCAAAGCCAAAAAGCCAATACCCGAAAAGGAAAAGTGCTCCAATCCAAAAAGCAAAAGACTTTGATTGGATAAATTTCATTTCGGAAAGGGACATGGATCAAAAATAGGGGAATTGGCATAGAAAATAGGCTGAATTGATTCAGGACTTAAGATTCTAATGGTTCAAGTCTTTAGACTTGGACCTAAATAATGCAGTCTTCAGACTGCGACTAATCCGAAAATCACTAAATTACAAGTCAACTTTTTCAAGATAACTTTTTGATTATGAGTAGAAAATTTAAGATACGAGATCAAGAGAAATTATACTTTGTCACTTTCACAGTTGTAGAATGGATTGATCTTTTTACCCGCCAAGTGTACCGGGATATTTTTCTGAACTCCCTTAAATATTGTAAGGAAAATAAGGGATTGGAACTATGTGCCTATTGTATAATGTCCAGCCATGTGCATTTGATAATTGGAAGAAATGCTGATTCAAAACTGGAGGATATAATCAGAGACATCAAGAAGTTTACTGCGGTGAAAATTATTGAAGAAATCAAAACATTGTCTATAGAAAGCCGCAAAAACTTCTTGCTTTGGCACTTTTCAAAAGCAGGAAATACGAATGCAAACAACACTCATTTTCAGGTATGGCAACAACACAGCCACCCAATTGAATTGAATACAAATGATAAAATTACCCGTTGTTTAAATTACATCCATCAAAATCCGGTTGTGGCTGGAATTGTACTATCACCTGAGGATTACCTTTACAGTAGTGCAATAAACTATGCAGGGTTACCTGAGCAATTAATTGAGGTTATTTTGATTGAATAGGTTTTTGCAGTCTGAAGACTGCATTCTCTTGGTCCAAGTCTGAAGACTTGAACCATTGAGTCAGACTTGAACCATTGAGTCAGACTTGAACCATTGAGTCAGACTTGAACCATTGAGTCAGACTTGAACCATTGAGGTCCGACAATATGTGTCATCCCTTTCGAAAAGTATCAGTTCTTTCCCTACTTTTAGACACCTATCGTCAAATTATCATGAGCCAGTCAGGACAAATCGAACAGCAAAAAATCCTTCGTGTTTTCAAATTGATCAACCTTCTTCAGGGAAATATCGGGAAGCCGGTGCATCGCTTGGCAGAATTGCTTGAAACGGATGAGCGGACTATTTATCGGTATTTCAAGCTGTTAGAAGCTTTGGGTTTTGAAGTCATCAAAGAATTCAGCAAATACAAAATCAAAGACAGACCCGGCAATCAACCTGCCATGGCCTACAGCACTTTCTCGCAGGAAGAAAGTCTCTGGCTGAAGGGACTGATAGAGAGTCAAGGCAAAGGCAATTTGCTGAGAGATTCACTTTTGCAAAAACTTCAACTCCGATCAGAAGTCAAACAAGGAACTGAACAACTGTTTAAAGCAAATTTGGGCCGATTTGTGGATCAGATAGGACAGGGGATTTCAGGCAAAAAACAGATTTGGCTCAAAGATTACTATTCTCTTAGCAGCGATACCGTGTCTGATCGACGGGTGGAGCCCGTAGGATTTTCTAGTGATTACGAAAGTATTTATGCCTTTGAGCTGGAAAGCAAAAGCATGAAAGTTTTTAAGATCGAGCGGATTGGTGATGTGGTGGTCGGTTCTGAATCCTGGAAATTCGAAACCAAGCACGAACTTCCAGAGCAGGCGCTTTTTGGGTTTTCTGGAAAAAGGAAATTTTCCGTCAAGCTCAAACTAAGCAAGAAAGCCCACCAATTGATGCTTGAGGAGCACCCCAATGCCCTTCCATTTATGTCTATTAAGAACAGAAATCAATATTACTTTCAGGGCGAAATCTCCCAACTACCTGGATTGGCAAGGTTTATTTTAGGATTGCCGGGCGAAATAAAAGTAGAAGAAGGGGAGGAGATGAAAGCGTATTTGAAGGAGCAGGTGGCGAGGGGACTGTTTTAGTAGCAAGACATAAGTATCAAGATTCAAGACCCAAGAGCAAAGAAAACATCTTGGCTCTTGAGTCTAAGGTCTTGGCTCTATCCCTGATGTTCCTCTCTCAGAAGATCATTTACAGTTTTCACAGGATTGAATGTAATCAGCGGCACTTCGACAAACAGCGTGTTCCAGCCGGCCATGGCTCCATTCCAGAGTCCGGGAAGTTCCAGTGCTTTTAGATCTCTTCCGCTTTTGGATTTCTCTGTGATAAAGCCTGTCTGCATATCTCTAAATTGCATCAGGTCAAAGGAATTCCCCTTGTAATCTTTGGTTCCGCAAACCAAATCCACGGGATTGAAGTGAGTTGAAGCTTGGAAATGCTTTTTTGAATCCGGGTCATTCAAATCAATTTGTGCAGTTTCAAGAATCTGAAGTGATTGGGATCCATCTGATTCCTGGATCCAGAAAGGCCCGCCTCCCGGTTCACCGGTGTTTTTTACCATTCCGCAGACTCGGATAGGACGGTTAAGTTTCGTCTTCAGGAAAGCTGCCTTTTCCTCTTTGGACTTGGAACCAAAATCGGAGGGGAGTTTCCCTTTCAAATCCTCTTTAAACACCTTTTCGGCCATTTCAGCATAAGTTTCCCTGTATTCACTTTCCATTCCTCGGAGGGCTTGAAACACCTTTTCCTGAACTTCCAGAAGCAATCCGGCAATTGCCATCTTGTAGTTTTTGGTGGTTTCTTTGAGACGGTCTGGCACGACATTGTCAATGTTTTTGATGAAGATCAGATCGGCTTTGATGTCATTCAGATTGTCCAACAATGCCCCGTGACCTGCTGGCCTGAATAGTAAGCTGCCGTCATCTTCTCCAAAGGGGGTGTTGTCCATAGTTACCGCAATCGTGTCCGTGGACTTTTTCTGATGGGAATAGCTGACTTCAAACTCTACTCTACTGGAGGACTTCAGACTTGGGAGAACTTTTCCAATTTCAGCCTTGAATTTTTCTTCATGCTCGGGTGAAACGGTAAAATGGATTTTGACGGTGTTTCCTTTGCCCAAGCCATATTGAACTCCTTCCACCAAATGTTCCTGTGCAGGAGTCCGGTTTTCGCTTGGATATTTATGAAATCTCAGGAGCCCTTTTGGCAGGTTGCCGTATCCCAAACCCTCTTCTGAAAGCAAAGCGGCAACGATTTTTTTGTAATCTTTGGAATCCAAGCAGGACTGAATGCTGCTTCCCTGGGCTTCCAAAGCTGAATTGAGATCCGAGTAAAACGCAAACTTCGAAAGGTTCTGAATGAATTTCTTGGTAAAAGAGCTTTTCTCCAAGTCTCCGTCCCCATCCAGAAATGAGAACAGATCCTTGAACATTCTCGATGCAGCTCCCGAGGCCGGGACAAATTTGACCACATCAATTCTTGAGGCTTTGCCGGGATATGAGTCTGTGAATTGTGCAAGTTCGGAATCAGAAAGAATTTGGATTCCGTCTCCCGGGGTGGCCGGGGCGGTGATTTTCAGAAATGGAAATCCATTTTTAAAGTTTTCGATTTGTTGGGCGACGGTTTCAGGGTTCATTCCCTGGGCGAGGATTTTTTCGGTCAAAACAGAGTCCATGGTTGTTCGGGTTGTAAAAGTTGTAATGGTAAGATAGCAGGCTTAAGTCCTTTGCTCAAATTGCGGGATGTTTTTTTTGGAGAAAAAAGGAAGAAATACCAGTCTATTTTATTGTAAAACCTGTTTTCAGAAAAAAGAATGCAATCCGGATTAAAGCTTTTTGAGTTTGATCTGAATTAGATCTCCTGGCTTTTTTTGGGCTATTACCCATTGGCTTTCTTCATCCAATTGAAGAATCCGTGGATATCCGCCAGTTACCTGCGCATCTTTGAGGAGGATCAGCAATTTTCCACCGGAAGTAAGCTGAATTGTCCCTGGATAAACGGGATTGGTTGGAAGTTCAGGCAGCTCATTTTCCAGAAGTTCGAGCAGCTGTATTCCCATTCGGTTGGAAAGTTGGGAAATTCTGAAAGTTTCGTTTAGTAACTTTTCTTTCACGTTCTCCTTGAGCAATGAAAAATCCGGTCCGGGATAGACAAAGATCGTTTCGTTTTGGTACCAATCAACTGACCATCTTGCTTTTGCATTATAGATTGGAGTCGCTCCAGAATCGATGGAATAGGGGATTTTTGACCCTTTAGATAGCTGGGAAATTTTGGTCAAACCCTCGTAAAAACTTCTGGAACCAAGGATTTTTTCGGTTTTAAACCCAAATCGGATCCCCAAATAAATTCTTGCCCCTGCGGAAATGCCTCCGATTTCCAGGATATCTTTCCTTTTAATGGGAATCAATCCTGAGTTTTCAGTGTCCTGTCCGTTTAATTTGATGCTGGCTGTGGCACCGGCCAAAGCAATGGAAGTCGGGGAGTCAAATTGGATAGTAAACCCGGGTTGGGAGATTTCCAAAACCGCATCATTTTTTTGATTTTGGAGTAAATGGTTGATCCAATGAAAAGACCTCAGGTCAAGGATACCTGATACCGGTACACCAAAAGATGCATGTCCCCAGCGTCCCAAATCCTGAACAGAGGATCCCGGACCTGTTTTCAATACAGTAGCAGTGGTTATTTCTCTATTCATCAATATTGGGGAAATGGGGGTTTTTCAAGCAGTTTTTCCATTTCTTCGATATCAATCGGCTCAAATTTGATCTGATCACCGGGAACACCCCAAACCGGCGGGTTTCGCTCAGGATCAAATAGGGTAATCGGACTTCTGCCGATTATGTGCCAGCCTCCCGGACTTTCCTTGGGGTAAATTCCCGTCTGAGATCCTCCAATGGCCACTGATCCCGCTTCCACCATGCGATCTGGAACCGATTTTCGGGGAGTGTGGAGTTGATTCGGAAGACCGTTGAGGTACATAAATCCCGGAAGGAAGCCGAAAAAATGCAAGCGATAGGTCACGGAGGAATGAAGCTGGATCAAAACGTTGACTGTCATTCGATGACTGATTGCCAAGGCTCCCAAATCTTTACCATAGTCAGGATCGTAACAGACTGGAATTTTCCAGGTTCTTGATGGCAAGTCAAATGGCCTGACTTTGAATTTTCTGATCTGATTTTGAAAAGCCTGCTGGTCATCCGGTGTATTCCAAAGTATGCTGACAGCGGTGAATCCCTGCCGGATATCAATAAACTTGTCCATCCACTCCTTTTTCAAGAAGTCTATCCAACCCAATTGTTTGGAAAGCAAAGAGTCAGATGGTGCTTCTATCCATTTGAGTTCCCCTAAAACAGGGCTTATGGCAGTATAGTGGGGTTTTACTTCCAAAATCGATCTCGAACAATTGGTAAAAATTCCATGATTCCAGGATTGTCTCCATGAAAACAAATAGTATCGGCTTTGACTGGGATCATCCCCCCTGAAGAAGTCCGGATTTGGCCCAGTGTGATGATGGAATCCAGATGAGAAATTACCTGATGGGTCTGTGTAAAAAGTGAGTTTTCGGCATTTCGACTGACCAGATTATAATTGTCCTGATATGCCCGATCTCCAAAAATTTCCAGCCGGATGGGTAAATTGGATTCCATGGCAGCTTTTTCAATCTCAGAATGGGGTGGTACAAATAGTGGAATATCCGCAAAATTTCTTTTGAGGAAATCGATCAGAATTTCTGCAAGCATCGGGTTTTCCGCGGCATCATTATACAAAGCCCCATGAAACTTGATGTGGTCGGCCGGAACGTTTTCAGCTTTTGCCACATCTAAGAAAAGTCCGATTTGATCGTGGAGACTTTGGAGGAGTTCGTTCGGTTTGATGTCCAAAGATTTCCTTCCGAAGTTCTGCAAATCCGGATAGGAGGGGTGAGCACCTGCTTTTTTCCCGGATTTTCTGACCAAATCCAATGTGGTTTTGATCGTATTCCGGTCTCCAAAATGTCCTCCACAGGCCACACTTGCCAGGTCAATCAATGGAATGATCTGAGCTTCATTTGGCATTCCTTCGCCCAAGTCGCAATTGATCGTAAAGGAGGGTAAGGACATTTTGTGAGAAAGATGACTTTTAAAAGAAAGAAAACTTTTAAATGAAGTTAAAAATAGCTGGCCCAATTCAAATTTCCCTATTCGGAGTTGACCTGATTTTGGGTGTTTTTTATTTTCGGGTAATGTTCATTTAAATCTGAAAAAAAATGGGAAAAGGAGACATTAAGTCAAGAAAAGGCAAAGTCCACAGAGGAACTTTTGGAGCCAACCGACCAAGAAGAAAACAGAATAAGTTGGCAAGAAAACTGAAGTTGAAACTGGAAAAAGCCTGAAAAATAAAGCGAGGACCAAATTTTGGTCCTCTTTACTTTTTAGAATCTCGGGAGAATTTCCACCCATCTTCCTGTCACAGGATCAACAACCACTTGAACTGGACCCAATACCAAATCGTTCGTTTGGAAGGTTACCAGATAATACCCATCCACCCAAGCACTGACTTCCGCATCTTTCCAATCCCCGATCACGGTTGCTTTGACATCTGAACTCAATGCGTTGTAAGCGATCTCCCGAAAAACATCAAGTGGATCCTCATCTCCTTCAGTATTACAGGCAAATGCAAATGAAAGCATACCGATCAGGATTAGAAGTGAATAGATTCTTTTCATGGTTATTTTGGTTTGTTTAGGGGACGAAATTATATACTTAGATGCTACCCGCATAGTTTCAAATTGGGTGTCAGGATTATTAGTTTGGTTGCAATTGGGGTTCATTTGAATTTTTGGGTGGCGGTTGATCTCAAAGAGGATCTACAACATATGAGATTTTGATCTTCGGGAAAACTTTTGGATTTAAAAAATCTTCCACAGCCAAAAATTGGCAGCAATGCGGTTAATCAAAAAATCACAGGTTATTGTAATGTTTGATCCATTCGTTCAGTTGCTTGAAGTCCAGCTTTCCCTTGGCAGATTTGAGGTGATGAAGAATGGCCAGAGATTTTTTCATTCTGGATTCGGAGTTTTTAACCTTGGTGACCAGGTAGATCAAGCTACGCTGTTTGCCAAGAGTTAGGCTGCGGAAGTAACCATTTCCCTCTTCGTCCTGATCCAGGAGTACCTGAAATTCTTCGGGCACCTCATGCCCAAACTCACTGTGATCCCTTGCCATCCGAACATCGAAAGTCTTTTGATGATCCAATTCCAGCCTGTTGACCATTTCCTGATTGAGAATCAAGTACCAATAGTTTTTCGATTTCATCAGGGCCATATGAAAAGGCCCCTGGTCTCTAATCCAAACCAAGACTCTTCGGTGATTTTTATCCATCATTTGAGAGGCGATATCCTCCGTCAAAGGAATGTGATAGCTCCAGTGATTGTATTCAAAAACTCCCAATTTGGACTTAAAGCAAAGCGTTTCCATAGTTCCCCAAGTTGGGTAAAATCTCCCAAAAACCGGAAAGGGAACTTCTGCGTTTATTTTAAAACTTTGATTCAGTATTTCTATAAAAAACGCTGAAAATGAGGGAGAAAAGCCAGATTTTTATTTTTAAATTGAAGAATCTAAATTTTGGCAAACTAATTTCTTTTATGCAAGTAGATTCAAGGAATTTCACCTTGATGGTACGGCTTAGCCGGTGAGACTAATTTTATATATTCTAAAAAAACATACTGAACCACTATGAGCAATTCAAAAAAATCATGGGCGATCTGGCTGGGAGGCCTGGCCGCTGGAATAGCAGCAGGAGCTGTAATCTATCAAAACAGAGAAAAACTCGGACCACAAAAAGAAAAATTGTCGAAGCTTTTGGCAGAACTGCAAAAAACCGGTGAGGAAATCGGTCAAAAAATCAAGCAGGCAGGACTAGAAAGAGTAGAGCGAGGGAAAGCTCTTACCAAATCCATTACGGATCAGGTAAATTGACCGGGTAATTATCCAGGTTGAAAGCCGCAGGTAGCCCCTGCGGCTTTTTCATTTCACAGGATTTCAAAAAATCCTTTTCTTGCAGGAAATTCTCTTTTCATTTTCCATTCCATGCTTTCATCCAAACTTCCCCATATCGGAACGACCATTTTTACAGTTATGTCGCGGATGGCCACCGAGGAAGGTGCCATCAATCTTTCCCAGGGATTTCCGGGATTTGGTGCGGACCCGGTCTTATTGGAGATGGCGTCCAAATACATCAAGGAAGGGTACAATCAATATCCGCCAATGGCCGGAATAGTCGGTCTAAGGCAAAAACTTGCCGAAAAGACTCAGTTGACCCAAGGTTATTTCCCGGATTATGAGACAGAAGTGACTATCGTTTCCGGTGCGACGGAGGCGATTTATGCTGCTGTTTCGGCAGTGATCCGATTGGGAGACGAGGTCATAGTTCTGGAACCTGCCTATGACAGCTACGAACCTGCAATCACCCTAAATGGCGGGGTTCCGATCTATGTGGCTTTGAATTCCGGAGATTTTTCAGTGGATTGGGAAAAGGTAAAAGCTGCCATTACACTCAAGACGAGGATGATCATGGTCAATTCACCCCACAACCCAAGTGGCTATGTATGGTCAAAAGACGATGTGGATCGACTTGCTGAGTTGATTCGGGACAGGGATATTTTTGTAGTCAGTGATGAAGTGTATGAGCATATTACTTTCGATGGCAAAAAGCATCATTCGATCGGTGCACATTCTGAATTAAGAGAAAAGACATTCGTTTGTGGCTCATTTGGAAAAACATTCCATGTTACTGGCTGGAAAATAGGCTATTGCCTAGCTCCACCGAATTTAACACTTGAGTTTAGGAAAATTCACCAATACCTCACGTTCACCACAGTGACACCCATTCAATATGCCTTGGCTGAGTATCTGGAGGTCCCAGAACGATACCTTTCCATTCCGAATTTTTACCAGAAAAAGCGGGACCTTTTTGCAAAAGGACTGGCGGAGACAGCGCTGAAGTTCATTCCAAGTAATGGAAGTTTTTTCCAATTGGCCTCTTATGGACATTTGTCCCAAATCGGAGACAGGGAACTTGCCGAGCGGATGACCCGAAAACTCAAAGTCGCTTGCATCCCCATTTCAGTCTTTTATTCCGACAGGCGGGATGATAAGATTATCCGGTTTTGCTTTGCCAAAAATGACTCGGAACTCCTGGAAGGATTGGAACGAATCAAGAAACTTTCGGAAATTCTTTGACCTAAACTTCAGATTCAGGCCCGCTTAAATTGATCAGAAAACAAGTTCCTTTTCCTACTTCAGATTTTGCACGAATAGATCCTCCGTGGCTAAAGATGATGTTTTGGGTATTGGTAAGACCCAATCCCGAACCTTTGGTTTTGTTTGTGAAAAACGGTTCAAAGATCCGTTCCAGGTTCTCTTTTGGGATGCCCGAGCCATTGTCACAGATCTCGATTCTGAATTGGTTGCCACGCTGAAAAGTCTTAAGTACAAGCTCTCCTTTGTTCACTTCCATTGCTTCAATCGCATTGACAATAAGATTTATCAAAGCGATTTTTATTTTTTCACCGTCCAAATTCAGGTCAGTCATTTCTGGCTGAAAGTGTTTCAAGACCTTAATCCCCTGTAAATCTATCCGATCAATCACCTGGGCTAAAGCCTCTTCCAAAAGAGTTGCCAGTGAGTGTTTTTTAATGTTCAATTCGATAAATCGGGTGCTGTCCAGAAGTTGGGAAACCAAGTGATTGATCCGGTCGCAATTCCTGAGAATCACTTCGATCAAATCGCCGCTTTCAAGCATAACCTCTTTGGGAAGTTCCAGCCTCATCTGATCCGCGGAGAGCACGATAGTGGTAAGAGGATTTTTTACTTCGTGTGCCAGAATCCGGGCCATCCTGCCGGTGGAAGTGAATTTTTTCTGGTTCAGTTCCTCCTCTTCTCTGGCTTTAATTGAACTGAGATCTTTGATCAAAACCTGGTACTGCTTTTCTTCCTGCTTGACAATACTCACCAAAGTATTGATCGTATTGCCTTCTGTTGTAATCATACTGGCCTCCAGATCGAATGATTCCAACATGGTATCCAAGTTTTGAATGAGTTTATTCTTGGCACCAGCCTCCAAAAGCATATTGTGGAAATGATACTCTTGCCCCGGTTTTGCATCATGTGGGTTAAATCCGAACTTTGAAACAAACATGGGATTGACTTCCATGACTTTACTTTTTTCATCCAT
Organism: Algoriphagus sp. A40; assembly: GCF_002002735.1. Lineage (GTDB taxonomy): Bacteria > Bacteroidota > Bacteroidia > Cytophagales > Cyclobacteriaceae > Algoriphagus. Next base: position 172,526 of record NZ_MUNY01000053.1, on the reverse strand, counting down.
CAGGATAAATGGATCAGCTGCCCGCTCAAATATGGATTGAAACTTTCTGCCGGTTTTCTCCAGGGATTCCATCAATCGGGCATCCCGAATGGCAAACTGGAGTTTCCTTTCAAGAGTGCTTCCGTCAAATTGCCCTTTGACCAAATAATCCGTAACTCCTAAACTGAGGGCTTGCTCATCGATATTATCAGAATTGATCCCTGAGAGCATGATCAATGGAGCGTATTTTTTCAGGGCCTTTATTTCCTTGATCAAATTGAGCTGCTCTTCTTTGCCAGGCTTATAGCCAACCAAGAATACCGTGTAGGTGTCTTTTAACTTTTCAAGCGCTTCTTCTATCGATTTTGCGCTTTCGACCACATACTTGTTCTTTTTTGCGGTTTTTAGAATAGAAGCAATCAGGGTCTGCTCTTCCTGGTCCTCATCAACATACAGGATCCGTATGGTTTCTTTTTCTAACATTGTTTCTTGGTAAACTTTGCTTTTAGGCATTTGATTGAAATTGAAGTACCCCGATAATTGATCAGTTTTTGATGCTGCAAAAAATATAAACAGGTGAGGGTATGTAAGGTCGGCTTAATATACCGGATTTACAATTTCCCCAGGTTGGGGAATATAATCCACAATTTTTCCAACATAATGATTTCATATATCCGAAATGATTCTAAAAACAAGCTCAATTGGGTGGAAAGGGCTGTTTTAATGAATGTATTTAAATAGGGCATAAACATTGGACTTTGGATAATAAATAAACCCTAACATCTAAACTCCAAACAAATGAACTCACTCTTGTATATTGTCGCTGTAATATTGGTCATTGGATGGCTGATCGGAGTATTTGCCTACAGTGCTACCGGAATTATCCATGTCCTTCTTGTCATTGCCATTATTGCTGTTTTGTTTAAAGTCATCGGCGGACGGTCCCTTTGACTTTCTCGAAATGAAATTTCAGTATCAATAATTTACTTCCAAAGACTATGAAAAAGAAGCACAAAAGTGGTTGGTTGAGGTTATTAGTTCTAAAATCAGGGAAATCAATTGCCCGTTTATTTATTAAAAAAGAATCCACGGCAAATGGAAATAAACCTGATCATGATACTACTGAAAAGCCACAAATTAGAAATGCCAAGGAGGAAATTTTGAAAGAAATCGATAATCTTTGATTGTTATTTTTCAAATTAAAAAATAGAAATATCATTTTTAATGTTTTGCGGTTGACTGAAGGCAGATTTTTGGTTAGTTACAATATTCAATATTAAATAATGAATTTAGGAATTAACAAATAATAGAAGGTGTAGTCTATGATTACACCTTTTTCATAGAAATTATGTTCTCAAGCTGGGAGCATATTCAGACACAGAAAGTGTTGATCTCAGGATCAGCAGATCTTGAAATTTCAACCATGAAAAAGCATGTGATCCTGGTAGTAGATGATGAAGATGAAATTAGAAATATGTTCTTTCGCTACTTAGGAAAAAAAGGATTTAAAGTTCATTTGGCGGGGTCGATAGGAGAGGAAAGAAAAGTATTGGAAACTGAAACTCCTGACTTGATTTTTTTGGATATCAATCTTCCGGATGGAAATGGGCTTAAGGAATTGCGGAGACTTCAGCCTTTGATTGAAACCTGCAAGGTCATCATAATGAGTGCATTTGATGATTTGGAAGAAAGAAAAAACGCCTTCGGTTCCGGTGCTTTGGATTTTCTGAGTAAGCCATTTAGTCTGTCCAGGCTGAATCAGGTGATAGAATCCCGATTTTCAAGTATAACCAAACAAAAAAAAGACAATGGCAAAAATTTTGGTAATTGATGACAGTCTGGATATTTGCCAGCTTTTAGACCGATTCCTGACCAAAAAAGGGCATGAAGTGCAAACGGCCATTTCTGGAAAAAATGGGCTGGAGATGGTCAAAAGAAACAGCTTTGATCTGATTTTTTGCGATTTCAAGCTGCGGGAAATGGACGGAAGAGATGTGCTTAAAAAAGCGAAGGAATTATCCCCAAGTACCCAGGTAGTAATCATCACCGGCTATGCTGATGTTAAGATTGCAGTTGAAGTGATTAAAAACGGGGCTTTTGACTACTTAACCAAGCCATTGATACCAGACGAAATCCTGTTGTTGATCGAGCGTGCTTTACAACTCAAAAAAGAGGACAAAAGCTATTCGGTCAATTTTATTCGAGGTACAGATTTGGCACCTTCCAAAAGTAATTCGGGTTCCAATTCCGGCTTTATTAAGGGTGTCAGCAAAGAATCCCAGAAACTGTATAAAGAAATCCAATTGGTGGCTCCCACTAATCTGAGCGTGATTATTTATGGAGAAAGCGGAGCCGGAAAGGAAAATATTGCCAAAATCATCCACGAGCAAAGTGACCGGGCCGGAAAACCTTTTATAGCGATAGACTGTGGGGCACTGACAAGGGAATTGGCTGGAAGTGAGCTTTGGGGACACGAAAAAGGATCCTTTACTGGGGCTCAATTCGATAAACCCGGCCAATTTGAACTTGCCGATGGTGGAACTATTTTTTTGGATGAAATTTCAAATCTGACCTATGAAATCCAGGTTGGATTGCTCAGGCTGGTGCAGGAGAGAAAATTAAGAAGAATTGGTGCCGCCAAGGACCGATCCATTGATGTGAGAATACTTGTGGCTTCTAATGAAGATCTTCGCAAATCAGTGCAGGAAGGCAAATTCAGGGAAGATTTATATTTTCGCTTTAACGAATTCAGCATTACCGTACCTGCGCTGCGGGACCGAAAAGAGGATATCGAGCAATTTGCCAAGTACTTCTTGAAACTTTCGAATGAAGAATTGAACAGGGATTTGACTGGATTTGATGAGGATGTCCTTCAGGTTTTACTTGCTTATTCCTGGCCTGGAAATCTCAGGGAAATGCGCAATGTCATTCGGCGGGCAATTCTTTTGTCCGATGGACTTACCGTAAAATTGTCCGGATTGCCTCCCGAGTTGGTCTATTCCAGAAAGTTCAATTTTTTGGAATTAGATGAAGAGGGACAAAAGCACGAAGTCGGCAAAGCAGAATCATTTTCCAAATTGAAAAATGCAGCAGCCGGGGCTGAGGCAACCATCCTTCGCAAGGTGTTGGAAGATGTCAAATACAACCGGACTAAAGCAGCCCAGGAATTGGGTATTGATCGAAAAACTCTATTTAACAAAATGAAACAATATGATCTCTAATAAATAAGGTCAAAGTTCGAATGGAATACGTTTTTCCCCAAATGGGACATTTTTTCCCGAAAGTGAAATTTCAAATTTCTATACAAACTTTTAGAAAATATAAAACACCCCTCAGTTCAATAGAATCCCAGCTTTTTGATAAATAGATTTTTAAAATTCAATTTTTTTGACTGGTATGGGAATTGGAAACTTCCCAATATAAATTCTTCAAAAATGATCGAAGCCCAGGCTTAATGGGCGAGCATGCCTGCCAGATGCAGAAGTCTAAACCAGATATGGAGGACTTGGATCTGGTTCAATTGGCAGAAGTGACCATTGAATTTTACCAAAAGTGAACTTGATCAGGCTGAATTTTGCGGAGTCGGATTATTTTGGGTTGAAAGGAAATTTTTCCGATTTGCAGATCTCTCAAAAGGCTTCAGAATGAATCTCAATGATTGCGACAGTGGGGGCTAATTCAATCAAAATATTGCGTTGAAAAGGACAAAAGAGAAATCCTTTTTTAATGGAGATCCGTTTAGAAATACTCTTGGTGAATTAGAAATTAGGCATTTGATTTTTACCATGTTTTCAAAGTATTAAGGTAAAGGGTGATAATTTTTTTTAAGAGCTGTAGATTTTCTGCAGCTTTTTTTTGTCCAATTCAACTTTTCTCCCACCACCGATTTTCAATTTTTAAACCTATAAATCCTATAAAAATGATAGGAATGATAATTTTTGTTATTAATTTTGAGATTCTTAACCTATCAAACCTTGAAGCTTTTCATGGAAAAACTTATCCTACGACTTAGAACCGAGCCATTTTGGTCCATGTTTTTTGCGTTTTCCGCTGTGATCTTTGCCTTATTGATCACTCAGACATTGACCGAATCCGTCAAAAGTTGGGAGTTGGACATGGAGATGTTTCTTTGGTTTTTGTTGGTGGGATTCATTGCACAGAGTATCGATGGGGCATTGGGAATGGCTTATGGAGTGAGTAGCAATTCTATTCTTTTGGGTATAGGCATCCCGCCTGCATCTGCATCTGCGTGGGTTCATTTTGCACAAGTGTTCACCAGCTTGGCATCAGGGATTTCCCACTGGAAACTTGGAAATGTGGACTGGAAGCTTGCCAAAAAACTGTTGATCCCAGGAGTGCTTGGATCCATAATTGGTGCCTTTTTCCTGTCTAATGTGGATGGAAACATGATCAAACCAATCATCGCACTATACCTGCTTATCATGGGAGTTGTCATCCTAAGGAAATCACGAAAGAGCCATCATCCTGTAAAATTCAACCGGGAAAGCAGAAGTCTTCCCATATTGGCGACCTCCGGCGGATTTGCAGATGCTGTGGGCGGCGGCGGCTGGGGCCCCATCGTAAACAGCACCTTGCTTAGCAAAGGGAAAATCGCCCGTTATGCCATCGGCACAGGGAATTTTGTAGAATTCTTCGTTTCCTTGGCCAGTGCATCAACTTTCTTGTTTTTTGTCAAGGAATTAAGCCTTGCGCCTGTGTTGGGTTTGATTTTGGGGGGTATTGTCGCAGCACCATTTGCAGCTTACATCTGCAAGTTGATTAAACCCAAATACCTGATGGTGGCAGTAGGAGTCCTGATCATTTTTCTGAGTATAAGGACTTTTTATTTATCGATCTAATTTTAGGATTTAACTGAATTCCAAACACCTTCAAAAATTTCACCCCTTGGAATGTTTCGATGTGGAAAGGTAACTAAAGGGGGAATTGGAGCCGTTGCAATTTTTTTGGCTTCTTTTGGAGACTCATTTTCCCAGCAGGCAGATTCGGTGAAAAACCAGCTTAATCTGGATTTTGAAATCCGGCCCAGAGGTGAGTTTCGCAACCATTTCCAACTTACAGCCGCTGATTCCATAACTCCGGAATTTTTTATAAGTCAGCGAAACCGCCTTACATTAGGCTATCGCTCAAAGGTTTTTGATTTGGTCGCTGCTTTTCAGGAGATCCATCTTTGGAATAAATCCGGGGAGCCTTCCTCTGTAGCCAATGTGAATTTTTTTGAACTTTACCTCCAACCTAAGTTTGGAAAGTTCTCGGTACGCTTAGGAAGGCAAAGATTGCTTTTGGACAATGGAAGGATCTTTTCGGATGCACCATGGGCCCAGCAAAGCAGATCACATGAGGGGATCAGATTGTTTTATTCCACTAAAAATGTTGTAACAGATTTTTCCTGGATGTTTACCAGGACTTACTCCAGTCGCTATGATCCGATGTATTCTCCGGTGGCCTCACATCGGTATGTCAACCTTGTTTTGCACCATTTGAAAGCCAAATTAAGTAATCAGGTAACTCTCACTACTGTACTTGCGCTGGATACTTTTGAGAACTCTGAAAAGGGTCAAAATGGGAGATACACTACCGGGGGTAGAATTGAATACCTGAAAGGAAAATTTTACCTGACCCTAAATGGATTTTATCAGGCAGGCAAAACGGTTTCGGGACAACCAATCCATGCCTATTATCTGCAACCTGAGTTGAGAGTGCAAGTCCAAAACACCACTTTACGGCTTGGATCTGAAATTCTCAGTGGAAATGACTTGGCTAAATCGGAGAACACGTTCAAATCCTTTGTGCCGCTATATGGTGTGGCGTGGAAATTCATGGGAAATATGAATTTCTTTACCAGATTTCCTGGAGATGTAAATTCGAGTGGATTGGTCAATCCATACATTTTTGTCCTTCATAGAATCAATTCCAAGTTGGGAATTAGGGCAGATTGGAATATTTTTTACAATCAATATCCGATGCTGAATGATTCCAAAAACACCGTAGAAAAATACCTTGGCAATGAGTTTGACCTTTCTTTAAATTATCGTCCTGCGGCAAAGTGGGAAGTCAATTTTGGGTTAAGTATTTTGATTCCAACTGAGTCAATGGTGTTGCTCAATAAAATTGAAAATACGCAAGAAACGCCGATTTGGAGCTACCTGATGGTTTCCTATAGGCCTTCAATCCTTTCAGGGAAAAGCATTTTTTGATAAATATCTTTATTCCAAACTGGGATTATAAAAAAAAACCGGACAATTCGCCCGGTCTTTCCCTTTAACAATAAACCCAAACTCGAATTTAGAACGAATACTTAAAGGTGGCTCCATAGGTAGCCGGATCACCCAACACCGCAGCATAATGTCCGGCATTTCCTGCCGCTGGTAGAAGTTGCTCGTAATAATCTTTATTCAATAAATTTCTGGCCCAGATGAAGGCTGAAAATCCTTTGCTGACCCGGTATCCTGCCCGGGCATTCACCAAGGCATAGCCATCCACATTCAGGAATTGGGAAGGAGAGGGGCTGGAGGAAAATTCTGAACGAAAGAAAACATCCGATCCAATGAAGAAGCTGCCGGACTTTCCAAAAAACTTAGCCGATTTGGAATATTCTCCGCCAAAAGATCCCGCCCATTTGGATACACCCGGAAGTCTTCCGCCCGAAATGTCCTTGAAAGCTGATTCACCACCGGTTTCTTCCAACGGTACCGGTGCGTTGGTGAAGGAAACATAAATGGCATCGGTATAAGCTAAGGCGCCATTCAAGGCGAATGAAGGACTAATCCGGATATTTCCATCTATTTCCAATCCGATCACTCGGACTTCCTCAGCATTGGCCAAGTATCCACGATTAACTCCGACTTCTGCCGTTTGAACGAGGGTTTGATAATCTTCAATATTGGTGTTGTGGAAAACTAGGTTCAGAGAAGACCCTTTGGTTGGGGAAGTCTTGATTCCCAATTCATAATGTTTGACATATTCGGGTTTCACCTCTGCCAATTCCAGAAGGGGCTGTCCGGCTACTGCCGGAAGTCCTCCAAGGTTGATCCCGACCGGCTTATAGCTTGTCGAAAAAGTGCCAAATGCATTGATTTTGTCATTAAACTGATAAGCGAGGGTAGCCTGACCAGACCAGTTTTGATCTTCCACATTGGCAACAAAGCTCTGGTCAGAATAAACAGAACGCTTGATAGCCAAAAGCGCAGGATCAGTGGTTTGGAGACCTCCATAAGTTACCCGATCATAATCGACATCCTTTTTGTCGTAATTGAATCTGATTCCTGGAAGAAAATGGAGTTTTTCCGTGATTGCCCAATCCAATTGTCCAAAAACAGCAGCACCGACCGATTCCAAAGTAGAGGTTGTTTTGATCCCATACCCGTCAAGTAGGCCTGGCGTTGCCCATAGCGGGCTAGTGGTACTTTGGGAAAATCTCCACTGTGCAGCTCCTGATTCTTCAATATGAACAGGATCGGTATTCAGATTTTGACTGAGGTAAAATACCCCAAATACTCCGCTCAGTTTCTTGGAAAAATCTCCTGCATATCGGATTTCCTGAGAAAACTGCTCATGCTTGGAAGTTGCCTGAGAAAGTGATAGGACCGGCAAGCCCGTGAAATCCCGATCATTAGAAGGGCCCCAGTTCCAATATCTCCAAGCTGTGGTTGCGGTCAATGTTCCTTCTCCCAGCTGGATATCAGCATTTAATGAAATTCCTCCCAAATCATTGTTTGATTTCCACGGTGTATCGTGGTCTACAATTCTATCAAAGGCGTTTCTGCTAGGCAAGTCGTAGTTTAAGTCGGCTATGATTTGCTCAAAACGACGGTAGGGAGCACGTTTGGTCTCGACTACCCCTGCCACTACCTGGGCATATCCATCCGGACGTTGCGAACTTGCATCCCCGGCAAGAATGATTTCCACCTTGCTGGAAGGGTTGAAGAGCAATTGTCCTCGAAATCCCAAGTTGTTGATATCATTGATTTGTTTTCCTGTGACAATGTTTTCAATCAAACCATTGCGTTGTGTACCCGAAAATGAAACTCTTGCTGCCAAGTTTTTGGTAAGTGGTCCCGTAATGGAAGTTTTTGCCTGAATAAATCCATAATTGCCATAACTCAGTTCGACCGAACCTCCGGGAGTAAAGCTTGGAAGTCGGGTGGAAATGTTGAATGCTCCGGCAGTTGTGTTTTTTCCAAATAGCGTCCCCTGAGGGCCTCGTAAAACCTCAATCTGTTCGATATCGATAAAGTCCAAAGCAGTTGCTGCTGGTCTTGCGAAATAAACCCCATCCACATAGAAGCCGACCCCGGGATCGATCCCATCATTAGTCAGACCAAAAGTTGACCCAAGACCCCGGATGTTTAGCGTAGTGTTTCTAGGGTTGGAGGAATATAGCTGGACGGTCGGTACAAGCTCTTTTACCCGATTGACGTTGAATGAACCCGATTCTTCGATTTTTGGTCCACCGACCACGGAGATGGGAATAGGTACTTTTTGGACTTCTTCGGTTCTTCTGCGTGCTGTTATTAGTACCTCCGCGAGTTCAAGGTCTTCTTCCAGTTGAACAATAAGGACTTCCGAAGGACTGGAATTGAGATCAATCAGGTATTCTTTGAAACCTACAAAATTGACTTGAAGCCTTACCGGATAGGCAGAAGGAGATTGAAGTGAGAATTCGCCATTCTCATCGGTTAATGCAAAAGTATTGGTGCCTTTGATTACAACAGTTGAACCGATCAGTGGTTGTCCAGTAGCATCATTGACCTTCCCTTTAATGTCAGTCTGTGCTTCTGCGAAGTTCCACAGGGTGAAACTGGCTAAAACAAGGAGTAATGTTTTTTTCATAAGTTCAGAAATAGGTTTGAATTGGAATACCGTATTAAATCCATAAACCCTATCAGACTGATAGGAATTATCGGCAAATATATATTTGTTTTATTTACCACAAAGATTTTTTGAATTATTTTTTTTAGAATTTTAAGATTGAAGTTGATTAACTCTTAAGTAATGAGATTCTAGGAAGGATAATGAAGTGGATTACCCGAGAAAAACCAAAAATTGACCGAGTAGCTTGCCCTTGGCTGATCAAACGATTTGTAGACCCGGAAGCAGAATTCATCTATGTTCCATTTGAGGAGGTGATTCCAAAATCAAAGGAGCTTGAAGCCATTCCTTTTGACCTGCCTGAAGTGGAGTACACGCACTATGGCGATGAATGCACTTTCGACTACATTATCAAAAAACATAAGATGAACGATCCTGCATTGAAAGTGATGGCAGTCATTGTACGCGGTGCAGATACCGATCGTCATGATCTTGCCAGTCAGTCTTCGGGACTTTGGGCCATTTCCGCAGGTTTGTCACACAATGTGATAGATGATCAAGCACTTCTTGAAAAAGGGATGGTCATCTATGATGCGCTGTACAGCTGGGCCAAGCACCTGCAGCATGTGAAACACACCCAAAACCACATTGAAAATCTATTGCTGGATGTGTACAAGAAATTTCTTAAACACAAATCCGGCAAAGTTCCCGAATGGGCGAAAGAGCTGAAGGAAATTATTCAGGACCAGATTGACACCAATCTCTCCTTGAGTTTAAAGGAACTTTCAGAAAGTTTAAATGTCCATCCCAGTTATTTGTCGCGGGAGTTTTCCAAGTACTTTGATGATTTATCTTTTGGTGACTACATCCGCAAACTTCGGATAGAAAAAGCGATCGTCCTGCTGGATGATCCAAAACATACACTTTCAGAAATCGCATACCTCACTGGATTCTCAGATCAGAGCCACTTCAACCGGATTTTCAAAAAAAATACAGGTATGAATCCTTCGGAATTTAGAAAAAGATTATCCAAAAAGTAAAATGGATACAAGCCGGTAAATTCTGTTCTATTTCTTCATTATTTCTATTTGTAGCCTTGTACGGTTAAATCTTGCAGACTATGAAATGGATAACTCGAGAACGCCCCAAAATTGATCGCATCGCTTGTCCCTGGCTGATCAAGAATTTTGTAGACACAGAAGCTGAATTCATCTATGTTCCCAAAGATCAGGTCTTTGAAAAAGCCGAGGAGCTGAATGCCATTCCCTATGACATTCTTGGAGCCGAATATTCCCACGAAGGCGATTTCTGCACCTTTGATTACATCATTAAACGACATAATCTGACCGATCCTGCCATCGGTCAGATTGCATTGATCGTTCGCGGTGCTGATACGGACCGCTTTGAACTTTCGCCACAGGCAGCAGGACTTTGGGCGATTTCCGCAGGTCTTTCCTACAACATAAAAGACGATCATTTACAACTTTCCATCGGGATGAAAATCTACGATGCCCTCTATAGTTGGGCAAAATATGTTCACAATGAAAAACACACCTGGTCACCTAAAATCTGAAACGCATGCCTGCTTACTCATTAAAAGATTTAATCATTTACTTTTTAAAACTGGGCACGTGGGGGTTCGGTGGGCCAGTGGCCTTAGTCGGATACATGCACCGAGACTTGGTTGTAACAAAAAAGTGGATCAGTGAAGATGACTATAAAGAGGGACTCGCGCTTTCTCAACTTGCGCCCGGGCCACTTGCGGCACAGCTTTCCATTTATCTGGGGTTCGTTCATTACCGTCTATTGGGCGCAACACTTGTGGGACTCGCATTTGTGCTTCCTTCCTTCGCCATGGTGTTGGGCATCGGGTATGCCTATGTAGGCTATGAAGGATTGCCCTGGATGCAGGCTGTGTTTTACGGAGTTGGTGCTGCGGTAATCGGTATCATCTCAATCAGTAGCTACAAACTGACCCTTAAGAGCATTGGCAATGACAGACTTTTGTGGGTGATATTTATCGTATTGGCCGTAACCACATTTATAACTGAAGAAGAAATTTTGTGGGTAATCCTGTTGGCAGGAGTGGCTGTATGGTTTGCCAAAGCTCCGCCAAAATGGTTGAGTTCAGGGGCAAACGTAATGTTTCCCATAATGCTTGTCCAACTTCAGCCGATCGCGACAGAATCCAAACTTTGGGAGATCGCGTGGTTTTTTACAAAAGCCGGAGCCTTTGTGTTTGGTAGTGGGCTTGCCATCGTTCCATTTCTATACGGTGGGGTAGTGAAGGAATATGAATGGCTGAATGAACAGCAGTTTTTGGATGCCGTGGCAGTTGCGATGATTACACCAGGCCCGGTTGTGATTACGGTCGGATTTATCGGTTATCTGGTGGCAGGTGTTCCTGGAGCCTGTGTCGCTGCCTTGGCCACTTTTCTTCCCTGTTACCTTTTTACCGTCATTCCGGCACCTTATTTTAAGAAATATGGAAAAAATCCTGCGATCAAAGCTTTTGTCGACGGCGTAACTGCCGCTGCCATCGGTGCAATTGCTGGGGCTGTTTTGGTGTTGGGTAAAAGAACTTTAACCGATTTACCGACTATACTTATTGCCTTGACCACCATCGCGATATTGTTCAAGTTCAAAAAACTTCAAGAGCCGCTCATTATCGCAGCGGCTGCCCTTATCGGGATCACACTAAAACTACTGTTATGACCCGTAAAGACTTCCTCAAGAAAACTTCCAAGCTTTTGGGCTAATTCAAAAAAAATCAAAGGGGGATTCGAACCCCCGTACATGGTTTTGCAGACCATTGCCTATCCTCTCGGCCATTTGATTCGCTAAAATTAATAAATCATACTAAATAGGTATAATAAATATGAAATAAAATTATTTTTGTTTCATGATCAGTTACACCTACCTGTTGATTCCACTCATTCTATTCTTTATGGGAGTAGAGTATCTCTTTGCACTGAAGTTTAAAAAGAAGGGAGTTTTCAAATTTGAAAGCAGTGTCTCAAATCTTAGTGTGGGGATTTGGGAGCGTTTTTGCTATTTGTTTTCATCCGCTCTTTTTTATGAGATTTTTGTCTGGACTCATGAAAATTTGGCTTTGTTTTCCATTCCATCCCACTGGCTAAGTTGGGTAATTCTATTAATGGCAACAGATTTTGTCTGGTACTGGTATCACCGGCTGGGGCATGAGGTCAATTTGTTTTGGGCCGCGCATGTGGTTCACCATCAAAGTGAGGAATTCAATCTGACTGCGGCAGCTAGAATTACCTTATTACAATCTCTCGTCCGAACTGTCTTTTGGTGTGCCTTACCTGTTTTGGGCTATTCTCCAGATATGGTAGTTTCTATTTTGTTGATCCATGGGGGCTATTCTTTTTTCACCCATACCCAAATGATCGGTAAACTTGGTTGGCTTGAATACATTTTCATTACTCCCTCTCATCACCGGGTACATCATGCCTCCAATCCCGAATACCTGGATAAAAACTATGGTGACATTTTTGTTTTTTGGGACAAAATGTTTGGCACATTCAAAGTAGAGACCCTTCCAGTAACCTATGGACTAGTCAAACCTCTAGACAGTTATTCCTTCCTTTGGGGGCATTTTCATTTTTCAATTGATCTTTGGTTGGCACTCAAAAGAGAACCTAGCTATTTGAAAAAGTTGCAGCTTCTGTTTTCCAAGCCTGAAACCTTAGATGCAGATTTTGGAGAAGAATCCAGAAACACCTTTGGCATCATCAAGTCTTCTGATCCGCATACTTGGGCAAGTAAGGTGTATGTGGTGATTCAATTGGTTCTTCTTCTGGGAGGGCTTGTATCGGTTACCAAATTCTATTCTGGTTTATCGGCCGGGATTATTTGGCTCTTGGGTACCATCATTTTTGTTTCCTTAATCAATGTCTGTGCTATCCTGGAACAAAAACGATGGGTGTATTACTTGGAGCATTTTCGGCTTTTTGTACTTGGATTGCTAGCGATTGAATTGGACTATGTGGATCTGAGTATATTTTTTGTCGGGATTTTGGCTTTGCTGATCGTATTGTCACTGCCGGTAAAGGACGTTTACAGAGAAATAATTTTAGGAAAAAAATAATTCATATAAAATCGATAGGAATTGTTGTGTATGTAAAATTCAATTATTAATCTTGTTCTATCTTTTAACCACTGAAAACTATGCCAACTCAAGATTATCGATTTGAAACCCTCCAGCTGCATGCTGGACAGGAGCCGGACAAAGCCACCAATTCCAGGGCAGTTCCTATTTATCAGACGACCAGCTATGTTTTTAACAATGCCGAACATGGTGCCAATCTTTTTGCTCTAAAGGAATTCGGTAATATCTATACCCGAATCATGAATCCGACCACGGATGTTTTTGAAAAGCGGATTGCAGCCTTGGAAGGAGGAGTGGCAGCTTTGGCGGTAGCCTCAGGACAAGCTGCACAATTTATTGCACTGAATAATATCCTGGAGGCAGGAGACAATTTTGTCACTACCTCTTTTCTATACGGTGGAACTTACAATCAATTCAAGGTGGCCTTTAAGCGACTGGGAATTGAGGCTAGGTTTGCAGAGGGAGACAACCCGGCTTCCATCTCATCTTTGATTGATGGACAGACCAAAGCGATCTATCTGGAAACAATTGGTAATCCCGGTTTTAATATTCCGGACTTTGAGAAGATCTCCACCATTGCAAAGTTTCACGATATTCCATTGGTGGTTGACAATACCTTTGGTGCCGGCGGATACCTTTTCAGGCCCATAGATCATGGAGCAAATATCGTCGTTGAATCTGCCACCAAATGGATTGGAGGTCATGGCACTTCTATCGGAGGAGTGATCGTAGATGCAGGAAATTTCAATTGGGGCAACGGGAAATTCAGACAGTTTACTGAGCCGTCTGAGGGCTATCACGGACTGAAATTTTGGGATGTTTTTGGTGAAGGTAATCTTTTGGGTCTTCCAAATATCGCATTTGCGATCCGAGCGAGAGTAGAAGGTTTGCGGGATTTTGGCCCTTCATTGAGCCCTTTCAATTCATTTCTTTTGCTTCAAGGCTTGGAAACACTCTCGCTTCGGGTGCAGCGAATTTCTGACAATGCGTTTAATCTGGCGAAATGGCTGGAAAATCACCCGCTGGTGGAATCCGTCAACTATCCCGGCTTGAAGAGCAGTCCTTATTACGAATTGGGTAAAAAATATCTTAGGAATGGTGCTGGAGGTGTTTTAAGTTTTCAGATCGTCGGTGGCGCAGAGGCAGGAAACAAACTTATCGACAGTTTAAAACTGGTCAGCCATCTGGCCAATGTCGGGGATTCAAAAACTTTGATCATCCAGCCGGCTGCCACTACTCATCAGCAACTTTCTGAGGCAGAGCAAACCGCAGCAGGGGTAAAGCCAGGCTTAGTGAGAGTTTCGGTAGGGATCGAGCACATTGATGATATCCGTGCAGATTTCCAGCAGGCTTTTAATCAGGTGGAAGAGCAGATTGCACTTTACATCAACTAGGATAATTACACCTCTTTCATTAGAGGTAATTTTTAAAAATATATTCATACTAAAATGGTATAAATAATATGAAAACAAATTTTGAGAATATACGACCCAAATCAGACAGCAGTAAGCATTACCGGTTTCGAATCATGGGGAAAGGACCAAATCTTCTGATTTTGGGAGGCTCTTCGGGGGATTGGGAAAATGCACTTGAATTGTTGTCCTCCAATTTTACGGTGATTATTCCTTCCTTTTCAAAGGCAATTCTGGATAGGCAGCCCGGAAGCCCGGATCCTATTTTCTATTTGGAAAACCTTCTGGAGGAATTGTCCATTGACAGATTTTCCATCCTTGCACATTCGGTCAGTGCATGGATAGGTCTGAGACTGGCGGCAATCCACCCTGAACGTGTTACCAAACTCATTCTAGCCAATCTCCCTTCAGCGATCGAGGACAGGTTCTCTTTTCAGCAATTGCATCAAGTACTCGCCGGAAAAAGACGTCCTGCTTCGATAGACCAATCTTCATTTTGGTTTGACCAGGTTTTTTGCCAGCTGAGTTTCCTCAATGAGGTAAAAGAAGTGCTCAAGCGAACGCCATTTTTGATGATCGTTGGTGAAACTGATCGGTTTTTCTCCAAGGAAAAGTTTGCCAATTGGTCAAACCTCACCGAAGCAAACCTCAATCTGGAAGTCATTCGCTTCTCGGGACACTTCAGTATGAAAGACAACCCCTGGTATTTCAGCGCTATCGCGAAGGAGTTTCTTCAGAGCAAATCCTACAAACCGTTTACCTCTAAATCGGCATGAGAAACGCAGTCAAAAACTACCTAAAAGCGACCAGGAAATCAGGCTCGTTTGCTCCTCAGACCATCCAAAAGAAACGAAAACCCAATGTTTTAGAAGCGAATGCTTTTTCAACTGGAAAATATAGGAGACCACCAAGTGATGATATCTCAGAACTGAATGACGATCTGGAATTCGATCTACTGGCTCTCGGTTTTTCATTTCCCAAATTCTATTTCAAGAACCTTAGTTTCTAATTTCCGATGAACAGTCTGATTAAGTCAAGCTCGAACGTAATGCTATTTAACCTGAATTTTAACATGATCACTCAGGTTTTCAAATCGCATTGGCACGCCATACTATTTGGTCTTTTAGCACTTTTAGCATCGTGTTCCGCACCGCAGTCAAAGGTGGCTGAAGGGAATTGGAGGGGAGTGTTTTCTGAGAATGGCAGAGAAATCCCTTTCAACTTTTCGATTAGTTATTCCGGATCAACTCCCATTTTAACTTATCGAAATGCCAATGACCAATTTGTCACTGACTTGGCTACGTCTTCGGGAGATACAGTGGTTTTTCCAGTAGATGTTTACGATGCCAGATTGATCACCATTAAATCCGGCAATAAATTGGTTGGCTACTGGTCTCGGAATTCAGATTCTGAGCGAAAACTCAAGTTTGAAGCCCATCCTGATGAGAATTATCGTTTTTGGATTCCTGACCAAATTTCTTCCGGGAGCTATGATCCTTCAGATAAATGGGATGTGATTCTGGTAAATTCAGACAGTTCAAAGACTCAGGCAGTAGCTGAGTTTCATAATGAATCAGATCGAATCTTTGGAACAATTCTGACCACCACAGGAGATTATCGTTTTCTGGAAGGTCAGATTTCTGGGGAAAATCTAAAGCTTTCTTCATTTTCAGGTGGTGCAGCTTCTTTGTTGGATTTACAGTTTGTGGCTGAGGATTCTTTGGTAGGAACCTTTGGAGGAGTCTATAATTCCAGAAAGTTTTATGCTAAAAGAAATGAAAATGCAAAGCTTCCGGATGCGTATGCTTTGACTTACCTCAAAGAAGGATATGAAACACTTGACTTTTCTTTTCCGGACCTGGATGGAAAACCCGTCACTCTTAAGGATAAAAAGTATCAGGACAAAGTGAAAATCGTCACCATCATGGGTACATGGTGTCCCAATTGCATGGATGAGTCGGCTTTTCTTGGCCCGTGGTATGAACAAAACAAAGACCGTGGGGTAGAAGTGATCGCCTTGAGTTTTGAACAGGAAGACGATCTGGAATTTGCCAAAGCACGTTTTGAAAAGTTTTCCAAACGTTTTGGGGTTACATATGACGTTCTTTTTGCAGGCAAAGCCAACAAGAAATCTGCCTCCGAAAAATTACCGGCCCTGAGTGAGGTCTTGTCTTTTCCCACCACCATTTTCATTGACAGGGAGGGAAAGGTGCGAAAAATTCATACAGGTTTCACTGGACCTGCCACCGGCATTCATTATGAAGTGTTCAAGGAAGAGTTTAATGCAATTGTGGATCAATTGATTGCTGAATCATGACTATGAAGAATTTCATCCTATTCGGGTTTTTCCTACTGCTGTTTTCTCAAAGTGGGAAACTCAAGGCCCAAACCCAGCCTCAGCTTCTGGAAGAATTTAACAAACGGATCATCGGTGAGTTTTCTACCGCAAGAATGGCCAGCGAAGATCCGTCCCTTGCCCATCTGATCCTGACAGTCAAACCGATATGGCAGGATAGGATAGACGGTCACTGGTTCTTTTTGGAACAGGCAGAACACTTCAGAAAAGATTTGCCACACCGGTCTTTGGTTTTGAATGTTTTTGAAAAGGACGGAAAAATCATTTCCAGAAACTTCAGTTTCTTCAACAAAGATATCTTTTTGGATATCGATGAAAGACCCTTTCCGATAGAGCAATTGTCACCCGTTGCATTGGAAAGCAGGTATTGTGACATCATCTTCGAAAAAGATTCCTCGGGCAATTTTGTAGGTAAAACTCCGGAAGAAGGCTGTCCAACAAATTTGTTTGGAGCACAATTTTTTACAAATGAAAGCTACCTGACCTCCGACTTTTTGATTTCCTGGGACAGAGGATGGAAGGATCAGGATGAACAAGCCTGGGGACTGGAAAAGTTTGGATACTTATTTGAAAAAATCAATCAATAGCGGCTAATCAACAATTACAGGGTTTAATGTTAATGGGTACAAGAGAGTTCGTATCGGACTCTCTTGTCTTTCTTTTACTTTGCGTGGAAATATAAAAGATGAAACAAACTATACAGATCTTCTTGGTTTTGGTTTTGGCCAGCCAATCCCTTTTGGTATTTGGCCAGAATCCGGCCCATGAGCAATGGAAGGCAGACCGAAAAGCAGAATTGCTTGGAGAAAACGGATGGGTAAACCTGATAGGATTGCTTTGGATTGATCAAGAGAATAACTTCTTAAATCAGGTTTCTGAAGACAGTCTTTCGATTTCGAATAAAGCCGGGAAAAAGAATATTGGGAGTTTTCATTTGGTGGGCGATTCAGTTTGGTTTCATTTCAATCCAAAAGTGGTCAAAAAGTCTAAGCCTGAACTTCTGCCAAAAACACTCCAATTTCCTGTCGAAAATTATAGCCAAGGAGGAGTTTACTTCCACCGCTGGAAATGGTCGGTGATCAAACGAGGGGAAAATTTTGCAGTTAGATTAAGGGATTTAGAACATCCAGCTTTGGAAGATTTCAAGGAAATTCCGGTTTATGACTTTGCTCAAAACTGGAGTATTCCCGCCTTTTTCGAACCTAAGTTCAATCAGACTATTGATATTCCCAATGTCTTGGGTCAAATCGTTGAATGGAAAGTAATGGGGATTCTCAAGTTTGAAGTCGATGGAGTAAAGCAGGAAGTGATTGCTTTCGAAGATGGAGGAAAGCTTTTTGTAATCTTTGCTGATGTGACGAGCGGAAAAGAAACCTATCCAACCGGAAGGTACCTCCATGTGAATTATCCCGATCGGAGCGGAAATACCACGATTGATTTTAATTTCTCTTATAACCCACCGTGCGCATTTACCGCTTTTGCCACTTGTCCCATACCTCCAAAGGAAAACAGGCTGAATTTCAAAGTTGAAGCGGGTGAGAAGGTGCCTGAAGGGCATTAAATGAAAAATCTTGTTGCCCTAAACTGAAATTCCACTTTCTTTCCACCTGAATTTATTTGCCCTACCGAATTATGAACAAGCCTGAAATCCCGTCACCCGAAAAAACCGGTAAAAATTGGAGTATCAACGAAGACTGGGCTTCCGTCTTGGCTGGAGCAGGAGTGATTTTAACAGTTTTGTTCCTTTTCAAATTTTCCAATCCATCTTACAATTGGAAATCAGGGGCTGATTTGGTTGGTATTTTTTCCAGTGCCGAAAACCTTTCCAGTCTTTTTGCCCAATTGGTCTTGGTTTTTGTTTTTTCTGCAGTTGCGGCTGTTTTGATTGGGAAAAAGATTCTTCCCTTGGCGGGGTCTTTTCTTGGAGTTTTTGCATTGACCCAGGTAGCCTTATTGGTGGCCGGCAGTGGATTAGCCAGGCAGTTCAATTTGGAGGCAGTGATTTTCAGTTTAGCTTTTGGCTTGTTGATTGGGAATTTGGTCAAGCTACCGGAGTGGTTTAAGAAAAATCTTACGACCGAACTTTTTGTCAAGATCGGCCTTGTGCTGCTTGGGGCAAGTGTCATTTTTGGAGATATTCTGAAAGCAGGTGGATTGGGTCTCATTCAGGCTTTATTGGTGGTAATTTCGGTTTGGTATTTTGCCTTTTGGGTTTGCAAAAAACTCAAGGTCGACGAGGAGCTTCGGATGATGATTTCCTCTGCGGTGTCCATTTGCGGAGTTTCGGCAGCGATTGCGACATCAGGAGCAATTCACGGGGATTCCAAAAAGCTGTCCTATGTAATTTCGATGGTCCTGATCACGGCCATTCCGATGATGCTTTTGATGCCTTTGGCAGCGGAGTGGATGGGACTGTCCGAAGAAGTGACCGGTGCATGGCTGGGAGGGAGTATTGATACTTCAGGAGCGGTGGTAGCAAGTGGATCTCTGGTTGGTGAGAAAGCCCTTCAGATCAGCACCATTGTGAAATTCTCCCAAAATGTGCTCCTTGGAGTTGCTGCATTTGCGATTTCTGTCTATTGGACTTATACCCAAACTCCGGAGGGACAACATTATGAAAAGCCAACTTTAGGCGTGATTTGGGAGCGATTTCCAAAATTTGTTCTGGGATTTTTGGGGGCATCTATCCTGTTTTCTTTTTTTATTGAAACCGAAGTGTACAATGAAGTGAAGGGAAGCTTAAAAAGTTTCCAAAACCTGTGGTTCGCTTTGGCTTTCACTTCCATTGGTTTGGAAACGAATTTCAAGGACTTGATCCAGGAAAGCAATCAGAAACCGCTTTTCGCCTTTCTGATTGCTCAGGGATTTAATGTGTTGATTACTTTGGGGATTGCTTATTTCTTGTTTTCATGAATTAGGTTCAAAAGGGTTTTTATTCATTTTACTACCGAACTTTCATTTTTTAGATGGCTGACTCCAGCAGTGCAAATTGAGTTTTTTTTGTACTTTGGCTGTGTTATAAAAAGTACCCATGCTATCCAAAAGAGCCAAATACGCGATCAAAACCATACTTTTCCTTCAAGATCATCCGGAGCTGATGCCTGTATCAGCTAAATTAATCTCAGAGCGGGAGCATATTCCCTATAAATTTCTTGAAAATATCCTTCGGGATTTGAAAACCCATCAACTTGTAAAAAGTGTAAGGGGAGCGGAGGGAGGCTATACCTTGGCCAAAGACCCCGCCGAGATAAGTATCGCCCAGATCATGCGCGTAGTCGATGGTCCGATTGCCTTGATCCCCTGTATTTCTGAGCGGTTTTATGAGGCATGCGCCGAATGTGAAGATGAAAAAACCTGCCGAATCCGGAAGCTCTTTGCTGAGGTAAGAGCGGAAATGGTTCCGATTTTGGAAAGACCGATTACGACCCTTGCTTCAGAGATAAAAGAGAAGTAAAGAAAAGACCGAGCCATTCCTGACTCGGTCTTTTGTTTTAGGCAAGTGCCTTTCTACAGAATTCCACGCATTTTTGGACTTCCTTCACCGCATCAGATCCTTCAGGGACTTGATATTCAAGTTCGATGGTAGCAGGGAATTTGTATTTGTTTTTTTGCATCAGTTTCAGAATATCTCCGATCGGAGTATCACCGGTTCCCCAAGCCAAATTTCCTTTGCCATTGGCAGGCGTTTGACGGTCTTTGGTATGCATGCTAAAGATACGGGCATGCTGCTTTTCGATCAATTGGAGTACATCGGGATGGCCTGCGGCAATGTAATGTCCGGCATCCAAATTCAATCCGTTTGCTGAGCTTTGGGCAAGAGCTGTATCCCAGAAGGTGAAAGTCTCCTGTTCGTGGCCGTGGTAGCCAACGCCCATTTTATATTTTTCTCCGAGTTTCCCCAGTCTAAGCGTATGGGCATCATCAGAGGGATGTTCTAAAGTGACATGTGAAGCACCCAAGGCTTTTGCGGCATTCATTCCATAAGCTATGTCTGCATCAGTATTATTCTGGCCAAAAGCATTGGGTTTGAACGCATAAATACTAACGCCTGCGTCTTTGTACATTTTTCGGACTTGCTCGAATTTCTTCATGTCTGCAGTGGCTCTCCAGTCGGCTACCACTTTGGTATAAGCTTGGGATTGTGCCTGAAGATCAGCCAATTCCTTTTTTTCATCTTCAGTCAGAGTTTCGCCCCTTCGCTGCTTTCCTCCAAGTTGGAAAGCTTTTATTCGGTTGAAAGTCGGTGCAGGCATACCGGCAAAGCTTTCTGCAGGATCTCCCATCAACTCAATAGAACTCAAGCCACTGTCCACCACATATTTCAGCGTTGCTTCTGCACTCTGATCCGGCATGGATCTGAAGGAGTAGGTGATGCAGCCGATTTTGACTCCATTGATTTCAGAATCTGGTTTATTCCAGGATTTGATCAAAGCAGGGGCACCTTGGAGCCAGGATGGTGCCATCGCCAGTCCTGCTATGCCGAGTGCTGATTTTTGTAGAAATTCTCTTCTGTTTTTCATGGTTAATTGGGTTTGAAAGAGTGTCGATTCAAATTATGATTTTTAATCGGGAATCTATCTGATTTTGAAATAAGTCGGTCTTCGGAGGTTTATTTGGTAGAATATAGCTTTGAATAAGAAAGTGGAACTTAAGCAAGAACCTTTCCTCATTTATCGACAATTTCCTGCATTGATGGATTTGGGTGAAAATCCTTTCAGTTTTTAACTAATCTTTGGTCAAGTAATTAAATTCTGAGATTATGGTAAGTAGCATTTTTAGAAAAATCAGCCTCCCAATCCTCCTGATGATTTGGGGAATTGGAAATTTGGAGGCTCAAGAAAGTTCCTTGCTCTGGAAGGTAAGCGGAAATGGCCTGGAAAAAGAATCCTACCTCTTTGGGACCATTCACCTGATCTGCAAAGAAGATTTTCTGATGGATGAGCGGATTTTGGAGTCTTTTGATAAAAGTGAAAAACTCGTGATGGAACTGGACATGAGCGATCCCCAGCTTCAATCCAAAATGCAGCTGATTTCCATGAATCCGGGAATGAAAAATATTCAATCTGAACTCGATCCGGCTGATGTGGAGATTTTAGACGGATTTCTAACCCAAAACTATGGAGCAGGATTGGCCCAGTTGGGGGTTTTAAAGCCCTTCGTATTGAGCACGATGGCTTTGATGAAAACCATCCCATGTGAAGAAGTGGAAAGCTATGAGGGATTTTTCACCGATAAATCTGTTGAAAGTAAAAAACCAATCCAAGGACTTGAAACTCCTGAATTTCAGGTAAGTATTTTTGATCAAATACCTTTTGAAATCCAGATCAGCGAATTGATGAAGATGCTGAGGGAGGACTCCGGTGAGGCAGATTTTAGGCAAATGACTGATACCTACCTGTCCGAAGATATTGAAGGACTTTACGATGTGATGAACTCGGACGGTATGGTTGCGGATTATAGAGAGCTGGTTTTGGACAACAGAAACAAAGCCTGGATTTCGATACTTGAGGAGGAAATGAATTCCAATGTCCTGTTTGTAGCTGTGGGAGGAGGCCATTTGGGAGGAGAAAACGGACTGATTTCACTTCTTCGGAAAGCTGGATATCAGGTCGAACCAATCAATAAATAATCATCGAATCTGGCAAATGAGCATCAAAAGGACCTTGAGCAAATCCCAATACTATTGGATCCTGCAGGTTGTAGGTTGGAGTTCCATTGTCTTTATCGAGACGATCAATTACACCTATTTCATAGCCGGAGAGTTTCGTTGGGAGCATTTTCAGCAATTTTGCTCGTATTCTTTGGTTGGTTTGTTGGTATCCCATGCGTACAAATTGATATTTATCCGGCCGGAGGTCTTTTCCAAATCGCTTTCCAGAATCTGGTTTCGGGCATTTTTTGATGTTTTGATGATCGCATTGCTGATGGTGATTTTGCTTTTTCTTCCTTATACGGTCACCGAACCGGAAATTCTTCGGGATACGGAATTTTGGATAGGCTTTTTCGGTCAAATCATGAATTTGGGCCGATACGTGATAGTTTGGATCATTATTTATTACCTCTATCACATCCTGAAGCGGAATTCAGAAATCACCGAGCAAACGCTGCTCCTTCAAAATCTCGCTAAATCCGCCGAGCTCGAACTGCTCAAAACCCAACTCAATCCGCACTTTCTGTTCAATGCTCTCAACAGTATCAAAGCGCTGGTGTTGATCGATCAGGAAAAAGCCCGGGATGCGATCATCAAACTTTCCGAGTTGCTCAGATTTACACTGAATTACGAAAAGGCACCTCTGATCGCACTCAATGATGAAATCAATGAGGTGGCTAAATACCTCGAACTTGAACAGATCCGCTTTGGAAAGCGATTGGATGTCCAGATCACCTTGCAAGAAGAGACTCTCGATGTCAAAGTGCCGCCAGCGATGATTTTGACCTTGGCGGAAAATGCCATCAAACACGGAATCACCCAGCTGCCGGACGGAGGTGGAATCTGGATCGAAAGTAAAATCAGAGGCAACCTGCTTTTGATTGAAGTTCGAAATTCCGGGTATTTGAAGGATTCTTTCAATTTGGGGATCGGCTTGAATAACCTTCAAAAAAGGCTTCAAAACCTCTTTTCTGACAAAGCCTCATTTATTTTGGATACTTCGCCAGGAAATAAAGTCATTGCAAAAATCTCATACCCTGTCAATTGATTATGAAAAAACGTGTGTATTTGTTGGATGATGAACTACTCGCTTTGGAGGAATTGAAAGTGCTGCTTTCACCATTTGATGATTTGGAAATCGTTGGTGCTTGCGACAGGGTTGAGCATGCGATTCAGGAGTGCAATGAGCTGAAACCAGACTTGATTTTTTTGGATATCAATATGCCGGGCAAGGACGGTTTTGAGTTTTTGGAAAGCTTGGAAGAAGTCAGGGACGTGATTTTTGTAACAGCCTATGACCAGTTTGCGCTGAAGGCTTTCGAGGTAAATGCACTGGATTATTTACTCAAACCGCTCAATCCAAAGCGATTGGCAGAAGCTATACAACGGGTAAGAAGTAAATCCCAACCGAGTGGAACTACTCATGAAGAAAGGCTAAGTGCTGATAAAAAGATCTTCATCAAGGATGGAGAAAAGTGCCATTTTGTGCCAATTTCAAAGATTTACCTTCTTGAAAGTGTCGGAAATTATGTACGGGTTTTTTACGAAAACCAGCAGCCACTTTTGCATAAATCCCTGACTTATCTGGAACAAAAACTGCCGACTGATCTCTTTTTCAGAGCCAATCGGCAGTATATGTTCAACCTGGATTTTATCGATCAGATCGAGCCTTATTTCAACAGTACGCTGCTTATTGTTTTAAAATCAGGTCATAAAATCGATCTAAGTCAACGGCAAAGTGCTAAGTTTCGGGAGATCACCGGTGTGTGATTTTTGTAAGAGTAAGCTGTCAGCAGTAAGTTGTTCAATACTTTAACCACTTACATCGTTTTGGAGCTTGGCGAAGCAGCAGATTTCGAAGCACTAAACTGTTTGCCAGCACTGAATTTGATACAAAACAAGGCTTCTTTTAAGCACCGATCCCGATTTTTTGCCAAACGACTGTTAAATGGCGTTTTTCTTTCAGTTGTTAGGATATTTTTCATAAGCCAGTTTGCTGATTTCAGTTTCTGAAAGTCCTTGCTGTCTAAGCTGTCTGAAGTAGGTTGCTCTAAGTCCTGCTAAGTCGTCAAACGGATGATCTTTTAAAATCCTTTGGTGCTTGGCATTTTCTTTTTGTCTCCAATTGTAGTTAAGCTGTCCAAGTAATTCTTCTTGCTTGTCAAACATAATTCGCCTGCAATCCTTGTCTTCAATTCTGTTTTTCAGTTCATAGTCAGAAGCCATAGAAAAAGCCACATTAGTAAAAATCCAATAAAGCAAATCGTCTATTTTGTCCGTCATTTTCCTTTCAAGTTCTTGTCCACGTTCTGAAATTATGTAAAACATAAATCCCAAGTTGTCAACTTCAATGTAGGGATGAGCGTCCCAAGTTTGCTGTCCGTAACTCGGTAATAAATTTGTAGGTGCGTTGATTTTTAAAGCCAATTCGTCAACAATTTTCTTTATGTCACCAAGCGAATATTTCGTCATTTTCGATTGTCTTATTTTGTTTGTTTTTCAACCTTTAAAATGCTCTTTAACTCAACATTTACCACTAAAACAATTACAAAAGGCTTTTCAATATCCAACCGCCTTATCATCCCCACGCGGATCAGCGCCGCCTTCCAGTTTGCCATCCGGTAACACCAGAATGGCATCTACTTTTCCGATTACTGGACTGTTGCCTTCATTGATCAGGTAACCTCGGGATTTCAGGATTTGAATCAATGAATCTCCAAAGGAACCTGGTTCGAAGTTGACCAGATCAGGCATCCATTGATGATGAAATCTAGGCGATTCTACCGCTTCCTGCATTCCCATTCCAAATTCCGCAACATTTAATATTGTTTGAAGCACAGAAGTGATGATTGTCGATCCTCCGGGAGTTCCTACGACTATCCATAGTTTTCCGCCTTTTTCGACGATTGTTGGAGTCATCGAACTTAGCATTCGCTTTCCAGGAGCAATGCTGTTGGCTTCTGCACCAATCAGTCCAAACATATTTGGAGTTCCGGGTTTGGCACTGAAGTCGTCCATTTCATTGTTCATGAAAAACCCGAGTTCATCGATGTAAACCTTCGAGCCATAGCCACCATTGAGCGTTGTTGTCACCGAAACAGCATTTCCTTCTGCATCGACGATGGAGTAGTGGGTGGTTTCCATACTTTCTGAAAAAGCCAAGGTTCCCCGGGCAATATCCTCGGATTTGGTGGCCTTTTCTAAACTAAATGACTCCATTCTTGACTTGAGATAGTTTCTGTCAAGTAATTGATCAACAGGTATTTTTACAAAGTCAGGATCGCCCAGGTAATAGTTGCGGTCTGCATAGGCTCTGCGCTCAGCTTCGACCAAAATCTGAATGTATTCAGGAGAATGATGACCCATTTTCTCAAGATCATAGGGTTCGATCATCCCAAAAATCTGGGCCAAGGTCATCCCACCGGAACTGGGGGGAGCCATGGAAATCACCTTCAAATCCCGATAGTTGAAAACCAAAGGATCTCTCCATTTCGCTTCATAAGAGGCTAAATCTTCTTCAGTGATGATTCCGCCTTTTTCCTGCATGTGTTTTGCAAGGATTTTGGCAATTTCCCCTTTATAGAACTCATCCCGGCCATTTTTTGCGATTCGTTCCAAAGTTGCTGCCAAGACAGGGATTTTAAGCGTATCTCCAGCATTGAATTCCTGGTTGAAGAAGGTTTCGGAGCCGTTCACTTCTACAAATTGGTCTCGGGCACGCTGCAATCGTTCCGCTTGGCTGGAAGTGACCACAAAACCATTTTTGGCCAGAGCGATCACCGGTTGGAGGATTTCAGCTGGATTGAGTTTTCCGAATTTGGCCTGAGCTTCAAAGATTCCAGCAATTGTCCCAGGGACACCGGAAGCCAAAGCTCCTTTGGTACTCAGGTCTGAAAGAAACTCGCCGTTTTCATCCAAATACATGTCCTTGGAAGCAGCGAGAGGGGCTTTTTCTCTATAGTCTATGGAACCCACTGACCCATCTGCCATGCGGTAAACCATAAATCCTCCACCTCCCAGATTGCCGGCAAAAGGAAAAGTTACCGCCAAGGCCATTTCGGTTGCCATCATCGCATCAAATGCGTTTCCGCCTTTTTGGAGGATTTCAATCCCGATTTTGGAAGCTTCTTCCCGGGCGGAAACCACCATGGCCTTATCTGCAATTAATCCGCGTTTGATCTGACTGGTCGTTTCATTTTTTCCGCAGGAAAAAAGTAAAACAATGACTAGAATCAGAGGAGATAGGAATCTCATGGTTTTTTGGCAACAAGAGTTGTATTGAACAGTTTCAATATCCGCTTGTATTCATCAGCCCAAGAGCTCGGTTCGACAAAACCATGGTCCTCAACTGGATATACTGCCATTTCCCAATTGTCTTTGCCCAGTTCGATCAGGCGTTGAGAAAGTCTTACCACGTCCTGGAAATGGACATTGACATCCACCATTCCGTGGGCAATCAAAAGATTTCCTTTTAGGCCTTCGGCAAAATAAATCGGGGAGGA
Organism: Algoriphagus sp. A40; assembly: GCF_002002735.1. Lineage (GTDB taxonomy): Bacteria > Bacteroidota > Bacteroidia > Cytophagales > Cyclobacteriaceae > Algoriphagus. The sequence goes on along the minus strand of NZ_MUNY01000053.1, from coordinate 145,666 downwards.
GCGTTTGTAGGCAATTGGATCTTCCTCAGGAGTATTCAGAATATTGGCAGTGTAGCCATGATTGTAGTGCGCCCAATCGGTCACTGAGCGAAGAGCAGCGCCGGATGTGAAGATATCTGCGTGGTTAAACAATGCCATCAAAGTGATGAATCCTCCATAGCTACCACCATAAATACCGATTTTTCCCGGCTCTATGCCATGTTCAGCCAAAAGGAATTTGGCCCCATCCACTTGGTCTGAAAGGTCTTTTCCACCCATGTGACGGTAGATTCCCGTTCTCCAATCCCGTCCATAACCAGCCGAAGCACGATAGTCAATGTCCAAAACCGTGTAACCCAAATCGGTCAACAGGTTGTGAAACATGTATTCGCGGAAATAGCTGCTCCACCATTTGTGGACGTTTTGTAGGTAGCCGGCACCATGGACGAAAATGACCGCGGCACCGTTTTTCTTGGATGCTTCCGGCAAGTAGAGCCTGGCAGGAACCTGTGCACCATCTTGGGCAGGGAATCTAACGATCTGTGGATCTCTCCAATTGTAGGCTTTAAATTCCTCACTTTGACCGGCGGTTAGTTTTTGGGCTGTGGCCCCGACTTTGTTGTCCTGAACATATAGCTCCGCCGGAATATTGCTGTAGGAGTAAATGATGGCAAGTTTTTTCTCGTCAGGGGAAAGAACCACCTCGTTGCTTCCTGTCATGGAAGTCAACTTTTCCATGGTTCCGCCCATTACCGGCATCTTGTAGAAATGTCTTTCTCCAGGATCGACTTCCGAGGTAGTCATGTACCAGGACTTTTTGTCTTTGGAGAGAAAAGGATCGAAAACCTCGTATTTGCCTGAAGTGAGGGATTTTTTCTCGCCTGAAGTCACATTGAACAAATACAAATGGGAATAACCCGTTTCCTCAGATTGGAAATAAATGTGCTGATTGTCCGGCAACCAACCCAAAACTCCACCACCAAAACCACCTCCCACACCCGGTCCACCTACCCAAGCTTCATCCCGCTGACGGTCCAGGGTTTTGAGTTCGCCGGTTTGAAGATTTAGTTCGGTAATCCATCGGTCTTTGTTGTCAAATGCACGGACTTGGATGATTGCCCGCTTGCCGTCCGGAGAATATACCGGACTTGAAAGGGTCACGACCCGATCTTTTTCTTCCCAGGTTTTGTCAGGGTAATCCTTCACATAATCCGGTAAATCTTTGATTCCAGGCAAATTTGCAGTGGTCACGAAATAAACCGTATCCCGAGTGAGATCATAAATCCCAATTTCCACCTTTGAAGGACTGGAACCGACTTTTGGTCTGGAGTTTAGATCCTCAGTGTATCCGGAGGCATCCACATAGTTGGGTACAGCGGTATTTTTATTTGTTGCAGGGGTAAAAATTGAAAATGTGGCAAATTTTTCATCCGGTGAAAGCTGAAGGTTCGACAGGTTTTTACCCTGAGTATAATAGACGAACTCTTCCGATTTTTCCTGGATCGCCTCACGATACGCTTTGGATTTTGCCTGAGCTTCTTTTCGCTCGCGCACTACACCAAGCAAGGCAAGGTTTTCTGCTTCCACAAACCCGGCTTTTGACTCGGCGGAAGAACTTCCATTGGCAGGTTTGGAGCCATTGGAAATGTTTGTAGCCTTGGAAACACTTTTCGAACCGCGGTCGAAAACATAAATGTTTCCGCCTGAGTTGAATGCTATCCTGTTTTCATTGGCTAAAAACCTAAGATTAGTCACAGGTTCATGCCATTCAAAAAGTGTCGAGGTGGTTTTCTTCTTTTGTTCTTCTAAGATAACAGCATTGTCTTTCCTGTAAATTCTTAGACTTTGGTCTGAGTTGAAAGTAGATTGGGGTTTGGACAAGGATTTTTCTTCAGTCCAATGAACTTTGGAAACCTGAGCCGGATTGTCCAGTTGAATTTTGTAAAGGGAATCAACCGGGTCTTTTTCCAGATTGTATTTGAAAAAAACCTGTTTGCTGTCTTCACTCCAATAAGGAGCTGATGGAAAGGTTCCCAACCACTTGGGATCCCGCATGATGTAATCGACTGTAAGGGTGGATTGTGCCGTAGCCTCGCCAAGTAGGAAAAGCAATACAGGCAGGAGAAGTAGTTTTCTCTGCATGGGAAAGGGTAGATAATTTAAAGTTTTCAGTTGATTGCCGAGACGAATTCGGTCAATTCGGTTTCGATGAGCCGGATTTGCTCCTGAAGTGAATCGTTGAGCGAAGCTGAATTTTCCAGGTTAGCCTCGATTTCTTCGAGGGTTTTTCTGGTTTTTATGGCTCCGATATAACTCATACTTGGCTTGGCTTTGTGGCAGCGCCTTTTGATCGTTGCAAAATCCCCACCTTTGTAAAATAAGCCCAACTCTTTCAAATCCTTGATGTTTGTATCAAGGATTATCTGGATCATTTCCCGGATCATTCCCGGATCATCGTCTCCAAAGTACTGATAAATGGACTGCTCACTGATGAGTTGGTACATATTCGGAAAAAAAAGGGTGTAAACTGATGGAAATCCGGTTTTACTGCTAAGAGGTTAATTTAAAAAACATTTTTCAAAAAGACTTATTTCTTTACCATGTGTTTTAATTTTGGGCAGGTCAAAACATCTCTACCCGTATTTTTGTCTTCGGTTTGTGAGTAAAATGAAATCATGAGTAAGAATAAGAAAATTTTCCTTGCCCTATTTATCATTTTCATGCTGGTCATGCTTTGGATTGGCTATGATATCTCGAGGAGGACGACTTTTCCCGGATCCAAAGGCAACTTAAAAGAAAGGATCTCAACAGAGGCTGAAACTGAAAAAAAATGACGGGTAAAAAGATAGATGTAGACAGGATTGACCTGGAGCGGATGAAAGAAAAAACCACCGAGACTCCGGGAATTCTACCTTATGCCCATCATTCTGGCAGTGCCATCATCAAACCCGAAGACAAAGGGAAAATCACAGGTCGGGCAGTGGCGGCAATGCACAGTCAGACCGATATGCAAATGGCTCAGATTTATGAGCAAATGCGGTTGCTGGCAGAGCAGGCCAAGAAAATTCAGTCAAGAGTAGAAGTTTCCCAGAGAATCTACCAGGCCTCAATTGCCTTTGAACCGCTGATCAATCATGTTTATTTTTTGTATCAGAAATCGAACGGGTCAGATTTCATGAGCATGATTGCTCCGGAAGAATGGGGTAGGAAAAAGGACTGGGCGATTTTCGTGGCAGAAGTGAAACTGCTTGCCGATCATACTTGGGAAATTCTCCGAGAAACCAATTAAGCCATGGAACATCTGATGACTCGCCAACTCGACCAGATTTTAAAAGAAGGTGGAGCGGATTACGATTGGCAAATTGAAATTGAAGTGAACCCAAAATTCCTTGATTCAAAAGGCAAAGCTTGGATGAAAGAAATCTTTGAAGATTTGGGTGGAAAAGGGAGTTTTCCATTGCTTGAAAAACTCAAGTTTGATTTCAAAATCGGAAGACACCTGATCATCTGGGATGAGGAGTTACACTTCAACCGTTATCGGTTGGCGACTTTTCGCTCTGAAATGTATTCCGAATGGACTTTTCCATTTTCGGAGGGTCACAAAAGACTCTGCCGAACTTTCGAGAAGGAATGCCTCAAAGCAGGGATGCAACAGCGGATTTGGAATGGGCCACCTGTGGCAAAAAACGTTTTTGGTGAAGCATCAGAATCTGGTGATTTCAGTGGAAACGGCGCAATTGGCTGGAAGCTATTAGGCTATAACGATGCTCAATATGACCTCCAAACGCGGCTGCATGGTTACAAATTAATTCGGCTTTCACCTTATGAAACTTTGATGACTGGAGGATCTCTGAAGAGACTCGATCAGCTTTTGGTCAATCCTAAGGAAGAAATGCGAGTTGTGCTTTATAATTGGTTGATGAGAAAGATTGGATAAAATTTCGGATTGGGGATTTCGGATTTTGGATTTTTCCAAAATCTGAAATTTCAAATCAGGCAAATAGCCCAAACATCTCCCGCTCGATTTTTTCAACAATAAAAGAGAAATCTTCCGGTCTTTCCACAAAGTCCAGATTGTTGACATCCACAATCAGGAGTTTACCTTCCTGGTATCCTCCGATCCATTCTTCGTAATGGGAATTCAGGTTTTTGAGGTAGTCGATCCGCATAGCCGTTTCGTAAGAGCGACCTCGTTTCTCGATTTGACCGACCAGTTTTGGAATGTCAGCTTTTAAATAAATAAGCAAATCAGGAGCCTTAACATGGGTAATCATGGAATCAAAAAGGCTTCTGTAATTCCAATAATCCCGCTCAGTCATGAGTTTGCTTTTGTACAGGTTTGCCGCAAAAATGTAGGCATCTTCATAGATCGTACGATCCTGGATGGTAGAGATTGGACTTTCCTGGATTTTTCGGATCTGATTGTACCTGGAATTCAAAAAGTAAACCTGCAGATGAAATGCCCAGCGCTTCATGTCCTCATAGAAATCGGGCAAATATGGATTTTGATCCACAGATTCAAATTCCGCTTTCCAGCCATAGTGCTTGGCAAGTTTTTCGGTGAGGGTGGTTTTCCCGCTCCCGATATTTCCTGATACTGCTAAATGCATGAGCTTACCCTATTGATTTTGAGAACCTTGGTGCTACAACCAAATCCTTGCTGCCAGGAGTGTATTTGTAGAATCCTTCACCGGTTTTGACACCTTTGAAACCTGCTTCCACCACATTGACCAAAAGCGGGCAAGGGGCGTATTTCGGATTTCCGAAGCCTTCCTGAAGCACTCTCAAAATCGATAAACACACATCCAAGCCAATAAAATCCGCAAGTTGAAGAGGTCCCATCGGATGAGCCATTCCCAGCTTCATGACGGTATCGATTTCATCAACCCCAGCCACACCTTCATATAGGCTGTAAATGGCCTCATTGATCATCGGCATCAGGATTCGGTTTGCCACGAAGCCCGGATAATCATTTACTTCTACGGGATCTTTGGAAAGATTCCGGGATAGATCCATGACCAATCTGGTCACCTCATTTGAGGTTGAATAACCTCGGATGACTTCGACCAGTTTCATTACTGGCACCGGATTCATGAAGTGCATCCCGATCACCTGAGTCGGACGCTTGGTAACTGCGGCGATTTTGGTGATGGAAATGGAGGAAGTGTTGGAAGCGAGGATGGCTTTTTCTGGAGAAAATTGATCCAGCTGACGAAAAATATCCAGTTTCAAATTCAGGTTTTCAGTAGCAGCCTCCACTACCAGATCTGCTTTTTTCACTCCTTCTTCCAGACTGGTAAAAGTGGAAATCCGGGACATGGAAACATCTTTTTCCTCTTGGGAAATTGTTCCTTTGGACACTTGTCTGTCCATGTTTTTAGAAATCGTTGTCAAAGCTTTCTCCAAAAATTCACCCTTGATATCGACAAGTGCTACATCATAGCCATGTTGGGAAAAGACATGGGCGATGCCATTTCCCATTGTACCTGAACCTATGACTGAGATTGATTTCATAAATCTTTGATTACGAGTGAAAAGCGTTATGATTTGGGTTTTGTTTGGCGAATCCGCCATTTTTGATTCAGTCAAAACTAAGTCTAAGTGCATCCAATTCCAATTCAAACCTTGCTTTCCCGACTTTGGTTGTCAGAAAAAAGGCGATGACGCCTATCGATTAATCCATACCTTTGAACTATGAAATCGAGGGTCATGCAAGGGACACATCAAAATGAATTTCATCTTTCCGAGATTCCATATGGCCTTTGAAAATATATAATATCATATGAAAGAACTTGGTCTGATCAGCAAACTGTCAATAAATCGATTCACTGATTTTGGAGCTTATCTAGCTTTGAGCGATGGGGGAGAAGTGCTTTTGCCTAAAGGCTACCTCAAAGGAGAAGAAAAAGAAGGGGATGAGGTGGAAGTATTCGTCTACACCGACAGCGAAGACAGACCGGTTGCAGTGACGCAAAAGCCAAATGCAATGTTGGACGATTTTGCTGTAATGGAAGCCAAGGAAGTAACCAAATTTGGTGCTTTTATGGATTGGGACTTGCCCAAGGATCTCTTTGTTCCGAATGGAGAAATGGCCAAACCAATGACTCAGGGTCAGAAATACCTAGTGAAAGTTTGTGTGGATTTTCGATCCAGCCGACTCATAGGAGTTACTAAATACCGAGATTTTATCGATCCGGCACCAATGGACTACGAGCCCGGAATTGAAGTAGAAGGATTGATTTTTGAGAAAACTGACCTTGGCTACAAGGTTTTGCTGGAGGATCGATACGAGGGTTTGATTTTTGCCAATGAGGTTTTTCAGCCTCTGGAAATAGGGTCTGTGCGGAAACTTTGGGTGAAAAAGAGACGTGATGATGGCAAGATTGACCTTCAGATTTTGCCTGCCGGCAGAGTCAAATACGACGAAGGTTCAGAAAAAATCCTGGCTATTTTGGAAGAAAAGGGATTTTTGCCGCTCCATGACAAATCAGACCCGGCTGAAATTCAGGCCACTTTGGGAATGTCCAAGAAGCATTTCAAGCAGTGCATTGGACAGTTGTTCAAAGCCAGGCAAATAATAATCGGTCCTGACGGAATTTCTGTAAGCAGAGATTAATCGAGCTTGAGGATATCAGTGGGAGTTTTGCAGAAAACCGCCTTATTTTTATAGATAGCAATAGGACTCGAAATCAAATGCGGAAATTTCACCAGGATATTTATCCAACCTTCATCATCCCAGTCTTTCCCTGCTATCTGGTTTTGATAGTCTGGATGGGATCGGTTGAGTAAATCTTTCGGCCTCAGCTCAAGCATGCCCAAAATTTCATTCCACTTTGTTGCTGTGATGGGCTCATTGATGACGTCTATTTCATTGACGAATTTTGTCAGTGACTTGGCATAAGCCTTGGTTTGTTTATCATTTGACTGGGCGGAACTATGATAGAAATATAGTTCAGATGGATGGACTCTCATGGGATTTGGGTTTAGTTTATAATAAGATAGGGAAAAATTATAAATATTTGAAATTCAACCGTTTGTAAAATTGAAAATCGACCTAGAAAAATTTTCCAGAGATTGCAAGTCAGATTTTCCGGCAAATAAAAAACTGAAGGAAAAACTCAAAAAGACCAAGCCCAGGGATCTGGATTCAACTTTTCATCAACTTCAAGAGGAGGCTTTTCTAGAAATTGACTGCTTGGATTGCGCCAATTGCTGTAAAACGACAAGTCCGATTTTTATTCAAACCGATATCGATCGCCTCTCCAAAACTTTTCGGATGAAAAGCAGTGAATTTATCGATGAATACCTGTACCGGGATTCTGATGGGGATTACGTTCTTAAATCCGCTCCCTGCTCATTTTTAGGTGCTGACAATAAGTGCCTTGTGTACGAGGATCGACCTAAAGCTTGCCGGGAATATCCTCACACCAATCGGAAAAATATGCTTGGGATATTGGACCTCTCTTTGAAAAATACCCTGGTCTGTCCTGCTGTTCTCAAAATTTTTTATGAGATCGGCAAAGAATATAGGAAGTAATCCCTTTCTTTTGCTTTTTTAACAATCAAACCTATAAATAACACTATGAGCAAGCAGGATTCTCAATTTCTGGGAGTGGATGTCGGAGGTACTCACCTGAAGATTGGACTGGTAGATAAGGAAGGCAAAATTTTGGACTTCCAAAAAGAAGACACTACACCCTACAGAGATCATCCTGACGGTTTCGGAAAGTGTTTTATCGATGGCCTTGGAAAATACCTTAAAAAGTATCCTGAAGTTGGAAAAGTAGGAATAGGTCTTCCCGGAATGATCACAAAAGATCGAACTACACCACTTGAAATCCCTGCTATTCCTGATTTGAACGGCTTTGCCCTTAAAGCCGGACTTTTGGAGAATTATCCAAACCATGAGTTTTACATGGAAAATGATGCTGCTGCAGCCGCCATTGGTGAGTTTTATTATGGCAAAGGTGAGGTGGCAGAAAACTTCCTTTTCATTACAATGGGCACCGGAATCGGGAGCGCATTGGTTTTGGATGGACAGGTTTTCAAAGGATCCCGCGGAAATGCCCTGGAAATGGGTCATATGCTTTCCAGAGGAAATGCGGGTTTGGAAAATTTGATCGGCAGAAATGGCATCCTTAAAATCATGGACAACCTGATTGCTGCTTATCCTGAAAAAGCAGGGGAATTGATCGGAAAAGAACTTGGAACACACCTTTTGGTCGATACCGCCAAAACCGGAAACGAAGTTTCCCTGATGGTATTCAAAGAAGTTGGAGAGATTTTGAGCGAAGCGATCGTTTCTACAGTCCGAATCCTTGATGTTACTGATGTCTATTTTGGGGGCGGGATTTCAGCTGGCTTGGAATTTATGATGCCCACCATTGATCATAATACCAGAAAGTATTTGAGTCCGTATTATGTCAAAGACCTCCGCTTGAAAAAAGCCACCTTGGAAAACAATGCAGGCACATTAGGCGCAGCCGCGCTGTGCTTTATGGGTTCAGGGTTGTAATAGTTACCTCAGACACTTTACTTACTGCATTCATCCGAAAAAGAACTCTCAGGGGTTCTTTTTCGCTTTCTACCCCAGGACAATCCCCACTGGGTTCAAGGAAATAGAAGAAAAAACTTTGGCTTTTGTCAATCAAATCTACCCGATCAGGTCGGCCAAATGTCTTGATCAAAGCCTGATTGTCCGCTCCCAAAAAGTTGTTTTTAATGGCTTTGAATTCTTCGATTTCCTGCATTCTTAGGCCTTTGCAGCCATCCCGGTCAGATTTCCAGTTTTCCAGATTGACTTTTCCGGCATCAACTGGACCGCTGCAGGATACAATCAAGCCTAAAGCAAAAAAGGAAAAAAGGAAACTGAATATTCGCATGATCTTTCAAATTAGGCTGCAAAGATGGGCTCAAAAATTGATGCTATTGCAAAATCATGAAAGGGATTAAATTTTCTGACCCAGGATTTTTGGCAGAATACTGAATTTCATGAGATTGGAAAATCTCCGAATGAAACTGTCAGATTTATCCCATCTTGGAACACTTCGGAATCTCCTTTGGTTTATCCAAATCGGTTATATTAGCACGTTCAATCAATCACTCACATGTATTACAGGTTTGGAAAAGCATTCTACTTTTTGAGTATTCTGCTTTTCGTTTTCTTTCTATTATACTTCTATTCTGCACTCTCTGAGACAGTTGGTCTCAGTATCGACGACAGCGGTTCAGTCAACCGGATATGGGAAAAAGGGACATTTTTTTATGGGATGATAGCTGCATTTCTGATTTTGAATGCTGTCACACTTTACCCTCCCAAGTCGCTTGAGACCAAAACCAACAAGAAACTACACCGAATTTTCCCAATCGGTGATCCTTTCCGGGATTACTTCCTTACTTGGTTTTATTCTTTCGGAGGGATAATTAATATGAGTTTGGCATTATTGGTGTTTTTTGTCCATTCTATCAACAACCAGGAGGTCATAGCCTCTAGCCAGTTCAACTTTTTCTTTTACCTGATGCCAGCCTTGTTGGCAGTGTGGGTCATTGGGTTATTTGTCCTGTTGGTGGGAAAATTCAAACAAGTTCAAAAAGGAGTTTAATCGTGCATTATGGCAGAACCAGTTAAATATACAGAAGACAGCATCAAGTCCCTGGATTGGAGAGAGCATATCCGTCTCCGACCCGGGATGTATATTGGAAAGTTGGGAGACGGAAGCGCCCAGGATGACGGTATTTATGTGCTTGTCAAAGAAATTCTGGACAATTCCATCGATGAGCACATGATGGGCTATGGACGAAATATTGATGTGAAAATCTCCGAACATAAAGTTGAAGTCCGTGATTATGGCCGCGGGATTCCTTTGGGCAAAGTCATTGACTGCGTATCCAAAATCAATACCGGAGGCAAATACGACTCTGGAGCTTTTCAAAAATCAGTTGGTCTGAATGGAGTCGGTACTAAGGCTGTAAACGCGCTTTCGGATTTTTTCCGGGTTCAGTCTTTTAGGGATGGACAAACCAAAATGGCTGAATTCGAAAAAGGAATTTTGGTCAATGATCCTGCAATTGGAACATCTTCTGACAGAAATGGCACCAAGATCATTTTCTCACCTGATGTGTCGATTTTCAAAAATTACCATTTCATTCCGGAATATCTCGAAAATCAGATATGGAACTATGCCTACCTGAATGCCGGCCTAACAATCAATTTCAACGGAAAGAAATTTTTCTCTGACCGTGGTCTATATGACCTCCTTTCCAACAAAGTCGACGAGGAAAGCATCCGATACCCGATCATTCATATCAAGGGCAATGATATCGAAGTGGCGATCACCCACTCAGGTTCGTACGGTGAAGAGTATTATTCCTTCGTAAATGGGCAATATACTACTCAGGGCGGAACTCACTTGGCGGCTTTCCGTGAGGCCATTGTCAAGACCATCCGGGAGTTTTATAAGAAAGACTTTGACGCATCCGATGTGCGGCAATCTGTCGTAGCAGCAATTGCAGTGCGTGTCCAGGAACCCGTTTTTGAATCCCAAACCAAGACCAAGTTGGGTTCCCAGAGTGTTGGACCGGATGGGCCCACTCTCCGAACTTTTGTCAATGACTTCATCAAAACTGAGCTGGACAATTACCTGCACAAAAATCCAGCAGTTGCAGATGCGCTTTTGAAGCGGATTTTGCAATCGGAGCGGGAAAGAAAAGAAATCTCCGGCATTAAAAAACTGGCAAACGAGCGGGCCAAAAAAGCCAACCTCCATAACAAAAAGTTGAGAGATTGTCGGGTACATTACGACGATCCCAAGGCTAATGAAGATGCCAAAAACAATTCCATGCTCTTCATTACCGAAGGTGATTCAGCGTCAGGCTCCATCACCAAATCGCGTGATGTGCAGACTCAGGCAGTATTTTCACTTCGGGGTAAGCCGCTCAACTGCTTTGGGATGACCAAAAAAGTGGTGTATGAAAACGAGGAATTCAACCTGCTTCAGCATGCCCTTAATATTGAAGACGGAATCGAAAATCTCCGCTATCGCAAAATTGTGATCGCCACGGATGCCGATGTGGATGGGATGCACATCCGCTTGTTGATCATGACGTATTTTCTTCAGTTTTTCCCTGATTTGGTGAAAAATGGGCATTTGTTCATTTTGGATACTCCACTTTTTCGGGTGAGAAACAAGAAGGAAACCATCTATTGCTACACGGACGAGGAGCGGCAGCGGGCAATTCATAAACTTGGAAGTAAGCCAGAAATCACCCGATTTAAGGGTTTGGGAGAAATTTCGCCTGAGGAATTCGGAACCTTCATCGGAGAAGATATCCGCCTCGAACCGATCATTCTGAACAAGGAAACCAAGATTTCTGATCTGTTAACATTCTACATGGGTAAGAATACACCGGATCGGCAGAATTTTATCATCGACAATCTCAAGATCGAAAAAGATCTGGCCTTGGAAGATCCAAGAAAAGCTGAGGAAGTCGAAAAAGAGGCAGAAAGTGAAGCAGCTTGATTTTGGGGCAAAATCGCAGTTTCCTAAATAGTTGAAAATCAAAGTTTCAAATGATTATTTCCTGCTTGGAAATAGGTTTTCAGTAAGTCTGGTCTGATTGACCACTTACATTTATCAAAATTGGATTGTGTAAATGAGTGACGAAAATAAGTTAGCTGATGGAGCAGACGAAAGTCTGCACACTTCCGTGCCGGTGACTGGCATGTACAAGGATTGGTTTTTGGATTATGCCTCTTATGTGATTCTGGAGCGGGCAGTTCCGGCTATCGAAGATGGCCTCAAACCTGTGCAGCGGAGGATAATGCATGCCATGAAGGAGATGGATGATGGCCGCTTCAACAAGGTCGCTAACATCATCGGCCAATCCATGCAGTATCACCCTCATGGAGATCAATCCATCGGGGATGCAATCGTCAATCTCGGCCAAAAGGAACTCCTGATCGAAACCCAAGGTAACTGGGGAGATGTCCGGACTGGTGACGGAGCTGCTGCAGCGCGATACATCGAAGCTCGCCTGTCCAAGTTTGCTTTGGAAGTGGTTTTCAATCCACAAACTACAGAATGGCAACTTTCCTATGATGGCCGTAAGCGTGAACCAGTCACACTTCCGGTCAAATTCCCGCTTCTTTTGGCACAGGGAGTTGAAGGAATCGCTGTGGGTTTGTCCACCAAAATCCTCCCTCACAACTTCATCGAACTGATCGAAGCCTCTATCGAAATTCTGAAAGGAAATAGATCCAATGTCCTTCCTGACTTTATCACCGGCGGATTGGCGGACTTCAGTGAATACAATGAAGGTCACCGGGGAGGAAAAGTTAAAGTTCGTGCAAGGATTGAGGAGGAAGACAGCAAAACATTGTTAATCAAAGAGATTCCATACGGAACGACCACAGATTCTTTGATTGATTCAATCCTGAAAGCTACCGACAAAGGCAAGATCAAGATCAAAAAAGTCGTCGATAACACAGCAAAAGATGTCGAAATCCAAATCCAGCTCGCTCCGGGAGTTTCTCCTGATGTGACGATAGATGCACTTTATGCTTTCACCGATTGCGAGATTTCCATTTCTCCCAATGCCTGTGTAATCATTGAGGATAAACCGGTTTTTCTCACCGTAAACCAAATCCTCGAATACAATACCAAGCAAACCAAAGACCTCCTTCGCAGGGAATTAGAAATCCGAAAGGCAGAGTTGATGGAGAAATTACTTTTCTCTTCTCTTGAAAAAATATTCATCGAAAACCGCATTTACCGGGACATCGAAGAATGTACCACTTGGGATGCAGTTTTGGAGGCAATAGATAAAGGTTTAGATCCATTCAAACCGGATTTTTATAGAGAAATTACTCAGGAAGATCTACTTCGTCTAACTGAAATCAAGATCAAAAGAATTTCGAAGTTTGATGCTTTCAAGGCAGATGAATTGATGAAGCGACTTCAGGAAGAATTGAAGGAAGTCAATTACAACCTGAAGCATCTGACCGAATACTCGATCAAATATTACCAAAACCTGCTGGATAAGTTTGGAAAAGGCAGGGAGAGAAAGACTGAAATCCGGGCTTTGGATACGATCGAAGCGACAGTTGTTGCTGCCAACAATGCCAAACTCTATGTCAACCGCGTGGATGGATTTGTAGGCTCGGGCTTGAAAAAGGACGAATTCATCTGTGATTGTTCTGACTTGGACGATGTGATTGTCATTCGTCGGGATGGGAAGTTTATGGTTTCCAGAATTCAGGAAAAGGGCTTCATGGGCAAGGATATTTTGTACGTGGGCATTTTCCGCAAGAATGACGACCGAATGACTTATAACCTGATTTACCTCGAAGGTTCCTCAGGAAGATCGATGGTAAAGCGCTTTCAGGTAGGAGGGATCACCCGCGACAAGGAATACGACTTGACCAAAGGTACCAAAGGTACCAAAGTCATGTATCTGACAGCCAATCCAAACGCTGAAGCCGAAACTGTGACGGTTTATCTTACCCAAGGGGCGAAAGCGAGAGTCAAGGTATTCGATTTCGACTTTTCGGAAATTGAAATCAAAGGGAGAGGAGCCGGAGGAAATATTCTCACCAAGTATCCTGTACGGAAAATCCAGTTCAAAATGGAAGGAAAGTCTACTCTTGGCGGACTGAATATTTACTACGATGTGGTAGTCGGGAGATTGAATACGGATCAAAGAGGAAAACTCATCGGTAACTTTCTCGGAGACGACAAAATTTTGGTTTGCTATAAAAATGGAGATTACGAATTGACCACTTTTGAACTGACCAACCGATACGAGCCAGGTGATGTGGTTTTGATCGAAAAGTTTGATCTTAAGAAAATCATTTCTGCCATTTATTATGACGGAGGGACAAAGACCTTCTTTGTGAAGCGATTTGGAATCGAGACCACCACGGTCAATAAGCGCTTCAATTTCATCTCTGACCACAAGCAGTCCTATCTGAAAATTGTTTCGACTGTGAGTCAACCGCAGGTTTCAGTCACTTTGATCAAAGGAAAAGAGGAGGAAGTGATGGATTATGACCTGGACATGCTGATCGATGTGAAAGGCTGGAAGGCAATCGGGAATAAGTTAAGTACTTATCCTGTCAAGGAAGTATCTCTGATTCAATCTGAAAAAGTAACAGAAAGCGAACCTGTGGATGAAAAATCAGAGGAAGCTGAAGCAGCTGATACAGATCAGGAACTTGAAATCGGAAGTACGATTGACCTGACTCCCAAAAAAGACGAAGACGAACAACTGGGGCTTTTCTGATAGCCCCACTTATTTGCCATGAGTGAAGAAATCGAAGAAATACCATTTGACCAAGGCTTACTCGAATACCTTGGGCAATTCATCACAACCCATAAAAAGTCTGTGATTGAACGGGTTCTTGCCAAGCGAACCAGGTATTTCACAGTTGTTTTGGAGGATATTTTCAAACCTCACAATGCCAGCGCAGTCATTCGGACTTGTGATTGTTTTGGGCTTCAGGACATCCATGTGATCGAAAAGACCAACCAATATAAAGTCAATCCCTATGTCACCCGAGGAGCTTCTCAGTGGGTGGATTTGCATAAATACTTCCGCGAGGACGGAAGTGCAGTTGAGGCCTGCTTTGAAACCCTTCGGGAAAAAGGCTACAAAATCTACGGCACCAGTCCTGACCCAAGTTCCATTTCAATTTATGACTTAGACCCGAATGAAAAACTGGCTTTGGTATTTGGCAACGAGCATGAAGGAATCTCGGATGAAGTCAAATCCAAAGCAGATGGCTTGGTTCATATTCCCATGCTTGGATTTACCGACAGTTTTAACATTTCCGTCTCAGCCTCTATTTTTCTATACGACTTGGTAAAAAAGGCAGAAAGCGGAGGAATGGACAACTTTCATCTTTCAGAAGCCGAAAAAAATCAACTCCGGATGAAATGGTACAGATCAGTCGTCAAGAATTCAGAAATCCATGAAAAGGTTTATCGGAAAAACCTGGCCAATAAAGAATGATTACTGTTTTTTGAAGAGCTCAGAAAAAGGCTTTTTAGGTTGGATTTTATTCGAGTTTTTGGCCTTTTGACGCTGCTTTTGCCGTTGCTTTTGTTCTTTGCTTTTCACCAATACAGTCCGTGCAGAGATTCCGACTTGACCTCTGTAAAACTCTTCTCTTCCCGATATATTGATGTTTGGTTTGTAATCCAGGGAAATCACAGCATTAGCCACAGTCAACTCAACTCCTGCAATCATATCCACTCCAAAAGTGGAGTTTCCATAAGTATGGATAATTTCTTTGGTACCGGGATTTTTGACAAAGCTTTCTTCATTTCCAAAAGCAACTCCGGCTCCATAGTAATAGTTAAAGCGCTTGGAGATGATTGGGCTGTGGCTTTTAGCCAAAAGTGAAAATGTAGTGTTCCGACTAAAATCTGATTGCAGAATGCCTTCCAAAGTCACCCGCTCAACCAAGCGCTGTTGCAAAGTCAATCCTACAGTTCTATTAAATTCTGAGTTTCCAAACCGTAAGCCCAATGCTGTACCATAGCGTTGGGCAATCGCCAAATTGGGAAGTTGAAAAAGTAGGAGCAGAATAAGAGCAGAAGTAGCTTTGAACATAGTGGAGAAGAAGGATTTGTCCTTACTCAATTACCAAGCCAATACCCTAAATACAACGTGTAAATTGAACACAAAAAAAATCCCTCATTTGAGGGATTTTAATGTTTATTATTCGTGAATGACGATTTTTTCGATTTTATCACCTGCTCTGATCGCATCGATCACGTCCAATCCTTCGACCACTTTTCCGAAACAAGTATGGTTTCTGTCCAGGTGAGCAGTGTTAGTTCGGCTATGACAGATAAAAAACTGTGAACCGCCTGTATTTCTTCCGGCATGAGCCATTGAAAGGACACCGCGGTCGTGGTATTGGTTTTCTCCATCCAATTCACATTTGATTTTGTATCCAGGTCCGCCGGATCCATTTCCTACCGGACATCCACCTTGGATCACAAAATTTGGAATCACACGATGGAAAGTAAGTCCGTCGTAAAAGCCTTTTTTTGAAAGATCCACAAAGTTTTGAACTGCGAGTGGAGCATCTTTTTCATAAAAGTCCACTTTCATTGTTCCTTTTTCAGTAATGATTTCTGCTGTCTTCATCAGTTTAAAATTTCAGATTTATCCGACCATTCGGCCAAAAGATTTAGGAATCGCAAAAATAGGGGTTAGACTTGGTACTTTGGCTATAAAAAGAGAAAGGAGAATTACTCTTTCTCCTTTCTCTTAACTTATTACATCACCGGCGCGCCTTTCATAATATCCTCGTCGGCAAAATCCTTGAATTTCTCGAAGTTGCTGATAAAGGCCTGAGCTAGATTATGTGCGGTTCTGTCATAATCATCGGGGTTTTCCCAGGTGTTTTTTGGATTCAAAACTTCATAAGGTACATCGGGACAAATTTCCGGCACCATAAATCCAAATACAGGATCCTTTTTGAAAGGAGCAAATTCAAGTTTTCCATTCAAGGCCGCGGTTATCATGGATCTGGTATGGGCAAGTTTCATTCTGGAGCCAATTCCATAGGGTCCTCCGGTCCATCCTGTATTGATCAGCCAAACATTCACTTCATGTTTTTCCATCTTTTCGCCAAATAATTTAGCGTATTCGGTGGGATGCAAAGGCAGAAATGCTGCTCCAAAGCAGGCTGAGAAAGTTAATTTGGGTTCGGTAACACCCATTTCAGTACCAGCAACTTTTGCCGTATATCCCGAAATGAAATGATACATGGCCTGGCTCTTGTTCAATTTTGAGATGGGAGGTATTACCCCAAACGCATCCGCTGTCAGAAAGAAAATATTTTTTGGTATTCCTGCAATGGATGGTTGAAGTGCATTTGGAATGTAATGAATCGGATAAGCTGTTCGGGTATTTTCGGTGACAGACTTATTGGAATAATCGATTTCTCGGGTTCCGGTCTTGAATCGGGTATTTTCTACAATTGTTCCAAACTTAATTGCATCAAAAATTTCAGGCTCTTTTTCCCGGGTAAGATCAACCACTTTGGCATAGCAGCCTCCTTCAAAATTGAATACAGAGTCTTCAGTCCAGCCATGTTCATCATCTCCGATCAAATGCCTGTTAGGGTCGGCGGAAAGGGTGGTTTTCCCTGTTCCCGAAAGTCCAAAGAAAATCGCTGTATCTCCATCCTTTCCCATATTGGCCGAACAGTGCATGGACAGAACTCCTTTTTCATGCGGAAGTATAAAATTCAAAACCGAAAAAATCCCTTTTTTGATTTCACCTGCATAAGCCGTTCCTCCGATCAGAATCATTCTTCTAGAAATATCCAGAATCGCAAAATTCGGATTTTTGGTTCCATCCACTTCCGGATCAGCCTGAAAATCAGGAGCACAGATAATGGTAAAATCTGACTTGAAAGTCTTTAGATCCTCTTTTTTTGGCCTGAGAAACATATTGAAGCAAAACAGATTATGCCAAGCCAACGTGTTGATTACCTTCAACTTTAGCTGATATTCTGGATCAGCACCTGCATAGGCATATCGGACAAAAAGGTCTTTGTCAGCCAGATGATGTTTCATTTTGGCTAACAAGCTGTCAAATTTTTCCTCATCAAAAGGGATGTTGGTATCTCCCCACCACACTGCATTTTTTGTTTTTTCATCCAACACAATAAACCGATCCTGAGGAGATCTTCCGGTAAACTTTCCGGTATCAGCCATCAGGGCACCTGTGGAAGACAAAAATGCTTCCTTTCGGCTAAGTGAATGTTCGACTAATTCGGCTGGAGTGAGGTTGGAGAAAACTTTTCCACTCGTGTCCACATCTGGAAGTGGATAGGAGGAAATTGAAGGAGTCAGAACTAGGTCCTGCATAAAGATTTGGGTTTACAAACTGAAAATTGTCTCCCCAAAATTAGGGAAGAAATTCAAATTCAAAACCAAAAAAACCTCAAAATTTCGCTTTTCAATCGATTACGGAGAAAAATCAGAAGGATATTTGACTTTAATCAGTTTTCTTAAAAACTGCAATAATCTTTCTTGTTTTTCCTTGGCAGAAAAGTAGGACTCGTGCTAGCCAAACAGGTAAAACTTTGGAAACTAGAACCAAAAAAGTTTATCATTGCAGTTCTATTACCCATCTAAAAAATTGATTCTTGGAAAAACAACTTACTTCTGAATTTGCCGGTCCAACTGCATTTGGACATCCAAAAGGACTCATGACTTTGTTTTTCACTGAAATGTGGGAACGGTTCAGCTATTATGGGATGCGGGCGTTGCTGATCATATTTATGACCAAAGCCATTGTGGATGGAGGTTTGGGGTTTGACGACAAAACTGCCGGTGCTGTTTATGGGCTTTATACCATGGGTGTTTATTTGTTGGCTTTACCCGGTGGCTGGTTGGCGGATCGACTTTTTGGACTGAAAAAGTCCGTTTGGTATGGTGGAATTATCATAGCCTTGGGCCATTTTATGATGGCGCTTCCAGGCGTAGAGTCCTGGATAAATGGAGCCTCAGGACCAAAAGACTCCCTGAGTTCCTTGGACACAACCTCCTTCTTTTTGGGTTTGATCTTGATTGTACTGGGTACAGGATTGCTAAAGCCAAATATCAGTTCCATTGTGGGTCAACTCTATCCGGCCGGAAGTTCAAAAAGGGACGCCGGTTTTTCGATCTTCTACATGGGTATCAACCTCGGCGGATTTATCGCTCCGATTGCCTGCAGTACTGTGGCTGAATATGACATGCACATGGGTTTTGGACTTGCAGGATTGGGAATGGTCTTTGGCCTGATTCAATACAAATTAACCGGTGGATCTCTGGATGGATATGGTGATGCCCCAATAGCAAGTACCGAAAAGGAAATTACTGCAAAAAAGAAACTCAGATCAATCACCTCGATTATTGGCCTGGTTGGAGCCTCATTGATCGTGATTTTGTTTACAGGAGTGATTCCGATTGATGCTTCTGCGATTGCCAGTGCATCGGGAACTGTAATCGCAATAGTGGCTTTCGGCTACCTTGGGTATGTTATCCTTTTTGGTGGATTGGTAAAATCAGACAAAAACAAGGTTGGGGCCATTGCCATCCTCTTTGTGTTCTCCGCCATGTTCTGGTCGGGCTTCGAACAGGCAGGATCCACTTTGAATCTCTTTGCAGAGCGATTTACTGACAGGACTATTTTGGATTGGGACATTCCAACAGGATATTTCCAGTCTATCAATTCCCTTTTTATCATCATTTTCGCGCCGTTTTTTGCGGCTTTGTGGATTTGGTTGGGGAGAATTCATCTCGAGCCAAGTTCTCCTTTGAAATTCACCTTTGGTTTGCTCTTGCTTGGACTTGGCTTTTTTGTGATGTATTTCGCTACTAAAATCGCTGCATCAGGTGAACTGGCAGCGCCGAGTTGGCTGATCATTACTTATATGTTGCATACTTTCGGAGAGTTGAGTTTGTCGCCGGTAGGACTTTCATTGGTTACCAAACTGGCTCCACAAGGCTATGCAGGCCAAATGATGGGGATTTGGTTCCTTTCAGTTGCACTGGGCAATCTTTTTGCAGGAATTATTGCCGGAGAGGCAAGCGGTGGAACAGAAGAAGGCTTGGCAGCCATGCCGGATCAGTTTATGATGATCGTTTATACGGTGATCGGATCAGCATTGGTACTTCTACTTTTGACACCCATTCTAAGGAAATTGATGGGAAAAGTCCATTAATGGTATTTCTTCTACCTTTGAAAAAACCTGTCTTACCGGCAGGTTTTTTCATTTTAGTCCATTCGGCAGCTGGAGCTTCACAATAAAGAAAACACATCTAACCTAATTGGAAAGGCGATCTAGGGACTCTGATTTCAAGCCTAAGTGCAATTTGGCTTCCTGAATTGGATGGAACAATGAACTGGTAATGAGCTTAAATCCTTCCAAGTAAACCATCAAAAAAGCCGTCTGGAATTCCAGGCGGCTTGGCTTATTTCGGGTTCTTGCTTTAAGATTTTTATTGAATAGGGAGATCATTTCCCGGAATTGCATTGGGATTGATCAATGGGATATTGGCTCCCCATTTGGCATTGATGGCATTGATAAATTCATTGGTAATGAATCCATGAGCCCTTCCGTTGGGATGAACCCCATCTACCGAAAATCCTCCATTTGGTGGAACTATGCTAGCTGTAAGGAAGGCCCCACCATAATTAACGCCACCTTGAAGGACACGGCTCAAAAATGCATTAATATCCACCAAAACCAGCCGTTGGGCATTTGTCTGTACAGCTGTTGAAATCACGCCGTTGAACGTAGTTATTTTGGTCTGAATTGCAGTTTGCTCGGCAGAAGTGAGGACAAAAGAATCCTCTACTGGGTAGCTTACTCCTCTTATTTGTTGAGGGTTTCCTCCCACGGGCTGACCAAGCGCCTGAGACAAAGTCAGTGTGGCCTTATCGGTGGATTTACTTTGCCGGATTGATGGAAGTCCAAACTGAGTCAAATCAGTCAGGCTTTCATCAGACATCAGAAATCCATTTTGGCCCGCAACGAAATTGATTGTACGCAAAGTTTTTTCAGCTTCAGTAATTGCTCCCATTGCTTGCAATTGTGCCAATCCACCATTGTATGCAGCAAAACCTTGATTTACCGCTGAAGCTGTTGCAGCATTTAAGGGAAGTGCATTCCAGGGAACGAGGTTAAAATATGGAAGCACATTAAGATTTGGAATATTGGCAACTGCACCCTTGGCATTAGGATTTGCCTGAAGCATTGCCCCAAGAGCCAAGGAGAATCTTTGTCCAAAATCCGCATCCGAAGTCAAGATTGCCGGATTGGATGCACCACTGATTGCATATCCAAGGACATCACTGTTTCCCAACCAGAATGAGAAGAAAGTTCCGCTGGTTCCCAAGGCTTGTGCCGCATCTCCAATCGGAGAGGAAACTCCTGGATTTGAAGCAAATCTCGCATAATAGGGATTAAATGCAGGGTTTTGCGGAACATTTGGACCACCTGTTTGTGGAATCAAAGCCAAGCCAAGTGTCATATTCGGAACTGAAAAATTGTTCAGATCAGCTTTGTTTCCTGCAAAGGCTGTTGGTAATTCACCGGGTCCGATTGGTGCTGGAGCGGTAGATCCATTTGCAGTTTTGAGGATTAACCTTCCAAGGATGGTATTATTTGGCCCCATGGCATAAAAGCCATTTACCGAATTGATAGAAGGCTGATTAAAATTACCTCCGTTAACCAGTTTCATTTGCTCGGACAAATGAACTGCGAATGAATTTCCCTGTCCTCTGGTATAAAGGGCCCCGTCCATAACCCCGGCAGCAATTCCGTCTCCGATTACGACCATTTTGGTGAAATCAGCCTCACCGGAGGTAGGCTCCTGGATATCTTCTACCGGAAAATCATAGGTACAAGAGGCAGTGAATCCCAAGACTGGTATAACTATATATTTTAGAATATTTTTCATGGGTGAATTAATTTAGCAATTCATCAAAGGTGATAGAGATATAATAAATCGCACCGATAGTCGGACCTCCAAAATTATAGATGTATCTGTTGTTGAGGATATTGGAACCACCCAATTTGAGGATTGACTTGATGGAGCTGACTTTATAGCTTAGCTGGGCATCAAAATTGGAAACAGCCGGAACATCTCCTCTGGCAAATGAAGACTCCCATCTGAATTCAGACTGATATCTCCAGGTAACATTGAAGCCCATGTTTTTGGTAAGTCTTCTGTTACCAAAAACTATGTTTCCCTTATGCTCAGGAGTGTTGAAGTCATTGAGAAATCCTTCAGAAGGCGAGGAAAGCAACTTGTTGTAATTGTAATTTCCTGATAAGGTGTAACTCTTCACCAAGTTGAAAGTAATTCCAAAAGCCGCTCCATGTGCTTTTACAGATCCACCGGTGAAATTGGTATAGGTCTGGAAGGTGTTTTCACTTCCGGGAGTTGTGATTGGAGTCAAAAGGGTAGGAGCATTGACAGCGTTTATAGCCAATTGGTCACCATTTGCAGGATTTGGATATACTGGCCCTGGAGCTTTCCTAACCGCATTCTGGGTAATGAAATTGTTGTAGGTGTTGTAGTAATAAGCAAAGTCGATCATTATTTTGCTATCGTTCAACAAGCTCTTATATCCAACTTCAATTGACTTAACTTGCTCTGGGCCCAATTCCGGAAAATCCGCTTCAGTGGCCGGCTGCAATAAGGAAGTTGCTTCCGGAGAAACTGGGCTTGTGCCAGATCCAACTTTGGCAACATATTGTTCCACTGAAGCCATTGTAAAGGCATTGGTGAAAATGTCATATTTCTCTCGGTAATAGGGCAAGCCTCCAATCAGCCGGGCTGAAACCACATTGAGGTCAATATGCTGTCCCTGAGTGGTTGGCATACGGAAACCAGTCTGATAAGAAAGTCTGAAATTGTGGTTATTTTGGGTCAAAACCGCTGAAACTCTTGGACTGATCTGACCGTCAAAATTTTCATTTTTGTCATATCTCAAGCTTCCGGAAATTTTCAACTTGTCATTCCAAACTGTTTTAGCTGCCTGAACAAAGGCCCCATATTCTGATATAGTAATGTCATTTCCTTCGACATCTGCGAAAATTGTTCCGTTGGATCTCAATTCATAAACGCGGTATTGGCCACCGACCTGAAGATCCATAAAGTCGATTTCTTCTCGGAAATCATACTGACCTTCGCCCATGTACATCCTTGATTTATCATTGAATAGTGAACCTTCAGGGATAAACTTACTTCTGACGTCTTTTGAAGCATTTTCAAATTCAGGAGAACCCGGTTCATAGCGACCCTGCTCAGCAATTCCTCTAGCCGCATTATGTGCTCCTGCTTGTTGATCCGTAGTTCCAGGAGCTCCAGGTGCAACTCCCTGCTGTGCCAAAGCTCCCATATAGCCTAGTGCGTATTGTACAAACCAGGTTGAGTTGTCTTTCCACATGGAATTGATATTGACACCAGTCAAATCTGCGATATAGGATTCTCCGGAGTTTTCTCTGGTGGTGTAGCCTCGGAGGAAGTAATTGGAGCCTCTCAATTCCACCTTATGTTGGGTGATTTCGAAGTTTTTCAGTGAGTACCGCTGAGCACCAGTGTAGACTGAAGTTCCAGCTCCATAATTCAAAGTATACGAAAGCTCAGATCGGTCACTAATTCTGTAATGGAGTGCTCCGTTTACTTTATAGTTTTTGGCCCCATAATCCACCAAATACTTTTCGTCGTACCCGGTTCTCGAAACGATTTGATCTGGAATGCTGGTCAGATAACCACCAAGTCCCATTGATTGAGCGATTTGTTGGACAGCTCCGACATTTCGAAGCAAACCGATATTGTTAGAAACTTCGTCTCCAAAGACATGGACTTTGTTTGCTCCGGGATTGAAAGGCAAATCTCCCTGTGTGGCAGCAGCAAGATCGGTTTGGTCAGTACCGTACCAATCTTCCGCTTGCATAAACGAGCCATTGATCTTGAAGGCCCATTTGTTGTTGAATGCCTTTGCATAGCGGATTGACCCTTCAAACATCGGCTGTACGCTAGTTGGTTCACCGGCTGTTCCCCCAAAATGATTGAATCCCTGCTTATAAAAACCGCTCAAGCCCTGGTATTCAAATGGACTCTTGCTGTTAACGAGAAGGATTCCATTGAAGGCATTGGGTCCATAAAGTGCCGACGCGGATCCGGGAATGAATTCCACACTTTCTACATCCAATTCAGAGGGTCCATTAAGGTTTCCGATTGGAAAATTCAGTGCCGGAGCTTGAGTATCCATACCGTCTGTGAGCTGAACGAATCGGGTATTTCCTGTAGAATTAAATCCTCTGGCATTAATAATTTGGAAATTGATGGAGGAAGAGGTTACGTCAACACCTTTCAGATTGGCGATGGCCTTGTAATAGGTATCGGATGGAGTATCCCGGATTGCCAGAATATCCATTTTTTCAATCGAGACAGGCGACTGCAAAATGCTTTCCTCTACACGCGATGCAGAAACAACCACTTCCTGCCCAAGCATGGTTTGCTCACTCAGTTCAACCTTCAAATTAGAGGTGTTCGCATTGGTAATTTCTATTTCTATCGGAGTATACCCTACCATAGAAAATACCAATGAAAAAGGTGGTTGCTGTGCTACGTTGAGTGTAAACTCACCTTCAAGGTCAGTAATCGTACCGATTACTTTTCCTTTTACAATGATGTTTACCCCAACCAAAGTCTCTTTCGTGTCCGCATCGGTCACGATTCCAGAGATGGTTGTCTGTGCAAAAGCTGCACTGGCTCCCAAGGAAACCAGCAGTGCGAGTGAAAACACCGCCCCCCAGATTTTTCTTGTAAAATTTCTCATAGGCTATTTTGTGTAGGTATTTTGGATAATGCTAAAAGAGGTGATTCTTTATTCATTTGCTCGAAATTTATAGTAAAAACCGAATTATCAACCTTCGTGATTTAAAAAAAATTAACTCTTTCTTACTTTAAAAATTGCCTAAAAATGGAAACTGAGGCCCTTTTGGAGAAAATCAAAAATTTTTGGGATATAATATTAGAAATACATATCCCAATTGTTCATTTTATTAAAAATTCCAAAAAACAGTTTTTTGTTTATCAGTTATTTACCAAACAAAAAGGCCTGATGAAAATCAGGCCTTTCTTGGTTTTTGATTACCAGATCAAGAATTTCTCTTGTTTTCCTCATTGACATGCTTGACCAGTCTGT
Organism: Algoriphagus sp. A40; assembly: GCF_002002735.1. Taxonomy (GTDB): domain Bacteria; phylum Bacteroidota; class Bacteroidia; order Cytophagales; family Cyclobacteriaceae; genus Algoriphagus. Next base: position 120,952 of record NZ_MUNY01000053.1, on the reverse strand, counting down.
CACACAATTCCTTCATTTCTTCAGAAAAATACTCATCTCCTGTACTGTTCAAAACTGTCTGGGCCATTCCACCCAAGATATCGATGTAGAATCTTTTCATTTCCACCACAGACATTTCTTCTGTCCAAAGGTCTATGCGTAGTGTGGCATGGTTCAAGTTGTCCCAGACATTTACACTTATACTTTTGGTAGATTCCAATCCCTCGGATTCCTTGTCTGAGGCATCCCATTGGATATTCTTTGGAAGATTATTTTCATCCAGCTCGATCTGGAATTTGATGTCTGATTTTTTCATTGTTTTGAAATTTATCGGGAAACCAGCGATTCAGTTTTCAAGTTCCCGGTTTTGGATTATTCGAATGTCATTTCGGGAATTTCCCCTTCAATGATGAGTTTGCCTTCAGTTTTGGATTTGATTTCTTCTACAGAAACGCCTGGAGCTCTTTCTTTAAGTATGAATCCGCCTTCAGGAGAGATCTCCACCACAGCCAAGTCTGAGACTATTTTTTTCACACACTTGATTCCGGTGATAGGAAGGGAGCATTCAGTCAAAAGTTTGGATTGACCATCTTTCGAGCAGTGCTGCATGGCCACGATGATATTTTCGGCAGAGGCTACTAGGTCCATAGCGCCGCCCATTCCTTTGACCATTTTACCTGGAATTTTCCAATTGGCTATATCGCCGTTTTCAGAGACTTCCATAGCACCCAAAATTGTCAGATGGACATGACCACCGCGAATCATGGCAAATGATTCAGCAGAGTTGAATAGGGCAGACCCCGGCACCATCGAAATAGTTTGTTTGCCTGCATTGATTAAATCCGGGTCAACCTTATCCTCAGTAGGGAAGGGGCCGATTCCCAAAAGGCCGTTTTCAGATTGCAAAACAACGTCCAGATCTTTTGGGATATAGTTGGCAACCAATGTAGGGATCCCAATTCCAAGATTGATATACTGCCCAGTTTTTACTTCTTTAGCGATCCGCTGGGCGATTTGTTCTTTGGTCAGCATGGGTCTATTTGGTAACAGTTCGGTGTTCGATTCTTTTCTCGTAATTATCACCTTGGAAAATCCGCTGCACAAAGATTCCTGGGGTATGAACTTGGTTTGGATCCAGTTCGCCTTCCTGCACCAATTCCTCAACTTCGGCAATGCAGATCTTCCCTGCAGTAGCCATGATTGGGTTAAAATTTCTTGCCGTACCACGGAAAATCAAATTTCCGGCCGTATCACCTTTCCAGGCTTTTACGATAGAGAAATCAGCTCTTAGCCATTGCTCCATCAGATAAAGTTTTCCTTCAAATTCACGGACTTCTTTTCCTTCTGCCACTTCTGTTCCCACGCCTGCTGGAGTGAAAAATGCGGGAATTCCGGCTCCACCTGCTCTGACACGCTCGGCAAGGGTTCCCTGTGGGATCAAATCTACTTCGAGTTCACCACTCAGTAGTTGTCTTTCAAATTCTGCGTTTTCACCGACATAGCTGGAAATCATCTTTTTCACCATCCGCTTTTGAAGAAGAAGTCCGATTCCAAAATCATCCACACCGGCGTTATTGGAAACTATGGTGAGCCCTGAGATTTCTTTTTCCAATAGGGCTTTGATGCAGTTTTCAGGAATTCCACACAGCCCGAATCCTCCCATCATCAGCATGCTATTGCTGGGAATGTCGGCCACAGCTTCCTGTGCGTTTTTCACAGTCTTGTTAATCATAAAGTATTTGGGTTTAAAGTAATGACCTTGCCGTCTTTTGATCCTGGAAAAGTTGGTTTTTCAGCGCCTCTAGACTTTCAAATTTCCGCTCTTCTCTCAAGAATTCATGAAAATAGACAGTTATCTGCTTATCATAAAGATCCCCCTGGAAATCAAACAAATTGGCCTCTACGGTTTTCTTCGTCCCATCCACAGTCGGTCTGTTTCCAATATTCAGCATGGCCTTGTACAAAGTACCGTCAACGGAGGCTTCTACCGCGTAAACGCCGTCCTTTGGGATTAGTTTGTAATCATTTGGAATGTGAATATTTGCGGTGGGAAATCCGATCGAGCGACCTATTTGTTGTCCTTTGATCACCAAGCCGTTCAGTTCATAAGGCCTGCCTAGGCAACTTTCGGCAGTTTTGACGTCACCGGATTCCAGTGCTTTCCTGATTTTTGTGCTCGAAACAGCGATTTCTTCCACATCCTGCCGGGAAATTTCCTCCAGCTCAAATCCAAAAGTGGAGCTGTTGGCTTTCAAATATTCAAAACCTCCTTCTCGATTTTTCCCGAACCGGTGGTCATAGCCGATTACCAGCTTTTTGGTCTGAATTGCGTCAATAAGGACTTTCTGGATAAATACCTGAGAACTCATTTGGGAAAATTCCTGGGTAAATGGAATGGTGATCAAATGATCAATCCCAAACTGGCGCAGCATTTTTGTCTTTTCTTCGAAAGTACTCAGCAATCTCAGGTTGTGCTCATCAGGATAAAGCACCAATCTCGGATGAGGCCAAAAAGTAATCAAAACGGTTTCGCCCTGGATAGATCTGGCAATTTCCCGGATCCGGTTTAGAATCTTTTGATGCCCAAGATGGACCCCGTCGAAGGTTCCGGATGTTACCACCGCATTCTTTACCGGAGTAAAACCGGCCAGACCTTCATAGATTTTCATGGGGCCGGGCTTTGATTTCTTCGATCAATTCTGGCAAATGATGGGCATCCGAAACCAGGAAATTTCCGATTCTGGTTCGGCAGAGTGATTTCAGGTAAGCTCCGGTTTGCAAAATCTCCCCAAGATCCCGGGCAAGACTCCTGATGTAGGTTCCTTTGGAACAGGAAATCCGAAAATCCACTTCATTTCCTTCAAAGCGTGTGATTTCAAATTCACGGACTTGTACAGGTCGGGCTTCCATTTTTACTTCAAGTCCTTTTCTGGCCGATTCATAAACCCGCTTTCCGTCCACTTTGATCGCGGAATGCATGGGGGGAACCTGAAGAATATCTCCGGTAAGTTTGGCAGCAGCCGCTTTGACTTGATCCAAAATAATGTTTGAAGGATCTGCTACTGGTATCACGGGTTTTTCCAGGTCAAAAGATTCGGTGGTGGCTCCGATCACAAATGTCCCGGTATATTCCTTTTCCTGGCCCATGTAGGTTTCGATCTGTTTGGTCTGCTTTCCTGCACAGACGATCAACAGGCCGGTGGCCAAGGGGTCAAGCGTGCCGGCATGACCGACTTTTTTGATACGAAGGGCATTTCTCACTTTTTTGACTACATCAAATGAAGTCCATTCCAGTGGTTTATCGATCAGAAATACTTCTCCGTAAGGGTCTTGCTGCATGGTATTTTAGTAATCAGTTCACCTGAAAGGGAACTGAAGGAAAGTAATTTCAGCTTTTCTCTGCTTTCGCAAAAATCGCATAAAACTCAAAAATAAAGCCTGCCAAGGTTACAATCGGACCAATTGTAAGGCCAAGAACTCCATTGCCGTGTGGCTCACCGTCCAGTCCAATGAGGACAAATCCAAGGACAATCAGGCCTAGCCCAATCAGCATCAAGCGGTAGTTCTTTTTCGAAAATGGAAAGGGTGAATTGCTCATGATTAATATAGTTCGTCCAGGGACATATTTAAATATTTGTTTACAGCACGGAGTGTACTAAAAACCGAGAGAATTCCTCCGATCAGAGTCAGCGCCCCAAAAAGAATGAAAAGCATCTCCGTGTTTTGAAGCATAGCAAATCCCTCAATATTTGATTTGGTGTATTGGACCAATGCAAAAAGAATGGCTGAAGCGACTGCTCCGGCAATCATCCCAAAAAGAAGCGCTCGCATCAAAAATGGTTTCCTGATAAATCCCCTTGTGGCCCCAACCAATTGCATGGATCGGATCAAAAACCGTTGGGAAAACAAGGCCAAACGAATGGTATTATTAATCAACATGACCACGGTAATGATCAGGATCAAAATAAAACCACCCAAGACCAAACTCACTTTCAGCAAGTTTTTGTTGATCGAATCCACCAAATCTGTCATATAAGACACTTCGAAAACTCCCGGAATAGCCTCCAAATCTTTGGCAATAGTTTCAAGTTGCTCGGAAGTTTGAAATTCCTCAGCGACTGCAATTACATAGCTGTCACGTAAAGGATTGTCTTCCAGAAACTTCGTAAAATCTTCCCCGGTGCTTTCGATGAAAGTAGCTGCAGCTTCCTCATCCGAAATAAATCGCAATCCGACTGTATCCGATTTGGTCAGGATAAACGGTCGACCGGAAATGTTCTTTTGAATCTCACTCAATTGCTCCTCCGGAAGGCCTTTGTCCAGGAAAATCTGGATTTCAATGTTTTCCCGGATCATTTTTGTCAGGGTCCTGGCCTGAATCAAAATCACTCCAAAAAGTCCAACAATGAAAAGTGAAAGGGTAGTGCTGAACAGAACGCTGCCAAATTTGAAATGTCCGAGTGTTTTTTTCTTGCGGGATGGGTTAGCCATAGTTGGTTAATTCAGGTCAAAAATAGGAAAGCCAAGCGGATTTAACCAATCGATGTGCCAGAAAGGACCGGGATGATTTTTTCTTCGGTGATTGCCCAGACTTTGTCTTGATCTTTTGGTCTGACCAAGGCCAATCCTGTAAAATTCCCAAAAGCCGGAAGAAGCAATTGGGATTTGGACTGAAAGAAGCATGGGAGGCGAAGCGATTGTTTTGCTTTGCCAACCAGCCTGACTCCAGGATGAATGTGACCGCAAATATTCAGCATCCCATCAGGAACAGATTCCATGGGTTCATGAGACAAAACAAATCGGCCAATCGTCAGAGGCTTTTCATGGATTCTCAACACGGACTGCTGGTAAGCGCTAAATGAAAGCACATCGTGGTTTCCTTTAACCAAATGAAACTCAGTTCCGATAAACTGGCCTAAAAACTGATTTAGAATTTCCCACTGATCATTCCAATCCGAATGAAAAAGGTCTCCAAGAAAGTAAGTATGAACCGGACGGAATTCCTCATGAAGCCTTTGCAGACGGAGCAAATCAAAATCGTGGACCGGTTCCGGGATGGGAATTCCTGATTTTCGGAAATGAGCGGCTTTGCCAAAATGCAAATCTGCAATCAGAAGTGTGTTTAAGCTTTTGATCCAGACTGCTTTTTCTTTCAACAAACTCAATAAAACTCCTTCAAATTCTGAAGAAACGTCATTTCGAGGCTTGATTAAATTTTCGATTTCAGGCATATTTAATTCAAATCTATCCGTATTTAAGGATATCAAAACTTAATTTTTATGAAAATAAGACAGTTTTCTTCATTATTTATTTTGATCTATCTGGGATTGGTTTTGGGTTTAAAAGCCCAATCTGAAAATGCAATAATTGGTCTGTGGTACAACACAGAAAAAACGGCTCAGATTGAAATCCTGAAAAACGGATCGGAATTTATCGGAAAAATCATTTGGCTCAACAATCCCAATCCCGAAGGAAAACCGGCTACGGATAAAAATAATTCGGATCACAAATTGAGGAACCGACCCTTGATGGGTTTGGCGATTTTGGATGGGCTGAAATATGTGGGAGGAATATGGAAAGGCGGAGATATCTATGATCCCAATTCCGGAAAAACCTATTCCTGTGAGCTAAAGCTCAAATCCGAAAAAGTCCTCGAAGTCAAAGGATATTTGGGTTTTTCTTTTGTAGGGAAAGCAGTGGAATGGACCAGGATAAAATAAAAAAAGCGGGTTGACCCCGCCATTTTCATTTTTGCTCCAAGTAGTAAGATTTGAGAAAATATGCCAATTGCTCAAATTCGATCAAAAAGGCATCATGCCCAGCAGTTGAATGGATTTCCTTGTAAGTTCCTCTTTTTACTTTTTGGCTGATATACTGTGCCTCACTTGGCAAAAACAGCAGATCTGAATTGACTCCGATTGCCAATACTTTTGCTTCAATGGAATTAAGAGCCGCATCAATTCCCCCTCTGTTTCTTCCCAGATCATGGCTATCCATGGCTTTGGAAAGTGTCCAATAGGAGAGGGCGTTGAATCGTTTGGCTAGTTTTTGTCCCTGATACCGCAGATAAGATGCAGACCGAAACCCGTCCAATTTATCCTCCCGATCACTTTGTTTGATTTTCAAATCGTCCGGATGTCGGTAGCTAAGCATGGCGATTGCCCGTGCGGTTTCCAGTCCTTTGATTCCGGCAAGTTCGTGACATTCCCCCCATGTACAATCCGATTCGATAGCCATGCGCTGAGTTTCGTTGAAGCCTATCACCCAAGGGGATGTTTTCGGAGTTGAAGCCAAAATGACGGCATTCTTTAACTTTTGACCCAAAGTCACAGCCCATTCCAAGCCAACCTGACCACCCAAAGAACCTCCGATCAAAGTATGGATTTGGTCAATTCCGAGATGAATTCTAAGCCTTTCAAGGCTCGTTGCCAAGTCACGGGTAGTCACCTGCGGAAAATCGTAAAAATAAGGCTCACCGGTTTCCGTGTTTTCGCTGAAAGGATTGGTGGATCCATAGCAGCTTCCCAGGAGGTTGGCGCAGATGATGAAGTGGTTGGCCGGATCGAAGAATTTGTCTTCTCCGATCAGTCCATTCCACCATTCTGCGGCTTTGGAGTCTCCAGTTAGTGCATGGATTACCCAGATTACGTTGGATTTTTCCGGATTCAACTGTCCATAAGTGGTGTAGGCGAGGTCGAAATTTTTCAGAACCTCACCGGATTCCAGAGTTAAGGATTCAGTAGAATGGAAAACTTCTTGGGTCATAGTCAAATCAGCGTATTGGCTTTTCAAATTCATTAGGTAATCAGATTTTTTCGAATGCTTGCTGCAAGTCAGCTTTGATGTCGTCGATGTGTTCAATGCCAAGTGAAATCCGAAGCATCGTCGGAGTGACACCAGCGGCAAGTTGCTCCGCGTCAGAGAGCTGCTGGTGAGTAGTCGCCGATGGCTGGATGATCAAAGTTTTGGCATCACCGACATTTGCCAAATGGGAGATGAGTTGGAGCTGATTGATAAATTCAGACGTCTGTTCTTTGCTTCCTTTTATCTCAAAACTCAATACCCCGCCAAAACCGTTTTTCAGGTACTTTTTGCCCAAAGCATGGTAAGGGGAGGAGGGCAGACCCGGATAATTCACCTTGGAAACCTGGGGATGAGCTTCTAACCATTTGGCTATTTCCAGCGCATTGTCCACAGTTCTTTGGACTCTGAGTGAAAGAGTTTCTATTCCCTGCAATAAGAGGAAGGAATTGAATGGGCTGATGGCTGGGCCAAAGTCCCTGAGACCTTCTACTCTTGTACGGATTGCAAAAGCGATGTTAGGAAGTCCCAGTGGGTTATTTTCACCGAAAACCTGCCAGAAATTAAGTCCGTGGTAGCCTTCGGATGGCTCCGAAAATTGCGGGAATTTCCCATTTCCCCAATTGTAATTGCCAGCATCCAGGATGATCCCGCCGATAGAAGTCCCATGACCACCGATCCACTTGGTGGCAGATGACACTACAATGTTGGCTCCATGGGCAATTGGTCGAAATAAATACCCTCCGGCCCCAAAAGTATTGTCCACCACCAATGGAATGTCGTGTTTTTTGGCCAGTGCTGCGATCGCGTCAAAGTCGGGGATATTGAATTCTGGATTTCCGATTGTTTCCAGGTAAATCGCTTTTGTTTTTGTGTCAATTAGCTTTTCGAAGGCTTCTGGTGAATCACCTTTTGCGAAGCGGGCCTCAATTCCCAATCGTTTAAATGCAACTTTAAACTGGTTGTATGTTCCTCCATAAAGGAAAGTGGTGGAAACAAAATTGTCTCCTGCTTCCATGATGTTGTTCAACGCCAAAAATTGTGCAGCCTGACCAGAACTTGTAGCCACTGCAGCAACACCACCCTCCAGAGCTGCAATCCTCTTTTCAAAAACATCGGTAGTTGGATTCATAATCCTCGTATAGATGTTTCCGAATTCTCTTAATCCAAAGAGATTTGCTCCATGCTCAGCACTGTTGAAAACATAGGATGTGGTTTGGTAGATGGGAACTGCCCGAGCATTGGTTGATGAATCGGGAGTTTGTCCGGCGTGTAGCTGGAGGGTTTCGAAGCGATAGTTTGCAGACATAAAATTGAGGTTAAAGGGTTAGATAAAAACGGGGAAATTCCCTGGAAAAGAAGACATATTAGCCTTGATCAGGCTGGAAATAGCCTAATGCATTTACAAAATGCAATAGGCATCAATTGAAAATTTGGCCGAAGGCCTGAGGAAAAGAAGAGGATAAATCGCTTGTGCATTTTGCAAGGAATTTATAGTTCCAATTGAGACCATCTCAACCGGCAGGAATTGGCACCTTTCCACCGAAGCGGAAGGTTGCCAGAGGGTCATCGAGCCTGTCTCTCGCCTCTTCTGTATAAATCCCCACACTGAAAAAGTGAAAGGATGTGCAAAGAAATATCCGGAATCTGAGAAATCAAAACATTAATTCGATTCCGGAATTAATTTTTAAATGGGATCTGCCAATAACTGGTCATGGTCCAATCTGAAAATCGGATGGACATTGTCTAGATTGGGTTCCAGTTTGATTAGTTCATTTACCAACCCGTTGTTGAGTCCATAGGCCCAGCCATAAATATGGGGAGCTTTGCGGATAAGCCAGGCTTTTTGAATAATGGAAGTTTTCATCAAATCCTGGCATTGTTCCATCACATTGAGCTCCACCAGGCGATTTACCTTTGTGGTATGGTCTTCGATTGCATCTATTTCTGTTTGGTACATTTTGTACACTTCCTTAATATTCCGAAGCCATTTGTTGATCAGGCCATAGTGATTATGACCCAATGCGGCTTCTATACCTCCGCAGCCATAATGTCCGCATACTATGATGTGTTCGACTTTCAATACATCTACGGCATATTGCAAAACACTTAGCAAATTCAGGTCGGTATGTACCACCATATTGGCGATGTTTCTGTGTACGAAAATTTCCCCAGGGTCCGTACCGGTAATTTCATTGGCTGGAACCCGGCTGTCCGAACAACCGATCCAAAGAAATTTCGGCTTTTGTTGGTAGGCCAAGCGGTTAAAAAAATCCTTGTCTGTCCTTATTTTTTCCTCAGACCAGGCTTTGTTTTGCAATAAAAGCTTTTCATAGGGGCTCATACAATTTCTTTTAAACTTTTGGAAAATCCTTCAACGGTTACATTAATCCTTTTGGAAGCGGAGGTGGAAATGAAATCTAAAAGAACTTCCTCAATATCCTGGTCTATAAAATAGGCTTTTTGGGCATTCAGGATTACATTACTTCCTTCCGGTATTTCTGCCAATTGCTTCAATAATATCGCTTTATTCAAAAAGGAAACATCTTTCTGGAGTTTCAAAAGATAATTTCCATGGAGTTCCGTAACAGTAATTGCCCGTTGGAAATTGGTTTTCATCACAAAAAATAATCCGAATACCATTCCGATACCAATACCTATCAGCAAGTCAGTAAGCAATATTGCCGCAATTGTCACCAGGAAAGGAATGAATTGATTCCAACCCTTTTCATAAGTAGAAATGAAAATTGAAGGTTTGGCTAGCTTATATCCCACAAGAAAAAGTACTGCAGCCAAACAACTCAGCGGAATTTGATTCAGCAAACCTGGAATTGCCAAAACAAGAATAGCTAACAAGATCCCATGAAAAATAGCGGAAAGCTTGGTCCTGGCTCCGGAGGCGATATTTGCGGAGCTACGCACAATAACTGCCGTAATCGGAAGTCCTCCGACTAACCCGGAGAGCGTGTTTCCAATTCCCTGGGCAACCAATTCCTTGCTAGCTGGGGTGATTCTTTTAAAAGGATCCATTTTGTCAGCTGCATCGATACTCAGCAAGGTTTCAATGCTTCCGATAGCGGCAATGGTAAAAGCAACCACCCAAAATTCAGGAGTAGTAACAAGGCCAAAATTGGGAAACGTTATCAAAGTGCCAAATTCTGAAACTGAATTTAATACCGGAATATTCACCAAATGTTCTCCTTCAAGTTTCCATTCCGGGCGAATAAGGCCGTATAATTTATTGATCAAAATGCCTGAAATCACGGCCCAAAGTGCTCCTGGGATGATGCCGAAGTATTTGTTATTCTTGATTTTTGGACGCTCAAAAGTGATCAGAATAAACAGGGCAACCAAAACAATAGGAATTGCTCCCGGGCTGAAATATTGAAAGGCATACCAAATTTCGGAAAATGTGTTGTGCTGGTCAGCCTGAAGAAAGGTCTCATCGCCCATGGTGTCTTTATCATATCCAAGGGCATGGGGAATTTGCTTCAGGATCAAAATCAGTCCAATAGCACTCAGCATTCCTTTGATGACAGAATGAGGGAAATAATATCCCAATACGCCTGCTTTTAGCAATCCAAAGCCCAACTGAATCAAGCCGGCAGCCACTACTGCTCCAAGAAACAACTCAAAATTGCCCAGAGAGGAAATGGAATCTAAAACAATAACCGTCAAACCGGCCGCTGGGCCACTCACACTTACATTGGAACCGGAAAACGATCCCACAACGATTCCACCAACTATCCCCGCAATCAACCCTGCCATTGGGGGCGCTCCGCTGGCAATCGCAATCCCTAAACAAAGGGGAAGGGCTACTAAAAAAACCACCAAACTTGATTTTAGATCGTATTTCAAGTTCGTTCCAAAAAGAGTATTCATAGTCTACTTATAAGGATAGCGTTTTTTGATAAAACAATATTCTTAAAAGTAATTTTTTGCTTTGAATGTTTTTTAATTTTTGGATGGGTGGATCAAAAAAAATATTATCCAACCAGCTTTTGGTAAGCGGAATCAATTTTCTGAAAATCAAAGGATTGCAAAATCGAATTCATTTTTGTCTGAATTTCGGGCAAAGCCAAATTTCCAATGCTGCCTTCGTGTGTGTGCTTTAGCTGGTTTTGATCAGGAGCAAATTGATCTGCTTCAATTTCAAGCCCAACTTGCTTGTAAGCATCGCGGAAGGGAACACCTTTCAACACCAAATCATTGACAACCTCCACGGAAAATAAATGCTTGAAAAAGGAATCCTGAAGGATATTTTGGCGCACTTTAATTGATTTAAGCATAAAAGTGCTCATGCTTAGACAAGACTTCAACTTTTCTATTCCCGGAAAAATCTCCTCCTTTAGCAATTGCATATCCCGGTGATAGCCCGTGCTCATGTTCGTCAACAGATAGCCTACAGTCGTCGGAACACCCTGAATCTGGTTGGTTTTGGCCCGAATAAGCTCAAAGACATCCGGATTTTTCTTGTGTGGCATGATGCTGCTGCCTGTTGTGAGGTCATCAGGAAAAGAAATGAATGCAAAATGCTGATTCATAAACAGACAGACATCAGTAGCGAGTTTATTCAAAGTTCCTGCGATTCCCGCCATGGCAAAAGCCAAAGTCCGCTCAGTTTTACCCCGGCTGTTCTGGGCATTGATGACGTTGTGGTGCATATCAGCAAACCCCAAAAGTGTTGTGGTCAAAGTCCGATCCAAAGGAAAACTGGAACCGTATCCAGCAGCTGACCCAAGCGGATTTTTGTTGCTCAGATCAAATGCTGCTTTTAACAATCCCAGATCTTCAGTCAACCCTTCAGCAAAAGACCCAAACCAAAGCCCGAAAGAAGAAGGCATTGCAAGCTGGGTATGGGTATATCCCGGCATCAGGTCATTTTTATGCTTTCCCGAAAGTTCAATCAGAAAGTTAAAAAGTTCTTGTGTTTCTTCGACAATCTCACGGATTGCGGTGCGATAATACAATTTGAGGTCCACCAAAACCTGGTCATTCCGGCTTCTGCCGCTGTGAAGCTTTTTTCCCACTTCTCCATAGCGCTCTGTGAGCAAAAATTCCACTTGGGAATGAACATCTTCCACACCTGGTGCGATACTGAATTTTCCCTCCTCAATTTCAAGGTAGATTTCCTTCAGGCCTTTTTGCAAAACCAAATTATCCTTCTCTGTCAAAAGGCCAATTTTTGCCAGCATATGAGCATGTGCCATGGATCCAAGGACATCAAAAGGGGCCAGAATAATATCAAATTCCGGATCTCTCCCGATGGTGAATTGCTCCACTTCCTTTTTGCTGCCGGTGGCTTTTTGCCAGAGTTTCATAGTTGACTTCTTTAGCTGAGTTCAGCGTATTTGTTGATAATTGAAATATATCCTTGAATTCCTTTTTTGATTTCCTGGAGGAAAATGAATTCGTCGGCGGTATGGGAACGGGCAGAGTCACCCGGACCGATTTTGACCGAAGGCCATGGGATCAATGCCTGATCGGATAGGGTAGGACTGCCGAATTTTTCAAGTTCGAGCTTGGAAGCTACACGGTACATCAAATGTCCATCAGGTAAATGAGACGACTGCAACCGCATGGACCGGGGAGTAAGTTCGGCTTTTAGGTTGGATTTCAATTCCTGAAAAGCTTCCTCCAAAGTATAGGCATCGGTCACTCTCACATCAAGGGTGTATTCGCAAAGGTCCGGAACAACATTGTGTTGATTTCCGGATTTAATAATCGTACAGGTTACTTTGGTTCTGCCAAGAAAAGGCGAGGTCTTGAAAAACTCAAAATTCCTGATTTCATCCATATCATCCATGGCCAGGTAGATTGCGTTAACTCCTTCCTCTCTTGCAGCATGGCCAGCTTTGCCATGAACCTTTGCGTCTATGACTAAAAGGCCTTTTTCTGCCACTGCAAGCCGCATTTGAGTAGGTTCACCTACAATTGCTAATTCTGCTTCCGGGAGCTGGGAAATCAAGGAAGAAATCCCATTTGCACCGGAAATTTCCTCCTCGGCCGAGGCAATCATCAATAAATTGAAGGGGAGGGGCTTTCCTATAAAATGACAAAATGTAGCGATCAAACTTACCAGTGGACCACCAGCATCGTTACTTCCCAAGCCAAAAAGTTTTCCGTCTTCTTCAATCGGTGAAAATGGATCTTTGGTATAACCGTTGTTTGGCTTGACGGTATCATGATGGGAATTGAGCCAAACAGTTGGTAAAACAGGATTGTACTCTCCGGCAAAAGCCCAAACGTTATTGCCAGATCGATTAGCAATTACACCTTTGTCTTTAAAATAATCTCCAATCAGGTCGGCAGTTATATTTTCTTCCTTTGAAAAAGAAGGGATTTTAATCAATTCCTTTAACAAGTGTACTGCTTCTTCAAAAAGGGGGGCAAGGTTTTCCATCAATATAAATCGTAACGATTTCGTTCAATAGTGGTGCCTGATAGTTTTCCTTTGGCGGCTAAAAGCAGGTTTTCGGCTTTTCCGATCCACACGTGGTTCACTCCTTTTTCCAAAGCCGAAAAAGCATTGTCCAGTTTGGGTATCATGCCTGAATGGATCACATTTTCCTTTTTAAGTTCCGCATAAATGTCCTCGTTTATCAGAGGAATGATGGAATTGTCATTTTTTTCGTCGACTAAAACACCGCTTTTATTGAAGCAGAAATACAAATTCACCTGGTGCTCGGCTGCCAAGCTGGTCGCAAGGGCAGAGGCAATGGAATCGGCATTGGTATTCAGTAATTGGCCTTTTTTGTCATGGGTGATAGCATTCACCACCGGCTGAAGCCCGGCATTGAGCAAGGCATCGATCAGGGTTGTATTTACCTCCTGAATATCACCCACAAAACCATAATCTATTCCTTTCACTGGGCGCTTGATGGATCGGATGAGATTGCCGTCAGCACCGGTCATCCCAATAGCATTGACTTTTAGGGCTTGGAGCTTGGCAACGAGGTTTTTGTTAATCAATCCAGCATATACCATGGTCACAATATCCAAGGTGTCCTTATCGGTAATACGCCGGCCATCGACCATTTCGGGCATGACTCCCATCGACTCTCCAAAGCGCGAAGCCATCACGCCACCGCCATGCACCAGGATTTTGTTTCCGGGAAATTTGGAAAATAGCGCCAGAAATTCGTCCAACTTCTCCGGAAAGTCGATGACGTTACCGCCGATTTTAATGATTGAAATCTTCATAGGTTTGGTCGCTTAAAAAGGTATTAACCCAGGATTGTGCTAATCACGGCCTGGGCGGCATATATTCTGTTTTCTGCTTGCTTTTGTACCAAGGAGCGTGATCCATCGAGAATTTCGTCGGAAAGCTCCAGATTTCTCCTCACCGGAAGGCAATGCATTACTTTGGCATTTTCGGCATGCTTCAAGTGCTTTTCGGTCAGCATCCAGTTGGAGTCCGTTGAAAGTATTTTCCCATAATCATTGAAAGAAGACCAGTTTTTAACATACACAAAATCAGCGCCTTCCAAGGCTTTACTTTGATTAAATTCAATGGTTGCACCTTTGGTGAAAACTTCATCCAATTCGTAGCCCTCAGGATGTGTGATCGTCAGATCATGGCCCATTCCAAGTGTCCACTCGGCAAAACTATTGGCCACAGCATGAGGAATAGCCTTGATATGAGGTCCCCAGGTGAGGACGACTTTGGGCTTTCTTTTTTTTTCTTTGGAAAACTCCTGGATCGTAATCTGATCTGCCAGACTTTGAAGCGGATGCCTGATGGCCGATTCCAGACTTACCACGGGAATACCGCAATATTTGACAAACTGACCAAAGACAAAATCATTGACATCCTCGTCCCGATTGGTTAGGGAAGGAAAAGCACGGATGGCAAGAATATCGAAATAGGAACCCAAAACGCCAGCCGCATCTTTGATATGCTCTACCGTTCCTTTGTTCATGACTGCACCTTCATTCATTTCTAAGGCCCAGCCTTCTTTGTCCATATTAAGGACAATGGCTTCCATTCCCAAATTCTGAGCAGCGATTTGAGTGCTGACACGAGTTCTGAGAGATGGATTCAGAAAAATACAACCGATCCTCTTTCCCTGACCTTTGGCTAAATCGAGGCGGGAATTGGCTTTATAAGCTAGTGCGAGGTCAATTAATTCCTGTCCAAGTTCCTTGGATTCAAATTGGGTAAAATGCTTCATTGGGATTCAAATAGAACAAAAAGCTCAATTAGTTAGGATTTCTTTAAGGGCGACCAAAAACGAATTTAACTGATTCCACTCGATGGACAATGGTGGAAGAAGCCGGATCGTTTGCTTTTTGGCAGCTGACCCGCAAAACATCTTGTATTTCTTCACAAGTTCTGCACGGACTGGTCCGGCATCCCGGTCAAGGTCAAAACCGATCATCAGACCTTTCCCACGAACTTCAAGAATCCCCGGGATTTTTTTCAGTTCAGCAATCAGTTCATTTCCCAGTTCCAAAGCTTTGGCCTGAAGATTTTCAGCTTCCAAAACCTCCAAAACAGCCAATCCAGCAGCACAGGCCAGGTGATTCCCTCCGAATGTTGTTCCGAGCAAGCCATGGCTTGCCTTGAATTCAGGAGAAATCAAAAGACCTCCAATTGGGAAACCATTTCCCATTCCTTTTGCCATGCTGATCAAGTCGGGATTAATGCCTTTTACCCACTGATACGCAAAGAATCGACCTGTTCGGCAATAGCCGGACTGAACCTCATCCAAAATCAATTTGGCTTCATACTTTTTTGCCAGGGAAGAAATTCCCTGAAGGAATTCGGAGGAAGGAACCTGAATTCCGCCTACACCCTGAATGCCTTCGATGATGATTCCAGCAATAGTATTGCTTTTCAATTCTTCCTCTACGGCTTCCAAATCTCCCCAGGGAAGAATATGGAAATCCTCTCGGGCATTGCAGGGAGCAACGATTTTTGGATTGTCGGTCAATGCTACCGCGCCAGATGTTCTGCCGTGAAAGGCTCCTGAAAAGGCGATAAATCCTGGCTTTCCTGTGGCGAATGAAGCCATTTTGATGGCATTCTCATTGGCTTCTGCACCGGAATTGCAAAGGAAAAGGTCGTATTCTTCGAGTCCAGAGGCTTTGCCCAATTTGTCTGCAAATTCCTTTTGGATAGGAATCTGAACTGAATTAGAATAAAAAGCGATCTGATCCAATTGATCTTTGATTCTCTTCACATAGTGAGGATGAGTATGGCCGATGGAAATTACGGCATGGCCTCCGTAAAGGTCTAGGTATTCTGTTCCGTTTTCATCCCAAAGTTTACAACCTTCAGCTTTTACTAAAGTGACTGGAATGAGAGGATATACGTCGAATAAATTCATGTTGAAGTACGATTTACGAAATACGATTTACGAGATCAATTTGAACCTCGGCCGGTATTTCAAATTTGGAAATAATGAAGGATTGAGTGAAAAGACAAAAGCGTCTTGCAACTTTAATCTAATGTCTTGATTCTTGTGTCTAGCCTCTAATATCTCAGAATGCTATACTTTTTAGATTCAAGCCCATCCTCTGGTCTAGTCCAAAAGCCAAATTGAGGTTTTGCACAGCCTGTCCAGAAGCACCTTTTAGAAGGTTGTCGATGGCAGAGTAGATGACCAACTGACCTGCTTCTTTTTGAACAAAAAGAATGCATTTGTTGGTATTTACAACCTGCTTCAAATCGATGTCCTGAGTGGAAACGTGCGTAAAAGCTGCTTCTTTATAAAAATCCTGATAGGCTTTTACAGCATCTTCCTCAGAACCTTCAAAAGGAAAATGAGCTGTTACCCAAATCCCTCGGGAGAAGTTCCCGCGATAAGGAACAAAGAGCAAATCTGAACTGAAGTCAGGATTCAATTGCTTGAAAGTCTGTTTGATTTCTTTCAGATGCTGATGGGTAAACAGCTTGTAAACTGACATATTTCCAGTCCGATAGCTGAAGTGAGAAGTCTCGGCCAGCTTTTTCCCTGCACCAGTACTTCCTGTTATTCCGGAAATTTGAACAGCGTCTTTCACCCAGCCTTTTGCGATAGCAGGAGCCAAAGCCAACTGAATTCCTGTGGCAAAGCAACCTGGATTAGCAATTCGCTTTGCTGTTTTGATTTTATCCGCATTTACTTCCGGAAGTCCGTAAATAAAGCCATTGGATTCGTCTCGGAAATCCGTTGAAAGGTCGATGATCACGGTTTCGGTTGGAAACGGATGAGCTTCCAAAAAACCTTTGGTTTCACCATGAGGCAAGCCTAGAAAAACGGCATCCACACCTTCTGAAGTAACTTCATCCGTAAAAATCAAATCACAATCTCCGATCAGATCAGGGTGAACATCACTTACTTTTTTGCCTTTTTGGCTATTGGAGTGCACACAGACGAGTTCGCAGGCGGGGTGGTGGACCAAAATCCGAAGTAATTCTCCTCCGGTATATCCAGCGGCACCAATGACTGCGGTTCGGATCTTAGTCATGGCTGTTTACTTTATGGAAAATGGCAGTTTGGTTGCCCAGAATTCGGGTAAATCCTTTCACATCTTCTCCTGTGTAGCCTTTGTTCATTTCTCCGTAGCTACCAAACTTGGCAGACATCAGATCATGTTCCGATTCGATTCCAAGGAGGGTGAAGCGGTATGGTTGCAACAATACCCGGACATCTCCTGAAACATATTTTTGAGTGTCGGCGAGGAAAGCCTCAAAGTTTCTCATCACAGGATCCAGGTAATGTCCTTCATGAAGGTGATTTCCGTAGAATTCGGCCAACTGATTTTTCCAGAACATTTGCCATTTGGTCAAAGTATGTTTTTCGAGAAGCTGATGACCTTTGATGATGATAATAGGCGCTGCTGCTTCGAAACCAACCCGGCCTTTTATACCGATGATTGTATCTCCAACGTGAATGTCCCGACCTATTCCATAAGGTGCTGCCAAAGCCTGAACTTTTTGAATTGCGTTCACAGGATTATCAAAAGTTTCTCCGTTTACGCCCTTCAGTTCTCCTTGAACAAAAATCAATTTGATTTCCTTAGGCTCAGTTTCAGTGACCTGAGTAGGCCAGGCTTCTTCTGGAAGGTATCCAGAAGAGGTCAAAGTTTCTTTTCCTCCTACAGAAGTGCCCCAAATGCCTTTGTTGATAGAATAAGCCGCCTTCTCAAAATTCATCGAAACGCCATGCTTTTTGAGGTATTCGATTTCTTCCTGCCGGGAAAGTTTCAGGTCACGGATAGGGGTGATAATTTCGATATCAGGCACTATGGTCTGGAAGATCATGTCAAATCTCACCTGGTCATTGCCTGCACCGGTAGAACCGTGGGCAACAGCTTTGGCACCGATTGATTTGGCATACTCAGCCAAGGATTTTGCCTGAAGGATTCTTTCTGCAGACACCGAAAGGGGATAAGTGGCGTTTTTCAGGACATTTCCAAAAACCAAAAATTTGATGACCTCCTGGTAATAAGTGTCGAGAACTTCCAGGATAGTAAAAGATGCCACACCCAAGGTGTTGGCGCGGGATTCAATGGTGGCCAATTCTTCTTTGGAAAATCCACCGGTATTCACAATCACAGCATGAACTTCATAGCCAAGGTCTTTGGTCAAGTGAAGTGCGCAAAATGTGGTATCCAAGCCTCCACTATAGGCTAAAACAACTTTTTTCATCTTTCTATAAGGTTTTGCTTCCGAGGGAAATTGATTAAAGGAATATGCTCATTATTGAATCCTTGGATTTGGTCAATTTGAGCATCACATATTTTTTCAGCCGAACCCATCGGTCAAACAACTTGAGTTCTTTTTTGAAATCATCTCTCAACGCCAAGTCTTCCGTATGGTTCTTTTTGGAATTTGGGTCATAAAGCATCGCTGTACATAGACAGTTCTGACGGTTTTTGGACATCAAAATCTCATAATTCACACAGCTTTGGCATCCTTTCCAGAAATCTTCGTCATCGGTAAGATCTCCATAAGATACAGGAATATAGCCCAACTCAGAATTGATTTTCATCACAGCTGCACCGGTAGTCAATCCGAAAATCTTTGATTCCGGATATTTTTTACGACTGAGCTTGAAGACTTCCTGCTTGATTTTTCTTGCCAGACCGTATTTACGAAACTGGGGTGAAACGATCAATCCTGAATTGGCAACAAACTTACCGTGTCCCCAAGCTTCGATGTAGCAGAAACCTGCCCATTCTCCACTTGTGGTCAAGGCGATCACAGCCTTACCTTCTTCCATCTTGGTTTCGATGTAGGCAGGGCTTCGCTTTGCAATGCCGGTTCCGCGGGCTTTGGCGGAATTTTCCATCTCATCGGTAATCTGTGAAGAGTATACCTTGTGAGAAGGATCGGCTACAATGATTTTGAAAGAGATTTCTTCCATGAATATTGCATGAGTTTACTTCAGTTTTGGCTGAAGAGGTGAACAGGATTTCTTGAATTAAGCGATTAGGCGAGGTGCGTCCGCCAATAGGCGGACAGAAAATATTACAGGGTCAAACCCTATAGGTAAACCTATTCCTCCTCACGGGAGCAAAAAATGGCATAGCTACGCTCAGAAGAGCTTTCTCGAAAGAAGCAGAGGAAATTGGCGCTATGGTGTTATTCTTTATCATGCGAATGAGGGTGCAAATGTTATACCTCAAAAAATAAATTGCAAGAAAATTGTTCAAAAATTTAAGGTTCTCAGGTTTTTATCCTGTAGCCAGACTTTAAACTTGCTTAAATTCCTGTAAAAGGTTTTAACCAAAATTTAATTTGGTAAAATAGTTAACCTGCCATCTCTTTCAAAGCCTTTACCAAGTGATCCAATTCGGAGGTAGACGTAAAGACGTTGGGACAGACGCGGACACCTTTAATTCCAGCTCCGTCAATAGGTGCGGTGTAGATCTTATATTTCTCAAAAAGTACCTTTCCCATGTCCGCAGGGGTCATTTTCTCCACCCAGACATTGCCTATCCCGCAGCAGCGTTCGGATTCTTTTGGTGTGTTCACTGCAATTCCCGGATACTCCCGCACTTGATCTGACCAGTATTTTTGAAGAAATCTAAGCCGTTCCTCTTTCTTCTTTCCACCAATCCGGTTGTGGAACTCGATGGCATCCAAGACGGTCAGGTCTGTCGCCACCGGATGAGTGCCGATCTGATTGAGATACAGGATTGTCTTCAATTCCAAATTGCCGGGAGCGAGTAGGGGCTCGATCTTGGCGATTTTCTCTTTTTTCACAAAGAGCATCCCACAGCCCAGCGGCACACTCAGCCACTTGTGCAGGCTGCTTCCATAGTAGTCACAGTCCAACTCATGCAGGTCAAAAGTAAATTGACCGACAGCATGAGCCCCATCAAGCATGATTTCTACGCCATGCTCATGGGCCATATCAGCGATTTTCCGGACAGGAAGAATATGCCCGGTTATATTAACAATATGCGGCACCATCATCAGCTTAGTCTTCGGTGTGATGGCTTTTCGATAGACCTCAATGACCTCTTCGTCGTTTTTGGGATGAGTTGGGATATCAATCTTCACGGTCTTGACACCCCACCTTTTGGCTGCCAGCTCAAACATCGTCTGCATGGTCCCATAGTCCTGATTGGCATAGATGGCCTCATCACCGGGACTCCAGGGATAGCCTGAAATAATCAGATCCAGAGATTCGGTCGTATTTCGGGTCAGTACTACTTCCTCTGCCGAAGCTCCCAAAAGTGCTGCGACTGCGGCCGCTGACTTGGCTTTGTTGTCAAACTGAACCGTCCGCATATAGTAGGCAGCCTGGTAATTGATATCCCTGATATGTGCCATGTACTTTTCGAGCGTCTCCTCCGGCAAAAAGCAATAATTGCCATTTTCCAAATTGATGTAATCCGGGTTTAGTCGATATACTTTACGGAGCTGATCCCAGATATCTTCTGCCGAAAAATCTAGATTGTCGAGAGAAAATGCCTTTGCTTCTTGGGGAATGAGGGACGTTCCGAGTCCGGCAACAGCCAGAGATTTCAGAAATGATCGTTTGTTCATGTAAGGTGGTAGTTAAAGCAGGTAGGAAAGTAGCCAGACGATGACCAAAAAAATAGCCACCCATGTAATCCAAGGGGATCGTTTGGGGAATTCAAATTTGCAAATGGGGCAAATTGATTCTTTGGCATCGATTTCCATGGCGCAGGATGGGCATTCTTTAGTTTTCACGGTTGGGGCTTGAACTCTTTAGGGCAAAATCTGATTTGTCATTTAAGTAAATAAAAATTGCAATGAAAATCGAAATTTGGTCTGACGTTGTTTGTCCTTTTTGCTACATAGGAAAAAGAAAGATCGAAAAAGCACTGGATAAGTTTCCGTATAAAGAGAAAGTTGAGATCGAATGGAAGAGTTTTCAACTCAATCCTGATCAAAAAACCAATCCGAACATCAGCACTTTGGAGCATCTTTCGGAGTCAAAAGGCTGGTCCATGGCCCAAACCCGTGAAATCACTTCAAACGTGGTGAATATGGCTGCCGCACAGGGTCTTGAGTTTGCCTTTGATAAAGCAGTTGTAGCCAATACCAAAAATGCCCACCGATTAATCCACTTGGCCAAAGAGTCTGGAAAAGGAGGCGCAATGAAGGAACTCTTATTAAGTGCTTATTTCTCTAAAGGAAAAAATGTGGATGATTTCCCAACCTTGATTTCAATTGGAAAAGAAATCGGACTGGATGAGGAAAAAGTCAAAGCAATGCTTGAATCCAACCAGTTTGAAGATGCTGTAGATCAGGATATTTATGAATCCAGACAAATCGGAGTTAGGGGAGTTCCTTTCTTTGTTTTGGATAGAAAATTCGGGATTTCCGGGGCCCAAGCTGATGAAGTTTTTGATCAGACTTTGGAGAAAGCTTGGACTGAATTTTCCAAAAACAACATTGTTCTGGATATGGCAGGAAAGGCGGACGGGGAGAGTTGTGATGCAGATGAAAAAAATTGCTTTTAAATAAATGGCTCACAGATTTCACGGATTTCCACAGATTTTTTATTCAATCTGTGGCGATCTGGGCCATCTGTGAGCTAAAATATTTTCACCAAACCCCTCTCGCCTTCATCTGCAAAGTATAGACAGCCCCCATAGCAGTGATAAACAGGGTTTTTCTGTCCAAAGCGCCGAAAGTTACATTGGCTGTCCAGTTTTCCGGAACTGGAATATGGGCGATTTGCTCCCCGTTTTTATCAAAAACCGTAACTCCTTTTCCTGTGAGATAGACATTTCCACGGTCATCAATGGTCATGCCGTCAGATCCCATTTCACAGAAAAGAGTTTTATTGGTCAAATATCCATCTTCCAGGATTTCATACTTCCAGGTCTTTTTTGCCCCAATATCGGCCACATAAAGGTATTTTCCATCAGGCGTACCGATAATCCCGTTGGGTTGGGTCAGATCTTCTGCTACTCGGAAAAGTTCCGTCCGATCTGCTGAAAGAAAGTAAACATGCTGCCCATCCTGTTCCATTTCCTTTCCCCGGATTCCTTCCCAATAAGGTCTTGGATATAGCGGATCTGTGAAATACAAACCACCTTTTGGTCTAACCCAGACATCATTTGGGCCATTGAGCTTTTTTCCCCTGAAAGAAGGGACAATAACACTTTCCTTACCGGAGTTCTGATCAATCGCCCAAAGCTCATTTTTCAAATCTGCAGCAGCAATCAATGTTCCATCCAGCTGAAAATACAAGCCGTTTGAGCGACCTGCACCTTCCTTGTAAAGTGTCACTAAGTTGCTTCCGGCTGACCATTTGTAGATTTTGTCATTGGGCTGATCCGTAAAAAAGATATCACCCATCCGGTTGACCGCAGGTCCTTCCGTGAAGCTGAATCCGTCCTGGACTTTCACCAGTTCTGAGCCTTTGGCTACAATTCCTCGTTTGTCATCGATTTGTGCTTCCAAAGTCAGAGAAGCCAGAATTAGGGCTGAAAAGGCAAGAGCATTTTTAAAATTTTTATTCATAGGTATTTGGGGTTATTTGCGCTGCATCACGACAACGAGCTTATTCAAATCAGGGCTGTAAGCCATTCTGGTAATATTTTGATGGGTATCGGATTCTATTTTTCCAAGAAATTCCCATTCTGAATCAGTTGATTTTTTGCGGTAAATGCCATTTCCCTGAGCCATCAACAAGTAATTGGTGTCCAGCCAAATAAAATCCAAGGAACCGGCCAGTCCAAATCCCAAAACCTGTGGAGTACCGCTTTCGATGTCAAAGGTGCGGATTGGAAGCTCTAATCCGGCCAAGGTTTCTTTCGGAGATTTCATGGATAAATAGCTGATTTGAGAAGTTTTTGGTCTTCGCTTTATGGACCTTCCGATTTGATCATCAATCTCCAATAGTTCACCTTTTCCTTTGGCATAGACAAGTTTATTTGGTTCACCAAGGATGAACATAGCAGCTTTGTTGTCATACCAATCGTAATATCCGACAGGAGCAATGTCATCGTAAAGCAGTTCAGGTTCCCCAAAATTGGTTGGATAAAGCCAAAGCCGCTGAGTACTGTCGGGCTCCATTACCACCGCTGAAACATATAGTCCACAATCAGTGAGGGTAGGGGAAAACTCGCTTCGGTCAGCTGTTTTGCTCAGATTAGTGAATTTGTCTGAATTGAAATTATAGACAATGATGTCATGGTTTCCTTTCTCATCCGCAGCCGAAAAAACCATTTGATATTCGTTGATGAAATTGGGCTGATTGTCGTATTCCGGTCTGTTGGTAAGCGGCTTGGCAGTCTCAGGCAGGATTTTCAGTTTTTTTCCCTTACCCTCTGTATCCAATACCCAAAGATCAAAACTTCCCTGAGCCTGAGCGATTTGAATTTGGAAAAGAAATATAATAGCAAGGATTGAGAGAAATTTTACCATGGGATTAAGTCCTAATCCAACCAAAGTACAAAATGAAGGTTAGAATGAATTGGGGAAATTACAATTATACCACAATTCTTTGCTTGGAAAGCAGAGATTCTTTAGACTTCGTTCTAGTCAAAATGAAGCTGAGTGTCACTAATTTTTGCAAGCAGCAAAGGATATTTTTGGTTGCAAATGCTTAATCTAAGGCATGTCCTTATCCAGATTTGTGCTTTTTAATATGCGAAGTCAATGAATACACGTCCAATAGTGGACACATTTTTGTTCGTTATTCAATCACGCTTTTTACACAAACGCAGAAAACCGGCCATTTAAGCCACATTTGCCAGCTGGCACCTTTTTCGTACTTTGAGTGCCATGAAGCAATTCACCGCATACCTGAATCGGATACCGCTGGAGTTGGTCTTTTGGATTGGAAGCTTAGTTGCTATTCTGATGCTTGATCCCCACTCCGGAAGCCACTTGAGTCTTTGCCCTCTCAATCAGCTTGGTTTCGACTGGTGTCCGGGTTGCGGATTGGGACGGTCGATGAATCTCCTGGCGCATGGAGATTTCCAGGCATCCTGGTCTCTGCATCCGCTCGCTATGCTGGCCTATGCGGTGATCTTCCACCGAATTTGGATTCTACTTAAAAACCTAAAAACAACACACAATTATGGCCAATGTATTGAGACACCTTCCTGAATTGGAAGGAATGGAACTGGGTTACATCCAGGGTTTAATGAAAAATATGGATGAGGACCAAGCGTCGCTGTTTGCCCAAGTTTACCGGGCAAGAAGAAAAGACGCGCAAATGATATTAATCCTTACCTTGATTGGGTTCTTTGGATTTGCAGGTTTGCATCGATTTATCCTGGGACAAATCGGATTGGGTATTCTGTATATTTTGACCCTGGGATTGTGTTTTATCGGTACGATAGTTGACTTGGTAAATTACAAAAGCCTTGCCTACGAATATAATGTGAGAATGGCTCACGAAACGCTTGCCATGATTTCCAATCATTTCCCGAATATGGGAAACACCAATGTTTGATTTAAATTTGCTTAACACATCTTGGCCCGGGAAACCGGGCTTTTTTTTTTTTATTAAAACCTCCATTTACCAATTTTCGTCGGAATCCTCCAAGGTATCCTGGATCTTTCTAAAAATTTCCTCCCCGTTGTCTGATAGGATCAAATGGAATTTTTGAATCAGATTGCCAACTAATTTCAACACCTCCAATGAGGCCTGTGGAATATGAATAGGCAACTCGATTAGGTTTTCATCCTTGGAAGAAAAAGGGGCAGGAATTGAAGAAGAGAAGTAAAAAGGCCACATCGTTTTTGCGCAGCTGATCCCCCAAAAATCAATGGGAAACTTACCCGAATAGGTTTGTAACCGCTCATTGATTTCTTCAAAAAAATGTTCAGATTCAGCTAATCTGATTCGTGAGCCTGCTCTTGATTTTCCTTTGGTTTTCAAATATTTAATCTGAGAAACCCCTTGTTTTTGTCTGACCATATATGCCCTAAAAACCCTGTGATCGATCAATTCTCCTCGGTGAAAATAGCCGGTGACAGCCTGGCCGGCCCGAATCAAAACCAAGGAAAAATGAGAATCTGATTTTTCCTTTAACTCTTGGTTTTCTACCCAGTCCAAAGTCCAGGGAAGGTAAATTTTTGCTATCCACTCTTGACCCAATTCCAGGACCAACTGGTGTTTTTCTTTTCGGTAAAAAATGGACATTTTTTGCCCTTCACTTGCTGCTATCAGCTTTTCAGCAGACGTCTTACTGATGATTTGGGCTTGGGGAATATTCATTTTTACGGAAAAACAATTCTCTATCTTTGTACAAAGAAATTAAAAAATCATGCAGGAAGAAATCCAGAAACTTTTTGACAGAATGTGCGACCCCAAAGAATCCGAAGCATTTTATTTTGCGGATAAACTTGGAGGTTTAGCAGATGAGGAAGCCAAAGACAAGTTACTTGAGTTGGTGAAAGGCGATCATTGGGAAGTTGCTTACCTGGCCTGCAGATCCCTGTCAAAAACACCATTTCAAGAGGAAGCATTGGATGTGATAGTTGAAACCATTTTTGACAAAAAAAACAAGTCAGTTCAGGGAGCTTTTGTACAGATTCTGGAAGAGTTCGATCTAAGCAGTCGCTTTGTGGACGTTTTTCGGATTTATCTTTTTGGAAACTTTAAGGCCTCCACTCTTGCAAAGGATTATTTAGATGAGGTGGAGTTTGACATAACTCCGCGAACCATCAGAAAGGCTGAAAAGCATTGGAACCACTACCTTCACAATCCTGAAGATGAGGGAAGTTTGAATCTGAAAAAATCCGAAGTTGAACCTATGTTACAGGAAATGAGGGAATTATTTTCCTGAGGTTACACAACAATTTGCATCTTTCTGAGTTTAAAAAAGCATGAGGAAGATGGAAGTTATTGAGTTTCATCATGAGTTTTTTAACGATTTTGAGTTTAATTTTCACTCAACTCATTTGCTGTACCATAAAAATTTTCCTCATGGCCAGCAAGTCATATTCATTCATTATACTGAAAATCCAGATAAGACCAGTCTGGAATACAGGCTTGGAATCCGAATTAATGCTGTTGAGGAAATAATTCACAAGTTTTTGCCTACGCTGAGTGATTATTCAGAGCGATCGATTACTCTACTCCAATCACCCGAAAAGATCGGGAAAATGATACCTCAGAGGTTTGACATAGAAAATGACAGTCAATTGGCGGAAGCAATTATGGCTGCCGAAAAGTTTTTTGTCCTACATGGATTTTCATGGTTGGATGAGATGATCCAACCTCTAAACCTGGAGAATGAGTTCGCAAATCGAATAGATAAAGAATTTAGGACTCAAAACTTTGTTTACACCTCTTTTCGAGGAGTTACGCTGGCCAAACTTTACAAGCAAGAAGATTATCCGATTTTAAGAAAAATGTATCTGGAGCAAATCCAGAAGCGTGAAATGACTCCATTTACTATAGCCTCATTTCTTCACCTTCTCAATTACCTGGATAATTTGGAGGTTTGATCAAAATCGCCTTTTCACTCCTCTTACTGCTTCAGCACTGATCGGATCTTCTGGCCATTCATGTTTTGGATAGCGTCTTTTCAGGTCCTTTTTTACTTCGAAATATCCGTTTGCCCAAAAACTTTTCAGATCCTGGGTCAACTGGACAGGTTTGTATCCGGGCGAAAGCATTTCTATCAAAACTGGCACTTTTCCCCGGTTTACTTTTGGGGTTTCCAGCAAGCCAAAAAGCTCCTGCAACCGCACCGAAAGTAGGGGAGTTTCACCTTCTGATTTGTATTCAATTGGAATCTGACTGCCTGACGGAACGGATATCTTACTCGGAGCCAATTCATTCAAAAGCTGCTGCTTCTCAAATGAAAGACTATGAAGCAAAATTTGAATCAAGTCCAGCTTTTTGAGATCCTCATTTTTTGAGATGTTATTCAGGTAGGGATCCAACCAATCCTTGGCATTTTCGCATAATGAAACGACTGTCCATTCCGGCCAATCCTGCTCAGGATTCCAGATACTAAGTGATTGTATTCTTAAAATCAATTGCTCCACTTCTTCATTGAAATCAAGTAAGAGTTCTCCGTCTTCTGCAATGGCTTCCAAAATTGCCTCCTTGGCCAGCGTTTTATCAAATTTCTGCAAGGGTCTGGTGCCCAAAATTATAGCTCCAATCCGGATCTCAGAGTGAGCAATCAAGCCACCTTTTTTTCGGTCCCATTCCAATACTTCACGGGTTTTGAGCATTGGAGCCAATTCTTTCGGATTTAAAGGTGCTGCCAGCCAGATTTTTCCCATTCCTTCTCTTGCATCCAAATGTGCAACAGCCAGCCAGGATTCATGAGCGAGGTCATCCCTGTGTCCGATTTGGGCGATTTTACCGTTGGAAAGCTGGAATTGGGCATTGTTTCCAGGCCGGGCTGCAGCGATTCGCTCTGGGTAGGCATAGGCCAAAAGCAGGCCTGTCTGCCAAGGATCGACAGGTTCATTTTCCGGTTGAATCGAAAACATTCTGCGGTATTGAGCAGCAACTTTATCTATTTTTTTGATTCTGGCCATGTTGACCCCATTACTTCTAAACCTTCGCAAGGCTTCAATTCTCAGGTTCAGGTCTGCTCCAGAATCTGCCGGTAGCGGATCTCTTTCTTCCAAAACCGCAGCAATATCAGTGGCCAATCCGAGTTGGTTCATCCTCTTTGCAAAAATCAGCATGTGCGCTATTCGGGGATGGCAAGGCACTTGATGGATTTCTTTTCCGTGATCAGTCAGGTTTCCATCTACGATTGCATCTATGACTTCCAAAGTTTTTTCTGCCAAAGCCAAAGTTCCGGCTGGAGGCGGGGTAAGCCAGGTCATGGATCGGATTTCCTGTTTACCCCAAGCTTTCATATCCAAAACCAAAGCAGTCAAATCTGCTTCCAAAAGCTCAGGAATCCGATATTCAGCAAGTTGAGCCTGAGTTGCTTTGGTCCAAAGCCGATAAGAATGACCGGCAGTCAATCTTCCTGCACGGCCACTTCTTTGGTCTGCAGAATCTTTGCTGATCCGGTGCAAAACCAACCGGGAAAGTCCGGACCTGGGATCAAATCGATTGGATTTGGCAAAGCCTGAATCAACCACAACTTTGACACCTTCGATAGTCAGAGAAGTCTCAGCTATGTCAGTGGAAAGAACGATTTTCCGCTTTCCGGTTGGGTGGGGTAAGATTGCACTGTTTTGCTCTGAAGGGGAAAGTTGACCATAAAGTGGAACAACAAGATCATTAGAAAGTGCTCTGCGAAGGATTTCTTCCGCCTTTTTGATTTCTCCCTGACCGGGTAGGAACACCAGAAAATCTCCGGAATGCTTTTTGGCCAAAGGAATGATTTGTCGCGCAGCATCCTCACCAATTGTAAATTCATCGACTTCAGTCAGGTAGTTAATCTCAACCGGATATTGTCGTCCTTCGCTTTGGATGACCTTGGCTTCCAAAAGTCCAGAAAGTTGCTTTGCATCAATAGTTGCCGACATCAGAAGAATTCGCAAATCAGGTCTGAGAACTTGCTGGACTTCGCGACAAAGGGCTAAGGCAATTTCTGAATGAAGATTTCGCTCGTGAAATTCGTCAAAAATCACCAGGCCGACGTCCTCAAGTGCATTGTCAGAATGCATCATCCGGGTGAGAATCCCCTCGGTGATTACTTCCAATCTAGTTTCTGCTGAAATAGCTGATTCGAAGCGAATTCGATAACCAACCGTTTTCCCAAGATCTTCCCCAAGCATACCTGCCATTCGCTGAGCAATGGTTTTGGTTGCCAAGCGACGCGGTTCAAGCATGATAATCTTTTTGCCCTTAAGCCAAGGTTCATTTAAAAGTGTCAATGGCAAAAGGGTACTTTTCCCAGCTCCTGGAGGCGCTTGAATGATCAGGGAATTTTCTTTAGAAAGGTGGCTGACGACCTGAGGGATAATCTCCGCTACCGGAAGGTCAAAAGAATTGGGGTCAAAATTTTTAAGCATGGGCTGCAAAAATATGTATTCTAAAGTAGGAAGGGAATTGTGTGAGGAATTGTGATCCGGAAATCGCCAAATTAAACCTTGAGAAGGGAAGTCTTCGGAACGCAATTTTCCAGTCTACAAAAGACTAGGGACAAAGAGTTTTACTCTTTAACTTTTTGCAAAATTTTCAAAGCATGATCATCCGAAAAGCGTTAGTCGAAGATTCAGAAGCAATAACTGAGCTCTTGATGCTAGCTTCCGGAGAGGTGATTTACCGATTTATCGGGGAGAAAAATTTTCCAAAGGCCGTGGACTTTTTGCTTCATTTTGTCAAAAGTCAAAACAACCAGTATTCGTTTCAGAATTGCCATGTCGCTGTGGACAAGGACAAAATCCTGGGAGCTTTGTTGGCTTATGATGGGTCAAAATTGCAAGAATTGAGAAAGCCTGTTCTGGAATACATCCAAGAGCATTTCAATCCAAATCTCGTGGTAGAGGACGAAACTCAGGCCGGTGAGTATTACTTTGATTCCATTGGTGTAAGGCTAAATCAGCAGGGAAAGGGGATCGGATCTAAATTGCTCCAATATGTCATCCAAAAACAAGGAGTTGAAAATAGCCGAACCTTGGGCTTGCTGGTCGATAAGACTAATCCCGAAGCAAAAAGGCTTTACCTGAAATTGGGCTTTGAGTCAGTTGGGGAGAAAAATCTTTTGGGAATGTCACTTGAGCATCTGCAGCTTAAAGGACCAAATCGGTAATAGGAGTAGGACTATCCAAATTCCCGGAAAACAAAAGACCACCGAGTTTGTACTCGGTGGCCATCATTTGATTTTTCAATTTAATTAGGATCCGATTTTAGCAGCTGCCATTCCGTATTCCCATCTTACTTCGAAGCCGTCTGGTTTCACTTCATAAACCAGTCTTTCTTCCATAGTCTGTGATTGTCCTGAAGGCACATTCACTCTCAAGACATCTTCCTTAGAATCGTAATTGAAAGCTCCCCACTGCTTGGCTACTTTGTTGAAGACAAAGGTAGACTGGCCTTCACCCGGGATGATGAAGAAACTGTAAGTACCGGCTGCCAGTTTTTGTCCCTGAACGGTGATGTCTTTAGAAGTAGTGAAAGTGGTAGCTTCATTTGCTCCGGCTCTCCAAACTTCGCCAAGTGGAACAAGCTCTCCCCAGATTACGCGACCTTTGACAGCAGGAGAAGAATAATTGATGGTGATTTTAGATCCACCTACAGTGCCTTCAGCTACTTTAGCCGGACTGGCTTTTTCCTGTGCAAATCCAGCCATTACTACAAATGCTGTCAACGCAAGTGAAAAGATTGATTTTTTAAAGTTCATTGTTTTTAAGGGTTTGTTAAAGGTTAGATAATTATAATTGGAATGGATTCAAAACTCAAAACTGCTTTTGGGATTGAAAGGTTACCAGCCTATTAAAAAGCCTTTCCAATTTACTCAGAAAGGCTTTTTAATTACGCTTTAGATTTTAACCCAGGCTTGTTTATGGTTACTTTCCACAATTCTTTCACCGATAATCAGTTCTCTCAAGCCGCTGGCAAAAGTTGGATAAGACGGATTTTCAGGTTGCTTTCCTGCCGCCACAGCTGCATAAACTTCCTTAAACATCTGCTTTGAAGTGTCAGGAAATCCTTCGTTGTGACCGCCAGGGAAACTGATCAAAGCTGAAGCTTCAGGATGAAATAGAGAAGGATCCTTCATCAATTGCTCGTTGGCTTTTTCACGCTTCCCGATCCAAAGTTCATTTGGTCGTTCTGAATTAAATTCAAAGTTGGACTTGGAACCTGAGATTTCGATGTTCAGACGGTTTTTGCGACCAGCACTTACTTGAGATACCGTCACAGAGCCTTTAGAACCGTTGTCAAATCGAAGCAATACGGACGCATGATCTTCGGTATTGATTGGAACCTCTGCGTAATCTGATGCCGAAAGCATCTTGCCGGAATAGGTTTCGATAGCTTTCAGTGGCTTCAATCGAGTCTTGTGAACCGTAGAGAAATCAGCCATAACTTCGGTGATCTTCAAACCGGTCACGTATTCAGTAATATCCAACAAATGTGAACCGATATCAGCGATCGCTCTGGAATCTCCGGATTTGTCCGGCTCCAATCTCCAGTTGTAATCTGTATTCAGATACAACCAATCCTGCAAATAGGAACCCATCACAGAAAATACTTCTCCCAATTCGCCCTTTTCACGCATGGTTTTCATCTGACGAACCATCGGATAATAGCGGAGGTTGAAGTGAACTGCATTGACGAGGCCAGTTGCAGAAGCAATTTTTACCAGTTCCTCTGCTTCATGGATTTTAACTGCCAGAGGTTTTTCGCAGATCACATGTTTTTCGGCCTCAAGCACAGCTTTTGCCTGAGCAAAATGCAGGAAGTTAGGGGTACAGATATGGACTACGTCGATGTCATCCTGCTTGAGCATTTCGTCGAACGTATAGGCTCTGGGAATACCCAAAGTTTTTGCCTTTTCATTGGCAAGTTCCTGAGTGACTTCGCAAAGGGCAACAACTTCGACATTGGGCAATCTTCGAAGTGCCTCGAGATGTGCAGGTCCGATAAATCCGGTACCCACGATGGCAGCTCTGATAGTTTGGGACATAGGTTTAGGGTTTTGTTAAAAAACAGAAGGATCGAAGATAAATAAATAATTTTCAAGAAACAGGGCTGAAAAAGCGAGTTTCTGGTTAAAAAAGCTTGAAATTGATTCTAAATACTCAGCTTTTTTATGAAAAGTATTTCTAAACTCTACCAAATCAGGCTCTTAAATCCGGCCATACTGCTGATCAGACTTTGGTTGGGAACAGTAATGTTAAAGCATAGCGGAACCTATCTTTTTCAGGGAAAAGTCCCGGAATTGGCAGCTTTTCTCGAAAGTTTGAATTGGCCATATCCACTGGTTTTGGCCTATGCCTCCCAAATCGCAGAATTTGTAGCTGCAATTTTGATTCTTTTTGGAATCCGATTTGGTGCCTGGATGATGGCTTTTGCTTTGGGAATAGCGGTGCTTTTTGCTCACTCTGGAAAAATCTATTCCGATGCCGAATTGCCATTTAATTACTTTCTTTTTAGTCTTATTTTAATCCTCACCGGATGCGGAAAACCCGGGATAGATTCGATTTTTCTCAAAAAAATCAAAAACAAATCTCCCTATAAATGGTAACCGGCATACCTGATTTTCGCTTGTGGACAAATACAGCTATTCATAACATTCTTTGGCAAATAGCCTGATTTGCAGACATAAAAACAGGAATTATTCCCTAAATTATTATCCTGAATAAACTCAAAACTCATGGCAAACTTTAACCTTAAAATCAACGGCAAGTCCCATACCGTCGATGTCGAGGACGACACCCCGCTTTTGTGGGTGCTCCGGGATCACTTGGGACTGGTTGGCACCAAATTTAGTTGCGGGATCGCGCAGTGCGGTGCCTGCACAGTTCATTTGAATGGAAACGCAACATTTTCCTGTGTTACTCCGGTTTCCAGCGTAGGGAACGGAGAAGTTGTCACCATCGAGGGACTTTCCGAAGATGGTGATCATCCGGTACAAAAGGCCTGGGCAGAGGTAGATGTGGCCCAATGCGGGTATTGCCAAGCGGGCCAAATCATGACAGCGGCGGCATTTTTGGAAGAAAATCCAAAGCCGAGCATGGAGGAGATCGACAATGCGATGAACAGAAACATCTGTCGCTGTGGCACCTATCATAAGATTCGAGAGGCAGTCGCTTTAGCTGCTAAAACCAACTAATCATGGCAACTCTAACGAAAGCAAGCAGAAGAGATTTCCTCAAAATTGCAGGAACATCAGTCGGAGGATTGGTCATCGGATTTAATTGGTTCAGTTGTGATTCCCCGAAAGTTGAGGTGATCAGCACTGAAGAAATCCTTGCACAAGCCAAGTCATTTAACAGCTATTTGTCCATTTCTCCTTCAGGAGATGTGGTAATCTATTCGCCTAACCCCGAACTGGGTCAAAATATCAAGACCTCTTTCCCTATGGTAGTTGCTGAGGAACTTGAGGCAGATTGGGAAAAAGTACGGGTCGTTCAGGCTAATTTGGATACCGAAAAGTACGATCGACAACTTACCGGCGGATCTGGTGCCATGCCTCACAGCTGGGAAATACTCCGAAAAGCAGGGGCCACAGCCAAATTTGTATTGGTGGCAGCAGCTGCCAAAACCTGGAATGTCCCTGCTGAAGAAATCACCCTGGAGAAAGGGATCATTTCTCACAAAGGCTCCGGAAAAAGCGGGCATTTTGGAGAATTTGTGGCTGAAGCATCCGCGATGACCGCACCTGAGGAAGTTACTTTGAAGGATAAAAAGGACTTCAAGATCATCGGAACTCCGGTCAAAAATGTGGATACAAAGGAAATGTACACCGGAAAGCCACTTTTTGGATTGGATTTTTATCGTGAAGGAATGAAGCACGCGATGATCCAGCGGGCACCGTTTGGGATGAAGATCAAAACTGTGGACGAGTCAGCCGCCAGAGCAGTTGCAGGAGTGACGGATGTGGTCACTTTTGGTACCAGTGTGGCTGTAGTCGGCACCTCTACCTGGCCTTTGATGAAAGCCAAAAAGCTGCTTCGGATAGAATACGAGCCGGATGGAACGGTTGAAAGCACTACGGATCATGATCGGATTTTCACGGACCTGATGGCTAATGGAAAAGCTGAAGTCAAACGAAGCGATGGCGATGTAAATCAGGCATTTAAAAGTGCCGCCAAAGTCGTGGTTGCAGAATATCAATGTCCTTTTTTGGCGCATTCACCAATGGAGCCGGAGAATTTCTTCGCCCATGTACAAGCTGACAAGGTTGAGCTCATCGGCCCAACCCAGACTCCGGATCGCGCAAGGCTTGCTGCTGCAGAAATCACAGGAATTCCCAAGGAAAACATCACCGTGGAGCTTACCCGATTGGGAGGTGGATTTGGCAGAAGATTGCGAGCTGATTACGTGGAAGAAGCTGTTCATGTGTCAAAAGCAATCAATGGTCCGGTGAAGGTTAGTTGGAGCAGAGAAGACGAACTTACCGGTGGGGCCTACCGACCAGCTGTTCGCTATCGTTTTGAGGCAGCTTTGGATGTCGAAGGAAACATGATAGGATATAAGCTAAGAGGAGTAGGAATGAATGAAGCGAACTCAACGCGTCCGAATAACTTCCCCTGCGGAGCTGTCGAAAACGTCCTGATTGAGAACGTCGTCCACACAAGCCCGATCACCATAAATGCTTGGAGAGCTCCAGTGACGAACTTCTTGGCCTACGCTGAGCAAAGCTTTCTTGATGAAGTGGCTTTAGAAGCCGGAAAGGATCCTGTTCAGATGCGCCTCGAATTGTACGAAAAGGCAAAAAGCAACCCGATCGGCAATACAGATTATAATGTTAACCGTATGATCGCCGTCACCAAAGAGGTGGCTGAAAAGTCCAATTGGGGTAAAAATCCGGATGTCAAGCAGGGAATAAGCGTATATTTTTCACATCGATCCTACGTGGCTCAAGTTGCTAACATCGAAATGCAAGGCGGAACACCTGTTTTGAAAAAAATCACAGCGGTGACCGATTGCGGTATGGTTGTCAATCCTATTGGGGCAAATCACCAAGTGCGGGGCGGAATCGTGGATGGGATGGGACATGCGATGTTTACCAATCTGACTTTTGAAAATGGAGTTCCAAAACAGAAAAACTTCGATTCCTATCGTTTAATCAGGCTGAAGGAAGTTCCGGAAATCGACACCTATTTTCTGGATTCAGGATTTGATCCGACTGGATTGGGCGAACCCGCACTACCACCAACCGGCGGTGCCATTGCCAATGCGATCTTTGCAGCAACGGGAAGAAGGCTCAGGAGTCAGCCATTTATTGAGCAGAAAGAATTTTCAGATATCAAACTGGAGATTCGAAGAGCCTAGATATTTGAGATTTGATATTTGAAATTCGAGTCATGAGTTATGCTGCTTCTCCGGAAGCAGCATTTTTTATTTTTTACCATTTAGAAATTAAGAGCATTTTGATGCTAGTGCTATGCTCCTTTTCTGAAAGCAGCATGGATAGTATTTACAAAAAGTCCAGCATCTGGAGACGCTAGACAGCGAGTAATTCGATATAAGAGTTATGCTGCTTCTCCGGAAGCAACATTTTCACTTGATGATCGCTTAATTTCCTCAACTTCCTTAATGTTTCAAAAAAAGACCTGTCAGGTTTTTGAAACCTGACAGGTCTAAAGAGATAGTGGTAAGTTAAATTACACCAATTTCTCAGCTTCCGCC
Organism: Algoriphagus sp. A40; assembly: GCF_002002735.1. Classification (GTDB taxonomy): domain Bacteria; phylum Bacteroidota; class Bacteroidia; order Cytophagales; family Cyclobacteriaceae; genus Algoriphagus. Next base: position 85,508 of record NZ_MUNY01000053.1, on the reverse strand, counting down.
CGGAGAATCTCATTTTCATCATTTTTACATGAATCAATAAAATCCAAAATCGCTTGATTCTTGGTTTGGCCTTTTTTCAACAATACTCCCAAAGCCAACATTGCCGCGATACGCGTTCCGACTTTTTTGGCAGCCGTGTCAAAAAGCGGTTCCAATTCTTCATAAGTCACTTCTGCCGCAAATTCACGGATGGAATTCATCGCCGTTTCCAGCTTTTCCCCTGAAAGGTTGGTGAGTTTTTTTCCGATCTGTTGAATTTCATTCAAAGCCGATTTTTGACCTTGTGATTGAGTCTGAACTTGAGGTTTTGGCTGATTCTGAGTCGGGGCTTGGGTATTTTGCTTCGCCCAAGTATCCTTCAATCCGACAGTTTTGTTGAATACCAACTTACCGTCTTTGGAATCCGGATCTAAGGTAAAGTATCCCAATCTCTGAAACTGATACTTATCGTTCAGGGTGGCATTTGCCAAGAAAGGCTCCAAATAAGCTTCCTTGATCACATTTAGAGAATTGGGATTGATGAATTCCAAGAAACCTTTTTCCTCGTGTGCATCCGGTGCTTCGTCCAAAAACAATCGATCGTACTCTCTGACTTCAGCCTTGATCGCATGACCAATCGAAACCCAATGCAAGGTTCCTTTTACTTTTCGCTCGCTGGCTTCTGTTCCACTTCCTGAACGCGTATCAGGATCATAGGTGCAGTGAATTTCAAGAATATTCCCTGCGTAGTCTTTCACCACAGATTCACCTTTGATGATATAGGCACTTTTCAGACGGACTTCATTTCCAAGGGAAAGTCGGAAGAAGTTTTTGCCACCGTCTTCTTTAAAGTCCTCCCGCTCGATGTACAACTCTCTGGAAAAAGGAACCTCATGCGTCCCTGAGTTGGCCTCTTCCGGATTGTTTTCCAAATGGAGGGTTTCAGTTTGCCCTTCCGGATAGTTAGTGATCACCAGTTTCACAGGATTAAGAACGGCCATCACCCGGGTAGCGGATTTGTTCAAATCCTCACGGATACAGAATTCGAGCAGAGAAACGTCAGTCACGTTGTCGCGCTTGGCAATACCCGCCAAATCGCTGAATTTGCGGATGGAAGTAGGAGTGTAGCCTCTCCGTCTCAGACCGGAAATTGTCGGCATCCGTGGGTCATTCCATCCCGTTACTATATTCTTTTGGACCAATTCGAGAAGCTTTCGCTTGCTCATCACAGTGTAACTCAAATTGCGACGGGCAAACTCTCGCTGTTTCGGTCTGAGAAGTTTGGGATTATAAATCTGATCTATGTACCAATCATAGAGTTCTCTGTGAGCTTTAAATTCCAGCGTACAAAGAGAATGAGAGACCTGCTCAAGGTAATCCGACTCACCATGCGCCCAGTCATACATGGGATAGATGCACCATTTATTCCCTGTTCTGTGGTGGTGCGAATTGATGATCCGATACAAGATCGGGTCACGCATATGCATGTTGGTCGAAGCCATGTCGATTTTGGCACGTAGCACATAGCTTCCTGCCGGAAACTCCCCATTTTTCATTCGATCGAAAAGGTCCAAACTTTCAGCTATCGGACGATTTCTGAAAGGGCTGTCAGTTCCGGGAGAAGTAGGTGTACCCTTTTGCGAAGCAATCTGCTCAGAAGTCTGCTGATCGACATAAGCCTTATCTTCCTTAATCAGCTTAACGGCCCAGTCATGGAGTTGCTGGAAATAATCGGAAGCATAGCATTCATTAGCCCATCGGAAACCTAACCAGGAAATGTCCTGCTTAATGGCATCCACGAATTCTTGTTCCTCTTTGGAAGGATTGGTATCGTCAAACCGGAGGTTGACAGGTGCGTTGTATCTCTCCCCCAAACCAAAATTCAGGCAAATGGAAGCAGCATGCCCAATATGCAGATATCCGTTAGGCTCGGGAGGAAAACGAAAACGGAGCTTATCCTGCGAAAAGCCATTGGCCAAGTCTTCTTCGATGATATGTTCAATAAAATTCAGTGATTCTGCAGATTCTTTCATAGGTAAAATAGATGGCCAAAAATACTTCAATTGAGAGGATTTGCAACCAAAAGCAAGGAGCTACTAACCCTTTATTGCAAATCTTATATCCTGCTTCTTGAGTCTAAAATCTAAATTTCATCCATCTCCCGACTCGGCCAATATGCACCGATCAGCTTAATTTTTTGATCTTTGGGATCAATTTCAAACGTGATTTTCATCTCTTCCCTGGCTTGCTCATGGATGGCGAGACAAGCATTGAAGTGCACCAAATCAAAATCCAAAACCATTGAGCCTGAAGTTTTTGAATCGAATTTAGGCCCTGATTTGAGTTTGACTTTTTCGGCGACAGCACCTTCTTTTTTGTAATAGTAGGAAAGGAAAATTCCGAGTTCCAATTCCTTTTCGGACAGAAGAGAAACTAAATCTTCTTCGTAATTCTGGTTAGATGGAAATTCAAAAGTCCAGGTTTCTTGCATAGCTTCAAGGGTCAATCGACCAAGTTACTTGAATTCTATAAGTGAACCGAAATAGGAAAACACTATTTTCAAGCCTATGAACTATTCGATTTATCTTGACTACAACGCCACCACTCCCTGTGATCCAGAAGTCATAGAGGCCATGATTCCTTATTTTGGCACCCATTTCGGGAATGCGGCAAGCAAAAGTCACCCTTACGGCTGGGTTGCCGAAAATGCCGTGGATGAAGCTAGGGAGAAAGTTGCCCAGTTGATCGGAGCAAAAGCCAAGGAAATCATATTCACCTCAGGAGCTACCGAGTCTATAAATCTGGGAATCAAAGGAACTTTTGAAGCCTATTTGGGTGAAAAGCAGCATTACATTACTTGTCAAACAGAGCATAAGGCGGTACTCGATACTTTTGCAGAAATTAAAAAAAAAGGAGCTGAGATTACTTTTTTGCCAGTTGATTCTAAAGGAAATATCGGTTTTAATGAATTGGAAAACGCCATTCTTCCCCACACCAAAATGATCTGCCTGATGTGGGCAAATAATGAAACAGGGATTATTCACCCAATTCAAAAAATCGCGGAATTGGCGGGATCAAGGAATATTATCTTCTTCACAGATGCGGTACAGGCAGCGGGAAAAATTCCGGTTATCACCCGGGGCATTCACTTGATGGCGATTTCTGCTCATAAACTTTATGGCCCAAAGGGAGTAGGGGCACTTTATGTCCGACACAACAATAATCTTCCCAAACCTTTGGCACAAATCCACGGGGGAGGGCATGAGAAAGGCATGAGAAGTGGAACGTTGAATGTTCCGGGGATTGTGGGTTTTGGAAAGGCGGCAGAACTCCGGCTTACTGTTATGAATCAGGAGGAAAAGCGGCTGGAAACCCTTCGAAACAAACTGGAAGGGTCGATTTTGGAAATTCCAGATACCTTTCTGAACGGAAGTCAGGAAAACCGCTTGTCTCATGTCACCAACATTGCATTCGGTGGAGTAGAAGGGGAGGAACTGCTCAAAAAGGTCAATCAAAAAGTGGCGGTAAGTTCGGGCTCGGCCTGCACTTCCATTTCACCAAAGCCAAGCCATGTGCTTCATTCGATGGGATTGGACTCGGATTTGGGAAGGGCATCGATCCGGTTTAGCTTGGGAAAAAATACGACTGAAGCTGATATTGAATTCACTATTGAGTGGGTTAAAAAGGTGATCGGAGAATTGCGGAAAAACGCATAATGATTTAAATCAAGTAAACCTATACTACTTCATTTAGTATATTTAATTATGGAATCTGAAAATCAACATATTGTAAAAGAGCCCGATATCGAATATGGCTACTATTCGTATGCGGACTATTTGACCTGGCAATTTGATGAGGTGGTTGAGTTGATTAAAGGAAAAATTTTTAAAAAAGCTGCTGCTGCACCAAAACGAATTCATCAACGGGTTGCTTTGAAATTAGCTTCCAAACTTTATCAGTTTCTGGAAGGCCAAAAATGCCAAGTTTATGTAGCCCCTTTTGACGTTCGATTTCCAAAAGTTTCAAAAGAAGATCATAAAATTCACGATGTAGTACAGCCGGATATCTGTGTGATTTGCGATCCGGAAAAGTTGGATGATAGAGGTTGTATCGGTGCCCCGGATCTGATTGTAGAAATCTTGTCCCCTGGAAATAGTAAAACTGAGCTTAAGCACAAATATGAGCTCTACGAGTCCAATGGTGTCAGGGAGTATTGGATCATTCATCCCGAAAATCAAGATATACTAATTTATACGCTTACTAACGGAAAATATGTCCCGTCTCCATTGCTGACTTCAGGAGATGTGGTGGAATCAGTTGCCGTCGAAGGTTTTAAGCTGGATTTGGAGGAGTTTTTTAAGGATATAGAATAAGAATTCAGCCTTAAGATTTTACCAATTCATTCAAATCCTCCTCTGTATCAATATCTATCTTGCCTTTAGGAAAAGAGATGGTCACCAAATCCTCCTCGTGAGCCTGAGCTATTTTCTTTGCTCCTTCATCACCTTTCAGCTCCATCAATTCCTTAAAATAGGCTTTTCCAAAGAGAATCGGCACTCCAATAGTCTTAGAATAAGCACAGGCCACAATACCATTTCTTTCTTTCTCTTGAGTTGCGATTAACTTTTTCAAAATCTTGGCATCTACAAAAGGCTGATCACAAAGCATGATAATCACCTGATCCGGTTGGTCAAATTTGAGCATGTATTCCATGCCGATTTTGAGGCTGGAAGACATCCCTTTTTCATAGTGGGGATTGGGAATATTGGGGATGCTGGCTCCCGGGAAAGTCTTCTTGATTTCATCCCGGTTGGCCCCGAGCACTACTACACGTTTGTGTGCCTCGCAGCCATTTGCTGCATCTATTGCCAACTGAAGCAAGGTCTTATCCTTGTATTTAGCAATTTGCTTTGGGTAGCCAAGTCTGCTTGATTCACCTGCTGCAAGTATGATTATTCCTGTTGTCATTAGTTTTTTGCATGTATGGGGCCTACTTTTTCCCTAAGGAAAATAGGCTGTTTTTTATTCAAAACCGCCTTGATCTCGGATAAAATCGAAAGTGCAATTTCTTCGGATGTTTCTGCACCGATTTCAATTCCTATCGGTGCATAGATATTATCGGTCCATACTTTTAGGCCTTTTATTTCCAGTCTTTGAATCAGCTTTTCAGTTTTGCGTTTGGGTCCCAAAATACCGATGTAGGGAATCATGCAATTCAACAATTTTTCCAAAACAATGGCTTCATATTCAAAATTATGGGTCATCAGCAAAGCAACCGTGTTCAGGTCAGTTTCAAGCTTTTCAACCACATCCTCTGCGGCACCTTGGATGATATGCTTTGCCGAAGGGAATCGGGCAGGAGTTGCCAAATTTTTTCTTCCGTCAATCAAAACCAACTCAAAACCCAGGATTTCGGCGATTTTAGCCAATGGAATAGTGTCGTTTCCTGCTCCAAAAAGTAAAATCCGCGGAGTTGGCCGGATAACCTCAAAAAATATAGAAATGTCATCCTGAGCCTGATAGGTTCGTATTTCATTCGAAGCTCCTTCAAACTGCTCGGTTTCTGCCTTGATCAATTCGAGCAGTTCAGACTTTTCGATCTTCATTTCCCAATTTCCCATTTTCAAATCCCCTTTTTCCAACAGGACTGTCCCGATCTGTTCAGATTTGGAATGCTTGATCGAAAAAAGGGTGAGCAAGAGAGAAGTTTGCCGGTCTGATAGGGCAGTCTTCGCCAATTCGATGGGATTTTGAGAATCTGAAAAATCAATGGGCTCAATCAGTACGTGAATGATTCCATTACAACCCAAACCTACACCGAATTTCTGATCATCCTCATCGGTGGTATCGTAGGTCACTAGCATAGATTTTTGCTGAAAAATCACTGCCTGAGCTTTGCGAAGCGCATCTCCTTCGAGGCATCCACCGCTAATCGCACCGGTTAGATTTCCCTCTTCGGTCACCAACATTCTGGCACCTGGGCGGCGATAGGCCGATCCATCCACCTTAACCACGGTGGCCAAGGCCACTTTTTGATTTTCATATTTACAGACTTCGTAAGCTTGGATGATTTGCTGAAGTTCTTTCATTGGGTTGGGTGAATTAGCTGGCGAGTTGGAGCTTTTCTTTTCGAAAAGAAAACCAAACTGAAAAGAAAACCGAAATCACCAGATACCCTACAAAAATATAAACCGAGCCAGGCAAAAACTTATTCATTTCAAACCAATCACCTGTAGTAACCACAAAATACATCCCATACGACATCTTGAGCAATTCCCAAGCCCAGGCTTGAGGATTCCGGTCCATGAGTTCGGTGTAGGCGAATACCGTCAAAAAGACAAAGCCTCCATAGTAGAAAATCCCCGGAGCACCTATTGTGGCTATATTTCCAAACAAATAACTTAAGATCAAAAGAAGCGCTATCAACTGACCAAAACTCCAAATCAACATTCCTTTGGTCAGGTGTGGATTGTATTTTTCAAAATGATACACGTCCTGAATTTTGTTCACAGGGTATTTTTTGGCAACATCTTCCGGTCTCCAGCCCAAGGGCATAAACCAGATTTTGAACTTATCTGACCACTTTTGAGCTCTCCAGGCGTCCTTGATCAGTAGCCAGAGATGCATGAAATTGATTTTTATGGGGTTCCAGGTTTGTACAGGCCGCGTCACGCCATAAACCGCAGGCACCTCCTTCATTTCCTCCTGGTAGGTTCCAAACCATTTGTCCCAAAAGATGAAGATCTGCCCGTAGTTTTTGTCCAGGTATTCGGGATTGATGGCGTGATGGACGCGATGGTGGGAGGGGGTGACGATGATTTTTTCCAAAAAGCCCATTCTGCCAATATGCTGCGTATGATACCAAAACTGGGCAAAAAGGTGGAGTGGTGCCACGATAGCTATTACTTCTGGAGGAACTCCAAAAATCGCCGCAGGAATCAGAAATACCGCGAAAATCTTAACAATCTGAGAAATGCTTTGTCGAAGTGCACAGGCCAGATTGAATTCCTCACTGCTGTGGTGAATGATATGGTTGTTCCAAAAAAAATTGTTTTTATGTGCAATCCGGTGTGTCCAATACCCCGCAAAATCCAACGCGAAAAAAGCAATCACATACACCAACCAAGTCGCCTGGATTTCGAAAAAACCGAGCTTTGAATGAAGCCAGCTATAGGAAATGACTGCGATACTCAGACCCAAGACGTCCTTGGTGGCATTGGTAATACCAGAACTCAAACTGGAAATCATGTCATTCAGCGGGACTGTATCTAATCCCTTCCAGATACCCCAAAATTTCTCGAACAAAACCAGCCCAAAAAAGGCCGGCATGGCAATTAATAGGATTTGACCGTAAGCTTCCATCGGGTTTATCGTTCTGATTCTAAACTTAGCTATTAACCCGATTCTATTCAATAGAATATTGCCAGGCGAGGAGTTTAAAAGCTTTTTTGGAAGTAATTTGATTTAGGTCAAGGACCTATTTCTTTTCTTGTAGGATTCTGAACTCAAGCGATATCTTTGAAATCTAACATGAATCCAATGGAAATCCCCTCACTCGCCGAACTCAAAAAAGACCTTGGCTACCTTTCCGAGAAAGAGTTGATCGGACTGATCATCGATCTTTCGAAATTCAGCAGGGACAATAAGGCATTCCTATATTTCAAACTCAATGAAAAGGATCGACCTTTTTTGTTTGTGGATTCAGTAAAAGCAGAATTGGACGAAGCGTTTCAAACGGCCAATACAAGGAATTATCATTTGGCTAAAAAAGCATCCCAAACCATCCGGAGAAAACTGAACAAATCTCTTAAGTTGAGCAAAAACAAAGCGGATCAGGCCGAATTGATTCTATATTTCTGTGAGCAAATGAAAGAGTACGGATATGTGAATCATCGGCATCCTGTGATTGAGAACCTTTTTCAGGTACAACTCGGCAAAGCCCAAAAACTGATCGCAACCCTCCATGAAGACCTACAAAGTGACTTTTCCTTTAGAATTGAAGAATTATCTTAATCCAAACTAATGAATATCCATATTTCACCAAATCCAGCCGAAATGGGTCAGCACGCAGGAAAAGCCGGAATAGAGCTCATCCGACATGCCGTCCAAGCCCAAGGCTCCGCCAATGTCATCCTGGCAACGGGAACCAGCCAATTTGAAACACTGAATCAGCTTCTGGAAGAAAAAACTATTGATTGGTCCAAAGTCACCGTATTTCATTTGGACGAATACATTGGATTACCAATCACCCATCCTGCCAGTTTCCGAAAATACCTGGTGGAACGCTTTTTCAATCAAGTGCCGCAGCTCAAAAGTTACCATTTGATCGATGGGGAAAAAGACCCCGAAAAGGAATGCGAGCGACTTTCTAGCCAGATCCAAGCCCATCCCATTGATGTGGCCTTTGTGGGAATCGGGGAAAATGGGCACCTGGCATTCAACGATCCTCCTGCTGATTTTGAAACAGAAAAACCCTACCTCGTCGTCAATCTTGATCATGCCTGCCGAATGCAGCAATTGGGTGAAGGTTGGTTTCCAAACCTTGAAGCTGTACCGACTCAAGCCATAAGTATGTCTATCCGGCAGATCATGAAATCCAAAGCGATCATCTGCTCTGTTCCTGATTTGAGAAAAGCTCAGGCTGTGAAAGCCTGCATGAAAGGAGAGGTCACCAACATTCATCCAGCATCAATTCTGCAAACACACCCCAATTGTCAGGTGTTTCTGGATCAACCCTCTGCCAGCCTTCTTTCAAACCATTGATCTGAATTTCTTTGGATTGATGGGGAATAATTTGGTATTTACTTATTCTGATTAGTCAAGATTTTGGGTAAAGTTTTGATTCCTTTTGAAATTAAATTCTGGAAGAAAAAGCCCAAAATCTTGACCTCGTATTCATTTGCTGGATGAATGCCTAAGATTTATCACCCAAAATACCCATGTCAAAAACCATTGCAGTCAAAGTTGAATCCCTGAGTCAACGCGATACCTGGATCTCGATCGGGATCATCGGTACTCTGTTCTTTATTTTCGGCTTTGTTTCATGGGTCAATGCGATCCTGATTCCATATTTCAAAATTGCATTTACCCTCAGCAACTTCGATTCCTATCTGGTCGCATTTGCCTTTTACATTTCCTATTTGGTGATGTCGGTTCCTTCCTCTTATCTGCTCAAAGCTGTTGGGTTCAAAAAGGGGATGATGTTCGGATTTTTTGCCATGGCTTTGGGAGCTTTCATTTTTATCCCTGCCGCAATGGGTAGAACATACGAGGTTTTTTTGCTTGGACTTTTCACCCTCGGAACAGGACTTGCTGTCCTTCAAACTGCCGCCAATCCCTACGTAACAGTCTTGGGTCCCAAGGAGCGGGCAGCACAAAGGATCTCCGTCATGGGGATTTTCAACAAAGGAGCCGGGATATTGGCCCCGATCATCTTTGCAGCAGTGATCCTGAGAGTAGGGGATACCGAGCTTTTCCAGCAACTAGAAACGATGGCGGAAGCAGAAAAAAATGCTGCCTTGGATGAGTTAATCCGTAGAGTGATTGTGCCTTATGCAGTCGTGGGAACTGTATTACTAGCGTTGGGAATCTTGGTTCGGTTTTCACCTTTGCCGGAGATTGATACAGAGCACGAAAGCATCGAATTGGCCGAGGCAAATTCCGGTAAAACTTCGATTTTACAGTTTCCGCACCTGATTTTAGGTGCTGTGGGAATCTTTCTTCATGTAGGAACCCAAGTCATTGCGATCGATACAGTCATTGCCTATGCCAATTCTTTCGGGATTGGATTGATGGAAGCCAAGGTTTTTCCTTCATACACGCTCGCATCTACGATTTTGGGCTATCTGATCGGGATTTCTCTGATCCCAAAGGTTATCTCGCAAGTGAATATTCTAAGAATCTGTACGCTTTTAGGTTCGGTATTTACCTTGTTGATCATCTTCACTTCAGGTCAAGTCACCCTCCTTGGCATCACTTCGGATGTTTCGATTTGGTTTGTGGTCTTGTTGGGATTAGCCAATTCGTTGGTTTGGGCTGGAATCTGGCCTTTGGCTTTAGACGGTTTGGGGAGGTTTACCAAGCTGGGCGCATCGGTGATGATCATGGGCCTTTGTGGGAATGCCATTATGCCTTTGATTTACGGATATCTAGCTGATTTGTACGATGTTAGGATGGCTTATTGGATCTTGTTCCCATGCTATATGTATTTGGTTTTCTATGCGGTTTATGGTCATAAAATCAGAACATGGAAAGCAGCCTAATGCTATCGGGACGATCTTATTTGGATGGGAATAAGGTTGAAATTCAAATTTCCGAGGGAAGAATAGTTTCTGTTTTGCCAACCGAAAAAGACTTACCACAAGATGTGTTTATCGGACCCGGTTTTTTGGATATTCAGGTCAATGGATACGCCGGACTAGATTACAATCTTGTCCAAACAGATGTTTTGGCCCTGGGTCAAATCTCCCGAAAACTACTGGAGGTCGGCGTAACCACGCATTTTCCGACCATCATTACCAATTCACCAGAACAGGTTTCAGCTTTGATCAAACAGGTTGTGCGACTTCGAAAAGAAGACCGCCTGGCCCAATCCTGTATTCCGGGAATCCATATCGAAGGGCCATTTATTTCTCCGGAGGACGGTCCAAGAGGGGCACATTTCCGGGAATTTGTGCAGGCTCCTGATTGGGATTTGTTTCAAAAATGGATAGACCAAAGCGAAGGATTAATCCGAATGATCACCCTTTCCCCGGAATGGGAAGGAAGCGTTTCCTTTATTGAGAATTGCAGGGAAGCAGGTATTCTTGTTTCCATTGGCCATACGAATGCCAGTCATTCCCAAATAGTCGATGCTGTCAAGGCTGGAGCAAAGCTTTCTATCCACTTGGGAAATGGAATGCACGGCATGATTGCACGCCATCCGAATTATCTCTGGTCTCAACTTGCGGATGAAAATCTGGCTGCAACCATCATCGCAGATGGATTTCATCTTCCCTCTGAAGTGATCCAAGTCTTCAAAAAAGTCAAAGGCTCAAATCTAATGCTGGTTAGCGATTCGGTGGCTTTGGCCGGAATGCCTCCCGGAGACTACGAAGCTGCAGTGGGCGGAAAAGTCACCCTGACTCCGGAAAGAAAATTGCATCTCTATGGAAATTCCAACACCTTGGCCGGTTCAGCGATGAACATCATGCAGGGGGTGAATTTCCTCCTTAAAAATAACCTGGCAACCCTTTCGGAAGCTTGGGAAATGGCTTCAAATCGCCCTCAAAGGCTTTTTGATACCGCTTTTAACCCATTTCAGATTGGAGAAAAAGCGGATTTGATTTTAGCCAAACAACTGCCTAACCAAAGCCTTGAACTGCACAAAGTCATTAAAGACGGATTGGAAATCACTCCGAATTAACTCAAAGTCAAAAACCTTAGTCCTATGAAAAATAACCTCAACCGACGCAATTTCATCAAAACAGCCGCTACCGGAGCTCTGGGTCTAGGGGCGGTTTCTTCGGCTTTTTCTTTCAATATCCTTTCCCAATATCCGCTTAAAGACAAATACCGGGTTGCCGTAATCGGAGTAAACAGCCGGGGATCACAGCATATCCAGGCTTTTGCAAAAATTCCAAATGTGGAAATCGCATACATCTGTGATGTGGATTCAAGAGCGAGGGAAAAAGGAATTGAACTGGCCAAAACATCGGGTGTGCAAACTTTGCCGACTGGTTTGGTAGATTTCAGAAAAGCATTGGATGACAAAACTCTTGATGCCGTATCGATTGCCATGCCTGATTTCTGGCATACTCCAGCATCCATCATGGCCCTTCAGGCAGGCAAGCATGTCTATCTCGAAAAGCCAGGATCGCATAATCCCGCAGAATCAGAGCTTTTGGTAGAAGCAACCAAGAAATATGGAAAAATCGTCCAAATGGGCAATCAACGTAGGTCTTGGCCAAGAGTACAAGAGGCGATGAAAGAGCTTCATTCCGGGGCTATCGGCCGCGCCTATTACGCAAGAGCTTGGTACACCAACACTCGCCAAACGATCGGCAAAGGGAAGCCGGTTGCTATTCCGGATTGGCTGGATTTCGAACTCTGGCAGGGCCCTGCACCTCGGGCCGAATTCAAAGACAACTTGATTCACTATAACTGGCACTGGTTCTGGCATTGGGGCACAGGTGAAATCGTCAACAACGGCGTTCACTTTCTGGATCTGGCAAGATGGGGCTTGCAGGAAAATTACCCGATCAAGGCCTATTCCAGCGGGGGACGATACCAATACCAGGATGACTGGGAAACTCCCGACACTCAAATCGCAAGTTTTGACTTTGCCGATGGCAAATCCATCCTTTGGGAAGGCCGAAGCTGCAACGCACGCGACATCAACGCCATGGGTTCTGGTGTGTCTTTCCATGGGGAAAACGGCACTTTGGAACTCCTCAACAATTCCTACAAAATCTACGACAACAAAAACCAACTGGTCAAGTCAGCCGATCCGACCAGCAGTACCGTCGTGAACCAACAAGGCGCAGGCTTTGACATGGATATCGCCCACTTCACCAATTTCATCAATGCGATAGACAAGGGAGAAAGCCAGATTTCACCTTATCCTGAAATTCAAAAGAGTGTGTTGCTATGTCATTTAGGCAATATTTCCTACCGAACTGGAAGAGCTCTGGAAATTGACCAAAATTCAGGAAGGATACTTAAAGACAAGGATGCCATGAAACTTTGGGGTAGAGAATATCAAAAAGGCTGGGAACCCAAACTCTAAATAGCCATGGAATCTGAACCCCTGATCCAACTCTCCACGGATTCCAAAACCCTTGGAGAGTTAAAAACATCCAAGCGTTTAATTTCAATCGATGCCCTTCGTGGATTCGATATGTTGATGATTTGCGGTGCGGATGCTTTTTTCAAAAGCCTGGAGGGAAAAACTAATCTGGGATGGGTTGATGGACTTGCCCAACAATTTGAGCATCCTGAATGGGTGGGATTTGCTTTCTACGATTTCATTTTCCCTTTATTCCTTTTTGTAGCAGGAGTTTCCATTCCATTTTCCCTGGCAAAAGCAATGGAGGGAAAGGCTTCCAAAAAGGAAATCTACAGAAAGGCATTCGTCAGGATGCTGATTTTGATCGGCTTGGGTATGCTGGATAAAAATGCACCTTTTCCTTTCTTCGACTGGGAGCAGATCCGACTGGGAAGTGTGTTGGGTAGGATTGGAATCGCCGGATTTGTCACGGTAGTACTGTACCTCAATTTCGATTCAGTTAAGCGGCTGATGATTGTCGGAGGTATTCTTTTGCTCTATTATGCAGCTGTTTTCCTTGTTCCTGTTCCCGGATTTGGAGCCGGTGATTTGAGTTTTGAAGGAAATTTGGTCGGTTGGTTTGACCGGACTTTCCTGCCAGGGAGGCTCCTTCAGGGCCAATTTGATGAACTTGGCATTCTGACCACATTTCCAGCGATCTGCCTGACCATTTTGGGCTGTTTCGCCGGAGAAATCCTGAAAAAATCCACTTTATCCGAAAGCCAGAAGCTGAAACAACTGGTAGTAGTGGGCCTAGTCTGCGTCGCCATCGCCCTGGTCTGGAACATGCATTTCCCGATTTTCAAGCGGATGTGGACGAGTTCCTTCATTATGCTGACTTCCGGATTGGCCTTTCTTTCCCTTGCCATGTTTTATCTGGTCATTGACATCCTCAAGTTCCAGAAATGGGCTTTCTTCTTTGTCGTGGTAGGAATGAACAGTTTGACGATTTACATGATCTACCGTTTTGTCAACTTCAGGCATACCTCCAGGCTTTTGTTTGAGGGGCTTTACAAACCCTTGGGTGAAAATTGGATGCCGGTGATGGAAAGTTTGGGGGCTTTGGCTTTGGTTTGGCTGTTCTTGTATTTTCTGTATCGAAAGAAGATTTTCTTTAAGGTGTAGTTTTTTTGTCAACGGTCCACTGTCAGCAGTCCACAGCATTTAGAGGAAAAAACAATCGTCGTATTAAATTCAAAGATCCAATAATTAGCAACAAATATTTTATTATCAACTACTTATGAAATCATCCCGTCGATCATTTATAAAGAAAACCACAGCAATCGGAGCAGCTGCTAGCTTGAGTTCTTTGCCATTTTCATTGCTGGCAACAACTCAAGCAGATCCAATCAAAATCGGAATCATCGGACTGGACACTTCCCATGCCCCCGCTTTTACCAAGCTTTTCAACGCAGAAAATCCAAAGCCTGAATTGGCTGGTTTTCGGGTAGTGGCAGCCTATCCATACGGTAGCAGGGATATCAAATCCAGCATGGACAGGATACCCGGTTACATCGATCAGGTAAAAGAATTTGGAGTAGAAATCGTGGATTCGATTGAAGCTTTGCTACAAAAAGTAGATGTGGTCCTTCTCGAAACCAATGACGGGAAACCCCATTTAGAGCAAGCCAGAGCGGTATTCAAAGCCAAAAAGCCTGTATTCATTGACAAGCCGGTTGCAGGGTCTTTTGCTGATGCATTGAAAATCTATCAGGAGGCGGAAACTGCAGGTGTTCCGATGTTTTCGTCCTCTTCCCTTCGCTATCAAAAGAATGTTCATGCTGTCCGCCACGAAAACAAAATCGGGAAAGTCCTTTCCTGTGATGCATTCAGTCCGGCGACTTTGGAACCCAGCCATCCGGATTTGTTTTGGTACGGCATTCACGGAGTGGAAATTCTGTTTACAGCCATGGGAACAGGCTGTGAATCGGTGACCCGATTTTCAACTCCAGATGAGGAAGTAGTAGTGGGAATCTGGAAAGACGGCAGAATCGGGACATTCCGGGGAATGAGAAACGGAAAGCATGACTACGGAGGAACTGCTTTTGGCACTGAAGGAAATCTGTTTTTCGGTCCTTTTGAAGGATATGAGCCTTTGGCAATCCAAATCGCCGACTTTTTCCGGACAAAAAAAGTGCCCATCGATCCGAGAGAAACTCTGGAAATCTATGCCTTTATGGAAGCGGCAGATGAAAGCAAAAGACGGGGAGGGGTCAACGTGAATTTGGCAGAACTCATTTCTGGGAGCTAAAGCGAAACAGGGAAACATCCCGACCGAATTCCGAGAATGGCCAACTTGTAAGTTCCTGTCATTCAACTTTTGTCAATTGGATTGATGACTATTTGAATTTGTAGCGATGAATAAAAAAACTTAAACCTTTTCACGCTATGCACACCAAATATCCAGTTTTCGTATTCCTCTGTTTAGTTCTCGGATTAGCTTCATGCGCCGAAGTAGAAGAAGGGCCTGATAACCAAGCCAAAATTAACAACGTAATTCCACCAGAATTTGTCCAAACGGTGAAAGATCTCGGAATGGACGTCTTCCCAGGGAACACGCCGCCGGATGTGACAGGCACTTACTTCATGATCCCTAATCTGATGCTCCGCTCCAACATCACCGGTGACGTCCCTTCAAACACGGCGTTTGTTACTTATAACGTTACTTTCTCTTACTTTAACGAAGAGGATTTCAGTATCAGATTTGTGGGACTTGCTTCCGGAGAACGTGATGAAAGCGAATCCGCTGTCATTTCAGGATCAGGAAATAATTTTACAGTGTATGGGCGAAGTACCACGACGGTGGGATCAAACTCTGTAGTACTCGGCGTGATGTATTCTGGCACAATTGAAGACGAAAAAGTCAAAAATCTCAAGAGAGCTATCATTGTAATTGATGATTCAAAAGGAGGTCCCACGCTTATGAAAAAAGGTAACTCCCGAGTTTTTCACGATGGAGATAAGAGCTCTTAAACCAGATCAGATTCGAATTTAACCGAAAAGAAGCTACCTAGATCAGGTGGCTTTTTTTCTTCGCTGGGTTCCATTGATGTTCTAACGTTTGCATTGCTCAACTTTTTTGGAAAATTTGGCAACCCAGAACTAGAACTACCGCAAAAATCAATGAAATTTTCTCTTCGGATTCCCTTCACATTAGTCTTCTCGCTGATATCATTTGTTACTTTTTCCCAGAAGAAATATTCCCATGCAGACTCGCTCCGCGGTAGCATCACGCCGGAAAGGGAATGGTGGGATTTGAATCACTACCAATTAGCTGTAAAAATCTTTCCCGAAAACAAATCCATAAAAGGCTCGAATACAATTAGATATAAAGTTGTTTCTGAATACCAGCTTTTACAGCTTGACCTTCAGGAACCCTTGAAAATCACCTCAATAGTTCAGGATAGAGAGCTACTGGATTTCAAAAGGGAAGGGGCAGTTCATTGGGTGACCCTGAAGAAAAAGCAGGTTCCCGGCAGCTTCGAGGAACTGATCGTGAGTTATGAAGGCCAACCCAAAGAGGCCATTCGCCCGCCTTGGGATGGAGGAATCACCTGGTCCAAAGATTCCAATGGAAATCATTTCATTGCTTCATCCAATCAGGGAATCGGTTCCAGCATCTGGTGGCCATCCAAAGATCACCCAGCTGATGAAGTGGACAGCCTGATGATCAGCGTCACCGTACCCAAAGGCCTGATGGATATTTCCAATGGGCGCTTGGTCAACATCGAAATGGGGCAAATCACAGACACTTTTCACTGGTCAGTCCTTAATCCGATCAATGATTATGGGGTGAATATCAATATCGGAGATTACGCACATTTTGGAGAGAAATATGCCGGTGAAAAAGGCACGCTGGACATGGATTATTTTGTCCTGAAAGAAAATCTGGAAAAGGCCAAAGTCCATTTTCAGGACGCTGGACGCATGATCAAGGCCTTTGAGCATTGGTTTGGGCCTTATCCATTTTATGAAGACGGGTTTAAACTCGTCGATGCTCCATATTTAGGAATGGAGCACCAAAGCTCTGTCACTTATGGCAACGGATACCAAATGGGCTATCGTGGACGTGATCTCAGTGGCACTGGCTGGGGCCTGAAGTTTGACTTTATCATCATCCACGAGGCTGGACACGAGTGGTTTGCCAACAACATTACCTACAAGGATGTGGCGGATATGTGGATTCACGAAAGCTTTACCAATTACTCGGAAAGCTTGTTTTTGGAATACCATTATGGCAAGGAGGCTGGACAAGAGTACGTTCGGGGCACCCGGATGAACATCGCCAACGACATTCCGATAATCGGCACCTATGGGGTAAATCAGAGGGGTTCGGGAGATATGTACTACAAAGGCGGCAATCTGCTCAATATGCTTCGGGAGATTCTACAGGATGACAAAAAATGGAGACAAATCTTAAGAGGACTCAATCAGGAGTTTTACCATCAGACGGTGACTACGCAGCAGGTGGAAAGCTATATTTCTCAGGCATTTGGAATGGATTTGAAGCCGATTTTCGATCAATACCTGAGAGACGAAAGACTTCCGGTTTTGGAGTATTATTATTCTGATGAAAAGACCTTGAATTACCGCTGGGGCAATTGTATCGTGGGATTTACCATGCCGGTGGATGTGTTGTTGGGTGAAAAGGTCATTCGACTGAATTCCTCTACCCAATGGAAAGTCCTTGAGGTTGAGCAAAAAACGGATGTAATAATTGATCCAGATTACTATGTTGCAGGGTTTAAACTGAGATAAGGTTGCCTTTCGTAATGATTTCTATAGGCAGATATTCCTTTTCCTGGATCGTCTCCCCAAAAGCAAAATAATTGATGAAGCGGTTCAGGCTTTTTCGGGCCTGCCGCTCGGGATTTTGATTGATCAAAAAATCAATCCAGCCCCCTCTTAACAATTCGATATTTTTTGAAATCAGGTCAAATCCAATAAGTTTAACGTCCCTGCGATTCCTTTTCTGAAGGTATTCAGCCACAAGCCAGGTCTTGGAGGTACTGACCAGGCAAGCCGCAATGTCATGTTGGAAAGCAGCATCCAATTGGATCTCCAAATCCTGTTGCGTATCAATTGCAAAATTTTGGACCAATCGATTTGACTGGTTGGATTCCAAAAACTCTTTAAACCCAAGTTCTTTCTCGATCATGTCATGTGTTTTGGAACTAGGGGAGTCGATGTGAAACAGGGCAAAACTTCCTGGCCGATGGGTAATCATTTCCAGGAGCTGTGCGCATAGGATACCGCTTTGACGCAGGTCAGTACCTATAAAGGCCAACTGGTTGAAGCCCGGCAATTGGTTGTCAAACAGAATTGCCGGTATGGACACTTTTGCGCATTCGTTGAGAAGATTGGAACAGCTTTCTGGATGATTTGGCGCCAGAATCAGTCCATCAGGCTTCTCAAGTATGATCTGTTTTGCAAAGTGGTTAAACAGATTCTGGTTGTCAAGGGAATAAAAGTAGTTCTTGATTTCCAGGCCCTGTTTTTCTGCTTTGGTCAATAGACTCTCTATTCCCGTCCAGGCCTGTTGCCAATACTCATCCTCAGCAGGGTCAGGTATTAGGATAGCGACGGTAGCTTTCCGCTTTTTAGACAAGGAGCTTGCCATCAGGTTGGGTTTGTAGTTGATCTCAAGCGCTATTTTTTCAATTTTCTCTTTGGTTTCCTCCGAAACCCGGCCACGCCCATGCAACACCCTATCGACTGTACCAATGGATACACCTGCCAATTCTGCTATTTTTTTGATACTCATCAGGAATGTGTTTGAAAAGTGGTAGGCGCTTCCATATATTCGCGTTAACGTTAACGCAACTTAAGAATCTATTGTTTTTTTGCAAAACAAAGATTTTCGCGGAATGTGACCAAAAAGAAAAAAAGATCAACATATGAACTATACCTTCTTCCTCAGTCGTCTGTGTCTCTGTTTATTTGCCTCAATTTCATTGCTTTCCTGTTCCCGTAATTCTGAGGTCAATTTTGATTCCCTTTCGGATCTTGCCGTAAAATGGCGCATTGTAGAGAATACTCTTCAAGATACCTGCCGGGCTGAATTCACTTTTATCAATAATGGCCAATCTGATGTCAACTCCGGTAATTGGGCCTTGTATTTCAACCAAGCCACCTTGCGGATAGGACAATTGCCTGATTCGCTAAATGGGGTTGTGGAGCACGTCAATGGTGATTTGTATCGTTTTTTACCTGGTAAGGAATTCAAACTTAGCCCGGGTGATTCTATCAATATCAACTACTCCTATGTGGGCTTTATGATCAAAAATGGTGACTTGCCAGTAGGAGCGTACTTTGTTAGTAATCTTGGAGAGGAAAACGAGCAGGTGGTTTTGCCTGGAACATTTACGACCGCCCCTTTGGATAACCTGCAGGCACTTTTCCCTAATCCTGATATCCAATCGATTGTTCCAACGGCTGCTAACCAGTACTTCAAGAATCAGGAAATCACTGTAATTCCGAAGGAGAAAACAGGGAAAATTATTCCAACTCCGGCGAACATGGTGCAATCCGCCGGGAAGGTACAAGTCAATGAGGCCACCGTTATCGCCTACCAAAAAGGACTCGAAAACGAAGCACAGATCCTGAAGGAATCTGTAAAAAAGCTTTTCGGATTTAGCCTGAATTTAGTAGAAGGTAAAGCAACCGTACCTAACGCCATTGAACTGAGTCTCGCGCCAGTGACAGTTGCCGGAGTTTCTGCTGAAGCCTATCAGCTTTCAGTAAAACAAAATCATGCGATCCAGATTTCGGGCACCGATGCTGCCGGTGTATTTTATGGTGTACAAAGCCTTATTTCCCTGTTGTGGGCTGACAAAGATTCCAGTGGTGTATTTGCATCGGGTGTTGAAATTAAAGATGCGCCACGGTTTGCCTATCGTGGTTTCCTCCTCGACGTATCGCGCAATTTTCAGCAGAAGGAGGATGTATTGCGACTGATCGATTTGCTTTCCGCCTACAAAATCAACAAACTGAACATCAGAATTACAGAGGATGAAGGCTGGCGCATTGAAATCAATGGCTTGCCTGAGCTCACCCAAGTCGGGAGCAAACGGGGTCACACGCGCGATTCCAAAAACTGGCTTACTCCATCTTTTGGTTCAGGTCCGAATCCCGACTCTGAAAACAATTATGGAAAAGGGTATTACACCCGCGAAGATTTTAAGGAAATACTCAAATATGCCCAAAAACGCCATGTCCAGGTAATTCCGGAAGTTTGTCTCCCTAGCCATGCGAGAGCTGCCATCATGGCCATGGAAGCAAGGTATGATTTCTACATGGCTAAGAATGACCCCGAAAAGGCCAATGAATTCCGGCTGATCGATCCCGATGATAAGTCAGAATACCTCTCTGCCCAGATGTACAAGGACAACATCGTCAACGTGGCGCTTCCCTCGGTCTATCATTTTTATGAAACAGTGGTCAAAGATTTCATGGCCATGTACAAGGAAGCCGGATTGAAAATGACTGTCTTCAATACTGGGGGTGACGAAGTTCCCAACGGTGCCTGGGCCAAGTCGCCCTTGAGCATCGAATTGATGAAATCCTTACCCGAAATCAAGGACGCCAGACAGTTACAGGGGTATTTCCTGGAAAAGGCGATGGCGATTTTTGAAAAGTATGACCTGCAGGTGACCGGCTGGGAAGAGATCGTATTGAACAAAGACAGCGCAAACAATGCCACGGTCAATCCAAAGTTTGTTGGGAAAAACATCCTACCTCTAGTTTGGGATAATACCGGAGACAACATTGACCTGGGTTATCGAATCGCAAATGCAGGGTATCCAGTGATCTTGTGTAATGTCACAAACCTCTATTTCGATTTGGCTTATGATCTGGATCCAAAAGAAACCGGTTTGTACTGGGGAGGTTTTCAAGATGCAATCGACCCGTATGTGATGGCGCCTTATGATGTTTATAAAACAGCCAATTTCGATACCTACAGCAGGTTACTGCCCACCGAATCAAGCTATCCAGGCAAGCAAACGCTGCCAGTCGCAAACCGCAAAAATGTCGTGGGTATCCAGGCTCAATTGTGGAGTGAGACAATAAAGGGTGCCAAAATGATGGAGTACTACACGGCCTCCAAACTGTTCGCCTATGCCGAAAAAGCTTGGGCGCAGGCACCGGCTTGGGAGGAAGAAGCCGACATCAAGCAACGCAACAAATCTATCATGTCTGGTTGGAGTGCGCTGGCCAACAGCATTGGGCAAAATGAATTCTCAAAAATTGATGCCTGGTTTGGGGAGTACAATTATAGAATTGCTCCTCCGGGAGCCATCATTGAAGCAGGCACACTGAAAGCCAATGTGGCTTTTCCAGGATTGGTGATCCGCTACACTACCGATGGTACCGAACCAAGTATTGAATCACCTGTTTACGCCGGGCCTGTTCAGGTCACGGGCACGGTAAAGGTCAGAGCATTTAGCCAAAATGGAAAGGGCAGTAAAGTGCTTGACGTAAAGCAGTCTGACCAGATTCTTTTAAAATAATCCTGATTATCTAGGTGAATTTAAATTGAAAAAATCATTGGTACTGCTGCTTGCTTTAATCAACAAAGTAATAAAACAATACATCCTGCATTTTCCCCTTAAAGTTAAGTATACAAAAAATGGAGATTAAAAGACTGGTATCTCTTGATGCCTTCAGAGGCTTTACCATTGCCGCAATGATTCTGGTAAACTTTCCCGGAAAAAGGGATCACGTTTTTGCTCCTTTGCAGCATAGCAAATGGTGGGGAATCACATTTACAGATCTTATTGCTCCATTTTTCCTTTTCACCGTGGGTGTTTCCATAGCCTTGGCTTATACCAGGAGATTGGAAGCGGGCAGTAAGCCACAGGAAATGTATAGCAAACTGTTTATCCGAGCCGTCAAAATATTTGCTGTGGGCATGTTCCTCAATTTATTGGGGATTATCGGCGATTTCAGTTGGGAAGAATTACGCTGGACGGGCACCTTGCACCGCATTTCCATTGTATTTCTCGTTTGCGGCCTGCTGTTTTTGCATACAAGTTGGAGAATGCAGGCCGTTATTGGCGCGGTTACCTTGGTACTGTATTGGCTGGCCATGATGCTTATTCCAACGCCTGGATATGACCAAGCCATGCTTGAACCCGGTGTTAATCTTGCTGCATGGGTTGATCAGCAATTGCTTCCCGGAAAAATGTGGCAGGGGACCTGGGATCCGGAAGGCATTCTTAGCACATTCCCTTCTTTTGTTACCGGTATTAGCGGCATGCTGGTAGGAAGGCTTTTGCTTACCAAGAGCCCTATTGAAACCAAAGTGAACCAGCTTTTCTTCTGGGGATTTGTCTCCTTTGTGCTTGGAATTCTATGGAACTGGAGCTTTGGTTTAAATGAAAACCTCTGGACGCCTTCATTTGTCCTGTTTACTTCAGGCATGGCAAGTTTAACCCTAGCCTCCTGCATCTATGTAATTGACATGAACAAGCATCAAAAGTGGGCTCAGTTTGGGGTAATCTATGGTATGAATGCCATCACCGTGTACGTTTTGGCAGATGTGTTCGCTATCCTATTTTATAACATTTCCTTGGGAGGCGAATCCCTTAACATGCATTTCTTTAATGCACTTACTTCAATTGGCCTAGCGCCTAAAATTGCCAGTATGCTGTATGCTTTGCTTTTTGTCGGCATCAATTTTATCCCGGCATTGATCCTCTTTAGGCGAAAGATATTTATCAAACTATAAGCAGGTTTGATTTCTGATCGATAGGAAAATGGAAAAAGCCAGGCTCAAATACAGCTCATCAGATTTGCTTTGCGGCATAGATGGTGGCGGCACCACCACCAAAGTGGTGGTGTGCAACCGTGAGGGAGAAATTGTTTATTCGTATCTCACAGGTACCATCAATCACTATGGGGCAGGAATTGAGACCGTGAGAGAGAACTTTCAAGGAATTGCCTCAGCCCTGACCGCTTATTTTGGATGCCTTCCTGAAACAATCTTTACAGGCAATTCAGCTTTAAGCCATAAGGTGAGCCAAGAAATTATTCAGGATCTTACTGCAGGTGCATTTGGAGCTTCGATTGTACATTTTCATTCTGATGTGTATATCGCCTTGCTTGGCCATACACTTGGCAAACCGGGAGCGATGCTGATCGCCGGTACAGGCTCCATGGCCTGCGGCATCGATGCCAATGGAAATTACCATACGGCCGGTGGCTGGGGTCAGGTATTAGGGGATGAGGGCAGCGGCTATCACATTGCGCTTGAGGGGATGAAAGCCGCCTTACACACGTATGATGGCATGTCAAAGCCCACACAATTGACAAACAGGTTACTGAGCTTTTTTAACCTGAAAGAAATCCCTGAGATAATAAATAAAATATACTATCCACCGATCGAAAAAAGTGCCATTGCCGCATTTGCTACCGAGGTGGAGCAAGCCGCTAGAGTAGGGGATGCGGTTGCGATTGACATACTTGAACAAGAAGCTGTTTGGCTTTTTAAACTGGCCCGAACTATTGCAGACCGATGTGCCACG
This sequence comes from Algoriphagus sp. A40, assembly GCF_002002735.1. Taxonomy (GTDB): domain Bacteria; phylum Bacteroidota; class Bacteroidia; order Cytophagales; family Cyclobacteriaceae; genus Algoriphagus. The sequence goes on along the minus strand of NZ_MUNY01000053.1, from coordinate 62,198 downwards.
AAAAACCTTGGCTATTTTGGGAGTGTGCTAAATCGAAATGAAATAATCCTGTCACAGCTCAAAACGCACTTACAGGCTGAAGGCATTACACTTCAGCCTCCCGTATTGGACCCCGAGATTGGTGCGCTTATCGCAGCATTTGGCGAGGCAGGAATTCCGGTTATCCAAACAGTCATAGATAATTTATTGAACTATAAAATTGAAAATCAGGATGAGAAAAACATTCCAATACATAGCTAACATTCAGAAGCTGATTCAAAATGCGCTGGATACACAAATGGATCAGGTGGATCAAGCCGGTACCATAGTGGCAGACACAGTGATGAACAAGGGATTTGTTTACACCTTTGGCACAGGGCATTCGCATATGATGGCCGAAGAATTATTTTATCGGGCAGGTGGTTTGGCCAGAATTTATCCCATCCTCGAAGATGCCCTTATGCTTCACAATGGCGCCATCAAAAGCACCGAAATGGAAAGACTTGGCGGATATGCTGAACTTATCCTGGATAGGTTTGAATGTACGGACAAGGATTGCCTGATCATCGCTTCCAATTCCGGGCGGAATGCTGTGAACATTGAAATGGTCCATGCAGCCCATAAAAAAGGCATGAAAGTAATTGCCTTGACCAATCTGACCCATTCCAAAGCCCAGCCGTCTCGCCACATTTCCGGAAAGAAGTTGTATGAGCTGGCCGATGTGGTCATTGACAACCAAGGCTGCCTCGGTGATGCTTCCATACCAATTCCTGAAATCAACCGAAGTATTGCGGCAACGTCTACCTCAATTGGCGCGATGCTTTTGCATGCTGTGGTAATATCTGCAGTGGAACAAATGATTGAAATAGGCCATCTGCCTGAGGTCTTTTCCTCGAGCAATCTGGATGAAGGGGATGCGATTAACAATGAAATCCTAGGCAAATACAAACCTATCGTGAAGCCGCTCTAATCGAGCAATCACGCTAGACGATCTAGGAGCTTAATCAAATGAGTCTGGAAAAAGCCAACATCATTTCGATTGAACACAGCTGATCTGGCAGGTAAATAGAAATGGGGAAGAAATAAAGTAAAATACTATATACCAATGAATTATGCAGAGTAATAAAATCGGCAACTTGAATTATAACATATTAATTATCGGTGCGCTTTTTTTCGTTTTTGGCTTTGTTACCTGGCTGGGTTCTGTATTAATACCCTATTTCAAAATTGTTTGTCAGCTTTCTACCTTCGATTCTTACCTGGTAGCCTTTGCATTTTATATTTCCTATACCTTCATGGCCATTCCTTCAGCTTGGGTATTACGAATAACAGGTTCAAAAAAAGGAATGTCCTTGGGACTTCTGATCATGGGAATCGGGGCAATTCTATTTGTGCCGGCAGCGCTCACACGTTTGTATCCCTTGTTTCTTACAGGCCTATTTATCCAGGGCGCTGGTCTCACCATTCTTCAATCAGCTTCAAATCCCTACATCACGAAATTAGGCCCACCAGAAAGTGCTGCTAAAAGAATCAGTATAATGGGTATTTGTAATGGTGTGGCAGGGGTGCTTGCTCCGTTGATTTTAGGTGCTATCATCCTAAGCGATGCCGATTCAATCCAGCAAAAAATAGACTCCCTTTCTTCTGCGGCCAAAATCGCGGAACTTGACTTGCTGTCTAGCCGGGTAATCATTCCTTACATCTTGATGATGGCTGTTTTAATGATTCTGTCTGTAGTTATTTATTATTCTGCACTTCCGGAAGTTGATACAGACGAAGAAGATGAGGCCACCGGAATAGCCAATGTCAATAAGAAAAGCATTTTCCAGTTTCCGCATTTGTTGCTTGGTGTACTTACTTTGTTCCTGTATGTAGGAGTAGAGGTCATTGCCGTGGATACTGTTTATGGATACGCTACTTCACAAGGTGTGGCTGCTTCAAAGGCATCCTTTTTTGCGAGTTTCACTATTCTGAATATGCTGATAGGATATGTGATAGGCATTGTCTGCATTCCGCGTTTTATCAAACAGGACACAGCCTTGAAGTTATCTGCACTGGCTGGAATTCTCTTTGTAGGTTTGGCGCTGATGACTTCCGGAATGGTGTCGGTCGTGTTTATCTCAATGTTGGGCTTGGCCAATTCTTTAATCTGGCCTTCCATTTGGCCATTGGCAATTGACGGATTAGGCAGATTTACAAAAACAGGATCTTCCTTGTTAATTATGGCAATCGGCGGTGGGGCCATCTTACCCTTATTGTATGGCTATTTTGCAGAGAACTATTCAACACAAGGTGCCTATTTCATGATTTTGCCCTGTTATCTGGTAATTTCTTTTTACTCTTCTTATGGGCATAAAATCCGTACCTGACAGTCAATTCAAAACCATTAAATTGAACCAAAAGCCCAACTAGGAAAGGGGAGGACGGATTCACGCCTTTTGGTTAGTTATGTTTATATTGTTTTGAACATTTTATCCCGCATTAAAGCCCCAACCTTTAAAATCAAATTTTATGCTTAAGAAATTTTATGCTGGTGTACTTTTCATTTCCATCATCAGCTGTGAAGAAAAAAAGCCTGTCGGCTGGATTGATTATGAGCGATTAGCTAACCGCGAAGCAAAAGACTGGTTGACGCTGGGAGGGGATCACATGATGCAGCATTATTCTCCACTCAATCAAATCAACAAGGAGAATGTGGACGAACTGGGCTACTCTTGGGAATATGATGCCAGCACAATTATTGGCAATGTGCCCAGAGGTTTGGAAGCAACTCCAATAGTGGTAGATGGAATCATGTACACGTCCGGCGCATGGGGAGCTGTCTACGCGATTGATGCAAAAACAGGAAAGCAATTGTGGATATACAAGCCAGAAGTGGACGCTTCCTACGGACGGAGAGCTTGTTGCGATGTTGTGAACCGTGGCTTAGCTGTGTGGGAGGGAAAAGTTTATGTAGGAACCCTCGATGGCTATTTGGTTTGCCTTGATGGCGAAAATGGTTCGGTGCTCTGGAGTAAAGATACGTTTACCGATCGCAGCAAAGCCTATACGATCACGAGTCCGCCCCAAGTGGCCGGAAGCATTGTGATGATTGGAAATTCCGGTGGCGAATATGGCGTGCGGGGATATATCACAGCCTACGATTTAAAAACGGGAGAGGAGAAGTGGCGCTTCTGGATTGTTCCCGGTGACCCGGCCAAAGGCCATGAAAGTGAGGAAATGGAAATGGCCGCTAAAACTTGGGATCCCAATTCCCATTGGGAATCCGGCATGGGCGGAACAGCTTGGGGCGAATCGGCTTACGATCCTGAATTGAACTTATTGTATGTAGGAACCGGAAACTCAACGCCTTATCCGATTTGGTTTCGTAGCCCTGCCGGTGGTGACAATTTATTTCTCTCTTCCATTCTCGCGATCAATCCTGACAATGGAAAATTAGTGTGGCACTATCAAACCACACCGGCTGAGATTTGGGATTACACTGCCACGCAAAATATTGTTTTAGCGGATGTTGACATCGAAAACAAGCCCAGAAAGGTTTTAATGATGGCGCCTAAGAATGGATTTTTTTATGTGATGGACAGAGCAACGGGTGAACTCATCTCAGCAGAAAAATATACCAAAGTCAATTGGGCCAGTCATATTGATATGGAAACCGGGCGACCGGTATTGACAGAAAATGGACAATGGTACAAAGACAAACCCAGACTCGTAATTCCGTATCTCGGTGGCGGGCATGTGTGGCAACCGATGGCCTTCAATCCAACCACAGGATTGGTGTATATCCCTGAGCGAGCCGTGCCACAGGTGTTTAAAAGTTTTGAAACCTACACCTGGCTGCCTGATGTGGACAACACCAATCTTGATTATGCCAACATGTACAAGTTCCGCGAGCATGTACTGGACCAGGTAAAGTCAGCAGAAGATACCATTCGATCCGAAAGTTTATTGGCTTATGATCCGGTGGCACAAAAAGTAGTTTGGAAATTCCCAGATGGGGGACCTGATGGTGGAGTGATGGCAACACCTGACTTGGTATTTCAGGGAACACGCACCGGATACTTCAATGTGCATGATGCCAAAACGGGCGAGAAATTGAAATCCATATTCACAGGCACGGGAATTATGGCTGCTGCAACCACGTATAGCATCGATGGAGAGCAATACGTAGCAGTGATGGCAGGCTATGGCGGGGCAGAAACCTATGGCTATTTACCAGATGCGGCTTTCTTTCAATATGAAAATAAAGGCAGGATCATCGCCTTTAAACTAGGTGGAGGAGAAACTCCACTGCCTCCAAAGCAAAAGAGGATTGAAACTCCGGAACCGCCTGTGATGGAAATCAAGGAGGAACTCATCCCCAAAGGAGCTTCGCTTTACAAATTCTATTGCACGACCTGTCATGGAGAGTTTGGTGATCTTCATGCTTCCCAGCACCCTGACCTTGCAAAATTGACTTTGGCAAAGCATACGGTTTTTAATGATATTCTATTGAAAGGAATCCTATCACCAAACGGAATGGCCAACTTTAGTAATTCACTTAGCGAGGAAGATGTGGAAGCTATCCATCATTACTTGCTAAAGCAACAGACTGAATTATATAAGAAAGAGCAGGCTATTAAGCAGTAGTTTAGCTTTTAGTTAGTAGAATCAGAAATTAAAAAAAGAGGTTTTCCTTTCCGGGAAAACCTCTTTTTAAGTCTGAAATCGGACGGTTCTTACTTTTTTTCAATCGAAATCTTTTGGGGTAATTGCCCATTCAGGCTTTTCAAATCCCCATTTATGATTTGATCAAGCTTTGACAAATGACCGGCTAGTTCCTGCGACAATTCTTCAAATACCACATAAGCAGCATCTGTTGGTTTTGCCTGACCGTTTTCCACACTTCGTTGCAAAGAAGCCAAGCGATTGTTCAGCTTGATTGGGAAGTTCAAAGGATCCTGAGGGCTTTGATTCTGAACCTGGTACAAATCTTCCTCTATCAGTTTCATTTTTTCCAGCATAGCAGCAAGTTCAACACTGATCTTCGGGTCCTGAGCGTTTTCAAATTGCTTCGCCTGCTCACGTACTTTTCGAATAAGAATTACTGCCTCGTTGGCTTCAGAAACCTTATTCCGGATTTGAAGGGCCAGATCAAATTGCTTTTGCAAATCTTCTGCCGTTATCCCTTCCAGATTCGGATCCATCTCAAGTTCGAAAGACGTGCTTTTTTCGACACCTCCAGTTTTGAGACTCACTTGATATTCTCCAAGTGGAGCCAAAGGACCTCGCTGTGGTCTGGCACTCCAGATGATCATTCCGTCAAAAACGGTAGCTCCAGGATATCGCATGTCCCAGGTAAAAGTGTTCAAGCCCTGATTAGTAGCAGGAGTACTCTTATCAGTTTTCCCTTTTTTGCCAGTATAAGTAGTGATCAGATTTCCTTGAGCGTCTTTTATTTCAATAGTTACGCTATCCGCCTCATTTGGCAAATAGTATTGAATCGCTGCATTATAAATTCCCCGAATCGGATTTGCAGGTTTGAACAAAGCCACTTCCTTTTTTGAATTCACATCCATTGCTTCACGCAATGGTCGGATATCATCCAAGATCCAGAAACCTCTACCATGGGATCCCAACACGACATCGTCATTTTTCAATACCAAATCCCTGATCGGCGTATCCGGCAAATTCAACTGCAATGACTGCCAAGCTTCACCATCATTAAAGGAAACATAAACTCCATGCTCAGTCGCCAAGTAGAGTAATCCCGGCTTTACCAAATCTTCTCTTATCGCTCTGGCAAAATGCCCGTCTGCGATGCCATTTACTATTTTAGTCCAGGTTTTACCATAATCTGTCGTCTTGAACACATACGGTTGACGATCATCCACCTGATAGCGATTTGCTGCCAAATAAACTGTTCCGGGTTTGAATTTTCCTTCGTCCAGGATTTCGATTCTGGAGTACTGAGGCAAGTCTTTCGGAGTAATATCAGCCCAGCTTTTTCCGCCATTTCTGGTAATAGAAACTTTCCCATCATCGGAGCCAGCCCAGATTGTATTTACATCGTGACCGGATGGTGCCAAAGCAAAAACAGTCCCGTAAATCTCCGGTCCATTCATGTCTTTGGTGATTTCACCACCTGTTATTCCCAAAGTCTCCGGGTCTGCAACTGTCAGATCAGGACTGATTTTTTCCCAGGTTTGGCCATCGTTGGAAGTTTTCCATACATGCTGAGAAGTGGTGTACATGATCGATGGATCCAATGGGGAAAACATGATCGGGAATGTCCATTGCCATCTTTCCGGAAGCGCAGAGGCTGGTTCTCCGGAGAAAAATCTCGGGTACACCTGAATATCCCGGATTTGACCGGTTCTTCGATTGTATCGGGTCAACAAAGCTCCCTGACTTCCGGAATAAAACACATCCGGATCAACAGGGCTTTGAGTGATCCAACCGCTTTCTCCGCCGCCAACTTCATAGTGCCAGCCATGACCGGGACCTTCACCGAGCTTATGTTGCCATCCATCACTAGGCATTGCAATCGTCGTATTATCCTGCTGAGCTCCGGCGACATGGTACGGAACATCACTTGTAGTCATCACGTGATACAGTTGTGTCGTCGGATAGTCTTCTTCGGTCCAAGTCTTTCCGCCATTGATACTCACGACTCCGCCACCATCATTGGAACTGATCATTCTCATGGGATCATTTGGGTCTATCCACAAATCGTGGTTATCGCCATGCGGCACTTTGATTTCTATGTCAAAAGTTTTTCCGCCATCTGTTGACTTAAAAAAATCAACGTTCAAGCAATAGACAGTTTCTTTATCCAGCGGATCAGCGTAGACCCGTGAGTAATAGAAAGCCCGCTGCCGAAGCTTGCGCTCCTCATTCACTTTTTCCCAAGTCCATCCGCCGTCGTCCGATCTGAAAACGCCGCCTTCATTTGCCTCAACAATTGCCCAGATTCTGTTGGGATCGGCAGGGGAGACCGTTACCCCAATCTTTCCAATCGGGCCTTCCGGCATTCCCGGATTTTCGGTCAGATCAATCCAGGTATCTCCGCCATCCAAAGATTTGAAAAGCTTGCTATCCGGGCCACCGCCCCACATTTTCCAAGATTTTCGGTACACTTGCCAGGTCGAAGCATAAAGAATATTTGGATTGGTTCGGTCGATGATCAGATCAGCTGCACCGGCTTTATCACTTACGAAAAGTACTTTTTCCCAGGTGTTTCCTCCGTCTTTGGAGCGGAAGACGCCACGTTCTTCATTTTCGCCATAGGGGTGTCCCAAAGCTGCCACGTACACGATATTCGGATTGGTAGGATGGACTCGGATTCTGGAGATAGCCTGGGTTTCTTTCAATCCCAAATGCCTCCAAGTCTTTCCTCCATCAGTGGTTTTATATACGCCGTCGCCTTGGGTAATGCTTCCTCTCAGCTGAGTCTCGCCGCCGCCGATATAGACGATATCGGGATTGGTTTCCGCTACGGCAACTGCTCCGATACTGGAGGAACTGATTTGACCGTCGGTTACAGGAAACCATTCATTTCCACCGTCCACGGTTTTCCAGAGACCTCCGCCGGTGGCTCCAAAATAGTATTCATTTGGTCTTCCCGGACTTCCGGCACTCCCAAGAGAGCGTCCGCCACGGTTGGGACCAATATTTCTCCATGTATAACTTTCATAATAAGAAGGATCGACGACGGGCTTTTGGCTCTGCGCCAAAAGCTTTTGATCCGGCTTAAAAAGCCCTCCGGCGAACAAAGCCAGGGCTAGAATTGAATAGTATTTCTTCATAAGGATAAGTTGGTGGTTGAAGTTGAAAATACAAATTCACTTGGAAGGATCGCCCAAGAGTTTTTCAAGTGGCTGGAATTCATTACCTATGAGAGAAACGAAGGAGATAAGGTGTTGTGCCCAAAACTTTTCATTTTTGAAATCACTTATTCCAAACATTTATAAAGGAAAAAATATGATTCGGCACTCAGTAGTATTCAAACTCATTCATTCCTCAGGTTCACCGGAGGAAAGGGAATTTTTGGATGAAGCGGTGAAACTTAAATCCGTTCCTGGAGTCATGAAATTCGAAGTAATGAAACAAATCAGCTCCAAGAACCCATACAACTTTGGAATCTCGATGGAATTTGAAGATCAGAAATCCTATGATTTCTATACCAATCATCCGGATCATATCCGGTTCGTACAGGAAATTTGGATTCCAAATGTGGAAATTTTTATGGAAATCGATTATCTGGTTTAGGAATCCTAGACCGTAATATAGGGGTGGGGCAGGAATTCAAAGGAAATTCCCATCATTGGAAAACTTGAGATCGAACTAGCGATGATTTTCACCCGCCTTTTAAATCACCTATTATCCACCTAAAAGACTGGTTCAAAATATCATATAAACACTTCTTGCAGCTTGATTATTTTTAGTCAACTTCAAGCAAACCCCCAATCAAATGAGAAATTACCTTTGTTTCCCCCTGATTATTTTTGCTTTGGCTTCTTGTGGCAAATCGGAAACCTCAGAAGATCAACCTGTCCGTGAATTTGTTGAAGTAGCTGGAATTGACCAAAGCATTAAACCTGGCGACAATTTCTTTATGCACGTCAATGGCAGATGGTACGACACTGCCAGAATTGCTGACGATCAGGTGGGGGTGGGGTCCTATTCTTTTTTGAATATCCCACAGCGCCAGCTTTTGGAAAATATCCTGGAAGAAGTCTCCGCCCAAACTCATCCAATTGGCAGCAATGAGCAAAAAGTAGGAGACTTCTATGCATCCGGAATGGCTACCGAAGTGATCAATGCGCGTGGATACGAACCAATCCAGCCACTCCTCAATGAAATCGACGGGATTCAGGATATCTCAAGCTTGATGAATTTTGTTACGACTCAGATCAGCCAGGGTAATAATTCCATCATTGGAATGAACGTCTCTCCGGACCAGGAAAACAGCAGCATCAACATCCTGCATTTTAGCCAAGCCGGTTTGGGTTTGCCGGATCGGGATTATTATTTTAAAACTGACTCCGCCACCATCGGAATTCAAACCGCATACAAAACCTATATCGCAACACTATTTGAACTCACCGGAACAAGTCAGGCAGATGCCCAAAAGAATGCGGAAGCGGTGTATGCGATTGAAAAATCGTTGGCTGAATCCCATAAAACCCGGATCGAAAGGAGAGTGGTCAAGGAGAATTACAACAAAATGGCTGTTTCTGAATTGGATTCAAAAATGTCCACTATAGACTGGAGTAAGTTGCTGAATCAATTGAATCTGAAGGCCGATTCCGTGGATGTTCGCCAGCCTGCATACTATGGCAAACTCAATTCTTTGTTAAATTCTGTCAGTTTATCAGATTGGAAAACTTATCTGAAGGCCAACTCTTTGGTTACTTATGCGAGTGTGCTGAGTGAGCCTTTTGAAGCTGCCAGTTTTGAATATGAAAAAGTTCTGCTTGGCCAATCCAAACAGCTAACTCGTGCCCAACTAATGGTCAACAAAGTGGATCGTCAATTGGGATTTGCTTTGGGTCAGTTGTATGTGAAGGGTTATTTCAACGAAGCCGCTAAAAAACGGATTTCGGACTTGGTAGACAACTTTCAGAAAGCTTTTGAAACCCGCATCAAGCAACTGGACTGGATGAGCGACAGCACCAAAACCAAAGCGATCGAAAAGCTTTATGCCATCACCAAAAAGGTTGGGTATCCTGATGTCTGGAGAACCTATGATGCGGTGACAATTGACCGGGAGAAGTACTTTGAAAATGTCGTGGCACTGATGGAAAACGACTATCAGTACCAAGCAGCAAAACTCAACAAAGCGCCAAACAAGGACGAGTGGGGGACGACACCTTCGACGGTTACCGCCTATTACAATCCTTCGCTGAATGAAATCGTCTTTCCTGCCGGCATATTGCAATACCCGTATTTCGATCTCTATGCCGATGATGCCATCAATTACGGAGGGATTGGGATGGTCATCGGTCACGAACTGACGCATGCATTTGACGATCAGGGAGCACAATACGACAAAGACGGCAATGTCAAAAACTGGTGGACAGAAGAAGACTACGCCAAGTTCAAGGCCAAAACTCAGCAACTGACCGAGCGATACGATACGTTCACCGTCCTGGACAGTGTGCCTGTAAAAGGTGCGATGACAATAGGCGAAAATACCGCCGACAATGGCGCACTGTATATTGCTTACGAAGCTTTTAAGCTTACCGAACAGGGACAGGACACCACCAAAATCGACGGCTATACGCCGGATCAGCGCTTTTGTCTTTCGGTTGCAAGAATCTGGAGAGTTAAAACCCGGGATGAATTTATGCGCAACTATGTGACTACCAATTCGCATTCCCCAGCCATTTGGCGAGTCAACGGTCCGCTGATGAATTTCGATCCTTTTTACACTGCCTTCAATGTGCAGCCTGGTGACAAGAATTACAAAGCGGAAGAGGAAAGGATAAAGATTTGGTAAATTTTAATAAAGGGGAATTTAAAGAGTACTGAAAGGCCATTTGTTTCAATACTATGAAAGCAAATTTTAGATTAAATTCATTCCAAAATAGCAGCATACATGCACTTTCCTGCTTCCGACTGCTTTTCAAATTCTTTTACCTAATCATTTTCAGTCTATTTTTTGCTTGTAATGGAAAGCTGGAATCTGCTGCCTTTTTAAAAGAAGATGGAACTCCGGTAGACCAAAGGATTCCTGGTAAAATTCAGTTGGAATTGTATGATCTGGGTGGTGAGGGAAAAAGCTATCATGACGTTGATTCTACCAATAGAGGAAGTGGTGGATTGAATAAAGGAAGCGATTATTTCAGCAGATTTCGAATCGAAGAAGGCGTAGATATTTCCTATAGTAAGCATCGTGATAGCATTGACAATTCGAAGTATAATCTGGTGGCTCAGGGAGTAAATCAGTTATATGTAGGTTGGACTGAACCAGGAGAATGGATCAATTATACCATAAACGTTTCCGAAACAGGAAAATATCAGGTGGGCTTAATGTTTACTTCCCGGTACGATGGCAAAGTCAGGATTAGTACAGAAGCTAATGATGCATTCGTAGATCTTTCCGTTCCCTCGACCTATGATGCGGAGGATCCAATCGATTGGAGGCAATGGCACCACTGGAATTACCTGGATGACCTGGGAACAATAGAGTTGAAAAAGGGCCCTCAGGTAATCCGACTGACTACCCTGGAAAAAGGAGAAATGAATTATGATTATTTGAATTTTCAACTTAAAAATCAATAAGCCGTTGCGAATGACTTTGTAAGGGATTACGAAAGCAGAATAGAGGAAGGAAGTACGCTTCTTGATAAGGCGATGTTTGTCTCCAACAGTAGGGAAATTGCTACATGCTCTATGAGGAAATCTTGGCTTTGTGTCCAGCTTGGGGAGAAATCCTTCATGTTGCCGAATGAGTTGATCTCTTTGCTTTTTTAATTATTATGTTATATAATTTACATTATGTTAAATAGATTTTTTAACCTCTTCCATTTTCTTTTTTTATCTTCCCCATTCAAAACCTATCCGCTCAACCACTATCCAGCCTTTAGATGAATAATTGGCTTCCCCGATTGGGACTTTACTTTGGCCCTGTATCATTTCTATTCATTCTTTTTTTTATTGATTCTCCAGGATTGAATCCTCAGGCCCAAGCCATGCTGGCTCTTACTGCTTGGATGGCAATCTGGTGGATCTCTGAAGCTTTGCCTATCGCCGTCACTGCCTTTCTTCCTTTGGTCTTTATGCCTCTTCTAAGCATTCTCCAAATCGAAGATGTTTCTTCCAATTACATGCACCCCACGGTCATGCTATACATGGGCGGTTTCCTTTTAGCAACAGCTATCGAAAAATGGGGCCTTCACCGTAGAATCGCACTCAGTATTATCCATCTTATCGGCACGGATCTCAGAATGATTGTCTTGGGATTCATCGTGGCCACCGGATTTATTTCTATGTGGATCTCCAATTCCGCCACAGCCTTGATGATGTTACCGATTGGCCTGGCGGTAGTAAATCAGGTAAAAACTCAATTGGCTAACTCCAATGAACTGGTTTCTGAAAGTTTCGGCAAAAATATCATGCTGGGAATTGCATACAGTGCCTCCATTGGCGGTTTGGGAACAATCATCGGTACTCCGACTAACTTGGTTTTTGCCGGAGTCATTGAGGAGTTATATGATTATAAACTTGGGTTCATCCAATGGATGATGTTTGGTGTGCCACTGGTAATTGGCCTGATCCTAATTTGCTGGTTTTATCTGGTCAATTTTGGAAACAAACTGCCAAAAAATTTTAGTATTCCCGACGGGAAAAGCATCATCAGGAATCAACTAAAGTCTCTTGGAAAAATCACTTTTGAAGAAAAAATAGTCTTGATTGTGTTTGGGTTGGTTTGTCTGGCGTGGATAATTCGTGGGTTTGTTTTGGACCAATTAATTCCGGGAATTGATGATACCATTATTGTTTTGATTGGAGTGGTTTTGGTATTTGTGCTCCCCTCTTCCACTCCCGGAGAACGGATTTTGGATTGGAAAACAGCGGAGCGGATCCCTTGGGGAGTATTGATTTTGTTTGGTGGAGGATTGGCTTTAGCAGAGGGATTTAAAGTTACCGGACTTGCGGATTGGATTGGATCCGGATTTTCTATGATAGAAGGACTTAACTTTTTCCTGCTTTTACTGATCATCGTAGCTTCCGTGGTATTTCTTTCGGAGGTGACTTCCAATGTTGCGACAGCTGCTATGATTCTGCCGATATTGGCCTCAGTTGCTTTGAAATTTGATCTTAACCCTCTGGGAATCATGGTTGGTGCCACGATCGCCGCAAGCTGCGCTTTTATGCTCCCGGTGGGTACTCCGCCAAATGCAGTTGTTTTCGCATCCGGATTTCTTCAAATCAAGGATATGGTAAAATCAGGATTCTGGCTAAATGTCACCTCAATTATTCTGATTACCCTAATGGTTTATTTTATTCTTCCAGTGATTTGGGGAATTGAGTTGGAAGCTTATCCTTTTTAAGTACGATTTAAGAAGTACGATTTACGAGCTTTCGAAGAGTTTTGAAGTTTGCTTTAGGAATTATCGCCTTTGTGGCAAAATCCGAAATCCGACATCACATATCCGAAATCAATTCCATCCCTAAAACTGCCCTTTTCGTCACATTTTTTTGATTGCCGTTGGAGTGAAGCCTAATCTTGGTTCAAGTTTTTACCACAAGAAAACTAAACCAACTCTTGAACTCCTCCAAGCCAACCGTGAAACACAAAAAAATCTATTACCTCCTCATTGCAGCAGGGATTTGCTACAATTTGTTCTTGGCCTTTTCGGCCGATGCTGCCCAAAATCAATCCCAAAAAAACGCAGCTTCCCAGACACAGCTATCCCCCACCTTTAAATAAACCTTAATTTTGCCCTAATGAAATCCAAAAGTCTTGATTTTCGACAGATCGAATGGTGGGTCGTCACCGCCGCCTTCTTATCGATCATTTTATTCAACTTATTCCTCTTTAGCCCCGGTTTCCATGAAACTTCAGGATTTGAAATCTTCCGATTTGTCGCAAGATTGGCCATTCCACTGACGCTGTATGTGTCCTTCCACCTGGTTCATATGGTGCTGATTCCCAAATATGAACGAGAAAAAAAACCGGCATTGCCGATTATATTTTCCATTCTGATTGCAGCGGCATCTCTTCTTATTTGTGCTATTCTTGCCTATAATACCGAATTGACTCATGCGCCTTTTCCAACTTTTTACCTTGGGGTCGTAGGCATTTACGTCTGCTATTTGATTGGAGCCTTTATTTTGGAGCAAGCGCTCACACCTCCCAAAATCAGGGATTTCCAGATCTATAACATCATCCGGTTGGTCTTTATCTACCTGTTCACCATCCTATTCTTGATTCAGCTGTTGGATATCACAAATCCTGGACCTTTGGTTGTCTTCGGAATGGTAGTACCAGGGCTGCTCTTCTTGGGGCTTTACCATTATTATTTTATATACAAAAATATAGAGACAGGTAAAATCAAACGATCCAGGTGGTTTACTTATGGTCTTGCTGCGATGATCCTCTTTGTGTTTATGGTGATTTCAGTTGAAAGCAACCACTCGGAAGAGATTTTCTTCCTCGGAGGGATTCCTTCTGTTGCATTTTTATTGGTGATCTTATTCCCCCTGGCCACGCTAATCTTCAGAAAGTATGATTCCTACATCGGAAATTTGGGCAAAATCACCACACTGACTTATCAAGTAGACCATGGCAACGCCAGCATGGATTTTCTCCGATCCCAGATCAACCCGCATTTTCTTTTCAACGCGTTGAATACGCTCTACGCCAGTGCGTTGATGGAAAATGCTGAAAAAACCTCCGACGGCATCCAAAAGTTGGGCGACATGATGCGCTTTATGCTCCATGAAAATCAGCTTCCCCAAATTCCGCTTTCCAGGGAAATCAACTACCTGAGAAATTACCTGGACCTGCAGATGCTCAGATTTGGTGCCCAGAATAATCTGGAAATTGACATTCAAATCAACGAAAGCAATTGTGCCGGTGACATCGCTCCGATGCTGTTGATTCCGTTTGTGGAAAATGCCTTCAAACATGGAATCTCCGCCAAGGAAAAATCCTGGATCCGCCTTAATTTGAGATGCATTTCAGGTTCGGTGCATCTCGATCTGGTCAACAGTACACATCCCGAAAAACCTGCCTCCGAAAAATCTCAGGAAGAATCCGGAATCGGTCTTGAAAATGTCCAGCATAGACTTCAATTGATGTATCCCGATCGTCACCAGCTCAATATTTTCTCCAACGACACCGACTTCTTTGTCCATCTTTCCATCCAATTGAAAAACTAGATGATTTCGGCAATTGCCATTGATGATGAATCCTACGCCTTGGAAGTGATCAAATCCCACGCTTCCAAGGTGCCTTTTCTGGAACTCAAAGCCACCTTTACCGATGCGGTCCAGGGACTAGAATACCTGAAAAATGAGCCTGTCCAGCTCGTTTTTCTCGATATCAATATGCCCGATATCTCGGGGATCGACCTAGCCGCCCTGCTTCCCAAAGAAACATTGGTGATTTTTACCACCGCCTATTCTGATTATGCGGTGAAAGGATTTGAACTGAATGCCATGGATTATCTCCTGAAGCCTTTCAATCTAAGCCGATTTTTGAAAGCTTGTCAAAAAGCCCAGGAATGGATCGAGCTTCAACCCAAAGAAATTCCGGTGTTTTTATTTGTCAAAACCAGCGAAGGGCAAATCCGGGTGGATTTTTCGGAACTCTTATATTGTGAGGCAACTGGAAATTATGTGACTTTTCAGCTCCAAAATCAAAAAATTCTAAGCCGGATGACACTTTCGGAAGTTGAAAAACTCCTTCCTCCATTTTTTATCCGAACACATCGGTCATTTCTCGCCAATAAAAACCTGGTATCCAAAGCTGAAAGGCACCAGCTACACCTGCTGGGATATACAGTTCCAATCAGTTCTTCCTTTTTGGATGCAGTAATGGAAAATTTGAAGTCCTGAACACTTTCAGACTGCCTTTCAACTAAACAGCAAAGTATTCAAAAACTCTTTTCTGTATTCCACAGGTGTCTTTTTCACCCGATCCTTGAAAAGTTTGTTGAAATTGGACAAGGTGAAAAACCCGCATTCGTAGGATATCTCACTGATGTTCAGGTCTGTTTCATGCAAAAGTTTGCAAGCGTGGGAAATCCGGACATCAGTCAAAAAATCAGAAAAGGATTTGTTGACCCTGGATTTGAAAAACCGGCTAAAGGCTGATACCGATAGATTTGAAAGTTGGGCTGCTTCCTCCAAACTTACCTTTCCCTGGTAATTCTGCATCACATATTCATAGACTTGACCCATTCGGTCCTTTTCGGATTCCTTGTTGGTATTGATATAGGCAGCGTCAGCGATCAATTTACAATCCGTGGAATCTGCGATCGTTTGAAGGATTTTGAGTAAATGGATGATGCTTTTCACTCCTTTCATGTCCAGCAATTCTATCATCATTTCCCTGACCAATAGATTTGTCTTTCCCTTGATCTCAATTCCACGAACTGATTTCTTGAGCATATTGGAAATACCTTCAAATTCCTCCAGCTGGAAAACCGAATTATTCAAAAAATTATCCGGCAGATAAACCACGATTCCGTGAGTTGTCATCTTGTTTTCCGGAATGTGGTAGACTTTGTCATTTTTCCATAAATGTGGAAGATCCGGGCCGGTCAAAACCATATCCTCTTCCCGGAAATTCTGCATATGATCGCCAATAAAACGGGTACCCCTACCCTTCAGTACTGTAAACAATTGGTATTCAGAATGAAAATGCCAATTAACATCAAAGTATGGGGCGATCAATTCCTTGACTACAAATGCCTTTCCTTCTGGAATTCTGGATTTTTGAAAAGGTGTTTTCACTGATTTCTGCTCTTTTTGTTGAAATAAGATTTACAAATTGACAAAAAACAGTCATAAATCAAGGTAAAACAGTAAGAAAATCTTAGCCTAAATGGGGAATATTAGGTTCCAAAAATTTGTAAGCCCAAAGCATGACCAATTTTAAAAACCCGGGAAGCTACTGCCTTCTCCTACTCACCGCCCTCACCCTTTTAGTTTCCTGCGGTAAAAAAGAAACTTTCCTTTCCATGACTGAGCCAAGAAGGGTAGAAATCCTCGTTTTGGGACATGAAAGTGAGCATCACAACTCCGAAAAGCTGATGATGTATTTGGAAACCCCGCTTTTCCAAAAGGGAATCAACCTCACCTACACCACAGATCTCAACGATCTGAATGAGGTGACTCTTTCAAACTATGACGGTCTGATGATCTACGCCAACCATGAGCAGATCAGTCCCGAACAGGAAAAAGCACTCAAGGATTACATCCAGGGCGGAAAAGCCCTGATCCCGATCCACTCCGCATCGTTCTGTTTCCAAAACTCAGAATGGTACATCAGTGCTGTTGGAGGACAATTCAGCACCCACGGCACGGGTGATTTCACAGTTGATATTATCGACGCTGAGCATCCGGTGATGGCAGGAATCGAAGAGTTTGAAACATGGGATGAAACCTACGTTCATGCCAAAGTTAATCCAGACAAAACTGTGCTGATGGAACGTGTGGAAGGCGACAAAAGAGAACCTTACACCTGGGTTAGAAATGAAGGTGACGGAAGGGTTTTCTATACTGCCTACGGTCACAATGAAAAGACCTGGGAAAAGAAAGAATTCCAGGAATTGGTCGCCAACGGGATCCTTTGGGCAGTCGGAGACAAAGTAAATGAGCTTTTGGCAGCGTATGAAATTCCCACTCCGGAGTTTCAGGATGCTGTAATTCCAAACTATGAAAAACGAGATCCGGCACCGAGATTCCAGTTGCCGCTTTCTCCTGAGCAAAGCATGAAGCTGATTCAGGTTCCTGTAGGTTTTGAGCTGCAGCTTTTCGCTTCTGAACCAATGATCATCAATCCCATTTCGATGGCATGGGACGAGCGAGGAAGATTGTTTGTAATCGAAACGGTCGATTATCCAAACGAGGTAAGAACCGAAGGCGGGAATGATAAAATCAAAATCCTGGAAGATACCGACGGTGACGGCAAGGCCGATAAAGTGACTGTTTTCGCAGAAAATCTGAATATCCCTACCTCAATCATGGCTGTAAATGGTGGCATTTTGATCTCCATGGCTCCAGATTTTATCTTTCTTAAGGACACAGACGGAGACGATGTGGCAGACGTCAGAGAAGTAATCATGACCGGTTGGGGCAAAAGCGATACGCACGCCGGACCTTCCAATTTGAAATACGGATTTGACAATAAAATCTGGGGAGTCTTAGGTTATTCCGGCTTCAATGGAGAAGTAAGCGGCGTCAAGCATCAATTTGGCCAGGGCGTTTATCGTTTCTCACCTAGCGGTGATAATCTCGAATACCTTGGAAATACCTCCAATAACACCTGGGGACTTGGTTTTACAGAAGATTTTGAAACCTTCATCTCCACAGCCAATGGCCAGCACAGTGTCTACTTCTCCATGGCAAACAATTACCTGAAGCGTCCGATTTTCCAGGGCTCAGCCAATACGGTTCATGGGATTGATTCACATTATGACATGCCACACATCACTCCTTTCCTGAGACAGGTGGATTGGTTTAATGGCTATACTGCTGCAGCTGGACATAACTTCTATACTGCAAGAAGCTTTCCTCAGAAATATTGGAACAGAATTGCATTCGTGGCAGAACCAACCGGAAGAGTCCTTCACAATGCAATCATCAATCCGGAAGGATCAGGGTATAAAGAGAAAAACGGATTTAACATTCTAGCAAGTTCTGACGAATGGTTCTCCCCTGTTCACGCCGAAGTTGGTCCTGATGGGGCTCTTTGGGTAGCTGACTGGTACGACTTTATTATTCAGCACAACCCCACTCCAAGAGGATTTGAAAACGGCGCTGGTAATGCTTACATCAACCCCCTCCGGGATGCCAATCACGGCAGAATCTATCGAATGGTGTACAAAGGCGGTGAAGATTCAGAAACCTTTGACCTGAAAGATGCAAGTGCCAGCGAACTGGTAAAAGCATTGAAAAGTGAAAATATGTTTTGGAGATTGACCGCACAGCGTTTGATTGTGGAGACCCAAAACAAAGAAGTATTACCTGAACTTTATAAAATCATCGCCACCGAAACGGTGGATGAAATCGGTCTAAATGCTCCAGCTGTCAATGCGCTTTGGGCACTTCATGGCCTTGGTGAACTCAATGGAGGAAATGCAGAAGCTGAGCAGGCAGTCACCAAAGCACTTAGCCACCCTTCTGCAGCAGTTAGAAAAAATGCACTCAGAGTAATTCCAAGAAATGAGGCTTCACTAAGTTCTATTTTGACTTCGGGTATTTTGAACGATGCGGATCTTCACACCAGAAAGTATGCTTTGCTGGCTGTTTCGGAGATGCCATTCTCTGAAGAAGCTGCAAAAGAATTGGTCAAAGTAGCGGATGCGGCAGAAAACGGAACTGATGCCTATTTGCCTCAGGCTGTTTTTGCAGCGGTTTTGGCTCACCCGACTGAATTTGCAAAACGCGACAATACCAATGCGCTTCAGGCCGCACCTGATGCTGAGTTTTCTCTGGCAGACCGGATCAGCCGCAGCTTAGTCGCTGAGCAATATCCTTTGGATTCACGTAACTCTATCCTTTTCCCACCTGAAATTGCCGGAAAGGAAATTGCAATCCGCATGATAGTTTCCAAAGGCAATAATCCAATGGATGGGATTTTGGTCGCCCATGGAAATAATACCAATGGCTACAGCTTATATATCTTTGAAGATGCCCTTCACTTTGCGGTAGCACAGGATGAAAAACTCACCATCATCAGTACCAAAAAACCACTTCCTGAGGAGCAGTTCACCATCGATGCCACCTTGGTAGAAGATGGAAGCATGAGTTTGAAAATCAACGGGGAAGAAATTGGCAAAGCCAAAACCAAAGGTCTATTCGCTGAAGAGCTTTCTCCAAGAAGAGTTCGTGTAGGCCAAAATGATTCAAGAAATCAAATTGGAAAATATGTGGGAGGCTGGATGTTCTCAGGAAGAATAAGCAACAAATCCACCCTTGCACTCAAAAAACCGGGAGCTGACATTCAACTGATGGCAGATGCTGAAGCAACTCCTGGAGTAAATGGCACCACAGTCATCAAATTGGGCGTGATCCCACATGAGATGAAGTTCAACAAAGCCTCTTTCACCGTTAAAGCAGGTTCTCAGGTGACCATTGATTTCGAAAACCTCGACTTCATGCAGCACAACCTGGTAATCGGTCAGAAAGGAGCAATGGAAACAATCGGTGCTGCAGCTGATGAATTAGCCAGAGATCCAAAAGGTGCCGAGCAAAACTATGTGCCTAAAATCCCTCAGGTCATTGCAGCCACCCGGTTGGTGACTCCGGAAGGGAGAGAGTCGATCGTCTTCACTGCTCCTACCGAGCCTGGAGAATATCCATTCGTCTGCACCGTACCGGGTCACTGGAGAATCATGAACGGAATCATGAAAGTAGAGTAGTCATGGCTTTGAACGTCAAATTCGCAGTCAGTACCTGGCTTTGGACTTCTCCTTTCAACAAAGAAACAGTCTCTCTTTTCCCTAAAATCAAAAGCTATGGATATGATGCTGTGGAGATTCCGGTGGAAGACCCCGCATTAATCGACATAGAATTGGTAAGAAAAGCACTTTCGGATAACGGGCTCAGTCCCGTTATCTGCGGAGCTTTTGGAACCAGCCGTGATCTTACCAATGAAGATCCTGCATTCCATAAAACCTGCTTTGATTACCTGGATGCCTGTTTTGAAATCGCCTCCGAATTGGAAGCCGGATTTGTCGCTGGCCCCATGTACTCAGCAGTGGGAAAAGCAAGATTGGTTTCTCCTGAGCAAAAGAAAATCGAATGGAATCGGGCGGTGACCAATCTCAGGAAAGTCTGCAACCGCGCAGGTGAATTCGGTTTGGAGATCGCAATCGAGACATTAAACCGCTTTGAAACCGACCTGATCAATACCGCAGCAGAGCTCAAGCAACTCATTGACGACATCAATGAACCACAGGCCAAGGCGATCCTGGACGGATTTCACATAAATATCGAGGAACCGAGTATAGAAAATGCAATCAATGCCGTTGGGGACAAACTGATCCATGTGCAGGTTTCAGAAAACTATCGCGGCACTCCGGGCACCGGCCAAACCAACTGGGCGGCTTGGAAACGGGGCCTTGAGGCAATCAATTATCAGGGAGTGATCTCTATCGAAAGCTTTACTCCTGAAATTAAAGAATTAGCCGGGGCTGTTTGTATTTGGAAACCACTGGTTCCGAGCCAGGACGGCTTTGCAAAAGAAGGACTGGAATTCCTGAGAAAATGGGCTGCGGAGTAAAAAAGCAGGAAGACCGGAGACAGAAGACCGAAGTTGTTGAAAATTTCAATTCTTAATCGCACTCAATTAAACTACCCAATACTAAAAATCAATTTAAAAACATGAATAATATCTTCGGGAGGCAGTTTTTGAACCAGATTATATTTCATAATTCAGCTTTCTGATTTTGAATCTTCGGTCTTCGGTCCTCGGTCTTCCGTCTATTAATTCATCCCTTTTTTAAACCCAAAACACTATTTACCCATGAGCAAAAAACCAATCAACATCGCAATCGTCGGGCTGGGATTTGGAGCGGAGTTTATCCCGATTTATCAAAAGCATCCCCTGGCAAACATGTATGCGGTTTGTCAAAGAAATAAGGACAAAGCCGAAGAAATCGGCAAGGCTTTCGGCATCGAAAAGGTTTACACCGATTACGATGAACTTCTGAAGGATCAAAATGTCGACGCGGTTCATATCAATACTCCCATCCAAAATCACGCGGAGCAATCCCTAAAAGCCCTTCGTGCAGGCAAACACGTGGCTTGTACGGTTCCAATGGCAACAACTGTCGAGGAATGCCGGGCAATCGTCGAAGAAACAGAGCGGACCGGTTTGACTTACATGATGATGGAGACGGTGATTTACAGCCGGGAATTCCTCTTTGTAAAGGAAATGTATGAGAAAGGCGAACTGGGCAAAATCCAGTTCCTCAGAGCTTCTCATCAGCAAGAAATGGCCGGATGGCCGGGGTATTGGGAAGGCCTCCCTCCTATGCACTATGCCACACACTGTGTCGGACCAGTCTTGGCTTTGCCAAAAGGACAGGCGGAATTTGTGTCTTGCTTAGGTTCAGGTAGAATAGACGAAAACCTGATTCCAAAGTACGGTTCCCCATTTGCCATCGAAACCTGCCATATCAAGTTGAAGGATTCTGATTTGTCTGCTGAGGTGACCAGATCCCTTTTCAATACCGCCAGACAGTATCGGGAAAGCTTCGATGTGTATGGCTCCAAGAAGTCCTTTGAATGGACTTTGGTTGAGCACGAGGATTCCGTGATTCATACCGGAGAAAGTCCGGAAAAGGTCAAAATCCCGGATTATGCGCACTTGCTACCAAAAGAGATCGCTTCATTCACCACACAAGGCGTGTATGACGGAGATGACAACCAACACCTGTCATTTATCCAGGGTTCCGGTCACGGAGGTTCGCATCCGCATTTGGTCAATGAGTTTTTGAATGCTCTGACAGAAGGCCGAGCCCCTTATCCGGATGCAAGACAATCTGCCAACATCACCTGTGTGGGGATTTTGGCTCATGAATCGGCGATGGAAGGCGGAAAAATCAAGTATCTGCCGGAATTCACGATCAGCAAGAAGTAAACAGAAAAGGCCTGGAATCCACTTCCAGGCCTTCATTTTTTAACCTCTAAGTACGCTAAGGAACACGAAGGAATTTTAACCACAAAGTTCTCAGAGGAAAGAGTTGGAAGGATTGATCTTTAACAGAACCTCACAACTTTCTGGCAGAACTAGCCTTTTTCAAGAACACCAAGGAGAAAAGCTGAAGCTTTTCATTGAGGTTACTCCTCTCTTGCATCTTGATTCTTGTGTCTAAATTCTTCCGTCTTCCGTCTTCTCTTACTTCACCCTCTTAGCTTCTGCCGTAAACATATCCATCAAAGATCCTGAAGCGCTTTCATCATCCACTTTTTTCAGGCTGACATACACATCATAGCCAGTGATATTGAAATAGGCAGTCAGCACATCTTTAGAAATCATGACAGAACTCATTTCTTTCTCAGTACCGGATTGATCTTCCATAAAAAAGCCTTTGGTCTTGCCATCGACTGTTTCGAAGCGCATCGGGATAACGGCAGTGCCCTGAGGAGTATCCTTTACGGTAACAGCCCATTTGCCCTCAAAATACTCGGGACTGAGTGGCTGGCTCAGAAAAAGGGAGGAAACCAGGGAAAGTTGAAGGATCAGAAGTGTAACAAGTGTTTTCATAAGGAGTTTGGTTAGAATTGAATTAGAGAAAGATAAGAATTTATCTCTTTTGGCAATAGTGTATTGGATTGATGGAGTAATTGAATTTATACAAGCAATTGAATTGCCTCCAGCTTCAGCTGGGGGATGGAAGAATAAAGTACTATCCTTTTGGAATGGGCTAAAGCACCATTCCAATTCATAGCCGATAAATTCCAAACCATAAATTGCCGCCTGCTTTAGCTGGAGGTTAAAATAGATCCAAAAATTTTTGGGGCTTTAGCCCAATCGATTACCCAATCTTGGGCTAAAGCCCTTGAAGGGTTGGTACTATCCTTTTGGAATGGGCTAAAGCCACATTCCTATTCATAGCCGATGAATTCCAAACCATGAATTGCCGCCTGCTTTAGCTGGCAGTTAAAATAGATCAAAAAAATTTTGGGGCTTTAGCCCAATCGATTACCCAATCTTGGGCTAAATCCCTTGAAGGGTTGGTATTATCCTTTTGGAATGGGCTAAAGCCACATTCCAATTCAAGGCCAAAATGATACAAAAAGCAAAAAACCACTCATTTCTGAGTGGTTTTCTGAGCCCCTTGCCGGGATCGAACCAGCGACCTACTGATTACAAGTCAGTTGCTCTACCAGCTGAGCTAAAGAGGCTTACTTTTAAGGTGGTGCAAATATAGACCTTCAGGCTATTTGCTCCAAACCCAAATCCAAAGAAATTGCTATCTCCCAGATTTTGAGCAGGAAAAATTTAGAATTCCTTCAAGATCGTCAGCTTCTTCTTAAGCTTATCGATTTCCTCTTCGGCTTTTTGGATTTTGATATCGAACTGATCCTTGAGTTTATCGGCTGTTTTTGATGCAGCAAAGAACTCCAGGTTGTTTCTCCAAAGTGTGATGCTGTTTTCCAGATCAGAAATCTGCTTGCGGATACCATGCTCTTTTTTGTTCAAAGTCTTGACGGCATTCGGATCAGACTGAATTCTGTTCAGATTCAATCGGAACAAGAAGTCTTCTCTGCCGGTACCGCTTGGATCCAGTTTTTCCAAGTAGCTGTCGACTGCTTCCTTAAACTGAGCCTGAATTTCCTTGATGTTCTTTCTTGGAACAAAACCCAACTCGTTGAATTCAGAAACCCAAGTGGTCAGTGTTTCCTCACTCAGATCTGTTCCTTTTGAAGCATCCAGAATCTGCTTGATCAAATCCTGCTTTTTCTTGAGGTTTTGATCAAATTCTGTGTTTGCCTGCTTATTTGAACTTCGACGGTTCTCGAAGAAAGCATCACAGGCAGCTTTGAACTTTCTGTATAGTGAATCCCGGTTTTTCTCAGGCGTAGGCCCCAGCTTTTTCCAGTCCTGCTGCAGTTTGACCAGCTGATTGGCGGTGCTTTGCCAATCCGTATTTTCCATCAAAGCTTCAGCTTGGGAAATTAATTCTTCAGCTTTCTTTTGGTTGGTGGCACGGATCTCATCCAGTTCCTTAAAGTAGAGGTTCTTATTGTGGAAAAAGTGCTTAAATGCAGCCCAAAAGGCCTTATTGATTTCTTTTCCGGCTTCTTTTGGAACGGGACCGATCTTTTCCCAAGCCTTTTGAATATCTAAAATTTCTTTGGTTTTGGTATTCCAGTCCTTGATCCGGTCTGCTTTATAATCTGCAAAAGGAGCCAATAATTGAATCAGCGACTCTTTTTCAGTTTGATTTTTCTTGAATACTTCCTTTTGACCATCAAAGAATTCTTTCCGGCGATCATAGACCGCATCAGAGGCAGCTTTGAACCTTTGCCAAAGATTTTCCTGATCTTCTCTCGGTACTGGACCGATGTGTTTAAATTCCTCGTGGAGGTCGTTCAATTGCTTGATGGCCTCTTTCAGGTCCTTAACGTCTTTGAGCAATTCGGCCTTGTCGCAAAGGTCGTTTTTGCTTTCAAGATTCTTTTTCCTGTCAAGTTCTTTCAACTCAAAGTAGATACTACGGTTATCGTAGAATCTGTCCATCAGGGCATTGAAACTTGCCCAGAGGTTTCTGTTTTGAGCAGTTGGTACCGGGCCAATGGTCTTCCATTGCTCCTGTATGGATTTGATTGCACCCATGCTTAGGGTCGTCTCCTCCCCGTCTACCAATTCGCGAAGTTTATTCAGTAACTCTGTCTTTGCGACAAGATTTTTCTCCTTTTGCTTTTCGGCCTCTTTTCTGAGCGAATTAAGCTGGTATCGGAAGTCGTTGAATACCTTGAAAAACTCACGTTCTTCCTCATGTTGTCGGTATTCAAAATCATCGGCTACACCTCCGTCAGCTTTGAATTTATTCAGGGCTTCTTCCTTCTCTTTTGATACCAATTCATCAAAAGCTGCTTTTATTTCGTGAGCAAGTTTGTCCAATTTCAAAATCGGACTGTGGAGAATTTTGCTTTTGAGCAGTTTTAAAAGTTGAACTTTGGTCAGGCCGACAAGTTCCACATGTTCTTCTGAATGATCCTCATCTTCTGCCTCTTCAGTATCAGGCTCCGATTTAGCTTCAGGTGTGGTAGTAGCCTCAATTGGAAATGGTACTTCAGCAGTAATATTTTCTTCTGCAGGAACTTTTGCTTCTTCGATCTGAACTTCGGAATGCTCAGAATCCTCTTCTGAAATCTGTTCAGAGCTTACTTCTGCAGACACTGGCTCAGCTATAACTTCCTCTATAAATAAAGCCTCAGTTTGTGATGATTCTTCAACCGCTAAAATTTCCTCTTTGGGAACTTTTGTTTCATCACTTTTATCTTCAATAGGATCAGAATCCTTTACTGAAATCTGTTCAGTGATTGCTTCTGAAACCACAGGCACAGATTCCTCTGAAAAAATTTGCTCAGGGCTCACTGCCTCGGCTGTCTCCTCTGACTCTTCAATTTTTGAATCTTCCGCAGACGCTTCAACTTCAGGTTGCTCGGCTTGATTTTCAATTTCGATACCCTTTTCTCCCTCATCAGAAGCTTGGGTCACCTTGCCTTTTTCAGACAATTCGTTACTTTTCTCAGTCATAAAAACGATACTAATTCACGGCAATATGGGCAAAAGTAGGGATTTTGCCTAATTTAATCTGGGATCAAGGGGATAATTTGCTATAACCTTAAACTCCCCTCCCATCTTTTTAAGGAGGACTCGCCATAGTTCATCAGGGGTATTTTGAAGAACTTCGGAGTCGATTTTGGAGTCGCAAATGATCCAGGTATTTTCTTCCAACTCATCAGAAAGTTGGCCTGAACCCCAGCCACTGTAGCCGATAAAAAATCTAACGAGATTGGGGTCCAAATCACCGCATTTTAACTGTTCCACCAGGCTTTCGAAATCTCCTCCCCACCAAAGGTCCTCCCCAATTGGGAGGCTTCCTTCCAGTTTCTTTTCACCGAAATAAATAAAATGAAGGGTATTTTGCTCTACCGGGCCTCCGACATAAACCTCGCTTTCCAAAAAAGACAGCTCCTCTACCAATTCACTCAAATGGAGGATCGAGGGTTTGTTTAAGACCAGACCAAAACTGCCTTCGGAATTATGCTCACAAAGCAAAACAACGGAACGCATGAAATTTTCATCCTGCAAAAAAGGTTCTGAGATTAATAGATTGCCTGCCTGTGGTAATTTCGAAGGGTCATTCTTCATACACTTATCTTTCCATTTCCGTGAAAAATATAGGCTTAAATTTTAAAAATCCAATGCCTGTGGTACTTTTATCAAGCAATTTTCAATCAAAGTAAAAACGCAATGAAGCTTTCTGAAATTCGTAAAGAGTACTCAATCAAATCTCTGGATATCAATGATGTAAGCTTCGATCCTTTTCATCAATTCAGAGTTTGGCTGGATGAAGCAATCGATTCGGAAGTTCCGGAAGTCAACGCCATGTGTCTTTCGACCATCGGATTAAACGGTTTTCCAAATGGCAGAATTGTGCTTTTGAAAGAAATGGATCATGGATTTGTCTTTTTCACCAATTATGAAAGTGAAAAAGGGCAGGAAATTGCGGAAAATCCAAAAGCATCCCTGACGTTTTTTTGGCCGGAATTGGAGCGACAGGTTAGGATTATGGGAGAATTGGAAAAAGTAAAATCGGATGAATCTGATAAATATTTTCATTCACGTCCTATGGGCTCTCAAATTGGAGCCTGGACTTCCCCGCAAAGCAAGGAAATTGCCGATCGGAAAGAATTGGAGAAAAAACTGGAAGAAATGGAGAAGCGATTTTTGGCTGAGCCGATTTCCAGACCACTGCATTGGGGTGGATACCGCTTGATGCCTTTTAGAATTGAATTTTGGCAAGGACGACCAAGCCGGCTACACGACAGGATTTGTTATAAAAAACAGGAAAACGGAGAATGGTCTATTGCCCGCCTTGCTCCATGATCATTTTAGGTCAAAAAGGTCGTTGACTCCAATAAATCGCTCAACAGTAAATCCCTCTCCATATTTGGCCATGATTCTGTGACCAAATTCGCGTGCCCTGGATTCAATAAACGGAAGGAAATCCGGTGAGGAAATGAAACTTGCCGGTTCTTGATTGGTGGGATCGTAAAACTGGGATTTGAATGCCATTATGCTGGCAACTTTGGTGTCCCAATACGCTGAAATATCAAAAATAAAATCCGGACGGATGTAATTATTTTGAATGTAATGGTAGACAAACTTCGGTCTCCAAGGCTGCTGAGCAACTCTGTCCTCAATAGTCTCAATTTTGCGCAGACCACTCATAAAACAAGCGTTTGTGGCCAAGGATGAACCTTTTCCATGATCCGGATGCCGATCTGAAATTGCATTTGCCAGTACAATGTCGGGCTGGTATTTCCGGATGACCCGGATCAGTTCATGCTGGTGAAAATCATCGTCCTTAAAGTAGATATCCTTGAATCCCATGTTTTCCCGTGCTACAAGTCCAAGAATTTTAGCTGCATCTTCAGCCTCTTTAAGGCGGGTTTCGGGTGTTCCTCTGGTACCCATTTCCCCTTGTGTGAAATCAACTATTCCTACTTTATAGCCTTTTGCAACATGGGCAGCAATTGTGCCTGAACAACCCAATTCAGCATCGTCAGGATGTGCTGCCAAAACCAAAATATCTAGTTTCATTATCATGCTATTTTACCCTGAGATTTTGACCGACTCTCAGGATTGATCTTGTGGATATTCCGTTTAATCTGGTAAGCTGGCTGATAGACACCCCATATCTTCTGGCTATGGCTCCTAAGTTTTCTCCTCTTTTTACCCGATGGTACGTAGCAGCTCTGGCTTTCGCAACGTGAGAAAAGAGATCTTTGGTAATCAGTAGATCTTGGGTGGTCAATTCCCCATTGTCAAAATCATAGACTTTTTCCGGATCAAAAGGTAAGCCTCTGTAGCGCATTTCATAATGAAGATGAGAACCTGTACTTCGTCCGGTACTTCCGCCCTTCCCAATAATGTCCCCTGCTTTTATCTCATCTCCTACTTCGGCGATTTGTTTGGAAAGGTGCCCATACAAGGTTTCAAGGCCATTTTTATGCCTTACCAAGACATAGTAGCCCCAACCATACCGATCATAGGCCCGTACTCTGACTATCCCATCAAAGGCTGAATAAACCGGATCGCCTGTTTCTAAATCCAGGTCGGTTCCATAGTGGCTCCTACCCCAACGTGGGCCAAACACAGAAGTTTTTTTTGCTTCATCAAGAGGTAGCTTCCAATCCATGCCATAGCGCTGATCATACAGCCGCAGAAGGAGGCTATCTTGGAAATTGCGAATATCAAAATTGTAGATGTCGACTTTCTTGCTGTCCCAGGTTGAATAGTATTCAAAAGCCGTTACCCAGATGCTATCGATTTGGATTTGTTCGGACACCTTCACCAGTTGATTAGTCGGCGCCCAGGAGATGCCATTCTGGTCCTCACTGATAATGGATCTGATCCTGGCAAGGTTTACATCATATTGAAAAATCAAAGAATCAGTTTGGAACGTAAGCGTTCTCAAATAGGCTTCTTGGTCAAATTGCCTCAGTTCTATATTTCTTCGTTCCTGGGAATTTGCCGGATTTGAGGTACTGTTTTTTTTGACAATCTTTGGAAAAACTTGAGCATTGGCTTTAAAAAAACCAATGCTCAACGCTGTTCCCAGTATTACTTTCAGAATGAAATTCCTCATCAATTGGATTTAATGATTCTCTTGTGCTGCCAGGAAGCGCTCTGCATCCAATGCCGCCATACAGCCTGTTCCTGCTGCAGTGACTGCCTGTCTGTAAATATGATCCTGAGCATCACCGCATGCAAAAACACCTTCCACATTGGTTTTTGAACTTCCGGGAATGGTTTTGATATAGCCGGATGAATCCATTTGGATAAAATCTTTAAAGATTTCCGTGTTTGGTTGATGTCCAATAGCAACAAAGAAGCCAGAAATTGCGATTTCCCGCTTTTCTCCGGTTTTATTGTTTAAAACTCTGACACCCTTTACTTCCTCGTCACCCAAGATTTCCTCGGTCTCTGAGTTCCAAAGAACTTCAATCTTTGGATTGTTCATTACCCGTTTTTGCATGATCTGAGAGGCTCTCATTTCCTCCCTCCTAACGATCATATAAACTTTTGAACAAATATTTGATAGATAAGTAGCTTCCTCACAAGCGGTATCTCCTGCTCCGACTATTGCGACTTCTTGTCCTCTGAAGAAAAACCCATCACAAACGGCACAGGCTGAGACACCTTTCCCATTCAATCTGGATTCACTCTCAATTCCCAACCATTTCGCCGAGGCGCCTGTGGAAATAATCGCAGTATCCGCATGGATAGTAATTTGATCATCCACTGTGATGACATGAGGTCGGGTTGAAAAATCCACTTTGGTCACCATTCCATAACGAACATCTGTTCCAAATCTTTCAGCTTGTTTCCTAAAATCCTCCATCATCTCGGGGCCCATGATTCCGTCAGGGTACCCAGGATAATTTTCCACATCATTGGTAATGGTAAGCTGACCTCCTGGCTGTCCTCCGGTGTACAAAACGGGTGATAATCCAGCTCTTGAGGCATAAATCGCGGCAGTGTAGCCGGCAGGGCCAGATCCTATGATCAATACTTTGACCCTTTCAATAACTTGATTCATTAATAGCTTGTATTAAATCTGTTAAATTTTGTCATTTTATAACAGGTAACAAAACTCAGGAAAGTTAAAATTCCCTAAGCTGAGAATAGTCACCTATTTTCAGGATAATTTTTATTGGAGAAAGAGCAAATAAAAAAAGGGGCCTGAGCCCCTTTAGATATGTTATCCCAGGTAGGGTTTAAGCGTCTTGCTCCGGGAGGTGTGACGCAGTCTTCGGATTGCTTTTTCCTTTATCTGCCTTACCCGCTCGCGTGTCAGATTAAACTTCTCTCCGATTTCCTCGAGGGTCATCGCATGTTCGCCGTTCAATCCAAAATAAAGCGTGATCACATCTGCTTCTCTTTGAGTCAAAGTAGAAAGGGCCCGCTGCACTTCTTTTCTTAGGGAATCGGTCATCAAGCCATCATCAGGCTTTTCGTCCCCATCATTTTCCAAAACGTCCAAAAGGCTATTTTCTTCCCCTTGAACAAATGGAGCATCCATGGATACGTGACGACCAGAAATCTTCATGGTGTCGACCACCTCAGAAGCGGTCACTTCCAGCACCTCAGCCAATTCCTCTGGAGATGGCTCCCGTTCAAACTTCTGCTCCAACTCGCTGAAAGTCTTGGAAATTTTGTTCAAAGACCCAACTCTGTTCAAAGGTAAACGGACAATCCTAGACTGCTCAGCCAAAGCCTGCAGGATAGACTGTCTGATCCACCAAACGGCATAGGAAATGAATTTGAAACCTCTGGTTTCGTCAAATCGCTGTGCAGCTTTGATCAAACCGAGATTACCTTCATTGATCAAATCTCCAAGAGAAAGACCTTGATTTTGGTATTGCTTGGCTACAGATACCACAAATCGAAGATTGGCTTTGGTCAGTTTTTCGAGGGCAAGCTGATCGCCTTCACGAATTCTTTTTGCCAAAACTACTTCTTCATCAGCTGTCAACAGGTCGACTTTACCAATTTCCTGCAAGTATTTATCCAGTGATTGGGATTCTCTGTTGGTAATCTGTTTGCTAATTTTTAGCTGCCTCATTCAGAATAGAATTTGAGAAATTAATTTTTTAATGCAATAAGATAGTCAATTGTTTGATCAAGCCTGATCTTTAGGTGCAGGTTTTTCAGGCTTTGGCAAAAGAGCCTTTCTTGAAAGCTTGAATTTTCCTGTCTTTTTATCGACTTCGATCAATTTAACCATAATTTCTTCGCCTGGTTCAAGGACACCTTCCATGCTTTCCAGTCGGTCCCACTTGATTTCAGAGATATGGAGCAAACCATCTTTGCCTGGCATAAATTCCACAAAAGCTCCAAATGGCTGAATGTTTTTCACTTTTCCGGTGTAAACCTCTCCTATCTCAGGTTGAGCCACGATTGCTTTGATTCTCTTGATCGCTGCATCCATGTTAGCCTGATTGGCAGAGAATACATTGATCTTACCTTGATTTTCAACTTCTTCGATGATTATGGTAGCTCCGGTGTCTTTTTGGATTTCCTGAATTACTTTTCCTCCTGGCCCGATCACCGCACCGATCAGTTCTTTAGGAATCCACATCATGAATGAACGTGGAGTATGAGGCTTAAGGTCAGCTTTTGGCGCAGCCAAAGTCTTAGAAATCTCCTTTAAAATGTGAAGGCGACCGTCTTTGGCCTGGTACAATGCCTCTTTCAGCACAGAGTAATCCAGTCCTTCTACCTTAAGATCCATCTGACAAGCCGTGATTCCTTTTTCGGTTCCGGTCACTTTGAAGTCCATATCCCCCAAGTGATCTTCGTCACCAAGAATATCGGAAAGAATCGCATATCGGCCTGTTTTCGCATCGGAAATCATCCCCATTGCGATACCTGTTACGGGTGCTTTGATCGGAATACCAGCATCCATCAATGCCAATGAGCCTGCGCAAACAGTCGCCATAGAAGATGAACCGTTGGATTCTAAGATGTCAGACACAATACGGATGGTATACGGATTCTCTTCTACCGGAGGAAGTACTTTTTTCAAAGCTCTCATGGCAAGATTGCCATGCCCCACTTCTCTTCTTCCCGGGCCTCTGTTTGGCTTCACTTCACCTGTAGAGAAACCTGGGAAATTGTAGTGAAGGTAGAATTTGTTGTAACCTGAAATCACAGCACCGTCGATCATCTGCTCGTCCATCTTGGTACCAAGGGTACAAGTGGTCACAGACTGAGTCTCACCTCTGGTGAAAACTGCAGAACCGTGTGCAGAAGGAAGATAATCAACCACTGACCAAATCGGTCTGATTTCGTTCAAATCTCTGCCGTCCAGTCTTTTCTTGGTCTCAAGAGTCAGATTGCGCGCAGCTTCTTTGTGAACTTTGTGAAAATATGGACCGATCAGGCTCGTTTCAAATCCATGATCTTGTCCAAGATTTGCAACAAACTCGTCTTTAATTTCTTTGATTAAGCTAGATCGCTCAGTTTTATTTGCGATTTGCTTGCTTACTGAAGCGAAAAGTTTGTCATACAACTCAGCCTTCATCTTGTCGTAAAGTGCTGCGTCTGACTTCTCATGACTGTAAGTTCTCTTCACTTCTTTGCCTACCATGGCAGTCAGTTCGATCTGAGCCTGGCAATGTCTTTTGATTTCTTCGTGTGCAAACTGCATCGCCTCGAGCATTTCTTCCTCTGCGATTTCATTTGCTTCACCCTCTACCATCAAGATATAATCCAATGAACCTGCCACGATGAATTCCAACGTTGCTTGTTCCAAAGACTTAGGGCTTGGGTTGATCACGAGCTTGCCATCAATCTTGGCAACTCTTACTTCTGATATCGGTCCATTGAAAGGGATATCAGATACTGCCAAAGCTGCTGAAGCAGCAAGTCCAGCGAGACAATCGGGCAACACTTCACTGTCAGAAGACATCAGGGTAATTGCCACCTGGGTGTCAGCATGGTAATCGTCCGGGAAAATAGGACGGATTGCTCTGTCAACAATTCTGGAGATCAAAATCTCATAATCGGATAATCTGCCTTCTCTTTTCAAAAATCCTCCCGGAATTTTGCCTGAAGAGGCAAATTTTTCCTGATAATCAACTGATAAAGGCAAAAAGTCTACCCCTTCTAAAGCATCTTTCTTTGCAACAACGGTTGCCAAAAGCATTGCTTTTCCCATCCGCACCACTACAGAACCGTCCGCCTGTTTGGCAAGTGCTCCAGTTTCGATAGTGATTTCTCTGCCATCCTGTAAGTGGATGGTCTTCGTGATTAAATTTGGTAACATAAATGGTTATTAGTATAATTTCTTCGGTCTGAAAAATCTGTGCATCTAGCTTAAAAAGAAAAAAGTAAGGTCCTCTATGTTGAGAACCTTACTAAAGGATTATTTTCTGATTCCGAGCTCAGCAATGATTGCTCTGTAGCGCTCGATTTCTTTCTTATGGAGGTAATCAAGTAGGCTTCTTCTCTTACCTACCAGCTTCAACAAACCCAATCTAGAAGAGTGATCTTTCTTGTTTGACTTCAGGTGCTCGGTCAAATGTTGGATTCTGTGAGTGAAGAGGGCAATCTGTGATTCAGGAGATCCTGTATCAGTAGCAGATTTTAACCGTCCATGATTCTGAAACAACTCTTGTTTTTTCTCTGATGTTAAATACATGTTTAGCTAAATTTTATAAAACAGTTACAAAGGTAAGACTATTATTTCACAAAGTAAAAGCTCAGTTTGATTTTGCTGAGGTTTTGGGCAAAATCCCGGACACTTTTTTCCACAATCCAGAATAAAAATCAGCTTCAAATAACCGGGCATCCTTCCTGGCTTGCCTTAGAAAAAACAATCCAAACGGTACCAGACAAAGGTTGGAAAAAACAGTCCCGAAAAGCGGGTCAGCAACTCCTTCTTTTGCCCATTTTTCACCGGTAATTGTCAGCATATAAAAAAGGATAAAAAAGATAATTGAAATCAGAACTGGCAATCCCAACCCTCCTTTTTTTATAATCGAACCCAAAGGAGCGCCAATCAAAAACATGACAAAACATGCAATTGCCTGGGTGTATTTCTGGTACAAAGCGATCTCATACCTCCTGTATTCTCTTTCATGGTTGTCAACCTGCACGCTTTTAACATCAAAGGTGTTCTTTAGATTCCGTGAATTGTTGAGCGCCATGGTATATGCATTGGAAATATAACCACGCTGGATGACCACTGAGTCGATAAGTTCACGCTCTTTGTCAGTTAAAGGCTCTGTTCTCTTAATTTTTTTTGCCTCCTCTTTACCAATTGTATCCACCTCGGTTTTGGCAATGGTATTTTCAGAAACCGAATCTTTGAGAATCAACCTTCTTCTTAATTTCTTTTGAAAAATAGAGTCAGATTTTGGGGCATCTGTATTGGCAGCCACATTTAATTTCAACTCTTTGCTTTGAAGTGAATCAATATTTTTTACCAATGATGTATCGTTCCATTGCTGGAGGTTGTCCAAAGAATCCTGTACTTTCCGCTCCTGTTCTATTCTTTGTTTTCTTGCTTCATCATCCTTGACTTTTCTTTTTTTGATGTCTTCCGGAGGTGTTAGCTTCCTGTCTTTGGTGAAAAATGGATAGATACTTTCGGCAGTTTGATAATTCTGGAATTTTAGATCATTGACCAACGTATTAATGGAATCCAATCCCAGCTTGATTTGTGCTATGTTTTTGATTGCTCGATTTGTAGACCATAGATCCTCAGGTGTCCGGCTGAGCTGGAATGCGTCAAGATCAAATACAATGACATTCTCGTCAAACTTGGTTCTTGAAAATTCTACCGGAGGTTCCGAGATTCCACGGCTTGCGCGGGCCTCTTTGTAATTTTGACCATTATACAAGGTCAATTTCAGGTAGTTGTCATTAAAAAAAGTCTCCATCCTGCCTGAATCTGCAAGCGTCACATTCAGGTTTCCCTGCTGGTCAGCATGGTTGTAAATGATGATGTCCCTAAGCCGGATATCGTCCAGTTTCTCATTGACTTTGATGCTGTAATTTGGAATTCCCGCATAAAATACCCCGGCTTTGATGTCCAAGGCCGGAGATTTCATCCGGATATCATAAAGCAAACTGAAGGTTTTTAGATTGACTTTTGGAACGAGGTAGTTATTGGATAGATAGGCTGCTACAGTAAGCACAATGGCAAAAACCCCGATTGGTCTCATGGCACGTATCAAGGAAATCCCACTGCTTTTGATTGCCGTCAATTCAAAATGCTCTCCCAAATTCCCAAAGGTCATCAGGCTTGATAGCAAAACGGCAAGCGGTAATGCCATAGGGGAAATACTGATCACAAAATATCCAATCAGCTCTGCGTAAATCCAAAACCCAAGTCCTTTTCCAAATATTTCATCGAAATATTTGAGCATGTTGACTATCAGCAATATAAAATCAACAACTAAAAAAGTCAGCAAAAAAGGACCCAAAAAAGATCCTAAAATTAGCTTATCGAGTTTTTTCATCCGTGCAAACTTCCTCCGGCATGGAAAAACGAAAAATTCCTACCAGAGTTCAAAGTTGGCGATTTGGTCTGAATTTAACCACCTATTATTTCCTTTAGCTTCGAAATCAGTCCATCCCAAATCGCTTCCAGCTCCTCTTCTTCATAGTCATTCGAATAGTCTATCACTTTCAAAAAAAGCGATTGGGTCAGTTCGTTTTCTTCCAATTTGAATTCAATAAAGGAATGGTCAGTCTCATTGGTGCTTTTGGGATCAAAAAAGTCAAATTTCACATGAAGGTTTGATCTTAAGGAAGTCAGTTTCGCATGGTGATCTTCATTGTCAAAATTGAAAATATAATTCTTGTCTTCATCAATACGCACTTCGTCAGCAAACCACTCCTCTAATCCACTTGCAGAACTTAAATAATGAAATACAATTTTTTTGGAAGCATTTATTTGATAATCAGCAACAAACTTATTTTTGACCATGATTCGTTAATTTTAAAGGTGAGTTTTCACACTTTTTCTCAAAACTGAACTTGCATTTCAGAGTACAAGACCTCATATTTGCATTCCCTTTCGCAGGGGGCTCAAAAAGGCGCTTTTCATAAGGAAAAGGCCAGATTTTTGGAAATCCGATGATGGTTTAAGTTAGCCATTAATTTCAAAAATCAATACCTGAAAAATTTATTAAAAATATTTGGCGAGGTAGCTCAGTTGGTTAGAGCGCAGGATTCATAACCCTGAGGTCGGGAGTTCAAATCTCCCTCTCGCTACAAAGGCTTTCGGAAACGGAAGCCTTTTCTTTTTTGTCTATCTTGAGCTACGTTTTCCGATACTTGGAGCTAGAGCGCAAGATTCATATCCGCTACGCCTCTGCGCACAGGCGCGGCGAACGGGAGCCTGCCTGCCGCAGGCAGGTTCAAATCTCCTCCCGAAAGCCTTCGGGACTACAAAGGCTTTCGGAAACGGAAGCCTTTTTCTTTTTTTGGCTATATTCCTCCCGAATGAGCCCAAAATCGATCCAAAACCCTCCTGATTTATTTTTTCAGAAACTCCGATTTTTAGGACCGGGATTTATCCTTTCCGCATCCATTGTCGGTTCTGGGGAGTTGATAGCTACGACCGTCCTTGGAGCAAAAGCTGGATTTATCACCTTTTGGGTAATCCTGGCCAGTTGTCTGATCAAAGTTGCTGTCCAGCTTGAATTTGGAAAAAATGCAATCCTCTCAGGAAAGCCTTTGATGCAGGAATTCAACCAGCTTGCCGGTCCCGTGTTCGGAAAGGTGAATTGGGCTGTTTGGTCAACTTTTCTTCTTTCACTCTTCAAAATCCTTCAGCTTGGCGGCATGCTTGGAAGTTCAGCTATTGTCATGAACCTGATTTTTCCCAAGATTCCGATTAGCCTTTGGTTAATTCTTCTAGGTATCAGCCTGGGACTTTTGATTTTCAAAAACTATTATCGATTGATCGAGAAAGCCTCCGCACTGATGGTTTTCGGTTTTACACTCTTTACTTTGGCTTCTTTGATCGGACTTTTTTATACCCCTTTTGGTTTCTCATGGGAGGATGTAAAGTCAGGTCTAACTTTCGAACTTCCTCAGAAAGTGCTTTTTGTTGCAATCGGTGCATTTGGAATCACCGGAGTAGCCAGCGATGAAATCATCGCCTATACGTATTGGTGTCAGGAAAAAGGCTATGCGGCCTATACCGGCCCAAATGACGGTTCGGAATCCTGGAAAAAACGGGCTAAGGGTTGGATCAAAATCATGTATTTGGATGCCTTTTTGGCTATGATCATTTACACCTTGGTCACTGCAGCCTTTTATTTGTTGGGTGCAGCTGTACTTTATGGACAAAAGGAAATACCCGACGGTAACGATCTGATCAATTTTCTGGCGACCATCTATACCCAATCGCTAGGTCCGGGAGCAAGATTTGGATATTTGGCAGGGGCATTTTTCGCACTTTATTCAAGCGTCTTTGCAACCCTTGCCTTTTGGTCGAGGCTTTTCCCCGATATCTTCTCCCAGTTTGGATGGATTGGAAATCGCGATCAGGAGGAAAGAAAAAAATGGGTTAAAATCCTCGCCTGGGTTTTTCCTGCAATTTGGGTGATTACGTTCCTGTTTGTCAATCTTCCCGGATTTATGGTGCTTTCAGGGGGAGTTGTCGGTTCTGTTTTGTTGCTGGTAGTGGTCGTCGCAGCCATAAAATTCAGATCAAAAAACAGAGAATTAAGACTGATTTCGGGTCCCTGGTCCGAACTTATGTTTTGGCTCAGTGTCATTTCGATACTTGCAGTTTCGGCCTATGGGTTGTTCAAACTCTTTTAAACGAAAAAAGCCTTCCCGAAGGAAGGCTTCCGCAAAATAAGGAGTGCCGACCTTATTTTACTCTTTCAACTACAGCTTTGAATGCCTCTGGGTGATTCATTGCCAAATCAGCCAAAACCTTTCTGTTAAGTTCGATTTCAGCTTTCTTCAACAAACCCATCAATTGAGAATAGGAAACACCGTGCTCACGAGCACCGGCGTTGATACGCTGAATCCACAAAGCTCTGAATTCTCTTTTCTTTGCTTTACGGTCTCTGTAGGCGTACTGAAGACCTTTCTCATACTTGTTTTTGGCTACAGTCCACACGTTTTTACCTCTTCCGAAGTAACCTCTAGTGGCCTTTAAAACCTTTTTTCTTCTTGCTCTTGACGCTACCGCGTTTACTGATCTAGGCATAGTTTTTTGATTTTTGACACTTGGTGTTCCGATTGACTCGAAATCTTTTTTACCAAAGCATCTGGTGAATTAATGAACCTTAATTTTTAAAGAGATTAGACGAAGATCAGATCTTCAACATGTCTCTTACTCTACCTTCGTCGGAAACGTGCACCAAACCGGTTTTGGTCAGGTTATGCTTACGCTTAGTAGATTTTTTCGTCAGGATGTGGCTTTTGAAAGCGTGTTTCCTTTTGATTTTACCGGTACCTGTTAAGGCAAACCGCTTTTTTGCACTGGATTTGGTTTTTACTTTTGGCATTTTGCTGTATTTAGTTGGTTGAAATTATTTTTTACCCGGCTTCGGCGCGATAAAGATGTTCATTCGTTTTCCTTCCAACTTTGGCATTTGCTCCACCACTCCGTGGTCTTCGAGCTCCTGCGCAAATTTCAAAAGAAGCATCTCTCCTCTTTCCTTGAAGACAATCGAGCGGCCCACAAAGTGTACGTAAGCCTTTACTTTTGCTCCTTCTTTCAGAAAGTTGATGGCGTGCTTCAATTTGAAGTTGAAGTCATGATCATCGGTATTCGGTCCGAATCTGATTTCTTTTAAAACAACTTTGGCTGCATTGGCCTTGATCTCCTTTTGTTTCTTCTTTTGCTCGTATTTAAACTTCGCATAGTCGATGATTTTACAAACTGGAGGCTCTGCATTAGGGGAAATCTCTACAAGATCGAGCTCATTGTCCTGAGCTAGTTTGATGGCTTTTTCGATGGGAAGTACGGCGTTGCCTCCTTCTACAAAATCTCCTACTAACCTTACTTCACGTACTCTGATCTTATGATTGATCCGATAAGGTTCTTCTTGTCTTCCTCTTGGCTGCTGTGGTCTTTGATTCAAGTTAGCTATTGGTTGTTTTTTGTGAAATTGCCTGCAAATATCGGAATTATTTCTAATTCAAAAAAGCAGAATAAAATATTACGTTTTTACTGCTTACTCAGTGATTCTGAAATAATCCCCTGAAAATACTGAATAAACTCCTCAATTGAGAAGCTTCCCATGTCTCCATGCCCATGCTTTCGCACGGACACTTTCTGATCTTCCTGCTCTTTTTCACCTACTATAAGCATGAAAGGCACTTTTTTAACTTCTGAGTCACGGATCTTGCGGCCAATCTTTTCATCCCGGTTGTCAATATGCCCTGCTATCCCCGCCTCATCCAAGATCCCCTTCAGCTCTTCAGCATAAGAGATGTATTTTTCTGAAATAGGAAGAATATTGATCTGTTCCGGTGACAGCCAAAGTGGAAAATCACCAGCACAGTGCTCGATCAGCACCGCTACGAAGCGCTCCAAAGAGCCAAATGGTGCCCGGTGGATCATCACAGGACGGTGCTTTTGATTATCCGAACCGATATATTCGAGCTGGAATCTATCCGGTAATTGGTAATCTACCTGGATGGTTCCAAGCTGCCATTTTCTCCCCAAAGCATCCTTCACCATGAAGTCAAGCTTTGGTCCATAAAATGCCGCTTCGCCCAATTCGGTCACGGTAACCAATCCTTTCTCGGCGGCTGCTTCTATGATTGCCGATTCAGCTTTTTGCCAAGCCTCGTCAGTTCCAATGTATTTTTCCTTTTTCTCAGGATCTCTCAGGGAAATCTGAGCGGTATAATCCTCAAAACCCAAAGCTTTGAACACATAAAGCACCAAGTCAATGACTTTGATAAACTCTTCTTTCACCTGATCAGGACGACAGAAGATGTGCGCATCATCCTGAGTAAATCCCCGAACACGGGTCAAGCCGTGCAATTCCCCACTCTGCTCATATCTATAAACTGTACCAAACTCAGCATAGCGGATCGGCAAATCCTTGTAGGATCTCGGCTTGTGCTTGTAGATTTCGCAGTGATGCGGGCAATTCATCGGTTTCAGCAGGAATGCTTCTCCCTCGTGAGGAGTGGTAATCGGCTGGAAGGAATCCTTCCCATATTTCTCGTAGTGACCGGAAGTTTCATATAATGCTTTGCTTCCTATATGTGGAGTGGTCACCTGCTGATAGCCTGACTTATCCTGTGCTTTTTTCATAAAGCTGATCAGGCGCTCGCGCAGCAAAGTGCCTTTGGGAAGCCATAAAGGCAATCCCATCCCGACTTTTTCGGAGAAAGTGAAAAGTTCCAGCTCGCGGCCGATCTTGCGGTGGTCGCGTTTTTTGGCTTCTTCTAAAAGCGTCAAATAATCCTTCAGCTCTTGGGCTTTTGGAAAAGTAACGCCGTAGATACGGGTCAGCATTTTGCGCTTTTCGTCCCCTCTCCAGTAGGCTCCGGCTATATTGGTCAGTTTGACAGCTTTGATAAAACCGGTGTTTGGAATGTGCGGACCACGGCAAAGATCCGTGAAATTGCCCTGCTGGTAAAAGGTGATCGAACCATCCTCCAGGCCTTCCAAAAGATCAAGCTTGTACTCGTCTCCTTTTTCCTGAAAGAAAGCAACCGCTTCCTTCTTGCCTACATTCGTTCTGATAAACTCACTTTTCTGCTTCGAAAGCTCGATCATCTTCTGCTCGATCTTCTCCAGTTCATCCCCTTCCAGCTTGTGGTCACCGAAGTCCACATCGTAATAGAATCCGGTCTCAATTGGAGGGCCGATGCCAAACTTGGTGCCGGGATACAAGGCTTCCAGCGCTTCCGCCATCAAGTGGGCAGAAGAGTGCCAAAAGGTGTTTTTGCCTTCCAGATCGTTCCAGGTGAGCAATTGCAGGGTGGAATCGGTGTCGATAGCTCGGGTAGCATCCCAAACCTGACCATTGACTTTGGCAGCAAGGACATTCCGTGCCAAACCCTCGCTGATACTTGCAGCAATCTGTAGCCCGGAAGTTCCTTTTTCGTACTCCCTCACGGAGCCATCCGGAAGGGTAATCTTAATTTGTTGTGACATGGTTTTTGTTTTTCTGCCCATACAAACAGGCAAAGGGTTTAAGCTGCAAATATGCAAAACCGACCAGCAAAGGAAAAATTTAGGGGAAGGGAATGTGGAAATGATATATAATTTCTTCTCCTTCAGCTAAAAAGGAGAATCAAAATGGAAAATTCCTTTCCTGATTGTTTCAAAAAGTATTAAACCAACTCAAAAACTCTTTCCAAAACTTACTCCTGCATGATAAGGATTAAAAGACCAACTTTTCCCTGCTCTTACAGGAACATTAAAAAGTGGCGTATATCCAACCCTAAAAAAGAATCCACCTTCAGGCTTTTGATATCTGTAACCAATTCTTACAGGAATAACAGCGCCAAAGACCACTTCATCACTTAATTCAAATGTTTCAGAATCAATAGCCGTGGTTTTGTCTAAA
Source organism: Algoriphagus sp. A40 (assembly GCF_002002735.1). Classification (GTDB taxonomy): domain Bacteria; phylum Bacteroidota; class Bacteroidia; order Cytophagales; family Cyclobacteriaceae; genus Algoriphagus. The sequence continues at coordinate 20,729 of NZ_MUNY01000053.1, read as the reverse complement.
TAGGAAGTAAACCCAAAACCCATTTCCAGATGATGGTTTGACTTGCCATATAAGGCTGATACCTCTAAAGGAATCGCTGGAAGCCAAATAGTCTTCGAATCTATTTTTTCATTAGGCAACATAGAAAAACCTGCACTGGCATTCAGCTTTAGCTTTCCCTTTTGATGGAAAATCTTGCTGTAGTTGACCGCATAGATTCCAGAACTTCCGCCTATTTCAAGATAGACTGAATTTCTTGCGGTAAATTCTTGAGTCTCTTTCTGGGCAAAAGTTTCTGAAGGCAGTGCCACAATCACAATTAAAACGCTTAGCAGGATCAATTTGAGGCGTCTCAGGGCTATTGACATTTTATTTAGCTTTAGAATTGTCCTATAACTTAAGAATCAATTCTCATAAAGCCAAAGACTTAGTGGTCCTTCAACTAATATTTTCAAAAAAATTAAAGTATAAACTGCGCACTAACCTTCACATGAAATGGCTTCGCTCCCGGATTATCCAAATAGGTCATCCGGTGGAAAAAATCCACTCGGAAAAACTTAAAAATATTCTCCACGCCATAGCCTAGTTCTAGGTAAGGGTTTCCGAAATCCAGCCGGCCAAAGGTTTTGAGAGGATTTCCCTCAGGATCAACTGTCGGCACATTTTCCACATTGTAGTCCTTCACCGAGCCCCAGAGGACATTGGCATTTCCTACAAATCGCCATTTTAAGCGTTGGATAAGGGGAATGGAATTGAGCAGAAAGCCTTCAAACGATTGCCGATAACGAATGCTGAAATATTGATCAGAAGTGAATTCCGTAAAGTTCATAGTGTTGAATGCCGCAGTCGTATAGAAAATAGTCTCGTTGCCCAAGTGGTTTTTCAAAATCGGGTAAGGCACTTCCCCGAAAATCTTTCCGGCATCCAGTTCATATCTTCCCACTCCCAAAAGCCCCATATTGATGCGCTGATAGACATAGAGACTTAGCTTTTGGTACTCCAGATCGCCTCCCAGCCAGTTCATTCCCCGGGCATAATTGACCTCAAAGATTGGCCATTTGATTGATCCCAGAGATGACCGCTCATTGTCGTTGATGATGATGATCTCATCTCGTCCATAGCGGATTCCAGCTCGGATTTCTGTGGTTTCGAAGTTGGAGCGGTATTCCCGGGTGTCCTTTTCGAGGTAGTAGAAATCATAAAGCGGATCAAATTGACCGACGTTCACTCCGGCTTTGACCAGAAATCCCTTGAAAAATTCCCGCTGCACATTCAACCCATGATTGGTACTGAAATAGGGACTGCGCAAGGTGCCAAAGCGGGATGCTGCCAAGAAAACGCTGTTGCTTTGGAGGTTTGCGATCTCCAAACCCACCTGATCGATTTCTTTGTTGGAATAGACCTGAACCGTGGACCAGCGGCTTCGGTCCAAAATACGCGTGGCCGAAGCGGCGTATTTCCACTCCATGTCCCCAAAACCGTATGCCAGATAACCTTTCAGTTCCCACTTTTTGCTGAACTTGTAATTGGTCCTCAGGCCCATTCCAAGGCGGACACTTTCTACATCATTGTAATTGAAAAATCCCGGCCAGGGTCCAATATCGATTTTGCCTAAGGGTTTATATCCTGTGGCGAAAAATTTCAACCCTTCAGAATAGAACCGGATAATAGGGATTTTCTTTAAGGTATCTACCATCTGAAGCACTGCCAATTCTTCGGAGCTCAGCGGATCGGGCCGATTTTCCAGCCAAAAAGATTCATCCGCCATCCCAAAATCAGGCTGTAACTCCACCGCTTGATTGAAGAAACTCGTCTCTTTGGGATCATTGACTATCACACTGTCTGTGGCAGTATAAAACTTGGCCAACAGTCCGGCTGTTTTATCAGACACCTGTGAGATTTTGATCAAAACCCGGGTTTTGGAAGGAATCAATGGCCCGGCAGAACTTGGGCCCAGCTCCTGCTGGATTTTGATACGGTCCACAAAATTCAGATTGGCAGCTTTGGGAATTGTCAAATCCACCTGCCTTAGGGAGTAATCTTCTTTTTTGATCCAAATCGTCCCGGTAAATGCCAAATCCTGCTCCCTGCGGGGATAGACCTGAAGCTTGTAGCAAGTGTCCTGTCCGACCAAAACCGAGTCCAGCAGATCATAGTCATAGAATGACTTCCACCCGTCCGAAATAGGAGAAATAAAGTCCTTGTTTAGGATAGAAAGCCAGTTTTTGTAAAAATTATATTCCTGAAAGACTGAACCTGTGATCTGCGAAGTGGTAGATCCGTCGGTGATTCCCACTCCGGTCACTTTGGATTTTTCGATGACTTCTTTTCTTAGCTCGGGATTATTTCGGTAATAAAACTTAGAGACCGTCTCAGAAAAGAAGACAGGTAGTATCTTTTCCCCCTCGTCATTGGTCAGCTGCTTGATGCTGTCTAATACCGAAGTCACCTTCACAACGGATTTTCTTTGTCTAAAATCCTCTGATAGGTTATCTATATCTATTTCAATTTTGGTGTAATTCTTCGTTTCATAGGCACTGAGAGACCTTTTGTCAAAGTCTTTCCTCCGTTCTGAAGCACGTCTGATAATTTCAAAAGCAGGATTTTCCCCAGCTTCAAAGACAAATGCGTCGAGTTCAAAATCGCTGGGGCGAAGTTGGAAGTTAAGAACTTGCTCAGGTTGATCTGTAAGCGGTTTGGATTGGGAAAAATAACCCAGATAGCTCACCAAAAGACTATCGCTCAGGGATTTGGAAGAGATCAGATAGTTTCCTTCGAAATCCGTGGTAATCCCAATAGTTGTCCCTTTCAGGATCACATTCGCAAATGCAATCGGATCGCCGGTTTCAGCATCTGTCACTTTACCTCTTAGGGTATATTGGGCCCAGAGGGAGGTAGAAAAAAAGAAAAAAACTGCGACAAAAAGGGTACGAAGCATTGTTAGCAAACTCACAGAAAATATAAATCTCGCGCAAATTAAATTCAAACCTTACCTAATTGGTTCGATCCGAATGTGAATATTTCCAAATCATGCTTTTTCCTGCCTGCCAAAAGCTCTTGGTTTGAAATTCCCACTTGTATATTTGGGGCCAAATTGATTTTGATAATGACATACGATGCAGTAATTGTGGGCGGTGGAATCGTGGGACTGGCCACAGGACTAAAAATTCTAAAAGCCCGCCCTGATCTTAAAATTGCCATTTTGGAAAAAGAAGATCAGCTGGCCAAACACCAGACAGCTAACAATTCAGGAGTGATCCACTCCGGACTTTATTACAAACCAGGCTCTCTCAAGGCAACCAACTGCATCAACGGCTATCATGAGTTGATTCAATTTTGTGAGGAAGAAAAAATCCCTTTTGAAATCACCGGAAAAGTGGTGGTTGCCACCCGGGAGGAACAAAAGCCTCTCCTAAAAACCCTTTGGGAGCGCGGTCTTGCCAACGGCCTGGAAGGCACCAGATATATCACACTTGAGGAACTAAAAGGCTATGAACCTCACTGTGCCGGAGTGGCTGCCATTCACGTTCCCCAAACCGGAATCGTCGACTATTTTCAAGTAGCGTTGGCCTATGGTCGAAAAATCCTTCAAAATGGAGGACAGATTTTTCTAAATCATAAAGTCCTGAAAATAAACCAAAAAGACGGAATCAATTATATCGAGACCTTAGGTAAAACCTTTGAATCCAAGCTGGTGATCAATTGTGCCGGACTGTATTCGGACAAGGTCGCCCAGATGAATGATGCCTCAGCAAATGATGTGAAAATCATCCCCTTCCGTGGTGAATATTTCAAGCTGAAAAAAGAAAAAGAATACCTGGTCAAAAATCTGATCTATCCTGTTCCAGATCCCAATTTCCCTTTCCTCGGGGTGCATTTTACCCGGATGAAAAAAGGAGGAGTCGAAGCCGGTCCAAATGCTGTTTTGGCTTTCCAAAGAGAGGGTTATAAAAAAAGTCAAATCAATTTGGGCGAACTGGCAGAAACTTTGGCCTGGCCGGGCTTCCAGAAAGTTGCTGCAAAATATTGGAAAACAGGTTTTGGGGAGCTTTACAGATCCTTTTCCAAAGCAGCTTTTACCAAAGCTTTACAGGAGTTGATACCGGAAATCCAGGAATCTGACTTGGTTGAGGGCGGTGCCGGCGTCAGAGCCCAAGCTTGCGACCGAACCGGTGGACTGTTGGATGATTTTGCGATCAGAGAATCTCAGTATGCAATTAATGTGCTGAATGCTCCCTCTCCTGCAGCTACAAGTTCGCTTTCAATTGGTGGAACTGTTGCTGAAATGGCCTTGAAAAGATTCTAAAAGTTTTCAATCAGCTTTTCCAAAGTTTAGAACTTTGGAAAAGCTGGATTCTCATTGCTCCGTCAAGAAATTTAAAAATCGGAATTCTGCCCAGGTAAACTCCAGATTTTTAACCACAAATCCGGTATGTCCTCCCCTTTTTGGCATTTCTAAAAATATTTCTGACTTAGATTCAGCAAGCTTGGTCGGATAACATTCCGGTCCCAAAAGCGGATCATTAAGGGCATTGATGATCAAAGTCGGAATCGCAATATCCTGCATCCAATTGTCTGCACTCACACTTTTGTAAAAATCTGCTGCATCTTTAAATCCATGAATTCTTGCGGTGAACTTGGTGTCAAACGCATCAAAATCCTTCACTTTGCGAAGCAAATCCAAATCAACCATGTCCGGAAACTGTACTGCTTTTGCTCCCATTTTCTTTTTCAATTTTCCCAAAAACCGGTTTTTGTAAAAAAGATTGGATGGGGATTTCAGTGTGGCTGCACTGGATGCAAGATTGCAAGGAGTGGAATAGACGGCCGCTTTTGTAATTTGTCCGGCAAGATTTGATCCCTTTTCGCCCAAATACTTGAGAGTCTGTGCCCCTCCCATGCTTATTCCTGCAAGAAATATTTCTTTGTAATGGAACTGATTTACAACATGTTGAATCACTGTCTCCAGATCATAGCTTGAGCCATGGTGGTAAAGAATCGGTTTCATGTTCATTTCTCCCCCGCAGCTGCGGTTATTCCAAGCCAAAACATCAATTCCGTTTTGATTAAAGAGCTTGGCCAAACCCATCGCATAATGTCTTCTGGAGTCTCCTTCTAATCCATGGGAAATTACCAGCAGTTTTTCACCTCCTATTTTGGACCAATCCAAGTTCAGAAAGTCCCCATCCGGAGTAGTGATTTTTTCACGGAAGTACTCCACCCCCTCTATTTTCCTAAACAAACTTGGAACAATAGTCTCCAAATGACCATTGAAAAGGTAGGCTGGAGGTTTTTGATAGGTGCTGAGAAGGATGGGCATGAAATCAAAAATCTAAATCTTCACCGGAAGTTCATACACCGGTAATCATAGCACAAAATTGGGCTTTTACTTTTGTAAAAGTAAAAATTCATCATATGGTAATAAAATCAAATAGGAGCTGCAGGTGCAGACTCCTTTTTTTTTGCCTAATTCTTCAAATGGCTAACTTCAATCAAGGCAACTTTAATTTTATCCAAAAAATCCAAATAATGAATTTCAAATGCTTCTCCAAAGCCCTCTGCTTCAAGAATCATTTTGCCCTTTTGCAAAGAATCAGACAATTGGTCAAACTCAAACATCGCAAGGGTCGGTTTTACTTTGTGTCGGATCTGTTGGATCATCACTTCATTTTTTTCAGCCCTACCCACGGAGTAAACCTTCTGAAGCTCCAATAATCCATTGTAAATGGCCGATGTCAATTCTAACCGAAACTCATCGTCTCCTTCAGCCATTTCCAGAATCCTTTGATTTAATTCCGGGTAATAAATGCTCATAACTATATTTATTTTATAGACTTTCCAGAAAGAAATCCAGTTGACCAGGCAGCCTGAAAATTAAATCCACCTGTAATTCCATCAATATCAAGGACTTCTCCGGCAAAGTATAGGTTTGGGTGATATTTACTTTGCAATGTTTCGGGGTTTACCTGTTCGAGTGGAATTCCACCGGCAGTGACAAATTCTTCCTTGAAGGTAGTTTTCCCGTTTATTTCCAAAATATAGCAAAAAAGGTTTTGCACCAACCTGTTCACATTTTTTTTTGGCAAATTTCCCCAAAGTACGGTGTCAGAAATTTCTGCCTTTTCACAAAAGTGCTCCCAAAGCCGGCTCGGCAATTCAAATAAAGGGTGGGTCCGGACCTTTCGGTTAGGATGAGCTGTACCATAACTTAACAAATGTTCCAGATAATCATTTTCTCCAAAATTTGAATTCCAATTGATGATGGCTCTTGCCTTATACTGATGGTCAAAAAGCCATTCAGCACCGAAAGCTGACAGTTTCAGGACTGCTGGACCACTGATACCCCAATGGGTGATCAATACCGGTCCGGCGTAATTCAGCTTTGTTCCTTCGATTTTCACCAGCCCATTGGGCACGGCTATTCCCATTAGTTCACGAATAGGTTCGCCAGGAGTATTGAAAGTAAAAAGAGAGGGTATCAGAGGATTTATAGTATGATTCAGTGATTTAAGAAAATGATATCCATCTTGCTTAGGCTGCCCACCTGAAGCAACAATGACTGAATCTGCCCGAAAAGCACCTTTTTCTGTGATCAATTCAAATCCTTTGTCCAAAGGGTTTAATTCCTTGATTCCGGTGGAAATTCGGATTTTCACACCGCATTTTTCGGCTTCTTTCTGGAGGCAGTCGATTATAGATTGGGAAGAATCGCTCACTGGAAAGACCCTGCCATCAGGTTCGATCTTGAGTTCAACCCCTCTGGACTGAAACCATGCAAAAATGTCCTCAATGGTGAAATGCCGGAAAACCCGCTTTAAAAATTTCTCGCCGCGGGGATAGTTTTTCACCAATTTGGAAATCTCCATCGGGCGATGGGTGACATTGCACCTGCCCCCACCCGATACTTTTACCTTCGAAAGTAGCTTGGGTGTTTTTTCAAAAATAGTAACCTCTATGCCGGGACCACTTGCATGTATGGCCGCAAAATATCCAGCTGCTCCTCCCCCAATTACTGCTACTTTCAATTTTATAGTTGTTTAATAAACAAGTATTTACAATCATCTCTTTTTACCTGAGAATGAACCCAAGATGCCTCTGGCCAATTCACGAAATAGGGTTCGACCTATTTGTCTGACCATTGTATTTTTGCTCAATTCTTCGATCAGCGATTCGTCTTCTTGAGTACGCGTAGCAGGCTTTCCCGAAGTGGAAGGTCTGGGGATTTGGGCTTTTTCCTGAGCATCCTGGACTTGCATCATTTTTCGCTCCAGGATTTCAAAGGCGCTGTCATGATCGATTTCCTTATTGTATTTATAAACCAAATCGGAGGATGCCACCAGGTGGTCAATTTCTGATTCGCTCAGGATATCCATCCGTGTAATCGGAGCTCTGACAAGGGTATGGGCAAGTGGAGTTGGGATTCCTTTTTCGTTGAGGGATGTGACCAAAGCCTCTCCGATGCCCATTGCGGTCAACACTTCCGCGGTATCGTAAAATGGCGAATCGGGATAGTTTTCAGCAGTTTTGGTAATAGCTTTCCGGTCTTTAGCCGTGAAAGCTCTTAAGGCATGCTGGACTTTCAAACCTAGTTGACCCAGAACACTTTCAGGTACGTCAGTTGGAGTCTGGGTGCAGAAAAACACCCCGACACCTTTGGATCTGATCAGTTTGATGATCGCTTCGATTTTTTCCAAAAGATCCTTGGAAGCGTTTCCAAAAACCAAATGTGCCTCATCAATGAAAAGGCAAAGTTTGGGCTGATCAGCATCTCCTTGCTCTGGAAAAGTCTCATAAATCTCCGAAAGCAAACTCAACATAAATGTTGAAAACAGCTTTGGCCTGCTTTGGATATCCGTCAACCGGATCACTGAAATCACACCTTTGCCATCTTTTGTCCTCACAAAGTCATCCACATCAAAGGAAAGCTCCCCAAAGAACCGTTCCGCACCCTGCTGTTCCAATTCGATGATTTTACGCATGATCGTATTGACTGAGGCGGAGGAAACCTGGCCAAATTCTTTTTCAATCGCCGATTTTCCTTCGTTTGTGATAAACTGGAGTACTCGCTTGAAATCCTTCAAGTCAAGCAAAGGAAGGTGATGTGTATCGCAATAGCGGAAAACCAAAGCCACTACCCCCTGCTGGGTGTCATTCAGTTCCATTATCTGAGAAAGCAGTACCGGACCAAATTCAGAAACGGTAGCCTTCAGCCTAACCCCTTTTTCATCGGAAATGGACATCAATTCTACCGGAAGTCCCTGGGGTGTATATTCTACACCGATAGTCGCTGATCTTTTCAGGATGAAGTCAGAAGTCTCTCCCGGTTTTGCTAGTCCTGAAAGGTCACCTTTTAGATCCATCAAAACCGAAGGTATCCCTTTGAGGGAAAGTTGCTCTGCGATGACCTGAAGCGTTTTGGTCTTGCCCGTTCCTGTGGCTCCGGCAATCAGTCCATGCCTGTTTATGGTTTTCAGGGGAACTTTCACAGGTGAATCCGCCACAGGATCTCCGTCTAAAACCCCGGTTCCCAAAATGATGAAGTCTTTTTTAAATACCTGACCCTCCGACAGATGGGTTTTAAATTGATCGATTTTGCTCATGGGGAAAAAGTTTAGGATTCCAAACTACAAAAAAACCGAACTCGAATGGAGATATCTTCATTTCAAAAGGCAAATCCGCCATTTAGTAAACCTTAACTTTGGAGCACAGATTCTTATTAGTTACTTGCCAAAAATATACTCCCGTTTGAATCCCTCATTTCCAAAAATAAAAATCCTCTTCCTGGGAATACTGCTATTCTCGGTTTCTTTTGCTGAAGCTCAGGTAAGTCCAAACCTTGGTCAGACAGACCGATGGATGAAAGGCGCTTTGGCTGCCATGGAGCAAAGAGATTATCAGACGGCCAATTCCATTTTCAGAAATCTGATCGATTCGGGAGTTCCTCTACCGGATGAAATGCCCTATTTTTTCTCTGAAACGCTTTTTGAGTTGGGGCAATATGACAACAGCTCCAATTTTCTGAATAAATACCTCGAGTTGACAGGGTTTAAAGGCGAAAATTATGAAGGAGCCAAGGAACTCCAAGCAAGATTAAAGCAGCCAATTGCAGCCATCCTTGCCTGCAACCTCTGCGACCGAAGGGGATATCGATTCCAAACCTGCTTTACCTGTGACGGAAATAAGCAAATCGAGCAAGTTTGTGATTATTGTAAATCCAAGGGAATTGTAGGCTGCAGCAGATGCACCGCCTCCGGAATGATCAAAAAAGTCAATGTTTTCAACATTGTGGAATTTTTTGAATGTGAACGCTGCTCCGGCAAAGGTCGCCTGACTTGCCCAGAATGCACCGGTTCCGGCAAGGAGATAAGTGACTGCAAAACTTGCTCCGGATCTGGAAAAATCACTTCTGATGCCCTCTGTGATCACATACCCCATGTGCACGAGTCCGAACCGGTCAAATAAAAATCCCGCCATTAGGGGATTCAGTTTACTTACAATATTTATTAAACAATTCCTTGGCTTCTGGATATTCCAAAACAGTGGCTAGCTTAAAATCCTCACAAGCCTGTTTATTTCTTTCCAAGGCCACTTTCAATACTCCTCTGTTGAAATATGCCTGTCCAAATTCTTTGTCGATCTGAATCGCATTGCCATAAGCTTTTAAGGCTTCCTCAGCCAGTCCCAATTGATGCAATGCCCTACCTTTGAGAAATGAAGCCATGGCCGGTGCACCTGGGATTTCCTCGGCTTTAGTGGCATAAAGTAAGGCACTGGCATAATTTTTTTCTTCCAGTTGGATGGTAGCCAAACTCAAGAGAACCTGAAAATTGTTGGGATCTTGAGTTAGTGCCGATTCAAAATCGGATTTGGCGTCATCAAAATTTCCCAATTCTTGAAAAGCCCTTCCTCTGCTGTACAGAAGTTTTGAATCCGTTGGCTTGAACTTTAAGTCTTCAGTGTAATTCTCTGCAGCAAGCTCATACTTTTCCTGCTCGAAATACTGGTCTCCGGAACTTTGCTTTGATTCTGAACAGCTCCAAAGCGTCCCGGCCAATACCGGGACGAAAAGGGCCTTGATAAGTAATTTCATGTTGGTTTTTAGACTGCTACATTGTTTTCTCTAAGCGCATCATTGAGAGATGTTTTGAGATCGGTAGAAGGCTTGCGCTGACCTATGATTAAAGCGCATGGAACCTGAAATGTTCCGGCTGGGAAGTTTTTGGACAAAGAACCCGGAATGACAACCGAACGAGGTGGAACAAATCCTTTGTATTCAACAGGCTCTGCTCCGGTCACGTCAATGATTTTAGAACTTGCAGTCAAGGTCACCCCCGCGCCGATTACAGCTTCTTTTCCGATTCTTACTCCTTCAACAATGATGGCCCTGGAACCAATAAATGCCCCGTCTTCCACAATCACTGGTGCAGCCTGAACAGGCTCCAATACTCCTCCGATACCCACACCACCACTCAAATGAACATTTTTGCCGATCTGCGCACAGGAACCGACAGTTGCCCAAGTGTCAACCATCGTGCCACTGTCCACATATGCCCCGATGTTAACATAACTAGGCATTAAGATCACACCGGAAGCAAGAAAGGCTCCATAGCGAGCTACTGCATGAGGCACAACTCTTACACCTTGCTTTGCATAGTTGGTTTTGAGCGCCATTTTATCATGAAACTCAAATGGCCCAACCTCTATCGTTTGCATCGTCTGGATTGGGAAATAAAGAATTACTGCCTTTTTCACCCAGTCATTTACTTTCCAATTGCCATCTTCAGTTGGTTCCGCCACTCTGAGTTGACCCTTGTCCAATTGCTCAATGATGGTTTTTATGGCATCAACGGTTTCTTTTTCCTTCAGCATTTCACGGTTTTCCCATGCTGATTCGATGATTGTCTTCAGTTCCATTATTTTTTATAGTTTCGTTTATGAGTCAGATTCCGGCCCAAAAGGTTCCCGTCTTGATCGCTTCTACCCTGAAGCCGATCTGGGATATCCGAGCCTATGGAAAGCTGGCCCTTTCGCTGGGCGAAACAAATAAATACAGGCTTAACATCATAGGCTTTTCTCCTAAAAAGCCGAAATCAGCCTCAGCAATCCGATTTTTTTCTTCTATGAGACATTTCGATTCCATTTGGGATCGGATTTTAGCACAGCCAAGATTTTTAATCTGCCTGTTGAAAGTCAGGCCAAAAGTCCTGATCTGCTGTACTTATGAATTCTTGCCGATCGCATCATTTTTCAAAAGCCTAGTTGGATACAAACTGGTCTATGATGTTCAGGAAAATTACCTGGCAAATCTGGACCTAAACCCCGCTCTTTCATTTAAGAAAAAGGGGAAAGCCATTAGGCTGATCCAAAAGGCAGAATCGGTAAAAGGAATCGATCTATACCTTTTGGCAGAAAAGTGCTATGCAGATGAAATGCCTGAAAAACGGCCATTTCTGATCCTGGAAAATAAATTTCACGGGGAGATTGTCCGAAAAAATCCTTTCAGTTTAGGTGGAAAAAAGAAGTTTCGTTTTTGTATTTCGGGTACGATCACTCCAGCTTTTGGCATTTGGGAAGCGCTGATTTGGTTTAAAGAAATCCTAAAATCCTATCCCGAATCTGAATTGGAAATCATTGGTCATTGCCCGGTTATTAATTTAAGGGAAAAGCTTACACATATTGCCCAAGAAATCCCCCAACTGACACTGCGGATTGACAACAATCCAGTTCCCCACCAGGACTTGATTACTGCTTTAAAAAGGTCGGACTTTGCCCTCCTTCCCTATCAAAACCATCCTGCGATTGCGGATAAAATGCCAACCAAACTTTTTGAATTCGCTGCCTTGGGGATACCGGTTTTGATCAGTTCCAATCCAAAATGGAAGGCATTTTTGGATGAATTTAATTGTGGGTACTCGATAGATTTTAATGACCAAGGCCTGGCTGTTTCACAGTTTGAAAATGCTTTGGAGCAAACCTATTTCAAGTCAACACCTTCTGAAAGTATCCTGTGGAAAACTGAAAAGCTTCATTTCCAGCAGGCTATCCAAAATCTCCTTTCCTAAAACCGATTTCTTCCCACTTCAAGGTGGATAAGTGTGGAAAGTTTTCCACTCCCCTCCCCTTTTTTACACTCATTTTCCAATAATGGAAACTGGTTTTTTTTTGTTTTTCTACATCACATCGATCAATTCTTCTGGACATAAATAACTGTTTTTAAGCCAATTAAAGCATTATTTATGCCGCTCGAATCATTTATTTAGACATGCCTAATTTCGAAAACACATTTGAAATTGGGTTTTCCACAGGTGATTTAGCTCTTATGAAATTTATTTTTAGCTATATCTAAATTATTTTTTATATTTGACTCATTATTGAAAATGAAGAGCAATGGATTTAACAACCGCAGAAGAGAATTACCTCAAAGCGATCTACCACCTCTCCGATGGTGGAAAAAAGAGTGTGTCCACCAATGACATCGCGGCTGAAATGAATACCAAGGCCGCCTCAGTAAGTGACATGCTGAGAAAGTTGGGAGAAAAGGAAGTCATCGAATACCGGAAATATTACGGTTTGCAGATCACCGAAACCGGGAAAAGACATGCTCTACAGACCATCAGAAAGCACCGCCTTTGGGAAGTGTTTTTGGTCGAAAAGTTAAATTTTGCCTGGGACGAGGTGCATGAAGTCGCGGAGCAATTGGAGCATATCCACTCCACCCTTTTGATCCAGCGCCTTGATTCCTACCTGAATTACCCCAAGTTTGATCCGCACGGAGATCCGATTCCGGATGAGTTTGGTGATGTCAGATCCAGACCGAGGGTTCAACTCAATGAAATGGATATTGACCAAACAGGACAAATCGTGGCCGTCAAAGACAGCTCAGCTGCTTTTCTCAGATATCTGGACAAGGTCGGGGCCTATATCGGTGCAAGGATCAAGGTTCTGGACAAAGTAGAGTTTGACGGATCCTTGGAAATTCTGGTTGACCAGAAAAAGACCCTCTTCATGTCTAAAGATGTGGCAGGAAACATATTGGTTTTGCAGTCATGAAATGCCTGATTAGCCTCTTTCTACTCTTGTTTTTGGCTTCCTGCAAGTCAGATTCCAAAGAGAACAGGGAAAAACCGATGATTGTGGCCACCACCAGTATTTTGGCTGACGGCATCAAAAACCTGGTGGGTGACAGGGCAGATGTTATTGCTCTCATGCCAGCCGGAGTCGACCCGCATTTATACAAAGCATCAGTTAGGGATTTGGATCTGTTGACCAATGCAGATTTGGTCGTTTATCACGGCTTGTACCTGGAAGGAAAAATGACGGAGATTTTTGAAAAATTGGCTTTCAGTCAAACCTTGATTGACATCTCCCAAGGCCTTCCAAAAGAACAACTTATCCGCTCGGGACCGGAAGCACATAGCGTAGATCCGCACATTTGGTTCGATGTTAACCTTTGGTCAACAGCAATGAACTACACTTCAACAGAGATAATCCGCTGGAAACCTGAATGGAAGTCAGTGATTGAATCCAATTCAGCATTATATCTAAATCAACTTACCGCCCTCGACACAGAGGTCCGACTCAAAGTCAATGAACTCCGGTCAACAAGTCAGGTGTTGGTGACAGCTCACGATGCTTTTGCCTATTTTGGAAAAGCCTATCAGCTTGAAGTCAAATCCCTTCAGGGACTTTCCACGCTAAGTGAACCCGGACTTCGGGACTTGACCGAATTGATTGAGCTCGTGCAGGTGAATCATGTCAAGGCCATTTTTGCCGAACAGACCATTTCACCCAAAGCCATCCGGGCAGTGGCTGCAGGCGCAGCAGAAAAAAACCATCAGGTCAAACTCGCCGGCCCACTCTATACAGACAGTCTCGATGCAGTTGGAACTCCCGCAGGAACCTATATCGGAATGGTAAAAACCAATCTCGAAATCATTTACAAAAACCTCTTGAAATGATCACACAAGTAGAAAACCCAATTCTTGAAATTCACGATCTCACTGTCAGTTACGATCAAAATCCGGTTTTATGGAATGTGGATTTAAGTCTTCCTGCCGGAAATCTCGTGGGGATCTTAGGACCAAACGGTGCGGGAAAATCCACTTTGATCAAAGCAATCATGGGCCTGATCGCTCCCACTTCAGGCTTCGTGAAGGTTTTTGACAAGCCTTTGAATGAGGTCAGGTCGCGGATCAGTTATGTCCCGCAACGTGAATCTGTGGATTGGAATTTTCCTGCCTCTGTCCTCGATGTGGTGATGATGGGGACCTATGGAAAACTTGGGCTTTTCCGCCGTCCGGGGAAAAAAGAAAAAGATCTGGCTATGAAAAGCCTGGAGCAGGTTGGCATGAGCGGATTTGTAGGCAGGCAGATTTCCGAGCTTTCCGGAGGCCAACAACAGCGGGTTTTCATCGCCCGTGCCTTGGCGCAGGAAGCTGACCTTTACCTGATGGACGAACCTTTTGCCGGAGTGGATATGTCAACTGAAACGGCCATTTTTCATTTGTTACAAGAAATGACTGCCGCCGGCAAAACAGTCATCGTGGTTCACCATGACATCCATTCTGCTATGAATTTCTTCGATTGGCTGATCATGCTCAACCTTCATTTGGTGGCTTCCGGGCCCAAAGAGTTGGTAATGAACGAAGATATGCTCCGGAAAACTTACGGAGGAAAGCTCAATTTGCTCACCAGGGTTACTGATTTGATCCGTCAAAAAGACTTCAACCCACTTAAGAGCTGATATGGAAGATTTTGTCTACTTCTTCACATTTCAGGATCCATCTATCGCCTGGGTGGTGTTGGGTATCACCCTATTGGGTGTAGGATCAGCCTATGTGGGTACTTTTTCATTTCTGGACAAAAAAGCCCTGTTGGGTGATGCCATCTCCCATGCGGTACTGCCTGGGATCTGTCTGGGCTTTATGGTGGCCGGGGAAAAAAATCCCGTCTATATCGTATCCGGCGCATTTTTGTCTGGAGCAGTGGCCACATTTATGAGTTCCTGGTTGAAAAGAAATACCAAACTCAGCGAAGACACGATCATCGCCACGATTCTTTCGGTGTTTTTCGGTTTTGGGATCGTACTGCTGACCGCTCTCCAAAAAAGCGGAAATCCGGAAATTGCCGGATTGAATTCCTTCATTTTCGGCAATGCCATCGGGATTTCGGAGGCCGACTTGATGCTGTACGGAGGATTATCCTTGGTGATAATTTTGGTTTTGACAATTTTATTGAAGGAATTCAGGCTGATGGTATTTGATCCTGAATATGGAAAGGCGATCGGATTTCCGATGAAGTCGATTTCCTTTCTGTTTAATGTCCTGATGATATTAGCAGTTGTAATCGGAATCCAGGCGATAGGTGTGGTCCTGATGGCGGCTTTATTGATTACTCCGGGAGCAGCTGCCAGATTCTGGACAGACCGGTTGAATCCGCTTTTGATCCTTGCAGCACTTTTTTCAGTGCTTTCAGGAATTCTCGGTACCTATGTTTCTTTTGTTCTTCCCCAGATGCCAACAGGTCCTTGGGTCGTGGTTTTTCTTTCGCTTTTTGCTTTGATTTCATTTTTGATTTCTCCGAAAAGCGGGATCATTTTCCGGTATTTTGCTCGAAGAAAATACCTTCGAAAAACCCATCGTGATCACCTGATGAAGGCTTTGTATAAGGCCAAAGAAAATGGCAAATCCGGCCTGACCATTGCCGAAATCTATCAGCTCTACCCCTACCAAAAAGCTGCAACAAACCACTCAATCTCCGGTTTATCAAAAAATAATTTCATTGCTACAAATCAATCACTTATAAGTCTTACAGAAAGTGGGATTTCCGAAGGAATGCGAATTGTCCGGCTTCATAGACTTTGGGAATTGTACCTCAATGAGTCCATGAATATCGCTCCTGATCACGTCCATGATTCAGCCGAAAAACTGGAGCATTTGATCACACCGGAGCTTGAAGCACTTCTGGAGAAAAGACTCAATTATCCTGCCCTTGACCCACACCAGGAAACTATCCCCCGAGAAAACCATGACCTTCGATAGCAACGCTTTTTTGATCATTTTCACAGGATCCCTGATTGCGGTTTCCTGTGGATTTTTGGGCGTCTTTATGATGCTCCGCAAAATGTCCATGACCGGAGACGCGATATCCCACGCAGTCCTTCCCGGTATTGTCATCGGCTACTTTGTATCCGGAAGCCAGAGAAGCCTTGAAGTAATTATCGGGGCAGGATTGTTGGGAATTCTTGCGACGCTGATGATTGACTGGCTTCGCAAAAAAGCCAGAGTCCAACTCGATGCCTCGATTGGAATTACTTTCACTTTACTTTTCGCGGTGGGAATTATTCTGATTAATCTATTAGCTTACAAGGTGGATTTGGATCAGGAATGCGTGCTTTACGGTGAAATCGCCTACCTCCCTATTGACAGTTGGATCACAAAAAACGGTATGAATCTCGGGCCAAGAATTACCTGGCTGGCGGGATTGAATTTCTTTTTTGTGGTCGGATTTATCTATCTGTTATTTAAAGAATTGATCCTGACAAGCTTCGATGAAAACTTCAGCTCTGTGATGGGTATTCCTTCCAAAGGAATCAACCTGGCCTTGATGAGCATTGTTTCCTATACCACCGTGAGTAGCTTCGAGTCTGTCGGAGCAATTTTGGTGGTTGCGCTTTTGGTGGTTCCGCCTGTTACAGCTTTTCTTTGGACTAAAAGTCTGATGCCTCTTCTGAAACTAACCGGAGGTTTAGGAATTTTAATTGCACTTCTGGGTTATTATCTTGCCTATTGGTTTGACAGCTCGATTGCAGGGATGATGGTAACAGTTGCTGGGATTTTCTTTGGAATTTCTGTCCTGATTCACAGCAAAAAACCGATTTGGCTGATAGGAACTTCTAAGTCCCCTCAGCCGTTTGAAATTTGAAAGTTCCAAAAAATGAAATATTTCTGCCTGTTTGTATTTGCTGTTTTGTTGAGCTTTCCACTATTAGCCCAGGATCAGATCCAATGGATGAAATTTGAGGAGGCAATTGATGCCAATGCAAAAAGTCCCAAAATGCTACTGGTGGACGTATATACCGATTGGTGTGGCTGGTGCAAAAAGATGGATAAAGAAACATTCACCGACCCGAAGGTCATTGCCTACATCAATACCAATTTTTATGCGGTCAAGTTAAATGCCGAGGATACCAATCGCACCTTCGAATTTATGGGCAAAACCTACAACGAAGCCGAAATGGCAGCTGCAATGCGGGTTCGCTCCTATCCGAATTTTGTGGTGATCGAACCCAAACTCCAAAATATTGCCCAACTCCCGGGCTATAGACAACCCGCTGAGTTTTTGGCCGGTCTCAACGAATTGATCGAAAAAGCTTTCAAGCCCAAACCATGAGTTTTAGCCTCGCCGAACGCGAAGACACCATCATCGCCTTGGCCACTCCACAGGGTGTCGGAGCGATTGCAGTCATTCGTCTCTCCGGAAAAGACGCCATTAAAGTCACCAATGAAGTTTTCTTTGGAAAAAATCTTGAAAATCAGCCATCGCATACCATCCATTTCGGTACCATCCGGGACGGAGAAAAAATAATCGATGAAGTTTTGGTTTCCATTTTTAAGGCTCCAAAATCATTTACCAAGGAAAATGTGGTGGAAATCTCCACCCACGGATCATCTTACATCATCAATCAGGTCCTGAAACTTTTCATACGTAAAGGAATCCGTCCGGCAAAGCCCGGAGAATTCACTCAGCGTGCATTTCTCCACGGTCAGTTTGATTTAGCGCAAGCTGAGGCCGTTGCCGATTTGATCCACGCAGATTCCGAAACCAGCCATCAGGCCGCGCTGAGTCAAATGCGTGGAGGCTTCAGTTCGGAAATTCAGGTACTTAGAAACCAACTGATCCATTTTGCTTCCATGATTGAATTGGAACTCGATTTTACAGAGGAAGATGTGGAATTCGCCAGTCGGGATGACCTTCGGGTTTTGGTTGAGCGGATTTTAAGGATTGTTGAAGAACTCATTCTCAGCTTTGACTTGGGCAATGTGATCAAAAACGGGGTCCCGACCGTGATTGCAGGCAAGCCCAATGCCGGTAAATCCACGCTTCTCAATGCCCTGCTCAATGAAGAAAAAGCGATTGTATCTGAAATTGCCGGCACCACAAGAGATTTTATCGAAGATGAAATCAGCATTGGTGGGGTCATCTTCCGGTTTATCGATACGGCGGGATTGCGTGAAACGACCGATACCATTGAAGCCATTGGAGTGAGCCGAACTCAGGAGAAAATGAAAACCGCTTCCTTGATCCTATACCTTTTTGACCTCAGTGATACAGATCTGATAGAGATCAATCGGGACATCAATAAACTGGAAAATCTTGGTGTTCCTTTTCTGAAAGTTGCAAATAAGACTGATAAGGCCAAAGAGAACATAATCAGTGAATTAAAAGTCAAGCATCCGGACACTATTTTCATTTCCGCAGGCAAAAAAGAAAACCTGGAAGGACTGAAATCCCGAGTCCTGGAACTCGTCAATCTGGATAAATTCCGGACTGGAAACACCATAGTCACCAATGTGCGTCACTATGATAGCCTGACCAAAACCAGGGAGTCCCTACTCGATGTCTTGAGCGGCCTTGACCAGGAAGTGACCAATGATTTTTTGGCAATGGATATCCGAAGAGCCTTGCACTACCTCGGCGATATAACCGGAGAAGTGACGACAGACGACCTTTTGGCCAATATTTTTTCGAAATTTTGTATCGGGAAGTAAGCTTTATTTGACCATTATATCGAATTTTTAATAATCAAATAGTTTTACAATTAATCAAAAGTGTACAATCTTCTAGAGTTATAAGTAGCACTTTTTTAGGTTTTATTCGGGTATTTAACCTTAATAAGATAAGAAAATAAATAAAAAAATGTTATTTAAAAAAATACTTACATTACTATTTTCTGAACATTATTTATTTAATAGGCTTTTTCATTGTTGAACAATAAACACTTTATAGTCAAAATGATAATCATAAAGTCAAATAATAAACTCCACTTTTTTATATAAAAAAGATCGTAAGTAAGCCGAAAATGAATGTCTTTTTCATCTTTTATTTCGCCTCGATATCCCTTTGCCTGAGCTAAACCGGTAATTCCAGGCTTTACCATATGTCGGCACATAAACCGCCCGATCTTTTCGGAATACTCCCTATTCATAGGCAGTGCATGTGGCCTAGGGCCAACTATGGACATTTCTCCTACAAAAATATTGAAAATCTGAGGCAGTTCATCTAGACTGGTCGCTCGGAGGAAATAGCCAACTTTAGTAATTCTTGGATCATTTTTTTGTGCTTGGTGAAATTTCCTCGAGGGATCATATTTCATTGTCCTGAACTTGTAACAATAAAATGGACGATTGTTCCGACCATGTCTCAACTGTTTAAATATCACTGGCCCCCGGGACTCAATAACAATACAAATTGAAACAATTAGGAAAAACCACCATCCAACGAATACAAAAAAAAGACTACAGAGTAACAAATCAATAAATCTTTTGGAATAGACCTGAATAGAATCCAGGTAATTAAGAGAATAAGAATTAATAAAAAAATCCTTCTCCTGTTTAAAGTTCATTATTGCAATGTACTTTTCAATAGTTAGTGACATAGTATTGTATTTTAAAAATTAGGTCAAATAGTTGGGTTCAGTTTATGAAATTTGTTGACAGCTATATGCTTCAGATATACTGCACCATAAAGAAAGTATCTTCGCCATAACCGCTTGGGCTCCTTAATAAATCGAATAAACCATTCTAGGCCATATTTTACCCAAAACTGATTAGGGCGGTCTACTTTTCCAGAATAAAAGTCAAATACTGCCCCAATGGAACAGATATAGGTTGCTTGGATTTTATATTTGTTTTGGAACACCCACTTCTCTTGCTTTGGCGCGGTCATACCCACAAAGAGGACATCCGGACCGAATTCATTAATTCTTTGAAGCATGATTTGGTTGTCTTCATCTGTAAATTGATCCTTAAAAGGTGGGGAGTAGCCACTTACCCTCACATTGGGGAATTCCTCTACAATTTTACCCTTTATGGCATCAATGGTTTCATCTTTTGAACCTAGGTAAAAGCAGCTTCCATAAACATTATTTAAATATTTCAAGACAAATTCATGCAAGTCAGCCCCTGCAATCTTGGAAAGGCTATTACCACTCAAAAACTTGGCTGAAAGGACTATTGAAATCCCATCTGGAAGCAATACATCCGAACTCATCAATGCCTTTTTAAAAACTTTGTCTTCCTCAGCCAAACAAAAAGAATACTGATTGAGGGTATTGATGATGGTTTTTCCTTTGTGAAGGATGTCAATTAGCTGTCCTTTGAACATGGGATAGCCTAAAAACTCGGATTCAAAAGTATTCATAATTCCCTAGTTATAAAAAGATTAATTACTTGCTTGCTGTTTTTTAAAAAATTAAAAACAACAACACAAGATACATTTTTTTTAAGTTGAAATCCACTTTATGATTGTAAAAAAAAATATAAAAAGTTTATCAAGATGATTTTAGTAAAATTAAATCCTGATTATTCATGAAAAAATCATTTTTTCGATATTTTATTTCTTATTATATGGTTTTTCAGTATTTTAATTTCTTTGTTTTTCATTGTAAATTTTTCTCTTATTTCACTTTTCTATTTTGGGTTTGTGAATTTTCTATTGAAACAGGCAAAAGTTGGTGTTTATAGTTCACC
>NZ_MUNY01000008.1 GCF_002002735.1 Algoriphagus sp. A40 | reverse complement strand
GCAGTCCGACATAGATGCGGGCTTGGACATTGTGAACGTGGCGAGTGTGAGCAGCGAAGAGGAAGCGACCGACAGTGCGACCGAGACGGTAGAGGTGAACGGAGCGGCCTTGGTGGACATCACCAAGGTTGCGGATGTTGCGCAAGTGACCGAAGCGGGCCAGGTGATCACCTATACCTATACCGTAACGAACACAGGCGATGTGACCCTGACCGGTTTGGCAGTGAACGACGACAAGCTGGGAGCGATCACGCTTGCAGCGACGACACTGGCCCCCGGGGCGAGCACGAGCGGCACGGCGACCTACACGGTGTTGCAGTCCGACATAGATGCGGGCTTGGACATTGTGAACGTGGCGAGTGTGAGCAGCGAAGAGGAAGCGACCGACAGTGCGACCGAGACGGTAGCGGTGAA
>NZ_MUNY01000009.1 GCF_002002735.1 Algoriphagus sp. A40 | reverse complement strand
GCTGCGGTAGGTGACGTGGTGGCATACCGCTACGTGATCACCAACAGCGGCAACGTGACCCTGGCCGGACCATTCAGTGTGACAGACGACAAGATTGCGGGCATTGCGGCGGTGAACGGTCCATTGGTACCGGGCGGCAGCGTGACTGCGACAGGCAGCTATACGATTACCCAGACGGATCTGAACAACGGCAGTGTGACCAACGTGGCCAGCGCGAGCGGCAACGGGGTGACCTCGAATACCGATACCGAGACCGTGGATGCGACCCAGACCAGAGCGTTGACCTTGGACAAGCAGGTGGTATCGGGTGATCCGTACGCTGCGGTAGGTGACGTGGTGGCATACCGCTACGTGATCACCAACAGCGGCAACGTGACCCTGGCCGGACCATTCAGTGTGACAGACGACAAGATTGCGGGCATTGCGGCGGTGAACGGTCCATTGG
>NZ_MUNY01000011.1 GCF_002002735.1 Algoriphagus sp. A40 | reverse complement strand
TGAATGGTCCGGCCAGGGTCACGTTGCCGCTGTTGGTGATCACGTAGTTGTAAACCACCACGTCACCTACCGCAGCGTACGGATCACCCGATACCACCTGCTTGTCCAAAGACAGCGTTCTGGTCTGGGTCGCATCCACGGTCTCGGTATCCGTATTCGAGGTCACCCCGTTGCCGCTCGCGCTGGCCACGTTGGTCACACTGCCGTTGTTCAGATCCGTCTGGGTAATTGTATAGCTGCCTGTCGCAGTCACGCTGCCGCCCGGTGCCAATGGACCGTTCACCGCCGCAATGCCCGCAATCTTGTCGTCTGTCACACTGAATGGTCCGGCCAGGGTCACGTTGCCGCTGTTGGTGATCACGTAGCGGTATGCCACCACGTCACCTACCGCAGCGTACGGATCACCCGATACCACCTGCTTGTCCAAAGACAGCGTTCTGGTCTG
>NZ_MUNY01000088.1 GCF_002002735.1 Algoriphagus sp. A40 | reverse complement strand
GTCTAGGAAATTATTCAATAATTGTGAAATATTTTTAATGAATGCAAGCTTCCTAGAATTATGTGTAATTGGATTTAAAATTGATTTCTTCGAATATTTGAAAAAGAACATCAGTCAGTTTTTCATAGCTTAATCAAGTTTGATAAAGTGAAAATTGAAATTAAAAATTATAATTCGCCTCAATTGCTTGATTTTAAAAAAGTTGGATCAAGCTCACTAGGATATATCAGTATTGCAGAAGAATTGCCTTTTGAAATTAAGCGCGCCTATTGGACTTATTATGCACCGCACGAAGTTATAAGAGGTCACCATGCGCATAAAGAATTGAAACAATTAATATTTGCTGTGAGTGGAAGTATAAAGTTTGAATTAGAAAATGTTCTTGGTCAAAAATTCAATTTTGTTTTGGATTCACCAGATATTGGTTTGTACATACCAAAATTACATTGGCGAACAATGCAA
>NZ_MUNY01000029.1 GCF_002002735.1 Algoriphagus sp. A40 | reverse complement strand
ATTAAATCATCATGGACAATCGTACCAACATAGAAGCATTTGTCAGAAATCTCGAGAAAAAAGATCTAAAAATATTCTTTACTTTTCAGAATATAAAAGAAATTCACGAGACCCACCTTTCCATTATTGGAAATAAAACAAAAACAAATCCTGTTAAAGATTCTATTTTACTTTTTTACAATACACTAGTTACGGAAGGTGATTTTTTAACCTCAAGCAGAACACACAGAATAATATACAATTTCACTGAAGAAGAATTAATAATTGCATTTTTGGAAGAAACTTCAGGCTGGGGAAAACTTGACGATATAATTCATAAAATCCCATATAGCAAAATAAGTAATTCAAACACATACAAAAATAAAGAAGGTAACACTATTTTAGGCATTTACTTTAAAGACTCTAACGAATACACAGGAATAACGCAACCATATATTAAAATTGAAGACCAACATTTAATAACAATTTCAAACATAATTAACAAC
>NZ_MUNY01000055.1 GCF_002002735.1 Algoriphagus sp. A40 | reverse complement strand
GGGTAGACCTGAAGGCGGTAACCGCAAGGAGCCGTTTAGGGTAGAACCGGTAACTGGGGCTAAGTCGTAACAAGGTAGCCGTACCGGAAGGTGCGGCTGGAACACCTCCTTTCTGGAAAGATTCCTGCCCCTCGGCTTTCTCTTTTACACACTTTAAATTATTTGATTCGGGCTTGTAGCTCAGGTGGTTAGAGCGCTACACTGATAATGTAGAGGTCCGTGGTTCGAGTCCACGCAAGCCCACATCAATTCAAATTGAATTCATAAATTTTAGGGGGATTAGCTCAGCTGGCTAGAGCACCTGCCTTGCACGCAGGGGGTCAACGGTTCGAATCCGTTATCCTCCACATTAAAAAAATGGGTTGACCATTTCATTTCTCTGAAAGCAGAGAACAAGTTCATTGACATATTGAAGTAGAGACTGTAATAATGGTTCATTAGTAATAATGAGCAAGTAGAAGTAAGTGATTAAGGGCGCACGGGGGATGCCTAGGCTCTCAGAGGCGAGGAAGGACGTGATAAGCTGCGAAAAGCCACGGGGATCGGCCAATACGAAATGATCCGTGGATG
>NZ_MUNY01000012.1 GCF_002002735.1 Algoriphagus sp. A40 | reverse complement strand
TGCCCACTCTCAGCTCTGTTCTGCGGTTCAGCTGGTGCATCGCAGGGGTACAGGTCACCTCGTCGCAGTTGTGGATCGGCTTGGTTTTGCCAAACCACTGGGACTCCAGTCTGTTGTCTTCCACTCCCCTGTTTTTCAGGTAGTCTTTCACCACCTGCGCTCTGCGCTCGGACAGTTTCTTGTTGTACTCCTCATCTCCGCGCTGGTCGGTGTGACCCTCGATGTACAGCATCAGGTTCGGCATCCGCTTCAGCATGATCGCCGTACGCTCCAGTTCGGTCTTGTGGACACTTCTCAGCATGGACTTGTCAAAGTCGAAGTAGATCGTCGGGATGTCGTTGATCTCTTCCTGGATTTTCTCGAAGATGTCTTCCGGCTCGCAGAAGTCCATGTCCTTCAGCTCCTGCGGAATGTCATACTGCTTGGTCGGGTCAGGAAACGCTTCCAGTACCAGTTCGGAACGTCTGTTCAGCTGGTGGTTCTCCTCGTTGCAGGGCTTCCCGTTGCCGCAGTCGTTGATCAGCTGGCTTTCTCCAAACCACTCCAGTCTCACCCGGTCGGCACTGATCCCTCTGGCTCCCAGGTATTCGGTCACTGCTTTCGCCCGGTTGTTGGACAGCGTGATGTTGTATTCGTCACTCGCTCTGGAGTCGGTATGCGAGGCCACCAACAGGTCCA
>NZ_MUNY01000013.1 GCF_002002735.1 Algoriphagus sp. A40 | reverse complement strand
CGTTTGACTCACTTAGGTTCCAAAAAATATTGCCTTTCATCATTTTTTAACTAGAGATTTTGGCTATTTTGAATAGCAGGGATTTTCAAAGTTTTGTATGAATCGATTTTTTGTTTACATCTTAAAATGCTCCGATTCAAGTTATTACACTGGAGTCACTAATTCAATTGAGCGAAGATTTTCAGAGCATCAAGAAGGAATAGATCAAACTTGTTATACTTTTAAAAGGCGGCCTCTAGAACTTGTTTTCGTTCAAGAATTTATGGAGATCAAAGAAGCTATTGCTTTTGAAAAACAAATTAAAGGTTGGAGCAGAAAAAAGAAGGAAGCGATAATAGTTGATAATTGGAGTCTTTTAAAATCATTGGCGGAATGTAGGAACGAATCGTCGCATAAGAATTATGGTTCAGATAAATCATATCCTGACATTCC
>NZ_MUNY01000016.1 GCF_002002735.1 Algoriphagus sp. A40 | reverse complement strand
TATTATTAATAATACTGGATAAAGAGACGAAAATGGCAGCGTAAAAAAGAATTTCATTTAAACCTAAAATTGAAAATAATAAGGATGAAAAGTACCAGCCAACCAAAAAAACAAAAATCGAATTCAAAATAACCTGATTTATAATTGTAAAAATGTAATTCGCATTCAGGTTTTCAAAAAATTTTCGAATAACAAACTCAGAAAGTGAAAGGCCCACAAGTGGTGTCAAAAAACTTAAAGTGGTCCTATACATAGAATATTGTCCAAAGTCATTCAAACTAAGCTCTCGAGACAAAATTGGCAACAAAATAAATGGAAAACTTTTATTTACAAAACCTATGATTGTATAAATACCCGAAGATTTGAGTAATGAAGAGGAAAATCCCCTTTTAAAGTAGGACTGTACCCTATTCAATAGCAAGAGACTTAAAAAAAACTGAATAATAATCTTGTACTCTCAACGTAGTATCGAGATATTTGTCAACTAAATATTTTTCCGGAATCTTAATCATCAAAACATCACAGTCAACAAGTTTATTTAAAGTAAATAAAGCAGTAGAATAAAAAGATACTAATTTTTTATTAGTTAACCTTAAAGAAGAAAAAACAATTTCGATCGGCTCGACAAAAGACACAATTTCAATATCAAAATCAACCTTCAAAATTTTAAGTATTTCAGGATTTTCATGACGATGAAGTAAATATACAATTTTAAAATCGCGAAAATTAGCAAATGTTTTTCTGAGCATAGTTAAATAAACAGACACGGAGGAAATCACACCTGCATTAATTAGATTTGATCCAATAAAAAATATTACTTCATTATTATCAAATTCAGTGT
>NZ_MUNY01000056.1 GCF_002002735.1 Algoriphagus sp. A40 | reverse complement strand
GTATAATAATAATAAATTATCTTATTTCGAATAATCGCAGTTAAGTACCCAATAAAACCACCGAATAAACAAACTCCAAAAAAACCTCCAAACAAAACACCTTCCGAAAATGTAGTAGAGGTTACATTGTGTTCAAAAGTCAAACCTTTATTCATTCCAGTAACTAAATCTGTGACAAGATATGAATAATGAGAATTAATAAATTCATTTGTATTAGAATGAGTTATCCCAGCAATAGAAAGAATTTTATCTCCAAAAACTGAAGTCAATGTTAGCCAATAGTTTGGCATTTCAACGCCAGACATATGAAGATCCCACACTCTCCAAGCAGCATTCCCTTGACTTATTGTTAATCTGTAAATAATAAACTCCAGAGCTGAAAAATTCTTTACTTGATTTGAATTTTCAATTGTTAAATTGTTAAAATCAATTAGTTTGACCTCCCGTTGATCAAATAGAAAAGCAAAAAAAACTAATAAAATTATTGCTGAAAATGAAAGAACAAATAGTTTCTTCAAACTGATTATATCATAATATATAATGGCCGAAGGAATCAAAAGAACAATAGCCGTGGATTTAAATCCCCAAGATGCTCCTATGCAAATTACTGTTATAAGGCAAATAATGTAAGTTTTCTTCAAGGTACCAATTACATTTCTATTTTTCTTATAAAGAATCGTCAAATAAACCA
This sequence comes from Algoriphagus sp. A40, assembly GCF_002002735.1. Classification (GTDB taxonomy): domain Bacteria; phylum Bacteroidota; class Bacteroidia; order Cytophagales; family Cyclobacteriaceae; genus Algoriphagus. Next base: position 234 of record NZ_MUNY01000056.1, on the reverse strand, counting down.
ATATTCCAGGAGCAAAAAGCTTAGTGATCAGAAATGCTAGAAAACCTAATCCTCCTATATTAAGTCTAAATTCTCCTTTATCAATATTTCCCAGCAAAACCTGAATCCCCCCAAAAGCAAATAACATTAACACTAAAAAAAAAATTAAAATAGCCAATGATACTCTGAACTTCAGTTCAATATTTTTTTTATACTCCAAATTAATAAATTGAACCTTATTGAAATCTTTAATAT
>NZ_MUNY01000048.1 GCF_002002735.1 Algoriphagus sp. A40 | reverse complement strand
AGTTCAACGGAACCATACTCAGCGACAGGCAGGTGCACTATCACGAAGGCGGCCAAACTGTTTAGGATAAGGCTAAGTTAACCCCGTCATTTCCTTTTTGTATGTTCCCGGAATATTTAAGACTCAGGGTGACAACCGAATCTTTCAATTTTAGAATATTCCAATTTTCCAATTCTCGTTATTTCATCGGAGAAAAAGGCAAAGTTTTGTAGAAAACCGCATCCACTTTCTCCACGATTTTTCCGGAAGCTTCTGATTCATCACGGACTTTTACCCACTCAGGATCCACTCTGAACCGGTCAAAAGCAGCATTGAATTCCACCTTGTTTTCATGGCCAAGGAGGTAAACCAGCTTTGGCTGAGCACCGTCTTTTTCCACTGTCAGCCAATAGGGATAATTTTTGAGCCCTTGCTTTTCAAACAAATCCCGGGTATGATCCCGGAAGCGGGTTTGAATATTTTCGATTTTACCGGGAAAGCAATGGTAGGTTCTCAACTGGAAAATTCCGCTTGGTTTCGGTTTTTTATGGTCGTTGAGGTCATTGGCCCAAACCATAAAGACCTGATCTACTTTTTGTACCAAAGGTCCGTTTGCCTCAGAGGCCTTATGAGCCGCTACCCATTCCGGATCGTTGGCAAACTTGTTCCAAAGCACATCTCTGGAGGCTTGATCAGGATAGCCTAGAATGAATGTCAGGGTCTTGTCCGGGTTTTCTTCAGAGACAAAATAAGCGACATTTTCGATCCCGTTTTTCTTGAAAAGCTTTAGGGTATGATCCTGAAACCGCTTGATCAGATCGGGCATTTTCCCCTCTGATGCGGTGTATGTCCGCATTTCAAAATACTTGGACTTGATGCCCTGCTGGGCAAAAAGGCTGACAGTGATCAGCATGGTAATAATTAAGGTTAGAAGTTTTTTCATCAGTTTAATGGGTTTGATTTGTTAGTTTATGATCTGGATTTAAGAGAATCAGTAGAAAAGATTATTTCTTCCAAGCTTTGTACAAGGCTGGACTTAGAACCAAGGCAATGGTAAGCAATCCGAAAGTTTCACGGTTCTCTTCCATTTGAGGGGTCTTCATCGTGAGATCCTTTTGAGCCCATTCGTCAACGATCCAATCTCCAACTCCTCCTGGAAACATATAAATCGCCCCTAGAACACAAAGAACAACCACGACAGTTAGGGGTATTTTGGGGAAAATCCCCCTCATTCCCAGAAGGCAAAAAACCATAGCAGCACCATAGATACTTATCCAAACTTCAGGATCAGGATCGTTGAATTGCCAATAAGCAAAGAGGCCAAAAAGGAGAAACCACAGGCCGAAATAATACTTGTTGAATTTCATGGAGTTGTTTTGGGTTGGGGAATAAAACTAATCAATTTCGGTCTGAATCTTTTTGGATTAGGATAAATGGTCGATGCCTTTATTCAATCTGAAAAATAGAAACTTTTTCGGCTAGATTGCCGGAAAATTACATCAGATGATACTTTTCAAATCGGCTGAAACTCCTGAAGAACTGGAAGGAATCTTATCCCTTCAGTCCAGAAATCTTCTCCAGAATATCTCTGAATCAGAAAAAGAAGCGCAGGGATTTGTGACTGTCCATCACAGCATGGACCAACTTGCCTCCATGAACACCATTGCCCGACACCTGATCGCAAAAGACGATGAAAAAGTGGTAGGGTATATTTTGGCCATGACCAAAGCTTCCAAAGCCTTGATCCCTGTGCTTGTTCCAATGTTTGAACAGTTTGACAAATTGAATTTTGGAGGAAAACCTGTATCAGATTACAATTATCTGGTAATCGGCCAAATCTGCATAGACAAAAATTACCGGGGACAGGGAGTGTTTGACAGGATGTATGCCGCGTATGGAGAAATGTTTTCAGGGAGGTTTGACTTTGCGATTACAGAGATAGCTGTCTCCAACGTCCGGTCCATCAAAGCACATCAGCGTGTGGGATTTGAGATCATTCAAGAGTTCTCAGACAACACCCAGAATTGGGCTATTGTAGCCTTGGATTGGGAAAACTCCAAAAGCAGGTCAGAGAAGGACAGTTAAGCCTATTTCCAAATGTAATTTCCTGATACTTATAGGGTAATAAGTAAATGATTGGGTAAGGAAAACGGGGACCTACGGGTTCCCGTTTTATTTTTCAGGCAAATAATTTATAAATTCAAAGAAAAACGCCATGAAAACCCGAGTCAGTGTTTCCGTGAATGAAAAGCTTGCCAAGACTGCAGAAAAGTACTCCAAACTTGAAGGAAAATCCTTGTCTTTACTTTTTGAGGATTTTTTGAAATCTCTGATTGAAGGAGAGGAGATTGAAGATTTCACTCAACATTCTAAAGAACTATTGGGTTTAATTGAGAAAGACCCTCCAGTTCAGGATTTGGGAAACGATAAGATTCAGATCGCAAACTATTTGAAAGAGAAATATGGCTGATCTTTTCCTGGATACTGATGTAGCGTTTGATTTAGTCTCCGGAAGGGAACCCTTCAGTGTCCAATCAAAGCGGCTTCTCACGCTCCATAGCCTTGAGGAGGTGTCTTTTTCGATTTCTTCATGTTCGATCTTAAACCTTATTTATTTAAGCAGTCAGACCTACAAGCTTTCAAATTGGGAAATTAAACTCACCGCATTTTTAAAATCTTGTCATTGGTTGGACACTTCAAAAAAAGCACGTTTCTCAAGGCCATGATTTCTCCCATCAACGACAAGGAGGATGCTGTTCAGTACTTCACAGCCATGGAGGGGGAATTTGATTTTTTCCTTACCCGAAATAAAAAAGATTACAAATTAATTTCAGAACCGCAACGGGTGATTACTCCGACTGAGTTTATTTTTCTTCAGGAAAAAGCTTGAAAATCGGATTTGGAAGATGTGCCTTTTTCACCAAGCCTTCTAGTTCTGCAACTTTCTCAGGATTTTGGGCTGCCAGATCTTTTAACTCTCCAGGATCGTCGTCCAGATTGTAGAGCTCAACCGTGATTTTAATGGAGTCTTTCACCTGATATTTCACCAGCTTCCATCCGTCTTTCAGTACCGCCTGTCGTCCTTCCAATTCATGAAATTCCCAATACAGGTGGTCATGAAAGGGTTGATTCTTTTCTCCGAGTAGGCTTGGTAAAAAAGAAATCCCGTCAATCCCATCGGGTTCCTTTTCACCCAAGATCCCAACAAAAGTTGGCAACCAATCCCAAAATGCGGAGACATGGTCAGAAGTACTTCCCGCCAGTACCTTGCCTGGCCACTTGACGATCATCGGCACATGTATGCCCCCATCATATAGATCTCTTTTGAATCCCCGAAATGGCCCGTTTGAATCAAAAAAGTCCGGATCTGCGCCGCCCTCGCGATGTGCTCCATTGTCCGAGGTGAATACTACGATTGTGTTTTGGGAAAGTCCAAGCTCCTCGAGTTTGACTATGACCTCTCCCACGATCCTGTCGATCCGCTCCACCATGGCGGCATGAGTTGCATGAGGAAAAGGCTGTGATTGGTAACCAGGAATGTTCATTTCCGGCCCATAATCTCCTCTTTTTGGAGCGGTGTGGACCTGTTCATCTCCAAATTTGGTTCGGTATTTTTGGAAAATTTCATCGTCCGGTACCACTAGTTCCGCATGGGGCATGACGATCGGCATAAAAAGAAAAAACGGCTTGGACTGATTTCCTTCGATGAATTCCAAGGTTTTCTCCTGGATCAAATCCGGCGCATAAGTGACTTTATTGGTCCAATCATTGCCGGGCAGCTCCACTTTTTCCTGATTCTCCCAGAGGTAAGCCGGAAAATATCGATGAGCATAGCGCTGGCACAAATACCCGTAAAACGAATCAAAACCCTGATTTGAAGGCTGACCGGTGGTTCCGTTCATTCCCAAGCCCCACTTCCCAAAAGCCCCGGTGACGTAGCCCGCATCTTGGAAAATCTTGCTTAGGGTTTGGATCGAATCAGTCAGGGGAAGCTGCCCCTCAGGCTGCACTTCCGAATTTCCGCGGATCGGGGTATGGCCGGTGTGTAGGCCGGTCAGAAGTGTTGATCGGGATGGAGCACAGACCGGAGAACCCGAATAATGCCGGGTAAAAAACATCCCTTCCTTAGCCAGACGGTCGATATTTGGGGTTTCAATGTATTTTTGCCCCAAAAAACCAAGGTCCCCATAGCCCAAATCATCGGCAAGGATAAAGACCACATTGGGCTTGGAGTCCTGTAGCTCGGGTTTGTTTCCTTTGGGACCAGTGCAATTCCAAAAAGCAAAAACCGCGACAAAGTACAAAAACCATGATCTCATAGGAAGGGGGTTATTTTCAAAACCAAGAAAGTACCCCTATTTTGATTTTCCAAACCCGTCGTCAAATGAAGGTTAAAACACTTTTCCTTATTCTTCTGATTCTTTTTGTGGGCCGGCCACTGTTTTCCCAGGAGAAAATCCCGGTGATCATCTCCACCGATATCGGAGGCGATGATCCGGACGACCATCAGTCCCTGATTCATTTTTTGATCTATGCCGACCGTTTTGAGATTTTGGGGATTATCTCCTCCCCTCCTGGAAAAGGGCGATTGAGCGATATCGAGGAGGTTTTGGACACTTACAAGATAGACTTCAGCAAGCTGAAAGCAAACGGTCTGGACTATCCGGAACCCAATCAACTCCGGAAAGTTTCCAGTCAGGGAGAGACGGAAATTCAATCGGCAGACACGCCTCAACGATTGAGTCCGGGAGCAGAATTTATGGCAAAGCAAATTCTGAGTTACGGCAAACCGGTGTATGTGCTCGTTTGGGGTTCGATGACCGACCTGGCTCAAGCGATTCATTTCTATCCCGAGATCAAACCGCTCCTTCGTGTTTTCTCCATCGGATCATGGAACACCCAACAGGATCAAAAGTCACGGGATTACCTCTGGAATAATCATCCCGACTTCTGGTGGATTGAAAACAACACAAGCTTTCGAGGGATGTACATGGGCGGGGTTCAGGACGATCCTTGGGGGAATATCTCCTTTGTAGAGACGTTTGTAAAAGACTTTGGAGGGATGGGAAAGCTCTTCTTCGAAAAGAAGCCGGACATCAAGATGGGCGATACACCGAGTGTGCTGTATCTAATCGATGGAAATCCGCAAGACCCTGAGGGTGAAAGTTGGGGAGGTTCATTTCTCAAAAATCCCGACAGACTGAATTATTGGACGGATCGAAAAGATCCTGAACTTGTCGAAAACAACCGGCCGGGTGCAAAAACAGTCAATCGCTACAGGCTGGAATACCTTATGGATTGGAAAGAGAGAATGCGTGTTTTGAAGTGAGCCTAAAACAGAAACGGGAAGAAATTCTTGCGAAAATCTTCCCGTTTAATGAACTGAAAATCGTAACTATCAATCCATTTCAAGCTACAGTTATTTGGCTATTCCCAGTTACCCAGTTCAAAACCGATAGTCTGAAGTAGCTCCGAGGAGCATGTCCCAGTTTTCAGATACCTTGTTGTATTTCTGCGGTTGCCCGTCTCAGACTTTCCTTGCGGAAAGCCCCTTCATACCCAGTATCCTGATTTTGTCCGAAGACTCCATCTTGGGCCGATCTTTTATAGCACTTCTGCGGTGGTCCGTTTCAAACTTCTGCAGTTAAGCAGTCATTCCTTTGTGCCCGATGATATCTGCTTTCATCCCGAGGGATTTGGGCACTGATGAATCCGTGTGTTGCACTTTTGGAGTTGCCTCTTTCAAAAGGTCAATTGCTCTTCCTTTCCTTCATGCCCGGAAATCTGAACAACTCCGAAGAGAAGCTCAAATTCAGCTCATCGTATCGGCACTTCTGCGGTTACCCGTCTCAGAAATCTTTCCGAAGAAAAATCCCCCTTTGCGCCTGATCTCAACCTTTCAAACATCGATCCGGAGTCGTATCCCCGGCCTTTTATCTCTTACTTGATGATTTAAAGTTGGCTGATTCAAATCCAGATTCCAACTTTTTTAGGATTTTTTTCCCAACAATTTTCCCCCATTTTAATTGTATAAAAGAACAGTTTATCCACAGATTTTAACTGGTTTATCCACAATTTTTAGAATTAAAACCTGCCATTTGACCAAAAATCAAAATTTACCCAATCTCATTTCCTTTTCGTTTCCGATCGGCTTATTTTCATTCCAGATCCCTGATGCAACAAACCCAAAATCCCATGTCCAACCGTAGAACATTTATCAAATCTTCTGCATTTTTCGCCGGAGGTTTGGCACTCTCTCCTTCCTTGCTTTATGCAAAATCCCAAGTATCGGCAAGCGACAAAATCCGAGTGGCTCTTGTTGGCTGCAATAACATGGGCTTTGGAATCCTTCGGCGACACCTCGAATTGCCCGAAGTGGAATGTGTCGCCATCTGCGATGTGGACCAAAATATCCTGGACAAGCGAATCTCCGAGGTCGAAACAGCAACTGGAAAGAAGCCACATAGATTTACAGATTTTAGAAAACTGCTTGAATTAAAAGAAATCGATTCAGTCATCATCGGCACGCCAGATCATTGGCATTGCCTGATCGCTGTGGCTGCTTGCCAAGCCGGAAAGGATGTCTATGTGGAAAAACCCATGGCCAACTCCATCGGAGAATGTGATCTGATGGCACAGGCAGCCGCAAAATACAGCCGCATAATGCAAGTGGGACAACAACAGCGTGCAGGACAGGCTTTCATCGAATCCAGGCATTTGGTCAAAAACGGCTACCTCGGCAAGATCCGTAAAGTGAACATCTGGTCAAACTTCAATTATGGTCTTGGAAATGAATTCAAGCCCGCGACACCAGTGCCGGCTGGGGTTGATTACGACTTCTGGCTAGGCCCAGCCCCCAAGCGCGACTTCAATCCAAACAGATTTCATGGCAGTTGGAGGCATTTTTGGGATTATGGAGGAGGGTTGATGTCGGACTGGGGCGTGCATTTGCTGGATATGGCGATCTGGGTGGAAGAATCCCCAAGCGCTCCCGGACATGTCATGACTTACGCTTCGAATGTCAATAAAGAAAACCGGGATAGGGACACCTTCGATACAATGAATGTGCTTTTTCCTAAAAAGGATTTCCTGATCAATTACGACATGAATGGCGGACTTCAAACAGGTCCTTATGGAAAACCTTATGGAATCGCTTATGTGGGTGATTTGGGAACATTGGTTGTTAATCGAAGCGGCTATGAGATTTACCCAGAAATGGATCCTGCAACCAAAGCCAATAAAATCGAGGTAAAAAAACTGGAAGGAGCTACCGAATCGCATAACCTTCACGTGGCCAACTTTGTGGAATGCATCAAGTCCCGAAACGAACCGATTTGTCCGCCCGAGGCTGGAAGACTTGCAGCACTTCATGCCCATATTCCCAATATCGCAGCCCGAATCGGTGCCAAAAGCTTGATTTGGGATGATCAAAAACGGGAGTTTGTCGGAAATGCAGCCGCGAACGAACTCATTTGGCCGGAATATCGGGCACCTTGGGTTTTGCCGAAAGTTTAGGCTTCGACTACGCTCAGCCAGACCTATGACTTGACAGAACTACAACGAGTCTGAATGATTTAACTTTACAAAAAGTGCTGCTTCTGGAGAAGCAGCACAACCCTCGATTTACCGATCATTGCGAGGGGATTTTCTCCAAAAACCTAATAGTCCCTTTTAACACCCCGAAGCAATCTCTTTTAGATAGGGATTTATTTAGGAGACTGCTTCGTCGCATAAAAGCTTTACTAAAATTAATACCGGCAAGAATGCTCCTCGCAGTGACGGCCAGCCCCAAACTCCCTACTTCAAAGCTATCCTCATCAAAAAACCATCCGCTGTCATATACAGGTACTTTTCTTCCGAATCAAACCCACAGTTTGCCGTACCGTTCTCGGTAAGAATAGTCGCTAGGAGTTTGCCTTCAGGACTGATCACCAATACGCCTCCCGGCCCAGTTGCGAAAAGGGTCCCGTCAGAATGGACTTTTAACCCGTCTGGCAATCCTTTTCGGCTATCGCTTTGCAGGGATGTCGCATCAAAAAGGACTTTCCCTGAGATCACATTTCCATTTTCATCCAAATCAAACGCATAGTAGCGGGCTTTTTCCGGGTCAGATTGGGCGATGTAGAGCACTTTTTGGTCTGGACTCAGGGCAATCCCGTTGGGCCGGCTGAGCGAATCAACCAAAAGCGAGATTTTTCCATCAGGATCCAATCGGTAAACTCCCTGAAAACTCAACTCCTTTTCGTCCCAAGGATCCATGCCGTAAGGTGGATCAGTAAAAAAGAGTTGCCCTTTGGAATTGAAGGTTAAATCGTTGGGACTGTTAAAGCGCTTGCCTTCATATTCGCTGGCTAAAGCTTCAAATTCAGGTTTTGGAGCGTCAATGGAAGCGAGCATTTTCCCAATCTGGCGCTCCCCATGCTGGCAAAGAATCAGATTACCCGCCAAGTCCAAGGCCAAACCATTGGCCCCGGGTTCGCCCTTGTCAGTTCGATCACCCAAGTAACCGGAAGGTGTCAAATAGAGAGAAAGGCTATCCTTTTCCGTCCATTTCCAAATTTTGTTTGTAGGGACATCGGTAAAAATCAAGGCTTGCTGATCTTGCAACCAAAGTGGTCCTTCCGCCCATTCAAAGCCTGAGGCTAGGACTTCGATTTGGGCTTCGGCAGAAATGAGGGAATTAACCGCCGAATCCAGTCGTTCGACCGAACCAATGGTTTGAAATTGAGCTTTTGTTTCTTCCTGGATTTTGGGACTGGAACAGGCCACAAAAACAGGAAGTGCAAGCCAAAGGGAATACTTCATGGTCGTCTTGGGTTTGGAAAAAAGGAAGTTAAGCCTTTGAGCCGAAAACTCCGAATTCCATCAACTTTGGGAATTAAAAATGCTTGACTTCATAAATTCATTGAAATTTGTGAAGTTGGTAATAACTAGTTAGTACTACAACCCGCTCGCCTGCGTGTCTTTTCCCCGCTTTGCAATTAGCTTTTCGCGGATTTTTTCTTTTCGGTAGAAATTCAAAGGATCAGCTTCCCCTCCACTTTGGATCCGAGCTTCCCGCACCAAAGCTCTGACATCGGTCAAGAATGCATCCTGAATAACCTCTTGAGCACCGACCGCATCTCCATCCATTTGACACTGGCTGAGCTTTTTCCGATCTACCAAAAGTGCTTTGGCATAGGCCTGAGAAATAGCTTCCAATGCCTGAATCAGGTCTTCGATGGGATCTTTGGTATTGTGACTCGCGTCGATCATCCAAGAAACACTTTCCCAAGCCTGTGCCTTTTCTTCTGATCCACCGATCAATTCGCAGAAAATCAAAAACAACTGATACGGTTTGATACTGCCAGTACTAAGATCATCGTCTCCAAACTTACTGTCATTGAAGTGAAATCCAGCCAGCATATCTTGATGCATCAGCGTAGCCACGATCTGCTCGATATTGGTGTTTGGCAGATGATGACCAAGATCAACCAGCACCTTGGCCCTATCACCAAGTTGGCGGCAAATCAAAGCGGATGTGCCCCAATCGGGAATCACAGTATGGTAAAAATTAGGTTCGTATGGCTTGTACTCCAGCAACAGTTTCCAGTTCGTCGGCATTCCGACATAGATTTCCTGAAGCGACTCCGTGGTCCATCGAAGAGCTTTTCTGAAATGAGCCTGACCGGGAAAATTGCTTCCATCTGCCAACCAAACGGTAAGCCCTTTACTTCCCAGGCTTTTCCCGGTTTCGATGACCTGCAGGTTATGTTCTACTGCTTGCTTTCGGATAGCAGAATCCGCATTGCTGAGCGAACCCATTTTATAAGAAAGCGGTTGCCCATAATCCTGAAAGGTATTGCTGTTCATCGCATCGAAGCCAATTCCAAAGCTTGCTGCTTTTTGTTTGATGGCATCTACATCCTGCGGAATATCCCAGGGAATATGCAGGGAAACCGCATCAGTGCGCTTAGTCAAGCGAGCCAGAAGTCCGATATCTTCCAGTTTTTCCTCCAGATTTCGGGGTTCTCCACCAATCGAAAAGCGTCCAAACCTAGTCCCACCCGCACCCAATGCCCAGCTTGGCACAGCTATCTGAAAAGCTGAAATTTCGGAAATCAAACTGGTTAAATTCTTTCCTTTTAAAGCCAATTGCTCGTAAAGTAGGTCGAGTGATTTTTTATGAAACTGATCGGAAGTGCTCACTTTAATTAAAGGATTAATGGATATGAAAATGAAACTTGGCTTCGACTACGCTCAGCCTTACATCGGATAAACCGCCTATTTATCACTGGCCAGTGCTTTTATTAATCCAAAATGGCGCGGTCACCATCCAGGCCACCATCCCTACCCCCATCCATGTTTTCATGGAATCCATTCCCATCGTTCCCATAAAAAACAAGACTGGAGGAGCAATCGACAGAATCAGTCCACCGAGCGAGATGAGTTTGAATAGGATCTTCATACAGCAAGAGATTTAGTGAGTGGATATTTCACTTTGGAAAGGACTACAAAAATGGCAACCGCCACAAACCAACCCGGTAGCCCGAGAAAGAAGATTTCGACACCGTAATAGAAATTCAACACCAGGCAAAAGCCCAGTGTCAACAACCAACTGAGCAGAGCCGGCAGACTGAAATCAGACTTTGCATTGAGTGCTCCTTCAGATTGGAATCCCATCCTTTTGGAGAAATAAAAATCCGCAAAAATCACCGCACCCATCGGCATCAAAAGCAATCCATAAAGAGCAACAAAATCCAACAGCTTCATCACCAAGGCTGGAAAGCAAGCCGCAATACTAGTAATGGCTCCGACAATAGCTGTGATTTTCCATGTTGGAATTTTCGGAAAAATCCCCTGCAATGCCAATCCTGCCCTATAAATCGTAGGATTGGCTGTGGTCCAGCCGGCAATCACGACACAGACAGCTCCGGCAATCCCGAGGGTCTGGAAAGCGATCTGACCTGGAGCGAATTCCTGCGATCCGGAATTGGCCTGAAGAAACACCGCATACAATATTCCCGAAGCTATCCACGCAACAAAGTGCCCGAGATAAACCCCCACAAAAGTGTAAAAGCCATACTTCCAGGATTTGGCGTATCTGAGGATGGTCAGGTCTGACATACCTATATGCATGGCCATATTGCAAAACCAGGAAAAGAAGATGATATGCCAGATGGTAAACTTGGACATGCCCGCTAAGGGAACCCCATTCCAGATCACTTCCTGAGAAATGGAAATTAGACTTTCGAAAGATCCTACTCCAAGTTGGGCAAGTCCGACAATTGCTGCGGCGAAAAACACCAAAATCATCCAAGGAGACATCACATTGGCGAATTTTGAAACCTGATTGTATCCTTGGATTGCGACCAAAGTAATCACCGCTCCCATTAATAATACAGTCACAATCCAACCTGGAGTCCTCGGTAACCAATCCGTCAGTGTCGGCATTTCCAGGTCAAAAGGAATCCCAACTGCTGTGGCCGAAACGGCAATCATGGACCCAGCCAGAAAACAAAACATCAGCGCATTGACCAAATTATACCAAATGACAACGTTTTTGCCAACAATCCGCTCCAATTGGTAATATAGAGTCAGTCTCTTAGTAGCCGCTATGGGCCCGGTAATCAGCCCCCAACTCAAAACAGCCAATAAATTACCGATCAACAATCCGAACACCAAATCACCTGCTGTCACCCCATGAGCAACGAACAGTGGCCCAATGACAAACTCTGTCCCCGCGGTATGCTCACCGGCATACATTCCAAGAAAACTTTTTCCTCCTTTAAGGCTTTCAGCCGGAACCGGCGTCCTTTCATATTCATTGGTCCCGCCAACTATTTTCTTGAAAAATCGGTTCCTCATTGAGAATTATTTTAGGATGAATAAAACAAATTGACCCACTCGACCTGTCCTGCACTGTCCGATGCATTTTCAAAGGATTATCCCTTGTTTATTTTGGAAAACAATAATTTCAGAGCGAATTTTCCGGTTCAGAAATGTAATCTCAGAATACTCTTTTCCTAAAAGAAGATAAATTTTCTCAAAAAACCCCTCTCACTCAAGACACTACAGGATACCTATTGGGCTGATTTCTGAGAAATTCATACTACAACCAATAGACCTGTCTTAAAATGAATATACCGATTATGAGTTTCAAATATGTAAGCTACCTCTGGGACGAAGCAAAAGCCGCCAAATTGGAAGGCAATGAGGTCGACCTGTTAATCTATCGTTCCAATATTCTCGGTGCAGATCTGAGAATCACCAATTACGGCGGAGGAAATACCTCTTGCAAGACCATCGAATTGGATCCATTGACCAAAGAGCCGGTGGAAGTAATGTGGATCAAAGGATCTGGTGGAGACATCGGTACGATGACACGTTCAGGATTGGCAGGCTTGTATGTTGACAAACTCCGTTCTTTAAAAGGAATCTACCGCGGAATTAAATTCGAAGATGAAATGGTTGAATTGTTCAATCATTGCATCTACGATCTGGCTTCCAAGGCACCTTCCATTGACACGCCACTCCACGGATTTTTGCCTTTCAAGCATATTGATCACCTGCATCCAGATGCAGCAATTGCGATCGCCGCCTCAAAAGACGGAGAGAAAATCACCAAAGAACTTTGGAAAGGTGCTATCGCATGGGTTCCTTGGCAGCGTCCTGGCTTCGATCTTGGCTTGCAGCTAAAAGAAGCCCTTGACAACAATCCCGGTATCAGAGGTATCATGCTCGGTGGCCATGGACTGTTCACTTGGGCGGATACAGCATACGAGTGCTATGTAAACAGTCTCGAAGTGATTGAAGCTGCCTCTGCTTATCTGGCGGATAATTACGGGAAGAAAAGACCAGTTTTTGGAGGAGAAAAAGTGAAATCCCTGGCTCCAGAACAACGAAAATCACAAGCAGCCAAACTCGCTCCGATTCTCCGTGGCCTTGCCTCTTCTGAAAAACGAATGGTGGGCACTTTCAGCGACAGCGACACTGTCCTTCAGTTCATCAACAGTCATGATCTGACCAAGCTCGCCCCTATGGGAACGAGTTGCCCTGATCACTTCCTTAGAACAAAAATCAGCCCGCTCGTTTTGGATTTGGCCTCAGATGCCGATCTGAGTGATGTCAATGGCTTGAAAGAAAAAATCGGCGTTGCCTTCCAGGCATACCGGGAGATGTACGCTGATTACTACCAAAAACACAAACATCCAAACAGTCCTGGGATGCGTGACCCAAATCCTGTCGTGATTTTGTGGCCGGGTGTTGGACTTTTCAGCTACGCAAAAGACAAGCAAACCAGCCGTGTTGCCAGTGAATTTTATATAAATGCCATAAATGTAATGCGCGGGGCTGAGGCCGTTTCAGAGTATGTTTCCCTACCGCTACAGGAGGCTTTTGACATCGAATATTGGCTACTCGAAGAGGCAAAACTTTCACGAATGCCAAAAGAAAAACCTCTTTCCCGCAAAATTGCATTGGTCACCGGAAGTGCTGGAGGAATCGGCAAAGGCATAGCCGAACGATATGTACAGGAAGGCGCCTGTGTGGTCCTGACAGATATCGATCAGTCCAGATTGGACGGTGCTGTGGCTGAGTTTGAGAAAAAATATGGCAAGGACGCCGTCTTAGGAGTTCAGTTAGACGTCACCGATACTGCTACTTTGGCGAAAGCCATGGAAGCAACTTGCCTGAAGTTCGGCGGAATTGATATTGTAGTCAACAATGCGGGAATTTCGATTTCAAAATCTTTCGAGGATCACACAGACCAAGATTGGAATCGCTTGAATGATATCCTGGTGATGGGACAGTATCATGTATCCAAAGCTGGTGTCTCTTTGATGAGACAGCAGGGCTTAGGCGGTGATATTGTGAATATTGTGAGCAAAAACGGCTTGGTAGCTGGCGCAAAAAACGTAGCTTATGGTACGGCCAAAGCGGCTCAGATGCACATGTCTCGACTGATGGCCGCTGAACTGGCTGAGGATAAAATTCGGGTTAACGTAGTGAACCCCGATGCAGTTATTGAGAATTCAAATATCTGGGAAGGTGGATGGGCTGAAAACCGCGCAAAAGCCTATGGAATTGAGGTAAAAGATCTTCCTCAGTATTATGCAAACAGAACTTTACTCAAAGAAAGTGTCAAAACAAGTGATATCGCAGATGCGGCTTTTGCCTTCGTCGGCGGACTACTCACCAAAACAACCGGAAATATGCTAAACGTGGATGGAGGCCTGGCAGCTGCCTTCCCTCGATAAAATCGAATCGCTATTACCCCTACTTACCCAACCCAATAACCCAGTAACCTATGCTTCTTGACAAATCCGAAAAAATCGCCGTGGAATCGCGCACGCCGAAGTACCTCCAGGTGGTCAATTTGATCCTAGAGGACATTGAGAAGGGAAAACTCAAAATCGGAGACCGAATTCCCTCCATTAATGAAACCAGTTTTGATTTTTTGCTTTCCCGGGATACTGTGGAAAAAGCCTACAATGAGCTTCGGGATCGAGGGATTATTTCCTCAGTCCGTGGCAAAGGCTTTTACATTTCCTCTACCAACATGGGACATAAATCAAAAGTGCTTTTGCTTTTCAACAAACTGAGTTCCTACAAGAAGATCATCTACTATTCGATCATCGAAACGCTCGGTTCTCAAGCTTCTGTGGATCTTCAGATTCATCATTACAACAGAAATCTTCTGGAAGACCTGCTGGAAACCAACCTCGGCAACTACAATTATTATGTTCTTGCCCCGCATTTCTTCGACAATGCAGGTCATCCCGAAACGGCCTACGATCTGATCAAAAGGATTCCAAAGGACAAACTCCTGATCATTGACCGTGCTGTGAAAGATCATGAAAACGAGTTTCCCGGGGTATATCAGGACTTTTCAAAGGACATCTTTGAGGTATTGGAATCCGGGATTTCCCATTTACGGAAATACAGACGATTGATCTTGGTATTTCCAAAAGGTGACTTGTACCCACTGGAAATAATGGACGGATTTAAGCGATTCTGCTTTTTCCATGATTTCAAAAATCTGATTGTGGATGGTGTGGATGACGATGAACCACTGGATGAAGGAGATTGCCATATCGTATTGGCAGAATCTGACCTGGTCAACATTGTCAAAAAATCCCGGGAGCAATTGTTGAAACTGGGCCGCGACATCGGAGTAATTTCATACAATGACACCCCGCTGAAAGAAATTCTGGCTGAAGGAATCACGACTATTTCTACAGATTTTCAAAGCATGGGAAAAACAATTGCTGAGCAAATTTTGGGGGTTGAGGATCGAATTCCGATCAAAAACCCATTCCGAATGACACTTCGAAAATCTTTGTGATAGGATTGGAAGATTGAAAAATTGGAAAATTGAAAGATTTGGTTGTCTGACTGACCGGAGTCGAAGTCTTTAGCGTTCGATATTCATCATTCGACATTCGGTATTGAAAAATTGGAAAATTGAAAAATTAGGTAGTAAGGTTGAAAAGTTCAGTTATACTGGGACTTGATGTTCGATATTGGAAAATTAGCTCAACGATTACTAAGGCCTCATAAATCGTACTTCGTAAATCTTAAATCATAAATGCCTAGAATCCCGGTTACCGCCGTCTTTGACATTGGGAAAACGAATAAAAAATTCTTCCTTTTTGATGAAAACCTGAAGGAAGTTCACAATACCTACACTCGCCTGGACGCCATCCCCGATGAGGATGGCTTTCCAAGCGAACCCATTCTCCCACTCCGGGATTGGATGCTGGAGACTTTTCGGCAAGCCTTGAATTCTACAGAATTCGAAATCAAAAAACTGAATTTTTCCGGTCATGGAGCTTCCTTTGTCCATACAGATGAAAATGGGGAACCTGCTACCCCGCTTTACGATTATCTGAAACCATTTCCGAAAGATTTGCTGGATCGTTTTTATTCGGAAAATGGAGGGAAAATGGCTTTTTGCCAGAAGACTTCCTCACCACCTCTGGCCATGCTCAACTCTGGGCTTCAGATTTATTTTCTGAAATATGCAAAGCCGGAATTCTTCAAAAACGTCCGTCATTGCCTCCACCTTCCTCAATTTTTGAGTCTGATTTTCACGGGAGAAATGGTCTCGGATTACACCAGCATCGGTTGCCATACCGGATTATGGGATTTTGAGAAGATGGATTACCATGATTGGGTAAAAAGAGAAGGAATTGAGCCACTTTTGCCACCTATTCTTCCTGGCAACTCTCTACTTAAAACAAAGCCAGAACTCGGGGGAATCCCCTGCGGAATAGGAGTGCATGATTCTTCGGGAGCACTATTGCCTTACCTGAAGCAGGAAAAAGAACCTTTTGCGCTTCTTTCCACCGGAACTTGGGCCATCAGCATCAACCCATTCAACAAAACTCCCCTTTCCGAATCCGAATTGACCAAAGACTGTCTTCAGTTTCTTAGCATTTCGGGGCAGCCAATTAAAATCTCCCGCCTTTTTATCGGCGAGGAGCACAAATATCAGGTTGATGAAATGTATGCTTTTTGGGAACTTCCTTTGGGAACCTACAAAAAGTTGAAATTCGAAGAGTCCTGGTTCCAAAAGGTAAGGCAGCATCCCAAAAAACGAATCGGTTTTCAATATCTGAAACCGGCAGATTACGGTTTGGAAAAAGCTGATACCACGGATTGGAGTAGTTTTTCTGAATTTACTGAGGCCTACTACACGTTTCTTCACGAACTGACAGATATCCAAGTCGCTTCACTTCGGCTTGTCTTGGACGGCGCACCTGTCAATCGTCTTTTTGTCGACGGTGGCTTCAATGCCAATTTCATTTTCCTGGAAATGCTTCGCAAAAAACTGCCAGGAATGGAAATTATCCCAAGTGACTTTCCAAATGGATCAGCATTAGGCGCAGCCATGCTGGTGAATATGGACTCCTGAGTATAACTTACCCTTGATGAAATCCGATTCCCCTCATATTGCATTGTTCATCCCCTGTTACGTGGATCAATTCTATCCCAAAGTGGGAATTGCCTCGCTTGAATTGCTTGAAAAACTGGGCTGCAAAGTAACTTTTCCTTCGGGCCAAACCTGCTGCGGTCAGCCTTTGGCAAATGCCGGATACGAAAGAGACACCATCGGAACCACCCGACATTTTATAGAGCTTTTCAAACCCTTCGATTATGTGGTGGCACCTTCAGGAAGTTGTGTATTGCATATCAAGGAACATTCACCACAAATCCCTGGTCTGGAAAATGAGCAGGCCGAGTTGCATCACAAGGTCTACGAGCTGACAGAGTTCATCACTGATGTATTGAAAGTTGAAAAATTAGAAGGAAAATTCCCTCATCGGGTGGGCTTCCATGCTTCCTGCCACGGACAGCGAGGATTGCGATTGGCCTCAAGCTCAGAACTCAATCAAACGCCATTCAACAAAGCCCGAAAACTTTTGGAGAATTTGGAAGGTTTGGAATGGGTGGAGTTGAGCAGAACAGACGAATGCTGTGGATTTGGGGGAACTTTTGCCGTAACTGAAGAAGCACTTTCCGTGCGAATGGGAAAAGACCGACTCGAAGATCACCTCAGCCACAAAACAGAAATCCTAACCGGCGGAGACATGTCCTGCATCATGCATTTGCAGGGAATTGCGACGCGAAATAATCAAACTTTGAAGTTTCTCCACATTGCAGAAATCTTAAACGAGGCGATCTCATGAGCCATCCGGAGAATGCAACCGAATTTCTGAAAGATCAGGCCAAAGCCAAATGGCACGATGAGACATTATGGTTTGTCCGGGACAAGCGCGACCGCATCAGCAAAACCATTCCCGAATGGGAACAATTGCGTGAAATAGCCTCCCAGATCAAAGATAATGTCTTGGCAAACTTGGGTTCCTATCTGGAAGATTTTGAGAGAAATGCACAAAAAAATGGAATTAAAGTCCATTGGGCGGCAAATGGAGAAGAGCACAATCAGCTTGTTTTGGACATTCTCCAAAAACAAAACTGCACCGCAATTGTCAAGAGCAAATCCATCCTGACTGAGGAGTGCCATCTGAATCCATTTCTGGAAAAGCATGGCGTGGAAGTCGTGGACACGGATTTGGGAGAGCGGATCGTACAGTTTCTCAATCAGCCACCAAGCCATATTGTGCTTCCGGCAATTCATTTGAAAAAGGGGGAAATCTCGGATCTTTTCCATGAAAAACTTCATACCGAAAAAGGCAACGAAGATCCTTCCTATTTAACGAATGCAGCCCGCATTCACCTCCGTGAAAAATTCCTCAAAGCTAAAGTCGCCATTACCGGAGTCAACTTTGGAATCGCTGAGACCGGAGAATTTGTAGTCTGCACCAACGAAGGCAATGCAGATATGGGTGTTCACCTTGCCGATGTCCACATCGCCTGCATGGGAATTGAGAAAATCCTACCCCGAAGAAAAGATCTGGGTGTTTTCCTCCGCCTTCTCGCTCGATCCGCCACAGGTCAGCCTGTGACTAATTACAACTCGCATTTCCGAAGCCCTTCTCCGGGGAAAGAAATGCATATCATCTTGGTGGACAATGGCAGAACAGCTCAACTAGCTCGGGAAAAATTCAAAAATTCACTCAAATGCATCCGTTGTGGAGCCTGTATGAATACCTGTCCGATCTATAGAAGAAGTGGAGGATTCAGCTACGGAAGTACTGTTCCCGGACCGATTGGATCCATCCTTTCGCCGGGATTGGATATGAAAAAGCACAGCACGCTTCCCTTCGCCTCTACCCTTTGCGGGAGCTGCTCGGATGTCTGTCCTGTGAAAATCAACATCCACGAGCAACTCTACGAATGGAGACAGGAGATCACCAAAACCCACGGGGAATTTGGAAAAGGCCTTTCCATGAAATTGGCCAACGGGATTTTCAAGAGTCCTTTGGCTTATAAAATCTCTGGAAATCTGATGCGTTCTGCACTCAAAGCCCTTCCTGACAGCCTAATTTACCATCCTCTCAATACCTGGGGTAAAAACAGAAATCTTCCGGAAACTCCAAAGGAATCCTTCCAGCAGTGGTATCAAAAAAACCGATCATGAGCAGCAGGGAAAACATATTATCCGCTATCCGTGGGGTTTCAATTGCGCCAAAATCGCTCCCTGAAATTCCGGATTTTCGACTTTCCGGAGAACTGGTGGAAACCTTTACCCAATCCATTCTGGGAAATAAGGGTGAGGTTCTTACCAAGGTCGAATTTGATAACTGGTTGCCAAATGCGAAATTTTCGAAAATCATTTCTCTTTCTTCTCATTTCCAGAATGAATCGACCATTTCCCTACCAGAAGATCCGCATGAACTAGAGGATTTGGGATTGGCGATTTTGGATGGACAATTTGGAGTTGCCGAAAACGGAGCCATTTGGCTGGAAGACTCCAATCTTGGACTTCGTGCATTACCATTTATTACGGAGCATTTGGTGATCGTTTTGAATAGAAAAAATCTGGTCGAAACGATGCATCAGGGATACAATCTGATCGGAAATGCGGAATCTGGTTTCGGCCTTTTTATTGCCGGTCCTTCCAAAACAGCGGATATTGAACAATCACTGGTGATTGGAGCGCACGGTGCCAAAAGCCTGAGAGTGGTTTTGGTTTGAGATTTTTTTACTCGATTTTGGTTAACTTGAAGTAAATTCAAAAAAAATGAAAGCGATCACTGTACAAATCCCCGAAGAAAAACTTGAATTCTTTATCGAATTGATGGGAGATCTGGGCTTTGAATATGATCTAAACTCCGAAATTCCTGTTGAACATCAACAAATGGTTTTGGAAAGAATGAAATATTCGAATCCGAAGAACAATGTTTCAAAGGATACATTTTTTGATATTTTAAATGAAAAGCTCAAGCACAAAACTATTTAATGTAGTTATAAGTGAAGAGGCAGCAATTGATATCGAAGACGCTGTCTATTTTTTTGAAAATAAAGTGATTGGACTAGGTCTTCGGTTTTCAGTCGAACTAAAATCTCACTTGGATACTTTAGAACTAAATCCATTCTTTCAAGTTCGGTACAAAAACGTCCGTTGCTTACCTATGAAAAACTTCCCTTTTTTAATTCATTTCACTATCAACGAGAAAGAAAACGAAGTCAATGTGAGGGCTGTGTTCCATACTAGTTTAAATCCGAAAATTTGGAGTCGGAGATAGAAAGGCTGAAGGATCCTTTTTATGCTTGCGAATGAATCGCAACCCTGTTGCCTTCGGAATCCAAAAACACACCCATATAGCCAATATCTGGAGCGATGAGCCTTTTTGGGATTTGAACCGCACCTCCTGCTTCAGCAACTCTTCCGAGCTCGACTTCGCAGTCTTCCGAGGAAAAATAGATCAGAGCGCCAGCGTGTCCACTAGTTTCATAGAATTCTTTGTGATAAACGAGGCTTCCTCCTGCGCCTTTTCCGTCATCACCCCAGGGAAACCAAGCCATTTGAAAATCTCCCATCACCTGCTTATTTAGCTTGCAGTCAAAAACTTTTTCATAAAAAGTGATGGCCCGATCCATATCATTGACCGGAATTTCAAACCATCCTACGGTTACTTTTTTCATGATTAAAGGGGGGGGGTTAGGTTTATTTTTTGAATTTCAACATTCGGACTTTAGTGTTCGATATTCTCTATTAAAATATTCAGATTAAATCAGTTTATCTCCTAGGTTCCGTTTAGCAGTCAAAATGATTTTTCCGAAAATGGCACATAGTTCTTCTGATTCATTTAAAAGAAAAGCTCTTAATTCCGAGTCTCCCAAATCTAAATTTTCAAAATTTTCAAGGTGGACCGGGATTCCTTAAGTTCTTTCAAAACAATTCCATTTTTATGAATAAAGTCCTTTTTACTTTCTGCACCTTGAGCTTCACCATAATTTAAACAAGCTCCTGAAGAAGATCTGATTAATTGTCCACTCATGTGTTTTTCCGCAAAGGTATTCCCCAGTGAGTTACAAAATCGGATACATTCCCCTGCAAATCGAACAAGTCTTTCTTCCAGGTCATATCTCTTTTCAATAAATACCGCAGGTTGAAAGATCAATTTTCACGTTCTCATTTGGGTAAGACGTCTGGAGCCGTACTTGAGAATTGTTAATCGACCATTGGACATTGATTACTTTTAATGACCAATTTTCAAATTCAATGATCAACTTTCAAGAAACTCCACTACCAAAGCCGCACTTGATAATTGCAGTTTGATCATTGTCCTTTTGATCATTTTTTAAATGTTGAATTTTCAAATTCAATGATCAATTTTCAAGAAAACCCACAATCAGAACCGCACTTGAGAATTGTTAATCCACCATTGTACATTGAATATTTTTAATGACCAATTTTCAAATTCAATGATCAATTTTCAAGGTACTTTACTTCCGAAGCCGAACTTGGGAATTGTAAATTGGTCATTGTCCATTGATCATTTTTTCAAACTCGTGTCAGCTTAATCGGATAGGTCTTGCCGGCATTCCACTGGCAGACGTAGATATTTTCATCCTGATCGATGCAGACATCGTGGCAATGTTTGAAAACAGCTTCCTTCTGCACCATCAACTGGAGTTCGCCATTACGATATTCAGGAGCTGTACCACCCGGATTGGACACCACTTTGTTGTCTTTGTTCAGAATCGTCACAAATCCGGAATTATCCGTCTGTTCCAAATATCGCAGCCTTGACCAACAAACGCCGGCAAATAAATTCTCGCCATGGATCACCGGTCTGCAAACAAAGGCTCCCGGAAGAAAAATGGTCTCGATATAATTCCCATCCATCGTGAATCGCTTGAAGGAATTATGTCCCCTCGAAGTACAAAGTAAGGTTGGTGCTTTTCCACCACGCTGGTCTACTGCAATCCCATGGGCTGTGCTAAACTCTGCGTCCTGGTTTCCTTTCCCACCAAATTTCCGGATGAAATTTCCGTTTTTGTCATATTGAAGGAAAAACTGAGAGCCGTACCCATCCGCAATGTATAAGTCGCCGTTTGGAGCGACGGCAGTTTCGGTAGGGACCCAAGGCATTTTTTCCGTATAAATCCCAGTAGTCAATGGGGAAGGAATTTCTGCAACTGTTTTGCCGTCCAAAGAGGTTTTGACCACTTTTCCTCCGTTATCCACTACCCACAGGTATTCTGCATCCCCTTCATCCACCAGAGAAAGTCCGTGAGCACGATTCAACCCCAAAGTCCAGGTTTCCAACAATTTACCAGATTGATCGTAAATGATGACATTGTTTTTAGCCTCATCTGTAAGCATGATCATCCGGCCTTTACGGTCCATGACCATTTCGTGGCAGTTGACAACAGGAACTTTGGCGGGATCAAGATTGCCCCAACTCGGGTCAATTTTATACTTGAAATCTCCGTGTCCAAGAACGGTATCTTGGGCGGCTAAAAGGGATAGGTTGGGTTTCAGGCTCATGGCTAATCCTAAAAAGGAAGCGTTTTGGATAAATTTTCTTCTTGAATTCATGTGAATGTGCTGTGGGGTCAATTTAGGGAAAATGCCCCTAACTTCTTTCCTGAAACTGCAAAAATCCCTAGCTTACATCAACTCCAAAATACCCAATTGACTATGAAACTCAAATCCCTGTTTTTAGCACTTCTCCTGACGGCTCCACTGTGTCTGAGCGCCCAGGAAATTGCCCTGCAACTCTACTCCCTTCGTAATGAAATGAAGGTAGATCCTGTCAAATACCACCAGATGGTTGCCGAATGGGGCATCTCGGCATTGGAGGGAGGTGGAGGTTATGGAATGTCTGAGGCGGAATATGCAAAACTCCTCAAGGACAACAAGCTTCGCATCGTTGGCGTGGGCGCTGACTATAACAAGCTGAAATCCGATCCTGCTGGAATCATCGCCGATGCCAAAAAGTACGGTGCCAAATACGCCACCTGCTACTGGATCCCTCACACTGAAGGCCCCATCTCTTTGGATGACGTAAAAGCCGCTACGGAGCTCTTCAATAAAACCGGCGCAATGCTGGCAAAAGAGGGAATCACGCTGACCTATCATCCACATGGCTATGAATTTGCGAATTCCGCTTCGGGAACTCCCATGGATTACATGCTGGAGAACGCCAAGGATTTCAAATTCAACATGGATGTCTTCTGGGTACAGATGGGCGGAGGAGATCCTTTGGCCCTGATGAAGAAATATCCCGGTAAGTTCCCTCAGCTTCATCTCAAGGACCGGAAAAAAGGCACACCCGGATCGGCCGATGGACATGGTGACGTCGAAACGAATGTGATCCTGGGAACCGGTGATATCGACATTGCCGGATTGATCCAGGAGGCTAAAAAGCAAGGAACAAAATACCTGGTCATCGAGGACGAAAGCAGCCGGTCCGTTGAGCAGATTCCGCAAAGCGTGGCCTTTATCAAAAGTCAGTTGAAAAAGTAGCAAAATTGAAAGCCCGGTGAAATCACCGGGCTTTTTACATGTCGCATCAAAATACCATTCCAAATTCATTTTTAATCTGCAAAAAATGGGGATTTGTCAACTTTCGGTTAGATTTCAAAATGATGATCAGAATTTTTTGCATTAACTTTATCCACTGAGATTGAGGCATTTCCGAATTCAGACTAAACCCAAATTATTCAAAAAAAGGACTAATTATTCTCTTAGTGTTATCTAATTGTTAATTCATTTTTAAGTGAAGAGGTGCTAAAAATGAAGTACTTACCTTTGCTGCCGCTTAAGCACAATCACCAACCTAAAATTTATCATCCCATGGGATTGAATTCCTTTGTAAAACTCTTCACCCCAAAAGACAGAGTTTTCTACAGTTTGTTTGAAGAAGTAGCTGATAATCTATATGATATGAGCAAGATTTTTCGGGATGCTATCAACGAAGCAGATGAACAAAAGCGAGTTCAACTATTGAGCAGCCTTGAGGCATTCGAACATAAAAACGACGAGGCAACCCATCGGTTATTTTTAGAACTTGGCCAAAACTTCATCACTCCTTTCGATCGCGAAGACATCCACTATTTGGCAACCACACTGGATGACGTCGCGGATTACATCTGGGCCTCTTCGAAGAGTATTCTCAACTACAACATCGCTGAGATCAATGACACCATGCGGGAGTTTTCGGAGGTGATTGTGAGCTCAACTGGCTCTTTGAGGGTAGCCTTGAAAGGTTTGAGAAATATGAAAGACCTCAAATCCATTACTGATGCTTGTGTCAAAGTGAATTATTTTGAAAATCAAGCGGATGAGCTATTGGACAGAGCCCTAAAACACTTGTTTCTCCATGAGACCAATGCAATCGAACTGATCAAACTGAAAGAGCTCTACCAAGATTTGGAAATCGTGACTGACAAATGCGAGGATTCCGCCAATGTGATCGAGTCGATCATTGTCAAGTATTCCTGATCCTGTTCTATCTCTAAAAGTCATCCGATAACTCATGACGACATTACTGATAGTCATCATTGCACTGGCACTTATATTCGATTACATCAACGGCTTCCATGACGCAGCAAATTCCATTGCAACGGTAGTCTCCACTAAAGTCCTTTCTCCATTTCAGGCCGTGGTGTGGGCGGCATTTTTCAACTTTGTGGCATTTTTTATTTTCAAAGATCATGGTGTTGCCAATACCATAGCCAAAACAGTTCACGAGGCTGATATTACTCTGGAAGTAATTTTGGCGGGTTTGATTGCAGCCATTGCCTGGAACTTGCTTACCTGGTGGTTTGGCATCCCTTCCAGTTCTTCCCATACGCTCATTGGAGGATTTGCAGGTGCAGCGATTGCACATGCCGGTTTTGGGGCGATAGAAGTAGGTACAATAGCAAAAATTGCAAGCTTTATTGTACTTGCCCCTTTGCTAGGGATGCTTATGGCCTTTATTATTTCGCTTTGGTTTCTCAATTCCTTCAGGAAAAATATCTATCCCAAACTCTTTTCACTGGTCGTCATTTTTGCCACAGTGTTTTTTATCCATTCCTCTTTTGAAACCAAAATGACCAAAATCATGGGTTTCAATAAAATCGAGGAAACTGACAAGGGTCTCACTATCCAGGAAATCCCAAACAAAACTCCTGCTATGGCTATGGGCCTGGTCAAAGGAGATGTTTTGATTGCCATTGATGGAGAAAACTTGCCAAGCACTTCTGAATTGGATCAAATCCTAGCCACTTACCGGCATGGCGATCCGATCACTTTTTCCATAATCCGTAAAGATCAACCTCAGGAAGTTCAGACCACTTTCCTTCCAAGATATGAATCCCAAACGCTTAACTACATCGGCTTTGGAGAAAATGTAAAATGGCTGATTATCGGTTTTATCATTATATCCATTTCGCTGTTTTCCCTGTTTTTGAGCGGGATGAATTACACCCAAAGCGAAGTTTGGTTTAAGAGGATGCAATTGGTTTCATCTGCTGCATTCAGTATTGGTCATGGAGGAAATGATTCCCAAAAAGTAATGGGAATTATCACCGTTGCCCTGATTGCCGGAAATCAAATTTCCAGCTTTGATGAAATGCCAAATTGGGTCCCTTTAGCCTGCTACTCGTTCATTGCATTGGGTACGATGAGCGGAGGTTGGAAGATCATCAAAACAATGGGAACCCGAATCACCAAAGTGACTCCATTTGAAGGAGTGGCGGCCGAAACAGCTGGGGCACTCACCCTTTTCCTGACTGAAATGCTCAAAATCCCCGTTTCAACCACACATACAATCACCGGTTCTATCATTGGTGTGGGTGCTACCAAAAGATTGTCGGCAGTCCGATGGGGCGTCACTATAAACCTGCTTTGGGCTTGGATACTGACCATTCCTGTCAGTGCGCTTATTGCAGGTTTGATCTATCTGGTCATTTCTGCATTTTAAGACTTTGCCTGGTTCATAAAACTAAAGCCACCAATTGGTGGCTTTTTGATTGTTTCCCTATCCCAAAATATCACTTCTTGAAAGTTTGAAAAACAGGCTGGAAAAATTAGTCCATAAACCATCCCTCCCAAATTTTTGTTAGCTTTCCGTACAAAACCCAAATTCATACACACATGAAAAACACCAAACTCTTTTTTCTTGCATTTGCCCTGTTTATTACTTCCTCTTTTGCAGCATTTGCCCAGCTACAAGCGCCCTCGCCCAGCCCGGCATCTTTTGTGTCCCAAAACGTAGGCTTCACTAAGATCAGCATCGATTACTCCGCACCTGGGGTAAAAGGACGCAAAATATTTGGGGAACTTCTGAAATACGGAGAGACCTGGAGAGCAGGAGCAAACGCCCAGACGATCATCGAATTCAGTACCGACGTCAGCGTGGGTGGGAAAGATCTTGAGGCAGGAAAGTACTCCATCTTCATCACCCCAGCCGCGTCCGGAGAATGGACCATTCACCTGAACAAAAAGGCAGAAAGCGTCTATGCATACATGAAAGGCGAAAAAATCGACGAACAGGCTTTGGCTGCTGACGATGCAGTTGCAGTAAAAGCCGCTCCGAAGATGGGTGAAAATACCGAAAGGCTGACCTACACCATCTCGGCCGGAAACAACAAAGTAGCGACAGTGACTATGGCCTGGGAAAAAGTTTCAGTTTCCTTCCAGGTTGACACTCAGGCTGATCAAAAGTTGGAGCAGCTTAAGTCTCAGTTTTAATTGCTCTAAACTCCAATTAACTGTCCCGTCCGGTTTCCCGGGCGGGATTTTTTTGCCCCAAACAAACCCGTAAATTAGGAAAAGCCTCTTTCCTACCTATAAGTTAACTGATAAGATGACCCAGCCTTCCTCACCCCTCATCCAACCAGCGGAGTTATTGAAAATTCTTTTCGATCCCAACCTGGTAATTGTAGATGCGCGCAATAGCTCCAACCCCAAAAACACCTATGAAAAAGGTCATTTGAAAGGGGCACGCTTTGTCGATCCAAATCTGGATTTGGCCGATATTAAAGCAAATTTGGCTGATGGAGGAAGACATCCTTTACCCAAACTGGAGGATTTCTGTAAAACCTTGGGAAGGTTAGGAATTAAACCTGAAAGTCGAGTGGTAGTCTATGATGATCAAAAGGGAGCCAATTCAGCTGCAAGATTTTGGTGGATGCTACGGGCTGTGGGCCACGACAAAGTCCAGGTTTTGGAAGGCGGTTTTCAGGCAGCTTTAGCCGCTGGGATTCCTGTCTCTACCCATTGGGAGGAACCAAAGCCTACTTCCCCATACCCTGCCGAGCGTTGGACTTTAGGAATCGCAACCATGGATGAGGTGGAAGAAGTGGCATGGGATAAAGACCACTTGATCATCGATGTAAGATCACCTGAGAGATATCGGGGTGAAACAGAACCCATTGACTTGATTGCAGGCCATATACCAGGGGCCGAAAATGTGCCTTTTACAGAAAACCTGGATGAAAATGGGAATTTCCTTTCTCCAGAAAAACTGCGGGATAAATATGAGGAACTTTTGGACGATCTTCCCAATGAACATATTATTGTTCATTGTGGCTCTGGGGTAACTGCCTGCCACACCCTTTTGGCCTTGGAACATGCAGGGCTGGGCATTCCCAAGCTATATGTCGGGTCCTGGAGTGAGTGGAGCAGAAATGACAAACCAATCGGGAAATCGGTCGGTTAATAGTCTCCTTTTGAAAAGGAAAACAGCAAAACAGGACAATCTTTCATCAAATTCTCCGACGTTTTTCGAATGCAATTTTTAACTTCGAAATCACCCAAAAAGCCCCCTATGAATTCCATCGCCCCGAATCCAACCAATCGGCTCGTATCTCTAGACGTGTACCGCGGACTCACTATGTTTCTGTTGGTTGCCGAAGCTTCCCTGGTTTACGATGCCTTGTTGGAAATCTTTCCTGAAGGGAATGTGCTGCATGGATTTTTTATCCAATTCACCCATCACGATTGGAACGGCTTGCGATTTTGGGATCTGATTCAGCCCTTTTTCATGTTCATCGTCGGAGTAGCAATGCCCTTTTCGCTCAATAAAAGATTGGCTATTTCAGAGGACAGGAGTAAAGTCACGCTTCATATCCTAAAGCGATGCCTTTTGCTTTTCCTTTTTGGGACGGGTTTGCATTGCATCTATTCAGGCAAACTGGTTTTTGAGCTTTGGAATGTACTGACCCAGCTTTCATTTACAGTTTTGGTGACTTTCTTCTTGCTGGACAAAGGTTGGAAAGTTCAGTTGGGTGTTTCCCTGGGACTTTTGGCGCTAACAGAAATCCTATATCGAGTCTATAATCCAGAGGTGCCTTTTGAGCATGGAACCAACTTCGGAAACTATACTGATCAAATCCTGATGGGGAAAATCAACAATGGCGGCTGGGTAGCGATCAACGCGATCCCTACAGCAGCGCATACCATTTGGGGAGCCATCTGCGGGAATCTACTGCTTTCGGCCAAACCTGCTTCGGATAAAATCAAGGCTATCGCATTGGCAGGTTTGATAGGTTTGATCCTAGGCTATGGCTTGGATCTGGCAGGAATCACCCCAATCATCAAGCGAATCAGCACCACAGCGTTTGTCTTTGCTTCCGGAGGTTGGGCACTTTTGGCCTTGGCATTTTTCTATTGGTTTGTCGATGTGAAAAACAACAAAGGCTGGGTTTTCCCCTTCTTGATTGTCGGAATGAATTCCATTTTCATCTACCTCTTTGCCGAAATTCTGAGCAGGTGGCTCAACAAAACCCTAGTGATTTTCACCGGAGGGTTTCTGGGCTGGATGGGTTTTGGAGAGCATGGATTGGCCTTGATTGCCGCAATTGCCACCTTGGGGGCAATGTGGGGATTGTGCTATTTTCTATATCGGAAAGGGATTTTCTTCAGAATTTAAACTAGGAAAGTCTTAACCTATCCAACGAACCAAATTCCAATCCTTCTTAGCTTCAAGAAGAAACTGAGTCTATGTCCAAGCGCCTACAAACCCCAAAAGAAGAACTTGCCAATGCAATTTCACATGGTATAGGATTGGTATTGGGCTTGATCGGGATTCCATTTTTGATTCAAAAAGCGGCAGAGACAGACCAGCTTTCTGCTTTGATAGGGGGGATTGCATTTAGCTTTGGAATAGTGATGGTTTACACTTTTTCAACACTTTACCATGCTTCTAAAAACCCAAGGTGGAAAGGCAAGCTTCAGATTTGGGATCATATTTCCATTTATTTCCTGATTGCAGGATCCTACACGCCGATGGTTTTGGCCGTACTAAAACAGGACAAAGCTATTCTCTTTTTGTTGATTCTATGGGCTTCGGTTCTCATAGGCAGCTTGTTCAAACTCTTCTTTACCGGACGTTTCAAAGTGCTTTCGGTCGTGATTTACCTGACTATGGGATGGCTGGCCGTATTTTTTTTTCAGGACATTTTGGAAAAAATTTCCTTCGAAACTTTAGCCTGGATTGGGGCTGGAGGATTGGCTTATACGGTGGGAGTTTACTTTTATATCAAAAGCGACAAGCCTTATTACCACACCATTTGGCATGTTTTTGTCCTTGTCGGCACGTTTGCTCATTTTGTGGCGGTGTACCAGTTGTTATAAAAAAGTCCAAGCCTTTCGACCTGGACCTTTTCAAACTTTAAACTCAAAATTTTAAACTTTCTCCACCCATTCCACTCCTGTGTCTTTCCAGGCTCTGGAATTGGCCGAATCGATGACCGCTTCACAGACTTTCTGGGTCTCAAACGCATCTCGGAAAGTCGGATGGCAAGGTTCTCCTGTCTGCAGACTAAGGAAGAAATCGGAAACTTGATGGATGAAGGAGTGCTCATAGCCGATGGAAGTACCAGGAATCCACCAGCGCTTCATATAAGGATGATCTCCATCCGTCACGTGGATGGATCTCCAGCCTCTCACTTGGCTTTGGTCACTATGATCAAAATATTCCAATCGGGTCAAATCATGCAAATCCCAACGGATCGAAGCATGTTCCCCATTGATTTCAAAGGTGTAAAGTGCCTTATGTCCGCGGGCATATCGGGTAGCTTCAAAGAGACCCAAGGAACCGTTGGAAAAATGGCAGTGGAAAATACAGGCATCGTCGATTCCTACCTTTTTCTTTT
This sequence comes from Algoriphagus sp. A40, assembly GCF_002002735.1. Taxonomy (GTDB): domain Bacteria; phylum Bacteroidota; class Bacteroidia; order Cytophagales; family Cyclobacteriaceae; genus Algoriphagus. The sequence continues at coordinate 214,434 of NZ_MUNY01000048.1, read as the reverse complement.
CTCCGGAACCCACATGAACCCGCTCTTTCACAAAAGTTTCAGTCACAGCAGAGACATCTGTAATACCGCCGTTTAACCACATTGCCGTATCGATACAATGTGCCAAAAGGTCACCTGTCACTCCGGAACCTGCCGCGTCCACATCCAATCTCCAAGTACCATCTCCACCCTGAGGAAGATCCGGATTGATGGTCCAGTCTTGGAGGAAGTTGGCTCGGTAATGGAAAATCTTTCCCAGCTTGCCGGAAGCAACAATGTTTTTGGCCAAGGTCACCGCTGGAATTCTGCGATAGTTGTACCATACGGTGTTTTTTACACCCGCAGCTTCAATTGCTTTCACCATTCCTTCGGCTTCAGCTACTGTTCTGGCAAGAGGCTTTTCGCAAAGGATCATTTTTCCAGCCTTGGCTGCAGCGATGGCGATTTCGGCATGGGAATCATTGGGAGTACAGATGTCCACCGCATCGATATCGTCGCGCTCGATAATTTTTTTCCAGTCGGTTTCAATGGACTTATAGCCCCACTGATCTGCGAAAGCCTGTGCACGCTCAGCCTTTCGGGAGCAGCAAGCCTGAAGTACAGGTTGATATTCATATTCCGGAAAAAAGTCGGCCAAACGCTTGTAACCATTGGTGTGGATCCGACCCATCAGACCGGTGCCGATAAGACCAATTCGGATAAGTTTTTTATTCATGATTGAAAGATTTTAAAATTGAAAGATTGGAAAATTGAGTTGGAAGGTTGATTCGTCGTAAGGTTGTAAAGTTTTAGCTCCTCAAAGGTCAACTTTCAAAACTAACTTCAACACTACAGTGAAGCCCGTAAATCGTACTTCGTAAATCGTAAATCAGCCTTTCCATCCATGTGCATCACGCACCTTGATCATCGCAGCCAAAATGTCATTCCAGGTTTGCTGATTTTCCATAACGGCGTTGGGAAACATGCATCCATCCCAACAGATATGTTGAAATGCTTTGGTCAACTGACCATTTTCGTCTCTCAGCCAATAGCCTGCATCGTGAGCGATATCCAAAACTCCGTTTGGATCAGTGGCCTGACAATGGCGGCCGGTTTTATCATGCGAACCTGAACCGAACACAGAACCGTCGTTTTGAGCCACGTGGAAATCGATCGTCCAAGGGCGAAGGGCGTCGGTCACGGTTTTCAAGGCAGCTTTGACGGCTTCGCGATCCTTTAAATCCGCATTGGCCGGCAAGATTCTATGCTCAGGAGCATTATAGCCCATGGTATACAGAAACGTGTGGGACATATCAGCCTGGAAACCAATGTTTGGCCGGTCTACCATTTCCATCAGTTGGACCATGTGTTTCCAGCTGTGCATGGCTCCCCAGCAGATTTCGCCTTCGGCTGCCAATTTTTCTCCAAAACCGGCTGCTACATCACAAGCCTCTCTGAATGTTTCTGCAATCTGCTTCGTGTTGCTCACCGGATCTTTGGCCCAGTCTGAAACACCAGCTGCGGAATCAATTCTTACAATCCCATAATGCCTTACCCCAAGTTCCTTTAGCTTTTGGCCAAATTCACAGGATTTGCGCACCATTTCCACGAATGTTTTTCGCTGATCAGCCGAACCCATAGCAGATCCTGCCCAGATCGGAGCGACTAAGGAACCGACATTCAGGTTGTATTTGGAAACCTTGTCTGCCAGCTTTTTAGCTTCGTCAGGATTGTTTAGGTCAAAATGTGGTTCGAGTAAACCCACGTCTAAGCCGTCAAATTTCACCCCGTTGACTTCCGCTGCGGCTGTCATTTGCAAGAGTGTATCAAATGGGATTATAGGTTCGGAGTCAGCACCTTTTCCGACCAACCCGGGCCAGGTGGCATTATGAAGTTTAGGGAAATTGTTCATTGTTAGAGAAAAGTTATTGGGTTAATAGTTATTGATTTTTGTCAACGGTCGACTGTTGATCGTGGACTGTTGACTAAGAAATCACCAAATCCGGATTGTCCGGACCGAAGTGCTTCAGCATCACGATCGGGTCGGTTTTGGAGAGATTGGTGATCTTCACGCCTGCTTTGGCAGCTTTTTCACTGACAAAATACTCGTCATGAGTCAACTGGCCAAATCGGATCAACGACGGAGTTTCGATATCCCAAACACCCATCGTGCCGTGTCCCTGCATCATGATCATCCCATAAGCAGCACTATCGGTGATAGTGACTGTCTGTCCTGGGAATACGGTCAATTCTTTGGCAGAATAATCGCGTGAACGATAGCAGATCCAAGCATCGTGATAGCCTGCGGCATGCATTTTCTCCACTGCTTCCACTGGTCTAGGTTCCATGTAGTGGTTGTCCATCAAATTAGGATTCACATTGAGATCCCAGTCGATCATTTCTACGAGAAGCTCATAATCTCCCCATCGGTCCTTAGGGGTGGCGTTCCAAAGTAGTTCCTCCGGAATAATCGCCTCGTTGACCAAAGACTGATACATCGCAAAGATGTCAGATGCTTTTTGCGGTTCATAGGTACAGAGCGAACCCGGAGCATGAAGCATTCCCGGAGGCACATCCCAACCTGTACCCGGCTGCAGGCGGAAAGCCTGAGAGTAGTTGGTGATTTTGTTGTCACCTTTCTTGAAATCTTTCAGACACTGGAGAATGGTCTCTTTGCTGGTCCCTGGAGCAATTCCAAAGAAGGTATAAGGAAAATCACCGCCGTGATTATTGACCTGAGGAGGGAAATAGTAGGCTTCTGGTTTCCCGTTTTGCCCTGTCAGTTTTCCAAATTCGTCGCTTGGGTGAATGTGGTGAGGAAGCGGACCCATGTTGTCAAAAAACTTGGAATACATCGGCCAGGACTTGTATTTGTCCCAAAGCCTGGAACCGATGATCTCGGCGCCTATTTCGGCGATAGCATCCTTCAACAGGAACTGCTCTGTCTTTCCTCCATCCTCAAACGCGATGTGAGACAAGCCTTCATTTTTGGAAGTCAAAGGACCGTTTTCAGCAGGGGTGGTGGATGAAAACCAACGCTCGTCGATTCCTCCGCGCATACCTCCCAAAGCGTAATAATCGTCCGGGTGGAGTTTGATTCTTCTTCCCGGCACGCAGAAAGAGCGTGGAACCCAGGTCGGGGTTAGTCTTAGTATTCCTTCGCCTTGTTCAAGGGCTTTTTTGGCTAGGCTCATGATACGGTTATTTGTTATTGAGTTAATAGTTATTTGAAAATTGAAAAATTGGAAAATTGGAAAATTCCATAATCTGCATGTTTCAATTCTACATTCTTAATTCTACATTTTAAATTCTGTTGCTTTTTCTCCGGTCAATACTTCCAAAAGCAAATCGTAGGTTCTGCTTTCTCCGGGTTCCAGAAGAATCAAAGTTCCGTTTTCCCTCGCAGCTGCCTGCCCGATAGGCGGGTGGGTTGCAGGTTCCAAAGCCGTCACATACTCATTTTTCCCCCAATGCTGCCAGTTAATCAACCAAGGCATTTGCGTTTTGGAAAATGAAATCTTCAAAGCCAGTCCTAATTCATCGTTGGCATACCCGCAAACGACCTGGTCTCCGGCATTTGCCTTGGGATCAATAAATGCCACATCTTCTCCAAACGCAGCATGCTCATCCATGGGAGAAGCACACCGGGTAAATTCGTATGTCAGATTGAAATCGGTATTGTTGGCGTCCGTGGCTTTTGGTTTTTTCTCTCCCTGCCAGACAATCCTCGTCCCGTCGTCAATTAAAGGCCAACCGCAGTTGATATGATACAAGATCATGTGCGGTGCAGGTGAATTTCCACGGTTGATGACCTGGTCTTTGATCCGGATTTCGGCGGAACCGATTTTTCCGGAAATTGTCCTAGTCATCTCCAAACTGGGGCCAAAAGTGGTTGTTTCTCTGACTTTGGCCACTATTTCGAAAGAAAGGTCTTGGCTGAAAATATCCGGCTGCTTGATCGAAACAAGTTCTGCAGGAGTATTGGAATAGTTTCCGTGAAGCCCTCTGCTTCCTCTTTCATCCGTATTCGGAGGTCCTGCATTGGACAATCCACAGGTAGTCACCAAGCCTCCACCAAATGTTCTCAGCCAATCTATTCCCTGATTGGAAAAAGGCTGAGGTGCAGTCATGCCCGCATGTGAAATCCAGGCCAGGCTATATTCATTGAAAAATGCATCCAAAATATCCATTCCCCGATCCAGTACCAACTTGTAGCGAAGACCTGTCCCGGTATTCACCCAAGCGATGCGAACGCCCCTGCCGGCTCCGTTATCAACTACAGAAGTTTCGATTCCACCAAGTTGATGGGAATTGGACAGTTTATGCTTCCATTTTGCTTTGTCAGACAGGTTCATTTTGGGCAGTTGGGACTAGGTTTAAACCTATGAAAAAGGCCCTCTGAGACTATCCTGCTGTATATGGGTGAATCAGAAAAGCGCGGAAGTAATTTAAAGAAAATGCCTTGGGTGGAGATGTCATCAGTCAAAATTTCCAAAAAAACTTCAAATCGGCGTCGGCGCCAACCAAACAAGGCTACTTATACAATATTTAGCTCTGAATCGATAAGTATATTGGATGCAATCAAAAAGTAAAACGGTCCAGACTTTTCGTTCTGGACCGTTTTGATAGTCAATAAATCAGCTGTTAGAGTTTCTTTAGCTGAATGTTTTTAAACATCACTTTCATTGGAGGGCCGACGTGAACTTGAAATCCCATCAGGCCTTTCATCATCCTATTTTTCGCATCGTCATCGGTGACTTCACTCATCAGGGTACCGTTGACATAGTGCTTCATGACGTTTCCTTTGGCAACGATGTGAATGTTATTCCAATCGCCCTTTTTGATCAAAGCACCAAGTTCATCCCTGTTTCCAAGTTCTGAGACAAGGTTCAGTCCTTTCCAGGCATTGCGTTCCACAAATCCGCGTGTCTCAGTTATGCTGTCCGGCTGAGAAGTAATGCGGGTTTGCTGACCACGGTAGGCCAAAGTAGTCCTCTTCCGCTCTTCGTAATTCTGACCGGTGTAGCGATTTCCGCCGTCAATATCGGCCTGATACCCGCGTAAGGCGTAAGGAACTTCGGTAAAACGGTCACTTCGATACTGAACGCCTGAGTTACCAGTTTCAGAAATCCAATAATCTACTTTCAGTTCAAAATCTCCGAGCTCTCCGCCTTTCCAGATGATGAAAGTATTGTTTTTCAAAACGGTTTCAGGGGTGATTTCGCCCACTATTGCTCCGTCTTTGACTGTCCAATACACCGCATCATATTCCCAACCTTCGAGGGTTTTCCCATCGAAAATGGACACAAAATCAGCCTTTTCCACTTTAGAAGATATACATCCGAATGAAAAGGCAGCAGCCAAAATCAAGGCTGCTGTTTTCAGATTAATCAGGGCTGAGAACCTCATTTCTGTGCTGTGGGTTGACCTTTGTACACGGCATGCTCAGGATTGCCTCCGGAAATCAGGTAGGCCATCAAATCCTTCAATTCTTCCGGGTTCAACCGGTTGATCAGGCCAGGCATCATGATAGAAACGTCGGCATTTTTCTTCAAGACCACAGAAGTTTTAGGTACTGTTCTGATTACATCCGGAGCGAACGGATTCTGGGAAATATAGTAGTTCTGCTCATCCTCATCGTTAAGCTTTCCGACTACAGAGCCGCCTTCTTTCAATTCCAAAACTGTTGCATGGTATTGATCAGAGATAGTTGCACTTGGATCGATAGTGGCCACCAAAATATCTTTTGCAGAGAATCGAGTACCCAACTGGGTCAAATCAGGACCAATTGCCCCACCTTCACCCTGCACAGTATGGCAGGACTGGCAAAGAGTGGCAGCAAACATTGCTTTGCCCTTAACCAAATCCCTTCCGGTAAGATTTTGAACCACCGAATCGGCCAATTCCACAGTCCATCTTCTGCCTGGGCCTTCAGGCTGCACACCTGAATTGATGATATCATTTCCACTGGCCGTCAACAATTTGCCACCGGACATTTCGTCGTATTTTTCAAAATCAGCCTTATCCACACTGGCAAGGGCCATTTTTCTGGCACGATCCAAGAAGCCTACATAGCTTCGGCCACCCTTATAAGCAGTCAGCGCATGGTTGATCCATTTGAAATATTCCTCACGCTGGGCTGGAGTCCAGCCTTTGTCGGCACCTCCCAATACAGTTGCATAGAATGTCGCTTGGGCAGGCGGCACGTTGGCCAGCATATTGGCGATGTCCATTCCGTACTGTGGATTTCTGAAAACCAGATCAGATGAAGCCATGGCTGTCTTCTGATAGTTTTCGTCATCTTTAGCTGTCTTTAACAAAGCAAGCGTTTTCTCAATTGCTGTTGGAGCATCAAGGTGGACCATCAAAATACTCAGAGAACGGTCCAGCATGTTATCATTAGCCGGGAAATTTGGATCCAAATAAGCAATCAATTGAGGTTTTACGGATGTTGCTCCTTTGTCATAGCGATATAGGATCACCTCAATTGTTCTCAGGATATCCTGCTTGTCTTTCGCAGAAAGCGCCTTATAGTCTACTTGCATCAGACTGTTCAGCATGGCAGCAGCATCAGCATCAGTTGCATGGTGGGCCAAAGCCAAAATAGCGTGGATCTTTTTTACAGGATCAGTTTCTGCAAGGGCCTTAGCCTTCCAAGATGCCACAGCCTGGTGTTCCAAAACAATTCTGGCAGCATACTGTACATATCTATCTTTGCTTCCAAGTTGAGCCCAAGCTTTGTCCAAGGCTTCAGCAGGAGCGCCAGCTTGGTGATATTGCTCTAAATCTCTTCTGATTTTAGCTTCCTCTGGCAGATCAGCTACAGTCAAAGGAGTATGTGTATCCAATTCTCCTTTGTAAGTCACACGATATAAATCTGAATCCAATCTTCTTCCACCAGTTGCGAAATAGAATGCACCATCCGGACCAATTGTCCCGTCAGTCAATGGCAGAGGTGATCCGGAAATAAATTCCTCAGCAGTGGCGTCATAGCTCGCACCGTTTGGTGTCAAATGAATGGCATAAACGATCCCGAAACTCCAGTCAAAAGCATACAGTGCTTTCTTGTATTTACTTGGAAAGTTGGCTTTGAAACCAAACATAGCATTGGTAGGAGAACCCTGACCAAGGTTTACTATTGCCGGCAAATTGTCCGGATAGACAGGGGACCATTTGGAGTTACCTGTTCTCCATCCAAATTCCGAACCGCTGGTAGCGTGGTTGATTCGGGTAGGACGGTACCAAGGCATACCAAAATCCCACTCCATATCCGCATCATAAGCGAAGATATCCCCGACTTCATTGTAGTCAAAATCGAATGCGTTTCTATATCCGGCACTGATCAGTTCCCAGTTTTTTCCTTCCGGATCGATTTTGGCAATCCATCCACCAGGAGCCATGCGGTTATTGGCATGTCCTCTTGGATCTTTGATCAGCGGGAAAAGATTATCTTCCTGCCATACTTTTGGAAGTCGGTAGGAATTCATTTCCGGCACATCCACATGGTTTCCGGCAATCAGATAAATAGACTGTCCATCCGGAGTGACTTTCATACTGTGCGGACCGTGCTCACCGGGTTCACCGGTAAAGGCTCGGATTTCTGTCACAGATTCATACTGATCATCTCCATCCAAATCCTGAATTCTGTAGATACCTGTGCCTCTGCTAAAAGTCTCATTTGGGTTGTGGTTAACCATCACGTATACACTGTTAAATGCATACAACAGCCCTTGGGCGTATCCCATTCCCACTTGGGGTTCGGCCACGTTTCCAATGATCAGTTTTTCAACTTTTGGCTTCACAGTGGAATCAGAACCGATTGGAGGCAATTCCAAACGGTAAAGGAATCCATATTGATCGGCGGTGATCATTCTTCCTTTGTCATCAAATGTCATGGCTACCCAGCTGCCCTGTTCATTTTCCCCGGGACTGTAGAGATGCTCTGCCACAAATCCGTCCGGAAGTTTGAGCTTGTCAATTTTGGGGTTACCGGTAAGCTGCCGGCCGGTTTCTTCCTCTTTTTTGGCGCAGCCAAAAGAAATTGCCAAAATTCCGGCAAGGAAGAAAAGCTGTTTAAGATTGCTTTTGTGAAACATATTTATTGGGATTATTGAATTGCAGGTATGTGAAATTTCATAAGGTTCAAGTTGAGAAATATTTAAGTAGGTTGAAAGCCATTCATGCAGGCTATTTACTTTCTGTCATTTAATTAACTGTCCTGCTATCTCTGCTTTGAAAAAAAATAACCCAACAACTTCCAGATTATAAAATCTTACCGGTTGTGGGCTATTTGAATTGAAGAAAACCAACTTAGAAATAAGGACTTAAATTAGCTTCGTCTGCGGGATATGGATAGAATTTGCTAATGTTAGAAAATACGTTCGGTCTTGGTTTTGCCCCTTCCGGATAATAGTATGCCAGAGGATTGGCCACGATCCGCTGACCATAAGGAACGATAATCTCTTGGATCCTGTCTGTGCGCTGAATGTCAAACCAGCGCTTATTTTCAAACGCGAGCTCCACTCTTCTTTCTTTGAAGATAGCCTCCCGAAGATTTGCTTGCCCGGAGGCAGTAGTCGGGCCAAGTTTAGCCCTCAGACGAACCAAGTTGAGATATCCGGCTGCTTCGGTTGATTTGCCTTGCTCATTAAGCGCTTCCGCCATGAAGAGTAGTACCTCTGCATATCGATAGACTGGCCAGTTCATCCCATGGTTGTTGTGTTGGGAATGATTGCTTTGAAACTTCTTGATATAAGGATAGTTTTTGTTGCTCCTCGCACTCCCTGCTAAGAATACATTTCCAATAGAAAAGTCTTTTCTCACATCGCCTGCCTCATAGGCCGCAATAATATCAGGAGTAGGAATATTATTTCCTTCACCGTCGATGTTTTGCGGGTTGTTGGTACCCATGATCGGCTGTAGCTCTGTTGCAGAGATCGGCCGTGGCATGAATTGGTACATGAAAGTCCCCTGTAGGCCTGCGGCACCTTCCAAAAACTGGACTTCAAATACCGACTCCGTGTTGTTTTTGTTCGTAGCATTTTCAGAAAACGCCATGTCATAGCTCGGCATCAAGATATATTGTCCGCCGGTGACTACGGGAGTCAGGATCTGCTCTGCTTCCGCCCATTTTTTCTGATTGATGTACACGTTTGCAAGTAGCGTACGGGCAGCACCTGAAGTCACACGACCCGGGTCTTGCGTAGCCTTGTCTTTCAGCATCGGAATTGCAGCTACCAAGTCACTTTCAATCTGTGCGTAGATCCCGGCTTCCGGAGTCAGCTCCAAAGCCGCTTCAGCCCGGACCGTTACAGGAGTTAGGTGCAAGGGAACACTTCCCCAATGCCTGGCTAGTTCAAAATAGGCGTATGCTCTCAGGAACATAGCCTGCCCTTTGAGGTTGCCTTTGACAGCTTCGTCAAACTCCACCCCATCGATCAAAGCCAAAACCTGGTTGGCTCTGGCGATGATCAGGTAATCCTGTCTCCACTGATTGAGCAAGTGAACATTTGGAGCAGTTCCACTGGAAACCAGGATCGAAAAATCCGCCAAATCTTCTTGGGGATCCACCGCTCCGAACAATGGATTTCGTGCATAGTAGGTGTTATCCGAGTGCATTTCACCCAAGAGCCAAGCCCGGTCATTGACAATGGTCCTAAGCGGGGCATACGTCGCATTCACAGCCTGTTCAAAATCCTTTTGGGTTTTAAAGAAGGTGGCCGAGCTCAAAGATGTCTCGGGAACCACAGTCAGAAAATCTTCGCAGCTCGTGAGAAACAAACTCGCCGCAACTAATCCTATGATATATTTTTTCATTTTCTTTTCGTTTGAAGGTGAATTATAGGGTCTGGTCCGTCAGATTAAAAGGTGATGTTGGCACCAAATGTAATCGTGCGTGGCACAGGATAAGCTGACAAGTCAACTCCAGGGCTCAGGTTACCGCCGTCACCCAGACCATCACCTTGCATACTCACCTCAGGATTTGATCCTCCCCAGTAAGGAGTGAACACCCACAGGTTTTGGCCTGAGGCGTAAATCCGCGCTGACTTGATAGATTTTCCAAGATTTTTAAAGGAATACCCAATGGTGATATTTCTGATGGTAAAATAAGAAGCGTCCCAAACAAAATTGCTGTTGTTCCAGTCACGTTCCACACCCGTCACATTACCTCCACCTACAGTTGTTCCAAAAATTCCGTCTCCTGGATCTTCCGGTGATCTGAAGCGGTCAGTAGCTTTTCTTACCATATTGAACACACCGTCCAAGTTGGCTGTGCTGTAAAGGTGTCTCATCCAAAGCTGATTTCCCTCCGATCCAGAAGCTGTGATGCTGGCATCAAAATTTTTGAAGGTAAAATTGTTCACAATACCGTAAACAAAATCAGGGAATGGATTGCCGATGATAGCCCGGTCATCCTTGTCGCCACCGTAAGAAATCACACCGTCACCGTTTACGTCTTTCAGCTTGATACTTCCGACGGTAGATCTGCCGGGGATGATCGGAGAGTTTGCTAGATCTTCCGCATTAGCATAGTTTCCTTCCTTCACCATGCCATAAAATTGGCCGAATGGCTGACCTACCTGGGTAATGTGGAATGATCCATATACTCTGTCAATTCCCTCTGCGAGTGACAACACTTCATTTCTGTTGAAGGATATGTTGGCGTTGACGTTCCAGCGGAAGTTGGCCGTGCTAACGGCAATTGCGTTGATAGAAAACTCATGGCCCCAGAACTTGATCTCTCCAATGTTATCATTGTAGTTGCCGAAACCTGATTCCTGTGCAATCTGAACAGCATAGAGGAGGTTGGTGGTATTTTTGGTATAAAAGTCATACACAAACGACACCCGGTCATCCCAGAGTCCCAAGTCCAAGCCCAAGTCAAATTGCGCGGTGGTTTCCCATCCCAAATTACTGTTGTTCAGGGATGTAACGGCAGCCCCTGGAGTCACATTGTTACCAAAGGCCACATTGACCGTATTGTTTACCAAGGCGTATTGGGTATAGTTACCGATGTTGTTGTTACCAGTGATACCATAAGATGCTCTCAACTTGGTAAATGAAATTAGCCCACCATCTGAAAGAAATCCTTCATCAGAGAGTACCCAGCCTGCGGAAACAGAAGGGAAAACACCCCATCTGTTTTCAGATCCAAATCGGGAAGATCCATCACCTCTTATTGAACCGGTCAAGAGGTACTTGCCTTTATAATTATAAGTCAGTCTTGAAAAAAGCGAAGTCAACCCCCATTCGTTTACTCCGTTGTTTGTTCCTCCGCGGTTGATATTCAAAGCACCTTGGATGGTTGGGAGTCGGTCATCCGCGTAGGTATCGGCCTGAATTCTGGTGCGATCACTTCTGAATCTTTGATTTGAAAAACCTGCCAAAATCTGGAAGGTATGGTCATTTCTGGTCCAATCGTAGGTAGCAATGTTCTCATTCAACCAAGTAAGATCCTGAAAATCTTCTCTGATAGACACCGCAATGGTCGGGATTGCCACGTTGATTTGATTAGTCGCTGTGGACGGGTTAAACCAGAAATAATTTGAGTTCCGAATCTCTGTATTGAAGGTAGATTTTAGGGAAAGCCCCTTGATTGGCTTCCATTCTACATACGTGTTGGCCAGGATGTTAAACACCTTGGTTTCATTGGTAATTTCTTCAGATGCTCTCACCCAGTTTGGATAGGCAAAGATGTTACCTGTATTGGCAGGCAATCTGTTGAAATAAGTCAACTCGCCGTTCGCGTCATAGATATCCATGATCGGCCAAGTATGGAGCGCATTGAAAAGAATACCTGTACCTCTATCTCCATCGGAACGCGGTGTGTTGTCGACCACATAGTTTGGTGCCACATTCACCCCGATGTTTACTTTGTCTGAGATTGCATAGTCCGTATTCAGTCTCATCGAAAAACGTTTGTAGTCAGAATTGATCAACACACCTTTTTGGTCGAAGAGCCCGGCGATTACAGCAGTATTTACTTTCTCTTTATTTGAAGTTACCGTCAGGTTGTAACTGGTAATTGGAGCAGTCTGAAGAACCGCATCATACCAGTCATTATTCTTGTCCCTGTAAGAAGACGGATCTTTGAATGCATCAGGAACTACCTGACCAGCATCTGTGTAGTATTCATTTTTAAACTGGGCGAATTCCTCTGCGTTCATCATCTCTAGCCTTCCCTGCTCAGGCACTTCTTGAAAACCAGTGTAGACATTAAGATTCACATTGGTCACCCCTTTTGTGCCTTTCTTAGTGGTGATCAACACCACACCGTTTGCCGCTCTAGATCCATAGAGAGAGGTAGAGGCCGCATCCTTCAGCACAGTAATGTCCTGAATTTCGTCAGGGTTAATGGAGTTAATATCTCCTGAAATCGGAAAACCATCCACTACGTAGAGCGGCTGGCTACCTCCGGACACAGACAGCTGCCCTCTGATCCGTACGTTCATTCCCTGACCGGGACGGCCTGTGGTCTGATTGATCTGCACCCCGGCCAGTCTTCCCTGAAGCTTTTGAGCGACAGATGACACCGGCATGTCTTGGAGATCCTTTCCCGAGACTGACTGGATCGCTCCGGTTAATTCTTTCTTGATTTGGCTGCCATAGCCTACGACTACCACCTCTGAGAGGTCGGAAGTAGAAAGATCCAGGACGACATCATAGGTAGTCTGTCCACCTACCACAGGCACCTCCTTGGTGTTGTAGCCAACAAAGCTCACAACTAAGATCTCTCCGGCAGCTGCGTTGATGGTATAATTACCATCAATATCAGTAACAGTTCCTCTTTGTGTGCCTTTAACTAACACTAAGGCACCTGGCACAGGCTCCCCTTCGGATGTCACTACACCCTGGACAGATAATGTCTGCCCAAAACTCGTAACGCTTATGCAAAACATAAGCAATAAAAACCCGATGAGCCGGATTTTTATCTTAGATAGATAATGGTTTTTCATATAGACGGGTTTTTGTTAATTGAATTAATTCTCTCCAATTACACCATATAAAAATTTGATCCTATCCTGCCCAATCCTGCAAATACTCCTAAAAACCAATCTTTTACAGCAGGACAGAGCAGGACAGATGTTATTTAAAAATCAATTTGATTCTCTAACCAAACTCTAAAAAATCCGATTATATAATTTTAAATTTTAACAGGATACTGCAGGACAGAGTTTGATATATAAACTATCTTAGGAATACAAACTTATTTTCCCAACTCCTCATTTTTTTAATTGACCTATAACACTCCTATATATTCAGGAGTTGAAAATTCCCACCTTTCTCCCTATAATTAAGCCCTAATGCAATCAACCCTATGACACATTCCAGATTATCTCCAGTTCCGCTTATTTTCTTTATTTCCATTCTAATTTTTTCAAGCTGTACCAAAGAAAAAACTCTTGAGCTCCGGAAAAATTCCCATATCACTCTAGTGGGAAACAATCTGGGTTCTCGCATGCAGGAGTACGGACTTTTCGAGACCGAAATGCACCTCCGCTTTCCTGACAGCACCTTATATATAAGGAATCTCAGCGATCCGGGTGACACCCCCGGCTTTAGACCGCGATCAGGAACCAATGATCCCTGGGCTTTTCCCGGAGCCGAAGATTTTCAAAATGAATATGCAACTCCATCCGGCAGCGAAGGGCATCTGGAAAAGCCCGATCAATGGCTGACCCGACTTCAGGCAGATATCGTGGTTGGATTTTTTGGGTTCAATGAATCCTTCCAAGGCCCTGAGGGACTGGAAAACTACAAAGCTGAACTTGAAGCCTGGATTTTGCATTCCAAAGCCCAGAAATACAATGGCAAATCCGCTCCCCAATTGGCCTTGGTTTCTCCGATCGCTTTTGAGGACATCACAGCTTTCAAAGATGTTCCAGACGGAAAAAAGGAAAACGAGAACCTCAAGCTTTACACAGATGCCATGCGCGAATTGGCGACAAAGCACGAACTGGTATTTGTGGATGCTTTTACCCCAAGCCAAGATTGGTATGAAGAATCAGCCGATCCTCTGACAATTGATGGTTCCCAGATGAATGAAAAAGGCTATGAAAAATTGGCAGTCCTCCTGGCAGATAAGCTATTTGGAAAAGAAGACCGAAAAGCTGAGGCTAACCGGGATCTAATTCATCAAGCAGTGATGGAGAAAAACTGGATGTGGACCAACGACTATAAAATCCCTAACGGAGTACATGTCTTTGGCCGCCGATACGATCCATTTGGACCGGACAACTATCCTTTCGAACTGGAAAAAATCCGGCAGATGACTGCCATTCGGGATACCGCAATCTGGGAAGCCACTTCCGGAAAAGTCAAAGACCTTGCCGCAGCCGATGCCAAAACACGCAGCCTACCGGAGGTCGAGACCAATTACAATCCTGAAGCAAACGGTAGCCTGGAGTATAAGTATGGAGAAGATGCCTTAAAAACCATCAAAGTACCCGAAGGTTACAAGATTGACCTGTTTGCTTCCGAAAGCGAATTTGCAGACCTCGCCAATCCTGTTCAGCTTTCCTTTGACAACAAAGGCCGACTTTGGGTTGCGACCATGCCAAGCTATCCACACTACAGACCTGGAGATCAAAGACCTCAGGACAAACTCATCATTTTAGAGGACACCGATGGAGATGGAAAGGCAGACAAGCAAACTACTTTTGCGGACAATCTGCACATTCCGGTGGGATTTGAGATCGCACCAGAAGGTGTCTATGTCTCTCAGGGAAACAACCTGATTCTTTTGGTGGATGAAAACGGAGATGACAAGGCAGACCGCAAAGAAGTCCTTCTGAGCGGATTTGACGATCATGATACCCACCACGCCATTTCGGCTTTCACCACGGATGAATCCGGTGCCATTTACATGGCTGAAGGGGTTTTTCTTCATACAAATGTGGAAACTTCCTATGGCCCGGTTCGCGCCACCAACGGCGGATTTTACCGGTACGAACCCAAACGGCACAAGCTGGAACGCGTCAACCAGGTCAGCATTCCCAACCCTTGGGGCATTGCTTTTGACAGCTGGGGACAAAACTTCTATGCCGAAACCTCAGGACCCAATGTCAACTGGATGCTTCCTGGATCAACTTTGCCACGCTATGGAAACGGAAATTTCAAAGGCCCTAACCTGATAGAAAAAGCCCACTTAGTCCGCCCTACATCTGGACTGGAGTTTATTCACAGCAGACACTTCCCGGATGATGTCCAAGGAGACTTGATCATCAACAATACCATCGGCTTCTTGGGAACCAAACAGCATCAGGTATTCGAGGATACTGTCGGGTTCACTACCAAATGGAGGCAGGACCTGATCGTGTCTACCGATCGTAACTTCAGACCTGTGGATATGGAAATTGCTCCCGACGGATCACTTTATGTCGTGGATTGGCACAACATCCTGATCGGCCACATGCAGCACAATGCCCGCGATCCGCTTCGGGACCACGTGCATGGAAGAATTTACCGGGTTACTTATCCATCACGACCTTTGGTAACTCCTGCAAAAATCGACGGTGCTACCATTCCTGAATTGTTGGAAAATCTGAAACTTCCTGAGTACCGAACTCGCTACCGAACCCGCCGTGAACTTCGGGGACGTGACAAAGCCGAAGTTTTTGCAGCGGTACAAAGCTGGACTCAAACCCTCGACAAAAACGATCCAACCTACGAACACAACTTGCTCGAAGGACTTTGGGTGACTTGGGGAATCAATCAAGTGGATCAAGATCTATTGAAGCAATTGCTTAATGCAAAAGACTATCGGGCAAGAGCTGCGGCAACCCGTGTCTTGCGTTACACCGGACATCAGGTAAAAGATCAGCCAGAACTTCTGATGGCATCGGCCAAAGATCCACATGGTCGGGTCAGAATGGAAGCAATCGCTGCAGCTTCCTGGCTTCCGAGAGAAACTGGCTTGCCGATTTTGGCAGAGGCAGAAAAACAGCCAAAAGACAAAACCTGGATTCCAGGCACGCTTGAAACCGCTGTTGCCCACCTGAACGGACTTTCTGTTCGGGAGAAAAAAGAAGAGGACGTGAAATCTTCTCTTACCGGTTCTGATCGGGAACTCTTCGTCTTAGGAAAGGAAATCTATGCCCGTGAAGGATTCTGCAGTACCTGCCACCAACCTGACGGCGGAGGCTTGAGCGCTTCGCAATTCCCTCCACTTCGTGGCACACCTTGGGTGACCGGAAGTCCTGAGCGATTGATCAAACTCGTCCTCAAGGGGCTTTTGGGACCGATCAATGTTGCTGGCAGAGAGTATCCTGGACAAGTACCGATGACTCCTTTCGAAGGCATGCTCAATGATTCTGAAGTGGCTGCAGTACTCACCTATGTCAGAAACTCTTTTGGCAACCAAGCTTCTCCGATTTCACCTGATCTCGTGAAGCAAATCCGGGAGGAAGTAAAAGGGAAAGAAGGTTTCTATAGTCCTGACGAACTTTTGAAAGCTCATCCGATGGAAAAATAACGATTTCGGATGTCGGATTTCGGATTTTTCGATGTTCGATGTGCTGAATTAAAAAAAGTTGAATAAGAAGCTGGAAAGGTTCAAATGACGAAAATCCCCCTAGTTAACAGCTAGAGGGATTTTTCTTTTGATAGATTACCCTGCAATGGGTTAATTTAAAAGGTTCAGAATTCAAAGGTTTGCCTAATTCAATTTCGGAAAAACCTCTCCTTCAGGTTCCACTTTATATCCGTTGATTTTTCCGTTTTCCCCTCTTTGAAAATATATCAACTCACCGCCCTCGACATCGCTGAAAACGTCCTCGTATTCATGAAAAATCGGATAATTCACCCCACGAATCTTAGCATAGAGCGTTTGGTCTTTTTGATTTAAACTCAACTCAAAATCCCCATCCTTAAAATGCGAATACATCCCCACAAAATCAGTCAATTCTGGACCGACCGTGGCAAACTGGTAGGGATTATCGCCGGAAAGGACCAGCCCATCTCCAGGCACCCAATTGTCATATTCCATGTAAAATGCCGTTCTCCTGGCAGCATTGAGACCCTGAAACTTCGCTACCAAATGCAGTGCACCGTCGATACCAGCCGAAATTCCTGCTGTAGTTACCACCTTTCCATTGTCCACAAAACGAACCTCGCGAAGCACTTCAATTTTGGGATAATTTTCCTCCAGGCTGTTCAGTGAATTGTGGAAAGTGGTCGCCTTTTTCCCATCCAAAATCCCAGCCTCCGCCAGCATAAAAGCTCCGGTACAAACTGAAAAGTGGTATTCTACCTCTGTTTGGTTTTTGATCCAGTCAATAACTGCGGAATCCTGATAAGCCCGGCCAGCATTTCCACCGAAAAATGCCAAGATGTCGGCCTTCGGTGCATCGTCGATCGAATAGTCTGGAATCACTTTCAAAATTCCCTGCGACTTGATCAGCTCTTTGGTCTTTGAAACTGTGAACACTTCATATCCTGCGTAGGAAAATACCTCCATGGGTCCCGCAAAATCTAAAACCTCTACCCCATCCTGAAGGTAAAAAGCAATTTTCTTGATCTGATTCATTTCTACTAATGTCATATTGCAATGCGGGCAGGTACCCGGCTTGGAGAAAATCTGCGCATCACACGAACTGCCACATGGAGGGCAAACATAGCTTGCAGTGGCAGAATTGCCCTGTGCCAAGAGTGATGATTGAAACATCATAAGGAGCAGTATCGCGTTGCAAAAGAGCTTCATGGATTGAAATTTCCCTAAAGCTAAAACAAGGCCTTCGCTGATAAAAGGACAAGTGTACGCAGGATCAGGACAAGTTTAGGGGAATTAGGTCCCGATATTTTCTGAGCAGCGTGCGAAGTTGATTGGAGCTCTTCAGTCCGCAATTCAGCGCGATTACTTCTACCTTTTCTCCACCTTCTAAAAGTTGCACGGCCTTCTCAAAACGGAGTTTGTCTCGGTATTCTCCCAGCGTGATTCCCACGGTTTTCTTGAAAAGCCGACTGAGATTACGCGGACTCATGTTTACTTTCTCTGCCAAATCCTCCTGAGAAAGCTGCTGATCCAGATGACTTGCCATTAAATCCTGGACATGGTGGACACGGTTTTCCAGGTGATTTCGAAATTGAAGAAAGACGCTCAGTTGTGGGTCATTTGGCATTCGGCGAAGAAAAACCACCATCTCCTTTGCCACCTTGAAGGCAAACAATGACCCAAAAACCTCCTCCAAAAGGAAGAGCGAAAGATCAATTCCAGAGGCAACTCCGGCACTGGAGTAGATGTTGCGGTCTTTGACAAAAAGTCGATCAGCCATCAATTGGGCAGCGGGATAGAGTCCTTCAAAGACTTCCCGGTATTTCCAGTGGGTCGTGCAGGATTTCCCATCAAGCACACCGGCTCTTGCCAGGAGAAATGTGCCGGTACACACCGAGCAAACCTTAGCACCTCTTTCCGCCTGGACTTTTACCCAATCCAAAAAAGGTTGGATAGTCTGGTAAAATCCCTCCCGGAAATAAATCTCAGATTCCAGCCCTGGGATAACCAACCAATCGGCAGGCCCAAGTTCAAAATCCCTAAAATCCAGCAAGTTGTTTAATCCCAAACCCGGACTAGAATTCTCCTCCGAATTCCCTTTGAGAGAAACAAAAAAGATCTCAATTGTAGGGTTTAGCACTTTAGCTTCGTAAAATGCATGCGCGGGCCCACAGAGATCCAAGAGATGCACTTTTGGCGGAACTGCGAAAAAGACTCTATATTTTTGGTCTGAAGAATCGTGCATGCCGACGGAAATTTCTTAAAGGTTAAATGGAATTTGGGGAATGTCAAAATTTCCCAAAACATACAGATCAGGATGGCCGATTTTCAAATTTTGATAACCTTGAATTTGAGATCGCGCATTTCTTTGCATTCCAAACAAATCAATCCTTAATGAATCGCTCCAAATCCTTTGTGCCATTTCATTTCAGAGTTCACCATTCAGCGTTCGATGTTCATTATTAGTGAGTTATTGATAATTGGAATGGTTTTAAGATTCAACTTTCAATAATTTCTCAAAGGATTCCGTTTGAAGGGAAGTTTGAAGACCTTTATCTCCTCGTAAATCAAAAATCGTAAATCGTAAATGAAAATCCGCCTTACTCTCCTTGCCTTAGCTCTCCCTGTTTTTTCCTTTTCTCAATCCAAAAACCTCCGCTTCGAAAAGCAGATGATCGCCTACGAAAGCTATGAGTCAGTGGGCATTATTGATGTGGACAAGGACGGAATACCGGATTTGGTATCTGGCAGCTACTGGTACAAAGGCCCAAAATTTTTGGAGCGCCAACTGATAGGTCAGGTCAAGCGATTTGGAGAATATTACGAGGACTTTTCGACCATTCCCATGGATGTCAACGGGGATGGAAAGATGGATTTTATCACCGGCGGATGGTTTGAGGGAAAACTCATCTGGAAGGAAAACCCCGGAAACACCAGTGAATGGAAAGAACATCTCATTGCTGAAACCGGAAATATAGAGACTACCCGAGGTTGGGACATTGACGGGGATGGCACACTTGAGATTGTACCCAACACTCCCCGAAAACCCTTGGCATTTTACAAGTGGGTTGCTCCAAATCAGTTTGAGAAGTACGAAGTCTTCGAAACTCAGGGCCATGGATTGGGTTATGGAGATATCAACGGAGACGGATGGGGTGATTTTGTAAGCAGTTTTGGTTGGTATGAGGCACCCGCAGATTTGAGGAGCGGAGAATGGACCTTTCATCCAACTTTTAACCTTGGCGATACCAGCGTCCCTATCATTGTCACCGATCTCAATGGGGATGAATTGAACGATTTGATCGTGGGGATGGGGCATAATTACGGGCTGTATTGGATGGAGCAAAAACGGGATACTGAAGGCACGATCTCTTTTGTGAAGCACGAGATCGATCCCTATCATGCCCAATACCATGTCCTGGAATGGATCGACCTGGACGGTGACGGCAAAAACGAACTCATCACAGGCAAACGCTATCGCGCACACAACGGCAAAGATCCAGGAGAAATGGACGAAATCGGTTTGTATTATTTCGAATGGGATGGGAAGACTTTTGTCAAAAATGTGATCAGCTATGGACCATTTGGAGAAGGCAAAGGAACGGGACTCTACTTTTCCACCGGGGATCTAAATGGAGATAAGAAAATCGATATTGCTGTGGCGGGGAAAGACGGATTGGCGGTGTTTTTTCAGAAGTGAGTAAATGAGTAATTGACCAGCTCCTTTAATACCTGATCTTCGAAAAAATATTCCCCTTTGGAACTTTTAATACGTTCAATAAATTATATTTTTGTACGTGCAAATTTTCTTCTAATGGATACTAAACTCACCTTAAAACTGGATAAAAATATTATTGAACGGGCAAAAATATATGCTTCCGATCAACAAGTGAGCTTATCCAAATTGGTTGAAAACTACCTTAATTCCTTAACATCTAATCAAACTCAAAAGGAAATTTCTATTTCCCCTTTCGTCAAAAGCATCTCCTCCAATACTGGGATGCCGGCTGACTATGATTACAAAAAGGATTATGGTGATTATTTAGAAGAGAAATACAGATGAAACGGGTTTTTTTAGACACGAATGTAATCCTAGATTTACTGGCGGAAAGAAAGCCATTCTATCAATCAATTGCTTCTGTGGCCACTTTGGCAGACCGCAAAGAACTTTTACTTTTCACTTCACCAATCTCCTTCACAACAATTGATTATGTGATGTCGAAATTTGAACCCAAAGAATCTGTATTAATCAAGCTCCAAAAATTCGCTATTCTTTGTAAGGTTGCTGATGCAAATCAAGAAACGATAGACAAAAGTTTGTTTTCACTTTTCAGCGATTTTGAAGATGCTGTCCAATACCAATGTGCATTACAGGCTGGATGTGACTTAATTTTAACCAGAAATGGAAATGACTTCAGAAAATCTACACTTCCGGTGATGACTGCGGAGGAATTTTTAAACAGCATCAGAAACTGAATGCAATTAACTCCAATCAGATATTTACCATGGCTATTGAGGTTCATTTTTACCGGAATTCTGTTTGATTTTCTTAACTTCAACCCATGACTGAAGTTAACTCTAGATCTCTGTCAGATTTCAACCAAGAACTAAAGCTGCGTGGCTTCAATGTCTTCCAAATTGAAGCAGATGGAAACGAAACCAAAACCTATAGCCGAAAGGATTTTTACAAAATTTGCCTGACCACAGGGGTAAGCAAGATTCACTATGCGGATCGAAGTTTTGAGGCAGATGGGACCGTTTTATTTTTTGGAAATCCCCATATCCCCTACTCTTGGGAAACCATTTCAAGGAATTATGTGGGATATACTTGTCTGTTTTCAGAGGACTTCCTTCAAGCTACCGACCGGACGAATGCTTTGCTGCAAAGCCCCTTTTTCAAATTAGGTGGAACTCCGATTTTGGAAATTTCAGCGAAGCAAAGGGAGTTTCTTAACAGCCTGTTTCAGAAGATGATTGAGGAACAGCAATCTGATTATTCCCATAAAGATGAACTGATCCGGAATTACATTCATCTCATTATTCATGAGGCCCTCAAGCTTCAGCCTTCAGCAAAATACGATCAGCACAAGAATGCATCTTCCCGCATTACTTCTGTATTTTTAGAATTGCTGGAAAGACAGTTCCCCATCGAAACTCCTGACCAGCCGCTTCAACTCAGGGCGGCACAGGATTACGCCAATAGCCTTTCTGTACATGTCAATCACCTCAACCGATCGCTGAAGGAAGTCACAGGAAAATCTACTTCCACCTTGATCAATGAGCGGATTTTGAGCGAAGCAAAAGCCCTGCTGCAACATACCAAATGGAATATCTCGGAGATCGCTTTCGCCCTTGGCTTTGAATACCCTACCTATTTCAATAACTTTTTTAAGAAATTAACTGGTACCAATCCAAAAGCCTACCGTGAAGTCGAAGTTTGATTTTCATAAGTTTTGATTTGATAATCATTAACTCTGAGGCCTTTTGCATGGGTACCTTTGTGTTGAAGATTGAAATCAATAACTATGAACAATCCAGATTCTTCCAACTATACTCACACAGGTTCTAAAGATATTTTTGAGCGATTAAAAACCGGTGAAGCAATCCGTCTGAGTGACCCCGAATATTTCAAAATCAATGAGGTGGTCATTAAGACTCTTTCATTGGTCAATCAGCTAAATCAAACCGGAGATATCACCAAAGTCCGTGACCTCCTAAGCGAGATCACAGGTCGGCAGGTGGAGGAATCGACCACTATTTTCCCTCCCTTCTATACCAACTTTGGACGGTTTACCACTTTAGGCAAAAACGTGTTCATCAACCATGCCTGCTCATTTTTGGATCTTGGGGGGATCACGCTGGAAGACAATGTACTAATTGGTCCGCAGGTAAAGTTGGTAACCGAAAACCATCCTCTCGATCCTGAAGACCGCAAAGCGCTGATTTGCAAACCCATTCACATCAAGAAAAACGCCTGGATTGGTGCGGGTGCCACAATTCTACCGGGAGTAACTATCGGTGAAAATGCAGTCGTCGCAGCCGGGGCGGTAGTATCCAAGGACGTGGCAGCCAATACGGTGGTGGGTGGTATCCCTGCTAAGTTCATTAAGAATATAGAATTAGCCCCACCTCGACTTCGCTCGGTGCCCGTTGGCTAATGTTTAGGTGGGTGTGTGGGAGAAAATGCGGCTTCGCCGCATTTTTCTCCCACACACCCTAAAATCAAATCACGGTGGCCGAGCGAAGTCGAGGCCATTTTATTAAAATAATTTACAGTATAAAAACAGATATACAGAAAAATCCAAAACACTAAACCGAAAAGGAGATTATGAAAAATCAAATTGAAAAAATCATCATCGCAGCTACAATATGCCTTGCTATTGTAAGTTGTTCACAACCAAAGACTATGGAAACCAAGAAAAATGAAACTTCCGCAATTTTTCCAATGGAAGAACCTGTAAACGGAGAAACTTTCACAGGAAAAGTATGGCATACCGAACTCGTACCCAGTGACAGCACCCTGACCACAGTTGTAGGAAACGTCTATTTCGAGCCGGGAGCACGAAGCCACTGGCATTCCCACCCCGCTGGACAGATCTTGATTATCACAGATGGAGCTGGGTTTCACCAAATCGAGGGTCAACCCAAACAAAATCTGAAAAAAGGAGACGTGGTGACTTGTCCTCCTAATGTGCTCCATTGGCATGGCGCTAGTCCCGAAATCGGAATGCAGCAACTGTTCGTCGTACCAAACACCGAAAAAGGTATTGTCGAATGGAAACATGCTGTAACCGATGCGGAATACTCAAATTAAAACTCAACCAACTCATGACAGAATTTGATCCGTTTGGAACCCAGATGAACTCTTCCTGCAAAATCAGCACTTTAGTGATCATCCTTCTTTTTGGATTGACTTCCCATGCAGGCATGTCTTGCCAAGGTGCAGAAAACCCTTCGCTAACCCCGGATTCAGACGAAATGGTACAATCAGGATCAGAAATCATCATTCAGGTGGGTAGCCAAAACTTCACGGCTACTTTAACTGAAAATGCAGCCGTAACCACCTTTATTTCAATGCTGCCTCTGACTCTGGAAATGAGTGATCTCAATCGCAATGAGAAGTTGGCCCGACTTTCTCAAAACCTGCCGACCCAAACTTTCAACCCAGGAACGATACAGAATGGTGACTTGATGCTTTGGGGTGCCAATACCTTCGTGATATTTTATGAGACTTTCCCCACCTCCTATCCCTATACCCGATTGGGAAAGATTGATGATCCGGCCGGTCTTAAGGAAGCCTTGGGAACTGGTTATGTCATGGTCAAAATAGAAATCATCACATAGGTCAGAGACAAGTCTATCCTTTCACAAAAATCTCCTCCGAGAAAACTTACCTTAATCGATTAGTAGAAAGCAAATATTTGATTTTCATAGCCAATTGCTTGAATCCCTTAACTAAAAAGGAATTTTTAAAATCTATCTTGCAAAATTCCCACTTCCTGCCTGAAGGCATCTTATTCACAAAAAATAAATCCTTATGCCAAGCTACACCCTCTCCGTCAATGGCGAACAAATGTCAGCAGATGCAGACGCAGACACTCCTTTATTGTGGGTTCTCCGCGATCATTTGAATCTGGTCGGAACCAAATTTGGATGTGGCGTCGCGCAATGCGGAGCCTGTACAGTTCACATGAACGGGATGGCCATGCGCTCCTGCGTCTTGCCAATTTCTGCAGTTGGAGACAACAAGATTGTAACTATAGAAGGACTGAGTGCCGCAGGCGATCATCCGATCCAGCAAGCTTGGGAGGAACTCGACGTCTCCCAATGTGGGTATTGCCAGGCCGGCCAGCTGATGGCTGCGGCTGCTTTGTTGAAAAACTCTCCCAATCCATCCGATGAGGAAATCGATGGAGCAATGACAAATATCTGCCGTTGCGGAACACACGTACGAATCCGCAAAGCCATCCACCTAGCCGCTGAAAAGCTTAAATAGAATTTTCATGGAATCAACCTTTTCAAGAAGACAATTTCTCAAAGTTTCCGCTCTTTCTGGAGGCGGACTTTTGCTGAGTTTTTCACTTTTGGGAAATACAGAATCGAAAGCAATGGCAGATGCGGTCTTTTCACCCAATGCATACATCAAAATAAGTTCAGATGGCACCATCGTCCTGATGTCGCCAAATCCCGAAATCGGCCAGGGTGTAAAAACTTCTCTTCCCGTCATCATTGCAGAAGAACTGGAAGTGGACTGGAAAAAAATCCAGGTAGAATTGGCTCCGCTCAACCCTGTATTTGGCAGGCAGATGGCAGGAGGCAGCGGTTCCATCCGGGGGAGATATCCCGAATTGCGAAAAATCGGTGCCACAGCGCGGGAAATGCTGATCGCGGCCGCAGCTCAGACTTGGAATGTTTCTCCGGAAGATTGTATCGCAAAGGATGGAAAAGTGATTCACAGCTCAAGCGGGAAATCGCTCAGCTATGGGGAATTGGCTGCAAAAGCGGCTACCCTACCTGTGCCGACTGAACCTAAATTGAAAGAAATCAAAGATTTCAAATTTATCGGAACACGGGTAAATGATGTAGACGCCCACAAAATCACGACCGGCCGGCCCCTTTATGGAATTGACACCCGGAGAGAAGGAATGCTGTTTGCGATGGTGGCAAGATCTCCTGCCTACGGAAAAACCCTTGGCTCAGTGGATGATTCAGAAGCGCTAAAAGTTAATGGCGTCAAAAAAGTAGTCCAACTCAAAAATTCCGTGGCTGTACTTGCGACCTCCACCTGGGCAGCAAAGAAAGGAAGAGATGCCTTGAAGATCCAGTGGGAAGCCACCGGTAAGTTGGAAAACTCCGCCGAGCATTTTGCGGCTTTCAAAGAAATGCTGGAAAAAGGCGCTCCTTCTCCCTCCCGAAACGATGGGAATTTGGAGGAGTCCTTTGAAAAGGCCTCCAAAATTTTGGACGTAACCTTCGAACTTCCGACGCTTTCTCACGGACAGATGGAACCGCTGAATTTCTACGCCGATGTCCGGGATGGCAAGGTTGAACTTTTCGGCCCAACTCAGGTGCCGGATCAGGTACGTGGAGAAGTGTCCAAGCAATTAGGCATCGCTCCTGAAAACATTTCGGTCAGCATGCCACGACAAGGCGGTGGATTTGGGAGAAAACTCATGACTGACAATGGAGCAGAGGCAGCTTTGATTTCTGCTGCTGCCCAAGTACCTGTCCAGGTGCAGTGGACAAGGGAGGACGACATGCAAAATGATTTTTACCGACCTGCAGAAATGTACCGGTATCGGGCCGCGCTTTCCCCCGACAGTTTGCTGGCTTGGCATCAATCAGGCGTCGGCTTGGTGGCAGGGATACGTGGGGACAGCTATGTTGCCGGAGCTTTACCCAATTACAGATCCGAAGGTCAGGCTTTGCCAAGCAATACTCCAACTGGCTGGTGGCGGGCACCCGGAGCTTGCACGATGGCCTATGTGGCTGAGGCTTTTATGGATGAAGTGTGCACTGAATTGAAAAAGGACCCAGTCGCATTCCGTCTGGAAATGTTTGAAAAAGCTAAAAAGGAGCCCGTAGGACGAGTTTCTTATGATCCTGACAAATACAGAAGTGTCGTGGAGTTGGTTGCCCAGATGTGCGATTGGGGAAATACACCAGCAGGGGTGTATCGTGGTTTTTCAACCTGGTTTTCCTTTGGTTCCTATGCTGCTGAGGTGGTGGATTTGAAATTGGAAAACGGAAAACCCCGAGTAGTGAAGGTATATTGTGCGGTGCACTGTGGACGGGTGATCAATCTCAGCGGAGCTGAAAACCAAGTTCAGGGAGCCATTATTGATGGAATTTCGCACGCCATGTTTCCAAAAGTCACTTTTGTGGAGGGTGCGGTGGCAGAGACCAACTTTCATGCGTATCCCTTCCTCAAGATGAAAGATGCGCCCTTGGATATCGAGGTGAAATTTGTTGAGTCGGAAGATGCGCCCACCGGATTGGGCGAGCCTGCCCTTCCACCTGTGGCCGCAGCCTTGGCCAATGCGCTCTTTGCAGCAACTGGAAAGCGAATCCGCAAAATGCCTTTTGCTGAGCAATTGGGTTAAAGAATAAATTTCGTGAGGGTTTTCCAATTGAATTTGGAAAACCCTTTTTGCTTTTTACAGTACCCGAAATTAATTCCCTGTTCCAGAAAAAAATCCCTACAAGGCAGGACAGGTTTCATCGGATAAAAGTCCTTATTCCTAAAGATTTGAAGCGACACTAGCCACTTGAGCCACTTTTCAATCCTAAACCCAAAAAACACAAACCTATGCCACACCACTCCCAAAGCCGAAGAGACTTTATCGCCAAAATCTCAGCCGCCACGGCCCTTAGCACCCTGCCTTTTTCAGGGTATTCCTTCTCAGGAAAAGCGGAAGAGTTCATCACCACAGAAACCCAGTTTGGAAAAATCAAAGGTCAGCGGATAGATGGAGTCAATATCTTCAAAGGCGTACCCTACGGAGGAAAATTATCCGGGGAAAGAAGATTTCGGAGACCAGCCCCATTGGAGAATTGGATTGGGGTGAAAGACACCTTGACTTTGGGTCCTCCTGCCATCCAAAATCCCAGAAGAGGGGAGCCGGACCCATCGGAAGATTGTCTTTTCCTGAATGTTTGGACACCGGCTAACGACGGCAAGAAGCGTGCGGTGATGTTTTACAGCCATGGCGGAGGATATGTGGGAGGTTCCGGTGGTGCAGGAGGTCAGGACGGAGCCAATCTTGCGAGAAACTTTGATGTGGTAGTCGTCCAAACCAATCACCGCTTGGGCTTGATGGGTTTCCTTTACCTAGATGAATTAGGCGGAGCGGACTATGCAGGTTCGGGGAATATGGGCGTGGCTGACATCGCGCTTGGACTGAAATGGGTAAATGAAAACATCTCCAATTTCAGCGGCGACCCTAATAATGTCATGATCTTCGGAGAATCAGGCGGAGGAGGAAAAACCTCCTGCCTCTACGCCATGCCGGAAGCAGCTCCGTATTTCAACAAATGCTCCATCGAAAGCGGACCGGGCGTGAGGATGCTTTCCACGGACCGCGCCGCAAGAACCACTGCTCATGTGTTGAAGGAGCTTGGTCTTTCAGAAAGCAATTGGAGGAAAATCCTGGAAGTACCAGCCCCCACTCTTTTGGAAATCCAATCCAAAATCCCCACTGTTCCCCCATTCCAACCCAATGATGGGTTAAAAGACCAAGAACCGATATGGGGATTTGGGCCGGTCGTGGACGGGAAAGTTTTGCCTCATCATCCATTTGATCCAAAAGCAACTGAAACTTCCCGAAACAAACCACTGCTTGTGGGTTGGAATGAAGATGAACATACCTTCTTTGCCTGGCAGCAAAAAGATATTGAACCATTCAGTATGGACTTTGAAGGAATCAAGGGGCGGCTTTCCACTGAATTTGGTGAAAATAGTGACCGACTAATCACCACCTACCGAAAAGCTCGACCCAATGCTTCCGCTCCGGATATCTATGTGGCGATCAAGTCCATCAACATGATGGGCTTGGGATCAATCGAGATCGCCGAAAAGAAAGCCCAACAGCAAGCCGCACCGGTTTACCTGTACAATTTTGGCTACAAGTCCAACATGAAAATCCCAGGAACTGAATACGAGATGGGCACTCCCCACGCTATGGATATTTCCTTCAAATTTAACAACGAAGTGCCGCCAAAAGAAGGCGAAGCGCCAAGAATGGGCTTCGGAGGGAGTAAACCTGACCGATTCCAAGCTTCCCATAATTTCGCTGAACTCTGGACAAATTTTGCCAAAACCGGAAAACCCTCAGCCGAAAACGCACCCGAATGGCCGGCTTACAATTTAAGTGAAAGAGCAACTATGCGGATCGACGCAAAGTGTGAGGTGATTGAAGATCGGTTTTCAGCAGAATTGGCCACTTGGAGGGAAATCGGGAAGTTGTAGAAAAGCGCTTAAGCCGGACAGCAATGCTCATGACAAATCTCCAATGCGGGATTAATTCAATCCGATTGGCTTAATAATAGAAATTGAATTTTATAAAAAGGAAAAAATGGCGGAATTCCTTCCGCCATTTCTATTATAGGTCATAAATGAATGGAGCCAAGCGATGGAATTTATCGCTATGCAATTGCTCAATCAGAAAGGCCGCCAAAGAAGAAGCACTTATTTTATCCCCTTTGCAGTCTGACAAATCCACCTGGTAGGTTCTGATTTCATCGGTTTGCTCGATCATCGGAAGCCGAACCAAGGTCCAATCTATCGAACTATTGACTAGCATTTTATACTCTTCTTGCTTGCTTGTCGTGGAAACCGGGAAATTAGTCTTCATCCATTCTGTGGACATACGCGTCTTTTCACTTTTTGAATCTCCAACTGCGTCTACATTCAAGCCGGTCACCACCACATATCTTCTGATTTGATACTCGCTCATGGTTTGGAGGATCAGCTCAGTCGCTTTGGCAAAAAGGTCCGGAGAGCTTGCTGGTATTCCCATTCCGAGCGTGCTGATTACTGCAGACGTGCCCTCCAGTAATTGAGCAACGGCTTTTTGGTCAGTGACATCTCCCGTTATTACTTCCATTCCTGAATACTCAAAGGAAATATTTTCCGGGTTTCTGATCAGCAGTTTGAACTGCATCCCCTTGTTGATCAAACTCTTGACAAGGTATTTTCCGGATTTACCGGTTCCGCCGATTATGGCAATTTTATCTGTTGATTTCATAAAGCATCTCTAGTTTGGTTTTGAAAGAATTAAAACCTTGGCAAAGGACTGCCGAGGTCAATTGAAGGAATTCCATTCCTTGCAATAAAAAATATGTCAGAGAGAGCGCTTAATAGGTTAAATATAGGACAAATTGAGTTGTCGCAAGCAAACTGGAAATTTTTAAAAGGCCATAAACCACAGGATACAAACCCGAACTGAAGCTTCTATTTTTAAAGTTCCAACAAAGTCCAAATCCATGTTTCGAGCCTTGATTTGCATTTGCTTTTTCCCTTTATCATTCTCCCTTTTTGCCCAGAAACCCGTGCCGGAAAAACCCCGCGTCCTTATCAGCACGGACATCGGCGGCACCGATCCGGACGATAACCAAAGCTTGGCCCATCTGCTGATGTATAGCGACCTTTTTGACATTGAAGGGCTGGTATCCTCTCCCTCCTATGGTACCGGAAGCACATCGGAAATATTTCGGATGATCGATTTGTATGAAAAAGACCTTCCCAAACTTCAAAAACACAGTTCCGAATTTCCAAAGCCTGATGATCTTCGAAAAGTAACCAAGCAAGGCAGAAAAGGAAATGCGCCTTTTGCAGGAGTCACTTCCTCCACGGAAGGCTCCGACTGGATCATTCATACTGCTAAAAAAGAAGACGAAAGAGCACTTTGGGTACTGGTCTGGGGAGGACTCGAAGACGTCTCTCAGGCGCTTCATGACGCCCCGGAGATTCAGAAAAATATCCGCGTCTACTGGATCGGTGGTCCCAACAAAAAGTGGAGTGCAAACAGCTACGCCTACATCGCCGCCAACTTCCCAAAGCTCTGGATGATCGAGGTCAACTCCTCGTATTATGGCTTTTTCTCAGACAATCAAGCGCCCGACGTGATCCAAACCACCAATTACTTTGAAAAGCACATTCAGGGTGCTGGCCATCTGGGGGCGGATTTCAAGAAATATTACGACGGGGAAATCAAGATGGGCGACACCCCTTCCCTGCTCTACCTGATGGATGGTGATCCTACCAATCCTCTTCGAGAAAGTTGGGGCGGAAGTTTTGAGAAAATCTCCAGAAGTGCCAGGTTGGTATTTGATCGGACCTCAACTTTATCGGATACAGTGGCTTTTTGCGCAATAATTGAATTTCGGCTGAAAGGCCCGGAAATCAATGCCAAGCCAGATTCAGCCGTCTTTTGGATGGAAGTTCCCTACGGAAATTCAAAGCAAATCTGGCCGGGTTACTATTTAGGCGACGGGAAATATTCTATCAAGTATTCTCCCAAGCAAGCTGAAACGCTCACTTTCCACTTTACTTCACCTGTTCCCGGATTTCCGGAGTCAGACGGACAGCTGGTGGTATCCAATCTTTGGCCGGGGAAAGCCAACCCGACTGACTACCTGCTTGGTGAAAATTGGTACAGTGACCGCAGCAATCCGGCGCTGTTTGACGGCAAACTGCAAGGCGGAAAAACCGTCCAAAGATGGAGAAATGAAGTGCTCCTGGATTGGGCAAAACGCTGGCATTGGCTGAGGGAATGAGGATTGCAATGTTGCATTTCCATTCCCTAAAAATCTGATAAATCATTTCAGAACTTAAGCATGCAGAAGAAATCGAAACGGCAAGACAACACTGCAACAAATGAACTGAAGTGCAAATACGGACAAGCAAAATTCCAACGATTCAGCCCACTAACAGCCCAACCCAAAAGTGGCGGTTCAGTGGTGAAATCAAGCTTTGTGCTTCTATCAAAATTCCTGCTTGGTTGACAGTGAATTGCTCCGAAATCGCCACTTTCGAGTAACCGCAAAACGTTGGCTGCTATTTTCGTCACAACGGTTCATTACATTATCTCAAACAAAATCACCAATGGCAATTAAAGACCTTTCAGAATTCACAGACCGGGAATTACTTGCCGAATCAAAAAAATTGAAATCATTTTCCTTTGTCAATGCTTTGCTCATTGGATTTTTAGCGGGGATTATCTTTTACAGTATTGCAAAGAACAGTTGGGGAATGGTCACTATAATTCCCTTGTACTTTATTTACAAACTGGTTAATGACCCGAAAAACAAAAGAAGTAAAGACTTGGAAGAACTTATAAAAGAACGAAACTTGAAATAATCAAGAATCGAAAGTTAAACTTAGACCTTTTGAAATTCCATTTCACAGTTCCTACATTACTCCTGCTTGAAACCATTATGATATGACTATTACCATTGTGGATGAGATGAAAATGGAGAAGATTCCAAGTGGTTCAGGAATTATAAAATCCGGTAATATCTACTACGTGGTTGGGGATGACTCTCCCTTCTTATATTCCCTTAATAGCGAATTCAAAACCATTTCCAAAACACCCCTTCTGGAACCTGTTGATTTTTCAGAGAGAATACTTAAATCTGAAAAACCGGACTTTGAAGCGCTGGAATTGATTGACAAGAATGAGATTGTTGTCTTTGGATCGGGTTCTAAGTCACCTCAACGGAATATTTTTTTGCGCATTCTACTGGAAGACTCTTTGAAAATCGAGAAGTACGATATCTCAGATTTTTACAATAAGCTAATCCAATTTCCCCTATTCAAGGATTCTGAATTAAATATTGAAGCAACCGCCTTTCGTGACAACCAATTATTCCTCTTTAATCGTAAGCCAAATCTGATTATACGATTTGAATACAAAGATTTTTTAGCATACCTGAACGATGGGATTGATTTTCCCAAACCGGAAATCAGGCAATTTTCTCTGCCAAACATCAACGGGATTGAAGCGGGTTTTTCGGGTGCCACGGCTTTAACAGACGAGCCAAAAATCATTTTCACCGCTTCTGTGGAAGATACTGATAACGCCTATGATGATGGTGAAATCTTAGGAAGTCTAATTGGCATCATAGACATCTCAAATAATACCATCAGTGAATCTTTTGAGTACTGTCTCATTCCAAATGCAGAAGCAAATTTGAAAGTAGAATCCGTAACCGTTGAAAAAGAAATTTCATCTGGAAAAACAAAAGTCGTTCTTATAACAGATGATGATAGAGGTAACTCAAGACTTTTAACCGGTTTACTTCTATGGTAAAAATTAAATATAAATCTTGAATGAAGCCATCCATAGCGATCCGGCGCTGTTTGACGGCAAACTGCAAGGCGGTAAGACTATCCAAAAATGGCGAAATGAGATTCTGATGGATTGGGCAGAAAGATGGAATTGGCTCAAAGAACAGTCTAATTGCCTCGCTTGCGCTATCGGACAGGTGCTTGTCTTATGTTGACAATTTCGGAATTAATCCCTGGACTCGCTTATCTGTAAGCACTCTAAAACCGATCACTGCATAGGCTTATTTGAAATAACTTGGCCGAGGCTGGATTTCCGATTGGGGAACCCGGCCTTTTTCTATTTTTAGAAGCGCTTTTCTTTATTTTCAATCTTTCAATCGACTGATCATGAATCAAAATCTCGTTAAACTTTTTCTCAGACTGGCTTTATCTCTCGGTTTTCTATCTGCAGTCGCCGACCGGTTTGGATTGTATCCTGCTGAAATCTCAGTTTGGGGAACTTGGCAAAGTTTTGTAGACTACACCGGCCTGATCAATCCTTGGCTGCCCATATCCATGGTCTCGCCAGCCGCAATCGTGGCAACAGTTGTCGAGGTGGTTTTTGGATTTGCTTTGCTGATTGGCTTCAAAACCGAGCTTTTCGCCAGGTTGAGCGGGGTTTTACTGTTGGTGTTTGCCTTAGCGATGACTTTTTCCCTTAGTGCCAAAGCTCCCTTGGACTATTCGGTGTATGCCGCAGCTGCAGCTTCATTTGCCTTGGCTACCATGAATAAAAAATACCTGGAGGTGGACAGCCTCTTGGGTAAAAAATGGATCGGTTGATGGATTTTCTTTTGGGTTGAATTACAAATTGAAAGAGGATTTGCCCGGCCATTACCCCACACATAAACTCTCAATTCACCAATGAAAACACCTCTTTACTTCCTTTTGCTTGCTACAGTTCTTATTGCATGCACCGCTTCGCACAAAGAAGTTAGTCCCAAAAACGAACTGACCCTCACCGGCACTTGGAAACTGATCTCGGGAGCCACCATCCGTGGAGCTGACACGACCCTAGTAGACTACACCCAAGGCCAGAGTTTTATCAAAATTATCAACAAAAGCCACTTCAGCTTCTTCCGGCATGATCTGAACAAAGGGCAGGATTCCACAGCGGTTTTTTCGGCAGGCGCCGGCACATACACTTTGGTGGGAAACACCTACAAAGAGCATCTGGAGTATTTCAACCTACGGGAATGGGAGGGGCATGATTTTGAATTCACCGTCTCGATCGAGCAGGATACGCTGATCCAGACCGGAATTGAAAAGATTGTAGAACTTGGCGTTGATCAGATTATCATTGAAAAGTATGTGAAGCAGAGATAGACCGGTTTTCTTACTGCATCAGCCCATCAGTTGATTATCTTTTGAAAACAAAACTACCTGTAAACCCAAAATCCCCATGAATCTGTCAAGACGCAACTTCATCGACAAACTCAGCCTTGCTTCCGCAGGCATTGGCATTTCTACCCTTTTTCCGACCGAGCTTATAGCCGCCATTGGACCTGACAAAAAGAAATTTACTGCCAAGCTCTCCCTGGGGCAATTTTCCTTTGCCTCTGAATTGTACGCCGGAAAGATGACCATGTTTGACTTTCCCAAGCGGGCGACGGAAGAATTGGGGATCGACGCGTTGGAATTTGTTTCGGGCTTTTTCAACAACAAGCACACGGATAGCGCTTACCTGAAGGAACTTAAGAATATATGTGACGGCACGGGAGCGACCAGCAATCTCATCATGGTGGATGGAGAAAACATCGCCGCTTTGGATCCAGCCGTCCGTAAAAAAGCTGTCGAAAGCCATTTTCCTTGGGTTGATGCTGCGAAATACTTGGGCTGCACTTCGATCCGGGTCAATTTGGGCGATACTGCGACTGCCCTCCGCGGAGATGCCGAGGAAGGAAGTCCTGAAGAAGCTGCTGAAGCTGCTTTGGAGGGATACTCGTCTCTGTTGGAATATGGAGAAAAGGCCGGATTGAACATCATCGTGGAAAACCACTTCGGGTACTCAACCAATCCGGATTGGCTGGTAGGCATTCTAAGCCAAGTCAAATCAAGTAAAAAAGGGCTCTTACCGGACTTTGGCAACTTCTGCGCCCAACGCAGTAAACCGGTAGGCAGTGACCTAAAAAGTCTCATCGCCACCACCTGTCTTAAAGAGTATGACAAATATGATGGAGTGAGCAAGATGATGCCGTATGCAAAAGGGATCAGTGCCAAATCCCACAAGTTTGACGCAAATGGCAATGACCTCGAAACAGACTACCGCAGGATGTTTGAGATCATCAAATCCTCAGGCTGGACGGGAGGATACATCGGGATCGAGTATGAAGGGGGAATTATGCGGGATATGGGTGGCGACACCAGCTACCTTTCCAATTCGGAAGGAATCCTGGCGATGAAAAAACTGATCCTAAAGACACTTGAGGACTTGGCTTGAACCTGAGGAAATGAGATGAATTTTTGATTCCAATTCACTTTGGAAAAAGGTGCTGAATCTGCCGGATTTGAAAGAAATCCCAAAATAAATATCTGCCTCATTTAGCCCTTTTGGCGGAAATCGATGTATCACTTGATAGAACCCATCTCCTCCATCCATTTCCCTTTCTTCCATGAAGAAGCTTTTGCGCTTTGTTTTGCCAATCCTCTTGGCAAGTCATATTTCCCTTGCTCAGTCCACTTTCCAAACTGAAATAGAAACTCCCAAAAAACCCTGGACTCATCTGGAATTTAATGACCATCAACCGGACTTTAACTTTATTGTGGTGGGTGATCGGAATGGAGGAAACCGCCCGGGAATTTTTGAGGACGCCGTGCAGAAAATCAATCTGCTCAACCCAGAGTTTGTGATCTGTGTAGGGGATTTGATCCGAGGAAATACCGAAAATCCGGTTCAGCTCAACCGGGAGAGACGGGAGTTTGACAGCTTGGTTAATCAATTGCAGTTTCCATTCTTTTACGTGGTAGGCAATCATGACATCTCCAATGACTTTATGCGACAAGACTGGGAAGAAAAATACGGAAAGCGGTATTATCACTTCACCTATAAAAATGTTTTGTTCCTGGTTCTGGACAGCACCGATGATGAGGTAGCAGGTCTCAGTCCGAAACAAGTCGCCTATGCCCAAAAAGCTCTGAAAGATAATCCCGATGTGCGATGGACCTTTGTCCTATTTCACCACCCCATCTGGAAATGGGAAGGCAACCGATTCGTGGAAGTTGAATCCGCACTGGCTGATCGAAAATACACCGTCCTGGCTGGCCATGAGCATACGTACAACTACACCCTTCGAAACGAACGAGACTACATCAACCTGGCCACAACCGGGGGAGGAAGTGCCATGCGGGGAAGTGCTTTTGGGGAATTTGACCATGTCATGAGCATTTCTATGCGTGACGGACAACCAACCTACGCAAATCTTGCAATGAAGGGGATTTTTGAAAAGGATTTGTATTCCATTAAATCGGATTCTCTATCGGCTGCAGTTGCAAAAAACAGCCTCATGGAAAACTACCTGCTCTGCAAACCCGGAGAAACCTTTGAGGAGGGCACTCTCTCGCTCTATTTTGACAATCCCAGCCCAAGTGCAGTCCAAATCGACCTGGAATTCCTGCACCACAACCACCTTCAGATCAGCGAAACCAGCAAAAAAATCACCTTGGCTCCAAATACGCGGGGAAAAGCAGTTTTCGAAATTTCCTCAAATTCCGGTTTGCAATACGCCCAGCTCGAGAAACTCAGCTGGAGGTGGAAAGTGCAGACCCTGGCTTCCGGTTTAAAACAAGAACTGGCCTTGGAAGGCATCAAATCGATTCCGGTTAAACCCAGCACGACAGACTTGATTTTTCCCCAGTCAACTGAATTTCTTCAAACCGAAACTGTAGGATTCAAGATACCCGATCCTGAAATGCAGGTTTGGTATCAACTCGACCCAAACACCCCAAAACAGAAATACACGAAACCTTTTACCATCAGCCAAACCTCCGAATTGAGGTATGGGATAGAGAATGAAAAGAAACAGATCAGTCAGACTTTTTCCAAGACATTCCGAAAAGTAGCCTATATGCCAGCGGTATCGGTCAATACACCAGAACCAGGCTTGGAATACAGGTATTATGAAGGTGATTGGAAGGCAATGCCCGATTTTAATCAGAATACCCCTTTGGATTCCGGTGTCTTTGACAATGGGTTTAATCTGAGTGATACCAAAAAACGGGAAAACCAATTCGGCTTTGTCATGGAAGGCTACCTCAAGGTTCCAGAAGACCGGTTCTTTTTCATCCAAACCAAAGCTGAGGATTCTTCCAAACTCTATCTCCATGGACAGCTGGTTGGAGATGCTGACCAGCCGGATTCCAAGGGACAAGCGCAATTCGGTGTGGCGCTCCGAAAAGGTTACCATCCCATCCGCATCGAATATTTGGACATTGCTGAAGAGGAACGTTTTCGCATGTATCAAAAATTGAAGTGGGAGGATAGCTGGGAATTTATGGAGTTTGAAGACTGGCTTTTTATCAAAAGCAATCCAAAAACTATCCAAAATTGATTTCCATGAAAAAGTTTGTCTGCCTGATTTGGAGTATTGCCTTTGCTATGAATGTAATGGGCCAAAATGCCTCGACTTCACAGAAAAAACCAACGACCATCGACCCTTCCCTGACCAAAGTCGAGGATGAATTCATGAATCGCCAATCCGCTTATTTTCTTGATCTCATCGAGAAAAATCTCCATACCCATCCTCCACTGATGGAAACTCCTGAAGCCAGGATGCTCACGCTTTACATGCTTGACGCAGTTTTGCATGACAAATATGCCGCTTATAGGGAGCCGGTTCAGAAGTTTTTCCATCATCGCATCGATCAGGCCCTGACGGAAATAGAAAACACCAAAGTCGATTCAGGCATCAAAATCTGGAAATTGTATAACATCGGTTTTATCGCCCGAACCAAAAGCGTGACGATAGCCTTTGACTTGGTCACCGGAAACACGCCAGAAGCAATTGGGTTTGCAATACCGGATGCCACGATGGAGAGGATTATTAAGCAGTGCGATGTGCTTTTTATCAGTCACCGCCACCGGGACCATGCTCAGATCGAAGTGGCCCAATCCTTTTTGGACAAGGGAAAAGTAGTGGTCGCGCCGCCTCAGGTTTGGGAGGGACAGGAGATCCATTCCAGAATCACTCACCTCAAACGGGAATCGCATACCAAGCAGAAACTGGCACTTAAAGGAGGCAAGGTAAATCTGGAAGTGGTCAACTACCCCGGACACCAAATGTCCAGCCATGAAAACAACGTTCCGCTGATCTATACTCCTGAGGGAATCACCATCGCCCACTCCGGTGATCAGATCAATGAAGGAAAATTCATGGTCGATTACGATTGGATCGATGACGTCCACAAACACCATCAGCTAGATATTTTCCTGGTAAACAACTGGACTAATGATATCCTGAGAATTGCCAAAGGCCTCAACCCGAAATTGATCATTCCTGGGCATGAAAATGAACTGGGGCATACCTTTGATGATCGGGTTCCTTATTGGGGAGATGAAAAATACCTCGGTCTGGAATACACCCAATTGAAGCAAACCTACCCTGTTTTGCTGATGGTTTGGGGAGAGTCATTCCATTATTCCAAATAAAGGATCCACACAATTTTCTAATCCTTTATTTATTCCACTTCTACAACAAACCGAACATACCTGGTCATCGGATGTGCGGCATTGTCCCTGACCTCAGCGATGACATGAAGCTGCCCGGTGGAAGATCCGTCCAGAGCCACCTCAACTTTATTCCCTGCACCGGTCAATTGAACCGATCCGGCATAAGTCCCGACCTCTTTGTAAATCCAGAATTTGGTCTCGAGTTGGTCCCCATCCGGATCGCTGGCCTGAACTTCCAAGGTCAATTTGTCTCCCGGTTTGGCTGAAAGCCGGGTTGGTCCGACAGCCTTGACTTCCGGCTGATGATTGGCATCGGCAAAGTCCATCACGCACCAATCCGCCCTCGCTGCAAAATCTTCCTGAATGGCTTCTATCCAGCGGATTTGGGGGTAAGTTGCGTCTAGGGTATCGGTAAATGGATTGAAATCCAAGACGTTTTTCCCGTCTTCCCATCGGTTTGGTTGCTCGGCAGACTGAACCAGACGGCCGCCCCAACCGCCCCATTGCGGCTGATTCAGATTGTCCAAACCCACATCAATCAGATGCAGGTATGCCGGAGAGTCACCCTCTGAGATAAAGTCGTAGATGCCAAAACTTCCCCACTGTCCATTCTTGATTTTGGTCGAGTCTCCATGGATATGTTCATCGTCTCCAACTTGAAATTGGCCGTCCCCATAGCTGTAATACTGCTTCAGCAGCGGCCCATGGTTGTTGATGATCTCATCGCCCATAAATTTCCCCTCGAAAAGGTAATGCTGGGATTCGGGTACAGCTCTTTTCCAAGGATAGGCAAAGCACCAAAACTGGCTTGCATTGTAGTAAATCTTCAGGTCCGGCCAGTTGGGAGCGATGTATTTGCGATAGGTCGCATCCTGATCCAAAATGGCATAAATGATCGCTTTGCCAATTACTTTCTTGTAAATGCTTTCCCAGTCCGGCGTGCCTTTGTATTGATCTTCGATGGACTTGAGCGCCCTCGCGATGGTATTCGTTCCGCCCCAAACTTGCAGGTAGATCGGTTCCATATCGTCATCGAGCAATTTCGCTTTGATAAAGTCCGAACCCTCGGTATCGACTTCCATTTCTCCTTCAAAGTCGATGTTCCCTACCCGCACCAAGCTTCTCAGATATTCCGCTGTGGGAAATCCTTCTGCATGCTGACTCAGTTTGGGATAAACGGCCTCATAAGCATCCAAAAGCGGGTTCATCCACTCCACTCCCGGCCAGCGAAGGTCTGTTTTGGCTCCATACATGGTTTTGGTCATTTCCATTTCAGAGGTGAAAAGTGTCCCCTTGCCATCACCCTTGTAGTGCCACATGCTGCTGCTGTAGATCAGCCCTTCGATCCGGAATTCATTGGCATAAAGCAGCATTCGGATAAAAGAATCCACATCGTCAATCTCCCCGTCCGTGGTGACGATGGTGCGGGGCTTTTTTATTTCAGGAGCTACTTCCGAGACCGATTCGGTTTTGGGTTGGCAGGAGAAAAAGGAAAATGCCAGAATCAGACCATAAAGGAGGAATTTGTGGGTTAGTTGCATGGGTTAATGGGTTT
The DNA here is from genome assembly GCF_002002735.1 of Algoriphagus sp. A40. Taxonomy (GTDB): domain Bacteria; phylum Bacteroidota; class Bacteroidia; order Cytophagales; family Cyclobacteriaceae; genus Algoriphagus. The sequence goes on along the minus strand of NZ_MUNY01000048.1, from coordinate 174,935 downwards.
CGAATAGGCAAAATAGCTAAAAACCATTGAAATGGTTTTGGGAATGGATGGTGCAAACCATAGCCCACGGTTTATGGTTCGACTCAGCTCACCAACCGGGTGGGCTATGGAGAAATATCTACAATTGGGTAAATGGCTTCAGCCATTTATTTAGGACCTGAAATTATTCACCTCCCCGACTGGCATACGTCCGATCCAGCCAATCCACGACCATTATCCAGCTTTCCCGTGGGATCACGGCATGGGTGGTGTTCGGCATGACGACAAACTCCTTTTGGTCACCCGGCACCAAGTCATAAAACTCCCGTACTTTCTCGACAGTAAACAGTTCATCCCCATCCCCGATCCCTACCAAAACCGGAACATTCAAATCCGATGGAATCCGAAGCGTCTTCACGTCCAGCATCATCAAAAACCTCGGAGTATAGCGAAGATTAAACAGACTATCCTTGGTCACGGTCATTCCTTCGCGATAATATTCATAGGATTGATGGGAAGGACGGACTATTGCACTCGCAAAGAATCTTGCTTTCTCCAACAGAGTAGGCTCTTTGGAGACACCTTTCCTGCCCTCATATGCACCGGAAAGCAGTACCAATCCGGAGATCTCGTCCGGAACCACATTGGCAGTAAGCATAGCAGTAGCAACTCCCAGACTGTGCCCCAAAACCACAACTTCTGAAAAACCAAGACCCTTAATGTATTTGACGGTCTCACCCAAATCTTCAATCCATCGATCTTTGCCAGGGGTATCCCCACGATTTCCGCCAGAAAGTCCATGTCCGCGGTAGTCCAAACCAAAGGTCACATAGCCACTTTCGGAAAATGGCTTTCCCGCCATATCGTAAGCACCGCTATAGGCCGTAATTCCATGAAGAATCAGAACCGCCACGCCGGATTTTTCAGGTGGTATGCTGTCGGGATTCCAACGGCGCAGAAACAGAATTTCCCCGTCTGAGGTAGTGATCAAATGGTGCGGTTCGGCGAATTCATCTCTTAGAACTGTCGCCCTTTCTTCTGAAATACTTGCATGTTTAGTCTTTGAATCGACAGGGTAATAGGCCAAAACAAAGGCACAAGCGAACACTAATAACACCAGGCACAACAGGATCTTGAATACTTTTTTCATATGCATCAGACGAATTAACCGAAAAGGAATAGGTGATGATTAAAAATAAGGAATTCGGGATGATAAACCATTGACATCCCTTTGCCGCTGGTCTGACATTTGAAATCTCAAGACGCTGGGCGGAATTTGGGGATCCTGCATTCCTGCCCTATATCATCGGGAATTTTCAATTCCCCTTTTCACCCTCGAAAAACAGGATTGGGCTAAAGCCCAGTGAGTATCTACTCATTTTTTCAGCCTCCAGCTAAAGCAGGAGGCTATTCATCTCAATTTAACCTAAAATGAATTGGAATGTGGCTTTAGCCCATTCCACCCAAATCCCCTTTCACAACCAAGGGCTTTAGCCCAAAGAATCCATTCTTTTTCCATCACTTCCCTCCAAACAACCGGATCGTAAAATCCAGCAATTCCGCATCCCCAACCTTCCCATGGCCAGGAATGACAGTTCGGACATCCGAAAAAGTTGACTTTACTTTGGTGACTGTCTCCGACCAGTCCGCCGTATTGGCATCACCCAAAAAGCCAACACCAGCCCCGACCTCCTTGATCAGGCAGCCTCCAAAAAGTACCTGATCAGCCGGTACATAAGCCACCACATTGTCACGGGTATGGCCTTCTCCCAAAAAACGAATTAACACTTCCAAACCTCCCACTTCCAGAATCAACTGCTCCTCAAACCCGTTTTCGGGAACAAGATTTCCCTCAGCTTTGGCCAGTGAATTGGTTTTTAAACTACCAAAGGAAGGAATACTCTGTGCATGAAATGCATCCAATCCACCCACGCAGTCATCGTGAAAATGAGTGGCAACCACACCTTTTACCTTTACCTTTTGATTCGTTTCCAGCCAGGCAATCAACTCTTTGCTTGCCTCATTATCCGCAGGGGTGTCAAAAACCAGTGCTTCGCCCTCATGAATGACCAGCATCCCGTTGCAGGCCACTTTGCCAAAGTCGTCCGTGCTCAGGTAGCTGACATGGACAAAAGTATTGGGACTGAGCTGCTCGATCTGGAGCGTTTCGGATTGATAGAGGGGCTTGGGCTGCTGGGCAAAAAGTGGCTGAACTGCAAAAAACAGGACGAAAAGTAAACTGCAAAAATTGATTTTCATTTGAAATTTAGGGCAATTATAAGGACAGAACTTTTTGAATCAATGAGCTTTCGGATTCATACAGAGAAACTTTTGATCTGTTGATTTCGGCTATTAGTATTGGGTTTTTAAGAGATTTTTCAGAAACCAAATCAATGGGTCTGTTAAACAAGCTCTCTAACTTTTCCAGAAGGCCAAAGTAGTTATCAGCATAATCCAGAAGTTCGATGGAGTTGGAAAAGCTGACCAAAAAATCCAGATCACTGGAATCGCCAAAATCCCCATGCGCTGCAGACCCAAAAAGAGCCAAAGAATCCACCTGATGCGCTTTGCACAAAACAGTGAGTTGACTTAGTTTCTTTTCGACGAGTGGAATCATGACATTCCAAAGTTAATTTTTTTACCCATTCAACTTCTATCAAGTTTACGGCCAATCAAGCAATTCGATGCTAGATACCACAATCCATGGTCGCAAAATCCCATTCAAATTGACGCAAATCCAGGTCAGAATTACTGAAAAGGTCTTTTATCTTTGAATACCGAGGACTTCGAATGCAGCCTCTTGTCTCAATTTTAACCTAATCCACTATCCCATGTCCTTCCAAGCCTACCTCGACAACATCCAATCTAAAACCGGTAAGTCTCCGGAAGACCTCAAGAAACTCGCAACCGAAAAAGGTTTTCTGGAAAACGGAACCCTCAAACCTGAAGTAAAAGCCGCTCAGATCGTCCAATGGCTCAAGGAAGATTTTGACCTCGGACACGGACATTCCATGGCAATCTTTGCCTATTTCAAAGGAAAAACGAGTTAAGGGACGATGGTCGACTGATGGCCAGAATATGGTTTATCACCAAACGAGGATTTCTTATTTCCTTAGCAAAAGGAAAAATGCCGTAGGCATGAACGATTGACTTGCCAGTCAATTCATTGACTGGCTTAGGAGGATGGATTTTCTGGGAAATGCCTTCAGGCATGGCCGATAGCTTTTGCACATGAGTTTTTAATCCCCCTAACCTCCTTGAAAAGGGTAGTCTCGTCAATCTCAGCTTTTAACCACTTTTTCTCAGGTAAGTGCGAAAATTTTCGATGTTCATTTTTATCAAACCTAGACTTAAATGAAGATAGAAACACACACGATCAATGACATCAGGATTGCCGAAATCGTCTCGGACGAACTGGTGATCAAAACTGCTGAAGACGGTTTGGACTTGCTCGGCAATTTGTATTACCAAGACTTTGACAGGATCATCCTTCCGGCAAAAAACATCACACCGGAATTTTTTGACCTAAAAAACGGAATGGCCGGAGAAATCCTTCAAAAGTTTTCCACCTATCGGGTGAGGCTCGCCATCGTCGGCGACTTTACCCCGTATTCAGGTAAAAGTCTCAGGGATTTCATCTACGAAAGCAATAAAAACCGACAGATCAATTTTGTGGGTTCTACGTCAGAAGCCATTCAGGCACTTTCCAGCTTATAAAATTCTATGATTGTCTAAAACAAACACCATTCACCAAATTATACTTCAACATAATTCGACAGGCTCATCAGCCGAGCTCAGTACAAGTATTTTGAATACACCTCGACAAGCTCGGTGTCCGGTAGCACTCAGTCTTTAGGGAGGGGGAGGAAAGGCGGCGAAGCCGCCTTTCCTCCCCCTCCCTAACTTAAAGCAATGTCTCGGTGGTCGAGCTTGTCGAGACCAATTCATAAATTTTAAACACTGGCGTAAACACAAATATTGACTTGAAATTCACAGCAAAACAACGATTCAAATGAGCAGAAAGGTAAAAGTATTCATCGCAACCAGCCTGGACGGCTACATCGCCAAACCGAACGAGGACCTGAGCTTTTTGAAGATCGTAGAGAAAGAAGGTGAAGACTATGGCTATGCCGAATTCACCGCCACCATTGACACCATCCTCCTCGGCAGAAAGACCTACGACTGGGTGCAGCGGGAGATTGGTTCCTCACACTACGACAATGGCGAAAGAGAGGTTTACGTTATCACCAGAACCAAAAGACCCAATGTCGGCCGAACCACATTCTACTCAGCCAGTTTACCCGATTTGATAGCCGAATTGAAAAGCAAAAGTGGCAAAGACATCTATTGTGACGGCGGAGCGGAGGTTATCACGGAACTCTTGAAAAATGACCTGATTGACGAATTCATCATTTCAATGATACCGATCTTGGTTGGTGACGGGACCAGACTTTTCAAAGACGGGAGACCTGAACAAACATTGGAGCTCATTTCCACCAAGCAGTTTGACAAAGGTCTGGTTCAGCTTTATTACAGGCGGGTGAAAGAGTAATCGGGCAAGTCTCAAGACTTTAAGCTCACATCATTTGGCATTTTTCCGATTATAAGCTCCTCCCGGAAACAGATTTTCCGGATGGGAATCGGAGGAAATATGTTCCAGAAACCGGTTGTAAGAATTTTCCTGCTTGACCAGATCAAATGAATCGTAGAGTTCCCCCATTACGGTATAAGTCCGGAATTCAAGCTTTCCCCCATCAATGGTGATCTGCTGGTAGAACTGAGTATTCAGCCCCAATCGGTCCATCCATCTTCTTTCCGGCACGATCCCATACATCTTGGGCCCTGCCACAGAAACCAAATAAACCGGTCCTGCCTGTCCTTGGGGCACATTGATGGTTTGATACTGCCGACTTCCACGTCCATACATATGGTCATGCCCCTGGAGAACCAGGTCGGTTTTATATTTTTCAAACACAGGTTGCCAGGAAGCTCTAAGCTCCGGATAGTCTCCGTGATTTCCGTCTCTTGCCGAGAAAAGCGGGTGATGATAGGATACAACAGTCCACTTTTGGGGGTTGTCTTTCAGAACTGATTCCAACCAATCCGTCTGAATTTTTAGATCCTCTTCGGAATTCAACGCCATCATGGTGTTGAGCACAACCAATCGCATGGATTGATAATCGACATAAAACACACTTTCCTCAAGGCCTTTTGGGCCGTTTTGGGGAAGTTCAAATTGTGCATTCCAGAAGAGAGAAAGCGTGGATTCCTCCGAACCGGGAAGGTCGTCATACTCGTGATTGCCCGTGACCGGGACGATGGGCATGACTTCGGGGATATGCCCGAGGCTTCGAAACCAATCATTCCATTGCCCAGCATCATGTCCGTCATTGACGCAATCTCCGGCGAAAAGCATAAACCCTGCATGGGGAGCCTTGGCATAAGCGGCACGCATCGCCCGGGTGCCCCAATTCAAAATATCGTTCTGAATATCTCCCAAGTAAAGAAATGAGTAGGGTTCATTTCCCTTGTCCGGAGTGGAAAAATGATTCCAACCTGTCCATTCGCCCTGTTCATCCCCAACCCGATATCGGTAGGTCTGGCCCGGCAACAGGTCTTCAAAAGTAACGGAGTAGTAATAATACTCCCGATTCTGAACATCCTTTAATTGCAGCACCCTTGGAATGACTGACTTAAGGTCAGGATTCATGGGAGTGTCATCTGCCAATGCCAGTTGTGCCAAAGGAGCCAAAGCCAAAGAGTCAGTTCTCCAGGTCACACTTTGGGAACGGGAAGGTTCTTGGTTCCAGGTTAAAATGACATGTTTAGGATAGTTTCCTTGAGCAAAAGCCAAATTCCCCCAAAGCAAGGCAATGATTCCAAAAGTGAGTTGTCCGGCAATCCGGTTCAAAACTGTCATAGGCAATCGATCTTATCCTATGTTATACTTCAAAAAACCGAAAGAAGACCAAGGGAAAGGTTGAGGTTGGGTGTTTTCTTTTTGGAACTATTTCGGATTGCGGAGAAAAGTTGGGGCTAAAGTGAACTGAACTGCTGAAGTGGAGAACTATTTTTGAGTTTTACGAAAGGCAAAAAATAAATCCCCCAAATCGAGAACTAAGCCTTGCAGGAATGGAAGTGAGATGGTATTTTGAGAAAGTATTCGGGGGAAATCGGGATCTGAAGCCTGATTTTTCAAGGGAATAAAAAACACCTGGGGTGCATCTAGGCGAACAAAAGTGGGGTATAGGCATTCTAAAGGTGCACAAATAAACAAATTATAGCCAATGTCATAGGGTGTCTGTTCCATGGACGATAGACCTACCCAAAATTTAAACAATAACACAAAGACAAACCATTTTGACAGGTGAAAAACATACAGACCATAATTCAAACGGACAACGAGTGAGAAGACACTCAATTCGACCCTTCGCAAAACCCAAAAAACCACTTTTTAGCCAACTCTTGACGATAATTGGAGATATTCACGAAATTTTATTTTGACACTGTAGATGCTATTAGATAATAAAACCAAAACAGAAGATAGCGACCACTACAAAGTGTTTGACTTCATCAAAAACTACACTGAAAGCGGTGGTCTTGACCTTGTGACAGGTTTCTTTTCTGTTAATGCTTTGGCGTTAATGAAAGACGACATTAACCAAGCAGAAAAATTCAGACTGATTTTGGGAAATCTAATGCAGGACGAAGCACAGCTAAACAAAGTTATTGACCTGCTTAACGGAAATACTGGCATCAGTGGGACACTTTCATTAAGTGCAGCAGCGCAAAAAGCAGTTGAGTTTCTTCAACAAGACAAAGTTCAGGTAAAATCAATCCAACGAAATTTTTGCCACGCAAAAACATACATCTACAACGACAAAGACTCAAGAAAGAACTTTCACATTATTGGCAGCTCCAACCTCACAGACGCTGGACTTGGAATTAAAGAAAGCAGCAACATAGAACTAAACACAGCAGCCACAGGCAATGACAACGACTATAAGGAATTAAAAAAATGGTTCAAAAACCAATGGGAAAATGTTGCTCTTGAAAAAATTGAACTAACCGACAAGACCAAAGTTGAAGTAAAGCAGCACATCATTGAATTGATTAAAAACCTTTTCAAAGAATACACACCTCACGACCTATACTACAAAGTTCTTTACGAACTTTTCAAAGACGACTTGCTTGAACTTTCTGGTGATGCAGAATTCAAACGTGAAATTGCTCATTTAGAAGAGACCATCATTTACAAAACGCTTTTCTCCTATCAGCAAAAGGGAGCAATCAGTTTAATTAAAATGCTTCAAAAATTCAACGGAGCTATTTTAGCTGATGCAGTTGGTTTGGGAAAAACTTGGACTGCTTTGGCGGTGATGAAATACTTTGAAATCAAAGGATACACTGTTGTATTGTTTTGCCCTAAAAAACTTCGCAACAACTGGGAGCAATACCAATCACACAGGGGTTCACGGTTCGAAAAAGATGAAATTGAATACTATGTGAGAAATCACACCGACCTGCAAGACGAAAGACTATCAAATAATTATCCTGACTTTTCACTTTCAAAACTGCAACGTAAACAAAAATTGCTTTTGGTAATTGATGAAAGCCACAACTTACGGAACGACAAATCATCCCGATACAAATTCTTTGTTGACAATGTTTTGCTGCCCGAAAAAACCAATCGTGATGTAAAGGTTTTGCACCTTTCAGCAACGCCAATCAATAACAAACTGATGGACATTCGTAATCAGTTTAAGTTGATGACTAAAGGGCAAGACAATGGTTTTAAAGAAACAGATTTGGAAATTGACAGCCTTGAAAACATATTCAGAACAGCACAAAAAGACTTTAGTGAATGGTCTGATCTTGACGATAGAAAAATTGCAGACTTCATTGCCAAACTTCCACAGAAATTTGAAAAACTCACAGATGCTTTAATTGTAGCAAGAACAAGAAAACTGATTGAAGGCGAATTCGGAGAAATGAATTTCCCGAAAAAAGACTACCCAATAAATGAATACATTACACCCGAAAATTTAGGAGACCTAAAATCATTTGATGATATTCTAAATGCTTTGCGGGTAAACCTAACGGCTTACCGTCCCTCTGAATACATTAAAGGCCTGAAAGTGGAAAGCGTTTTGGAAAACCCGAAACAGCGTGAAAAGTTCTTGGTGAAAATGATGTATGTCCTTTTGATGAAACGCTTGGAATCAAGTTGGTTTTCATTTAAAAGCACCGTTGAAAATATTCTGAAACATCATAACAATGCTCTGGACAAGGTAAATCTGTTTATCAAAAATCAAACGGACAGTTCATTAGAAGATGATTTCACAGACGAAGAACAAGAAGAAATTGACGAAACAGCAGCCGAGATTGAAGCCGAGAACGACCAACCCATAACGCTTGGAAAGAAAAATCCTGTTCCGCTTTCTTCAATTACAAACATTGATCTTTTCAAAAAACATTTGGAAGCCGATGTAACCAAACTAACACAACTGAAAGAAAGCCTTTTAAAGTTTGAAACTGAGTTCAATGCAGGAAAGGCGGATGATGATAAACTCAATAAACTGATTGAACACATCACAACTAAACAAAAGAAGTCTGACAACAAAAAAATATTGGTGTTCACCGTTTTCAAAGACACGGCAAAATTCTTATATGATGAATTGAAAAAGAAAGGAATCAAAAATGTGGCTTTTGTTTCAGGTTCTATCAGTGAAACTTTTGACGGCTATTCAGGTGACAAATTTGAACCGATTTTGGAACGCTTCGCCCCTTTCACTAAGCTTTACAATGAAAAAGATTGGTCAGAACTGTATGAAAAGGCAAACCTTTCAGAAGATTATAAAGAAGCGGATAAATGGAAAGTGCCTTATAACAAGTGGCTTGAACTGATTGCAAAACACGACAAGGCAACGATAAAGAAAATTGAAAATCCGATTGATGTATTGATTGCAACAGACTGTTTGAGTGAAGGACAAAACTTGCAGGATTGCGACACGGTTGTAAACTATGATATTCATTGGAATCCTGTTCGACTGATTCAGCGAATGGGACGTATTGACCGGATTGGTTCGCCTAACAAAACCATTAAAGGAATCAACTTTTGGCCTGGAAAAAACTACGAAGATTATTTGCGACTGAAATCGAGAGTTGAAAACCGAATGGCATTGATGAGTGTGGTGGGAACAGAATTGGACGACAAAATGACTCCTGAATTTCAGCGAATGGTTGAAGAAAATCCATTGTTACCAAAACAAGCCCAAAAGATGTTGGAGCAATTGCAAATAACTTGGGATGATGTGGAAGTAAGTGACGAAACTCTTGGATTGAACGATCTTTCATTGGAGCAGTTCCGCCAGGAATTATTTGAGTTCTTTAAAAAGAACGAAGAGTTTTTCAAGAAAATACCAAACGGAGTTTTCACAGGTTTCAAATTCAGACCAAATACAAAATGGAAAACAATGCCTGAAAGCATTATTGCGGTTTTAGGCTATCCCAAGCGACCTGATGAAGCCATTAACCACGTTTATGACGAAATTCATTTACTGCATCAAAGTATTGAAGATGGCAAAAGCGGAAAGTTGGTATTGAACAACAATCAGGAAATTTTGACCTTGCTTCGGAATCACAAATTAGAAGCCCGATATGTTCCTAAAAACATTGACAAAGGCGACCAAGCAGTTTTAGACAAGTTGGCTGCTGCGGTTGGTGGTTGGGTAAAATCACAAACAACACCCGTTGCAGTAAATCAAATTCAGGATTTGTTTACAGGTGATGTAACACCAAAGAAAATATCTCCCGAACAAAAGAAACTGGAAGATAAATTCAAGAGTGAAAATTTCGATTTAATCAATTGGTTTGTAATTTCTAATAAGTAATCAATGAATTTAAACATATTCAATACAGCCAATCTCTTTGAAGCAGCCACCAACCTGTTTCAACAGTTGAACATAAAACTCAACTCCAATACGGCTGAACCATTGCCTGTAAAGGATTTGCTCAAACAGCATTACAAAGACAACGACACTTTTAAAACCATTGGTAAAACTTATTTCATTGGAATAATTGACAACACCGTTTTTCAAGCCACGGGAATGTTTGATATAAACTATTCCTACAAAGAAGCATTACAACAAGGCGACAAAAACTATGATGGTTTAATGCTTTTTGCTTTGGAGTTAAGCAAACAACCCACAAGAACTGAAATATCAGACCTTACAAGAACCTTCAACCGCATCAGTCAGAAAATGCCTGTTGCCTTGGTTTTGAAATATAAAACGGGAGATGAAGCCTGCTTTTCAATAGCCATTAGCGAACGCTTTAAATTCAAACAAAACTGGCGACAAGGTGAAAAGGCTGGCAAAGTGATTATCCTTCGTGATATACATTCAGTAACCACACACGCAGGACACGAAAGAATATTATTGGATCTGGTTAAACCTGTTGGCGTCAACAATTACGACCAATTGCACCAGCACTGGTTGCAAGTTTTGGATGTAAACATCCTCAACAAAAAGTTCTTTCAGGATTTGGCAAACTGGTATTTCTGGGCAATGGACAATGTTTCATTTCCTGATGATTTGGAAAAGAAAAAAGATGTCCGCAATGCCACCAACCTCATTCGCTTAATTACTCGGGTTGTGTTTATTTGGTTCATCAAAGAAAAATCACTTGTTCCAAATGCTTTGTTCAATAAGTCACTTTTAGATAAAATCCTAAAGGACTTCAACAAGAACAAAAAATCACAAAACTATTACCACGCCATTTTGCAGAACCTGTTTTTTGGAACGCTGAATCAAAAAATGGATGAACGAAAATTTGCTAAAGATGGTGGCAATATCAAGACAAATGGTGAAGAATACGGAGTTAAAAACCTGTTCCGCTATGCTGACTTGTTTACTATTTCGGAAAAGGAAGCAATGCAGTTGTTTAAAGATGTTCCTTTTTTAAACGGTGGATTGTTTGATTGTTTGGACAAACCAAACGAAGAAGGCAAAATTGTGTATGTAGATGGGTTTAGCCGCAACACGAAGAAACAAGCTGTTGTTCCTGATTACATTTTCTTTGGCGAAGAAAGAGAAGTTGACCTGAATGATATTTTTGCCACCAAGAACAAGAAATACAAATCAAGAGGTTTAATTAACCTGCTTGAGAGTTACAAATTTACTGTTGCAGAAAATACCCCGATAGAAGAAGAAATTGCCCTTGACCCTGAGTTATTGGGTAAGGTATTTGAAAACCTGTTGGCAAGTTACAACCCCGAAACACAAACCACAGCAAGAAAACAAACTGGTAGTTTTTACACGCCAAGGGAGATTGTAAATTATATGGTGGATGAATCTCTGTTAGAATACATCAAACAAAATGTAAAAATCGATGATTCGGATTTTGAAACCCGTTTACGTGAGTTAATCTCTTATGCCGAAACGCCTAATCCTTTTGACGAAGCAGAAACCAAGGCATTAATAGAAGCGATTAACAACTGCAAAATTCTTGACCCTGCCTGTGGTTCGGGTGCTTACCCAATGGGCATATTGCACAAAATGGTGCATTTGCTGCAAAAGCTTGACCCCGAAAACAAATACTGGAAAGCCTTGCAACGCCAAAAGGCACTAGAAGGAACAGAAACGGCTTTTAAAATAGGCGACAAAGAAGAAAGGGGAAAAAGACTGGCAGAGATTAACGATGTATTTGAAAACAATGCCAGCGATTACGGTCGTAAATTGTATTTGATTGAAAACTGCATTTACGGGATAGACATACAACCGATTGCGGTGCAAATTTCAAAACTCCGTTTTTTCATCTCACTCATTATTGACCAAAATAAACAAGCAACAAAGGAAAACTTTGGCATAAGAAGTTTACCCAACTTGGAAACGAAGTTTGTTGCTGCCAATACGCTGATTGGTTTAGACAAACCTGCACAAACACTTTTACGCAACCCCGAAATTGAAGTAAAAGAAAACCAACTGAAAGAACTCCGCCACAAATACTTTACAGCCAATACACGAAAAGAAAAACTGAACTACCAAACGCAAGATAAAAAACTTAGACTAGAAATAGCCAAAATGCTGGAAAGCGATGGATGGCAAACAGCAGTGGCAAAACAGATTGTAGCTTTTGACCCTTATGACCAAAATAAATTTGCCAACTGGTTTGAGGCCGAATGGATGTTTGGTAGTGATGTGGATGAGGGTTTCGATATAATCATTGGAAATCCACCTTGGGGCGCAAAACTACTAGCAGAAGAGAAAGAACTTTTTAAGAAAACATATCCAAAAATAGACTCATCTACTCCGAACACTTTTTCTTATTTCGTTGGATGGGCATTTAAGAATTATAGAAGTGTAGCTTCATTCGTACTACCTGACAGTATCCTAATTAAAGATTTCGCTAAAACTAGAGACTACATTAAAGATTTTGTATCAGAAATAATTTGGTATGAAAATACTGGCACACCAGAACAACATAAACAATTCATCTATGTAGATCATGATGTTTGTGTAATAAATATATTCAAAAGAAAATCCTTAGAGTTGAAATATTCTCTGAACCGCTTCGATAGAAATGAAAACAAGCTAGTAGAACTCAAATACAACCAAGCCAAATTAAAAATAATATTGGAAGAATTTGAATTCGCTTTTAATTTAATCGCACAGGAAAAAGATTTCAATCTGTTGAGTAAATTTTCAAAATTTGATAAACTAGATGACTTCATGCAATGCCATGAAGGTATACATACAGGAAACAGCAGAGAAATTCTTTTTTTGGAAAAGCCAAAAAACAAATTTTGCAAACCTCTATTCTATGGAGGAGGAGCTGGCGATATAATTCAAAATTATTATAGCAAAACAGCAGGTTGGTATGTTGATTATAGGTCAGATATAATTGATAAATCTAAGGGTTATTATGCTTCATTAAGAGATGAAAGAATATTCAAAAATCCTAAAATTTATATAACAAGAACTGGGAATCCATTTAAAGCATTTTATGATGAATCTACCTATGCTTCAAACAACTTCTTTTCATTACAGCATATTGATTACTCTAAAAACAATCCTATTTTCTTAAAATTTATTTTACCCTTTATAATATCAAAACCCGCGCAGTATTTTATTAGAACATTTGCTGCACCAAGGCTTGGTTCTACATTTATTGAAACGAAAATATTTCATCTGCTAAAATTCAGAATTCCTAAAATAGAAGCAAGTGAACAATTGCCATTTACTTCAATAGTAGACTATATTGTCCTTCAAAAAAGTGTAGATATTGATACTACTTTCCTCGAACGCTTAGTAGACGCAATGGTTTATGAATTGTATTTGCCAGCAGAAATAAAACTAGGTGGTGCAGAAGTATTGAAGCACCTTGGTAATATACCTGAACTGATAGAAGGGCAAGACGAGAAAAACTTGAAAACTATTGAAAAGGTTTACAAAGAACTTTCAGACCCTAAGCATCCTATCAGTGCGGCATTGCTAAAACTGTTAACGATAGAAGAAGTAAACATCATAGAAGGAAGAAAGTGAAGCGGATAACGAAGTTAGAAATATCGAATTTCCGTGCCTTCTTTGATAGTTACACGGTTGAACTAACCAAAGGAGAGAACTTGCTTATCTATGGTGAGAATGGAAGTGGTAAAAGTTCATTTTACAAATCGTTAAGCAATTTTTTAAGCAGTAGCCAAGATACCGCATATCCATACATCAGGCATCACAACAAAAACTCAGAGGAAGGCAACGTTACTTTTACTTTCAATGATTACGACCCCGCAACCAATGCCATTACATCTGCATTTGGTGAAATCATCAGTTTTGGAACAGATGCAGTTACCACCGACACGGAACAGTTTTTGAAAACAGCAGAGCTCACAAAAGGCTTTTTGGATTACAGAGGCTTACTTGCTGTTTACAATCACAGCGAAGCACAGCCCAACCTTTTTCAATTGATAGTTGAAATACTACTTAAAGAGTTTATTCCTGTTGGTGGTACTCACCCAATGGGTAAAAGATTTGTTGCATTAAGAAAGGATATTAAGACAGCCCGCAACACCAGAACTTGGCAATATCGGAATGCTATTCCAGCAATGGTAAGTTACGAAACATTGTTACGAACTGTTTTGAAAGGCGTGTTCCTTCAATTGAATGCGTTTCTAATTAAGTATTTCAACCTCAATCTACGGGTTTGGTTTTCTTTAACACCATTGGTAGCAACTGGTTGGTGGAGAAATATACCAACAGAACTTAAACTTGAAATCAAACTAAACGGCAAATTAATTGCACACCAATCAGACTATCTAAACGAAGCAAGATTATCGGCCTTAGCAATATGCCTTTACTTAGCTATTTTGAAACGCAATCCTCAGCCGATTGATTATAAGGTTTTGTTTTTAGATGATGTTTTCATAGGCTTAGACCTGACCAACCGTTTACCAATACTGGACATCATAAAAAATGAGTTTGCCGATTATCAGGTTTTCATAAGCACCTACGACAGACATCTATATGAATTAGCAAAAAGAAAATTTGAAACCGAAACACCTGACAGGTGGAAATCGGTTGAACTCTTTGTAGGCAAAGATTCAATAAATAATGAGCCCGTTGACAGGCCAATTTTGGTCGTAGGCGAAAGCCATTTTGAGAAGGCCACACAATACTTACACGATAGAATTAAACCTGATTATCCGGCAGCAGCTAACTATTTTAGAAAAGCGTTAGAACAATTAATTCAAGACTATATTCCAAAATGGGAAACGGCAGATGCAGAAAATACACAGTTACCCGATTATCAACTCACCCAGTTGATATTGAGAACAAAGAGATTTTTAGGTAATTCAGGAAACTCTACTGAATATGTTGACAAAATAAATTCTCTGCTTTCTTCTTTGCTACACCCACTTTCGCATCACGAAATTACATCACCAGTTTACAGAGGCGAATTAGTGATAATTGAAAGCAACTATTTAAAACTAAAACAACAACTTATTGCCCTAGATATATCAAATTATTTCAAATGCTGCTTAGAAGGTAGTAAAAGACTTAAAATGACTTTTACAATTGATGCAGGAGCTAACCATTTCAGTCACTATGAATTGATTTTAAAAGAGCCGTTGACTATTAAACGAAATGGAGCAGGAATTCCAATTATTTCAAAAGTTCATTGTGTTGCTGACAAGTGTTACGGCCACAACGGAGCAATAGCATATCAAACATTTAATCCCGACAAAAAGAATCCTGATTTCAATTATGAATCACTCAACAATGCATATGACAGAATCCACACGTACATAATCGGGACGGCTATTGGAGCATTTCCCAAAGCAGCAGACTACTTGACAACCGTTCAATATCACGATGGAACAACTTGGCAACCACTTTCAAATTTAATTGTATGGTAAGCCCACGCATTTTGCAAGTACATTGCCAAAGCCAACTCAGCCTTATCGTCGATTTCAACTACCAACTTCTATCAAAACGAATTTCTAATTCACTAAAAAAGAAACCCTCGGATTTTTTTAGACCAGAGAAACCTCCCTCCTTCAAAATTTCCCCATCAATTGACGCATTGCCCCTCTAAGATTGCCGCATTTTACTAGTAGGAGTAAATCGCAATTGACGAAATTTATTTCCCCCCTCCTAGGTGTAGTTTGGCTTTAGAGTTTTGCGGTTCATCGGGACGCTGGGTGGAATTTGCAATTCCACCCTCCTATCCTTTGGGATTTGCAATCCCAATCCTTGCCTAGGCGAGTTTGCTCACCCTACAAACCGGCCTCTCGCTAAAAAGCTTAACCGAAGCTTTTTTGACGCTCGATCCTGCCTCCATATCAAAACGAATTTGCTATTCGCTGAAAAAAGGGTCGTACTCTAAGTTCCACCACCAATTGACGCATTGCCCCACTCAGCGTAGCCCCAACTGATTTTTTTCTTACATTTGATTAAAGACCTATACCATGAGTGCCATAATCATTAAAGCTGATAGTCAAAGCAATAAATTACTGAAAGAACTGGCAAAAAAGCTTGGAGCCAGTGTTATAAGCCTGGATGAGGAGCAATATGAAGACTTCATACTGGGATCAAAAATGGATGCTGAAAAGACCAATGAAATGGTTTCAAGGGAATCAATAATGAAAAAGCTGAAGGGGAAATGATCGTCGATTTTGACAAATCGTTTGCCAAGTCATTAGGAAAAATAAAAGATCAGTCAGTCCTAAAAAGAATTGAATCAGTCATTCTTAAGCTAGAATCAGCAGAAAGGATTGAAGATCTCTCTAATATCAAAAAACTTCAAGGGCATACTGCATATTACAGAATCAAAGTTGGTGACTATAGAATTGGATTTGAAAAAACTGATGCAAATAGACTAACCCTGATCATTGCGCTACATAGAAAAGATATTTACAATCAATTTCCGTAGCAATCAACCCCTGGTAATTGAGGTCCCCCTTATTGGTGTAGTCCCCGTCTGGGGGTATTTTTCTAGTCTATTTTTGAATTCTTTGTCGATTACTAATAGTTAGGAAAAAGGGCCCTACCTACTTCCCCATCAATTGACGCATTGCCCCTCTAAGATTGGCGCATTTTACTGGCAGGAGTAATTCACAATTGACGAAATTTATTTCCTCACAAAACCGACTGATCTCATGCGGAAAATAATCGTGTTATCATTCATTTCATTGGATGGAGTGATGCAAGCGCCAGGCGGCCCTGAAGAAGATCCTTCAGAAGACTTCCAATACGGCGGTTGGGTGGCACCCTACGACGACGAAACCTCCGGCAAGTTGATGGAACGGCTCCTGAAGCCCGCCGACCTGCTGCTTGGGAGAACAACCTTTGAAATCTGGGAAAATTATTGGCCAGAGCATGTCGAATATTGGCCCACGATCAATGACGTCACCAAATACACCCTGTCCCGGACCCGAAAAAAATCGGATTGGCAAAACTCAGTTTTCATCGAAACGGTGGCCGATATCGAAAAAATCAAATCCACGGAAGGTTTGGATATCCACGTTTGGGGCAGCAGTCAGGTCGTTCAAACGCTCCTTCAGCATGAACTGATTGATGAATTCTGGTTGATGATCCACCCGGTGATTTTAGGTCATGGGAAAAGGTTATTTGATGACAAAGCGATTCCGGCAGCATTTACCCTGGCAGAAAGCGTCACAACCCCAACCGGAGTGATTATCGCCAACTACCGGCGATCCGGAGAAGTAAAGACAGGAAGGATCGGAGCTTAGAGGGAATTATTTTTAACCTATAGTATCAGGCCAATGATTCAGCCCTAAATTCACAGATCAGTTAATTCCACTTATCCGGAAACGCTATTGCAAAAAATAGCACACGCTATATGAAGGAAACAATCAAATCACGGAAGTTAACCCTGGTCTTGTTCGCTGTTTATTTGATTGTGCTATTCTGGACCATTGTTTTGAAATTCAACATTCAATTCCCAAATAGGGGGAATTTGAGTGGCGTAAACTTAATTCCCTACGGGGGCGATCTATTCCCTAACAATAAGTTTGAACTTGGCGAACTCTTACTGAATATCCTGCTTTTTATTCCGCTAGGCTTATATGTCGGTATTTTATTTAAAGAATGGAGCGTTGGAAAAAAAATCCTCCTGTCGTTCCTGACTAGCCTGTTGTTCGAAGTACTTCAATTCATCTACAAAATTGGAATCTTTGACACCGCAGACCTGATCAACAACACCTTAGGCGGCACAATTGGGTTGCTGATTTACCTGGCAACTGAAAAAGCTTTCAACAATTCAGACAAGGCACGAAAACTAACTAACACCATTGCACTGACAGGAACGACCTTGCTGCTTTCATTGATTTTGTTTCTGAAAATAACCTAGTGCTTGAAGTCCAGAAAAACCCAGGCTACCAATATTTCACCAAGCTGCCACTTACCAATTCAACGGATATTCGAAATACTGTTTTTCGCAGTGTCGTGTTTAGTCTTCATGATGTTACTGATGGCCGTGTAACTTCTGTTTTCATTCTGCATCTGCTGCTGAAGCTGAAGGTATTGCATACTGAAAGACATCTGCATTTCCTTCAACTGACTGGACGCACTGCCTGCCGGAGCCAATGATTTCGCTCTTCCTGTGGGCTTGGTGGGCGCAGCAGAATTTATGCCGTCGTAAGCTGCTTCCAGCTTTTCCGCCCTTAACGCAAACGCCTTTTGCTGTGCTTCAAAGGCCTCCATTCGATCCAGCAGCACCTTCCTTTGTTTCTCCAGCTGCCTCAGTTCCTTCTGTAGTTCTTTGTACTCCGCTTCCGCGCGGTCGAAGGCGAGAACATCCCCACTCGAAAGTGATTTCCCTGAAGTGGCAGTTTGAGCGGATAACGAATGTTTGATTTTCATAGGCTGTATCTTTTTAAAAAAGTCGATATTCTCCGAAGGCCCTCTCCGGAGCAACCTCATTTCCTATTAAATATCGGGAATTTTTCATCGCTACTTCCCCTGAATTCCGCTAAAGAAGATCCTTTTCGGGAACAATACTTCGTTAAAAACTGTCCAGCACCTTTGACTCAGGTTTTGTTTCCAGCGCTTTTGTTCCTAATTTCTGACCGTGCATTTAGGCGAAATTTACCACCAACCTTTTTCAACATTTTAATTAGCAACATTCCAAATCCAATTCTCAAAACCAGCAATTGGGAAGTATGAAGACAATTTTCGACAAAACGGCAAGAGAAGAACTGATCAACAGAATCAGCCAGGTCAGTGAAAATAACCATGCTGAATGGGGAAAAATGAACATTTTCCAGATGCTCCAGCATAACACGTATTGGAATGGATGGATTCTAGGGACAGACCCCCATACCTACAGGCAAGAATGGCTGGGAAAACTGTTCGGAAAAATTGCCCTTAAAAGCATGATCAAAAACGATAAACCCTTTGACAAAAACGTCCCCACTTCGGAGCAATTCAAGGTAAAAGCAAGAACCTGCGACTTGGAATCCGAAAAGGCAAAATGGATCTCCTTAATCAATGCCTACCAGAATTTCGATAACCCGGATTTCATTCACGACTTCTTCGGAAAGATGAGCAGGGAGCAAATCGGAATCCTGGCCTACAAACACACGGATCATCATTTAAGGCAGTTTGGGCTGTAGTATTAAAATTCTCCGGGATGCACAATTCACCCCGTGGACTAGGTCTCAAATAATCTTTCTTTAACTAATCCCCAAACCACTCAAGTATGAAAAAATTGCTCATCCTTCTGATACTCCTTCCTCTCATCAGCTTTGTCTCTCAAGCCCAAACACAGCAACTCATCGAGCTCGATCTGGCTTGGGAAAAGGCCCTTTTGACTTCAGATGTTGACTTTTTGGAAAAAATCCTGGCAGAGGACTTTGTCTGGGTTCACAACCACGCCAGCCTGATCGACGGCAAACCGGAAGTCATCGCCCGCGCCAAACGAATTCAGGCAGGTCAAGCCGACGACACCAAGGGAAGGGCTTCACGGGATCAACACGTGGTGATTCTGGGAGAAACTGCCGCAGTTAACGGATTCACGGTCGTGAATCGAGGCCCCAGCCCGGTGACCTATCACTATATGCGAACCTATGCAAAGGTAAATGGGGAATTCAAGCTTTTGGCCAACCATACTATGGCCATTCCGGATGAGGAAATAAAGTAAAAAGGAGTTTGGTCTATTCGCTGTTTTGAGCCGTAAAATTGGCTCACAATGGTTTTGATTTTTTCGCACATCTATATTACTCCTTGTAGAAAAAATCTCAGCTTTTATATCTTAACAACTGAACCGCCGACACCCAAAACCTAGGAAGGTTACCAATGATTGGGGCACTTCAACTCTGCAGTGAACTTTAGAAAAATGTGATAAAGGCTAAATTGATCCGGTCGGATTTTATTTTTCAAATCTTACGATCCCACTATTGCCTTTCGTTCAAATACCAATTTACTTTTTCCTCCATCTTTTCACGGAGTTGCTTCAGGACATCCTGATGCCTAGGGTCAGCTGCTAGGTTAATTTTCTCCAAAGGATCCACACTCAGATCATACAATTCTTCGTGTTGCCGATCATTGATATACCGAAAGTATTTCCATCGCTCGGTGCGGATGGCCTCACTCGGAGGAATGATCGGAGTCTGCCAAAGGTGCTCGGTCAGGAATTCCTTACGTTTGGGGAGTTGGGGAGAATTCAGGGAAATCCCCTGCCAAGATTTGGGAGGTTTTATTCCGGCCAGGTCGAGAATCGTCGCGGGCACATCGATATTCAGGGCAAAAGCCGTTTCCCGCTTTCCTCCTTTTTCTCTCGGGTCAAAGACAATCAGCGGCACCCGCAGGGAATTGTCGTACATCAGCCATTTGCCTGCAAGCTGTCTTTCGCCAAGAAAATAACCATTGTCCCCCATCAGGATTATCACGGTGTTTTTTTCCAGACCTTTTTCGGTTAAAGCCTGACGGATTTTCCTGATTTCAGCATCCACTTCCGAGATCATGCGGTAGTAACCCTTCACGCTATGTTGATACTTTTCGGGCGTGTCGAATCGCCAATGCCAGCGGGTTCGGTTTTCTCCCTTCCGGACATATTCCGGTTGGGCAAGGAAATAGGACTCCTCTCCCATCACCGGCTGAGGAATGGTAATGTCATGGTACATCGTATCATACTCTGGCGACCAGAAATACTGGATCGGTGCAGGGTCATGGGCATGGGGAGCACTGAAGCTCAGAGAAAGCATAAACGGCTTTTCATTTGGAGCATTTTGGATAAAATCAATCGCCGCCTGCCCGGTATAGCGGGTGAGATGAACGGTATCCTTTCCCAGCGTTTTGAAAAAATAACCCCTTCTGTCCTTGAATTTCCCGTTGCGGTCGTAGTCGTCACCGATGTCAAAAAGCGAATCAAAACCCGGATAATTCACCCCAAACTTCCCAAAGAATCCGGTTAAGTAACCGGCCTTTTTCAATTCCTCTGGATAGGATTGATCCATGTAAGTCTGCTTGATATTTCCTTGCCCAAAGGTATAGCCGTGGGTACGTTCATAAAGTCCAGTCAAAATACTCGCCCGGCTGGCTGCGCAGATCGGCGTGGTGACAAAAGCATTTTCATAGAAAATCCCTTCTCCTGCCAATCGATCCATTTCAGGAGTTT
Source organism: Algoriphagus sp. A40 (assembly GCF_002002735.1). GTDB lineage: Bacteria > Bacteroidota > Bacteroidia > Cytophagales > Cyclobacteriaceae > Algoriphagus. The sequence continues at coordinate 153,821 of NZ_MUNY01000048.1, read as the reverse complement.
GGATGATTGGATTTCCGGCAAAACCCAAAGCATCCCAGCGGTGGTCATCGGTCAGGATAAAAATGATGTTGGGTCGGTTTTGCTGGGCAAAAGTTTGATAAACCAGGGCAAGGAGGAGTATCGCGAATAGGTGTCTTTTCATAGATATAATCCGGAATTTTCTAAGAGACAAACACTTTTGGATAAAACTATCCTGCTTTAAATTAAGAAATTGGCCATTTTGAAAATAACTTGGAGAAATCCCGGACTTTTCTGATTTTAATTGGAAACTACAATCAACCCTTAACTCTTTACCAATTCATTTTTGAGAAAACTCATCCTTCTTCTCGTTATCTATCTGGCATTTATCAGTCTTGGACTTCCAGACTCACTTTTGGGTTCTGCTTGGCCTGCAATGTTTGGGGATCTGGGCGTTCCGGTGGATTATGCAGGAATTATATCCATGGTCGTGGCTGCCGGAACAGTCATTTCCAGCCTTTTCAGCGGTAAGCTGATCCAACGATTCGGAGTCCCCGGCGTGACTACTTTCAGCGTCCTGTTGACGGCATTGGCCTTGATGGGCTTTTCCTATTCGGACAACTTTCTCTATCTCTGCCTTTTGGCAATTCCTCTGGGTTTGGGAGCGGGAAGTGTGGATTCGGCATTGAACAATTATGTGGCGATCCACTATGAAGCCCGACACATGAACTGGCTCCATTCCTTTTGGGGAGTTGGAGCCGCCATCGGTCCGGTGATCCTAGCGGGACACCTGGCCAGAGGTGATTCCTGGTCGGGCGGATATCATACCGTCGCTTGGATTCAGCTCGGTTTGGTGTTGCTGTTGATACTTTCTTTGCCATTTTGGACCCGGGGCAAAAAGGAGGAGACCGACTCTCCTGAAGATCAATCCCATTCGCTTTTTGCCCTTTTACTTACCCTTCCGGGACTCAAGCAAGCTTTGCTGGTGTTTTTTTGCTATTGCACCATTGAGGCGACTTTTGGGCTTTGGGGCGCGAGTTATCTCGTTTTTGAACGGGGATTTGAAGCAGATCAGGCAGCACGACTTACTTCCCTGTATTACCTGGGAATCACTGTCGGAAGGTTTTTATCCGGTTTTTTGACTTCCCATTTCACAAACCGTCAATTGGTATACTTGGGGCAAGGTATGATAGGCTTGGGTTTGATCCTCCTTTTACTTCCCTTCAATCTTACTATTATTCCCGGGTTTCTGCTGATCGGTTTGGGATGTGCGCCCATATTTCCGAGTCTTTTGCATGAGACTCCCGTCAATTTTGGGGAAAAGCACTCTCAACGAATCATGGGATTACAAATGGCTAGCGCTTATGTTGGAATTACCCTCATGCCTTTTCTGTTTGGGAAAATCACAATCTTCACTGGGTACTCCTTTCTCTTGGGCTTTTTGGGAATTTTTTTGGTGGCGATTTTCTGGATGACGAGAAAAATGAATCAAAAAGTAGGCAGAGGAAATCCTGTTTAGTAATTTCCAAGAACTCCATCAATTCTCCCAAAATGAAACACCTCATCCTGGCCGTCTTTTTCTTTTCCTTCCATTTTGTCAGCTTTTCCCAAACTCAGGAAACACAACTCATCCAATTGGATCAAGACTGGGAAAAGGCCCTTTTGGAATCGGATGTGGCCTTTTTGGAAAACATCCTGGCCGATGAGTTCGTCTGGGTTCACAATCACGCCAGTCTAATCGACGGAAAGGAAGCGGTAATCTCCCGTGCTAAGCGGATTCAGGGTGGCCAGGCCGATAACACCAAGAGCCGGATTTCCCGCGATCAACAGGCGGTGATCCTGGGAAGCACCGCGGTTGTCAGCGGATATACCGTGGTGGATCGGGCACCTGCTCCGGTGACGTATCACTTTATGCGGACCTATGCTTTAGTCGAAGGAAAATGGAGGCTTCTCGGCAATCACACGATGGCTGTGCCGGAGGAGGAAGTGAAATAATGGTTTGGTAATTTTTCTGAGTCCCTTTTTGCTCACTCTGACTTGACCACCCCCGCAATTATTCGAAGCGGGCCTCCACTGCCTCCTTTGATTTTCATAGGCAAAGCCACGGCATAAAATCCTTTTGCCGGCAAATGATCCAGGTTGACTACATTCTCAAAACCGGGGATATTGTGTCCCATCAGGACCTGATGCGTTGCAAAATCCTTGGACTGACCAAAATCCAGACTTGGGGTGTCCAATCCGACTGCTTTGACCTTACGTTTTTCGGCTAAAAAGCGGGCGGCATTAGGGTGAATCCCAGGGAAGTGGAGTTCGGGAATAGCTTCGGTTCCGGTTTTGGCAGTGCCAAAATACTTTTCCCGATCGGGATAAAAAGCCCGGAACCCGTGCGAAACAAAACGATTGTACCATTCGGAATCTGCCCATGCTGAGCCTCCCAAGCCAGAATTGCCGCCGAATCGATCAGATAATCCCGGTTGGCCAGTGCCATTTCACTCACATCAATCAGTATAGCTTCGCCTGTCAATTGGGTCAAATCCAAATGATCGAGGGTCTTGCCTGAGGCAGAAAAATGGATCGGTGCGTCGAGGTGCGTACCCCCATGCTCGGGAGTGGAGAGGCTGTTGGATGAATAATAAAAACCCAATTCGGTAATCCCCTCAGCTTCGTTTTCCAGTTCAAAGCCTTTTAGATTGTTCGGCCAATAAAGCGTCGTCGAGTCGAAGGCATAGGTCAAATCGATCCATTCCAAGTTGGAAAGAACAGCGAGAGGATCGGCGGATAAAGTTGCATTTTGCGGTTTTTCTTTGCAGGAAAAAAGTGTAACAAAGCTTAAGGAGAGTAAATGGATTGATTTCATTTTGAAATGAATTAGGAATGTGATTACTCAAGATAACCAAAAAAGAATATTGGAACCCTCGCCCAATTGCCCTCCATATTTCTCTTATTTTCAAATACTTAAAAAAAATAATTAAATTCAACATAGGTTTTTTAGTGCTCCTAAACCTTGTTTTTCTCAAAAAGGATGAATACAAAAGTTGCTTTTCGGCTGAATCCAGACAATGGATTTTCCTTACTTTCAAGAATTTGCATTACCCTCCTGGTTGCTGGATTTCTTATGGCTTGTAATTCGGATGACGGCAGCGATGATGGAGATATTCTTACACCAAATGGATCTTTGGCATGGCCAATAGATTGTATCCCCGGTAAAACATGTACAAATATTGGTTATCCAGACATCAATAATACGGGTCAAGCCTTTAATTGTGGCGCCCCTGGATACTTAGGGCATCAAGGAACAGACATCGGTATTTCCATGGAGCAAATGGAAAAAGGAATCGATGTATTTGCGGCAGCGGACGGTGTTGTGCTTTGGGTTTTTGACGGGAAATATGACAAGTGTCCGGATAACAATCTTGATTGTTATGCTCCCCCAGCAGGCTGGGCTCAGCCAGGTCAGTCAAATGGATATCTGGTCTGCACCGAACTTGGGGATTTTTGCAAAACAGGAGACTGTTGCTGTTTTTGGTGCTTTGCCGGAGGCAATGTAGTCGTAATAAAACACACTGGAATCCCGGGTTTATTTGCTACGAGATACGATCATTTCAAAACAAATTCCATCACCGTAAAACCCGGTGATCATGTAACCCAAGGTCAGAAAATCGGTGAAGCCGGAAGTGCCGGAAATTCATCCGGTCCTCATTTACATTTCGAAGTCTGGGGAACTGGCTACTATGAATTGGCAGATCCTTGGGCAGGAGAATGTGGACCAAATCGATCTTCTTCCATGTGGATGTACAAAATACCTTGGGAATCAGGGGGGTGATTGGTATTTCTCATTACTGCAAATTCCCCCTTCAATAGTTTCAAATTAGTATCTAATTCAATCATCAAAGGTTCGCATTGTGGTTATGCTCCAAGGATTTTTGTCTCAAATCCATCAAGGCTCTTGGTGTTTTTCTCCTCCCAATAGCGCTCGATTCCTTCCTTTCCCTGTTTGGTTGACCAGGAATTCAAGGTTTCCCGCTCTTCTTTGAAATCCATAAATGGCACAGCAAACCCGCAAGACGTCTGAACCAAATCCACAGTCATGACTATGATTTGCCGGGAGCCGGTATTTTCCGGAAACAAACTGATGTATTGCTGAAATTCCGGATCCCTCCCGTGGTAGATTTTTGCATAGCCATAGAGTCGCAGGATCATGGGCTTGCCTTCAAAAGCACAGAACATCACGGTCATTCTGGGATTAAGCAGCAGATGGGCAGCGGTTTCGTTCCCACTGCCAGTCAGGTTGAGCCAGACTATCTTGTTTGGATCTATCACCCTGAAAGAATCTGTGCCTTTTGGTGAGACATTCACTCTGCCTTCATCAGCAGCAGTTCCTACAAAAAACAGTTTTTGTTTTTCTATGAATTCCTTCAATTCCTCCGTGATGGATTCCAGCTTTTTTCCCATGGTTTAGAGATTGAATTAGTTAAAAAACCCGCCTCAACCGTGCTTTTCCAACATCCCTTTGATCAGCTTAAAGCCATTCTCTGCCATATCCCAAGGTTCGGAGAAATTCCGCCTAATCCTCTACAAGCATGGACAGAATTCGGTTTTCTCGAAGGAATTTGTAATCAAATCCATATCCATGAAAAATCGACAATCAAAATAATCAAAGAAAACCTTCAGAACTATAACGTTTTTAAGGAATTATATCTTTGGGTTCCTATGCGCACAAGCCTCTGTTTTTAAAACAATCAATTAATCCCGAAATTACTTAATCAAGCTTTTCGATCGGACGATATAACAGCTCATAGATTTTATTCTTGTTTCCGTAAAATTTCCCTAAATCAAACTCAACATCTCGACCACTACCAACTTTTAAATCAATACAAATCTTTACTTGATCATCGATATCATTTAAAACCAGTAAACAAGCATCAAACAAACCAGTATCCAAAGAAGACAAAAGGGTGAAAAAATTATAATTAACTTTCTGTTTCAAACTATCAAATTTAGAAATAAAATCCATTTTAATCTGAACGATAGCTTGTTCATTTTCAATAGGCATTGCCACCAAAGAAATTTTATCGATGATTTCTATTTCAACATTTTTAAAAAACATATCCAAATTTTCAATATTCTTACCAACGACAAAGTTCAAATACCAATTTATAAATGAATCCTTCCTTCTTGAGTCTCGCGAGAACCGCCTCTCAAACATAAACAATAACACAACAACTACAAGGCCGAAGGAGTCAGCATATTTATTTGCAAAATCCAATAAATCAATCAAAGATAGATGATGAACCAGAGTCACGAAAACAGCTTTTTTAAAGACGTTCGATTTTTAAGAGAATTTTCAGCATGCATAAACGCCTCATTTACATGACCTTTTAAAACATTCCCCACTCTATCATCTTCATCTTCATAAACAAACTTGTATTTGGATTTAAAACGATTCAAACCCATTTTTTTAATACTGTCAAAAAACAATCCAAGGAAAAATGACGGATTAAACGATGTGGTTCCTTTTGGTATAATTACCTTGACATTATACTGACTTTCATCCAAATCTTTCAAATTCAGTTTCTCTCTGGCGGAAACGCCTTGAGGCCGCCCAGTAAACAAAGTACTGCCTTCTCCTCTAAACTCAAGTAAATTAACTATCTTTTCCATTTACCTTTTTGTCAAGATACTCTTCGTTAAAATAAATTTTTGCATTGAACAGAGTCCCAGGAAACTTTAACGCTAAATCTTTCAAATAATTTGCATCCTGCTTTCCCAAAAGATTCTTCTTATCATTGAACGCCAGAAATTGACGGCCTTCCTTCTCGAAAGGCTTGTATTTACTATCGCAAATCAAATTTGTAAAGCCTGAAAATATGTGGAAATGTGGCTTAAATTGATCATTCTCAAAATCCCCCAAATGTAAAAAAGAATTGATAAATTTAATAGTACCTGTCCCTCTACTTTCATCTAAATACTTAAGTCTACTAACTCCTTCCTGCAAAGACAGTAAAGTAAAATAATTCTCCTTCGATATGGGGCCTACTTTCGAGAGATATGCCTTATAAACCTCGTCCAACTCATTGAATTGTGAATTATTTTTATCTCTATTATCCTCTAATCCTTCACATATAGAATACCCAAAATTAAAGATCGCTATATTTAATTCTCCAATTAACCCCTCTATTGAACCCATTTCCTTTTTAAAGTAGTTGCAAGTAATATACCAAGAATCAAAAGGACTATGATCCTCTGCATTATTTAACAATTCTGAAATTATCCCTTCTACAAACCCTTTTCCTGTCGGATCCAATTCATATCCAAAATCATTTAAGCACTTATCAATATACCTAACTGTATACGTCGTAATCTTTCCCTTTCGATTTTCAGAATATTTACTTTGCCTCTTTCTCCCGTGTAAAAACCCGATAGTATCTATTGGGTTTAGTTGGTCATTTTCAATCTTAACCTGATCTCTAGAAATAAAGCCATTTAGCCAAAGTTGCTTATTAACCGAATTTTCTTTTGACTTTTTCACCTCAATCTTTGGCACAAGTTTAACTGCTCTTAGTTTCTCTGAAATCCGCTTTAAGTCTTGTTGTAATTCAATTTTACAAACCTGTAGTAAAAAAAGTGATGGCAAATCAACTTGTTCGCAATCCTCAAAATCCAATGAAATCAAAATACCTACTCCTCTGGACTCAAATATCGATTTATTAATTTCAAAAATTATTTTAAGTGTTGGCTCATAATTTTTTTTAAGAGAGAATACTTTAGGGATTTTATGGGTGAAAGACTTAAATTTAATTTCTCCACAATTTTTTTCTAAAAAATCAATTAATTTGGATCTTGAGTTCAAAAGCACCTTTGATTCATAATCGCGATAAAATCTATATAAGGCGCTTAGTTTCGATCCTCTGTAAATTTTTTTTCCAAGTCTCTTTTTTCTCCTTATTATTAATTCCTTCCTTTCTCTCTTTTTCTGAACTTTAGCTTCTTTGTTTTTCCCCATTTTGCAGAATAGTCAATCAACTTGTCAATTCATTTTTTTTCAGAATTCAACACTATTCTTTGAGTTTACAAAAAATATTTCATTTCTCATCTAAGAAACCTAAAATAACAGTTGTAAAAATTGATTTTTTTGAAGCCAAATCTTGACGCATATCTTAAAACCCATACTTCTCTCCCATCCCCTTAATCAGCTTAAAGCCATTCTCTGCCATATCCCAAGGTGCCGAAAACTCCCTCCACACTCCGATGGAATTGGCAAAAGCGGGATCGTTGCGGGTGAAACCCTCAATTGTCAGCCAACCGGAATAACCGACTTTTTTCAAGGCAGCGAAAGTTTCATCAAAATTCACATGACCCGAACCGGGAGTTCCGCGGTCGTTTTCAGAGATATGAAAGTGACCCAGTTTCGGAGCGATGAATTCAATGGCTTGCCCCAGTTTTTTCTCTTCCATATTCGCATGGTGAGTGTCAAACATCGCCTGCACATTCGGATGATTGACTTTGGCTAATAAATAATCCAACTGCTCCATGGTATTGGACAGGTAGCATTCGAAGCGGTTTAGTGCTTCGGGAGTAAGAAGGATTCCGAGCTTCTGGGCATAGTCACCCATTTCATGAAGCACTTCAGCGGACCAATTGTACTCCTCCTCGATGGGTGCACGGGAAGCAAAAGTCGCAAAAGCGGAATGGAAAGGTCCACATAGCAACTGCGAGTTCAAATCCGCAGCTCTGTCCAGGACCCAGCGAAGTCTTTCCTTTGACTTTTCCCGGACTTTGGCATCTGGTGAAATCGGGTTTTCCTCCGGGCTTAGAACAGTCACCGTGGTCACTTCAAGTCCGATGTCAGCACAGTGCTTTCCAACTGACTTAAAGGCTTTTTCCTCCCAAGGTCCAACAAAAAATTCAGCTCCGTCGTAGCCAATTCCCTTTAATCTGTCCAGGATCGGGAACAATTCATCCGATACCACAGCTGACCAGGCCAGCACATTAAATCCTATTTTGTTCATGGTTTATTTTTGTCAACGGACCACAGACCACGGTCGACAGCCGCGCATCGGTGGACTGTTGACCGTGGACTGTTGACCAATTTTTATTTAAAATCAGAAACCTTCATCCCCTTTCGAAAGGTATCAAAGCCAAACATTGTGGGCTTGTAGTCGCCAACGATTTCCACATTCAAGTCCGGAGTAATGGTCTCGGGCATTTCCAGCAGCCAAAAAGATGCATTTACAATCAGACGACGGAGGTCTTCACTTTGGAAGCCCAGCGACGAACCCATGGTAGATGCGAAGGCCATTCCCGGCTTTCCACCTTCGATTTGGTAAGGTTTGGTCCAAGCGATGGGCATAACGGATTTCTCCCACATTGGAGCAGCCTGAGCGTTCATTCCTGCTGTGGACTGGCCGTAGATCAGAACTTTCGCTTCGGAAGGCAGGCTTTTGATTCCATAGACATCCTCCGGAACCCAGATGTCGTTGACGCCACGAAGCACAGGATGATCGTTCATCTGCTGCACGCCGTCCACTAGGGCACGAGAACCTTCTTTGGCGTGGATGCCATGATGGTTGACCCAAGTTTCACCAAATATCCGCATGCCAAAACCTTTCTCCCAACCCACAGCTTTTCCGTTCCAATCCCATTTGGCATAGGGTGAAGTTTTGCTTTTCTGGTAGGCAAACCCATGGGTTGAAGTCCGCAAACCGATGATAGGTTTGCCGGCTTTCAAGAAGTTTTCGATGTATTTGCTTTGCTCGTCAGGCAATTCCCGGAAGCGGATCAGCATGATCATCAGATCTGCAGATTCTAAGTGCTCCAAGCCTGGAATGTTGTTTTGAAAGTTGGGGACAATATTTCCTGTACTTGGCTCGATCGGAAACAAAACAGTGGTTTTGAATCCATAATGGGTGGACAACAATTTGGCCAGCATCGGCATGGATTCTTCGGAGCGGTATTCGTCGTCTCCGGCTATCATTACGATGTGTTTGCCTTTTCCTGGACCTTCTTTTCCCTCAAACTGAAGAAAGGTAACTCCATTTTGGGAAAAGCAAGAAGCAAAGCTGCACGTGAAAGCGATCGCTAAAATGAGGGTTTTGAAAAGAGCAATTCGGGAAATCATAGGCGTTTTGGGTTAATTTCAATGTGGAATAAGCTGATTACGATTTGACTTTACTGCGTATTTTTTTAAAAATCATTACTGGTATCATCACTAATATCCCAACGCCTAATCCAATCAAAAACTCCTTGACAATGGCCGGCCATGATTCCAGCAGATGGTGAAAAAAGTCAATGTTGTGAGCAAAAATTCCCCCCGAAACTAATAGCAACGCAAGTGTACCAACTACTCCTAAAATTCGGATGAACCAAGGAAGTGCTCCCACAAGAAGATTTCCCACTTTATCCGAAAAACTGTCTGTCTGTTCGTTGAGTGCGATCAATTTCAGTCCAAACTCATCCATGCGAACGATCAGGCCCACAATTCCATATACCCCGACTGTAGCGATCAGCGCAATTACTGAAACTACGGCAATTTGGGTTCCGAGAGTTTTATCCACAACCGTACTCATGGCTATGATCACAATCTCCACCGAAAGGATAAAATCAGTAGTGATTGCTGACTTGATTTTCTGCTTTTCCAAAGCCAAAATCTCTTCCTCACTCAGCTCCAAAACCAAACTGACATGGGCTTCTTTGGGATGTGGAATGAGATATTCGTAAATTTTCTCGGCTCCCTCGTAGGCCAAATACAAGCCCCCAATGATTAGAATCACAATAATTGCAGGAGGGTAAAAGGCACTTAGGAGAAAGGCTACCGGAAGAATTATTATTTTGTTAAGTAGCGATCCTTTCATGATCGCCCAAAGGACGGGAAGTTCTCTGTCAGAAACGAAGCCAGAAGCCTTTTCGGCATTTACTGCCAGATCGTCTCCCAAAATTCCGGCGGTTTTCTTTGCCGCCACTTTACTCATCACTGCCACGTCATCCATCAGGGTGGCGATATCATCCAATAAGGCAAATAATCCGGAAGCCATTCTTAATTACGATTTTTGATTTACGAATTACGGGAAAGGAGTACAAAGTATCGAGTACAAAGTGCCAAGTAAAATGGGATGTACGAAATACGGAAATTCTCAAATTTGAAATACGATTTACGAAATACGATTTACGAGGTATTGAATATGGGTGAAGCCTCCTGCCTTATTTGGCATCAATAGGCAAATGTCCTTACCATTTTGCAACCCAATTTTCAAATCTTTCAATTTTCAAATCTTATAATCCCCTCTCAAAAATCAAAGGAAAGAACTTCCCTCCCATTTTCTCACCTTTCGAAATCACAGGCACGCCGGCCAAAAGCGGTTCATTGGAATCGGACACTGTCCCGTCAGCAAAGACATTCAAGACAAAGGCCTTCCTAGATCGATCGGAGTAATTTGCGAAGCTTCCATGCACCAACAAAGGATGGTGAAATGCCGCATGTCCGGCCTTCAGAGGAATTGCAACAGGCTTGAATTCCGCCTTTTGTTCTTCCGTCATCATGGCCATCAAGCCATCCATTTCTCCGGCAAGTGCAGGTTTTTCGAGCAATCCCCAGCGATGGGACCCGGGCACATATTGCAGGCAACCATTTTCCTCAGTTGCATCATCCAATCCACACCAACAGGTCAGGTGCTGCATCTCGATAGTTCGGGTCCAATAAGAATAATCCTGGTGCCAGGCCACATTTCCCCCATGATGTGCGGGTTTGCAAAATAGCTGATCATGCCAAAAGCGTACTGGCCGATCACCCAGCAATTGGCTCGCAACCATTAGAAAAGCCGGATTCCAGATCGCATCGTGAAATGCTTCCGCAATCCGCCAATGGCCCAAGGAATGGAAAAGAACCTTGTTTGGGTCCCCGGATTCATTGCTATGAAACTCATGGAAGAGGTGATGCAGCGGATGCTTGGGGTCCATCACTTCGTCTAGGGCTTTTTTCAAAACTTCAATTTGATTTTCATCCAAAAGTTTGATGTCAGCCAGGTAGCCATTTTCGTGGAAAAACTCGATTTGTTCTTTGCTGATGCGGTATTGGTCCCAGTCTGAGGCAGTTTTGGGTTGAGAGAAAAGCTCCGAAATCGGATGGGAAAAGTCGGCGAGATCTTTCATGGGCTTTGGGAAAATTGAGCGGGGAAAAGATAAGAAAAAATGGCAGGGATGCTATCCTGCGAATGTAAAACCGACATCAGAATGGTTTCTAACTCTTTCGGCCTTATCCATAGCTAACTTTATGAATTTTTAAACTGGAAGCACTTGGTTGTTAGAATGTTGCACCGAATTCACGGATACTTTTTGTAGTAAACTGGAATTATCTGAAACACCCTTCCAAAGGACTAGCCGCCTGGGTTCAAATGGAAGGAAGACAGAGAACTTTGAAATGTTTATTGGAGGATGGGAAAATCTTATTCACCTCAAGCCTAAGCTTTCCTTAAAAAACTGGACAATCAAACTGGGAGTCACCAACTATTTTCAATTGCTTTCTCCAAGAGAAAATCTTTTGATTTCATTTCACCGGGAAACCAATGAAATCAGCACTTCCTCAGTGAGAGGTTTCTCAATGAAATCATTGACGTAGGCGTTTTGCTTAGCTTTTTCCAAATCCATCGGATCCACAGATGAAGAGAGAATGTTGATCTGTAACTGGTCTTTGACTCCAGGTTCTGCCATTTCAAATTGCGCTAAAAACTCCCATCCGCTCATGATTGGCATATTGAGGTCCAAAAACAGAATTAATTTCTTTCCATTGGATGACACCAAAGGAGTTAACAAAAATTCAAGTCCTTCTTTTGGATTGGTAAAGGCAATGATTTTTGCATCTGGAAATACATCTGTTATGGTCAATTCACTGAGCATGTTATTGATGGGATCATCATCAACCAGTATAAAATCAATCTTGTCTTCCATATAGATAATATAAATCAAGTTTATTTTCCCGGTTTTCCAAATTCGATTTTGAAGGTTGTCCCAATGCTGACTTCACTCTCAATGGAGATTTTTCCCCCGAGTGTTTCTACCTGAGTTTTGACCATATATAATCCCATTCCTTTCCCTTCGGTATGGGAATGAAATCGCTTGTACAGACCAAACACTTGTTCTCCCTTTTTCTGGAGGTCGATACCAAGTCCATTATCCTTAAACTTAATTTCGATCCCTGAATCTGTCAACTTGCTTGCGATTTCGATTATCGGATCGATATGCGGTTGCCGGTATTTGATGCTATTGGTAATCAGATTATAAAAGATACTGTAAAGATAGCTTTTGAGGGTAACCATTTCATCGACCTCGGCAAAGTCAATTATAAAATGAACTCGGTTCTCCTCCACCAGATTGGCAATGCTGAGCTTGATTGCATGGAGTAGTTCAGAAAAATTAACACTGGAAGTATGCTCACTAACCTCTCGTTTGGACTGTAGAATTTGGTTTAGATCTTTGATGACTCCATCAAGAGCAAGTACAGATTTAGCCAAGCCCTCACCCAATTGTTCTTTTTTGGCCGGATTCAAACTTGGTCGCAGCATGAAATCGCTTATACTAATTATGTTTGCCACCGGCGCACGAAGATTGTGGGAAACGATGTATGAGAATTGCTCCAAGTCACGGTTCCGTTGAATCAGCTCATCCATGATTTTGTCCCGCTCCAATTCCATGGTTTTTTGTTCAGTGATATCCCGCATGATTTTAGAAGCACCTATCACCTGGCCGGACTCGCCCATAATTGGAGAAATAGTCAGGGAAACATTGATCACCCTTCCATCTTTTCTAATTCTACGGGTTTCGTAGTGGTCAACCGATTTTCCCTGTTTGATGTTTTCCGAAATCATAACTTCTTCCTCAAACAGTTCAGGAGCGATCAGCATGTAAATTGACTGACCGATAGCTTCTTCGGCTGTGTAACCCAAAACTTTCTCAGCACCATGGTTCCAGGAGGTAATCTCACCCTCTACGGTTTTACTTATGATTGCATCATCTGTTGAATTTACGATCAAAGCTGACAATGCCAATTGTTCTTCAACTTGCTTTCGCAGGGTAATATCTCTGAAATTAGTTACCAAAGCTTTGATGCTTTCATTGTGGAACATATTAAGTGTGGTTCCTTCGATCCACACAAAATGACCTTTCTTATGCCGAATTCTTACTTTGAAATGATCTGGAACTCCCGGTTCATTCATTGCTTTAAGATAGCCTTCGACACTGTGAGCTTTATCATCAGGATGCACAAGGTCAAGCAAGTTTATGTTCTGGGCTTCTTCGTCTGTATAGCCGGTTATGCGTTCTGTGGCTGGACTGCGGTAAATAGTCACATTATCAGCATCTGTAAGAACAATTGCATCTGTTATATTTTCTGTCAGAGAGCGGTATTTCTCCTCGCTTTGCCTCAGCTTCTCCTCTGCCTTAAATCGCTCAGTTATATCTCGCACAATTGCAATCGTCCCCGTGGCATCTGGCAGCATTTTTCTGCTGATTTCAACATGGACACCTTGTCCGTCTTTGCGATACAATACTGTTTCGTTGATATAGATATTGCTTTGTTTTAAGGGATCCCAAATTATAATGGGAACTGTTGACCTAATCTGCTCGGGATAAAGGTCCAAAACTGACATTCCTATCAGTTCATCCCTGGAGTATTGGAACAAGGTTGAGGCACTTTGGTTGACATCAAAAATCATCCCCCAATCCGTCACCATAAAAATAGCATCCGCCGCATGGTCAATTAAGGAGCGAAATTGAACCTCGCTTTTCCTGAGTTCTTCTTCAGCTTTCTTTTGCTCGGTTACATCCCTGGCATGAGATAGAACTGCTGGCCGGTTTTTATAGATGATTTTGTGCGATGAAATTTCCACCTGCATGGTCTCACTATTTCTCTTGATCTGGGTACCCATTTCATGGAAAACGGGTTGGCCTTCATTCAGTAGAAGTCTCGCAGATTCTTTAACCTGGTCATGTTCTTCCGGTGGACGATATTGCAATACCGACATCCCCTCCCATTCTTGAAGGGTATAGCCAAATTTTTCAATCACCGTATTATTTACCTCCAAGATTGTAAAGGATTCAATATCCCAGATTGTGATAAAGGCAGGGGTTTTGTTAAACAAGTCACGGTATTTTTCTTCCGACTGTTTGATGGCAAGTTCAACTTTTCTACGTTCGGTGGTATCACGAGCAATAGAGATAAAGCCAACATTTTCCAAGACTTTTATATTGACTTCAATTTCTACCAGGGTGCCGTTTTTTCTTTTCAACTGGCTTTGGTACACTTTCCCCTCATCCAGGCTTTGGGCAAGGAATCCTTCCGAATTTGTTTCAGTATTCCAAGTAGGATTAATTACTGAATATTTTGTTTGTTTAAGTTCTTCCCGTGTATAACCCAACAAGTTGCAGGCACTCTCATTTACTTCAGAAATATTGAGTTCATTGTCCAAAATGAAAATGGAATCTCCTGCATTCTCGATAAAGGCGCGGTATTTTGCTTCACTGGATTTTAACAATCTGTTGCTTCCTTCCAAGTTTAAGATTAGCTCCCAAATCCCTTTCAATAGGATGTAGGCCAATCCCAGTGCAGAAAGCAAGGCAATTACAATAAAGAGTATAAATTTTTTGGTCGTGTCTCGATAGAGCTGTTCGTTACCCTTGCTCACTTGGGTACTGATTCCCACTTGCAGGTCAATCAACTCGTTTAGCTTTCCTGTAATAGCATTGAAAGCAGCCCTTTGTGCTTCATCAACTAAGTCTTCAACTTGATTATCATTTCTTATCCGTTGCTTTATGGTGCTTATGGCACTGTCAACATTTTCTTTCAGCAATTCTGTCTGGGTTACCAGTTCCACCTCCTCAGGAGTAAGGTAGGTTTTCTTATAGCTCTCCCAACTTTTTTCAATCACCTGTTGTGTTTCTTCGATTTCCCGGAGTAACAGGTCAGGTTCATTTGTGCGATTTTCCAGATCAACAAAGCGAAATAGAATATCATAGATGTAGGAATGCCGGATAGCCGCTAGTTGTTCTATTGGTACCACCCTATCCGCGTATAGCGTTTTGGTATTTTCATTCATGACATTCAACTGGTAAATGCCATAAATCCCTATGCCCAAAATCGCACCGGACAAGAGAAACACAAGAAAATAGAGCCTAATGGCGCTGGTTATTTTATTAAGCATGATTTATCTGATGTTATTGGAAAAATCACCAAAGCCACTTTTCATCATATCATCCTAAATTTCATTCATTGATGGTTTCACTACCTATGGAAGCTGTTTTATAGACCTTTCTCCCGAGTCTTTTGCATGATTTACAGAAATCATTTTTGGCTTTTCAATACCCCTCTATCCGTTTTAAAATTCCTATGGCTCCTTTTTAAAGGAATTATTTCAAACTATAACCGCTCCACTATGGATAAATTGAATTGGAATGCGAGGAGTAATGACCTTCTATTCGTTTCACGGGGCATATTTTAGCTTAAGGTAAAATAAAATGATGCGCCTTCATTTGGTCGTGCATAGGGCCATATTTTACCTCCATGCTTGTCTATTATTTGCTTTGCGGCAGCTAGACCAACCCCGGCACCTTTAAAGTCTTCAGTGGAATGAAGTCTATTGAATACTTTAAACAACTTATCGGCATGCGCCATATCAAACCCGACTCCATTGTCCTTTACAAAGTACACATTGGCTCCACCCCGTTGCTCAAAGCCTATTTCTACGGATGGCATAGCTACTTTTCCTGAAAATTTCACTGCATTCGAAATAAGGTTTGCCCATACCTGTCGCATAAGCACCGGGTCGCACTTATCAGTGGGTAACCCGCCGATTTTCATGGTGATTTTTGATCCATAATTGGCTAAACGGATTTCATTCACCACTTCCTCCACCATCTCCTTCATATTCACCTCTACCAAATGAAGTGGCGATTTGCCCGACTTGGAAAACTGAAGCAGATCTTGGATCAGTTGACTCATCTGATTTACTTTCTCACCGATAATTGCCAAAAAATCCCTCCCTTCTCTATCCAATTTTGCAGATTGGGTATGTAGAAGCAGGTTTCCATAACCATTTATGACCTGCAAGGGAGCTTGCAAATCATTGGAAACGGTATAACTGAATGCCTCAAGTTGCCGATTGGCTTCCTGCAACTTGGCAGTGCGTTCCTCGACCTTTGCCTCCAGCGTTTCATTCAGACTTCGAATTTCATTTTCTGCATTTTTCAGCCCGGTAATATTGGTAAGGCCTAGCAAGAGGCCTGAAAAAGGCGCTTTGATCCCCACAGGAGCCATATTAATTCGGTAATAATTAATGATCCCGTCCGGTTGGGCATTAGAGACTTCATAGCTTATCTTATTTCCTGAAAGTGCATCGTCCGCCATTTTGACTCCTTCTTCCAATCTCTCTTTCCTAAAAAATGAGGCTAAGTCATCTCCAACTTTCAATGTGGTGTTTAGCTCACGCTCCACAAAATCTATTGAAGCCTTATTAAATGAAATTATTTTCTTTTGGGCATCTACCAACAAGTAACCGACATCAGTGGTGCTCATGATTGCCTGAAGATTTGACTCTGATATACCAAGTTCCCGGTAGGCATTTTCAATATGTGCAGCAGCAAAAAATTGGATTGCTGCTGTAATGAAAACGGGTTGGCTCAGAGCGATTGCCCTGCCAATGGGCGATCTTGAAAAGTTAAATTCAGGAAGCAGGTTTTGAACCTCCAACGATGCAATTCCAAATGTTGCTGCAATACATAAAAAAGCCATCACCAAACCCTTATTTCTTCCAAGCAAAAAGCCGGTAGTCAGTACAATCGGTACGTAAGCCATGATGCCGGGCAAGCTGGTTCCCCCGCCTGTGTAGGTCAGCCGCAAAATATGAATAAAAAGGAAACCGGGAAGCACGTACGAAGCGATCTTGGTATGACCAATCCGGTTGAGGATCAGGGAGATCAAACCTATGGCGGCAACAATCAGGATATTTAAAATCCATCGCCAAAAAGAAGCCGGGGTATAAATCAACATACCCGACACCATCACAGCAGTATTTACGATTACCCAAATGCAGCTGAGTTTAAATACAAATTCGCTTTGAAAGTTTTTTTGCCGATCAGTGTAAAATGGTGGGCTCAGCATAAGAGGAAATAAATAGGGGTACTCTAAACAGCTATTTTATTATATAGTACTTACCATGCTTTCGAAAATACTACTATCATCTTAATGTTTCTACCTCCAAAGGTTAGCCATTAGCTTTATTGAGCTTTCTTTAATCTGTTTAAAAAGGTATTCGAAATTGGTTCAGTATATCCATTAATTTTGTCCCCATTGGTTTAAAATTGCGAAAAATACCAGATTAGAAAGGTAAAAACAGCTAATTCTCAGGAAAATGGCCGGATTTGGAAAAAATATTTTACTCACATTTCTTATCCACAAACACATAAAATTTTCACGATATCGTTTCCGTTGATTTTTCACTACTTCCTCCCAAAATCGACTTTTGCTGGGTAGATTGGAAAGTAATTTAATTCCTGAACCCTCCAAGTGATTCCAAACCCTTGGAGGATTGCTTCTTTTCTACCCAAAACAACCCCATTATGTCAACCAATCGAAGAGACTTTTTGAAAACCGGAGCCACTGCTGCATTGGGGCTTTCGGGATTTACCCTGATTTCGCCGGCAGTTCTTGGCAAGTCCATGGGCTATGT
Source organism: Algoriphagus sp. A40 (assembly GCF_002002735.1). Taxonomy (GTDB): domain Bacteria; phylum Bacteroidota; class Bacteroidia; order Cytophagales; family Cyclobacteriaceae; genus Algoriphagus. Next base: position 136,152 of record NZ_MUNY01000048.1, on the reverse strand, counting down.
GGCTCCTTCTGACAAAGTCAACCTGGCCTGCATCGGCATCGGAAACCGAGGCGCTGACATCATCAAAGAACTCCACAAAACAGGTCTCTGCAATGTAGTCGCTCTTTGTGATGTGGATATGGGTGCACAGCAGACTTTGGAAGTCATGAATATGTTTCCTCAGGCAAAAAAGTTTCAGGATTTCAGAAAGATGTTCGATGAGATCGACGGTGAATTTGAGGCAGTGAGTATTGCTACGCCGGACTTTTCCCACTTTCCGGTGACCATGATGGCTTTGGCAGAAGGAAAACATGTCTATGTGGAAAAGCCAATGGCGAGAACATTCCAGGAAGTGGATCTGATGATCGCGGCAGCTAAGAAAAATCCCAAACTGGCCACCCAAATGGGAAACCAGGGCCATTCGGAAGCCAACTACTTCCAGTTTAAAGCTTGGAAAGAAGCCGGAATCATCAAGGATGTAACCGCCATCACGGCTCACATGAACAGCCGCAGACGCTGGCACGATTGGGATCCGAAAATCACCCGTTTCCCAGCTGCAGAACCACTTCCCTCCACCTTGGATTGGGATGTCTGGACCAGTCAGGCCCGACCGCATCCTTTCAACAAAGATTACCACAACGGACAGTGGAGATGCTGGTACGATTTCGGAATGGGTGCACTGGGAGACTGGGGCGCACATATCATCGACACGGCACATGAATTTCTGGAGCTTGGCCTTCCCTATGAGGTCAATCCTACCAAACTCACGGGACATAACGCCTTCTTTTTCCCAATGTCAACCACACTGGAATTCAAATTTCCGGAAAGAGGTGCAATGCCTCCATTGACTATTACTTGGCAGGATGGCATGGACAATATCCCCTCAGTGCCTGATGGATATGGAGTTTCGGAGTTGGATCCAAACATTCCACCTGCTAGCAATGGGAAGATTCAACCGGCCAAGCTAAACCCGGGGAAAATTATTTACAGCAAGGAATTGACTTTCAAAGGCGGATCGCATGGAAGTACGCTTTCTATTATCCCTGCGGAAAAGGCCAAAGAATGGGAATCAAAACTGCCGGAAGTACCGGCCAGCCCATCTAACCACTTTGCTAACTTCCTCAAAGCCTGCAAAGGAGAGGAAAAAACGAGGTCGTCATTTGAAATTGCAGGTCCTTTGAGTCAGGTATTTTGTTTGGGTGTCATGGCTCAGCAGATGGGTGTGAAAATAGAATTTGACCGGGAAACACGGCAAATCACCAACAATCCACTTGCCAATCAAGTCCTGGCAGGCATGCCGCCGAGAAAGGGCTGGGAAGAGTTTTATAGGGTGTAGTCAACGGTCCACAGACCACAGTCGACGGCTCGTATTAAAATTGTTTAGGCCGCTGGGTTTCGATTCGGCGGCCTTTTTCATTCCCCATAGAACCTCCGATAAGGCCGAACAATGGAAAATCTGTTCACATCTGTGAGAACACCTTAAATAAGATATTTCCAAGTCCATTGTTTCCCAAAATAGCCGGGAACAAAATCCGAAATCCCAGTTCCGAAATCCGAAATCTATCAGCTTTCCAACTTTTCCAATCGCTCCAATAACGGAGGATGCGAATAATTCACAAACACATACCAAGGATGCGGATTGATGTTGCTAAGAGTTTTGACGGAGAGCGTTTTCAGCGCTTCGGCCAGTGGTTTTCCATCAAAAGTCAGCTTGGCATATTCATCTGCTTCGAATTCATTTTTGCGGCTCAGCCAGTTCATCACCAATCCCAAAACAGTCGAAATAGGTGAAATCAGCAATGAAAACCCGATGAAATTCAAGCCTACCGACCAGGAGTTGCCGCCCAGGGCCAAACTGATATTTTCAGAAAAGATGAATCCTCCCAGCAAAAACAGCATCAGCCCTGTCTGAAGTACAGAAATGACCATGCCCCAGACAATATGTTTTTTCTTAAAGTGCCCCACTTCATGTGCCAAAACAGCAACCAACTCATCAGTGGAATGCTGCTCGATTAGCGTATCATAGAGGACGACTTTCTTTCTTTTTCCCATTCCGGAGAAAAAAGCATTTGCCTTGGCAGAGCGCTTGCTGCCATCCATTACAAAAACATTGTCGAGCGGAAAATCAACCGATCTGGCATATTGGAGGATCTTTTCCCTCAACTCACCGTTCTCCAGCGGTGTCAGCTTGTTGAAAAGCGGTAGGATCCAGGAAGTATAAAACAAGTTGGCCAAGACCATAAAACCAGCCGCTATCAGCCAAAACTGCCACCAGAAATCTGATCCCATGCGGAGAATCAGCCAGAAAAACACCAGCATTAAAGCGCCTCCTACCAAAGCCCCAAGGGCAAAGCCTTTGAGCTTATCCAGAATAAAAGTTCGGACGGTCATTTTGTTGAACCCGTATTTTTCTTCAATGACAAAAGTTTGATACCAATCAAAAGGGATATTGGGAATGGAGGATAGCCCAATGACCAGTCCGAAAAACAGCAGCGTACTCACCAAAGGCCCATAGCCAAAGCTCGATATCCAGGTATCGATATCTCCAAACCAACCTTGGAGAATAAAAATGAGGGTAAGGAGGAATCCTAGCCCCTGCTCGAAGAAGTTTAACCGAAAATTCTCAAGTTGATAGGCTTTTGTTTCCTCGAGTTTTTTCCGATCCAGATGATTTTCCAGAGTTTGAGGAACATTCGGAACCGGGTTTCTCACATTGAGGTATCCCAGAATTTTTTCTGACGAAAACCCAAAGACCAGCACCCCGATCATCAGGAATTTCAAATTTTCAACAGACATATGGAATTAGAATTTGGGACAAGGCAAGATCGTGTCCCTGCGGGAAGGCTTTCCCTGGTATTGATTGGGAAGTGTCCAGGACAAGCTGAGTTCATGCGCGCCTCCTGACTGAATTCCCAGTTGGGAAACAGTGTAATCGAAACTGTAACCAATATTGAGCCCGCTGAGAAGATTGACTCCAAACATCATAACGATCGCATCCCGGTTGCTCTGTTCCTCCACTGGCTTGAAGGGCAATCCTCTGTACCAAAGTCCAAAAACGATGGGTTCAATGGAAAAATAGGCTCCAACATCCAATTGCTGGAAAGGTCCTTGTTGCTTATAATTTACTGTTGGTGTTAGCGAGCGCTGCTTTCTCAAATGGGTAAAATCTCCACGCATGCCCCCTTCGGACAGCGGAATCCGATACCCTGCATGGAAGGAAAGTTTCATCGGAAGTGGACTGACCCCTTCGATAAAGGATTGGTTTGGTTCGTTCACATGGTGGGCTGAAAAACCTGCCCAAAGATTCTCGGTGAAAAACAATCCTCCGACTGAAAGTGAAAGCATCCCGACCGGATCACCCAATCCAGGAATATCAGTTCCCGGAAAGATTGGTCCAAATGGATCATTGGGGTTGATTTGGTTGGCAAAAACCAGATTTTCATAAAAGCCAATTTCCCGACGGATGTAGCTGGCTTGGAATCCAGGACGGAAATAAGAATTGTCACCCAATTTCAGTTCATAGGAATACATGGCTGAAATCGTGGTGGATCGAAGTTTTGCAGCCCCTTCTGTATCCTGCATCACATGAATTCCTATTCCACTGTTGTAATCCGGAAGGTAAGTATCGTAATACGCTGAAAATGTTGTGAACTGGGCATCAATCGAAGGCCATTGGTTTCGATAGTTGAAGCCAACGCGACCGGTGAGTTCCCCACCGGCCATTGCCGGGTTTAGATAAAGCGGGGCAGCATAATACTGGCTATATTGGGGATCTTGTGCCGAGGCGGACAGGGAAAGGCATAGCCAAAACCCTGTAAAAAAAACCATACTTCGCAGAGACCGTAACAAGGAATTGTTCGTTTATTTGAGTATTCAGTTAGCTTCTAAACGATCCAGCCCTTTGGTTGTTTTAGTAAGCAGATCGAAAAATATGAAAAGCAGCCCTATTTCCATAAGGTTCATTTTAATTTTTGCAAGCTTCATTTCTCTGAGCTTTTTCGGAATCAGCAGTTTAGGGTATGCCCAAGGCTTCAATGATAACGAGTGGATTTTTGGGTATTGCAGCCCAAGTGCAGCAAATAGCTATTTGTCCTTCGGAAAAGGAGGCACCGCAACTGTCCAGACTCTTCCGGGAGCTGTAATTATCGGAGCAAATAACAACGCACTCGCTATCGACCCGATCACGGGTCAGCCGCTTTTTGCCACAAATGGCGAGCTGGTCTATGACTACAGTTCCCAACCTATCCAAGGTGTGGGTTCGGGATTGAACGGAGACATTGACGGCCACCAGAAAGTGGCAACCGGATTTCTGGAGTATGATCCGGAAGGAAATAAGCTTTTTTATATATTTTATATCTCACCGGGAGGCCAACTTCAGTACGCAGTAGTAGACATGAATGCCCCCGGACAGGCTACCGGAAATGAAAGGCCTTTGGGAGAAGTCACCGTCAAAGACCAGGCAATTGGTCCCGCTTCCGGAGCTGTTTTGGTTGTGAAAACCCCGGCCTCCCCTTCCTATCTCATCAGTTTCAACGCTGGGCAACTCATTTCGAGAGAATTGGAATCCACACAGGGGAGTTTTACACAGACAGATACAGAGGCCATCCCTTTTACTCCCAAAGCCATTGTTTTTGATGAGGAAAACAGCCGGTTAATTGTCATTTCAGAAAATGCCGGGGATGACATTCTGGTCATTCCGTTCAATACAGGCACTGGGAATTTTGGCTCCCCAGCCCCTATCTCAGGATCAGGAGGAAGTGGAGACATAGGCGGAGCTGATTTTTCAGCGGACGGTTCTTTCATTTATTTTTCCAGAGGAAATCAGCTTTTCCGAGTTCCTGCCAGTGACCTAAGCGCAACTCCAGAAGAGATTCCTTTGACTGCAGGACTCAATCAAGTCTATGATGTCAAGTCCGGGCCTGACGGGCAGCTATATTATATTTACGAAGAGGTGGCCGGTGGCCCACAATTGATTGGGCGTGTCACTAATCCAAATGAGCCTGATCTCTCGCTCCTTACTTTGGAAGAAGACCCATTCAATGGCACTGATTTTTGCGGTAAAATCTTTCCGGTTTTCGCTCCAAATGCAGATATCACCCCAACTGTAGATTTTACCTGGGCACCGGACGCCCCCTGCTCAAACAATCCGGTGCAATTGACGAGTGTCATCACTCCTGAAAACTACCAGCCTGTCTCCTTTAATTGGGAATTTTCACCGCCTTTGACTGATTCACTCGGCAATCCACTTCCTGCAGATTATACCCAAGAGCACTTTCTGATCCCTCAGGATGCGACTCAGGGAACAAGCTTAGCCGTGACCTTGACTGTGGAGTTTGCCGACGGTACTAAACAAAGCATCCCCAAAACAATTCCTCTGACAGAAAATAAGCTGGAGGCAAACTTTACTCCATCTGATACCACACTTTGTCTGAGCTGTATTGATCTGGATCCTCTTCTGCAAGCCCAAGCTGCGGAAGGTGAGCAAGGTGGTGAAGCTCCTCCGGGAGGTGGAGGCGACACATACGAGTATTTCTGGTCCAATAAACGTGACAGAGGGTGGATCGCTAAAGAGGCAAATGAAGTTTGTACACCTGGGCTGTATTGGGTTTTGGTCAGGGAACCAGATTCACAATGCTACGCCTATGCCGAAATCCGGGTGAAAATCTGGGATCTGCCAGACCAAACAAACAACATTTGGTATTTCGGTGACGGAGCGGGTTTGGACTTCAATCCAGATCCAAATGATTCGACAGCTCCGACTCCCAGGCCGATTGCAGAAAGACATCCCCAGAATATACCGGCCGGAACTACCACCATTTCAGATCAGGCTGGACAAGTCTTGTTTTTCACTGACGGACAAGCTGTCTGGGATCTAAATGGTGATCTGATGGCAAACGGAGACAGTATAGGAGGGGACAATACCTCCAGTCAGTCGGTTCTGGCAGTTCCAGTAGCCCAGCAACCTACCTTATTTTATCTTTTCACGACTCAGGCCACTGCCGGAGGAACCAATACCGTCAGCTACTCACTGGTCGATATCAAATCTGAAAATCAGACTGGCGTCGGAAACGTGGTTACCAAAAACAACTTCCTATTCAGCCCCTCCACCGAACAATCGGCTGCGCTTTCGAGTGGAGATACTACTTGGGTGATGTTTCATGAATTGGGAAACAATACTTTCAGGGCCTATCCGGTTTCAGGGCAAGGCATAGGACAACCTGTAATGAGTTCCGTGGGAGGCAATCACGGATTCAACTCTGGTGTCGGCGCCATGAAATTCAGCCCTGACGGGACCAAACTGGCAGTGACCATTTCTGAAGGGGGATGTAACAAGACTGAAATCTTTGAATTTGATCAACAAACCGGAGAGCTTACAGAATATGCTCGACTTGACCTGGGATGTAATGGCGATATCTATGGATTGGAATTCAACCAAGACTCCGATCGTGTGCTCGTCTCCTATCGCAACGGTGGCCCCGGGATCGAGGAATTTATAATCAAAGCTATAGATAATGACGATCCAACCGCAGCAACCTGTCCTTCTTGCTTTGACTCAGCCACTACCCGAGCACAACGAGAGGCCTGCATTCTTTCCACCAAGAAAACAGTCGGAGGAACCTCAAGTCTAAACCTCGGTGCTCTGCAGATCGCCTCCGACGGACAGATTTATGTCGCCGTAGTGGGAGATAACCGAATCGGACAGGTACAGGTAGGATCAGGCTGTAACGGAACCAGCACTTTCAATCAAGATGCTGTCGAACCTATGCCTGGAACTGCCAATCTCGGTCTTCCCTCGTTTGTGCAGAACTCAGGAAGCTCAATCCCAGAGCCAGCGCTTTCTTTTCCTCCAAGGCTTTGTCTGGATCCGGAATTAGGTGCCAGCGCTCTTTTGGAAGGTGCAGGAGAACCGGACATTGATTCCTATTTCTGGACCATAACCCATGAGGACGGGACTGTGATCAGGTCCGATTATGGAGGTCCGGGGGATCAGTTCCAGACTTTGGATCAAATCTTTACCCTACCTGGGATTTATACCATTGAACTACGCGTGGATCGATGCGGTGATCCCGATTATTTCACAGCAGAGGGAGAAATAGAAGTAGTCGCCCCGCCGACTTTGACTTTGGCTGCAGATGCCACACTTTGCGCTGGAAATCCTGTAACGCTGACTGCTATAGACGGCTATGATCCTGCCGATGGCCTCTATGATTTCCAGTGGACAAATGCTGCCGGAGTGGTATTTGGAGATGAAAACTCCAACTCCATTGATGTGACAGAAGAAAGTATCTACACCGTTGAAGTGAGTTTCAGATTGCCAAGTGGATTGTCTGATGATGAAGCTTTGCTTTTTGAAACTTGTCCCGCAACTGCAGAAGTTTTTGTGGGGCCTGCATTTGAGTTTGACCTTAATCAATCAGCAACTGAGGTTTGTTATGAAGAAACTTCAGTGACATTTTCTCCAAATACTCCGATTACAGGAGAGTGGTTTTATGACCTGAATGCCAGCGGCACGAGAGTTTCGCTGGGAGAATTTTTCGAATTGGAGCTCTTCATCAATACCCTTCCGGGACCCGGACAATACGAGATCATTTTTGTAACCCTGGATCCAATTTTGGCAGGATGTACAATTGAGAAGAAGTTGGATTTGCTGGTCAATGAGCTTCCGGTCTTTGTCGCGGCCCAAACCAACCCTGCCACGGATTGTACCACAGCAGACGGATCATTTGAAATTACGATGCAGGCTAATGCCTCTGTTGTTCGGATTCCTGAGCTAAGCCAGATTTTCTCCAATGTAAATGCCGGAGATGTGATCCCGATAATTGGGGTTTTGCCTGGAATCTATACGATTGAAGCAGAAAACAGCACGGGATGTTTCTATTCCTCATCTGTAACTGTGGAGAATCAAAATCCGCCTGCCCCCTATGCATTTTCAGCAACACCATCTGATGAGATCTGTTCTCCTAATGGAGTAGAACCAGGAAAAATCACGATTTCTTTTACTAATGGAACTGCCCAAACCGGAACCTATTCCGCAGTGAGACAGCGTGACGGCCAAGTGTTTACTGGTATTCTTCCAAACCTAGCCACATTTGAAATTGCGGTACCATATGGAGATTATCTGGTAGAAGTTGCAGACAATTCTGGTTGTGCTGTACCTGACCCTACATTCTATTCCATTGCTCAAAAATTCGAAGTAGTTTTCTCAGTGCCCACGGATGTGACTGCTTGCGAAAATTTAATTTTTGCGCCAGTCGGTCCAGATCCATTAAACTACACCGCCAGAAATTCTACTGGAACCACCATTTCTCCCGATGCAGGGGGAAATTTCACACTTACCCAAACCGGACTTTACACCATCCTAGGTGTAGATCCAACCGGCGTCAATTGTCCAAAGGAAATTGAAATGAACGTGACCATCACTCAGCCCTTGGATTATGAACTTGCCGGCCCGATTGTCGATTGCCAAACTGGAATTAGATACGAGGCAGTATTGAACAATGCAGATCCGGCTGATGTGATTTTCCTTTGGAAAGATGAATTGGGCGTGATTGTGGGAAGAAGGCAGACTTTTGTCCCAAGTCGTGCTGGAAATTACTCCTTGGAAGTCCAACCTGCTGCCGGAGGACTTTGCCCGACCAGCGAAATCCCTTTCACTGCCGAAATCCTGACAGAAGCAGTCAGCGTGAGTTTGGACGTGGTTCCTTTCTGTATCGAACAAACCAGTACGTCTATCACTATCATAGCGGATTTGACATCGGTTGATGAAATTGAATGGTATAGTGTGGTTGGCGGTACCCGAACCCGAATCTTTGGATTTGACAATTTACCAATCATTCAAGTTTCTCAAGAAGGAACCTACGAAGCACTCCTCCGAAGTGAGTTTGGCTGTGAACTTGGCCGAGCCAATGGCGTAGTGGCCAAGTCAACCATAATTCCACCGGTTGTCCCTGTTGAATTTACCATATGTGCTATAGAAGGGATCACAACCAGCATCGATCCGGGGGATTATGATAATTATAGCTGGCTTTTGAATGGTGTGGAAGTATCTCAGGATGCAATTTTCACTCCTACCCTGCCGGGGAATTATGAGCTTCGGGTTTCTGATAATTTGGGCTGCGAATATATTGCAACATTCCTGGTCAACGAAGATTGTAGACTCCGGGTATCATATCCAAATGGCGTGGTACTTAATGATCCCAACCGCGGATTTATTCTATATGCAAATGACTTCATTGATGATATTGAGGTGTTTATCTTTAACCGTTGGGGCGAATTGATCTTCTACTGTGAACACGAAAACCTTGAACCAAGGCAACCTTTCTGCCCTTGGGATGGGGTAGTTAACGGTGGATTTGTCCCAAATGGAACATATGCTGTCGTAGTGAAGTTTACTTCCAGAGAACAAAATCTTACCCAAACCGAAACCAAAGCGATTACGATTATCCAATAGTATGCTGATACTGATTTCCCCCGCAAAAACCCTCGATTACAGTACTCCAAATTTTAAAGAATTTACGCAGCCAGACTTTTCATCAGACATCAAAATCCTGATTGGGGTGATGAAGAAAAAAACCGCCAGAGAAATCTCTGAATTGATGCATGTCAGTGAAAATCTGGCAGTACTCAATGAGGAGCGATTCAAAACCTTTCAAAAGGAATTCAATTTCGAAAATTCCAAGCAGGCTATTCTGGCTTTCAACGGGGATGTTTATACTAAAATCGATGTGGACAGCTACTCCTCTGAGGATTTTGAGTTTGCTCAAAAGCAACTGAGAATTCTTTCGGGGCTGTATGGCCTTCTGAAACCTCTTGATTTGATCCAGCCTTACCGCCTGGAAATGGGCACTCGGCTAGAGACCAAAAAAGGCAAAAACCTATACGAATATTGGGACAAAAAAATAGCCAAAGCGATCAATGAGGCCGCAGCCGGCAGACCGATTGTCAATTTAGCCTCTCAGGAATACTTCAAAGCCGTTCATCTCAATACCCTAAAATCACCTTTGGTGAATATCCATTTCAAGGAATTCAAGAATGGAACCTATCAGGTCATCGGATTTTTTGCCAAACAAGCCAGAGGAATGATGACTAATTTTGCCATCAAGAACCGGATTGAAAATCCGGAAGAGCTCAAATCCTTTAATCAAGAGGGATATGAATTCTCAGGCCCAATGAGTGACAGTTCTGATTGGACTTTTATCAGGTGAGAAAATTCAGTTTGGGTTAATCTGCTTTTGGGTTATGGATTTTCAGAATTCTTATTAGTGGCAAATTTGAATAAAGATTGAAGTACAAATTCACGTTTTGTGGGTTGTGAGCATTAATCTGCTTCTCTAACAGATTTTTTAGTCTTTCAGGCGAAGGATCCAGTGATCCTATTTTAAATACTATAAAAAGTAGGTGGAACGTTTTTTGACAAAAAGAGCATTACCTGAACACAAAGGAAAATTACCTTTGTAAATAATCCCTCCTTTAAAAGTACTTCATTGGCCAAGATTCAATTTCCAAAAGGGAAGATTAGGCTGTTATTAGTTTGGGCAAGTTTGCTATTTCCGCTTTATTCTTTCAGCGGAGGCAACAGCTTACCCCTACCTCTACATGACCATCACTTTTCCATTAAGGCAGACCCACAACTGGTCGGTCCGGAAAACCTATGTATTGTTTTCGGTGGTGTAGTCGGCACTTTCAGTGGAGGAGGTAATCCTGGGGACGTTTACAATTGGCTGGTTACCGATTCAGCAGGTAAGGCCATATTTGCCAGAACTGGAGGAGCCCAATTGGAGACCATTCAGGTAGTTTTTTCTGAGGTTGGATCATATACGGTTCAATTGAGTGTCCGAAGGGGAACTAATCCGGCCTATTACCAAAATCAGCTAACAGTTACGGTCCAACAAGGCCCCGAATTGGCTTTATTACCTGATTACCTTTTATGCGCTGGTTCCCCGACTCTATTGACTGCTTTAGATCCCGCCACTTCCAACCTATCCGAATTTACCATTGAATGGAAAGATGTAACCGGTAACCTGTTGGGTACAGGCAACAATTATCTTTCATACAGCGAAGGCTACCATTTGGTGGAATTATACCAAACTGATGCTACTGGAAAAACAACTTGCTTGATCATTGGAACCACTTTTGTCGGTCCGCCAATTGACTTTAAGATAATTTCCTCGAGCACTTCCATCTGCGAAGGAGAATCAATTCAGATCGGCCTTGATACCCCAATTTCGGGTGATTGGTTTATCCAAAAAGAGTTTACCGGTTCAAGAAGCCCCGTTTCAACAGGATTTGAGATCGAATTCGAAGCCTCAGAGCTATCCGGACCTGGATTGTATTTAGTGACTTTCCAAACCACCAACGAGCAATATCCGGATTGTATTTCAGAGAGAATCATTGGTTTTGAGTTAGTAGAATCACCCAAGATCACACCCGCAATCCTAGCCCTACCAGATAACTGTACCGACCAAAACGGCTCTTTCCAAATCACCGTCGAAACGGATGTAGATGCACTTTACATCCCTGAATTAAATGTAATTGAAGGTCCTCTGAATGCAGGGGTACAGCTTATTTATACCAATTTGGAACCCAATGTCTATTCTTTGGTTGTAGAAAAAACCGGTTGTCAAATCACCCAATTGTTGACCTTGAATGCGGATAATCTCCCCATTCCACCCAGTCAACAGCTCCCCAACATTTCTGTTGTAAATGAAACTTGTTCCAATAATGGAGTGAATACAGGAAGTGTTTCATTGGATTTTGGAGCTCCAATTTCAACAGGTGAGTTTCGAATTTTAGTAGAGGGTAAAGGAGAAATCCTAAAAGGCTCCATTCCGCCAAGCGGCCAGACAACCATCGATCTAATTAACGGTACATACCTATTAGAAATAAATGCAGACGGATGTACATATCCTGTCGAAACGGTCACTATAGAAGAAGCCCCTCAGGCTGAATTTACGATTCCTGCAGATTTGAATATCTGCGAGACATTTTCACTGTCTCCGGTGACGGATCAAAATCTCAAATTCACTCTGACCTTTCCGGATGGAAGCTTCGAAACCATCGCTACAGGTGAAAGTTTCACCCTGACCGACGCTGGTGCTTATTCCATTTTAGGCGAAGGTACCAACCCAAGTCTGGGACTCTGTCAAAAAAGGATCGACTTTAACGCAACCTTATCCTCCACTATTACTTTTACACCTTTTCTTGCCGTAGAGAAGTGTTTTGACCCAATCAAATATGAGATTGATCTCAAGGGTATCTCAACAGAGGAAGCCAGTATCCGCTGGTTTAACGACCGAGACGAAATAGTTGGCAGAGGACCCACTTTTTACCCTCCAAATGTGGGCTTTTATTCCCTTTTGGTCCAACCACTCCAAAGTGGCTTTTGCCCAGTCTCTCCGGCCATTTTTGAGGTGGTAGCTCCGATTACCTCTGTTCCGATGGAATTGAAAGCAGAAAAAATATGCCCTCAACCCAGCTCCAGCACGATCACCTTGAAGACCAATGAAGAGGAGGTAACCGACACCGAATGGATATATTACGACCTTCAGGACAATATGCAAGAACTCACCACATTTGATGGGTTGCTTGAAATAGAAGTAAATAAGCCTGGCACTTACGAAGTGGTGGTTTATAGCAAATTGGGCTGTGAAATCGGCCGAAACCTGGTTCCAGTTGAGGAAAGTCAACTGCTCACTCCCCCGGTTTTGGAAGAAACCTATGGTGTCTGTACCAAGGGAAAAACCGGCCCAAAGCTTGACCCTGGAGATTTTTCGGAATATTATTGGCAACTGGAGGATCAATTGATATCCGAGGATTCAGTTTTCACTCCCAAAGAAGCCGGAAATTATACATTGAAAGTAATCACGGTTGATGGATGCGAATTTTTCACTTCATTCCGAACATATGATGCCTGTAGTTTCGATTATGTCATACCCACCGGAATGGTCTTGGGTGATCCTGAACGGAATTTTGAAGTCCGAATCAGCGAAGGAATCACTGAAATTGAATTGTACATAATTAACAGGCAAGGCAGCCTGGTACATTACCAGAAATCAGAAGAAATCCCATTTGGAGAGGCATTTTTGGAATGGGACGGAACAATCAACGGCAGCTTCATTTCGCCCGGAACCTATGTCGTGGTATTAGTAGGAAGAAATCCTCTGTTTCAGTATGAAGAAAAAATCACCGGATCACTTTTGGTGCTAGAATAATACTTTTTTCAATTTGAGGTAACATGGCTTGGGCCATTTAGAAAACTATACCTGGTTTTCAATCTAATTAATACTGCTTTTTCCTGGCAAACAATTGTGAACAGTAGACCTTTGACGAAGGATAATTTTCCGATTGGGTAAATCTCAAGGGATTTTTTCGGGCAGGATTGCGGAAAATCCTATTTCCATTTAAGGAATAATTTATAGTACGGGAGAGCTAAATCCTTTTTTTTTTCTATTTTGAACCGTTTCAAGCTTTGTTTAAATCAACCCAAAAACCAAAAGCACTTTCTATGACTCAAACCATCAACCGAGGCGCCCTCTTCAACGCAAGTTGTCTGGCGCTGATCACCACCGCCTTTTCATTTTCCATCAGGGCGGGTATCCTCCCCCAGTTGGGCGATTCCTTTGGCCTTTCAGCTGAGCAACTGGGCTTTATTAACTCCATGTGGTTCTTTGGATTCCCTATTTCCATGATTTTAGGAGGCATATTCTATCATAAAGTCGGCCCTGCCAACATTATGAGAATCGCCTTTGTGACCCATACATTGGGGATTTTGATGACCATCTTCGCGGACGGCTATACCACCTTATTGATTTCGACTTTGTTTATCGGATTTGGCAATGGATGTACCGAAGCAGCATGTAATCCACTGATTGCAGATATGTACTCTGGATCTACGCTGAATAAAATGCTCAACAGATTCCACATGTGGTTCCCCGGTGGAATTGTAATAGGTAGCTTGGTATCTAAATTCATGACCGATTCTGGCATGGCTTGGCAATCACAGGTTTGGGTGATGATGATCCCGACGATCGCCTATGCTGTTCTTTTCTTTGGAAAAGCCTTTCCGAAACCACAAGTGGAAGGTGCTACTTCTCTTGGAAGCAACCTGAAGGCAATGATCAGCCCTGTGTTTATCTTCCTCTTCTTCGCCATGGCCTTCACCGCTATCTCCGAGTTTGGTCCTCAGCAGTGGGTAGGATTGATCATGGGTGCAAGTGGAGCTAGCCCAATGTTGATCCTGGCTTTGACAACAGGTGTGATGGCAATCGGCCGATTCTTTGCAGGCCCAGTGGTCAAGGCTTTGGGTCAAACCGGTGTACTTCTTGGTGGGTCGATTTTCGCTGCCCTTGGAATCTTCCTTTTCAGTACTGTAACAGGTCCTTTGGCTTATGTTGCTGCATTCGTCTTTGCGATCGGAGTATGTTATTTCTGGCCAGTGATGGTCGGTGCAGTAGCTCAGAGGGTACCACTTTCGGGAGCACTCGGTATGTCCATCATCGGTGGTATCGGGATGTTTTCTACGGCGATCTTCCAGCCTTTCATCGGAGGTTGGATTGACCAAGCCAGAGCATCCAATAGTGCAGCCGGACTTGCCGGAGATGCGTTGGAATTAGCGGCAGGACAGGAAACTCTTCAAAAAATATTGATCTTCCCTGGCATTCTGATTGTCTTATTCATCATCTTCTTCATTTGGCAGAAAGGCTCCAAACCAGCCACATCAGCCGCTCATTAATTCACAAGGCAGCCTTCGGGCTGCCTTTTTTTTGCCCGTTTATGAAAAAAACGATCTTGATTTTCAGCAGTTTTCTCGTGGTTTTCGGGCTTTTCGCCCAAAAAATCATTGGCCCTATCCAAGTTCATCCCGAAAACAGATTCCTCATGACCAACGAGGGAGAGCCTTTTTTCTGGATGGCTGATACCGCATGGGAGCTTTTTCACCGACTGGATGAAAAAGAGGCAATATTGTACCTGGACAAAAGAAGGGAACAGGGGTTTAATGTGGTCCAGGCAGTAGTCTTGGCAGAATTGGACGGGATCAACACGCCAAATGCAAACGGGGATTTACCATTTACAAGCCTACAAGATTGGAAATTCAACGAGGCCTATTTCCAACATGTGGATCTGATTATCGACCTGGCGGCACAAAGAGGAATCCACATTGCTCTTTTACCCACCTGGGGCGACAAATTATTCAAAAGCACTTGGGGAGCTGGGCCTGAGATCTTCAATCCAGAATCTGCCTATTCCTATGGAAAATGGATCGGAAATCGGTACAAAGACCGAAAAAACCTGATTTGGGTGATGGGAGGAGACCGTACTCCGAGAGAAAATTCCGAAGATGTCGAAGTTTGGAATCAGATGGCTCATGGAATTTTGGACAGCCAAAATCCCGACAACCCCATCCTGATCACTTTTCACCCGCAGCCTTCCGAGCCGGGCGGAAGCTCCAATTGGTTTCATCAGGCAGAATGGCTGAGCTTCAACATGCATCAAACAGGACATTGCCCGGGTTTGGATGATTTCAAAAAAATCAGCCATGACTACCAACTAAGCCCTAACAAGCCGACCATTGATGGAGAACCGCTCTACGAGGAACATCCCTATTGCTTCAATGCAAAAGAGCACGGCTATAGTGAAGCGGCGGACATCCGCAGGATCATGTATTGGAATGTCTTTGCCGGTGCAGCCGGTCAAACTTATGGCTGCCATGCTGTCTGGCAGATGTATGATTTGGATAAAGCACCGGTAAACGCACCTTTGAAACCATGGCATAAATCACTGGATCTTGAGGTCGCTAATCAGGTCAAGCATTTGAAGAATCTGATGTTGAGCAGGCCTTATTTTGAGAGAATTCCAGATCAAAGTCTTGTAAATGATTCTGTTGAAAATGGCCCAATTGCCTCAACACGTGATAAAAATGGGAAATACGCATTTTTCTACTCCACTGAAGGCACGTTGATAGATTTCAATATAAGTGGATTGGCAGGCAAAAATTTCAAACTGACTTGGTTTGACCCAAGGACAGGTGTAGAAATTAAAATGAATAAAACGCTTTCAAGAAAGGACGCTCCTTACCCTCCTTTTTTACCACCGAGCTCCGGAAGAGGTAACGATTGGGTGCTGATAGTTGATTCTACTGAAAATTAATTTCCGCAGGAATAGGTCAGGTATTCATCTGCCGTGATAGACCAGAGCTTGCCATCTTCATCCTTGTAGGTAATCGTCCCGGTACTTTGAATGATTTCGATGCTCTTCTCTACCGTGATAGTACTACCATCCACCATCTGAATGGTACAAGGCCCCTCAATTCCTTTGACATCGAAAATTTCCTCACAAGCTGCCAGTAAAAACAAAACAAAAAGGAAGGAGACTTGACGCATTTGGAGAATTGGCTTGGCTTAAAATTAGCCTAAAAAAGCAATTAGAAAAATTTTGGCAGTAAAATGAAAAATCCCGATCATTAAAAAAACCTGGAAATGAAAGCTCGTAAGGATTTTTCTCGATAGCGGACCGAAACCTCCTTAACCGTAATCAAACACTCTATTCAATTGAGTTGCTTATCGAAATTTTAGCACAAAAAAAGCCCAACCGTTAAGGTTGAGCTTTGTGACCTCGTCAGGATTCAAACCTGAAACCTCCTGAGCCGTAATCAGGTGCTCTATTCAATTGAGCTACGAAGCCGTATGGGTTTGCAAAGGTACCTTTATTTATTTTTTATGCAAATACCCAGCTTTAAGAAAATTTTGAACTCCCACTCTACCCTTTACTCAACCTTAAGAATAATTAAGACCGTCAAGGGGGTAAATCCTTTGGGATTTTATATTTTTGCCCACATTCCAATGAATTGAATCTCCTTTTGATGAAAAAATTATTTACGCTGTCACTCGCAATTTTGGCTTTTCAATTTGTGCAGGCACAGGATTCTGAGAACAAACCAAAAACTCCAATCGGAGGCCGCCCCAATATCCCAAGTGATTTGAATTTTGAATTTGGCTTTAATCAGCTGACAAATCGTCCGGCTGACCTGGGAATAGATTTTTTTGGTTCAAGAACTTTCAATGTTTCTTATCAATTCCCTATCAACCTATTTGGGAAAGGGTCCGGCTTTACGCTGAACCCTGGAATCGGCGTCGGTTCAGATAAACTGGAATTCAACGATAATGAAAATCTTTTCATAAACACATCTCTGGGAGCCAATTCCTCGAAACTTGTGGATGTGACAGATGTATATGGAGAAAATATTATTGTCAAAACCAACAATTTTGCGGCAAATTACTTTGAGGTACCTATAGAAATCAGGTATCATCTCAACAAAAACAATTACAGCAAAAGCTTCAGGGTGAGTATTGGAGGTAAAGTTGGATACCTCTATGAGGCCCACACCAAAGTCAAATACGAATCTGCCGCATTTGATAAGCGGAAAATCAAGGATTCACAGAATTACGGGCTGGAAAAAGTCCGATATGCAGTTTCAGTCAAAGCAGGTTCGCCGGGATTTTATGTTTGGGGCAACTTTTTCCTGAATGACGTGTGGCAGGCAGGCAGGGGACCATATGCAACCCAAGCCAGTCAGGTGAATTTCGGATTGGCCGTTACAGTCTTTTGACAAAAAATAGAACTTAATAAAACAGAACGACTCGGATTATTTCGAGTCGTTTTTTTTAAGCCCAAATCCAATTGAATCCGATCCAACATATCAAAAAACCGACAACCCAGCCCACATAGACTTCCAAAGGCCGATGAGCCTGCAGATAAAGCCTGCTGGAAGCAACAATCCCACAGAGAACCAAGGCTCCCAAAAGCGGATAAAGCACTTCGAATGTTGGAAATTTATTACCCAGGACCAACACCACGCTAAGCAATCCCCCCAATCCAGTCATGTGGGCGGACATTTTCCAAACAAAACTGACCAAGGTAAGAGTGACCACGGCAACACAAATTACGGCCATTCCCAACCATAGCAAGGGGTCGAAATCCGGCTTCTGATACAAAAACCATGTAGTCACTAAAAAATAGAGAGTCGTAATAAAAAATGGCACCCG
Organism: Algoriphagus sp. A40; assembly: GCF_002002735.1. GTDB lineage: Bacteria > Bacteroidota > Bacteroidia > Cytophagales > Cyclobacteriaceae > Algoriphagus. The sequence goes on along the minus strand of NZ_MUNY01000048.1, from coordinate 118,132 downwards.
CCGATCTTTTACTTCAGGCATATGAAGACTTTTGACCGCACCACTCAGTCTAAGCCCAATTATGGTAATCATAGGGATTAACAAAGTGGACAAAACAATCAAAAAGAAAATCCTGTTTTTAAATTCATCCGGAATACTCGTCGCTTGAGGAACAGCAAACAAAAGCAACCCAAAAACCAGCGTAGGCATCAGCAAGGGCTGAAAAACCACTGAAACAATCAACGCTAAGTACCTCAGCACTACAGTTCCTTTCTTAATCTTGCCACTGGAATCTGCAACTGTTCCCGATATTTAGCGACGGTTCTTCTGGCGATATTATAACCTCTTTTATTCAACATCTTCACCAATTTGTCGTCTGAAAGCGGTCGCTTCTTGTCCTCGGCATCACACATTGCCTGAAGCACTGATTTCACTTCCCGATTGCTGACATCCTCTCCACTGTCTGTAGCAATCCCTTCCGAGAAGAAATATTTCAATGGGTAGACGCCAAACTCCGTCTGTATTGCCTTGCTATTTGCGACTCTTGAAACTGTGGAGATGTCCATATCGATTTTTTCGGCAATATCCTTCAAAATCATCGGACGAAGATTTGTCTCATCCCCGTCTACAAAAAATTCTTTTTGGTAATTTAAAATGGCCTCCATTGTCCTCAAAAGCGTGTTTTGCCTTTGTTTTATGGCATCAATAAACCATTTGGCAGAATCCAGTTTCTGCTTGACAAAAGTTACCGTTTCCTTTAGCTTCTTGTCCTTTTTGTCGCTTTTGTCATAGGCGTCAAACATTTCGGCATACGATCTGGAAATCCGGAGCTCCGGTGCATTTCTTGAATTCAGTGTGATTTCAAACTTCCCACCGACATTGGTTAGCATAAAATCAGGGATGATGTATTGGGTACGGACCAATCCATCAGAGGTGCCTCCAGGCTTGGGATTCAAGCGGGTAATCAGATTGACGGAATCCTTAATCTGGTCTTCATCCAGATCCAGTCTCTTTTGAATTTTGGAATAGTGCTTTTTGGTAAACTCGTCAAAACATTCCTGAATGATCAATAAGGCATGCTGAACCACAGGATCATCGGGATGTTCCTTGCGCTCCAGTTGGATTATCAGACACTCTTGAAGGTTTCGTGCTGCAATTCCTGCAGGATCAAAATTCTGGATTTTGCGTAAGATCTCCTCCATTTCATCGATATCAGTCTCGATGTTTTGGCTGAATGCAAGATCATTGATGATAGCTTCCAGATCCCGTCTGATGTAGCCGTCATTTTCAATACTGCCTATAAGTTGCTGTCCGATAATTTTTTGGCGCTCGTCCAGTTTTAAGAAGCTGAGCTGGGAAATCAATAGTTCATGCAGAGAGGCCTGGGAGGAGATTGGGATTTCACGGTCATCGTCGTCGGCATTGTAATTGCCGTCACCCTGCATTTTATACCCACTGTATTCGTCGTCGAGATAATCATCGAGATTGAGCTCATGCTCATCCCTTCCTCGATCTTCTTCGTAGGAATCTTCAAACTCCTCCTCTTGAGTTTGTTCCGGTTCTTCAGTTTTTCCTTCTTCCAGGGCCGGATTGATTTCCAATTCTTCCTCTATCCTAGCGTCCAGTTCGGCTGTAGGCACTTGAAGCAGTTTGATAAACTGGATTTGCTGGGGTGAAAGCTTCTGGGAAAGAGATTGACTAAGATTAAGCTTTTGCATTGAAATCAGTTAAAACCTGCTAGTTGGGTTTAAAAAAAGCTTCTTCAACTGAAAAAGCCATTCGGTCAAATTTATGAAAAAGACCCAATTTTTTGATAAAAAGGTGATTTAATCGTTTTTTTGCATTCCACTAAAAAATGGCCGGAAAAGCATTTTTTCCAGCATAAATAATCTGCAATGGCATTCAACAAACGGGTCAAAATCAAGACCATCTTGGAACTTAACCCAATCGGCCAAGAAATCACGCTGATGGGCTGGGTTAGGACAAAAAGAAGCAATAAAAATGTTTCTTTTATCGCACTCAATGATGGCTCCATTATCACCAATTACCAGGTAGTAGCTGATCCCAATCTGATCTCCGAGGAGATTTTGAAAAAATGCAGCACAGGTGCCTGCCTGAAAATCACCGGAATTGTAGTAGAATCACAGGGTGCTGGCCAAACCTCCGAGCTCAATGCCAAGAGCATTGAAATCCTCGGAGAAGCTGATCCGGAAAAATACCCGCTTCAGCCCAAAAAACATTCCTTGGAATTCCTGAGAGACATTGCTCACCTGAGAATGCGGACCAATACCTTTAGCGCAGTGTTTAGGGTGAGACATGCTTTGGCGTTTGCTGTTCACAAGTATTTCAACGACAAAGGCTTTTTCTACATCCATACGCCGATTGTAACCGCTTCCGATGCGGAAGGTGCCGGGGAGACATTTAAGGTGACTACTTTTGAACTTGGAAATCCGCCGAGATCCGAAGATGGCAAAATAGACTTCAAGCAGGACTTCTTTGGACGAGAGACCAACCTGACAGTTTCCGGTCAGTTGGAGGGAGAATTGGCAGCGATGGCGCTTTCGGAGATCTACACGTTTGGACCAACCTTCAGAGCAGAAAACTCCAACACCACCAGGCATTTAGCCGAATTCTGGATGATTGAGCCTGAAATGGCATTCTATGATGCGGAGGACAACCAAAACCTTGCAGAAGATTTCCTGAAATATGTGATCAGATACGCGCTTGACAATTGCGCCGAAGATCTCAATTTCCTTGCACAACGTGCCCTGGAAGAGGAAAACACCAAGCCTGCGGATCAAAGAAGCGAGCTTGGATTGATCGAAAAGCTCAAGTTTGTGGTTGAAAATGAATTCGTAAGGCTGACCTATACCGAAGCGATCGACATCTTGAGAAATTCCAATCAAAACAAAAAGAAGAAATTTCAATACCTCATCGAAGAATGGGGCGCCGATCTTCAATCCGAACATGAGCGATATTTGGTAGAAAAGCACTTCAAAAAGCCCGTGATCCTAACCGATTATCCAAAGCAGATCAAGGCCTTTTACATGCGCCAAAATGAAGACGGCAAAACCGTAGCTGCCATGGATATTCTCTTTCCAGGCATTGGTGAAATCGTAGGTGGATCCCAGCGGGAAGAAAGACTGGATAGACTTACCCAAAGAATGGAGGAAATGCACATCCCGCAAGAAGAACTATGGTGGTATTTGGATACCCGTCGATTTGGTGCCACACCTCATGCCGGATTCGGATTGGGCTTTGAGCGAATGGTGCTTTTTGTGACCGGAATGGGAAATATACGCGACGTGATTGCTTTCCCGAGAACTCCAGGAAACGCAGAATTCTAAGGAAAATCAGATATTCCCCGAGCTTACAAAATTGAAAATGCCCCCAATTGGCAATCCGCTTTTTGGGGGCATTTTCAGTTCAAAGCCAACTTGTATCAACTCACCACTTTCACCCTTCTTGCCAAGGGAATGCATAGTAGGCTGAAAAATATCGCCAGATAGCCAACTATATGGAAATTCGTAAGTTGGCCAGCTTCATTTTCTCCTATAATCATCCCGGCTGAAAGAGAAGCCAATCCTGCTGCCACCTGCTGTACGGCAGAATTGAAACTCAAAAAACTTCCCCGGTTTTCGGATTTGGCAGTACCGGTAATTATTGCAGCGGCTGGCACATAGCGCCCATTGGAAGTCACGAAAAACATCGTCGTAATCATCAACACAAAAGGAATCGGTGTAATTCCCAGGTGAGTAATGACTCCAATCGGAATCAGATTGAGTAGCATGAAAATGGTGAAAATCTTCAGCTTCCCGTGCCTATCGGACAGTTTGCCAACCCATGGCGAAGTGAAAATGGTAAACGCTCCACCTGCGATATAGATATAAGTCAGTTCCATTTCCGTGAACCCCACATTGGCGACATTATAGGGACTCAAAAATGGAATGATCATAAATTGACCAAACATCATCATGACCGAAAGTGCAATTGCGCGCATTTGGTTGCTATTGCTCGTAACCCTGGAAATTACTTTTAGCGGATGTGGTCTTTTGATTTCCTTTTCCAAATGGTCCCGAATCGGTGGGATGAATCTAAAAATCATCGCAAAACTCAAAATAGACAGACCGGTCAAAATGAAAAATGGAGTGTGCCAAGTGGAAAGGCTTGCCAAAAACAAGCCTAACGGAACCCCCATCACAGAGGCAAAAGAAAATGCTGCCATTACCAGACCCATCGCTCTCCCACGTCTTTCATCTGGAATTACATCACCGATAATGGCCAAAATTAAGGCAGAAGTCAATCCACCAAAAATCCCGGAAAGAACCCGGGCAGCCAAAAGAACTCCATAACTCGGGGACAATGCACAACCCAATGTACTAATGGTGAATCCGACATACACCCAGATCAGAATCTTTTTTCGGTCAAATCGATCAAGAAAAAATGCCCCTAAAAAACTGGAAATCCCTGCACTAAACGTATAAGAGGATACCAAAAGACTGAATTCGCTCGGACCGATATCAAAAATTCTCATCAGCTGCGGTCCAAGCGGCATGAGGATCATAAAATCGACGATATGGATGAAATTTATGGCAGCTAGCGTCCAGAGTAGCGCTTTTTCTTTTTGCATGGGAAAAATCTATGGTTAGGAAACCGTCATTGTAAAAATTAAGTTTTGAATCACCACAATTTTTCAGGAAATATCAAGCCTCACAAAAGTCTGAGGGACCGCTTCAATAATATCTGATGCAATGGTTCCTCTCCGCTTTGCCTTCCCCGCAATCTCCCCTGCTAACCCATGCTGATAAACACCGCAAATCATAGCTTGTGCGGAACTATATCCCTGCCCAAGAAAGGAAGTAAGCATTCCAGTCAACACATCCCCGGATCCTGCTGTGGCCATATCCTGGGTACCCGAAGAGTTGAAAATTTGGCGTCCGTCAGCTAAACAAATTACAGAATTGGCTCCTTTGATCAGAAGGTTGAGCTTCCACTGTTGACAAAAATCAGAGGCCTTTTCCAAGCGTTCTAGATGGTTGGCAGTTTCTCCCATTAGTCTGTCAAACTCCTTTAAATGAGGAGTCAGAATGCTCCCTTTTGGAACCAAGGGAATCAAATCAGGATTTTGCCCTAAAAGTGTTATGGCATCGGCATCGAGGACTATCGGCTTGGAATAATTTTGAAAGAGAATTTTCAAATCCTCAACCTTTCCCTCCAGTCCAAATCCGGGTCCTACGCCAATCCCGTCAAATTCTGACAAATCTTCTTGCAAGGAAAATCTGCACATCGCTTCAGGCACAGCCACCTGAAGAATCTGCCTCTCCTCTTCCGGGATCAAAGCTGTTACTAAGCCTGTGCCAGTCCGAAGAGCTGCCCGACAGGAAAGAATTGCTGCTCCCATCCTACCCTTACTCCCGGCCAAGATCAAAATTTTTCCAAAGTCCCCCTTATGGGAAAACCGGTGAAACTTCCTTTGAAATGCCGCTAGATCCTTTTCCCTAAGAAAAAAATAAGGACTGTAGAAAGAATCATACTCTTCATCCTCAATTCCAATATCCCTAAGAATCATTTCCCCCGTCACATTGGCGTGCTCGGGAAAGAGAAGAGAGAGTTTCGGAAATGCAAAGGTGATGGTATAATCCGCTTCGACACAAGGACCTTTTAGAAGCTCATCCGAGGGTAATCCACTAGGGATATCGACTGAAACCACCAGCCCTTTAAAGGAATTGATTTGATGAATTATTGCTTTTGCATTGGCTCTCAAGTCACCTTGGAAACCAACTCCAAGAAATGAATCAATCAGGATCCCATCTGATTTAGGATCAAATTCAGTCCACATTTTGACCTCGATGCTTTCCGGCAAAAGATTAAGATTCTTCAATGATTCCGGACTGATCCTGTCAGATTCATCAAAACATTTGAAAACGGTAATCCTAAATCCAGTATGATGCAATATTCTGGCAATGGCAAATCCATCCCCACCATTGTTTCCTGCACCACAAAAAATTAAAACCGCCCTATCCGTATTAAATCCCATTTCCATCCACCAAGCCACAAATGACAAAGCTGCTCTTTCCATCAGATCCCAACTGGATATTCCTTTCCGTAAAATATGGGCTTTGTCCAGTTCTTTGACTTGATTGCCTGACAGAATTTTAAGCATGGTCAAACCATTTGAGGAGAAATTGACTTTTTGGGAATGGTAACCAAAAGCAAGAATCCCAATCCAACCAAGAAGAACACACCCAAGGACAAGGCACTGTTTCGCATGCTACCGGTAAGCTGCTCGATTGCCCCATAGCTGAAGGTTCCGATGACTATAGCCATCTTTTCAGTCACATCATAAAAACTGAAAAAAGAGGCGTGATCGGTTGTTTCCACCGGAATTAGCTTGGAAAAAGTAGAACGGGAAAGGGATTGAATTCCCCCCATTACCAACCCTACGACAAATGCAAGTGCATAAAAATCATAAACCGTATAGACATAATAGGCCGCACCACATATCCCTATCCAAATCAGAACCATGATCATCAAGCTGCTTTTGTTCCCGAATATCTTGGAAACATAGGCAAAGAGATAACTGCCGCCTATCGCCACAAATTGAATAATCAGGACAGTCAGAATCAATTGATCTCCGGGTAGTCCGAGCTCCTTGTCTCCAAATGAAGCAGCAAGATACATGACAGTCTGCACACCCATGGAATAGAAGAAAAAAGAAGCCAAAAATCGCTTCATTACAGGAATTTCTCTAACCTGAGCAAAAACCTTCCTGATTTCTTTATAGCCTTTGAGCAGGAATTTTCTTTCAAACTCTTTTTTGTAGGGGTTTTTTGGAAGATTTCTAAATGGAATTTGAGAAAAGCCTGCCCACCATAAACCAGTGATCAAAAAAGAGAAACGAGCGGCAAAACTTCCATCAGAAACTCCAAACCATTCTGGAAACTGAATCATCAGGAGATTGAAAACCAACAAAATCACACTTCCTATATAGCCCAAAGCAAAACCCCTTGCGCTTAAAAAATCATATTCATGTTCTTCCGCGATTTCAGGAAGGTAGGCATTGTAAAAAACTATACTTCCCGCATACCCTATACTTGCCATCACACTACATATAATCCCAAATTCAAGATTGTCCCCTTCGAAAAAAAACAATCCAATACAGGAAATTGAACCCAAGTATGCGAAGAGTTTCATGAAGAAAAGCTTTTTGCCGGAGGCGTCAGCTATACCAGATAACAATGGCGAAAAAATGGCAATTACCAAAAATGAAAAAGATATGGAATAAGAATACAAAACTGTATTCACAACCTGCCATCCAAAAAAGTCAACTTTGTCAGATCCATCGATCCCTTTGGTGACGCTGTTATAATAAACCGGGAAAATGGTTGATGTGATGACTAAACTGTAGACAGAGTTTGCCCAGTCATACATGGCCCAAGCACCCTGGACTTTACTTTTATTGGAGAGTTTCAGTTTCATATTTGATCAAACAAAAAAGCCATTCGCGGTGCGAATGGCTTTAAATATAAAGATTGAAATCTTATCTGTTAACTTTTGTGGTTGAAGCGTAGAGCACGCGTCTGGCATCTGCATTTCTCAGTTCAGTTTGAACATCAGAAACTGGCCCCATCTTCACATCCTTATCGACTTTCATAGAAATAGTGATAAGGCCTCTATCCGATTCAGCTAGTAAATCTCTTTCTTGGTTTACCCATTGAACTATATCAGGGGCAGTGATCAATACATCGTTTGCCTGAATTCTAGGTTCAGAACCGTACAAACCGGTGTTTTTGGGTTTGCCGACAAAGAGGTAGGAGATCAGTGTTTTATTCTGAAGCTTTTGAAGCTGAGATGCCTGTGGGATTTTCTGCTCTACCAAAAGATCCTGCTCTCTCAATACTGTTGTCACCATGAAAAAGAACAACAGCATGAAAACGATATCAGGAAGAGAAGCCGTAGATACAGCCGGTAAAGGTTTTGGTTTTTTAACGAACTTTGCCATATTAATTTCCTCCTATTTTATCTGGTTCAGCAATTGAGATTGCCATTGGGATTCCAGCCTTACCTTTATCCTGAAGCATTTTTGAAGCTTCATCATCATCGGTAAGGGCTCGATATTCATCAGCCGACAATCCTACTCGCTCTGCATAAATTTCAAAGTAAGCCTTTTTTGCCATATCGAAAACTTCAAGATACAACTCATAACTGGTACCTCGGTTAGTTTTAATGGAAATTACAGCTTCCCCTGGATTATCTGAAGATTCAGGCCTTCTTAATGCTTTGGCCTGAATTGATGCAGGAAGAGAATTAAACAAGGCTACAGCTTCTTCATCAGGAGCACCAAAGTTCAAAATAAAATCTTTGATATCCTGATCCAAGCCTTCAGGCGTCCTTCTATACTCCCCTTCTACCAACAGATCATCGTTAGCATTGATCAAAATATTGAAAATATTTCTTTCGTTAACTTTAATGTCTGGCGGGGGCACGTTAGGATCCTGCTTCGGAGGAAGGATATTTAGAATACCCTTATCTGAAGCAATCGTAGTGGTAACGAGAAAGAAGATCAACAACAGGAAGGCGATATCTGCCATCGAACCTGCATTAATCTCATTACTCATTCTATTTTTGCCTTTTGCCATCTTATTTAGCAGCTTTAAAGAGTTCTGATACAACAATTGACAAAAGGGTAATAACTGACAATACATAAGTCAGCACCAACATTCCGCCAATTGATTGGGACATAAAAGGTGTCAAGTTGAAAGGATCGCCTTCAAACTTAGGTGATACTTCATTCCCGGAAATCGAATAGCAAATGAAAAACAACACCACAAGTCCAAGTATCCCTACTCCAGACTTCATTAACCCCTTTGGATCATCCAAAGACTTAATCAGAGGCATTACAATCGACAAAACGGTACCAATTATGGCAAGTGCATAAGTGGCATAAAGCATGATATCGTACGTATCCATATTTTTTAAGGTTTATAGTCTTAGTTAGTTAAGCAATCCAAGGAGACGGAAATTACTTTCCAGTCAATTTATGCTTAACCAAGATATCAACCAAAGAGATGGAAGAATCCTCCATATCGATTACCAATGAGTCAATTTTGGATACCAAGTAATTGTAGAACAACTGAAGAATCATTGCAGCAATCAAACCGGCAACTGTTGTCAAAAGGGCAATTTTAATACCACCTGCTACGATTGAAGGGGAGATATCACCAGCAGCCTCAATAGTATCGAAGGCGAAAATCATACCGACTACAGTACCGAAGAAACCCAACATCGGAGCAAGTGCAATGAAAAGAGAGATCCAAATCAGACCTTTTTCCAATCTACCCATTTCTACAGAACCGTAAGAAATAATTGACTTTTCAACCATGTCCAAGCCTTCTGAATATCTCATCAAGCCTTGGGTAAAGATAGATGCAACTGGACCTTTGGTGTTTCTGGTCACATCTTTTGCAGCCTCAATACCACCTGAAGCCAAGGCATTTTCTACCTTAAGCAACAATTTCTTGGTATTGGTTGTCGCCATGTTCAAAGTGACAATTCTCTCAAGAGCGATGGCAAGACCGAAGATCAAACAAAGCAATACCGGGGTCATGTACAAAGGATCACCTTCGATGAACTTGTCTTTGATGACTTGGTGGAAGCTTTGCTCCTCAGCGACGATCTCATCGTCTACAACTGTTGGAGATGCAGCAGGTGTTTCTACTGCTTGGGTTGCGGCTGCTGTATCAGCAGAGGCTTCTTGTGCGTTAGCGAAAACAGGAACATACATGATACCTGCAAGCATGAACAAAGCGATTAACTTTCTCATAATGTGTTTTTAATTAGACTTTTGATAAAGGTTAAATGGTTTCCAAATTAAAATCGAGTTTTAAAGTTATGATTTTTTAAATTCAAAAAACAATGGGGTCTTTTAACTTTTTTGAAAGAATCCGCTGTTTAGACCGAATTTAGGCCAATTTTTACATGAATGGAACAACAAAACTTCTTTCTATCCGCTCTTGAAATCATGCTTAAAATAGTTTTTGAACTCTTTTCAACCAATCACTTTAAACATTCTCTTTGTATCTCCAAGCTTATCCATTTTTTACTGAATAACCCAACGCTTTGACTGTTTTTTAAAAAGAAAAAGCCAGCCTTATTTCTAAAGCTGGCTTTCGCAGAGAGGAAGAGATTCGAACTCTCGATACCCTTTTGGAGTATACACACTTTCCAGGCGTGCTCCTTCAACCACTCGGACACCTCTCTAGGTTGATTTCCTGACCCTTTTTCTGAATCGGAGTGCAAAGAAAATTATTATTCCCCCCGATTCCAAACCCTTCTACAACTTTCCTGAAAAAATCAGGCCGTAATCTCTCCTGCTAAGGACTGTGTGAGCTTGAGACAGATTTCCTCTCGGGAAAAATTCTGGCCCAAAAGGAACATTAACTTGGTCACCGCCGCCTCGGTAGTCATGTCTGCTCCACTGACTACTCCCACAGCCAACAACTCCTTACTCGTTTCATATCTACCCTGGATCACCCTTCCTCCATTACACTGGGACACATTTAATATAATCAGCCCTTTTTTAATAGCCCGATCAAGGGATTTCATAAACCACATTTCCGAAGGGCTGTTGCCAGAACCGTAAGTTTCCAAGACCACACCCCGCAAACCGTCAATATTAAAACAGGCGTCCATAATCTTGTCTGTGATTCCGGGGAAAAGTTTTAAAACCATCACACGGTTGTCCAGGTGATTCATTTTCACAAGTTTTTTGGAAGGCTCATACGGCCGGATCGCGTTGGTATTGTAATCTATCACTATCCCTGCCTCGGCCAGATTGGGATAATTTTCCGACTCAAAAGCATCAAAATGGATGCTTTGGACTTTCTTTGATCGGTTGCCCCGTAGCAGCATGTGGTTGAAAAAAATGCAAACCTCAGGCACAATCGGACGTCCCCCGATTTTGGCGGTGGCAATTTCCAAGGCAGTCATCAAATTTTCTCTTGCATCGGAGCGCATGGCCGAAATAGGCAGCTGGGCTCCAGTGAAAATCACCGGCTTATTCAATCCATGAAGCATATAGCTCAGCATAGATGCAGAATAGGCCATTGTATCCGTCCCATGAAGAACCACAAAGCCATCATAGCTGTCGTAGTTTTCATATATTATATAGGACATATCGATCCAGTGCCGCATCGTGACATTAGAGGAATCAATCGGCTCCGGAAATGAAATCACCGTAATAGCAATGTCCATATTGGATAGTATCGGAATCTTTTCCAGAATCTGTCCAAAATTAAAGGGAACCAAAGCCCCGGATTCATCATAGGCCATCCCGAGGGTTCCTCCGGTATATATAATCAAAACCGATGCGGTTTTTGCGGTTTTGAGACCCGTATTCAGACGGACGATTTTATAATTCATACGGTTATTTCCCTGAATAAATTCAATGCATTGGTTTTGGTAATCTGGGCCACTTCTGCTACCGAAATTTGAAGTAAGTCTCCTACCCTTTGGGCAATAAAAGGAAGGTAGGCTGGAGTGTTCCTTTTTCCCCGAAATGGAACAGGCGCCAAATACGGAGCATCAGTTTCCAAAACCAGGTTTTCAATTCCAATAAAGGGAATCACAGCATCCAATCCTCCATTTTTATAGGTAGAGACTCCTCCAATTCCAAGCAAAAACCCGAGTTTGGTAATCTGTTTGGCCTGATCCAAAGTTCCGGTGAAGCAATGAAAAATACCTGAAAGTGATCCATCCTGAGCATTTCCGATCAGATCTATCGTTTCATCGATGGATTCCCGGCAATGCAGGACGATCGGAAGGTTTTTTTCTTTTGCCCAGCCAATCTGGATGTTCAGCGCCTCCTTTTGTATTTCAAAGGTAGTTTTGTCCCAGTACAAATCAGTCCCGATCTCTCCCACAGCGGCAAATGAACGCTTGTTGAGCCAATCTTCCATGACATAAAGTTGCTGCTCAAATCCATCTTTGACATCGCAGGGATGCAGCCCCATCATGGGAACACACAGGTCTCCATATCGGGTCTCGCAATCCAGCATCCGGTCGATCGTGTCCACATCCACATTGGGCATAAAAATCCTTTCGATCCCCGCTTCCCTGATTTCATCGATGACCTGATCCCGGTCAGAATCAAACTTTGAAGAATAAATATGCGCGTGGGTATCGATCAGGTTCATGGGTAATTGCGGGCTTTCCAGTGCACTTTGCCGGGCCAAAAGTAATAAAGAATCGTCAGGCTAAGGCTCTGAATCTGGTAAATATCAAAGAAAATCAACTCTAGAATCCCAATATTTTGCCCCGTTTTTTTTGCAAAAGCACAAAGAAAAAGAGACTGAAAAACGACCTTTAAAGTCCAAATCCCCATACCAAGTTTCCAATCCAAATAAATCATAGCCAAAACCAGAGGGAAAAACAAGAACTGAAAGGCGAGTACAATTTTCCAAGGAAAAGATAGAGTCATGGCTCCTGCCATCCATCGTTTTCGCTGAATGAGCAAAGATTTCCAGTCTTTTTCAGCTTTGGTTTTCACCAGAATTCCTTCCGATACCTGATGGCAAATCCGGTAACCTGAATTTCTGATGGCTTTGGAAATCTCCAGATCTTCTGTTAAGGAATGGGGAATCCCTTCAAATCCTCCGCATTTGAAATATGCCTCTTTTCTGATCGCCATGTTGTTTCCCAGGCCAGTGGTAGGAAAATTCAAATCGGTCACCGCTTTGACGATTCCCAGAGTATTCCACCAGTCAATTCCCTGCATTTTTTGAAAAAAACCGGTGGCTTTTACCTGAGTAATTCCAATCACCATACCAACCTTTTCCCTTAAGCTTCCGAGCCCTTCCCTAATCCAGTTCGAAGGAACCTCACAATCTGCGTCAGTAAAAAACAAAAACTCTCCTTGGGCCTCCTTCGCCAAAATAGCCAAGGCATTTGCTTTCCCGTTTTGTTGGTAAAGTCCGACTTGATCCGGAATGATGGAAATCAATTTTCGATTTTGATTGCTACCTGCCCATTCTGAAATTAAGCCGGGAGTCAAATCGCTGCTTTGATCATCGGCTATCAGGATTTCCAGATGCTCGATTGGATAATCCAGCTCGCTTAGGCTTTTGAGCAAGTCTGGAAGATGCTTTTCCTCATTTCTGGCCGCAATCAGGACTGAAACCATAGGAAATTGACTAGAATTTTTGAAATGATTTTTCCAGTTGCCTTTCAATAAAAACAGCAAAAGGACGTACTGTATCACAAGCAATCCCGCACCAAGCCCGAGAATATAAATGCTCATAAAAGTGCTGTTTCAAATTCTCTTTCGCTCAAAAAATCAAGGAAATCCGGAAGGAATTTGGGTAAAATCTCTTGCGTTTTTTGTTGGTCATGAAGGACCACAATGCTTCCAGACTGGATTAATTGGATACTTTTTGCCAAAATTACCTCTGGATCAATCCCTCTTTCATAGTCTCCTGTGAGGACATTCCACATCACGATTTTCTTCGTTTCCAATACAACTTTCGCTTGGGATCGGGAAATCATTCCATAAGGCGGCCGGAAGAGTTGAGTTTGGATTCCAAGCCGATCGGCGGCTATCCGGTCAAAGTCCCGGATATTTTCCAGGTATTCAGTGAGCGAAGTTTTCCATCCATTGAGGTGGTGAAAGGTGTGATTTCCGATGCCGTTCCCAGCCTCCAAAACCTCCCTTGCCAGTGCGGGATGCTTTTGGATATTATCTCCCACCATAAAAAAAGTCGCTTTTTGGCCTCTACAGGCAAGTTCTTCCAATACATAATCCGTTACACCAGGCACCGGACCATCATCGAAAGTGAGGTAAACTCGATTCCCGGTGGCATCTCCCTCCCAAATTCTCTTTGGGAAAAGCGATTGGATAAGGGCTGGTACCGTATGCCAGACCATCCTTTACCTAAATCTAAGGCTGAGTAAAGTCAAATCGTCCCGCAAAGGAACTTCCTGGGAAAACACCTGCATTTGACCAAAAAACTCCCGGTGAAAATCCGCAGGATTCATACAAAGGTGTGAATCCACAAACTTGCGAAAACGATCCTCTCCGTATTCTTCCTCCTCAGGGTTTATGGCTTCGGTCAGCCCATCCGTATAGAGGTGAATGGTAAAATTTTCCAGGTTTTCCCTTTCACCCACTTCCAAAAAAGGAAGCTTATCAAAAGCACCCAAAACCGTGGTTCCAGCCTCCAAAAGTTCGCTTTTATTGGTCTTTTCCCAACAAAGAATCGGTGGGTTGTGACCAGCATTCACAAACCGAAGCTTTTTAGTCTTAAAGTCATACTCGCCGAGGAAAAAAGTAATGAAGCGCTCACCTTTGGTGTTTTCGATCAAAGTGGTGTTAAGCTGATGAATGATCCCCTTGAATTCCGCATCGCTTCGCAGCAAAGTCCTGAGGGCCGCCTGGAAATTGGACATCAAAAGTGCCGCTGCGATGCCTTTTCCAGAAACATCAGCGATGCAGAAATAAACTTTGTCCTTGGACTTGCGGATCAAATCGTAATAATCCCCACCCACCATGCTGTGGGGAAAATAGGTCACTTTGGCTTTCAATTCATCCGTATCCGGCAGCGATGATGGAAACAACATCTGCTGCACCTGTGAGGCGATGGCTACTTCTCTGTTCAATACTTCCTGTTGCAGTTGCTTTCTGGCGAAACGCTTGTTTTCCAAAGCCACTACCAAAATGTTGGTCAGGGCTTGAGTGAAATCCAAATCCAATTCCCTGTCCTGAGATTTCCTTTTCAGAAAAAGAATTGCCAGCATTTTATCCTTATGGTAGACAGGAAGGTAAGTTTCCAACTCATCAAACGTGTACTCTTCACTGAGTTGGATCTGAAGCTGTCCTGCTTCTTTTTGATCCTTTACATTGTCAGCACTAAGGGTCATAGGTACTTTTCCTTTGACCCCGTGCGAGATTTTCCTTTCAAAAATCTCATCCTTAGATACGTACAGGATAAGCGACTTGATGTCGAGGTGAATCAGACAGGTAAATTTGAATATATTGGCTAAGACCACCTCAGATTGATTTTCGTTGATCGCCTGAGTGATCTCCAGAAGCGCCTTTAGCTCCAGTTCTTTGCGTTGGTATTTGTAGGTTTCGTCGAGCAAGGATTATAGGGCATTATGGGCCATCAGCCCTTTTTTTGTGGCGAGGAAAAAGAGGTTCTTTCCCTCCTCCATCACGTCCACCTCATCAAATCGCTCCTCATCTGGGGTGTCCAGGCATTTGATCAACCCTTTTCGGTATAGCGAATTCAGCGTTTCCAGGATCAACTGGTCCTCCCATCCAAGAGATTCCTTGACGTAATGGTAAGATTGGACAAAATAAAGCTCATCGAGCAGTTCAAATTCAGGGTCACTCATGATTTACAATTCAATGGCTAAATTAAACATTCTTCAATTGGTGCGGCCCTTCCAGACAAAATTTCCTTTTGCGGTAGCAGCCGCCACCCAAACCACAAATACGGGATGAAAAAGGCCTGTTTTGATAAAATCAATCAAGAAATGGCGGTTCCCGAGGCACTCCAATACTTTCCCAAGTGCTTTTTTTTCTGTCAAAATCTTCCCTGCCCAAACCAGGAAAAACACTAATAAACCGGGCAACCCAAAACTTACCAGCACCAAGCTGCCCAACCATACCAGTTGAACAATTACTGAAAAAACAGCAGAAGCCGAATGGGAAAAATCCCGATGCACTTTCCATTTTCCTGCCCACCTCACCCGCTGATTGATCAGATTCGCCAAATCGGGCTGTGGATCGGTAAATACCAAGTTTTTGGAAAAAGGCAAGTAAACACAACTTTTCTCACCAAACCTAGCCGAAATAGCCTTCAGCAAAAATTCATCATCACCGGACAAATGCTTTAGGTTTTGCTGATATCCATTGACTTGGACAAAAGCTGATTTTCGATAGGCCAGATTGGCCCCACTGCACATCAGAGGCTTCTTTTGGGTAAAAAAAAACTGAGTCACCAGGAGAATACTCGACCACTCGATCTGCTGAAATCGCTGGAAAAAAGTGTTCTGACCGGTACTGAGCACCGGGCCGGCTACCAGCTGTGTTTTGGGATTTGCAAAAGGCAAAACCATCTGTTGTACCCAATTTCGGGAAAATCGGCAATCTGCATCCGTACAAAGAATCAAGTCGCTATCTGCTTTTTCTACTCCGAATTGCAGCGCGCTTTTTTTACCGGATCCCGGACTTTGAATTACTTTCACCCGGGGGTCTCCGGCCAGATTATCTCTCAAAAAGTCTAAAGAGCCATCCTCACTTTGATCATCAATGAGAATTACCCGAAGCTTGGGATAATCGATTTGGTGGATTTGGTCAATCAGCCGACTAAGGATTTTGATCTCATTTCTAATGGGAATCAGGAGGGTAACTTCCGGAAAGACCTCCGGAAGATCAGTCTTCAGGGCCGGATTTGGCCACTTTTTAGCAAACCAAGCCAGCAAAACAATATAGCACAGAGTCCAAATGAGGTAAAAACAGATCATCTTTTCGGCTATCTTGCGCAGGTGAGTAAAGAAGAGAAAAAAGATCCAAAGGAAAAAATCATCCTGGGCATCGATCCAGGCACCACGGTAATGGGCTACGGATTGATTTTGACCGAAGGGAAGAAATACAAAATCCTGCAATACGGGGTCATTCACTTGAAAAAATATGCGACCCACGAATTGAAACTCAAAAAGATTTTTGAGCGGATTTCAGGAATATTGGATGAATTTGCCCCGGATTCTGTGGCGCTGGAAGCCCCATTTTACGGTGAAAATGTGCAATCCATGCTAAAGCTTGGCCGGGCACAGGGGGTAGCCATGGCTGCTGCTCTTTCCAAAGAAATTCCGATCACCGAATATTCTCCGAAAAAAGTCAAGCAATCCGTGACAGGAAATGGAAATGCTTCTAAAGAGCAGGTTGCTGCCATGTTGCAGACTCTGCTTGGCATTACCGAATTGCCCAAACTTCTGGACGCAACAGATGCATTGGCAGTAGCGCTTTGCCACCATTTTCACGATGGAAGGCTCCAGACCAGAGGCCGAAATGAGGGTTGGAAGTCCTTTATCGAAGAAAATCCCAATCGGGTCAAAAAATAAATCCCGGCCTTGTCGGACCGGGATTATGATTTTTGAAATCAATAATTTCAATTTCCTCCAAATGTGAAGCCCAGGGATAATTTGAAGACCTGATTTTTCACATCCGTATTGAAATAATTCAGCGAAGTGAATCCCATATCGTAGCTGGCTTGGAAATTTAATCCCAAGGGGAGCCTCACTTGTGCACCCACTACTCCACCTACTTCGTATCCTTTTATCGCTTCTGAACTGTCTGAGGATTGACCGTCCTTTTCATAATTGCTTGAAACAAAAAAAGAAGGTTGTGGTCCGGCGAAGATGTTGATAGCCGGTATCAATGTTAAACGGACAAGAATCGGAATATCAATGTAGCCCAGTTGTTCTTTTACCTCATTTCCAGTTCCGGCCTCAGTACCATTGTAGCCTTTTTGGGAAAACTGAATTCCAGGTTCTACCGAAATAAATCCTGTACCGATGTTGTAATAAGCTCCGACATGGACTCCTGATTTTGAATCAAAATCTGTGTTGGAGAAATTGGAAGAATTATAACCCGCCCTTACTCCCAATTGCGCCTGAGCTGTGGCAACAAAGCCAAGCAGAAAGAATAACAACAAAATTTTTCTCATGGGTCAAATATTTATAATTTTCCTAAAAATAGCACAAGATTGGTATTTTCGGATTGATGCCTACTTTTTAAATTACTACAATGGAAAAAAATATAGGGATGTTTGACCAGTTCCCTGATTTGGGAGATGAAGCCAAAAATGCATTTTCAAAGGAACTGGAATTACTTTTTGTCGAAAAAGGGGGATTGTTGGAGCAGGAGGGAAAGGTTTGTAGCTACCTCTATTTCATAAATGAGGGTTCTGCTAGAAGCTTTTACACACGGGAAAGCAAAGATATCACGGTGTCATTTTCACTTGAGGGGGAGTTTGTGACTGCGATGCATTCTTTTATTTCCAGAAAGCCTTCTTATGAAAACATTGAAGTCATGGAAAAAACCACCGTGGCCAGGATCAGTTACGAGGCGCTTTTGAAACTTTTTGAAAAACACCATGATCTTGAGAGAACCTATCGCATGATCCTGGAGCAATACTACATCACGCTGGAGGAGCAGCTGATTTTCGCAAAATTCAAATCGGCCCGTGACAGATACCTTGACCTGATGGAGTATCGTCCAAAAATCATCCATAAAGCATCGGTGGGTCAGATCGCATCCTATTTGGATATGAGCATCGAAACGCTCAGCCGAATCCGGGGCAAAATCTGATTATTTGACTTTTCTCAACAAACTTTTCTTTGGGGAAAAGGTACTTTTGGAGAAATAGTTTATCCCAATCCCAAAAGCCATGAGAATATTATTTCAGGTTCTGCTGGTTCCTGTTTCCTTTTTTGGATTATTCTCGTGTGGCACGAGCACCACCGAGCAGACATTTGATTCTTCCAAGCTTACCCGTATTGGTCAGGAAGAAGTGGAAAAAGTTATTGAGGCCTTCATTATGGCTGAGGATTCGAGTACCATCGAAATTCCTGCGGGATTCTACGAATTGAATACCCAATTGATTTTGGACAACAAAACTGCGATAAAAATCAAGGGTGCCGGAATGGATCAAACAGTCCTTTCCTTCCGAAATCTGAAGTCAGGTGGAGAAGGTGTCAAAATCGTGGGAAAAAACATCACCGTGGAAGATTTGAGCATTGAGGATGCTCCGGGAGATGGAATTAAAGCCCAGCATACCGATGGGATTACCTTTCGAAGGATCAATGTCACCTGGACCAACGGAGACAAATCCAAAAACGGAACTTATGCCATTTATCCAGTCCAGTGCAAAAATGTGATGATTGACGAGTGCATCGCCTCTCATTCCAAAGATGCTGGAATCTATGTGGGCCAATCGGAAAATATCGTGGTCAAAAACTCCCTGGCTTTTGGCAATGTGGCCGGAATTGAGATCGAAAACTCCGATAATGCCGAGGTTTACGGCAACACAGCCAGAGACAACTCAGGCGGAATTTTGGTATTCAACCTGCCGGGACTTCCTAAATCCGATGGAAAAGGCACCAAAATCTACGACAACGACATCATTGACAATAACCACGAAAACTTCGCCACCCCCCTAGGCGAAGGGCCCAATGGAAATACAGTGACCATGATTCCTCCGGGTTCGGGCATTGTTCTGTTGGCCGCCAAAGAAGTTGAGATCTACAACAACCGTATTTTCCGGAACAAAACTTCAGGTGTAGCGATCGCAAGCTACCAAATCACCGGATTTCCTGCGGAAGCACCGAATTGGTCGCCTTACACAGTAGGTGTGTATGTGCATGACAATACCTATGAGAGAAACAAACTGTCCACTCCAGACCTCAGTCGGGAATTGGGACAGCTGGTCAGTGTTCACAATGCCTATGGTCCCGGCAAGACCCAGGACATCATCTACGACGGAATCTGGGACAAAGAGATAAGTGAAAAAATTGACTCAAATCCAATGCGGATTTGCATCCAGGAACAGGGAATTGAAGACCTGCACTTCACCCGATTCTACCTGATGGATGGGGAGGAAAACATTGAATCATTTAAGGATTATCAGCTTTTCCAAAACTGTAAAGTAGCCGTAACAACGGACATCACGAGTCTTGCCGGATTGTGATCAGGTTCAAAATCAAAAAAAGATAGTGGAGATGGTAAAGACGAGTTTGAAACTGGGAGTAGGTTCAATTGCTTTGATAGTGGCACTTTTTACCTCTTGCCAAAAGAATGAAGAAAAGGCAATCCCTGAATCCCGGGCTTTGGCTGAGGAAGTCGCAAACGGGATTTTTCCTTACCGGAGACTTTCTACCTACGCTTTTTTCAAAGGGGAATTAAAAAACCTGACACCGTCAGATTCTTTGGTATTTTACAAACCCGCCTCCTCTCTTTTTACAGATTATGCTTTAAAAAGCCGATTTCTTTTAATTCCTGAAGGTCAAAAAGCGCAAATAAAAGGAGCAGAATTGGAGTTACCGATTGGGTCAGTTCTGATCAAAAACTTTTTCTATCCTATAGATTTCAGAAATCCCGAGGGTGAAAGAAGGATAATCGAAACCCGGCTTTTGATCCACGAAGAAAAAGGCTGGCAAGCCTATCCCTATCTGTGGAATGAGGAACAGTCAGATGCAATTTTGAAAGTGGTCGGTGCCGAAACCGAAGTAAAATTCATTGATTTCTCCGGCAAAGAGCAAATCATCAATTACCTGGTACCCAACAAAAATCAATGCAAAAGCTGTCATAACAAATCCGAACAACTGGCTCCAATCGGAGTCAAAATCCAGCATTTAAACCATGTTTTGGACTACGGGACTGTAAAGGAAAATCAGTTGGCGCATTTGGCTGGATTGGAGAAACTGGAAGGCTTTCTGGGCGAATCCTCCCATCCTGCTATGATTAATTACGAAGATATGGCCCAGACTTTGGAAGATAGGGCCATGGCCTATTTGGACATTAACTGTTCGCATTGCCACAGTTCAGAAGGGCCGGCTAGCACCTCGGGGCTATTTTTGACTTACGATCAGAGGGATCCGATGAAGCTGGGAATTAACAAAGCTCCTGTTGCAGCCGGTAAAGGATCAGGAAGTTTTCAATTTGATGTGGTACCGGGTCAAGCTGATAAGTCCATTTTAACCTATCGGATGAATTCTACCGAAGTGGGCGTCGCTATGCCGGAAATCGGGAGAACCACTGTACATCAAGAAGGAGTGGAATTGATTCGCCAATGGATCAACAGTCTGGAATCTAAAAAGTGATTCACCTGAGAAGTCTCATTTCGAGGTATTTGTTAGAAAAACCCAGCTTTTCGTATAGTCTGATGGCGGGATTGCTGGGTTCGACATGAAGCGCAATCCCGCCATCAATTTTTGTCAGGAGAAATTCAAGCATATTTTTTCCCAGTCCTTTTCCCCTGAGTTTTTCTGAAACCGCAAAATAAACCAGGATATGTTCCGGAATATACCCCGACATCCCAGTGTGATTGAGGACCAAAGCGGCTTCAAGTTCAGGAAATTCCCCTGCCAAAATCACCAAGCCTCCCGGGCCAGTTTTGCTTCGCATGGCATAGTCCAAGCATTTTAATACGTCTTGCTTTGGGTCACCAAATTCCCCCAGCTCCATGACTAAAAAATCTGCAAGCCAGTTTTTCTGATTTACTGAAAGTGGATCTGCTGGTGAAAAAGTCTTGAAACCTAGCATAGTCGATGATTTTGGATTTGAATAAAATGAAAAAAGCCGGGAAAACCCGGCCCTTTTTCAATCAAAATGGAATGAATTAAAGGTTGTCACTGCTGATTACCGCAGAGAAATATTCCCTGTTCATCCTTGCAATATTAGTGATGGATATGCCTTTTGGACATTCGGCTTCGCAGGCACCTGTGTTGGTACATGCACCGAAACCTTCGCTATCCATTTGAGCGACCATTTTTTCAGCTCTGGTTTTTCTTTCTACCCGGCCCTGAGGAAGCAATGCTAATTGGGAAACCTTTGCAGAGGTAAACAGCATTGCTGAGGCATTTTTACATGCTGCAACGCAAGCACCACACCCGATACACTGTGCCGCATCCATGGCAAGTTCGGCGATTGTTTTGGGAATCGGAATCTCATTGGCATCCGGTACCCCACCAGTATTGACATTGACGTATCCTCCGGCTTGGATGATGCGATCCAATGCACCACGATCCACCACAAGGTCTTTCAGCACTGGGAAAGCTTTTGCTCGCCATGGCTCGATAGTGATTGTTTCACCATCGTTGAATGATCTCATGTGCAGTTGGCAAGTGGTCGTCTGAAGCGGTCCGTGAGGTTTGCCATTGATATACAAAGAGCAGGTGCCACAGATTCCTTCACGACAATCGTGATCAAAGTGAACGGGATCTTCTCCTTTCTCAGTCAATTCCTCATTCAACACGTCGAGCATTTCCAGAAACGACATGTCTTTGGAAACATGATTCACAGGATAGGTAGCAAAACCACCCTTATCGGATGCGTTTTTTTGTCTCCAGATTTTTAAAGTCAATTGCATATAGCTATGAATTTTTGTCTTAGGATTATTTGTAAGAACGCTGGGTCAGCTTCACATTTTCGAATTCCAGTGGCTCTTTGTAGAGCTCTTCCTCTTGGTCTTCACCCACATATTTCCAAGCTGCCACGTAGGCGTAGTTTTCGTCATCACGTAGTGCTTCGCCTTCCGGAGTTTGATATTCCACTCGGAAGTGACCTCCGCATGACTCATTTCTGTTGAGTGCGTCATCGATCATCAATTCGCCAAGCTCAATGAAATCTGCGACTCTGTGGGCTTTTTCCAGAGAAAGATTAAGTTCTTCATTTGTTCCCAGCACTTTCACATCCGCCCAAAAGTCCTTCTTCAAAGCTTTGATTTCGGCTTTGGCTTGTTTCAGTCCTTCAGCAGTACGGGCCATTCCACACTGATTCCACATGATTTTGCCCAGCTTTTTATGGAAAAAGTCAACCGTTTTTTTACCGTTGATATTGAGCAACTGGCTAACTCTGTTTTTGACTTCCTGAGCGACTTTTGCAAATTCAGGGTGGTTTTCGTCCACTTTTTTAGGCGGAGTCTGAGCCAGATAATCACCGATAGTGTACGGAATCACAAAATACCCGTCAGCCAATCCTTGCATCAAAGCCGAAGCACCAAGGCGGTTTGCACCGTGGTCTGAGAAATTAGCTTCGCCTAGACAATACAAGCCAGGGATAGTGGTCATAAGGTTATAATCGACCCAAAGTCCGCCCATTGTGTAGTGAACCGCAGGATAGATCATCATCGGGCCCTCATAGGGATCTTCTCCGGTGATCTGCTTATACATATCAAAAAGGTTTCCGTATTTCGACTCGATGACCGCTTTGCTGTCTCGCTTGATCGCGTCGCGGAAGTCAAGGAAAACGGCCTCACCGGTTTCATTTACCCCTCTGCCATCATCGCAAACCTCTTTTGCATTTCTTGAAGCCACGTCACGCGGCACTAAGTTTCCAAAGGATGGATATTTTCTCTCCAGGAAGTAATCTCGATCCTCTTCTTTGAGGTCACTGACTTTGATCAATCCTTTTCTCAGCTTTTCCGAATTTTCCTTCGAAGCAGGCACCCATACCCGGCCGTCATTTCTGAGGGACTCGGACATCAGCGTCAGCTTGGACTGATGATCTCCGGAAACCGGAATACAGGTCGGGTGAATCTGAGTAAAGCAAGGGTTGGCAAAGTAAGCGCCACGCTTGTGAGCTCTCCAAGCTGCCGTTACGTTGCAACCCATTGCATTTGTTGAAAGGAAAAACACGTTACCATATCCGCCTGTGCAAAGTAAAACCGCATGCGCGGCATGAGTTTCGACTGCACCGGTAATCAGATTTCGTGTCACAATACCTCTGGCGTGCCCATCGATCATCACCACGTCCATCATTTCGGATCGAGGATAAAGTTTCACTTTTCCATTGGCAACCTGACGGCTAAGAGCCGAATAAGCACCCAAAAGCAATTGCTGTCCGGTTTGGCCACGTGCGTAGAAAGTCCGGGAAACCTGAGCACCACCGAAGGAACGGTTGGCCAGCAATCCTCCATATTCACGGGCAAAAGGGACCCCTTGAGCCACGCATTGATCGATGATTTTTACAGATACCTCTGCCAAGCGGTACACGTTTCCTTCACGTGCGCGGTAGTCACCACCTTTGATCGTATCGTAGAAAAGTCTGAAAACGGAATCACCGTCATTCTGATAGTTTTTTGCAGCATTAATCCCGCCTTGAGCCGCGATGGAGTGAGCCCTTCTTGGGCTATCGTGAAAAGTAAAAGCTTTGACATTGTATCCCAACTCGGCTAATGAGGCAGCTGCCGATGCTCCTGCCAAACCTGTACCCACTACGATGATGTCGTACTTTCTCTTATTTGCCGGATTGACCAGCTTACTGTTAAACTTGTGCTTAGTCCATTTTTCTGCCAAAGGACCAGCGGGTATTTTGGAATCTAGTATCATACGGGACTGTTAATTAGCTGGTGAAATAGATATAAAGTGGCATCGCTGCAAAAAGTGCCGGCACTACAATGCAATAAAGGTTTCCGATTGCTTTGATGGCTGGGGAGTATTTTACGTGATTCAATCCCAGTGACTGGAAAGCCGAAGAAAACCCATGGGAAAGGTGAAAGCCAAGAAATCCCATTGCAATCACGTACAGCGCTACCATCCAGGTTTGTTGAAAGGCAAGTTGAACCACCGTGTAAAGGTCCTTGTATTCCTCAGTACCATACATGACTGTTGGAATACCTCCCCAGTGCATTTGGTACCAAAAACTATACATGTGACCAGCCAAAAACACCAGAATAACTGTTCCCAAAATGCCCATGTTTCTGGAAGCCCAGGTGCTGTTTGTGGAAGCGCCAGATTGCGCATAACCAATCGGACGGGCAGCTTTGTTAAGCTGGCCTAGCATGATGGAATAAGCCACGTGGCCCATTACCGAAATGTATGTCAAATAGGACAAAAGTTTTACGATAGGATTGGAAGTCATGAACTTGGCATAGATATTAAATGCTTGCCCACCGTCGTTGAAAAACAACTGAATGTTTCCGGCTAGATGGCCGGTCAAAAACAGAATCAGAAAAAGACCGGTAAGGGCCATGATCAACTTTCTACCGAGGGTGCTTTTCAAGGTTTTTGTAACCCAACTCATACAAATTTGCGATTAGTTTAGAACGAAAGTCTTTGTTTATTATTCCGCCAAATTTACATGGGGATCGAATAGCAAACAATGCAATAGTTAGCCATTTTTTTATTTTAAAAGGTTCTAAATAGGTTTTTAAATCCTCGTGACTTAGTTTTTTAATCAGTTCCAACTGATCGTTTATTTTTATTGTTTGAATTTCCGGGGAATTTCTACTTACTTCCATTTATTTCGTAATAGGTAAAAACCCTGAACAAATGTCTATGGAATTAACTTTTGGAATTCCTGATCGTTTTCAGGTAGAGAATCACCAAAGTCGACCAAACATGAAGCTTAAACTTTCCCTTGGAATCTTTTTAATTTACTTATTCGCAGGCCTTTCATCCGCTTGGGCCACACACATCCGGGCTGGAGAAATCATCGCAGAACGAATTTCAGTGCAGACCCTTACCTATCGAATCACGGTAGTAGGATATACAGATACCCGATCCAGCGTGATTTTTGGACCCGGAACGATAAATTTTGGAGACGGCCGTGAAGAGCAGCTCAACACTCAAAGTGACTTCGGTTTGGTTGAGGATCTGGGAGATCAAATTGAGAAAAACACTTTTGTCATCACACATACCTTTCAGGGTCCCGGCAGATATAAGATCCGTTTTCAGGAATTCAACCGAAATGACCTGACTCTCAACATGGACAATTCGGTGGACACGCCTTTTTATGTGGAGACTGAAATTAACATAGATCCATTTTTCGGGGTAAATAATTCCCCGGTATTGACCATTCCCCCTGTGGATAACGGCGCTGTCAATGTCCGATACATCCACAATCCTGGTGCTTTTGATCCTGATGGAGACAGCCTTTCTTATGCGATGGATATCCCAAAGCAAGCATTCGAAAGACCGGTTAACAACTACAGAAGCCCGGCAAATGCTGAATTTAGCCAAAGTCAGGAAGACGGTTCAACACCGGCTTTTTTGTCCATTGATCCTGTTTTCGGTGACTTAATCTGGGATGCTCCAGGTACGGCGGGACAGTTTAACGTGGCTTTCCGAATCATTGAATGGCGAAAAATCAACGGGAAATTTGAACAGATTGGCTATGTGGTTCGAGACATGCAGATCATTATCGAAAACTCCAACAACAGGAGACCTGTACTGATTTTGCCTGATGATATTTGCGTTGAAGCCGGAACTTTGATCGAAGAAATCATCCAGGGATCTGACCCGGATGGTGACCCTGTCAAAATCGAAGTCTTTGGTGAACCAATTGAAATCACCACCTCTCCTGCCACTTATGATCCTAAAAGTGAATTCCAGCCGCAGCCGGCCATTGTCAATTTCAACTGGCAGACGGTATGCCAGCATGTCCGCGCCAGAGAGTACGAAGTTCGGGTTCGGATAACTGATGAACCTCGCTCCGGACCAAAACTAGTTGACATCAAAACCTGGAAAATCAAAGTCGTAGGTCCGCCTCCGGTTTGGGATGAATTGGTACAACAATCCGGCAGAACTGTCGAACTCAACTGGGACCCTTATGTCTGTGCCAACTCGGCCAGTGAAATGCAGATTTGGAGAAGGATCAATTCGGATCCTTATCAACCTGACAGCTGCGAAACGGGGATTCGGGCAGGATTTGAACTGATCGGAACGACCAACATGGAGACTTTCTCCTTCAATGATCTGAATGGCGGAGAAGGTCTAGCGCCAGGAAATACCTATTGCTACCGATTGGTGGCAGCATTCCCAGAACCAAGACTCGGAGAGAGCATAGTTTCGGATGAAATCTGTATCACGATTGATGTCGACGTGCCGATAATCACCAATGTCAGTATTGAAGAAACTGATCCTGCTACGGGTGAAATCTTTGTGAAATGGACTCCACCTTATGATATCGATAAGACTCAGTTTCCTGGTCCATATAGCTATGAACTACTTAGAAGTGAGGGCTTCACAGGTAATTCCAACAGGACTTCATTGGGAATCACTACTGATACCCTTTTCACGGATACTGGACTGAATACAGAAAATCTGGTTTACAATTACCGAGTAGTCCTCTTGGACAACACCACAAAAATTGACACCTCTTCTTCTGCTTCTTCGGTGAGACTTGAGCCAACCATTATCAATGAAGCCATCGAATTGAATTGGACTTTTAATGTCCCTTGGAATAATCAGGTTGGTGAATACAAACACGAAGTATATAGAAACAGAACAGATGCAAATGCGGCTGATGCAGAGACATTTGTCAAAATCGCGGAAGTGGATGTCACCCAAAATGGCTTCAAATATTTAGATGACGGCAGTTTCAACGGGAAACCATTGGTCAAAGAGTTGGAGTATTGCTATTACGTCATTACCAAAGGATCCTACAATGTTGCGGGGCTGGTCTATCCCTTGGAAAACAAATCCCAAATTACCTGCGCTAAGCCAGATGATAACCGGCTGCCTTGCCCGCCTGTTTTGACTTTTGAAGGTCCGGAATGCTCAGCCTACGTTGCAGAGCAACCTTGCAACAGCAATACATTTGAACATGAATTAAGCTGGATGCCAAATTTCACTGGAGATTGCGATGATGAACTAAGTGGATACCGATTGTACTTCACCCCTGATGGGGAAGAGGGGGTTTTCAATCTGGTAGCCGAATACGCATCCATAGATATGGCTGCAACTGTCACCAATCTTCCAAACTACCGTGGCTGCTATTACATCACAGCAGTAGACCGATCAGGAAACGAAAGTGAGCCTAGCAATGTGGTCTGCGTGGACAACTGTCCAGTATACAACCTTCCAAATGCCTTCACTCCAAACGGGGACGGAAACAACGACACATTTATCGCATTTGACAATCCTTTCTCAGCCTGTCCTCGGTTTGTCAACGGAGTGGAAATTTTCATTGTCAACCGTTGGGGCGCAGAAGTATTCCGATACAATAGTCTTGAATCCAACGAAAATGATGTTTTCATCCGTTGGGATGGGCGTGACAAAAACGGCAACGACTTACCTGCCGGTACCTATTTCTACTCCGGTAAAGTCACCTTCGATGTCCTCGATCCAAGTCAAAAAGAACGCGAACTGAAAGGAACCATTCAACTCCTTCGATGAGCCAAGGCAAATCTGTCATCCTTTTTGACGGAGTCTGTAACCTCTGCAATGCTTCCGTTGATTTCGTGATCAAGCGGGATATAACCGACCAGTTTCGAGTGGGAGCATTGCAGGAGGCGGCAGGTAAAAAGCTACTCTCCAATTTTGAAGTCAATCCGGAATACCTCGATTCACTGGTCCTGATTGAGGAAGATAAAATCTATTTCAGGAGCACAGCGGCACTGAGAATAGCCAAAAAACTACCGGGACTTTGGCCACTTTTTTACGGATTTATCATTTTACCGCCATTTCTCAGAGACGGGATATATGACTGGATCGGCAAAAACCGATACCGCTGGTTTGGAAAGAAAAACACCTGCAGAATTCCCACTCCTGAGGAGCGGGCCAAATTCCTCTAGCGGCTTCCAAAAAAATTTAGACTCAAAGCACCTCCTCCCAGGGATATCGCTTTTGAAATTTATATCACCCCTTGCGGGGTTTAAATGAATGCTTAGCCAATCGTTCCTATAATAATTCCAGCCATACTGGCTTTTAAATCCCGAGGGGATAACAGGATTATAGCTTTAAATGTGTTTCTTATGTAGGGTAACCCCAAAGGGGTGACATCATTTTTATCGAAAATGAAAAAAGCGATTTCCCTGCAGGTCATCCGCTGCTAAAAGTGAGCAATTAGAAAAGCCTTATATTTGCACACAAACCAAAAATTAACGAATGAAAGCATTTGTTTTTCCGGGCCAGGGAGCCCAATTCCCCGGAATGGGAAAGTCACTTTATGAGTCAAATCCTGAAGCTAAAGCCCTTTTCGAAAAAGCCAACGAGATCCTTGGATTCCGCATCACCGACATCATGTTCGATGGAACAGAAGAGGAGTTGAAGCAAACCAAAGTCACCCAGCCAGCCATTTTTCTTCACTCAGTAGTCTTGGCAAAAACAACTCCTGATTTTGCCCCAGATATGGTGGCAGGTCATTCTTTGGGAGAATTTTCGGCTTTGGTGGCAAATGGAACGCTTGCCTTTGAAGACGGACTCAAACTCGTCTACCAACGCGCCTTGGCCATGCAGGAAGCCTGCGAAATCAATCCCTCCACAATGGCCGCCATCCTTGGATTGGCCGATGAAAAAGTAGAGGAAATCTGCGCCGAATTCACCGATGAAATCGTCGTGCCGGCCAATTACAACTGTCCTGGTCAACTGGTGATTTCAGGCTCAAACAAGGGAATTGAAATTGCCTGTGAAAAAATGAAAGCTGCCGGTGCGAAACGTGCGTTGCCTTTGCCTGTGGGTGGGGCATTCCACTCTCCATTGATGGAGCCTGCCCGTGAAAAGCTTCAAAAAGCCATCGAAGCCACACATTTCTCCAATCCAATTTGCCCTGTCTATCAAAACGTAAGCACCACAGCGGTAAGTGATGTGGCAGAGATAAAGAAAAATCTGATTGCCCAACTGACCGCTCCGGTCAAATGGACGCAATCAGTTCAAAACATGGTCAAGGACGGAGCCATCCAATTTGTGGAATGCGGCCCGGGAAAAGTCCTTCAGGGCTTGGTGAAAAAGATCCATTCAGAAGCCGAGGTTTCCGGATTGTAAAGTTCAAATCCCGCTCATAAGGCGGGATTTATGCTTTTCTGATATATTGATTTTCAAAAAACATCATTGGCATCCAAAACAATTCCACCTTATATTTATCTGACAATCTTGATTTCCCGTGTATTTGGAAAAAGAAAAAGTAACCATGAAACAGATCACACTCAATATCCCGGAAAATATGTATTCATTTTTCAATGAACTCATCCAGAAACTTGGTTTGGAAAAAGTGAAAGAAGTATCTGAAGGCTCAGAAGTAGATGTTTTAGCAGGAATTGAAGCTGGACTTAAAGAGGTAAAAGATATTGAAGAAGGCAAAATAAAAGGACGAGCACTTCATGATTTTTTGAATGAACTTTGATGTAATTGCAACTCCAAATTTTGAAAAAGAGGCCAAAAAACTTCTTAAAAAATACCCCTCTATCAAGAGTGACCTTCTTCTATTAGAGGAAGAATTGTCACAAAACCCAAAATTAGGAACTTCGCTTGGGAATCAAATTTTTAAAGTCCGCCTCAGGATTTCCTCAAAAGGAAAAGGGAAATCAGGTGGAGCAAGAATAATAACTTTTGTGAAAGTCGTCAATGAAAAAGTTTATTTGATATCTATCTACGACAAAAGTGAACTAGAAAATTTGAGCATGGAAATGATTCAAACTCTTCTGAAACGAATTGGCTTAGACCTATAAATAAACCCAAAAATTATTTCATCCAAGCCTTCACCTCACTTGGATCCTGACATTCTTCAAGCAACTGAGTCGAAGTCTTTTTTAATACCGGGTGTTTCCTTTCAGGAAAAAGTTCATTCAATGGAACAAGTACAAATTTTCGCTCCGGAATAAAACGATGGGGAATTTTCAAAAGATCTGAGTCGATCACTTTTTCCCCAAAATAAAGGATATCGATATCCATGGTCCGGTCGCCCCAAGGTTCTTCACGGGTTCGCCCCAAATCAGACTCGATTTCATGTATGATTTCCAGCACTTCCTCCGGCTCCTTTTCCGTGGAAATCACGGCAATTTGATTCAGGAAATCTCCTTTGGCCACACCTCCCCAGGCTGCCGTTTCGTAGATCTTCGAAACTTTAAGCAATTGAAATTGATCATTCAGTGCCTCAACGGCATGAAAAAGCAATTTTTCCCGATTGCCCTTATTTCCGCCTAAACTTAATACAACCTCAGTTTGCATCGCTTGTCACTTTTCGATTGTAAAGGTCATCCAAAAAAGGGTAATTTCGAGTTCAAAATCTAATCTTATGAAATCGAGCATGAGGATAAGCATCACTGATTTGGGTGATTATCAACCAGGCGAGATTCCATCTGACCATTAAAAATCAAATCATAAACAGATGAAATTTCTAGGCAATGTACTGGCCGTGATTGTTGGCTTGTTCATTTTTACGATTCTCAGCACACTTATCTTTTTTGGCATCATCGGTATGATAGCTGCTTCCTCAGAAAAAGAAGTGTCGGTCAAAGAAAACTCCATTCTCCATCTGAATCTCAACGGAAGGATGCTGGTGGAAAGAACCGCGGAAGATGAACTTGATTTGGGCGCATTCGGAAATCCTTTTGGAGGTGACATGAACGCCGGCTTGGTCAATTTGAAAAAAGCCATCCAGGAAGCGAAAACCAACGAAAACATCAAAGGAATCTACCTCAATACCGGACTGATCATGGCCGGACAGGCCAATCTATTGGAACTGAGAGAAGCTCTGATCGACTTCAAAGAATCGGGAAAATTCCTCATCACCTATGACGAAGCGTACAGTGAAGGCGGGTATTTTCTGGCATCTGTTGCCGATGAAATTTACCTTAATCCATTGGGAGCAATTGATTTCAACGGATTTTCCTCAGAAGGTATTTTCTTCAAGGGACTTTTCGAAAAAGTAGGCATCAAGCCGGAAGTTTTCCGTGTAGGTGAATTCAAAAGTGCAGTAGAGCCGTTCATTCTCGACAAAATGAGTGATGAAAACAGACTTCAAACTCAGTATTTCCTGGATGACATCAACAATCTGGCAGTCGCTAAAATTGCCGAATCTCGTGGCATTCCATTGGATAGCCTGAAAAAAGTCAATTCCGAAATGCTTGTTCGGAAGGCAAAAGACGCGGTTACCTACAAGCTCGCCACGGCTTTGGCCTACGAGGATGAGGTTCATTCCAAACTTCGGGAAAAACTTGGCCTGACTGAGGACGATGAGATCCCTACTATCAATGCAACTGATCTAGGTTCTTTGGCAAAATCGAAAAATATCACCTCCAAAAACCGCATTGCAGTCATTGTGGCTGAGGGGGATATTGTGGGAGGTGATGTAGATGGGGCGTTGAGTTCTGACAAATTTGCCAGAGAAATCCGCAAAGCAAGAAAAGACGAAAATATCAAAGCCATTGTCCTGAGAGTGAATTCTCCGGGAGGCTCTATTGTCGCATCCGAAGTAATTTGGAGAGAAATGACCGAGGCCAAAAAAGCTAAGCCACTGATTGTGTCCATGGGTGGAGTGGCTGCTTCCGGAGGTTATTACATCTCTGCTCCTGCCGATACCATTGTCGCCCAGCCAAACACGATTACAGGTTCCATCGGGATTTTCGGTTTGTGGTTTAATGTCCAGGAATTATTGAATGACAAGCTGGGAGTGACCACAGACGTCGTTTCCACAGGACAGTTGTCTGACTTTATGAATCCTACCCGAGAACTGACTGAGGTAGAAAGAACCATCATCCAATCAAACATTGAAGAAGGTTATGAAACCTTTATTTCAAGAGTGGCGGAAGGACGCGGAATGCATCCTGATTCTGTGAAAAAAGTGGCTTCCGGCAGGGTTTGGACTGGAACTCAGGCCAAAGAAAGAGGTTTGGTGGATGTTCTTGGAGGCTTGAATACTGCGATAGAAATCGCCGCTGGCAAAATCGATGCTGGGGACGATTACCGCGTTGTTTACTACCCTGAGCAGAAAACCTGGTTTGAGGATATCTTCAGCACCTTTGGAGACAAAGTTCAGCTCAAAATCCTTCAGGCTCAATTGGGTGAAAATTATTTCCTGATCGAGAAAATCAAAAGCCTTCAATACTACCACGGAATCCAGGTAAGAATGCCTCAGGATATTGTGATTAAGTAAACTTAAAAACTCCCCACTAGCTGATTAAAATTAGCTCCAACTCTCCAAGAGATTTCAAAATCTTGGAGAGTTTTGCTTTTATTGTTTTTGGAGCAAAAACTTCCAAGCAGTTTCCACATTTCCTTTCTCCAATTCCTCTTTTGCGCGGAGATGAAGGTGGTCAACCCAAGAGTCTGGATCGTTTTTAAACCGAACCCGCATTTCCCGGATTTCTTCAGAATTCGAAAATTCAGATATTTCTTCAACTGTTGGCAATACCATTACATTTCCAAGTCTTCCCAGATTATTTCCAGATAAAATCGGACTGTTTTTGATTTCATCCGGAATCTGATCCACACCGATTCCAAGATTGGTGAGCGGCTTTGGAATCTGGAATAGAGAATCCGGGGTGATTTTGGAATACCAACTTCCTCCCAATCTGGCGACAGGACTGAGTTTGTGAGGATCGATTGCCCCTTTTTCATCGAGAATTGATTCGCTGATATGCATGGCAACCACTTCGCAGATGACCAGATTGCCAGCTCCTCCTTCAGTGCCTAAGGCCTTTACTTCATTGACCTTGCACTCCAAGGCCACAGCAGCTTCTTTCACCCGGGGAGGTGAGATTAAATCCGACTTGACAGGTGTCAGGCCCGCTTTTACAAACTCATTGACGCCTTTGGGATATTCTGTGCTGGCCAAAGACATCTGTTCCACACGGTCGTAACCCACAATATGAATCACCACTTCGGGTACTTCCAGCACATTTTCCAAAGTATGTTTGACCGTCTTATCCCTCACCCTGCGGGAAGGGGAAAAAATCAGGATCGGAGGATTGGCGCTGAACATGTTGAAAAAACTAAATGGGCTCAGGTTCACATTTCCTGCTTTGTCCACTGTACTTGCAAAGGCAATGGGCCGAGGTGTCACAGCACCCTGGAGCAGATTCTGAACTTCAACAGTACTCAAGTCTTTGGGATAAAAGGTTTTCATATGTTTCATTTCTTTTTCAAAACCACATGGAATGCCCAAAATAATCATTCCCCTGTGTGAGAAGTTTTTCTTAAGGGCATTTCATCTGATCAAAATAGCATGCAATTTTAGTGACTCAAGCGTTTTCCCACGAAATAGTTCACGATTTATGTTCCAAAAAACAATTTCCACCCTGTTTTTAGCCATTGCCTTTATTTTTTGTTTTTCACAAAATCTGAAGGCACAAAGTCACAACCTGGCCACATTCAATGTCCGCTGGGACAATCCCGGAGATGAAGGCAATCTCTGGAAGGACCGTTTGCCTCATGTTGTCAGTTTGATCCAATTTCACAAAATCGGCCTTTTTGGAACTCAGGAAGGGCTTTCCCATCAGGTCAAACAAATGAGCGAAGGATTGGGCTATGAATATCTGGGAGTCGGCAGAGATGACGGTGCAGAAAAAGGCGAATATACTGCCATTCTTTTTGACCCAAAACTGTACAAATTGGAAGCTTCAGGAACCTTCTGGCTTTCTCCAACTCCCGAAAAACCAAGCAAAGGTTGGGACGCATCCTTAAACCGGATTTGCTCTTGGGGAAGATTCAAAGATCAAAAAGGAAAGAAATTCTATGTTTTCAATGTCCATTACGACCACATTGGGCAGCAAGCTAGAGAAGAGAGCAGCAAACTGGTCATGGCAAAAGTGAAAGAAATCAACACCCAAAATCTTCCTGCGATCCTGATGGGCGACTTCAATGTCAAACCGGACAATGCCGCTTATTCCACAATCATTGCCGATCCTAGGTGGAAGGATTCCCGGCTGATCTCAAAAATCCCTGCTTATGGGCCGAAAGGAACTTTCTCAGCATTTGACTGGGACCGAATGCCTGACGGAATCATCGATCACATCTTTGTTCAGGGTAAAATCAATGTAATCCGGCATGGAATTTTGACTGACAACTATGGGAAAAAATATCCTTCGGATCACTTTCCTGTGTTGGCAGAAATTGAGTTCTAACTTATTCTTCAAATCGCCATGGGTACATTCCAGGATTTACTGCTGAACATGATTGAGCAAAACAAGCTCACATGCTCCTTTGCGCTCGACCGTATCTCTCAGGATAATTCAACCTGGAGGCTGAATTCTAAAACCGCGAGCATAGGTTTTATTTACCAGCATATCGGAGAAACTATGAATTTGTTTGGGTACTTCTTTGGCGTCATGCCGACAGTTCCAAACACGACGATGGGTCAGGAAGATCAAGGACAAAACTTTGATCTGTCGGAAAGCAAGCGATACGTATCTCAAGGATTTGAAATGCTCGAAAACCTCGTAAAGACAAAAACCGAATCGGATTGGCATCGACAGGTGGACACACCATTTTTTGGGACTGTCCCAGAAATCCGACTGTTTTCCCATATTCTCTTTCACAATGCTCACCATGCAGGACAAATTGCGTTGACCCTTTCAAGGGGAGCATAAAAAAACTGGCCAGCTTTTCAGGTGGCCAGTTTTCAAAGACCTGCCATGTATTGAAAACCTGGCAGGTCTTTTTATTAAAATTATTCCGCCAAAGCAGCAACTCCTGGAAGTACTTTACCTTCCATGTGCTCCAGCAAGGCTCCTCCACCAGTGGACACATAGGATACCTGATCCGTGTATCCAAACTTGTTTACTGCAGCAGCAGAGTCCCCTCCACCGATCAGCGAGAAGGCTCCATTTCGGGTTGCTTCAGCTACATATTCAGCGATTGCTTTGGTTCCTTTGTCAAATGATTCCATTTCGAAAACACCCATTGGGCCATTCCAAAGGACAGTTTTTGATTCCAAAATTGTTTTTCCGAAAAGCTCACGGGTTTTTGGTCCGATGTCAAGTCCCATCCAGTTGTCTGGAATTTCACCGCTGGTGGCTACTCCTTGGTTGGCGGTATTGGAAAATGCATCCGCAATGACGGTATCCACCGGAAGGATTAGGTTGACACCTTTTGCCTTGGCCTTTTCCATCAATTCCAATACGAAATCAAGTTTATCTGCTTCCAGCAAAGAGGTGCCGATTGTTCCGCCTTGGGCTTTTGCAAAAGTGTAAGACATACCGCCACCGATAATGAGGTTGTCTACTACATCCAGCAAACGCTCGATAATCAGAATTTTATCGGCGATTTTGGCTCCCCCCATGATGGCTGTGTAAGGTCGCTCAGGGTTTCCCAAAACTTTATCCGCATTGACCAATTCAGATTCCATCAGGTAGCCAGCCACTTTATCCTTGAAAAATTCAGCGATTACAGCCGTAGAAGCATGCGCTCTGTGAGCAGTACCAAAGGCATCGTTGACATAGACATCACCCAATTTAGCAAGTTTGCCGGCGAAGTCCTTGTCACCTTTTTCTTCTTCTTTGTAAAAACGGAGATTTTCCAGCAAAAGCACCTCTCCTGCCTTCAAAGCAGCAGCTTTGCTCTCTGCTTCAGCTCCAATGCAATCCGAAGCAAACTGAACCGAAGTCCCCAAAGCAGCTTCAACTGCAGTCAGGATATGTTTCAAGGAATATTTATCCTCAGGCCCACCTTTTGGACGGCCCAAGTGCGACATCAAAATGGCGGAACCTCCGTCTTTCAGGATTTTCTTGATTGTTGGGACTGCAGCTTGGATGCGGGTATCGTCTGAAACGGAAAAATCTTCATTCAAAGGCACGTTGAAATCTACCCGGATTAGGGCCTTTTTGCCTGCAAAATTCAGGCTATCGACATTTTTTACAGTTGAACTCATAGGATTGGTTTAATAGATTTTGATTGGTTTTCTTAAAAAGAGCCTGAATTTATCAAAGATTCCTGCAATTGTTGACCAAATCCCATGATCAATTTGTGAATTCCTAAAATCAGTGGCCCGTAATCGATTGTTTGGATTGGAAAATTTCAAGATTGAAAAATTGAAAAAATATTGGAAAACCAAAATCTTAGCCTTTAAGACTTCTGCGCCTGTTTTCTGCAAACTGATCACTGCAAACTATTTGACAGCAGCCCGCTTCAATCGGTCGTTGATCGCTCTTCCCAGTCCGGTTTCTGGCATTAATTCCGCCAAAATCACGGCTGCATTTCCTTCATCCAGCGTTCGCATGGCAGCAAAAAGGTTCTTGGCTGCTTCGTGCAGATTTTTGTCTGCGCTTAATGCTATTTGGCTTTCAGGTTGGATCTCTGGGAAAAAATCCGAAAAACTCAACACGGCGAAATCGACCTTTTCTTCTCGATTTTTTACAATTAACTCCTTCAAATTCCCGAGAATAAAAGGCTTTCTCGGTGCATAGTGACTTTCCAAAAGTCCCGGTGCCTGAGGATTACTGCTGCTGTGGTCTTTTATTTTTATCGGACCAACGAGTTTTTCGATTTCAGAAATCTCCAATCCTCCAAGGCGATAAACCACGATTTCCTTCTCTTCCATTCCTACGATTGTACTCTCCAGTCCGACATCACAGGATCCGCCATCGAGGATGTATGGGATTTTTTGTCCCAACTGAGCCTCCACATGGGATGGAGTAGTCGGACTGATGTATCCGAACGGATTGGCGCTTGGAGCTGCCAAAGGAAAATCCAGAATATCCAACAAAGCCAAAGTCAATGGATGCTTAGGCACCCTAACCGCTACCCGATTCAAACCTGAAGTCACCAAATCGGGCACAATCTGCTTTCTCGGCAATAGCAAAGTCAATGGTCCCGGCCAAAAGGCTTCAGCAAGCACTTTGAGTTTTTCGGGAAAAGTCGTCACAAAATCTCCAACACGCTCCATAGAGGAAGTATGCAAAATCAATGGATCAAATCCCGGCCGATTTTTGGTTTCAAAAATCAAGGCAACAGACTCCGGATCCAACGCATTTCCGGCCAATCCATAGACGGTCTCAGTGGGAATTCCCACGAGCTCACCTTTTTCCAAAAAGGCTTTGGCCAAGGCTATGTCTTTGCCGATCTGAGCCATTACTCGCAAAAATCTTTAATCCAGGTTTCTGCTTCTGCATAACCCAGAGAAAGTGCCATTTTCAGATCAGCGCAACCTTCATTTTTTTGCCCTAAAGCACTCATTCGCGTCACTCCAAGAAGATAATAGGCTTCGGCATTTTTCGGATCAAGGTTCACTGCATTGGTCAGGGATTCCATGCCGTGAATGGGATCGTTCATACCCAATTCAGCTTTCGCTTTTCGGAATTGAGCTTCTGCCTGATTCGGGTTAGACTGCAGGACAGTTTGAAAATCCAAAAGGGCGTCTTCATACTCTTCCATATTTAGAAGTGCCGTTCCCCGATTGAAGTAAATGTCTGTTTGGGATGCGTCCAAAGCACTTGCAATGTTAAAATCTGCGAGTGCTTCCTTATAATTTTCGAGTTCCATTTTGGCATTTCCACGGTTAAACCAAGCCTTGTAACTGGTCGAATCCGCCTGGATGGCAGAATTGAATACCGGAATTGCTTCTTCAATTTTCCCCTGTTGAAAAAGAGCGACACCTTTGGCATTCAAAGCCTGGGCGTTGGTAGGATTTTTTTCCAAAAGCAGATCAAATGCCTCCACGGCTTCAGGCCAGGACTGGGCATCCATTTTTTCCATTCCAGCTTTGAGCAATTCTTCCTCACTTGGGCTGCAGGCGAAAAGGCTTACGCAGAGTAAACCCAAAATCCAAAGTTTCATCACAGGGTAATTTTTCGGCAAAGATAGGGAAAATGACTTGAGGAGGCTGCCAAGTTCATTGGCAAAACAGGGAAATCGCTTTTACCATTTTTGATAAAAATGATGTCACCCCTTTGGGGTTATCCTACATAAGAAACACATTTAAAGCTATAATCCTGTTATCCCTTCGGGATTTAAAAGCCAGTATGGCTGGAATTATTATAGGATCGATTGGCTAAGCATTCATTTAAACCCCGCAAGGGGTGATATAAATTTCAAAAGTGATTTCCCGGAATGGTAAAACCTTCAATTGTCCAAACTTGCTTTCTTGTGAGTGGGACCTGACTGCCATCAGGCAGGCACTCACAGTGGCAATACTAGGAACTTGCTAACTTCAATCTGTATTCTTCCGGGACCGAAACCGGCCGCATCGTTTTCATATCGACGGAGACCATGATGCATTTGCATTTGGCAAAAACATGGGATTCACCCTTGCTGTCGGTTCCGATGAGATATTGCTCCAAGTCAAAGGAGGAGTTGCCGATTCGGGTACATTTTACCAAAGCTTCTACTTTGTCTTCCAAATGAATCGGGCGAAGGTAATCTATCTCAATTCTGCCGACGACGGTTCCGATAGTCATCACATTCCAACCACAGACTTCATACAAAAAAACTGCCCTGGCATGCTCAAAATAGCTGAAATAAACGCCGTTGTTGACATGCAGGTAGCCATCAATATCCGAAAAACGGATCTGAACCGGGGTGGAAAAAGAGATTTGGGATTTTAATTCGGCAGCGTCTAGCACTTCCATCAAAGCACGATTTCTGATTTGCTGGTTTTTTCAAGCATTCGCAGGATGGAAGGATTGTATCCAATCATATCCACGACCGAATCAAAAGTAATCCAGGCCAAAGAAATGCTTTCGTCGCTCATTACCAAAGGCTCATTGATGTCCGCCTCGAAGAGGTACCGGACGTCGTAATGAAAATGCTCCTGCACGTGTGGACGTTGTGGGATGATATGCTTGTCCAGGTCAAAAATCGTGAGGTCCACTAGTTTCAGGGAGGTAAGTCCGCTTTCTTCGGAGGCTTCGTTCAAAGCTACTTCTAACAAGTCTTCATTGCCATCAGCATGACCACCCAGCTGCAGCCAGCGGCCCAACTTGCGGTGCAGCGTGAGTAGCGTATGGGTGCGTC
Source organism: Algoriphagus sp. A40 (assembly GCF_002002735.1). Lineage (GTDB taxonomy): Bacteria > Bacteroidota > Bacteroidia > Cytophagales > Cyclobacteriaceae > Algoriphagus. Next base: position 78,766 of record NZ_MUNY01000048.1, on the reverse strand, counting down.
GTTGGTTGACTATCCAGGCCGAAGCGGTGAAGTGCCCCTCCAAACGCTCCCGTTTGTAGGCTAGCGGATCATGGGTCAGTTCTGCAAAATCTGCAATAAATTCTGACTCTTCCTCGTAAGGAGTGCGGTAAATTTCGAGTTGGTTTCTAAGCGTAATTCTATCCATCTGAACGTTTTTCGAATATCCGATCCATCAATTGATCGAATGGTTTGGCATCTTGATAAAGACGATCGGAATATACCGTCGCCAGTAATTTGATAAAACTGGGCTTATTGTCAATACTCACTTTCTCCAACGCCACATTTCCATACAGCTGAGAAATCAACTCTCCCTCAGTTGGAACTTGAAGAGGAGGTTTGAAGTAAAATTTCTCGGTCACCTTCACCTGATCGTGGATTTCTTCAAACTTCCGATCAAGGCTGACTTGCTCATAACCCAAAGCTAAAATCCTTTGGCCAAAAGCCAAGAAAAGCCGGGAAAATGATTTCAGATCAAAAGGATCTTCAAAGGTCACCGCAAACCCATTGGCATAGGGTGAATCCAATATATGAACTTGCGGATGATCATTTATTCCGGTCCGTTTGAAGTGGTAGTTTTTGTAAACCAAAGCAAAAAATCGTTCAGCTTCCTCGGATACAACCCATAAATCAAGATCAGACTGGTCGATTTCACTGATTACAAAATTCTCCTTTACCTTCATCGGAGACTTTTCCGAAGGTTTAAAGACTTTATTGAAAAGCTCATCAAAGAAACTACCCATGAGATTTTAGGGAAAGGCTGTCATCTGAGGATTTATTCACCTGCCCTTGGTCAATCAACTCTCGGAGCAAACGGAGGTTCATGTTTGAACTGGGCTTTCGGAGCTTGGCAAACAAATCCTGCTCTGATAACCCTCCGCATTCTTCCAAAGTTTCAAGTATTTTCAGCTTGAGTCGTTCATCCCGGGCATCGGGACTTTTGCTTTTTCTATTCTCAATACAAACATCACAAACCCCACATTCTGAATCGGTCTTTTCCCCAAAATATTCTTGGATAAACTGTGTCCGGCAAATCCGCTTCTGTCGAGCGTACTCCACCATACTTTTGGCTTTGTCTAGAGTCAGTTCCTTTCTGGCTGCAATCCTGGAATGGTTAAAAGGAAGTTTGCCAGCATCATATCGATGGGTAAGAAAAGTCAGTTGAGGTTTGTCCTTGCGCTGGTCGTAATCCATCACTTCCAGTTTTTCCAAATCCAAAAGAAACTTCACGAGATCTGACTCTTTGATCTCAAGCGATTTGGCAAGTTTGCTTTCCTGGATTTTGATGTATTCTGAAAAAAGATTGCCCCCATAGGTCCGCAACAGCATTTTGACGATCGGATCAAGCTTTGCATACGCAATCTGCACTTCATAAAGACGACTAGGATCTACCCGGAAATGAACTCTGGATGGCGCGAAAAAACTCTCGTTTACCTCCACAAATCCTTCTTCCGCCAAAACTTTGAGGGCATAAAAGGTCTCCAAAACCGGCAACTCATACGTGTGACAAAAATCTGACAGATCAAAATCAAAGCTGCTGAGCATATTGCTTCCCACAGCCAGTTGGAAATAATTGGCGAGACACTGGTAGACCCGCTTCAAAAAATCTATGGGAGGATACACCAAGGCTGACCGGGTTAATACCTGCTCAAAATCCTGTTCATTTGCCAAAAGAACCGCAAAAGCTTTCTTCCCATCTCGCCCTGCACGCCCTGCTTCCTGATAATAATTTTCCAGGTTTTCGGGAAGATCGCTGTGAATCACCACACGCACATCCGGTTTGTCGATCCCCATCCCAAAGGCATTGGTACTGACCATGACTCTGATTTTATCAGCTTTCCAGGCTTCTTGCCTGTCTGACCGGTCGGAATTGGAAAGTCCGGCATGGTATGCTGAGGCGGAAATCCCAAGCTGCTTGAGTGCTTTGGCTATTTGTTGGGTAGCCTGTCGGTTTCTGACGTACCAAATGGCTGTCCCCGGTATCCTGTTCAGGATTTCGGTACCTTTTTCCAACTTATTTTCTACCAACCGGACGCTGTAGCTGAGATTTTCACGGGAAAAACTCTGGTGAAATTCCCAGTGGGATTTCATTTCCAGTTTTTCGATTATGTCCGCACAGACCTGCGGAGTAGCCGAAGCTGTCAATGCCAGTACATTGATTTTGGGATGGAATGCCCGAATTGCTGCGATTTCAAGGTAGGGAGGCCGGAAATCATAGCCCCATTGGGAAATGGAGTGCGCCTCATCCACAGCGATCAGATTCACATTCATCTGCCGAAAGCGTTCGATGAACAATTCCTGCTTGAGTCGTTCCGGAGAGACATAAAGGAACTTAAAATCCCCGTAAATGCAATTGTCCAGCGTGGTGTCGATTTCCCGATAACTCATTCCGGAATAAATCGCAGCAGCTTTGATTCCTTTTGCCTTCAGGTTATCAACCTGATCTTTCATCAGCGCAATCAAAGGTGAAATGACCAAACAAATGCCCTCTTTGGCCAATCCTGGAATCTGATAGCAGAGACTTTTCCCACCGCCTGTCGGCAAAAGCGCAAGCGTGTCCATTCCCTCCATCACCGAATCGATGACTTGCTTTTGGACAGGACGAAAATCTTCCAGCCCAAATACCTGCCTGAGAATCTGATGTAAGGTATTTTCCAATTACCAGCTGGGTTTGGTTTTGCTCAAAAAAGCAGAAATCCCTTTCACGCAATCCTGGTGACCCCGTGCCTTGGCATTGGCTTCTGCCGCCAAATCCAAGGCTTCATGACGGGCTTTTGCTCCAAGACTTCTGAGCAAACGCTTAGTTTCTGACATCGAAAAAGCTGAGTTCTCTGAAACAAGCATTTTGGCAAATTCGATTGTCCTTCTTTCCAAAAACTCAAGCTCCACTACCTCTGTGATCAGACTCAATTTTGCGGCTTTGGAAGAAGAAATCAATTCGGCCGAAAGGAGAAGTTCAGTCGTCAATGCCTGTCCTAACTTCTCTGAAAGAAAGACCGAAACCAAGGCCGGAACAAATCCAATCTTCACTTCGGTATAGCCGAAAAGTGCATTTGACGCAGCAAAAGCAAAGTCACAAACCGTTACCAGTCCACAGCCTCCGGCAAGAGCATGACCTTGCACTTGTGCAATGACCACCTTTGGAAATTCATAGATTTTTGAAAAAATCGATTTGAGTCGGTGACTATCGGCCAGGTTTTCTTCAAAAGAAAAATGTTGCATCTGCTGGATGAAATCCAGGTCAGCACCTGCACAAAAACTCTTTCCTTCGGCTCTTAGTATTACGGTTTTCACTTCTGGATTTTGCTCCATTTCCGAAAATGCAGCATCCAAATCACCGATCAATTCAGCACTGAGCGCATTTCTTTTCTCCGGACGATTGAGGGTGATAAAACCAATCCGATTTTCAATATGGGTCAGTACTGGATTCATGGAATTCATTTGGGCTTTGAAAGGATAAATTACAGGCTGCAAATCCGACTGCCAAGCGGGAGCTCAGAAAACTACCCGAAATGCACCATTATTTGCAAAAAGGGAATCGGAAACCGGCAATTCCTTTGAATCATATCTGGAAAGTTGGTCAATTCGGACTGGCTTTCCCGCTCCCCAAAGAAACAATTTTGTGCTGGGATCAAACTTAAAGTCCCAAGCTGGAAACCAAAGCATTGAGCCATTTTCCTTGGCTTTGGCAGAAATAGGAAGCTGAGGACGATTTTGAGCAATCCGATTTGGATCTATGGAAAAGCTGATCTGCTCTGATGGGAAATTTTCATTCCAGGAAAAGGACTTTCCCCCAACCTGAAAGTCCATCAAAATTCCTTTCTCCCCAGAATAAATCATTAGCCCCGCAGCTGGACGTCGGATCTCTCTAATCAAATGATCAGCTGACCAGATCAATAAAAGGCATAGGGAAAAGTAAGTTAGCTTCCTCCTGTCACCCCATTCCCAATTTGCCCAGATAATCAACAGGCCCCAAATCAACAGCATCCCCGAAAAGCTGATCGTAAGTCGTTCCAGATTTCCTCCCGGAAAAAGCTGTATAGCAAGTGTGATCCAGTTTTGAAGCCAAATCAACCCGCTCACCAGCCACCCAAGTCCGTCTCCCAAAATCGGAACCCAGCTCAAGGCTAAAAGCGGAATCCCCACTTGCATGACCAAAAAAGAAAGCGGAATAATGATCAGGTTGGCTATCAGGAAGTAAGTCGGAAAAATATGAAAATAGAGAATCGACAGTGGAAATGTGGCCAATTGAGCGGCCAAGCTTACCGCTGTCATTTGCCAGAAGTACTCAAAAAGCTGATTTGGTGGCAACCACCATCGAAGTATCAAGGGTTGTAAAAGTAGGATTCCTGCGACTGCCAAATAAGAAAGCTGAAACCCAACTTCGAAGATGACACCGGGATCCAATACAATCATGAGCATTGCCGAAAAGGCCAAAATATTAAAGGAAGATGGTTTCCTTTCTCTCAATTGGCCCAATGTGAAAAGTGAAAACATCGTTGCCGCTCTAATCACCGACGGTGAAAAACCTGTCAGAACAGCATAAATCCAGATCAAAAAAATCACTATGAGCAGGTAAATTTTCCTTTGACTCGACCGAAGTCGAATTCCCTTGAGCGGAAAAACCAAAATGGCGTAGATGATCCCGACATGAAGTCCTGAGACAGCCAGAATATGCATAGTCCCCGTTTCCGCGTAAGCGTTTTGAATTTCTTTATCCAGGTTTCCCTTTTCACCCAAAAGCAAAGCTGCTGCAATTTGCTGGGATTCATAATTGGGAACTTTCTCCTCAATAATTGACACCAATTTTCTCCGGAAATTCTCCAGCCAATACTTGGAAGATTCCACAGCCGAGGAATCGATAATCCTGAATTTCTCTCCGATAAACTGACGAAAATGGATGTCTTTTCTTGCTAAATAACCGCGGTAATCAAACTCATCGGGAAAAATCGGAGGAGGTATTTTCTCAGGTGAGCCGTTTACCAAAATCAACTGACCAGGAATGAGAGGTTCTCTTTTCTTATGATAAATCAAGATTTTTCCCTGTGAAGCTTTCCAGTCCACACTGTCCCGAATTGCGATGACATTGAGGAGATTCTCGGAGGAATTTGGTTTTCCGACATCGTGTTTTTCCACCCTAGCCAAGTAAAAATCGGCACTTCCAAGGTTTTCATCCACCAATTCCAGAGCTCTCTTTTTTTGGAATTCAGAAAGCAAAAAACCAAGGCAAAGGAGAATCCCAAAAGCAAAAAAGGCTGGAATCAACTTGGTGAAACTCTTTCGCTGAAAAATGAAATATCCATACAATGTCCAGAAAACAATAATCAAAACAACTGGAATTAAAAAGTGAATCTCCCATCCTTTTTGCGAAAGCAGGACTCCGGAAATTAAAATAGGCAAATACCTCAAAAATGGGAAGTCGGCAAATCTCATTGATGAAAAAATTAAAGACTTAAGTTAAAAAAAACAGGGCAAAAAAAAGAGCCCCGAAAGGCCCTTTTTTTGAGAATACAATTTAAAATCGGTAGCCCAGGCTAAAACCTGCATTGGGTTCTACCGAGGCGAATTTATCCGAAACTGCTTCGCTAAAGTTTCGGGCAATGCTGGCATAAGGTCCGAAAGCAAAATGCTCGGAAACCTCCCATTTGTAGCCGAATCCTGCGCCGATGATGAAAGCAGTCATGTCAGTGGTGGTCACTCCCCCATCGCCGGGTTCTTCATAATCACCAAATCTAAACTTCAGAAAAGGATAGACATGAAATCTTCCGTTCGGTTTGTTGCCGAAATAGAAATTCATTCCGGACTGAATGGAATTGGTTTTGTAAGTTTTTCCGTCGTTTTGGGAATTGTAGCCAAAGCGGTCATTGATGTGAAGCTGCAAATCCAAAGAATGGCTTTCACTCAGGAATCGCTCGTATCCTACTTCAAAAGATCCCAGAAGGATTAGATTAAGAAAGTTGAGCTTGATCTCATTATCAAAGGTTCCCACGTTTGGATTGGAAGTCCCCGAGGAGGAAATGACTTGCTGGGAAAAAGCAGAAACTGAGATTCCTATTGCAAATAGGGAAAGGAAGATGAGCTTTCTCATTGACTTTATTAGTTGGTTTTCGGATTGAGGACAAGGATTAGGCCAACTCCATTTTGAAGTGTTGGATATTACATTCTTCAAACATATCTCCGACCTTTTCAAAGCCGAATTTGGCGTAAAGCGGGACTGCGGTGAGCTGCGCATGAAGATATTTGGTTTTTCCTGTGGCTTCCGAAGTGGAATCCACGTCGGCCAAAACAGCTGCAACCAGTGCTTGTCCCACTCCTTTTCCCCTGGCTACCTCCAAGACAGCAAACCGCTCCATTTTCACACCGTTTTTGGTAAATCTCCAACGTGCCGTACCTACAGGTTTCCCTTCCAATTTTGCCAAAAAATGGGTGGAAGAATCCTCAAACTCATCGTATTCCTCTGCCGGATCTACCTCCTGCTCGATGACAAAGACGAGTTCACGGATTTTGAATGCTTCGTCCAGAGATTTTTTATCAGTTATTTTTTCGACTGTTGGCATCATGGCGTCTTTGTTCTTCATTCTCCTGATTGATCTCGTAGGCTTCAATGATTGCCTTTACGAGTTTGTGACGGATGACATCTTTTCCGCTTAGACTCACCACCCCAATTCCTTTGACATCCTTTAGAATTCTGAGTGCCTCTGCCAATCCTGATTTTTGCCTTACGGGTAAGTCGACCTGGGTTTGGTCACCGGTGATAATGACTTTGGAGTTGGGCCCCATTCGGGTCAAAAACATCTTAATCTGCTCACTAGTGGTATTTTGAGCTTCATCCAAAAGCACAAAAGCATCATGAAGCGTTCGACCTCTCATGTAAGCTAAAGGTGCGATTTCGATTACTCGCGTTTCCTGATAGTATTTCAGCTTTTCCGGTGGCACCATATCCTGAAGTGCATCGTAGATCGGCCTCAAATAAGGATCCAGCTTTTCCTGAAGATCTCCTGGAAGAAAGCCCAGATTTTCTCCGGCTTCTACCGCCGGTCGGGTAATGATAATCCGCTTAACCTCCCGGTTTTTCAAAGCTCGGACTGCCAAAGCGACTGCAATGTAGGTTTTCCCTGTGCCGGCGGGACCAAGAGCAAAAACCAGGTCATTGCTCATGGCTGCCTCGACCAGTTTGCGTTGGTTTGCAGATTTGGGTTTGATGACCAAACCTTTGTTACCAAAGACAATCACCTGATCTCTGTTGGCTTCCTCAAAAGGAATCCCTTCGATATCGAGGTAATCTTTGACGTTTTCGGGAGTAAGGTGACCAAAGCGATCGAAGTGCTCCAGCAGGAGATTGATCAGGTCATTGATACGCAAAATCTCGGGAGCGCCACCCTGGATCCGGATTTCGTTGCCTCGGGAAACGATTTTGCTCTGTGGGAAAGCCTGGGCAATTTGCCGTATATTTTCATTGGCTGTGCCCAAAAACTCAGCCAAGGGTACGTTTTCTAAGGTGATTACTTTTTCGACCAAACTTGTTTTTTGATTTAGGTTTACCTTGAAGGCTAAAGAATAAAATTTCTATTTTTGTTCACTCCCCCTCAAACAAAATTACACAATTTTAATAGACTTGCTTGTATGGCATTGGTGACATTCCTCTCAGATTTTGGGGATAAAGACTACTACGTTCCGGCCGTAAAGGCCAAAATACTTTCGATCAATCCACAGCTGAATATCATCGATATTACTCACAGCATTGAGCCTTATGATATTGAGCATGCGGCTTTTGTGCTTCGATCCACTTTTAGGGAATTTCCCAAAGGCACCGTACATCTGGTCGGAATCAACACCACCGGCCCAATGACCCAAGGCTACATCGGAGTGAAATTGGAGGAGCATATTTTTGTCGGACCAAACAACGGAATTTTGAGCCTTTTGGCTGATAGCGACCCCGGAATTTTGGTTCAGTTTGCGGATATTCACTTGAAGGACTCCACTTTTCCGACCCGAGATATTTTGGCTCCCATAGCCGCAAAGGTTGCAAGCGGAGCGGCAATCCATGATTTTGGCGGACCATTGACCAATTTCCGCAAGTTGATGTCCCGACAGGCAAAAGCGACTCGGGAACATATCATTGGCCATGTGATCCGAATCGACCGGTATGGCAATATGCTGACTAATATTAGGAGAGATGTTTTTGAAAAATTGAATCCCGGGAAATTCACCATTCAGTTTGGAAGGGAATCGGTTAACAAGATTCAGATGGGTTATGACCAGGTAGAGGCAGGTGACCCATTTGCATTCTTCAACAGTCTCGACATCCTGGAGATCGGGATTAACCACGGGGATGCGGGAAAACTCCTAGGTCTGAAGCAGGATAGTGTGGTCTATATTCACTTTGGAGGCTGATGTTGGTCCGGATCGTACGCATGACTTTTAGGCCGGATGAAGTGGAAGCTTTTCTGGAAAACTTCGAAGCCAACAAGAATTTGATCCGAAATTTTCCGGGATGCAGCCATTTGGAACTCTGGCAGGATCATTCTGAGAAAAATATTTTCACAACCTACAGCCATTGGGAAAACGAAGAGGCGCTAAATCAGTACCGTGATTCTGAGCTGTTTAAATCTGTCTGGAGCTTTACCAAGGCCCTTTTTTCGGAAAAACCGATAGCATTCAGTTCAAAAAAATTGCAGGAAGTCGGGAAATGAGTTTGTAGGAAATCTTTTTTGTTTTCATATTTGCAGCCCGTTCAGCAAGGAACGGGAAAACACAAGTCTGATTTGATCAGACCTGCCTGCGGTAGGCAGGTGCGTACCATGCCCAGATGGCGGAATTGGTAGACGCGTTGGTCTCAAACACCAATGAGGTTACACTCGTGCCGGTTCGACTCCGGCTCTGGGTACGCTTAAAAGCTCGCAGCAATGCGGGCTTTTTTTGTTTCGAGGAATTCAGATTTTGACTTTTCCAAAGTTTGAAACTTTAGAAATGTTCACCCTTCTACTTTCAGATTACATGATATATACCCATAAAACCATGTAATTTGAAAGTTAAACTTTCAAATTACATGGTTTTTAATTAATTTTCATGCAAATTGAAAGTTAATTTAGACTGTTATGATTCACCGAGCACTTGAAGACAAGCTAATCCAAGGTCTGAAGTCCATGCCAGTGGTGGTTATTTTAGGTCCACGCCAAGTAGGAAAGACGACCTTGGCATTGGAGATTGCCAAGCCCCTTTTGGATAAGCCTGTCCACTACCTGGATTTGGAGCTGGATTCCGATTTGGCCAAGTTGGATGATGCAGAAAGCTACCTCCGAAGATTTGAAAATCAGCTCTTGGTGATTGATGAAGTGCAGCGAAAGCCTGATTTGTTTCCGATCATTAGGGGATTGGTGGATATCCGAAAAAGAGCCGGAGAAAGGGTAGGTCATTTCTTGCTTTTGGGCTCTGCTTCCAAAGAACTGCTTCAACAGTCTTCCGAAACTTTGGCGGGAAGAATACGCTATCTGGAATTGCCACCCTTTTCAGTCACAGAACTGCATCAAAATGATCCACTCGGATTCAGTGTCGAAAAACTCTGGTTTAGAGGGGGATTTCCGGACAGTTATTTGGCTGATTCGGAAGAAGAAAGTTGGAATTGGAGGCATGATTTTATTTCTACTTATGTGGAAAAGGACATTCCTTTATTTGGCCCCCAAGTCCCTGCTACCCGCATGAAGCGGTTTTGGACAATGCTAGCACATTTCCACGGACAGCAGGCCAACTTGAGCAACATTGCCAAAAGCCTGGATGTAAGTCACACCACGATCAAAACGTATCTGGATATTCTCCAGGATTTCTTTATGGTGAGGCAGGTTCAACCTTGGTCAGGAAACACAAAAAAGCGACTAGTAAAAACCCCGAAAATCTACTTGAGAGATTCAGGATTGCTTCATAATCTGATGAATATCCACACGTTTGACCATTTGCTCGGACACCCAGTGGTGGGAGCAAGTTGGGAAGGTTTTTTGGTTGAAAATATCCTAAACAGTCTTCCTTCTTCATGGACAGCGAGCTATTATCGATCCAGCAATCAGGCCGAAATTGATTTGGTGCTGGAAAAAAGCAATCAGGAAGTCTGGGCTGTGGAGGTTAAAAGATCAATTGCCCCTTCGCTCTCAGCTGGATTTCACAGCGCTTGTGAAGACATTGGAGCAACGAAAAAAATTGTCGTTTACTCGGGAAAGGATCGCTTTCCCATGAAAGGGGAAGTTGAGGTGATAGGGTTGGTGGAATTTCTGAAGATGGTAAGAAGTACAGAATAGCTGTAAAATCTACTTCATTAGAAATCTCACTTTTCCTCCCAGTATTTTAGGCAGGGACAATATTCCTCTAATTCGCAGCCTTCAGGATTACCAGTACAATAGTCAAACCCGACAAAACCACCCTCAACGATTAAAGTGGGTTCGTCAAGAGTTGCAATCATTAGCTTATATTTTCTGTCTATTGGCAATGTTTTCGGGACATCCATACTGAGATTCCATGAAAACATCATTCTTTCGAAAAGTTTAACCAATGCTTTTAGCTCCCTCGAAGAATAGAAATCAACCGGAGGAAAATCTCCTGATTTCAATCCACAATAGTTCCCAAAAGTAGGTTCCTTATCCTTATTGAGCCATCTTTCGATTTCTGCAAAATGATCCTCTAATTCATCACCTGAGGAAACCTTCTTTTGGTTTAAAAAAAAATCTTTTGGCCTAAATGCCTTTTCAATGTCCTCTAAAAGGTGGATTGTGTAAGGGTGCATTATTATAAAGTTTTTCAGTTGCAGACATTAAGTTACTCAACTATAAACTAATTTCTAACTCTTAATTCCTCATTTTACACTTTCCTACCTCCCCAAAAACCAATAAATCAGCAAAGTCACCAGACAAAGCACTATTGAAAGTGGTTTTGCGTATTTCCATTCCTGAAGATTTAGCGGTCCTCGGGGACTCTCGATATGAGTCTTGGCTGGGAATTTTAAGCTCACCAGATACATCACCCCCAGATTGAGCAAAAATTCGATCCCCCAGATGTGGATGAAATGGAGCTTAACATCCATCGCAAAAGTGGTCAGCAGATAAAATGACAATCCAGTCACCAAACCCACTTTGGCACCCATAGCTGAGATTTTGGGAATAAAGAATCCGGCCAAAAGAATCGAAGCTATAGGGATAAAGAAGATCCCATTCAGCTGCTGCATCAATTGATACAAGCCTTCGGGTGCATTGGCTACCATTGGTGCAATCAGGATGGAAATCACCGCCAGAATCAGTGAACTAAGCTTCCCGACTTTAACCAACTTAGAGTCTGAAGCTCCCGGTTGGATGATTTTTTTATAAATATCAAGGCTGAAAATCGTGGCTGCTGAGTTTAACACCGAATTGAAAGTACTAAGCACAGCGCCCAAAACCACTGCAGCAAAAAAGCCAATTAGACTTAGTGGAAGGACTTTTTTAACCAAAACTGGATAAATAAAATCCTGATCGCCATAGTATTGTTCCCCGTAATAATAAAAGGCAATCACTCCCGGCAACACAATGATTAAGGGAATCAGGATCTTGAAAATCCCGGTGTATAGCAGGCCTTTCTGGGCTTCTGCCATGTTTTTGGCCCCCAAAGCCCGCTGAATGATGGTCTGGTTCATTCCCCAGAAGTACAGCTGATTGATCATCAATCCTGTGAAAAGCGTACTGAACGGCATGACAGAATCCTCTGCTCCGATCACTTTGAATTTCTCCGGAATAGTCTCGTACACCTTGCTGAGTCCTGCGGCAACATTTCCGCCTCCGATATCCCAAAGCGCAAAAACCGGAACCATTAATCCCCCGATCATCAGTCCGATGGCATTGATCATATCCGAATAGGCCACAGCCTTCAATCCTCCAAAAATGGCATATACAGATCCGATTACTCCGATGGTAATCACTGTCAGCCAGATTCCTTCTGACTTGCTGATCTGAAAAACCTCGGAGACATTGAAAATACTCTCCAGATTAATCGCTCCCGTATAAAGCACAATCGGCAAAAGTGTGAAAACAAATGAAAGCATCAGCAGCACCGAAACAATGGTCTTGGTCGTGTCGTCAAATCGAACCGCCAGATATTGCGGAATCGTAGCCAAACCCATTCTCAGATAAATGGGTAAAAAATACAAAGCTGCGATCACCAAAGCTATGGCTGAGGTCACTTCCCATGCGATGATGATCATGCCGTTTTTGTAGGCCGATCCGTTCATCCCGATCAAGTGCTCTGTGGAGATATTGGTCAAAAGCATTGACCCAGCAATCACGCCTCCTGTGAGACTCCGGCCTCCCAAAAAGTAACCATCCCTAGAGCTGAGATTCTCCTTTCTCAATTTGTACCAGGAAAAAAAAGCAACAAACAGCGTGAATCCTACAAAGGAAATGGCGGTAAGCATGAAATGGATTTTGGGTTAATTGTTTCGGAAAATGAAAAAAAGAAAGGGGACCTTCAAATCCCCTTCCTCAGTCAAATCTTCTTTTAAAATTTCAAAGTCGCAGGAAGATATTTGGCAACCAAATCTTCATAATACGGCCTCAATGCCTTGGAATCCGGTGGCACAGGCACTTTCGAATATAGATCGTAGGGGTTGAATTTATCCACCCACTTGAACATCTCCCGGTCATGGTCATTCAATAAATGATCGTAGGCATTTTCTCTATGCTGTGCATAAAAAGAGTGGTAACGAATCATGTAAAGCGCAGGCTCAGGCATATGATTTTTCACCATCTGATACAGGTATTCGTCATGTCCCCAGGACATTTTCACCTGATCCAAACCGCACTGATGAGAGTAAACGCCATATTTTGTATTGAATCGCTCGTCCTTGGAGTCTGGGTTTCGGTCAAAAAACTCCGGATATACGATCTTGTCAGAATGCCCGCACCCTACCGGAAATGTATCACCCACCACGGCCCATTGAGGTTCCCCAAAGAGGCAAAGTACCTTTCCCAGATCATGGATAAATCCGGTCAACACAAACCAATCAGGATGTCCATCTGCCCGGATAGCCTCTGAGGTCTGAAGCAAATGCTGTAATTGGTCGAGATTGGTGTCCGGGTCGGAGTCATCGATCAGGGTGTTGAGAAAACTTACCGCATCCCAAAAAGGCATTTCCTTCTTTTCAAACTTCAAAAACTCCTTTTCCTTATCCACCACAAAGTCGTAGGTCTGGTAGGTATGATTCAGCTTGTAAAACTCCCTGACCGTATCCACTCGCTCGGAATCATGGTAATTACGGTAGTCATCCTTTGCTTTGGCTTGTTTGTCCTTAGGTTCGGGATAGCGGGTCAGGAGATCATCTTCCCAATCTTCGATGGAATGAAGCGGAGCGATTTCAGATTCTGAGAGCTTGGTTTTCATGGGCTTGGAGTTGAACAGAAATGAAATATAAAGACAAAAATGAAAAATCCATTTCTCAATTTTTGGAAGAATCAAAATCTCTTGGAACAAATTCGTACAGGATTTTGTACAAGTAAAAAGAAATTTTCAAATTCAGGAAAATTCAAGCACCATGGAAGTCACTACCTACTCAAAATTCCGCGAGAATATGAAATCCTATTTGGATGGTGTGGTCAATGATTCAAGACCATTATATGTCACCCGAACAAATGGAGAAGATGTCGTTGTCCTGTCCAAATCTGACTACGAAGGCCTACAGGAGACCTACTATTTGATGAGCAGCCCAAAAAATGCGGAGCGATTGTTGGAAGCTCTCAAAGAATTGGATGAAGGAAAAGGAGTCAAAAGAGACCTGATCGAAGAATAATTTTTGAACTGATGGATATTACTTTTTCAACTCAAGCCTGGGAAGATTACCTTTATTGGAACGCTACTGATAGGAAGATTTTCAAAAAGATTAATGCCTTAATCAAGGAATGTCAACGCACTCCTTTTTCTGGAACAGGAAAGCCTGAGCCACTAAAACACGAATTAGCCGGAACTTGGTCTCGCAGAATCGATCGAGAGCATCGGCTCGTCTATAGGGTCAAAGATGGTTCTTTGGAAATCGCTCAGTGCAGGCATCATTATTAATAAACGAGAAAAGCCCCCGTCTCCGGAGGCTAATTCTTCATTTCTAATTCTACATTACATCAGCCATTCCCCCTCAAAATCTCCATCGGAGGTTGATTGATGATTTTTCGGCCATTCAGCCATCCCAAAACAATCGTCAGTCCGGTAATTGCCAAATACATCACCAAACCCTCTTTCCAAGCCACACTGAAGTTCATCTCAAAGACAAATTCACCCAGCATAAACGTCGCCAGAAAAGATAAAAGAATCCCCGAAAGCGAAGCCAAACTCCCTAAGAAGAAATACTCCAGGGTATTGATCTTGGTTACGATAGCAGAACTTGCGCCTAGTGTCCTTAGCAATATGCTTTCCCGCATTCGCTGATATTTACTGATAATCAAGGAACTGATCAGCACCAAAATCCCTGTTGCAATGGAGAAAAAGGCCATAAACTGAATCACAAAGCTGATTTTACCTAAAATCTCCTCCAGCGTTGCGACGATTGTACCCAGATTGATAATCGAGATATTGGGATAGGCTCGCACTATCTCTGCCTGCACATCGGCTGCTTCCCGGTCGGTTTTTGTTTTGGTAATCAGCACGTGAAATTTCGGTGCCTGTTCTAAAACCCCGCTTGGAAACAACACCAGAAAATTGGTCGAAACCTGATTGAATTTCACATCTCTGAAACTTCCGATGTAAGTTTTGATTGGTCTACCCTGAACATTGAATTCGATTTCATCACCGATTTTCAGCCCGTTACCTTCTCCGAATCCTTTTTCCAAAGAGACAAAAATACTGTCACCTCTTGCTCCCAAAGGAACCAATTCCCCAGCCGTAATCGTCTCGGAAGAAATCAAAGTATCGCGGTAGGTTACCCGAAATTCTCGGTTGTAAAGCCAGCGGGAGTAATCTTTATCATCCGGCAAATCCTCATTTTCCTTTTTGTCCACACCGTTGATTTCATTCAGCTGCATGGTCACAATCGCCACTTCCTGCATAATCGGCAGGTTTCGGTTTTGCACTTTTGACCTTACCTCATCCAATTGGGCGCTTTGGATATCAAACATCAACATATTGGGTTGATCTTCTTTGTCAGCAAACTTGGCTTCCTCAAGCAGTTGATTTTGCAGAAAAAAAAGCGTGGCAATCATAGCTGTACCCAATCCGATGGTCGCAATCAAGGAGATCGTCTGGTTATTTGGCCGATACAAATTGGCCAAAGCCTGTCTCCAAGTGTATTCCAGAGAAATCGGCAGGAATTTTCTCACTGCCCACATTATGAATTGGCCGACACCCCAAAGTGCTCCGAATGCTACAAGTACAAATCCTGTAAAGCCTAAAGCAAGCTTCCAGTCCTTCAGCAGGAAAAAGCTAAAACCCCAGATGAACAACAAAATCCCCAAAATAACCAACCATCGAAGAGGATCCTTCATCAAAGTGGTATCGGCTGTTTCGGGTCGAAGTGTGGCCATCGGCGATACATTCCGCACTTTGAGCAAAGGCAGAAGCGCAAAAAGAATTGAAACAAACAATCCGGTGATGATTCCAAATCCTACTGAAATCCATGAAACCCCGACATTGACCTCAACAGGTAGAAAATCCGAAAAAACCGCCGGCAAAACATATTGCAATGCTGTCCCCAATCCTGAACCTAAAAATGCTCCGACAAGGCCCATAACCATAATCTCTGCCAAATAAATCAACAAAACATCTCGGGATGAAACCCCAAGGCATCTCAATACGGCCACCGAAGCCAGCTTTTCTTTCACAAAAACATTGACCGCAGAAGCTACTCCCACACATCCGAGGAGCAATGCAATGAAGGCAACAAGACTAAGAAAATTGGAAAGATTGGCAAAGGAACGGCCTGTGGATTCCTTTCTGTCTTCGACCGTATCCGCGTCTACCCGATCCAGCTCCCATTGTTCTTCATAGGGTTTGATAAGTTCATCGACATTCGTGCCGGTTGCAAACTGCAAATAGCGGTTGTACTCCACCCGGCTACCGTATTGGACTAGGCCGGTTTCCTGAAGGAATGCCATAGGGATGTAAACTGCCGGTGCCACCGTGGCTGTGATCCCGGTCTGTCCAGGCACTTTTTGAAGCTCTCCGGCTATCTGAAAAGTGACTGCCCCGACTTTGATCAAATCCCCTACTTTTGCATTGAACTGCGCCATCAAGGTCTTTTCAACCAAAGCCTTTTTGCCTCCATTTCTGAAATCTGCATCACCTTCCGCAGGAATTGTTTCCAGTTTTCCGTAAAAAGGAAAATTTCCTTCCAAAGCTCTGACCTGAGTCAGCCTACTTGCTCCAGTACTTGGAAAAGCCACCATGGAGGCAAAATTCACCTCGGATGCCATCTCCGTGGCAAGTGAATCGACTTTCTGATCGCCGATCGGTTTGTTGTTTTCCAATACCAAATCAGCCCCCAAAAGCTCCTTAGCCTGGTTGTCGATATCCTTGGTCAGGTTTTCTCCAAAACTGCTGATCGCCACCAAAGCGGCAATCCCGACCACGATAGAGGAAACAAAAAGCAACAGCCGCGAGAGGTTCTTCCGGAAATCCCGGAGCGCCATTTTTAAAATCCAACCAAAATCAGGCATCTGCATCCTCCTGTATTTTTCCGCCTTTGATATGAATGATGCGCTGGGTTTTGGCAGCAAGCTCCAGATCGTGAGTGACCAGGACCAAAGTTGTACCCTGTTCTTTATTCAAGTCAAAAATGAGTTTCTCGATCATTTCACCGGTTTCTGTGTCCAGGTTTCCGGTAGGTTCGTCCGCAAAAAGTATTTTAGGTTCATTGGCAAAAGCTCTGGCAATGGAAACCCGCTGCTGCTCTCCACCTGAAAGCTGGGTAGGATAGTGTGTAAAGCGGTCTCCCAAACCTACTTTTTCAAGCAATTCTTGCGCTTTTTGGCGGGCATCTTTTCGCTTTTTCAGCTCTAGAGGAACCATCACATTTTCCAAAGCAGTCAAAGTCGGTAGCAATTGGAAATTTTGAAAAATGAATCCCACGTCCTTATTTCGGACAGAGGCGCGTTGGTCTTCGTTCATTTTCTCGAGAGCTTGGCCGTTTAGCACCACACTGCCTGTAGAACCGGAATCGAGTCCGGCACAAAGTCCCAAAAGCGTGGTCTTCCCGCTTCCGGATGGGCCTACGATTGCAAGGGTTTCACCTGCCTGAATATCAAAATTTACTTCGTCTAAAACAGTCAGCTTTCGGCTACCGCTTTGGTATGTTTTACTTAGGTTCCTAATGGATAAAATGCTCATGAAAAGCCTTGATTTTAGAGTTGAAAGGTCAAACGCATAAGTCATTCCTTTGTTGGGCAATGAAATTGGACCTCAGGTAATTCAAGTAAATAAAAGAAATTTAAACTTTGGATGCCAAGAGGGATCGACAGACGGGCATATTTGCTCGACCAACGCAGAAAAAGCTATTTTTGCGTTGAAACTTGACAGATTTGCAGTTAATTCCGAACCTTTTTGCCAATTATCCATTAGTAAGAAAAACGTTAAAAAATGTATTTCCAAAGAATTTCCTTAAGTCTGATACTAAGTTTGTTCACCTTCCTAGTCCTAGTTAGTTCCTGCGGATCTTCATCTGATCAAAAACAAACTGAAGTCGCCGGAAGCGATACTGTACAGGTTGCTTCCAACGAGAAAACCATTCTTTTCTTTGGAAACAGCCTTACCGCTGGCTATGGAATAGATCAGGATGATGCTTTTGCCGGATTGACTCAGGATAGAATTGACAGTTTGGGAATGGATTTTCGCGTAATCAACGGAGGACTGAGTGGTGAAACTACTGCAGGAGGATTGAGCCGGTTGGATTGGTTTCTGGAGGATGAGCCTTACATTTTCATTCTGGAACTGGGAGGAAATGACGGCTTGAGAGGCATTCAATTGAGTGAGACTAAAAGCAACTTATTAGCAATCATTGACAAGGTCCGCTCAAAATATCCTGACACAAAAATCATTCTGGCCGGAATGCAGATTCCCCCAAATATGGGACTTGAATATACCGATGAGTTTAAGGCGATCTACCCTGATGTCGCAGCTGAGAAGAATGTTACCTTGATTCCTTTTCTTCTGGAAGGGGTGGCTGGAAATCCTGAATTGAATCTTCCTGACGGGATCCACCCGACTGAAGAAGGGCACAAAATCGTCATGGAAACGGTATGGCCTTTCATCAAAAAACTTATTTAAAAACCCTAAACCTGAGTCCCAAAAGCTCAGGTTTTTTAATGCTTTTTTTCAATTTTCCATAACTAAAAACCTCACATAATATTCCGAATTAAATCATTTCTCTCCTGAAATTTTTAGCGCTATATTTTCAACTTCATTAAAAATTTTTGAAAATGAGTTTTCAAATCAAACAATCAGGGGAAGCCTATGATGTGATCATCGTGGGTTCCGGAGCAGGGGGTGGCATGGCCTCCAAGATCCTTTCCGAAGCCGGTTTATCGGTTGCTGTAGTGGAAGCAGGGGGGGATTTTGACCCGGCAAAAGACGAGGACAGAACCCAGCTCAGGCCACCTTGGGAATCCCCAAGAAGAGGTTCAGGTACCCGAATCCGGCCATTTGGCGATTTTGACCAGGCCATAGGTGGATGGGATATTGAGGGCGAACCCTATACCCGAAAAGATGGCACCAAATTCGACTGGTTTCGTTCCCGAATGGTAGGAGGCCGAACCAATCACTGGGGAAGAATTTCTCTGCGATTTGGGCCAAATGACTTCAAAAGAGCAAGTATTGACGGAATGGGTGACGACTGGCCAATTGGCTATGACGACATCAAGCCCTATTATGACAAAGTAGATAAACTGATTGGAGTTTTTGGCTCCAAAGAAGGAATCTACAACGAACCGGATGGGTTTTTCCTTCCTCCTCCAAAGCCGAGGCTGCATGAACTTTTCTTGAAAAAAGGAGCAGACAAAGTCAATATCCCAATGATCCCGGGTCGTCTTTCCATGCTTACCCGCCCGATCAACAATGAGCGGGGCGTCTGCTTTTTCTGCGCGCAATGTAACCGGGCTTGCCAAGTTTATGCAGATTTCTCTGCTGGAACCTGCCTGTTGCATCCGGCAATGAAAAAAGGGAAGGTGGATCTTTACACCCATTCCATGGTTAGAAAAGTAACCACCGATGACAGTGGAAAAGCTACCGGGGTTTCTTTTGTGAGCAAAGTGGACATGAAAGAATACAAGCTTAATTCCAGAGTGGTGGTACTCGGAGCCTCAGCCTGTGAATCTTCCCGAATCATGATGAACTCCAAATCCAAATCCCATCCCAATGGGATAGGTGGCGATTCGGACGCTTTGGGAAGGTATTTGCATGACTCGACCGGTGCTGACCGAATGGGGATTTTACCTGACTTGATGGACCGTGAGCGATACAACGAAGACGGAGTTGGGGGCATGCACATGTACACACCTTGGTGGGGTGACAACAAAAAACTGGGCTTTGCCCGTGGCTACCACATCGAATATTGGGGTGGCATGGGCCAACCCGCTTATGGTGCAGGCGGAAGCATGGACACGATGAGAAAATACCTCAAGGATGAATTTGGCAACCCAAGTCCAAACGGCGGCTATGGAGAAGGTCTGAAAAAGGACGTCCGCAGAATCTACGGCTCCACTTTGGGAATGTCCGGACGTGGGGAAAGTATCCCGCGCCACAGCAATTACTGCGAAATTGACCCGAACGTGGTGGATAAATACGGGATCCCTGTTTTGAGATTCCACTACAAGTGGTCTGATGAAGAACTCAAGCAGGCTAAGCACATGCATGAGACTTTTGAGGAAATCTTGACTAATGCCGGCGCGACCCTTTTGGGAAATAAGCCCGGTCCAGAGTCTGAATATGGTCTCCATGCGCCGGGTCGAATCATCCATGAAGTGGGCACCACCCGTATGGGAAACAATGCCAAAACTTCAGTTGTGAACTCCAATTGCCAGGCACACGACTGCAAAAACCTGTTTGTGGTCGATGCCGGACCGTTTGTATCTCAAGCAGACAAAAATCCAACCTGGACCATTTTGGCCCTTTCTTGGAGAACCTCGGAATACATTGTGGACCAGCTGAAACAAAAAAACATCTAAGCCATGAACAGAAGAGAAAATCTAAAACTGCTCTTTACCGGCTCCGTAGGGGCAGGTTTGTTGCTGACCGGTTGTGAACCCGAGCAGGTGGCCGTGCAAAACCAGATCCTGACAGGTGGTACGCCAGGAGGTCGGACTGAGGAGGAAAAACTTCGCGATGCCCAGTTGCTTTCCGAGAATTTCTTTACTGAAGAAGAAAAGAAAAAACTCAATATTCTGGTGGATATCATCATGCCTGCCGGGCCGGATTCCCCTTCCGCTACTGAATTGAAAGTTCCAGATTTCATGGAATTCATGATGAAAGATCAGCCAAGCATGCAGACTCCGATGCGGGGTGGATTGATGTGGCTGGATTTTGAAGCTGACGAGCAATTTGGCAAGCCTTTCAATGAACTCTCCAACGAGGAGGTGATAAAAATTGTGGACTTGGTTGCTTGGCCTGATAAAGCCATTCCGGAATTTTCAGGAGCTGTCCGCTGGTTCAACATGCTGAGAAACATGACTTGCTCTGGATATTTCTCCACCGAAGCGGGGTGGAAATATATGGGCTACGTAGGAAATACGCCAAATGTCTGGGATGGTGTTCCCCAGAATGTCTTGGACAAGCATGGACTTTCCAATCCTGAAAAGTATTTGTCTATTTTCCTAAAGCCTGAAGACCGCGGCAAAGTCGCCGAATGGGACGACGAAGGCAACTTGATCGGTTAAATTTCAATTTCCTCAATTCATAAATCCACGGTTTCAGGATCGTGGATTTTTTTTGTCTTTTTGACACCACATTTGACCAGTCCCAAAAGCACCTTATTCACTTTTGAAAGGATTGGTTATATTCCAACCTGATCAAAAAAAACCACATGAAAAAAGCTACTTACCAAATCCTGTTAGCTGCCGGACTGATTTCCTTCGGTTCGCTCCAGGCTCAGGACATCAAACCCACCTCCGAAAAAGCCCTTCAGGAATCGGTGGAAAAGCACAAAGCCTTACTTTCCTCCACCCCTCTCAAGGACTTTAAAGCCCGAAACGTCGGGCCAACAAATATGTCCGGCAGGATCGTGGACATCGAAGTGGCCGCTAACACCAACACCTATTATGTGGCGGCAGCCTCGGGAGGAATATGGAAAACCGAAGACAATGGCCAGTCATTCACTCCCATTTTTGACCATCAAGGCGCATTGGGTATCGGAGCCATGGCACTTTCTCCATCTGACAACAATTTCCTCTGGGTTGGCACAGGAGAAGATAACTCCAGCCGATCCACCTATGCCGGCAACGGGATTCACAAATCCACCGACGGAGGCAAAACCTGGCAGCACATGGGGCTAATCCACTCTCATCATATCGGTCAGATTCTGATCCATCCGACCAATCCGGATATCGTGTGGGTAGGTTCGATGGGCGGGCTTTATTCCAAAAACAAGGAAAGAGGTATTTACAAAACCACAGATGGAGGAAAATCCTGGAAAAAAGTCCTGTACATCGACGACAATACCGGGATCATCGACATGCAGATTCATCCGGGAAATCCGGACATTTTGCTTGCCGCAAGTTGGGAAAGGTACCGACAGGCTCATGACTTCATAGGCAACGGAAAAGGCTCCTCGATCTGGAGATCGGAAGACGGAGGTGACACTTGGAAAAAAGCCGTCGAAGGTTTTCCTCAAGATGAGTTTACGGGAAGAATCGGTTTTGACTTTAGTCTCTCCAATCCCAACGTGGTGTATGCTTTGCATGATAATCAGGGCAAATCCGACACTCCTGCAGAACCTCCTCGCCAACGTGGAAATCAACCACAGGAAGAAAATCCGCTAAAATTGGAAGATTTCAAAGACATGACCCTGGATCAGGCCTTGGCTTTGGATGATAAAAAGCTGGAATCACTCCTGAGACGAAGCCAGTTTTCTACCAAATACACTGCAACAGAAATTAAACGCCAATTGAAAACTGGCAAAATCACCACCGCGCAAATTGCCAATTACAATGGCGGGGCAGTCGATGCCAATGCTGCCATGTTTGGTCAGCCGATCATTGGCGCTGAGGTGTTCCGGTCGGATAACGCCGGCAAATCCTGGAAAAAAGTTTCTGAATCCGACTTGAGAAGGCTCTACAACACCTATGGCTACTATTTCGGGGAAATCAGAGTAAGCACTTCGGATGAAAATGAAGTTTTCGTGTTGGGCGTTCCGTTGATGGTTTCTCGAGACGGCGGAAAAAACTTCGCGAATACAGATTCAATCGGCGATCCACATTCAGATCATCAGGCCATGTGGATCAATCCCAAGGACAGCAAGCATATTCTTCTCGGTAATGACGGAGGACTGTACCAAAGCTTTGGTGGGGGGTCACGTTGGGACCACCTGAATACTCAGATGCCGATTTCCCAGTTTTACTCTGTGATGGTGGATCAGGCGACTCCTTACAACATTTACGGAGGCATGCAGGACAATGGAGTTTGGTTTGGCAAGTCTACCAACAAACCTGAAGATCCTTGGGAATCTCTGATGGGAGGTGACGGCATGGTTGTGGCAGTGGATACCCGTGACAATGACCTGGTTTATACCGGATCTCAGTTTGGAAGCTACTCCAGAATCAACAAAAGGACTGGTGAAAGACGCAGAATCACTCCAGGCCATGATATCGGCAATGCACCCAACCGCTGGAACTGGAGAACCCCGGCCGAGCTCAGCTATCACAATCAGGACATCGTGTACATGGGTTCCCAATATGTCTATCAATCCATGGATCAGGGAAATACTTGGGCAACTATCTCCCCAGATTTAACCAAAAATCAGAAAAAAGGAAATGTGCCTTATGCTACCCTATCTGTGGTTGAAGAATCGCCACTTGAATTCGGAACCATCTATGCAGGTTCCGATGATGGCAATGTCTGGATTACCAGAAATAATGGAGGAAACTGGACGAGCCTCAATTCTGGACTTCCTCAGGATCGCTGGGTAAGCAGCATTTCACCTTCCAAATTCAAAGAAGGAAGGGTCTACATCACGCTGAACGGCTATCGCTACGATGAATTCGATACTTATGTCTTCAAAAGTGAAGATTACGGAAAGACTTGGAAATCCATCAAGGCGAATTTACCGGAGGAGTCTACCAACATTATTATCGAGGACCCTAAAATGCCAAACATCCTCTACCTGGGCACAGATCATGGGCTGTATGTCAGTATGGACGAAGGCAGCAACTGGAATCTTTTCGAAGGAGAAGTACCCAATGTTGCAATCTATGACATGGTCATCCAGGAGCGGGAAAATCACTTGATTGTGGGTTCCCACGGTCGGAGTGTCTATGTGATTGATTTGAAGCAAATCCATGAACTTGCTGAACCAGGACCCATGGTGATGGAAAAGTAAATTTGAAATTCGAGATTAGAAATTGGAAATAAAAAAGCCCTCTGAATCAAATTCAGAGGGCTTTCTCATTAAATATTCCTTGCTTAGAAAATTTTAAAACCTACCGAAAGCACCCATTGGTTGATTCGATTGTCTGTATCGTATGTTCCAATATTTTCAGTGATTTTGCTTAGGCCGCCTTCGTATTTTGCGTCAACGGAAAGATTGCCTATATCAACTCCCAAGCCTGCTTGGTACCCAAAAGTCGCATTTTTGTATTCCACGTTTTCCACCGTTTCAATGGAGTTTTTTATTTCAGAATTGATATTGATGCTGGCAATAGGACCAGCCATTACTCGAACTAATTTAAAAAACCGGTATCCCACCATCACCGGAATGTCTAATCTGTTAAATTCCGCCTCATATTCTTCGGGACTAGCACTACTCCATGCATCGGGTACATATGCAAAATTACCTTTGGTCTGTGTGAACAAAAGCTCAGGCTGGACAAAAAAACCTGCTCCTCCAAACCTCCCAAATAATCCGATATGATATCCGGTTTGGGCATCGCTGGGGATAAATTCTTTGCTTTCAAAATCCAATTTGGTGCTGCTTAAGCCTGCTTTGATGCCAATTCCAGAATTTTGGGCAAATCCTTGAATTGCAAAAAAGCTAAAGAGAAGGACAATGATGATTTTTTTCATGGCTCAGGGAATTTTGGTTTAGTTTATTTCTAAACGAACTTTTTGCAATTCCCTTGCCAATAATTTCAATTTAAATGGCTACTGACTGCAGATTGGGCCAGATTGTATAAATCATAAAAGTCCATTGGTTTAGCGACCAGGCTGTCGAATGTGTTTTTAGTGTGGGCTCGATAATATTCCACATCCCCGGCCGTAAACCCAATAGTAGGGATTTTGCAGGTACGGGGACTTTCCTTTAGGTGATCCAAAAATTCCACACCATCCATGATCGGCATCATTATATCTGTAAGAATCACTTGAAATGACGAGTCAAATTCCAGGTATTGGAGCGCTTCCTTTCCGTTGTGGGCTATCACAACCTCATGATTTGACTTCTCAAAGATTTTTCTGAGAATCAGAAGGTGAACAGAATCATCATCAACAAGGAGAACTTTCATAAAAAATGAAATGCTTTTTCAAGTATATGAAAAGCATTTCACAATAAAAACTAAACCTCTTGATTTGGTTGAAAATAAAAAGGGAGCCTGCAAGCTCCCTTTATCAAATTATAGTTTTGCCTTTATCCTCCTTCTTGAGGAGTACCAAATACTCCCATCAAATCGAGCACTACCAATCCAATTACAATGGGGCAAACCCATTTGATGAAGAAAATCCAACCTGCACGAAATGCCCCTTTAAATCCGGGAGCACCAAGAGCCAATTCATCTGCGAATACAGAGATTTTTTGTGCCCAACCGGTGTATAGCGCCAGCATCAAACAAATCACGATTACTGCGAATGTTCCAAAAATGAAGTCCATGATTCCAAAGAAGGACAACAATTCATGTCCTAAGAAATTAAAACTCATGGTATTGAAGATATTTCCTTCAATAGAAGAAAGTGCTGAGGGAACTGAAAGGATCATTGCAGCAATTCCTACGGTCCAAGTTGCTCTTTTTCTGTTCCACTTTCTGTCGTCAATCAAATAGGCCACAGGAACCTCCAACATAGAAATCGTAGAAGTCAAAGCCGCCACCATCAACAGGATAAAGAACAGACCACCGATGAAATTCCCGCCCGGCATGGCGTCAAAAACCATTGGAAGGACATCAAATACCAAGGCAGGCCCCGATGCAGGATCTTTTCCAGGAAGCAAAGCAAACAACGCCGGGAAGACCATTAACCCTCCCAACAAAGCCACTGCTGTATCCATTCCCGCAATCCAACTGGAAGCCTGAATGATATTGGCATCTTTTTGCAAATAGGAACCGAAAGTAATCATCAACCCCCAACCTACTGACATGGAGAAAAATGCCTGTCCAAGGGCCATCAGAACTACCTTGGAGTTAATCTTGGAAAAATCGGGGGAAAGGTAGTATTCAATTCCTGCCTGGGCACCTTCCAGTGTAACCGCTCTACCTGCAATAAATATGATAATGATAAATAAAAGTGGCATCAAAAATTTTGCAGCTTTCTCAATTCCTCCTGAAACACCCCCCAAAACAATCAGGATAGTGGCCAGAATAAAAACAAAAGTCAAGGGGATGACATACATCGGTGTCGCTACGAAGACCTTAAAATCTACCGGAATATTGATGATTTCAGTAAAAATGTATGCTACAGTCCAGCCTGCGATTACTGAATAGTAACTAAACACAAAAAAACAAACCAGTACGCAAAGTACCCCGGAAAGCTGCCAAAATTTATTGCCTCCAGTGTCCCGAATAGCTCCTATTGGATTTTTCCCTGACTTTCTTCCCAAAGCAATCTCGTTGAAAAGCAAGGGTAAACCGATCAACAACACACAAAGGATATAAACAAAAACGAAGGCACCACCCCCATTTTCACCGGTCAGATATGGAAACCGCCAGATATTTCCAAGACCAACCGCCGATCCGGCTGCAGCCATGACAAAACCAAGGCTTGAGCCAAATTGGCCCCTTTCTTCGCCGTTAGAACTAACTGCCATAAATTATGATAAAGTAAAATTCGGGGTGTAGACTGTTTTTTAAGAGCGGGCTAAGATAATTTGTTTTGCCAAAATACCTATTCCAGATCGGAAAGTTTCGGGTTCGAATCCCAGCTGTTTTCTTGCTTTATCGATAATAAAGCCAGTTTTCATCGGTCGTTTGGCAGGTTGGGTAAACCGGGTAGAATCTGTTTTTTTGATTAAGTCTTTATTTAGCCCGAAATAATCCGCAGTCATTATTGCCATATCGTGGGGAGTCAAAACATCCGATCCCGAGATATTAAATATGCCTTGGGCATGTTGCTCCGCAATCAAAATACAGCCCAAGGCCAAATCTTCCGCCAAAGTCGGGGTTCGGACTTGGTCATCCACAACCTGGATTTCCTTACCTGCCTCCAGGGAGTTTTTTACCCACAAAATGATATTGGTTCGGCTCAGGTCATTGGCTATGCCATAAACCAAAACTGTCCGTGCAATTGCCCAGGAGGTTTTTGAATTCATTACCAGACTTTCTCCTATGAGCTTTGTTTCTCCATAGAAATTGACCGGTGAAGGTTCAGCCTCCTCATCGTAAGGTCCATTTTCTCCAGAAAAAATAAAATCCGTAGAGACAAAAATGAAGTGGGATTGGATCTTTTCAGCAGCTTTTACCAAATATTCAGTCGCCTTCACATTCACCTCCACACAAGCTTCCCGATTCAGTTCGCACTGATCCACGTTAGTCATTGCTGCACTGTGAATAATCGTCTCCGGAGCAAGTCTAGTGATTACCTCACTTACTTCATTCGGATTTGTGATGTCCAGACTTTGGTAAATAAAACCTCCCCCTGTCAGTCTACAGGGCCCTTTCCCGGTAGCGATCACTTCAAACTTGCCTTGTTCGACCAGTTGCTCCACCAGTTTTTGTCCCAACAAGCCATTGGCTCCGGTGATCAGGATTTTGGGTTTACTTGATTTCTGGGTAGACATAGCCATATTCTTCGGTGATTTTCTTTTTAGACACTTTTTCCACCTTTACCTGCATAAACACAGGATTGTTGGGCACTTCTCGGGAAGTTGGCTCAGCAGCGATTTTTTCGACTACATCCATTCCTGAAATCACTTCACCAAACACCGTGTATTCCTGATCCAAATGAGGCGTTCCACCAATTGTGGCATAAGCTTGAATCTGATCAGGAGTATAATCTTTGGTGAGGGTAATATTTAGAGATTTTGCGATTTCATCCCGCTTGGAAAGAATCAGATTAGTCAGACTGTCAAATTCCTGTGCCGCATAAAGGCGGTTGTACTCCTCTTTTAGTGGTTTCTGACTTTCCAATTGGACATACTGCAACACTGCTTTCTGCAGTGCAAGAAAATCCGTGGTCAGCTCCAGTTCTTCATAGGTCCGGCCCTGAACAATGTAAAACTGCGAACCATTACTTGCACGGCTCGGGTTGATGTTGTTTCCTTGTCTCGCTGCGGCAATCATGCCTTTACGGTGATAGTGATTCGGTAAAATTTCAGCAGGGACTGTAGGCCATTCCTCGGCGGGAAGTCCTTCCTTTCCAAAAACATCCCCGCCCTGCACCATAAAATCCTTGATCACCCGGTGAAATTGGGTGGAATCAAACCTACCGGCCTCTGCCAGTGCGATGAAATTATTCTTATGCTCAGGGGTATCATCAAATAGAACTGCTTTGATCTCTCCATGCCTAGTGGAAATCGTGATTAAATAGTCCTTATTCTGTCCACAAGCCAGCGAACTGACCAGCAATAAATTGAGGCTTAGGATCTTTAAAAGTTTGATCATTTGTTTGATTGTGTTTTTTTGATTTCATCTAGTATTTGTTTTCCGCCTGCGGCAAAAACCATCTCCGCCAATTTTTTCCCCAAAGCCTCAGCTTCGGTTTTTTCTCCGGAAACTTCCAGAGAAATGCGGTTTTTACCATCCAAGCTGATGATTCCACCTCTAAGGATTAAGGTGTTTTTTTCCAAAGTTGCCAAGGCAAAAACAGGAATGCTACAACCGCCCTCCAAAACCCGGAGATAGGATCTTTCCGCTTTGAGCCTGAATTCTGTCTCGGGGTGGTTACATGCGCTTTTGATTTGCTGACGCAAAGTTGGGTCAAGTGATTTAGAAGCCTCGATGGCTACTGATCCCTGACCCACTGCCGGAGTAAACTCTGTCAAATCCAATTCAGCGTTGATCATCGAGTCATACCCCATCCGATGTACACCAGCATAGGCCAACAAAAGCGCATCGCAAAGCCCTTCCTCCATTTTTCGGATCCGTGTTTGAAGATTACCACGGACATCGACTGTTTTCACATGGGGATAAAAATGTTTCAGTGTCGCCACTCTTCGGGTGGAAGATGTCCCCAAAACCAACGGCTTGGAAGAATCACGGATATCAATTCCAGTTTTTCCTGAAAGCAGGATATCGTTTTCTTTTTCCCGCTCAGTAAAAGCGATCAGTTCAAATTCATCCCCAAGCGAGGACTGCATGTCCTTGGCTGAATGAACGGCAATGTCAATCCGGCCATCGAGCAATTGATCCTCTAGCTCCTGAGTAAACACTCCTTTGCTTCCTATTTTGGCGATGGAAACATCCAGCACCTGATCTCCTTTGGTGTCTATGATGACAATCTCGGACTCGACGCCCTTTTCTTTTAGCAAGCTTTCCACATGATAAGCCTGCCAAAGTGCCAGTTTACTGCCTCTGGTTCCAATTTTTACTTTTCTGATCATTGATGCTTATCGCGAATGGAGGATTTCTTTTTCACTCCTGCTATGACATATTTGATGATTTCTCCGGCAATGTTTACCCCCGTTGCCTGCTCGATTCCTTCAAGTCCCGGAGAACTGTTCACTTCCAAAATCAATGGTCCTCTTGCGGACTGAAGCATATCTACACCGGCCACATCCAGGCCAAGTGCTTTGGCAGCATTCAGTGCGGCTTGCTTTTCCACACGGGATAATTTGATCACAGTCGCTACTCCGCCCCTGTGGAGGTTGGATCGGAATTCTCCCTCCGCACCTTGGCGCTTCATCGCCCCCACCACTTTTCCGTTGACCACAAATGCACGGATATCCGCTCCTTTTGCCTCTTTGATAAACTCCTGCACAATAATTCTTGCTTTCAGTCCATGAAAAGCCTCCACAACAGATTGGGCTGCTTTTTTGGTTTCTGCCAAAACTACTCCCAAACCCTGGGTTCCTTCAAGTAATTTGATGATCAGCGGTGCTCCGCCTACCTGTTCGATAAGTGCCTTTTCTCCGCCTTTTGAATAATTGGTAAAAGCCGTTTTTGGCATTCCCAATCCGTTTTTGGAAAGAATCTGCAAGCTTCTGAGTTTGTCCCGACTGCGGACAATAGCCTGGGAATTGACTGCTGAGAATGCACCCATCAGTTCAAACTGACGAACTACGGCAGTTCCATAAAAAGTCACAGAGGCCCCAATCCTTGGAATGATCGCATCGACCCCTTCCAGTTTTTGGCCCCTGTAAATGATCGATGGGCCATCTTGCTCTATAATCAGATCACAAAGACTGTGATCGACGACGAGGACTTCGTGACCGGCTTTTTTGATCTCCTCAACGAGCCGACGGGTGGAGTATAGATTTGAGTTCCTCGAAAGGACAGCGATCTTCATTTTTTCTTGCGATAAGCTTTGGAAAGGTTAGCCCCATTCACATCAACCAGGAACTTGCCCTGTAGGATTTTTCTCCCCAGAAGTATGGAATTTTTCATACTGGAGCGATCCGAAAGCGTAAATTCTGCCGAAAAGGATTCTCCAGCAATTCTGATTTTGGTCACAATCAAAAATCGTGTTTCTGTTTGGCCAAAGGAATTTTTTACTTTTTTTTCCCGGTACTTTTCAAAGCTAAGAGCCTTTCCGGTATAATTCCTGTGCCCTGGCATCAAGACTTCGAAGCAGAGCATTTTTTTTCCGTCTTTGATTTCCTCACGGATATTCTCGGCATGCAGGCTACTGGTGAAGGCACCTGTGTCTATTTTGGCCCAAACCAGCTTGAGTCCCAATTTGGGGAGTGAGATTTTCTCTTTTCTACCGATGATCTTTTTTTCCATGGCCTCATTTTTTGGACATCATGACCAAAATATCCATGGAAAGGTCGGTGAAAATCATCTTGGCATTTCCATTTCGCTCCAAGTGATAATGGGCCTGGTTGAATGATTCATAAAGCTTCACCGCATGGTCCTCATTAAGTACCTTTTTACTGATATTTTCGATGAATTTGCGGTCTTCCTCTGTAGTACGGAGCAATTGATCGAGGTCAAAGTTCTTCAATAAAATCTCGCGGGTCACATTAAGACCGGTAAGCAGAAGTGATTTTTGAGCTTCTTTGTCATTCTTGTGAAATCGGTCCGCCTCTTCAAAGATTTCCTTGAGATTTTTGGTGGCACAGAGCCTAAACCAGTCACGAACCTGAGACACCTGTTTATCCTCCACCTGGTCAATCATTCGGTAAGCCTCACGGAGATTGCCGTCAGCAAGCATGGCTATTTGTTCTGCCGCCTTGACATCGCAAAGCCCGGCATTGACCAAGTGAGTTCTGATTTCCTGATCTGAAAAAGCTCGGACTTGTATTTTTTGGGTTCTGGAAAGAATCGTTGTCAACAACTGATCAGCCTGCGAAGTCACCAACATAAACAGCGTTTTAGCAGGTGGCTCTTCGATGATTTTGAGCAGCGCATTGGCAGCTGATGGATTCAAAAATTCCGGAGCCCATATCAACATGATTTTATAGCCTCCTTCAAATGACATCAGGGAAAGAGCCTGAATCATTTTCCTTGCGGCCGCTTTGGAAATATTCAGTTGCTTTTTCTCAAATCCATTGAAGTAGATGA
Source organism: Algoriphagus sp. A40 (assembly GCF_002002735.1). GTDB lineage: Bacteria > Bacteroidota > Bacteroidia > Cytophagales > Cyclobacteriaceae > Algoriphagus. The sequence continues at coordinate 47,750 of NZ_MUNY01000048.1, read as the reverse complement.
AATCATGAACATTGCCATATGGCTGGGCGATCACAAATTTCCTCCAACTGGTCAGGACATCGGTTTTCTCCTCGTCCTCATCCTCACCCTTGTCGTCTTCTTTTTGCTTGGCAATGACCGGAAATGCGAAATTTAAATCCGGCATCACCAGCCTTTTCATCCGCTGACAGGAAGCACAGGTCCCGCAAGAGTCGATTTCTGTCCGATTTTCGCAGTAAAGAAAAGTGGCAAGTGCTAATGCCAAAGTCAAATTTGCCGAACCCTCGGGTCCATGGAAAAGCAGTGCATGCGCCAGATGATTGAACTTGACGGCATTGATTAACTTTTCTTTGGTTTCCGGAAGGCCGGGGATTTCAGCAAATTGCATAGTAAGATGTATCAGGAAGTTTTATCCCAAATTCTGTATGTTTTGGACAATTCAAAAACCCGCTCTAAAATTTCTTTGTCCTCAGGAGACCACTCCACTCCTCTTCGGGCCATTACGGCCTTTGCTGTTTCCTCAAATTTGGACATGTCAAATGTAGAAAACCCTGCTGCACCACCCCATGCAAAGGAAGGAATGAAGTTTCTGGGATAGCCCTCGCCAAAAATAAGCGCTCCCACACCTACAACTGTTCCGGTATTAAACATGGTATTGATGCCCGATTTGGAATGGTCGCCCATCATCAGTCCACAAAATTGCAAGCCGGTGTTGGCGAATCCACCTTTTGTATAGTCCCAAAGTTTGACCGGAGCATAGTTGTTTTTCAAGTTGGATGTGTTGGTGTCTGCTCCGATGTTACACCATTCACCAAGTACGGAATTGCCAAGAAATCCTTCGTGGCTTTTGTTGGAATAGCCAAACAGCACCGAATTGGAAACTTCTCCTCCAATCTTCGAATAAGGCCCCACGGTGGTATCTCCCCGCAGTTTGGCACCCATATTTACGATAGATCCTTCGCAAAGCGCAAAGGAACCTCGGATCAGAGCGCCTTCTTGGACTTCTGCATTTTTACCGATATAGATTGGACCATTTTCAGCGTTCAGCACTGCAGCCCTGATTTTTGCACCTTCTTCGATAAAAACATTTTCCGGAGCATAGACAACGGTATGAGGATCTCCTATTGGTTGGGAAACTCTACCTTTCGTGATCAGGGCAAAATCTTTCTTGATTTCAGCAGCATTGAATTGGAAAATATTCCAGGGTTTCTGAACTAAAACAGGCTCTTTGTCCAGCTGAATAATCTCTCTTTCAGCTGTAAAAGCTAGATTCTTTTCGGTCTCCCCGATAAAAGTTGCCAAGAGGGTCTTTCCCCAAAACAGGGCTTGGTTTGGCCCCAGTTTTTTTAGGATTTCAATTGAATCCACCTCAGGAAGCCAGGCTCCATTTAAGGCAAGTGCCGGTCCCGGAGATCTGGGGAATTTCTTTTGAAGATATTCTTGTGTCAGAAAAGAAACCTGCGCAGCGGTATATTTTTGCCACTTCTCGGAGATTTTCAGGATACCTATTCGGATATCCGCGACCGGCCGGGTAAAAGTAAAAGGAAGTAAAGAGCCCCGGATGGCAGGGTCGTCAAACAATAAGATTTGATTCATAGGGCAAAAATAAAAAAGTCTCCCGGAATCCATGCCCCGGGAGACTTTTTCGGCGATCGCCGCTTAGAATTACTTCTTCGCGTATCTTTTGTTGAATTTTTCCACTCGACCAGCGGTATCAAGAAGCATTTTCTTACCGGTGTAGAATGGGTGAGACTCAGCGCTCACTTCAATTTTGAATACAGGGTAAGTTTTGCCGTCAGTCCACTCGATAGTTTCACTTGTCTCGATAGTAGACTTGGTCAAAAACTTAAACTCGCTGGATGTGTCGTAGAACACAACGTCTCTGTACTTAGGATGAATATCTTTTTTCATGATATAGCTAGTTTTCTATTGCCTTTTCGAAATGAGGCACAAAGATATCCTTTTAAATAAATCTCACCAAATGTTTGTAAAGGATTTATTTGAAATCGGCTTGGAAAATCTCTGAAATAAAGCTCACAATTGGCTGGAGAGATACCAAACCTAGGACACTCTTTTAGTTATTACTCTTCAGATCACCCCGCTTGATAGATCGGATAAACTGTGACCAAGCAAAGGGATCGAGGATTCGAAGTGGCCTTGGACCGTAGAGATCCTGATTTTGGAGCATTTGTCCCTGTTGGAAATACCTGAAATTTTCCCCTCCAGAAGCTGGCATAGATTCCGCCCATCGGAGCAACATTTCAGGACTCATGTTAGCTCGGCTGATTGCCATTGGGTCCACCACGTTCATGGCAATGATTGCCTGCTTAAATTCTTCCTCTGTTGGATAGGGCATTACCTCAATCTCCGCAAGCGCAATTTCGTCCACCTCCATGGTCAGTATTAGGTTGATTCGGTCTTTTTCAACCTTGTCCGGAACTTTGAAAGTCTGTTTTTTCAAACCAATAAAGCTGAATACAACACTGTCCCCTTCCAACACAGGCATCGAAAAGTACCCAAATCTACCACTGGAAGTACCTCTTCCTTTTTTCGGGACATAAATATTCACCCCAGGCACCGCATCGGTGCTGTCCGCATTTAGGATAATCCCCGAGAGTTGGATGACTTTTTTGTCTTGCTGATCTTGTGCAAAAGTTTGGGAAGGAACCAGAAGAATTCCCAAAGCCAAAATCAGAATGAAAGGAAGAAGCTGCGTAATTTTCACGAATATTGAATCTGTGGTTGGCTTCGGAAAGCTGTTGCGATTTTAATCTAATTTCGGCTGAAATTTTATTTTCGATCCGAATTCTAAGTTAAAACTTACTAATGAGACTCAAAAATATCAGTTTAAACTATGGATTGCGAATTTTTAAGGCGCTTTCCGAAGAACCTCGTGTAAGAATCATCCATTTGCTGATGCTAAACAAAGAATTGAGCATTTCAGATTTGGAACACATCCTTGACTTTACCCAAACAAAAACCAGCCGGCACCTGATTTATCTGAAAAATGCGGGCCTTCTGGGAAGCCGCCGTGTCGATCAATGGATGTTCTATTACATTCTGGAGGAGTACATTGAAATCATTCTGCAGATTTTCAAGTTTATTCAGAAAGATCCCAGCCTTATCAAGGATCAGGAAACCTATGAAATCCTGAAATCCAACCGGGAACTGGCGATCAACAAAATCCAGAATAACCAATACAGACGCTGATTACCCCTTGAAAACTTACCAACATTTATTCTTCGATCTGGACCACACCCTTTGGGATTACGACCGAAATGTCACGGAATCACTTTCCGAACTGTACCAAATCTATGGCCTCCAGGACCTTGGAATGGCATCTTTTGAAAATTTTCATGAGGCCTTTCATCATGTAAATTTTCAGCTTTGGGATTGGTACAACGTGGGAAAAATCGATAAACACAACCTGAGAAAAGAGCGCTTCCCCAAGATTTTCACCCATGCCGGAGCAAAACCGGAGGCAATTCCTGCTGAATTTGAAGAGGATTTTATGAGCAGAACATCTTCAAAACCCCATGTTTTCCCCTATTCCAAAGAAATCCTGAACTATCTCAGGGAAAAATATCGAATCCATGTGATTACAAATGGATTTAAAGAATCCCAGGCCAAAAAGATGAAATCCTCCGGCTTGGATATCTTCTTCGAACTGATTGTGACTTCCGAAACCACCGGTTTCAAAAAGCCAGACCCAAGGATTTTTCAATATGCGATGGAACAGCTTTCAACTTCCCCTGAACTTTGCCTGATGATCGGAGACAATCCTGATTCAGACATTCTCGGAGCTCAGCGCGCCGAAATTGACCAGGTCTTTTTCAATCCTGAAGGAAAAGAAATCGAATTGAAGCCAACTTACACCATTTCCCATTTACGGGAGTTGGAAGACCTTTTGTAAGCCAAATCACCTCCCATTTGTGGGCGATCGCTTATCTTTGGCATCACAGAAACCAAATAAACTCCAAATATCATGTTAAAAGGATTTTTCAATGTACCGACGCCCGTCAACGAGCCGGTAAAATCCTACGCGCCGGGTAGCCCGGAGCGAAAAGAACTTCAAAAAGCACTTGCCGAAGCGCGTTCCAAGCAAATCGATGTACCGATGTACATCGGAAGCGAAGAAGTCAGAACCGGCAACACCCATCCGATGTCCCCTCCCCATGACCACAAGCATATTTTGGGTCATTTTCACGAAGGCGACGCCTCCCACGTGGAGCAGGCAATCAATGCGGCCTTGGGGGCAAAAGAAGCTTGGGAAAATCTTGCCTGGGAGCAAAGAGCAGCTATTTTTCTAAAAGCTGCAGATTTATTGGCGGGACCTTATCGTGCCAAAATCAATGCTGCCACCATGCTAGGCCAATCCAAAAACGCTATGCAGGCAGAGATCGACGCAGCATGTGAGTTTATTGACTTCCTGAGATTCAATGTAAAGTACATGTGCGAAATCTACGCGCAACAGCCGCCTGTGTCTGGAAATGGGGTTTGGAATCGCCTGGAGCAAAGACCACTCGAAGGTTTCGTGTTTGCCTTGACCCCATTCAACTTTACGGCCATCGCTGGAAACCTGCCAACCTCTGCAGCCATGATGGGCAACACGGTAGTTTGGAAACCTGCCTACACCCAGATCTATTCAGCTCAGGTTTTGATGGAGGTTTTCAAGGAGGCTGGTATCCCTGATGGAGTCATCAACTTGATCTATGTGGATGGCCCAACTTCCGGAGACATCATTTTTAAGCATCCTGATTTTGCGGGAATTCACTTTACCGGTTCGACTGGTGTATTCCAGCATATTTGGAAGACCATCGGAGAAAACATCAACCGCTACAAATCCTACCCAAGAATTGTCGGCGAAACTGGTGGAAAGGACTTTGTGCTGGCACACAAATCTGCAAATGCCAAAGCAGTAGCAGTGGGATTGGTTCGAGGAGCTTTTGAATACCAAGGGCAAAAATGCTCTGCTGCTTCGAGAGCATACATCCCATCCAATCTTTGGGAAGATGTGAAAAAATACATGCTGGAAGATCTTGCGACCATCAAAATGGGCGGAACGGAAGACTTCACCAATTTTGTGAATGCGGTGATCGATGAGAAATCTTTTGACAAAATCGCCAAATACATCGACAATGCGAAAGCCGCTCCTGGAGTGGAGATTATCGCTGGCGGGAACTACGACAAGTCAAAAGGCTATTTCATCGAGCCTACTGTCATCCTGACTCAAGATCCGATGTACACCACCATGTGTGAGGAGATTTTTGGGCCGGTATTGACGATCTATGTATATCACGAAGAGCATTTCGAAACTGTGTTGGAATTGGTCGATCAGACCTCTCCTTACGCTTTGACCGGAGCGATTTTCTCCCAAGACCGATACGCGGTAGAACTTGCGACGCAAAAACTCAGAAACTCCGCAGGCAACTTCTACATCAATGACAAACCAACCGGTGCAGTGGTAGGTCAGCAGCCATTCGGCGGAGCGAGAGCTTCGGGAACAAACGACAAAGCCGGATCCATGATCAATCTGCTTCGATGGGTTTCTCCACGAACGATCAAGGAGACCTTTGTTTCTCCCGAGGATTACCGGTATCCGTTTTTGGGGAAAGACTGATAAATAATCAAGTCTCAATAATCAAATTCAAAGTTCAAGGGCCTCGGGAATTTCCCGGGGCTTTTTTGTATTTTTAACTCCATGAAAGCCATTGAAATTAAGACGATTACCAAATCTGACGGAAGCATTTCTCTCGAATCTACTGGATTGAAAGGAGGAATAGCGGTGAGGGTTTTGATTCTTTCAGAAGATGAGGAGTTAGAGGAAAAGAATTACCTAAGATTCCTCTCCAATAATCCAGCACTTGATTTTTTAAACGAACCTGAAGAAGATGTCTACTCGATCAAAGACGGAAAACCTTTCAAAAATTAGAGGAAAGATCGTCCTTGTACCCTTTCCATTTGAAGATTTTTCTACTCGAAAAGTTCGCCCAGCACTTTGCCTTTCTGAACCCATTGGGAAATTTGAACATGTTATCGTTGCATTTATTTCAAGTAAAATCAGTGATCAGCTCGAAGAAACAGAACTGGAATTAAATCCAATGGATAATCTATGGCAGAAAACCGGCTTAATAACCAAATCAATACTTAAGCTTCACAAAATGGTAGCTTTGCCAAAAAATCTAATATTGAGAGAATTAGGAATGTTCCCCCAGGACAAAAAACATGAGCTTGACCATAAAATTAAAGAAATTTTTGGTTTGAAATAAAAACGGCTGAATCTCTCCAGCCGTCGTAAATCGTAAATCAAAAATCGTAAATCAAGTATACATCGCTCCATTTACATGAAGGACCTGTCCTGATATATAGCTGCTCATTTCTGAGGCTAGGAAGACACAGGCATTGGCCACTTCTTCGGGCTGTCCTCCACGCTTCATCGGGATTCCGTCTCGCCAGCCTTGAACAGTTTTTTCATCCAAAGCTTCAGTCATTTCCGTCTCGATAAATCCCGGGGCAATGGCGTTGCAACGGATGTTTCGTGATCCCAGCTCCAAAGCAACTGACTTCGTGAACCCTATGATTCCGGCTTTGGATGCGGCATAGTTTGCTTGGCCGGCGTTGCCTTTCACACCGACTACTGAGGTCATGTTGATGATCGAGCCAGCCTTTGCCTTCATCATAGTTCTGGAAGCTGCCTTTACTGTATTGAAGCAGGACTTCAGGTTTACGTTCATGATTTCGTCCCAAGATTCCTCAGTCATTCTCATAAGCAGATTGTCGCGGGTGATTCCGGCATTGTTGACCAAAATGTCCAACGCACCAAAATCCGCCACTACATCAGTAATCAGTTGCTCCGCAGCTTTGTAATCTGAAGCATCAGATCGATACCCTTTGGCTTTCACCCCAAAAGCAGCCAATTCTGATTCCAATGCCTGTCCTTTTTCCACACTGGACAAAAAAGTAAATGCGACATTGGCTCCCTCGAGCGCATAGCGAATGGCAATAGCTCTTCCAATTCCTTTAGAAGCTCCTGTGACCAGGGCGGTTTTTCCTGAAAGTAATCCCATGAAGTGTAAAATTTTGTTTGGCCAAAATTAGAAAAAAAGCCCGGACTTCCGCTTTTTGTCAGCTCTCCGAAATGGTTTTTACCTGAAAGCCAAAGAATTAATCCTTCAAAAACGCGAATCACAAAAGATTAGCCATGTGATTGAAGAATTTGTAAAATTATTCTCAAAAACCCATAAAATATTCAGTCTGAGCAGCTTTTCGATTGAATAACTTGAATAATATCCGATTTTTTTCTGAAGGCAAAAGACCTATTTTTGCAGAGTTTCAATTGTAATCAAACCCTCTTTAGATATGTCTTCGACAAAATTTGACTTGATCGTGCTGGGAAGCGGGCCAGGCGGATATGTAGCCGCCATTCGCGCTTCACAACTCGGTCTGAAAACCGCCATCGTAGAAGCTGCCGAGTTAGGCGGTATTTGCCTTAACTGGGGCTGTATTCCGACCAAAGCTTTGCTGAAAAGTGCACAGGTTTTTGAATACATCAACCACGCAGCGGATTACGGGATCACCGTCAAGGATGCGAGTGCTGATTTCACAGGCATTGTCAAAAGAAGTCGAGGCGTAGCGGATGGAATGAGCAAGGGGGTTACTTTTTTGATGAAGAAGAACAAAATCGAAGTCATCACAGGCTGGGGCAAAATCCAACCCGGCAAAAAAGTCGAAGTTGCTGACAAAGACGGAAATAAGACTGTCTATGCCGCTGACAACATCATCATTGCCACCGGTGCCAGATCACGTGAATTGCCTTCGATGAAGATCGACGATAAGAAAATCATCGGCTATCGCAAGGCTTTGACTCTGGAGAAACTGCCAAAGAAAATGGTCGTGGTAGGTTCCGGGGCCATCGGAATTGAGTTTGCTTATTTCTATTCTACTCTTGGTACTGAGGTGACAATCGTAGAATTCATGGACCGAATCGTTCCAATTGAAGATGCGGAAGTGTCCAAAATGCTTGAAAAAATCTACAAGAAAGCTGGGATGAAGATCATGACTTCTTCGGAAGTGACTGCGGTCGATACCAAAGGAGCAGGCTGTAAGGTGACTGTGAAAACCGCCAAAGGCGATGAATTCCTGGAATGCGACATTGTCCTTTCAGCCGCTGGTGTGGTTTCAAATCTTGAGAACATCGGTTTGGAAGACGTTGGGATTTTGGTTGAAAAAGGCAAAATCAAAGTAGATGAATACTACAAAACCAATATGCCTGGTTATTATGCCATCGGTGATGTGATCCCAGGTCCGGCTTTGGCTCACGTAGCATCTGCAGAAGGCATTACTTGCGTGGAAAAAATCGCCGGTCATCATCCTGAGCCAATTAACTATGGAAACATCCCGGGCTGTACTTATTGCTCTCCAGAGATTGCATCGGTTGGCTTCACAGAAGCAAAAGCCATCGAAGCAGGATACGAAGTGAGAATAGGCAAATTCCCATTTTCAGCCTCCGGAAAAGCTTCAGCAGCCGGAGCCAAAGACGGTTTTGTGAAACTTGTGTTTGATAAAAAATACGGAGAACTCCTTGGCGCTCACATGATCGGAGCCAACGTAACTGAAATGATCGCCGAGATCGTAGCCATCCGCAAATTGGAGACCACAGGTCTTGAATTAGTCAAAACCATCCATCCACACCCCACCATGTCCGAAGCGATCATGGAAGCAGCAGCAGCGGCTTACGATGAGGTAATCCACCTTTAAAAAAATATAATTCTAAAATAATCTGACACCAGGCTTAAACATTGAGCCTGGTGTTTTACTTTTAAGTGTGTACCACCACAACCCAACCACTTTTGCAGGAAGATGAACTGATCGCCGGCCTGAGAACCAGAGACCGGAAAACGACCGAATACCTCTACGAAAAATATTCGAGAGCTTTGTTTGCCGTGATATCCAGAATCATCGCCGACTCGGATATCGCCGAGGAAGTCTTTCATGACGCGTTCATCAAAATCATCAAAAAAATTGATTCCTACGAAGAGTCAAAAGGCCGCTTATACACTTGGATGGCCAATATTTGCCGCAATTCTGCCATTGATAAGCTTCGATCAAAAGAAATCTCCCAATCTTCTAAGACCAACACAATCGATGATTTCGTATATGGCCTCGAAAGTCAATCCGGCACTATGGAACAGATAGAGGGGATAGGAGTCAAAGAATTGATGAATAATCTCAACGAGGATCAACGATTTATCATTGAGTATATTTATTTTAAAGGTTACACCCATTCAGAAGTCTCGGAGGAATTTGATATTCCCCTCGGCACGGTCAAATCCCGCGTCAGGGCTGCACTTCAGGTATTAAAAAAGAACTTAGACAGAATCTAGTGAATATTCAAGACTACATCGAATCAGGCAAACTCGAGCTCTTTCTTCTAGGAGAGCTGACTGAGCGTGAGCGCGAAGAAGTGCTGACACTGGCTAAGGAATACCCGGAAATTCAGCGGGAACTTGATACCTTGGAGGAAACCTTATTTTCCTTTGATCAGGCTTCAGGACCTGCCCCATCGGCACAAGTAAAAGATAAAATCTTGGCGAGTCTGGAACCGGAATTCCGGAAAGCGGAGGGACCTAAAACTCTTTCTACACCAACCGAAGCCAAAACTGTGAAAATTTCTCCCTGGAAAAATTTTGCAGTAGCTGCCTCAATTGTAGCGGTGATAGCAAGCGCAGCTGCGGTCTACTTTGCCGGCAAATTCTACGACACGGAGGAGAAATTCACCGCGCTGCTTCAGGACCAGCAAGTGATGGCTGATAATCTGAATCAGGTCAAACTCGAGTTTGAAGAAACAGATTCCCGACTGGATCGCTTGGTATCCGGCGACTTCAAACGGGTACAAATGATCGGAGAGACACTTCCGATGCAGAAAGACGCCAAAGTGGATGTCTTCTGGGATCAAAAAGCCCAGGAGGTATTCGTCGCGGTAAACACGCTAAATTCGCTTTCGGCAGATTTTGACTACCAACTTTGGGCAATAGGCAAAGATGGTCCGGTGGGCATCGGGCTGGTAAATCCCGGTGAAAAATTCACCCTCCAGCAAATGGAGGCCGTTGCCGAGGCTGGCGCGTTTGCGATCACTATCGAGCCAAAAGGTGGATCAAAAGCACCAACACTTGAAAAATTGGTGGTCTTAGGAGAAACTGCGTAAGCGTCATGAGTAGAATCTTCTCAAAGCCCGGTTTTGAAATCGGGCTTTTTTCGTGGCTTTTGCTGAACTTATGGTTCTATCCTGCACTTTTGAATCCATGGAACTCCAACTCTCCACCCCTGCCCTACTTTTCTCGGCAATCACGTTATTGATGCTGGCTTTTACCAACCGATTTTTGGCGATTGCCACTCTGATCCGGGGATTGCACAAAAACTACCTCAAGGAACCGGATTCCGAACTAATCGTCGAGCAAATTCACAATCTCCGCCACAGGCTGACACTCATCAAAAACATGCAGCTTTTCGGAGTTTTCAGTTTTTTACTCTGCGTGATTTGTATGTATTTGCTTTTCCAAGGCTACACTTCCGCAGCCAATTGGGTGTTTGTAGTCAGCATGCTTTCACTCTTGATCTCCCTCGGAATTTCTTTGGTAGAAATCCAGATTTCAACCAAAGCCCTGAACCTGGAACTTTCGGATATGGAGGGAATCTTTGAAAAGCGGAAGAGCAGCTTGGACATTTTCTTTAAAAAAGACGAAAAGAATTAAGAATGTTAATTGATCTGAGAAGTGATACAGTGACCCGGCCGACTCCGGGAATGAAGGAAGCCATGTTTTCTGCCCAGATAGGGGATGATGTCTTTGGAGAGGATCCGACAGTCAATGCCTTAGAGGAGAAAATCGCCCAACTCTTTGGAATGGAAGCGGCACTTTTTTGCCCATCCGGCACCATGACCAATCAGATCGCGATCCGCCTCCATACTGGACCGCAACGGGAAGTAATCTGTCATCAGCATTCCCACATTTACCTTTATGAAGGCGGCGGCATCATGGCCAACTCCCTTGCTTCGGTGAAGCTTTTGGATGGGAATTTGGGAAAAATAGATGCGACACAGATCGCCACTTCAATAAATCCAGATGATGTCCATGCACCGGAAACAGCTTTGGTTTCATTGGAAAACACCATGAACAAAGGCGGAGGAAGCATTTATACGCTGGATGAAATCAAACCGATACATGCGCTTTGCAGAGAAAAAGGCATCAAACTCCATCTGGACGGCGCAAGGCTTTTTAACGCCTTGGTGGAAACGGGTGAAAGACCTTCAGATTGGGGAGCGCAGTTTGACACAATTTCCATTTGCCTGAGCAAGGGCTTAGGCTGTCCGATTGGTTCGGTTTTGCTGGGTTCCAAAGCAGATATCAAGCGCGCGAGAAAAGTCCGCAAAGTTTTTGGTGGCGGTATGCGACAGGCCGGTTTTCTGGCTGCTGCCGGAATCTATGCCCTCGATCATCAAGTCGACAGATTGAAGGAAGATCACGCGAGAGCGAGGGCTTTGGGAAAAATGCTCGAAGCGCTACCAATAGTAAGTGATGTCTTCCCCGTTGCAACCAACATCGTGATCGCACGGTTGGAGGGAATTTCACCCGAAAGCCTTATGAAAAAACTCGCTGAGCACGACATTAAATCCGTCAAATTCGGTGCAGATCTGGTTCGCTTTGTCACCCATCATGATTTTGGAGATGACCAGCTGGAGGCGTTTGGGAAGAGGATTATAAAAATGTGAGACCTCAGATTTAAGACGCAAGACAATAGATTTGTTTTGCTTTCGAAGTCTCAAGTCTTGTATCTAACGTCTTGAATCTAATAAAATGAACCCCACTCCCCTAGCCGAGCGAATGCGTCCTACCCGATTGGAAGATCTGATCGGTCAGGAGCACTTGTCTTCTCCCAATTCATTTCTTTACAAAGCCATCAAGGCGGGAAATGTGCCGTCAATGATCCTTTGGGGGCCTCCCGGAGTAGGGAAAACCACCATTGCCAACATCATAGCCAATGAGATCAAAGCACCATTTTATACTCTAAGTGCGATCAATTCCGGGGTCAAAGATATCCGGGAAGTCATTGAAAAAGCCAGGTTCCAGCAAGGTGTCGTGCTTTTCATCGACGAGATCCACCGCTTCAACAAATCACAACAGGATGCACTTTTGGGTGCTGTGGAGAAAGGCACAATTCGACTTATCGGTGCCACTACCGAAAACCCTTCCTTTGAGGTCAATGGAGCTTTGCTTTCCCGATGCCAGGTTTTTACCCTTAATTCCCTGGGGAAACCTGAGCTTGAAGCCATGATGCGACAAGCTTTGGAAAAGGATTCTGACCTGAAAAAAATACGCGTCGAACTCAAAGAAATCGATGCCTTGCTTCGAATCTCAGGTGGAGACGGTCGAAAGCTCCTCAACCTGCTCGAAATCGTCATCGACGGGATCAATGAGAATCCCTGCGTGATCACCGATGAGATCGTCATGCAGATCGCCCAGCAAAAGGTTGCTCTTTATGACAAATCCGGCGAACAGCATTACGATATCATTTCGGCTTTTATCAAATCCATCCGCGGCTCGGATCCCAATGCTGCAGTTTACTGGCTGGCACGAATGATTGAAGGAGGAGAAGATGTCAAATTCATCGCCCGGAGACTCGTGATCCTTTCGTCTGAAGACATCGGCAATGCCAACCCAAATGCGCTGCTTTTAGCGACAAATTGCTTTGAGGCGGTCAAAATCATCGGCTATCCGGAGGCAAGGATTATCCTGTCCCAATGCGTCACCTATTTGGCGAGCTCACCAAAAAGCAACGCTTCTTATATGGCCATCAATCAAGCGCAGGCTTTGGTTAAGGAAAAAGGTGATTTATCCGTTCCACTTCACCTTAGAAATGCGCCGACCAAGCTGATGAAGGATCTGAACTACGGCAAAGCCTACAAGTATTCCCACGACTTTCCCGGCAACTTTGTAGAGCAGGAGTTTTTACCTGATGAAATCAAAGGAACCAAACTCTACGATCCTGGGGAAAATGCCCGTGAAAATGAGTTGAGGAAATACCTTTCGGGAAAGTGGAAGGGGAAATATGGATATTGATGGATTTGAGGTTTGAAATTTGAAATTTGAAATACTCCTAGAATCACAAACCCTAAAAAAATTAATTCTTCTCATTTTCAAATAATTGTAAGCGAAGCCAAATTTTTATTTGCCTTTAAAAAATTAGAATCTACCTTTGCAATCCGTTTGATAAGCAACGGGAGTTTAGCTCAGCTGGTTCAGAGCATCTGCCTTACAAGCAGAGGGTCGGGGGTTCGAATCCCTCAACTCCCACATTCAGATCTAATCGCAAGTGATTAGAATTTTTCAAGTTAGTCCTTAGGGAGTTTAGCTCAGCTGGTTCAGAGCATCTGCCTTACAAGCAGAGGGTCGGGGGTTCGAATCCCTCAACTCCCACATCAAAGCCTTAGATCTATCTGAGGCTTTTTTTATTTTTAGCCCATATCTTGCTTTTTCTACGTCCTTTTCTCAAAGTCCAAAGACAGATTCTATGTCGGCCATACCTGTGAAGCCTTGCAAGAAAGACTTAGAAAACACAACTCAAATCATAGTGGGTTTACTGGCTCAACTGCTGATTGGACAATAGTTTACTCCGAAGAATTCTCTGAAAAAGCTTCTGCTCACTCTAGAGAAAGACAAGTAAAATCATGGAAGTCAAGAGATAAAATCGAACAATTAATCCACACTTAGCTCAGCTGGTTTCGTGCATCCCGATGCAATCGGGAGGGTCGGGGGTTCGAATCCCTCAACTCCCACATCAAAGCCTCAGATTTTTCTGAGGCTTTTTTTATTTTTAGCCCATGCCTTGCTTTTTCTACGTCCTTTTCTCAAAGTCTAAAGACAGATTCTATGTTGGCCATACCTGTGAAGCCTTGCAAGAAAGACTAAGAAAACACAACTCAAATCATAGAGGGTTTACTGGCTCAACTGCTGATTGGACAATCGTTTACTCCGAAGAATTCTCTGAAAAAGCTTCTGCTCACTCTAGAGAAAGACAAGTAAAATCTTGGAAGTCAAGAGCTAAAATCGAACAATTAATCCACTCGTAGCTCAGCTAGTTTAGTGCATCCCGATGCAATCGGGAGGTTCGAGGGTTCGAATCCCTCAACTCCCACATCAAAGCCTCAGATTTTTCTGAGGCTTTTTTTATTTTTAGCCCATGCCTTGCTTTTTCTACGTCCTTTTCTCAAAGTCTAAAGACAGATTCTATGTTGGCCATACCTGTGAAGCCTTGCAAGAAAGACTAAGAAAACACAACTCAAATCATAGAGGGTTTACTGGCTCAACTGCTGATTGGACAATCGTTTACTCCGAAGAATTCTCTGAAAAAGCTTCTGCTCACTCTAGAGAAAGACAAGTAAAATCTTGGAAGTCAAGAGCTAAAATCGAACAATTAATCCACTCGTAGCTCAGCTAGTTTAGTGCATCCCGATGCAATCGGGAGGTTCGAGGGTTCGAATCCCTCAACTCCCACATCAAAGCCTTAGATCTATCTGAGGCTTTTTTGTTTCTAGACCTTTGTGAAAGGATAAATAAAAAAGCCATCCCAAAAAATGGAATGGCCTAAATGCTTTTTTTCCAGCAACGTCCGGCTACTCCAAATTCACCATAAACCCGGCTCTAAACCATCTTCCGGGCATTTGGACTGTCCCTGCTTCCACATAATCTGTATCGGTGATATTGGACGCTTCTGCAAAGAATCCCAGCTTGCCCAGACGATTGTAGTCTACGCGCATGTCGAGGATAAAATAAGGATCTTGGCTGATGCGCTCCACATAGCGCATTTTGGTATTCCATTCGATCTTTTTCCCGAATCCAACCAAAACACCTCCGATCAATTGATTTTTCAATGCAGTAAGGGCATATCGGGACTCCACACCAGGTTGCTCGTCAAACTTGGAATCAATGAAATTGTAGGACAGCATCAATTCTTTGAGCTGAACAGTCTTACCACTGGGATTTACCCGATAATAAGCAGAGGCTTCTACTCCGTTGAAAGTAACTTCATTGAAATTTTGAGGCTGCCAAGGTTGATCCGCTGAATTTCTGGTCCATTCGATCAGGTTTTCGGTGTACCGGTTGAAGTAAACCAATTCCCCTCTCCAGTTGGAATGGGACCATTTTCCTCCAAACTCAAATGACCTTGCCTGCTCGGGCTGTAAATCCGGGTTCCCGATATTGGTTGGACCGACATAATACAAATCGGTATAGGTGGGAATACGAAAACTAGACCCGATTCCTGAATACAAGCGGATTGACTTCGTTGCTTGGAATCCTACTTCCAAACCAGGAAAATGCTTCCAGCCATATTCGGAATAATAGTTGGAATACAAGCCAGCCCGGATATCGGTTTTATCGCCCAAATTGACAAGTTGCTCCAGGAAAATCCCGGTCAAGGTACGGTCATGGTCACCCAGGTTTGTGCTTTCAATTTGTTCTTTTCTGACCTCCAAGCCAAACCCGGTGACTCCCAATTTGCTTTTGTAGCTTCCGTTAGTTTCGAGGGCAAAGACATCTGAAGTATGGAAGTTTTGATAAAACTCCGGCTCATTTTTTCGTAGCCTGTATTTATCTTCATTTCTTCTCCAATACCCTCTGGTATTGAGTGAAAATGCCCCTGAATTGAATGTGTGACTCAAAGAACCCAAAGTCGTTTGGATACTTTCCCACTGATCCGGGAAGGCTGAAGTGTAAAAACCGTTTGCTCCGAAAGTTCTATCGGCATAGGCGATCATGGCCCGAATTGAGTTTTTGGTATTCAGGTCAATCCCTCCTTCGTAAAAAATATTGCTCACCTGATAATCGGAATTGTATTGGTAACCATCGGAATCGTCGTATGAAATCGCCAGGTTTTGTTTGTATTTACCAGCTGGAAGTGAGCCTGCAAAATTGACCCCCTTCATTCCAAAATCTCCGGCATATCCCTGAAGTTTCAGGCTTCTGGTGTCGCTCAGGCTCGTGATGACATTCACCGCTCCGGTATAGGCATTTTGACCAAAAATCCGGGATGCCGGGCCCTTCAATACCTCCACCCGGTCGATATTGACCAAAGGAACTGGAATATTCATCATGTGATGGCCAGTCTGGGGATCGCTGAGCTTGATCCCGTTGAGCAACATCAGCGTCTGCTCAAAGGATCCCCCTCGGATCCCAATATCCGCCTGAACTCCCGTCACGCCGCGCTGACGCACGTCTACACCCGGAACAAAACTCAGAACCTCCTGGAGGCTTCTTGCCGGGGTTGTTTCGATTTGTTGCCGATCAACCAAAGAAATGTTTCTGCTTTGCTTTGAAAAAGGGATTTGAATTCGGTTTTCCTGGATGACAATTTCATCCAATTTCTGGGTAGTGGTGTCAGTTTGTGCTTTTGCCTGGGCAGACAAAAGGGCCAAACCTCCAATTAACAGTGCTTTTTTCATCAAGGTGGTTGTGAAATTTAGGCTAAAGGTAAAGGGCTTTTTTCCCTCCATCCAACCAAAACGGAAATCAAAAATTTGATAAATGGTTTTTCATTCATCAAAAAAGCATTTATCGAAAACTACATTCTCCCTATTTTCGGCCCCAAATAAAAAGTTTGATGAGAAAAATGAAATTACTGGGATTGACTTTGTCTCTGTGTATTCTGTCAGGAAGTCTATCCGTTTTTGCCCAGCAGGCAAAAGAAAATAATCAGAAGGACTTTTCGGAATTTCTGGACCGAAAGGGAAACAGCTACCGAACCGCTTCAGGAAAACCCGGCGAAGCCTACTGGCAAAATGCCGCGGATTACCAAATCGAAGTGGCGCTGGATGAAGCTAACTTCAGGCTTTCCGGAAAAGTCACCATCACCTACACCAACAACAGCCCCGAATCGCTTGATTTCATCTGGCTGCAACTGGAGCAAAACCGATTCACTCCAACTTCCAGAGGCACTTTGACCACTCCTCCTCAGGGAAACCGATACAACGGAGATACTGATGGTGGAAATGACATTACTAATGTCCTTGCTAAAGTCGGTGCCAAAGGAGCCAATTCCTCCAAGTTCCTGATCGAAGACACCCGGATGCAAGTTTGGTTTGCTGAACCGATTCCTGCAAAAGGTGGCAAAGCCACCGTTTCCATGGATTTTTCTTTCAAAGTTCCCCAAAAAGGAATGGACCGGATGGGCAGATTGAAAGTGAAAGACGGCTGGATTTATGCCTTTGCCCAATGGTATCCAAAAGTGGCGGTTTTCGACGAAATTGAAGGATGGAATGTCGAACCTTACCTGGGTGCTGGAGAATTTTATCTCGAATACGGAACCTTTGATTACAAAGTGACTGTGCCCTACAATCACATCGTGGTTGGTTCCGGCAAACTGATGAATCCGAATGAAGTGCTGAGCAAGGAACTTCAAAACCGCTTGGCGAAAGCTTCCTCAAGTGACGAAACCGTTTATTTGGTTTCTCCTGAAGAAATCAAAAACACCCAACTCACCCGACCTAAGCAGGAAGGAACAGTGACCTGGCACTTTAGAATTCAAAATGCAAGAGACATCGCTTTTGCCACCTCAGATTCCTTCATCTGGGATGCTTCAAAAATCAATCTTCCCTCTGGAAAAACAGCTTTGGCCCAGTCCGTCTATCCGATGGAAAGCAACGGAAAGGACGCCTGGACCAGATCCACCGAATACACTAAAGCTTCCATCGAACATTATTCCGAGCAGTGGTATGAATTCCCTTATGAAACAGCCACCAATGTCGCAGCCGAAATCGGCGGAATGGAATATCCGGGGCTGAATTTCTGCCATTACAATTCCAAAGGCGCGTCCCTTTGGGGAGTGACCGATCACGAATTTGGGCACAACTGGTTCCCGATGATTGTAGGCACCAACGAAAGACGCTATGCCTGGATGGACGAAGGATTCAACACCTTTATCAACCACTACAGCTCCAACGCGTTCAACAACGGCGAGTATCCTTCTAATTTGAATCAAACCCGTAGATTCAATTCTTATTTCACCAGTGAAAGCCGGGAAGGAATCGACAACTATCCCGACGTGACCGACCTCCGAAACCTTGGAATGGTGGCCTACCGCAAGCCTGGAATCGGCTTAGTGATGTTGAGAGAATATATCCTCGGTCCTGAGCGATTTGACAATGCTTTCAAATCCTACATCAAAACCTGGGCATACAAGCATCCACAGCCTGCTGATTTCTTCAATCACATGGAAAATGTGGCTGGAGAAAATCTCTCTTGGTTTTGGAAAGGCTGGTTCTATGGCAACGGAAACATCGACCTTGGAATCACTGCTGTGCAGCCTTACGGTGGAAATTACCTGATCCATCTCGAAAACAAAGGCGACTTCCCAATGCCTGTGGTCTTAGAAGTAGCCTATGAAGATGGTTCAAAAGAAAGAGTGAAACTTCCTGTGGAAATCTGGCAGCGAGGTGACACTTGGTCCCATCTCCACAAAACGGACAAGAAAGTGAAATCAGTGGAAATCGATCCCGACAAAATCATGACCGACATCAATCTTGGAAATGACCTTTGGCCGGTAGAACTCTACAAAAAATAATGAAAAGGCTCCCAATTGAATTTGGGAGCCTTTTTTGTTTGCTTCACCGATGCTTACCACTACCAGCCAAAGAATCGGCAAAAGATTCAGGACAATCCTACTACGATTCAGTCCATTAATCTTACAACTGGCTGCAATTGATTTTTTAACCGACACACCATCTTCCATCTTGGTATCATAATTCCAAATCGAACAAGACCTATGAAAAACTACTACACTATTTACCGGCTTTTTTTGCTGCTGCTGACTCTTTCTTGTCCGCTGTTTTGCGGTGAAGTACTCGCTCAGTCCGGAACAACCATTGCGCAATCGAAAGGTACCTCAAGATGGACAGTCAATGACGACAACCAAAAATCCAGCCTGGAGACCAATGGAAAGATCAGCGTGTCAGATGACGAGAAAAGCATCAGCGCCATCTCTCAGGGAGGCTACCTCAAGATCGAAAAAACCACTTTCGGCAATTCCAGATCCCTGTTCATCACCAACAAAAGTGGCAGTCTGGACTACGAATACAAGGAAGGTGGTCGGACAAAGCCCTTCGAGCCAGATGGAAAAATCTGGCTAAGCGAAATCCTCCCAGAGCTGCTCAACTCCACGACCATCGCTGCAGAGTCACGGGTGGATCGATTCTACGCCAAAGGTGGCACGAAATCAGTCTTGGGTATTCTCCCACAACTCAAAGGGGACCATGTGAAGTCTACCTACCTTTCCCTTTTGATGAAGAAAAATCTGAGTAAGGCAGACATGGTTGCGGTCATTGACGCTGTCCCTTCTAACATGGACTCAGATCATTTCAAGTTAGAAGTGTACAAACAAATCCCTGCATCCTACTTTGAGGACATCAATCAGCTCACCGAAGTGGTCAGCAATCTTGACTCCGACCATTTCAAAGCCCAACTGCTCAAACCGATCTACAAAACCAATGTCATGAATGGTCAGGGTGAAAAAGCACTGCAACTCATCAACCTGCTCGACAGCGATCACTTCAAGGCCGACATCGCCAAAAGCATCCCTTTCGACAAAATGTCAGACCAAGACCTGCGTTTCGTTGTAGAGGATGTCATCCGCAAATTTGACTCTGATCATTTCAAAAACGACGTCCTAAAATCCATCGTCAACGCAGGAAACTTCACAGAAGCCAGGGCTTTGATCGTCATCTCCGGCGTCAATTCCATGGATAGCGACCACTTCAAGGCAGATATCCTCAAATACGTTTGCGGGAAACAAGCTTCTGAACGCGTGAAGCAACAAATCCGTGAAACAGCAAAGACAAGCATCCAGTCATCCCACTTCCTCGGTGATGTCATGAGATGCGCAGCATAAGCCCAGAAGGTTTTGTAAATTATTGCCTCGGTCGATAGGATCGGGGCTTATGTTTCGTTAACGAAAAATGAAGGAAAAACTTCTGTACTTTTTGCTTGCGACGGCGCTGGTTACCAGCCTGACCGGCTACCTCTTTTACCATGTGGGACTGATCAGCTGGATGACGGAGCTGTCCTGGAGTCAGTGGGGCATTTTGGCAGTGATGGTCTGCTCCGCAGGACTGATCATCTCCCAAGGCTACTTGTTTGTCATCCAGGTTCGACCTTGGGATCAAGGACATATCACGCGGTCTTTTGCACTTCTAACTATCCTAACCGGCGCCCTCACCGCCTATTCCTATTTTTTGGACGTGATGGTCAAGGATTGGTTGGTCAATCTTGAAGAAATAGCAACATCTCTAAGCGGAAGCTTGATGCTCAAGGGAGCATTGGTAAGTTTGATACTTAGTCTGCTGATTATCTGGATCGATTATTCCTGGTTTGCTTTTGCCAGATATTCCAAGGAGACCATCCATCGACTCAGGAATACCCGCAGCAAGAAGGAGCTTCAGTTTAATCTGCTCAGGTCACAGCTGACTCCCCACTTTCTATTCAACTCGCTCAATACTGCCTCGCATCTGACATCCGTACATCCTGAGCAAGCGGAAGAATTCATCCGGAAACTGGGATTCAATTTCACCAACCTTCTCCGAAATGGCATCCAGCCACTCAATACACTCGGTCGGGAATTGGAAATCGTGGACAACTTCATGCACCTGATGAAAGTCCGCTATGGAGATAAGGTAACCTTAGAAAAACGGATCAAAGCCGGAACTGAACCCAATTTCCTCCCAGCCTTGGGAATCCAGCTGCTCGTGGAAAACGCCTTGAAACACAATGTAGCAAGCCTGGAATCTCCGCTGAAGATCATGATCACAGCAGATCAGCTGCAGGTGGTGGTCACCAACAAAATCACCCATAAACCAGAAAACATCCAATCGACTGGGATAGGCCTTCAAAATCTAAAGGAGCGTTACCTCCATTATGGAAGGTCAATCCCTTCGATTTCTCAAACGGGAGGATTTTACGAAGTCCGACTCCCCTATATCACCCAAAGCGAGACTGACAGATGACGCCTTTTCCAGACATCAAACCCATCTATCGCCTGCTCCTTCCCCTGTTGGTAGGAATACTGGCCTACTTGGCGATCCTGTTGGCTTTCGATACTGTGGAGCGCATGATGGAGGATTTTTTCACGCGCGAGATGCTCTTTTGCGTTGTGGTAAGCATTGTCCTTTTGGAGGCAAACCGGGGGCTACTATTGGCTTTTAAGAAAAAACTGGTGTATTCCAGAGATTTCGGGAAGTACGCCGCAACACTGATTGTCCTCTCCGTGATTACCTGCATTTTCCTGGTCAGCAGCTTTCTTATCGGCTATTTTTCTTGGTTTGAAAATATGACCGAGGTAGCAGTCTATACCACTGAGCTGAAAATCTTCAACGGCATCTTCCTCTTTGTCACCCTGCTTTTTCAAAGTCACTTTCTCGGATTCTACCTCATTCACAAACGATTTGAACGGGAACTTGAAAAGGAGGCCCGCGAAAAAGAAACTCTGGATCGGAATGTAAATCTCTTTCACTACCAACTCAACCCCAATTTCTTATTGACTTGTCTGGATTCAATTCTGCTGCGACTCGGGGAAAAACAATTTGATCAGGCTGATGAAGGGATTCTTTTGCTTTCAGAAATCTACCGATATTCGCTCAATACCCAAGAAGAGCTGGTTTCGCTGGAAGAAGAACTGAATGCAATGAAAACCAAAGCTGCCTATCTCAACCAGTTTAACTCACGGAATATAGACATTCAAAACCCTGTTATTAAGGGGGAGTACCTGTTGGTTCCACGCACACTGACCAAACTTTTGGAAGCTATCGCCTATTCCCAACTTTCCTCATCCTCCTCACCGCTAAAAATCGCTGTTGAATCACATCTTGACCAACTGATTTTAAGCTTTCCCTGCAATTTTTCTCTGGTCTCCGAAGACCAATTATACCGTACACTCAAGGAAGTCCAAGAGCAATATGTCTGGCTCAACAAGGAAATGAAGTGGACCGTTAACGGAACCTTTTTCATTTATATTTCTTTGGAAAAGCCCTTTCATCCGTCTTCGGAAAAGAGTCTAAATCCGCTGTTTTCCACCACTACCAACCAGGCCTAGATGAAAGTCCTACTGATTGAAGATGAAATTCCTGCGATTGAAAAAATCACCCATTTCCTGGCCAAATACGATCCGGACTCTGAGCTGCTGGGGGTTGCCAAATCCATTGCAGAAGCCGTTCCGCTGCTGATCGAGCAAGGACCCCAAGCCGATGTGCTTTTGATGGATGTCCATTTGGAAGACGGGCTGTCTTTTCAGGCGCTGGATCGGGTTGGATTTTTCAAACCGGTGATTTTCATCACGGCACACAGCCAATACGCGCTGGAAGCCTTCCAGGCAAATGGAATCGACTATCTGGTCAAGCCAATCAGCTATGCCGCCTTTGCTGCAAGCCTGGATAAATTCCGTCAGCTTCGTGACAAGCCAGTCACGCTCCATCCCAAAGTCTGGGAACAGCTCGCCAAACCGGTCTACAAGGAACGTTTTATGGTAAAAATCGGAGAACACATTCACTCGGTGCCAGCTCCTTCGGTTCGGCTGTTTTTTGCAGAAGGGAGAAACACCTACCTGATCCGGGAGGACGGAAGAAGCCTGATCACGGACTACAAGATGGAGACGCTCGAAGAAGTCCTGAATCCGGAGATCTTTTTCCGGGTCAACAGAAGCCACATGATCAATCTGGACGCCATCAAAGACGTGTTGGTGTACTCCAACAGCAGGCTGAAGATCAATCCAAACTTCCCGTTTTCAGAGGAAATCATCGTCAGCCGGGACCGTGTGAATGCATTCAAACAGTGGTTGGACGGAGAGCGGAAAAACGATTAGTGAGTATTTACGAAATACGATTTACGACCTAAAGGCAGCATCCGGCCAATTTCCCCATTTTTCGAAGCTTCCTAATCTCGAATTTCTTAATGCCTGGCAGTAGGCGACAGCTACGAACCGCACTCCCGACACTAGCAATTCCCTCGTAAATCGTACTTCGTAAATCCGATTTTTGGAGGGTGAAAAAAAGGCACTCTCTCTTTATTCCAATGCCTGAGCCAAATCCTCCAGCAAATCATCCGTATGCTCTAAGCCAACTGAAACGCGGAGCAAATTCGGAGGAGTTTTGGACGTGGGGCCTTCCACCGCAGCTCTACGCTCAATTAAGCTCTCTACTCCGCCAAGGCTTGTGGCATTGGCGAAAAAACGAAGTTTGGAGACAAGCTGATCCGCCTCGGTTGCCCCACCTTTCACCATAAAAGAAACTATCCCACCAAACCCACTCATCTGAGCCGCTGCTACTTCATGCCCAGGGTGTGACTTCAACCCAGGATAAAAAACCTTTTCAATTTTGGGATGATTCTGGAGAAAATCTGCCAAAATCATAGCATGTTGCGCATGTCCTTTCATCCGATAGGCCAGCGTCCGGATGCTTCTGCAAAGCAGGTAACAATCCAAAGGAGAAGGGACTGCTCCGCCAATGCGTTGAACTGTCCGGATTTTTTCCCAAAAACCATCCTTTTCTTTCGTAACCAAAACTCCCCCAAGGACATCTGAATGTCCTCCAAAAAATTTGGTACTACTGTGCATCACCAAATCAGCTCCAAGTTCAATCGGATTTTGAAAAACAGGGGTCGCAAAGGTGCTATCGCAGGCTAGAATGGCTCCATGAGCTTTTGCCAGTGCTGATATCTTTCGTACGTCCGTGATTTTTAATAGCGGATTGGAGGGAGTTTCTGTCCAAATAAGCTTGGTATTCGGGCGGATTGCCAATTTCACTTCCTCTGGATTACTCATATCCACAAAGGTGACCTCATGGATTCCCACAAAAAGTTGCTGGATGGAAAACCGCAACCCATGATACATGTCATCCGGAGCAATTATGTGAGAACCTGGCTCAAGGGCTTGAAAAACTGCAGTCCCCGCTGCGTTTCCCGATGAAAATGCAGCTGCCTCCTCCCCTTTCTCCAAGGCCGCTACCAATTGCTCCAAAGATTGCCGGTTAGGATTATTTAGTCTGGTGTAGAGCATTTGCTCATTCCCATGCTCAAAAGTGGTACTTAGCGTAACCGGCTGCACCACGGGCTTGGTGGAGTCTGTGATGTTATTTCCTTTATGGATGCTGAGTGTTTCAAATTTCATGCTTTCTGGGATTTGGGATCAAATTAGAAAAGTCTCCCAAGGATAAGAAGGTCTTTTACAGGAAAACCACTTTTTAAAATTTCCTAAAAGAATTGGACTCCATTCCAACCTTTTGGAACTTCTTCCCCTCTTTGATTCAGAAGCACATTTATGGAAAAAGAAAGAATAGACTACAACTTGATCGAAGCCGTAATTGCCCAGGACAGAAAGGCGCAATTCCAGCTCTTCGAACTGACCAAAAAGATGGTCTATTCGCTTGCTTTCCGGATTCTCAATGACGAGGACACAGCCCATGATGTGCTG
This sequence comes from Algoriphagus sp. A40, assembly GCF_002002735.1. Classification (GTDB taxonomy): domain Bacteria; phylum Bacteroidota; class Bacteroidia; order Cytophagales; family Cyclobacteriaceae; genus Algoriphagus. The sequence goes on along the minus strand of NZ_MUNY01000048.1, from coordinate 23,270 downwards.
CAGGATACGTTCGTCAAGGTGTTTCAGGAAATCAAAAACTTAAAGCATCCCGAGGCTTTGGTTTCCTGGATGAAAACGATCACTGCCAGAAAAGCGGTGGAGAAAGCCAAAAAGCAAATTGTATTCGAAAAACTCAGTTCGGCTGAGGATCAATGCGAAGATCATTTCGAAGCGTGGTTTGATGCAGAGCTTCTGGATCAGGCGATCCGAAGTCTTCCTCCTGGCTCCAGGGCGGTATTCATGCTGGTAGAGGTCGAAGGCTACCCCCACCAGGAAGTCGGAAAGATGCTTGGAATCAGCGAAAGCACCTCCAAGTCCCAGCTGAATTACGCCAAGAACCTGCTGAAAACGAGAATCAAAACCCTCCTGCAAGCATGAAAAAGCTCCCTGAACATTCGCCAAAGGCAAGCGCTTGGGAAGACTTGCTGAAGAAAGGAACCTTCCAAAGCCAGCTGGATAATCATCTGCCGACACTTCCCCAGTTTGCTCCGCAGGATGCGGCATGGGAAAAAATCACGACGGAACTGGATCGGAAGAAAGTTATTCCTCTTTGGATTCGCTGGAGTGCTGCGGCCGCAGTGATAGCGATTCTTTTGTTTTCCCTGTTTTCCATAAACAGGACTGAAGAAAAAATCCAAGATGCGGAGCTGCTAACGGAAAATCCAGTCGAGATTGACAATTCAGCAGTTGAAGTCGTCCCCTCCGAAGTGCCAACTAGTAAAGAAACCTTCACCTCAAGTGCCGAAAATGCTCCCGGAAAGTTTTCTCCTAAAAAGAAAACCAAACGATCAATTGAAATTATTGAGGCCCCAAAAATGACTTTGCCAGAACTTGAACTTTCACAGTCCAAAAACCAAAGCCTCATAATCCCTGAAACAAAAGTCCCGGAAGCGAAAATTCAGGAAACCCTCCACCAGGTCAGCATCTCCTGGAGCAAGATCAAACCAGGACTGCAAATCAAGACTTCCTTTGGACGGATGGAATCTGGGCTGGGACAAAAACCACAAGCATCTTCCAACGAAAACAGCCAGATCACCCTAGAAATAAACAACTAACCTTCTTTTAAATCGCTCAAAAAATGAAAAGACTGACCCTTCTCACTGGCATTGCCATGCTCTTTTGCCAACTCGCCATGGCCCAGGACATTGAAAACAAACCTTTTGGAAACTATTTGGATAAGCTAAATGAAAAATACCCGGTTACTGACACCCTGGTTTTTGACTTTCCAAACGATGGAAAATTGCTCCTATTCTTTAATAACACCGAATATGAGCTTGACTTCTTGGAAGAAAAATTTACGCCCGTTCTGAAGGAAACCACCAAATTTCCGGAGTTTAAGACCCTCACCTATCGGCTAAGTGAGGACTATCCGCAGACTAAAGTAGATGCAGTGATTCTGGATTTGGAAAAAAACTACCTTCCACATTTGGATCAGCTTGAATTTGGAGGCGTCATAGGAATGGACTATACCGGAGGGGATTTTACTCCTGAAATCGGCGGAAGAGTGATGTTCAATTTCAGGAAGTTCGACATCGGCGGATCATTTACAAACAAGATATTCTTCCCCGAACGAATCGACGGAAATGTCAAGGTAAACAGCAATTGGTTTGCAAATCTGGAATACCGATGGGACAAAAGTGATCCCAAGTCCAACAGTGCCAATATGTTTGGAGTTGGGATTTTAGTTAATGAGGATAAAAGCCAGCTTTTCTCGGGCACCACTATGCAGGCGTTTTATAAGCGAGGGATCAACAACAATATTTCAATCCAGGTGGGAATCATCGCGACCGAAAACTTCAAGACTTTCTATCCGACGATAGGTATTCGGTTTTGGTAATTCGGTACAAACTGAATGAAATGCAGAAAGCCAGCGAATCGTCGGCTTTCTCTATTTTGAAATTTGTTTAGGGAATTTTCAGATCTCAAATCTTGATACTTGTGTCTTAAATCTTGTTTCTACCTAATTCTGTCCACCGAGCGGACTAAAGCTTCATCTTTTCGGATAAATCGATTAGCCAGCATATTGCAGACCATTGCGGCAAGAATTGCCCAAAAACCCATATTGTAAGAGCCAGCCACTTCAGAGGCAATTTCCTTATTGACCCCATTCGTTGTCAAAAAAACTGTCGCCACCAGGCCGACCATCAACAAGCTGTTGACCATATTGAGCATCATTTGCCTTCCTCGGTTTTTGTATTGAAAAATTGAAATCAATGCCAATAATCCTACAAAGGAGGCCAAGGCTGCAATGTACCACTTAGAGGTAGATTGAATCTCCTCTCCAGCCGGATCTAAGTTTGTCAGCATAAATGCCGAAAGGTTCCAGGAATTTGCCGTTGCTGAACTTGCATCTGTTTGCTCCCAAATCGGAGATCCGATGGTAATTCCCATGGCTACGACCACGAGGAAAAGAAATATGGTTTGAACGCGCTGAATCATTTTTCTCTGAATTTTTTTGGCAAAGAAAAGATCAAATCCAATCATAACCAAGGATGGAAAAGTCTCCCTGAGGATTTGGCGGGGAATTGTATCTTTGCAGCCGTATGACTGAGACCAAGCGGTATTTTCTGGAATTAAGCTACAAAGGCACCCCTTTTCACGGTTGGCAAATCCAAAAAAACGCATTTACTGTTCAGGAATGTCTGGAAAGTGCACTTTCTACCTACCTCAGACAACCTATTTCAATTTTGGGAAGCGGGAGAACCGATACCGGAGTCCACGCCAGTATGCAGGTTTGCCATTTTGATCTGGTGGATGCTGTCTTGGGAGAGAATTTCATCAAAGGGATCAATTCCATTTTACCCAAAGAAATTTCTATTCATTCCGCCTTTGAGGTCAAATCTGATGCACATGCCCGTTTTGATGCGGTTCGTCGGTCTTATTTTTATCGCATCATTTTCCGAAAAAATCCGTTTCTGGATCAGTTGGCTTGGCATTGTTTTTACAAACCTGATGTGGAAAAAATGAATCTGGCTGCGGAAGCCCTGCTCAGGCATGAGGATTTTGAGTGTTTTAGTAAGGTACACACCGCGGTGACTCACTTTCGCTGTCAAATTTTCTCCGCCCGCTGGGAACAAAAGGACGATCAATTGTTATTTCATATTACCGCAAACAGATTTTTGCGTGGTATGGTAAGGACGATTGTCGGAACTTTGATGGAAGTGGGAACAGGCCTGAGACAAGTCGAAGAAATGGATGAATTGATTCGTTCCCGTAATCGTGCAAAAGCCGGAAAAGCTGCACCTGCCAAGGGACTTTTCCTCAGTAAAATTGAATACCGCAAAGAAATATACCTAGACTAACCTGCCTTGAGCTTAGAAAAAGAAAAAGAATCGTCCGGCGAAATCGTCGATATGAAAGTACTGAGGCAGCTTTACTCCTTTGTAAAGCCCTACCAGCCCCAGTTTTACTTTCTGGTTTTTTTGACGATCGCCATGGCGGTTTTGGCACCGACCCGACCCTATTATATCCAAATTGCAATCGATGAATACATCGCCTTGGGAGATACCGTAGGATTGATTCGGATTGTTTACATTCTGGTTGGGCTGATGGTTTTGCAGGCAATCGTGCAATGGGCGCACACCTATTATTCCGGATGGATCGGTCAGGTGATCATCAAGGATATCCGAATCAGGCTGTATAAGCACTTGCTGAAACTCCGCCTGAAATTTTTTGACAATACTCCTATCGGCAGATTGGTGACCCGAAATGTCTCAGACATTGAGACCCTGGCTGATGTTTTCAGTGAAGGCTTGGCAGCGATCATTGGAGATTTACTTCAGATCATCACGATTTTGGGAGTGATGTTTTACATCGACTGGAAACTGACCCTAGTCAGCCTGAGCACGCTTCCGCTTTTGATTATTTCCACCTATGTATTCAAGGAAAAAATCAAAGTCACCTTCAACGATGTCAGAAACGCCGTTTCCAATCTGAATTCATTTCTTCAGGAGCACATCACCGGGATGAACATCGTCCAGGTCTTTAACCGGGAACAGCGTGAATTTGAAAAATTCAAAGAAATCAACCGAGAGCACAGGTCTGCACATATCCGCTCGGTACTTTATTATTCGGTTTATTTTCCCGTAGCAGAAATCATTCAGGCTATCGGAATTGGATTGGTTGTATGGTACGGTGCAGTGGGTGTATTGGGTTTGGATCTGCAGATCGGGGTCCTGATTTCATTCATCATGTATCTGCAGCTGTTTTTCAGACCGATCCGAATGATCGCCGACCGGTACAATACCCTTCAAATGGGCGTGGTAAGTTCGTCTCGGATTTTCAAACTTTTGGCAAGCACTGAGCACATCGCGAATGAAGGAAGCAAGAAACCCGCGAAAATTCAGGGAAATCTCCGACTGGAAAATGTCTGGTTTGCCTACACCAATGAAGATTATGTATTGAAAAACATCAGCTTTGAAGTCAAAGCTGGGCAAACCGTCGCTTTAGTGGGAGCCACAGGCGCCGGAAAGTCTTCGATCATCAACTTGATTTCAAGATTTTACGAAATCAACCAAGGCCATATTTACATCGACGGAACTGAAATCCGGGAATATGAACTGGGAACTTTGCGTAAACACATCGGAGTCGTGCTTCAGGATGTGTTTCTGTTTTCCAACAGCATCTATCACAATATTACCCTGGGAAATCCTTCCATAACCAAAGAACAGGTACTGGAAGCTGCTGAAAATGTCGGGGCCAGAAAATTCATAGAAAGATTGCCGGGAGGATTGGATTACAACGTAATGGAAAGGGGCGCAACCCTTTCTGTAGGCCAGCGGCAGCTGATTTCCTTTGTCAGAGCGATGGTTTACAATCCTGAAATCCTGATCCTAGACGAAGCTACTTCCTCCGTGGATTCCGAAACTGAAGAACTGATTCAGGAATCTACCGAGAAAATGATGAAGGGAAGGACCTCCATCGTAATCGCGCACCGGCTTTCCACGATCCAAAAAGCTGACAAGATCATTGTCCTCCATAAAGGTGAAATCGTAGAAACTGGCACCCATGATTCCTTGCTCGAACTTGGGGGCTACTATACCCAACTGCATCAGATGCAGCTAAAAATGATGGCGATCTAGGTCTTATCAGTTTTAAACCAAAATAGATTCAAGTGAAATACCGAATTTCATTGCTTTTCCTACTTCTACCAATCCTTGGGTTTGCCCAGGAAAGAGGCGCAGGAATCAGACTAGGCGAACCCCTTTCGCTCACCTACAAAGACTTTATAGAAGATTATCTTTCCTATGAGGTGATGCTTGGAGGCGCAGGAGTAAATGGTTCTGATTACTATAGAAAGGATTTTGAAAACAATCCACCGTCTTCCAATGCTTTTTACCAGGGACATTCTGCAAACAAGGGCGTTTCAATAAATTTCCGAATGGCTCTTCATGAAGACATCACGGATGTGTTTGAAATCACCCAGGGCTACCTTTTAGGATATGGCGGTGCTGGGATACAAGTTAGAACTACCAATGTGGATTATACTTATATCCAAAGTAACCCCGGAATACCAGAAACCATGATGCGAGAAGAACGAACAAATTTCGACTTTGGTCCGGAAGTGTTTGCCGGGGCTGAATACTATTTTGATGAAACCCCAATCAGTATTTTCCTTGAAGTTGGGATGTTTTTGGAATTGATTGACCGCATTAATATCAAAGGTCAAGGGGGTATCGGAGTCAGATATCTATTTTAAGTGATGAAAAAAATCGGGATTGCTTTTGCTGTTTTGTTGGGCTTATTTACCCTAGCTTATATTGCTTTTGACCGACTTGGGGGGAATAACCCCATTTTGGTAGAAATTGTGGACAAAACCCCGCCGACACTTGCCGGTAAAACTTTTAAAGGAATTCCTCAAGACAAAGAACTGGGTGAAACATTTCAGTACTTTGAAACCCTTTTGTCTCTGAATCCAGGAAAGAAAATCCATACAATATACTTCCAGGAACCCGCCGGGAAACTGGACACCATGGAAGTTTTTGTAGGTTTGGATTTGCCCTTTGCACCCGTGGGCATGGAGTCCAAGTCCTTTTCTGAAAGCAGGTATATTTTGGCAACGATCAAAGCCAGTAAATGGGTGATGCCCGGTCCCGAAAAAGTAAAGGCAAAAATTGAAGATTTTGCAAAGGAAAACAACCTCACCTTAACCGGACTTTTTATTGATAAAATCATAAGCGATAAAGAGGTAGTGGTGGTCGCACCGATTAAGTAAATGAAATATTAAGGATTCTTAACCAACCTTGGCATGAAACCTGCCGTGAAAGGAAAAAAGAAAACTCTGTTTCATGAAGAAGATACTTACCATTTTTGCACTGATTGGCCTGGCAGCCTTTCAAGCTTGTGAAGGGCCTGAAGGCCCAATTGGACCTGAAGGTCCGCAGGGTGAACCTGGGATCGTGATCGTCGGCAATACCTATGAAGTAGAAATTGACTTCAGTGAAGCCAATGACTACATGAAGATTAACACTTTTCCTGAAAAACTGGTAGATGGCGATGCAGTACTTGTTTATCGCTTATCGGCAATAGACAATGGTCGGGATGTTTGGAGATTATTGCCCCAAACCTACTTTTTTAACGAAGGCGTTTTGATGTATAATTTTGACTTCACAATAGATGACTATTCAATATTTCTGGATGGTGCAATAGATCGCTCCATTTTGCCCGCCCAATGGGCCACCGATCAAATCTTCAGAATAATTGTTGTCCCATCGGATTTGCCATCGGGAAGAATTGACTATTCTAACTATGACGCAGTCACCAAAATGCTCGGCATTACAGACGAGGACTTTCAAAGAATTTAATACCATCTGATAATTTCAAGAGTAAACCAACTAATATCCACATGCAAAGCTCGGGGTTCCGGGCTTTGTTTTTTTTATTTTTATCCAATTCTGCCAAAAATAATTTGGTCCTTATCTTTGCGCCATGCAACTTAAAAACGATCTGCTGCTCCGTGCAGCCAGAGGTGAAAAGACTGAAAGAACTCCGGTATGGCTAATGAGGCAGGCCGGAAGAATACTTCCGGAATATCGTGCGGTACGTGAGTCGGTCAGCGGTTTCATAGAACTTGCTCAAACCCCTGAACTTGCCTCCGAAGTCACTATCCAACCAGTTGATATCTTGGGAGTCGATGCGGCGATTATTTTTTCGGATATTCTGGTCATCCCCGAGGCGATGGGTTTGCCATACGAAATGGTAGAAAAGCGCGGTCCTTGGTTTCCCAATACCGTCCGCAGCATGTCGGATTTGAAGAAACTGAGAGTTGCAGACGGGGACAATGATCTCAAGTACGTCATTGATGCAATCCAAATCACCAAAAAAGCACTTAACGGAAGAGTCCCCTTGATCGGTTTTGCAGGCGCACCCTGGACGATTTTTGCCTACATGGTCGAAGGCAGCGGCAGCAAGACTTTCTCCAAATCAAGGGAGATGCTCTATCGGGATCCTGTTTTCTCGCACAAACTTTTACAGCTGATTACCGATTCTACAATCAACTACCTCAAAGCTCAAATCCGTGCAGGGGCAGATCTGGTGCAGATATTTGACAGTTGGGCGGGGATTTTGGGACCAAAGCAATACCAGGAATTTTCGCTTAACTACATCTCTCAGATCTGTGATGCAATCACTGAAGCACCAGTGACAGTTTTTGCAAAAGGGGCCTTTTTCGCCAGGGAAGAAATGGGACAGCTCAATTGCGAAACCATCGGACTGGACTGGAATATGGGAATTGAAGAATCCAGAAAACTGGTCGGACCAAACAAAACACTTCAGGGCAACCTCGATCCGGCGGCACTTTATGGAAATCCTGATCAGGTTCGAGCTGCCACAATCAAAATGATGGAGCAGTTCCGCGGTTCCAGACATATTGCCAATCTCGGTCACGGTGTGTACCCGGATATTGATCCGGAAATGGTTAAAGTCTTCATTGGGACCGTAAAGGAGTTTAGGTAATTCAAGAAGCTTCTTTCAGAAAAGAAGTATTACTAAAAATGCACGAAAAGCTGTTCGGATCAATTTCGGACAGCTTTTTGCTTTGAAAGCGGTTGATTAAAATTCCAAAAACGACCTGATTTCTGATTTCAATCCTGCGGTAAAATCACATCACCGATCCTGATTTTACCGGATTGAAGCGCCACGACGTTTTGACCAAAATAAACCTTGCCATTCAAAGTCCTGTAAGTCGAAAGTGTCTTTAACGGTTCTTTTCCTTTGACACCATGTTCCTGATCCACAGTCGTCATCACACAGCGCGCACAGGGCTTTACAATCTGAAATTCCAACTCACCAATTTTGATTTTGCTTAGGGAATCTTCCAAATACGGACTTCCGCCCGAAAAGACAATATTGGGCCTGAATCTGTTCATGGGTACCTGGTTTTCCAAGCGGGAATTTAGGTCATTCAGCGATTCTTGACCGATCAGCAAATAAGGCATGCCATCTGCAAAGCTGACAGATTCTGAATGGACGGCATATTTTGGATTGACCTTTCGATGCGTGGATTCTGGCATCATGACCAGACTCACCCTGAATCCTAAAAAATCGGAAAACCATTGATCAAGCTCAGGATCGACAGTTTTGGCCAAAACCTGATCATCCCAAATTGTTACCATCAATTCCGGACCGACTGCCAATTCAAAAGGGATTCTAACCGATTTTTCCTGATCCATTTTGTGAGAAACCACCAGTACATCCTTTCCCAATGTGACCTCCAATAAAGCCAATTGTGGGTATTCGCGCTGTGTCACAAATACACCTTCCTCATCAACCAACATCCAGCGCCTGTCGTACCGGAAGCCTTTTTCCTCTACTATTGCTTCGGAAAGCCGAATTCCACCGAGCGATTTAATGGGATAAATAAAAATATCCTGTACAATTAGCTTCTTTTCCATTACCTAAAAATAAGGGAAATCGGCAAGTGCTTTTACCCAAAAAAGAAGAATCTTCCAGAACTCATTGCTTTGAGTAATTGCCAAATTGATGGAAAAACCTCAAAATGTCGGGTAAGTTGAATCACCGTCATTCCAAGAAGAATAACAAAAAGCCATTTGGCACGGTCACGGTTGCGGGGAGAGGAAAAAAGTTGCATTTCTACTTAGATGCAAATTTCCAATAATTGGTTGCAGGGGAAATTTACTTTTTCCAAAACCTGCCATAACCGACAGCACAATTTTCACAAAAAGTGACAATTCGATTTTTCCTGCATAAAAACCATGGCAGTTTGACTGACAAACTGACATCAAATCGATGAATTTCTCTGGTGGCACATCCCTTGAAGAAAGGGGATTGTACAATTAATGCAACTATCTAAATCTATATAATCATGGGAAAAATTATAGGCATTGACTTGGGTACCACCAACTCCTGCGTAGCCGTAATGGAAGGTAACGAGCCTGTAGTCATCCAAAACAGCGAAGGAAGAAGAACCACACCCTCTATCGTGGCTTTTCTTGACAATGGAAACGGTGAACGAAAAGTGGGCGACCCCGCAAAGCGTCAGGCAATCACCAACCCGGCCAACACCATTTCCTCAGTAAAAAGATTCATGGGCAAGAAATTCTCCGAAGTTTCTGAGGAGAAAAAACATGCTTCTTACAAAGTAGAGCAAGGATCAAATGACACCGTTGTCGTGAAAATCGGCGACAGATCTTACACTCCACAGGAACTTTCTGCGATGATTCTCCAAAAAATGAAGAGCACTGCAGAAGATTTCTTGGGACAAACCGTAACTGAAGCTGTCATCACCGTACCTGCCTACTTTAATGATGCTGAGCGTCAGGCAACCAAAGAAGCCGGACAGATTGCAGGTCTTGAAGTGAAGCGTATCATCAACGAGCCTACAGCAGCAGCTTTGGCTTACGGGATGGACAAGAAACATCAGGATATGAAGATTGCCGTGTATGACCTTGGAGGCGGTACTTTCGATATTTCCATCCTTGAATTGGGAGACGGTGTATTTGAAGTAAAATCCACAAATGGTGACGTGCACTTGGGTGGTGATGACTTTGACCAAGTAATCATCGACTGGCTTTCATCTGAATTTCAAACCGAAGAGCAGATCGACCTGAGAAAAGATCCAATGGCACTTCAGCGTCTGAAAGAAGCTGCTGAGAAAGCCAAAATCGAGCTTTCCAGTTCTGCTTCTACAGAAATCAACCTTCCATACATCACAGCTACCCAGACTGGACCAAAGCACTTGGTAAGACAGTTGAGCAGATCGAAGTTTGAGCAACTTTCAGAAAAATTGGTAAGAAGATCTATGGATCCTTGTATCAAAGCTTTGAAAGATGCAGGCATGACTGCTGCTGATATCGATGAGGTAATCTTGGTTGGTGGATCCACTAGAATTCCAAAAATCCAGGAAGAAGTCGAGAAATTCTTCGGCAAAAAGCCTTCTAAAGGTGTAAACCCTGACGAAGTAGTAGCGATCGGTGCTGCTATCCAAGGTGGTGTATTGACCGGTGAAGTGAAGGATGTACTTCTTTTGGACGTGACCCCACTTTCATTGGGTATCGAGACCATGGGTGGTGTTTTCACCAAATTGATCGAATCCAACACGACCATTCCAACAAAGAAATCTGAAGTGTTCTCAACAGCGGTTGACAATCAACCAGCCGTAGACATTCATGTCTTGCAAGGCGAAAGATCTTTAGCAAAAGACAACAGATCAATTGGAAGATTCCAGCTTTCCGACATTCCACCCGCACAGAGAGGTGTTCCTCAAATTGAAGTAACATTTGACATCGATGCCAATGGAATCCTGAATGTTTCTGCCAAGGACAAAGGAACTGGCAAAGAGCATAAGATTAAAATTGAAGCATCATCAGGACTTTCTCAGGATGATATCGAAAGAATGAAGCGTGAAGCTGAGGCAAATGCAACATCTGATAAGGCTGAAAAGGAAAAAATTGAAAAGCTCAATCAAGCCGACAGCCTGATCTTCCAAACTGAAAAACAGTTGAAAGAATATGGGGACAAGCTTTCCGATGGAAATAAGGCCAATATCAGTTCTGCTTTGGAAACCCTTAAATCTGCACATGGATCCAAAAACATTGAAGGTGTTGATGCTGCCATGGCAAACTTGAACAAGGCTTGGGAAGGTGCTTCTCAGGAAATGTACAATTCCACTCAGGGTGCCGGTGCTCAGCCAGGACCTGAGTCATCTTCTGCCGAGTCCAGTGCCGGTGATGGGGTTTCGGACGTTGATTACGAAGAAGTAAGCGAGGACAAAAAATAATCCAAGCGAATTTAAAGGAAGTGGCATCTGTTTTTGGCAGGTGCCATTCCACTTTTGAGAGCCAAGAATCAAGATCACAGAATCATGACTCTTGGCTCTTTTTCCTTGGAATTAGACGACTATTACATGCAACTTACAGCTGAAAATAAATTGAAGAAACTGATCGTAGTAGGCGACCGAGTTTTGATACGCTTAAAAAAACCAAACGAAAAAACCGGATCAGGGCTTTACCTTCCTCCAGGATTCCAGGAAAGGGAGAAAATCCAACAAGGCTATATCATCAAAGCTGGACCTGGTTATCCGATTCCGATGGCAGTAGAAGACAGCGAGCCTTGGATGGAACAGGAGGAAAAAGTCAAATATGTCCCGCTCCAGGCCAAAGAAGGTGATTTGGCAATTTTCCTGCTTTCGGGAGCCCATGAAGTAATCTATGAAGGTGAAAAATACTTTATTGTATCACAGGCAGCGATTCTTATGCTAGAGCGGGAGCAGGATCTGTAACCCAGAAATGCAGCCAAATTCGTTTTTTCCTTTCAACTGAAAAACGATGGATTTCAACAGGATTCAATAGATTAACCTAAAAATGACACTTTCGAAGGGGGCAGCTCCTAAAAATTATGAAGGAAGTTTTTAACAGAAATCAGGGAAGTCCCCAATCAAATCCTACGATCCATTTCACATTTTTTTAACAAATTTTTGATCAGTCAGGAAAGGAAATTATTCCAAATCTCAAGTTTAAAATTTTAAAACCGAGTGCATGAGATATATTCCCAAAGTGGTTTTCCCCTAATTTTTATCCTTTTTCTGAAATTTAAACCGAGTTGTGAAACCAAGGGTAAAATAATAATTCTGATTGTTCGATGAGTTTAGATGTTTTCCAAAAGCTCCGTCCACAATGAATCGATTTTTGAAGGCATACATACCTCCAAAATCAACAATGGGATTTAGAAAGGAATCTTCACTGGTGAAATTGAACAGTTCAGTGTACAAAGTCAGTTGCTTGGAGAGGTTGAAATTGGATGACACCGAAAGAATATAACTCGGTTTTTCAAATTCATTCCATTGCATTCCCACATTGTAACCCAGGACGACCAAGTCCGAGAGTGTGTTTTGGAAAGCTACCCTAAACATGGTAAGGGTCCGGTTGATATTATATTCCTTACCACCAAGATCCTTGATTTGGACTCTTCCAATCAATGCAATTTCCGGTCGTATTCCCTTTTCCTTGAGAAAATTGGCTTTGAAGCCAAGGGCAACAGGGGACAAACCGTATTTCCCATTTATGCTAATGACATCAATTACCGATTGGAGTTCAAAATTTTTGGCAAGGCCAAATTTTATCAAGGCAGTAGGAATAAGGTAATTGGATGTTTGATCCTGGTTTTTCCCGGCCAAAAATCCTGTTTCGATCTGTAAAGTCCTTTTGTCCACTACAAAAACCCCTTCCGTTTGATCTGGGCGGTCGGTCTGAATCAGCTCTTGGGAAAGTACTTCTCCATAATAAATGGCCAGAAAGATTAGAAGAATCGACTTTTTAATCATTAAATATCTTGCAGTTGGAATTTCTTGATGAATTCGGATTATAGAATAGGTCAAGATTTGGACAGAGTGAATTTGGCCAGATTAGTCATTTTGGACTCACCCTTAGAAAAATCCTGAATTGAATGCTTGAAGTGCAGACGGAGTTTTGAAACAAAACAAAAGAGGCTGGAAATTGGCCTCTTTTGTCCAGAATAGTAATCATGCAATTTGATCGGGAGGATAAACCCATTTCTTGACGAGCTCATTCAAGCGGTTGGACAATGGGCGGAAAGTACCAGATTGGCCATTCCGCCCCTGTCAATTCAGCTAAAATCGAGATTAGAACGTGCAACCGATGGAAAATCCTAAATATTTGTTTTTCCCGGAATACCCATTCGGATTGTTTGAAGTGGAATAAACTTCAGATGTCCCGAAAGATCCTATTAACTGAACCTGAAAAAACCCTGCAGATGTGTCAATTTCAGGTCCAATGGATACAAAAATCGGCATATCTGATTGGTTGAAGGAACTGGTTACATCTTTGACAACATGAAAACCGTCTTCCACACTTAAGTAGACATCATTGGCTTCAAACATATAAAGTGGTGAGACTCCGACTGAGGCCATTAACCAAGTGGATCCCCCGCCGAGGGGCTTGGGAGTCTTAAGTATAACTCCCAATGGAAACTCCACGCTATTCATTCGAATTCTATTTCGATAAGTATTCATAGAGGGTGCTACAAATCCAGTATCTGGTAAAGTCAGGCCATATCCCCTTTGCTGATATCCGACACCTGCTGTAAAACCAAGAAAGTCCAATGGAAAATACTCCACTTTCACATTTCCACCGAGCGAAGGCTTGGTGTAGGTATCTGGTGTATTGCCTTCCACATTACTCCAAACATTTAGAAAGGTAAAACCCCATCTGAATTTGTCTTTTTTTGGTTCAGAATTTTCAATTGCTTGGTTTTGGCCATAAGCCAAATTGGCACCAAACAAAAATGCTATAACTATTAGTGTTTTTTTCATGAGATTTTCATTAATGAGTTGCACTTCCTTTGGAGGATTTCTTTTCGATTTTTCTAACGAAAATCAGATAGATCACCGGCAAAATCAGAAGGGTAAGGACTGTGGCTGTGACTAAGCCCCCGATCACTACTACTGCGAGAGGGCGCTGGGTTTCCGAACCAATCCCTGAGGAAAGTGCTGCTGGCAACAAACCTAGTCCGGCCATCAACGCGGTCATTACTACCGGTCGGACTCGGGTCATCGCTCCTTCCATCACTGCCTGATAGGTGGACATACCCAGCTCGACATTTTTGTTAAAGACCGAAACGAGAATAACCCCGTTTTGAATACAGACACCAAAAAGTGCAATGAATCCAACACCGGCAGAAATACTGAAGTTAATATTCGTAAGGTACAAGGCCAAAATTCCCCCAATCAATGCAAAAGGGACATTCAGTAGCACAATACTGGCATCTTTGGTCGAACCGAACATGATATACAAGAGAATGAAAATTAGGAATACAGATACCGGCACCACATAAGATAAGGTTTGGGTAGCTCTTACCTGGTTTTCAAATTCACCATTCCATGTTAGGGAGTAGCCTTTTTCCTCAGGGATGGCTGCTGCTACTTTTTCTTGAGCCTCTGCAATAGTACTACCCAAGTCACGCTCTCTCACAGAAAACTTGACTGGTACAAATCGCTGGTTGTTTTCTCTATAGACGAATGCTGTACCAGTGACAAGTCTAATATCCGCGATTTCACTCAAAGGAATTTTCACGCCGTTTGCGCTCGGAACCAATAGTTTTCCGACGTCATCCGGACTATTGCGATATTCTGAAGAATACCTAACTCTGATGTCGAATTTCCGTTCGCCCTCGTAGATCAGGGAAGCAGTTTTACCGCCAATTGCCATTTCTATGATATCCTGGGCTTCCTTCATGTTGACTCCATATCGGGACATTTTAGCATGGTCTAGATTGACGCTCAGTTCGGGTTGGCCGAGACTTTTGAACACCCCTAAATCTCTCACACCCTCTATTTTTCCCATGATGGCTTTGATGCTGTCTGCCTTGGCTTCGATTTTGGTAAAGTCATCCCCGAATACCTTGATCGCCATTTCCCCTTTCACCCCTGACACGGCTTCCTGCACGTTGTCAGAGATAGGCTGGGAAAAGCCAAAAACCACTCCAGGGAAAGCTTCCTCAAGTTCACCTTGCATATTGGCAATCAGCTCCTCTTTCATCAATCCACTTTCCCATTCATCCTTTGGAAAAAGATCGACAAACAGCTCTACGTTGAAGAATCCTGTCGGGTCAGTCCCGTCATTAGGTCGGCCATTCTGAGAGATGACGCCTCTCACTTCCGGATATTTCCTGACGATCTGTCTCATTTTTTCAGACTGAAGATTGGCATTGGTAAAGGAGATACTTTGAGGCATAGACGCTCTGACATAAATCGAGCCTTCATTGAGTTGAGGCAAAAACTCCGTTCCCAAGTTGGTTCCGATGACCAAGCTTCCAAAAAGAAGCCCGCCTGAGATCATTAGCGCTGTTTTCTTCTTTTTCAAGCACCACTCCAGGCCTGGCTTATAGATACGTTCGATGAAATTCACCAGCGGGTTACTTTTCTCTCGGACATTTTTGTTCAGAAGAAGATGTCCCAGCACAGGGACTAGGGTCAGGGTAAATATCAGCGCTCCCAACAAGGCAAACCCAATGGTATAGGCAAGCGGGGAAAACATTTTGCCTTCCACCTTTTGGAAGGCGAAAATTGGAAGTAATGCGGTTATGATGATAAGTTTTGAGAAGAAAATTGGCTTACCCATTTCCACAGATATTTTCTTGATCATACTCATTTTCGAAATCACGTTGAAACGTTTGACGCCAAGCCGGCTTTGCTGGTGAGCGAGATAGACAAACATTCCTTCTACCATGACCACCGAACCGTCCACAATAATCCCAAAATCAATGGCTCCGATAGAAAGCAAGTTTGCTGACATTCCCCGGAGCTTCAGACAGACGAAGGCAAATAGCAGAGCCAATGGAATGATGATAGATACGATCAGAGTCGTACGCCAATCCGCCAGAAACACCAACAAGATAAATGTGACCAACAATACCCCTACGATGAGGTTTTCCATTACGGTATGGGTCGTAAGATTGACCAGGGTGGTTCGATCATAGAACGGATCAATTGCAGTCCCTTCAGGTAAAACACGTTCATTAAGCTCGGTGATTTTTTCGTTGAGAAGTTTGAGCACTTCGCTTGGATTTTCTCCCCGTCTCAACAAAACGATTCCCTCAACAACATCAGGCTGACCATCGCGCCCTACTTTTCCAAGTCGGGGTTTTGAAGATTCTTTTACCTCCGCGACGTTTGAAATTAGGATTGGTGTTCCTTCTACCGATTTGATTGGGATTTGTTTGATGTCCTGAATATTTTTAACCAAACCAATACCTCTGACAATAAAGGATTGGGGGGCGATTTCCAAAATATCCGCACCAACGTTTGAATTGTTTTCCCTTAAAGCCTTAAATACATCATCCGTAGCCAGATTGTATTGATTAAGCTGAAGGGGATTAATTATGACTTCATAAATTTTCACCTCTCCCCCAAAGCTGATGACGTCGGCTACGCCTGGGACAGCTTTAAGCCGCTTATCAATTACCCAATCTTGGATTTCCTTGAGTTCTCTAACGGACTTATTTTCGCCTTTTAAGGTATAGCGGTAAATCTCTCCGGTAGGACCTGATGGTGGCTGAATTTCGGCTTCAGCATTTTCTGGTAAATCAATATTCTGTAGTTGATTTCCCACAAGCTGCCTGGCAGTAAAATAATCCACATCATCTTCGAAAATCATGGTCACCACAGATAAGCCATAGACCGAAATGGATCTCAAACTGGTTTTATCTGGAACCACATTCATCTCTATTTCCACGGGAATAGTGATGAACTTCTCTACTTCTTCTGCACTTCTACCCGGCCATTGGGTAATCACGACCACTCGGGTATTAATTACATCCGGAAAGGCCTCAATAGGTGTGTTTGTAAAACTGAAATACCCCCAAGCTGCTAGAATTCCTGTAGCCGAAAAAACAGTTAGTTTGTTCTTTAGACAAAAGGAAATTAATCCACTTAATAACTTGTTCATGTTTATTTCGCGTTATTAAATGCCGTCATCAAAAAAAGAGAATATTCTTGAGCAATGATGTCCCCAACCACAATACCACTCAGGATTTCAGTGTAGTCACCGATCGTTTTACCAACTGTTACCTCAACTTTGGTAAATTCATTTTTCCCAAGTTGTTTCATTACATACGTTTTGTTACTCTCTGTAATAACCGATTCAGTAGGTAGGGCTAACACTCTGTGTCCAATGGAAGAAACCATAGTGACCGAGGCAAACATCTCCGGCTTCAACAGCGCATCGGAATTATTCACTTCAGTTCTGACTTTGATTATTCTGGAATCGTGATCTAGAATTGTATTGATTTTGGAAACTGTCCCTTTGTATAGTTTTTCTGGATAAGCGAGAGAAGTTACCTCCATCGTATCACCAACGTGTACTTTGGAAAGATCACTTTCATAAATATTTGCCCAAACCCAAATAGTCTTCAGATCAGAAATTGTGAAAAGAGAAGCATTGTTATCTGTTCTAATTTGCTGACCTTCATTGACATTTCGCTCAACAATGAAGCCGCTCTTTGGGGCATACAATTCAAATACAGCATCTGGATTATTGGATGCACCATACAATTCCAGCTTTTTCTCCTTTTCACGAAACTCTGCTAACGCATTATTATATTGGTTTTCTGCCTCTGTATAATCCTTGGTAGAGGCAATATTTGACTCAAACAA
Organism: Algoriphagus sp. A40; assembly: GCF_002002735.1. Classification (GTDB taxonomy): domain Bacteria; phylum Bacteroidota; class Bacteroidia; order Cytophagales; family Cyclobacteriaceae; genus Algoriphagus. Next base: position 5,644 of record NZ_MUNY01000048.1, on the reverse strand, counting down.
CTCCTTGGTTCTGGCAAATCCCTTTTCAGCAACTTCCAGATTAAATTTAGCTATGGCATATTCCTTCTGAAAGGCTATAACATCTGTACTTAAAATAGTAGATAGCCTTTGCCCAGCTTTAACATAATCTCCCAGTGATACATATACTTTCTCAACACTACCACTTACAATAGGAAAGATTCTAACAACATTATCTTCGTCAAAACTAATTTCACCTACTGTATTAAACTTACTGTAATCTGTAATACTATCTGCTTTAACAGTAGTAACATTTTTTAGTGCTTCTTCACTTATTTGTACACTAGTCTTTATCGCATTTGCTATTTCCTCATTTTTAGCTTCTTCTTTAGTACAGCTGAATATAAGGGAAGTCAGTAATATTAAGAATGGAAATTTATAGTATTTCATGTTTTTTAGTTGTAAAGTTGATAACCAGTAGTAAACTCTATGTCAATTACTCTTTGTAAAATCTCAGATTGCAACCCAAGATATTCTGACATGGTATTAATATACGTTCTTTGCATATCAAGATATTGAAGTATATTAATATTCTTGTTATTGTAGTTTTTAAGAGCACTGTTATTGAGTTCTTCTAACTCCTTCAAGAATTCTAAATTATAATTATCCAAGGCTGTCCTAGAGTGAAAATATTTATTCACCGAAGAAAAAATCTCATTTTGAAGTGATACTAAAGCCTGCTCTGCTTCGACTTTTACACGGCTTACATTAGCCTTTGAAGAAGCAATATTCCCTTGGTTTCTATTAAAAATGGGCACGTCCATTTCAAATACCAAACCCGAATATGGCCTTACATAGTTACTACCTTTGTCATGTGGCTGATATCCCAACATTACATCTGGAATAGCCTTTGCTGACTGAAGTTTAAGATTCATTTCCTGATAAGAAATTTCCTTTAGTCGGGCTAAATAATCCGGTCTGTTTTCTTCTGCATGACTGATCAGATCACCATAATTCAAAATGCTTGAATCAGGCAATGCAACAACTGTTTCTTTTGTTTTGATATAGACCTCCGGCCTCAGATTCATTAAGGCACGGATTTCAGCCATCTCTTTTTCAGTTTCGTTCTGATTCGACACAATTGAATTCTGAAGAGTAAGCAATTCTGACTTGAGTCGAATCAATTCACTACCAGGTATTGCACCAACTTTAAACTGAATCTCATAGGCATCGATAAGAGTTTTGAATTGGCTAAATACTACATTGTATAGTTCATTTCTCTTTTGAAGCATCATCAACTGATGAAATTTCAAACCCAACTCGAATACGAGACTTCTTTTAGTGTTTTCATAAAGAAGCTGATTTTGTTCAACCCCTATTTTTGCGAGTTTCACTGCCCTCGTGTGCTTCCCTGAGACTGAGAACATGATGTCCAATTGAATCAATCGCTGATTTCTCTGATTGAAATATTCATTTCGCTCAGCACTGTACAAGTCTTGATTCCAGTTGAAGTGCGGATTGTTCCAAGCTCTGGCCTGAAGCAAATCGCCTTCAGATGCTTCAACTTCATAGTGTGAGCTTAGGAGTGGTAGGCTTTGATCCAAAAGAATACCTACAGCTTCCGTATAAGTCAACTCAAGAACCTTTTTATCTCCCTCCAATTCCTGAGACAATATCTTTCCTGGTATGGCAATGCATAGCATTGCCAGTAAATATTTATACATAAATACGAGATTGGTTAATAAATAAAATAGAAAAACGTACGGCCTATTAATTTAGGTCGTTATAATAGTATTCAAGAAAAATTAAGTTTTTTAAATCCTCAATACCCGATTAAAAATAACCAACTCAACAAATGTTGATAATGGGTTAGGGGCATTGTACTCTCGTAATAAATCTTTCGCATTAAAGAATAGAAAGAATTTAGAAACTAAAAAAAACGAAATGGTTTCAACGAGTTTTTGGTTACTCGAATAATTGGTAAAATTGGAGGATTCCCTTCCCCCCATAATAAAATCTCCGTCGACCTGAGAAATCTCATCGACCGTTCTCTCGCTTTCGATTCTATTCTGATGATCTAAAGCATTATTTTCCACTCTACCCAAAGATAAGGTGGAGAAAAACAAGATTATCAGAAGGCCTATTCGAATCATTTAGCCCAATTTTTTTGCAAACTTACAGGAAAGAATATTTTTCCCAATCGAAAAGATGATTTTTTTCAGAATTAAAAATCCTACGCCAATGCATTGAATTCAAACAAAAAAAAACCTAAAATTTAAAACATTATGAAATCAAGGAAATCAGCATGTCACCGGGCCGCTGAAAAAACCGAGGCGAAATTCGCCCCGGCTTAATTAACAATAGACCCTGTTTAACTTTTATATGTTTTCCATTGTAGTCTTGGAGCATCTGAATCCCTGCTGAGAAAAGCCTGCTGACGGCAAAATATCTGCTTTTCTTGTTTTCTTGCCAAAATTCATGCTTTTGTTAAGTTCAATGGAACATCGTAGTGGCTGCAAAATTAGAATCGGAAATGGTTTTCAAGTATTTTGGTTAAAACTTATAGATCGCAGCCATACCAAGAGTGGTCTGGCTATTCTTAGTATATAAGCCATCCGCGTCCATAAATTGCTGAGATCCTTCTTCATATCCAGCATCATCCACTTTCTTAAACACATCCATCCTCAATTCAGGCTTAAGCAGTAAATGACCACCTGCCAGTGTGACGTTTGTAGTAAAAGTTAATGCATTAACAGACGTACCAAGATATGAACCACTGGCATTATCATAATTACGGAGACCTCTTGCTCCATCCTCGTTGTTAAAATGTTCGCCTCTTAATCCAAAACTAACCACGTCAGATGCCGCAAACGTTAAGTACAAATTAGCACCATACCACTCCTTCTTGGAAATTACGTCACCGTCAGCTGGGATAAATGTTCCTGGTGAGCCCAAAGCTCCTTTTTGACTCCCAAGCATAAACCAATATCCAATGTTGAATTTTTCAGAAACTTGAAATCCACCATTCAGATCGTAAACAGTAAAATTTCCATCGGGAGTTTTACCTAATTCATCTGCGCTTGCCTCATTGGTGTTAATGTAATTGAAATAGATGCTCAAACCTTTTACTGGAGCCAAAGAAAGTTGCCCAATTAGCCCTTTGGACCGATTGTTATCTTGTACATAGTCAAACCCATTTACCACACCCAACATCAAGGATACTTTATCATTAAACACGTAAGTCGATTTCAAACCGGTATGGTAGAATGGGATCCCGCTATTGAACGTGTGGTTGATGGAGTAAAAGAAATTAAGCGGGGCATCGATGTATTCATATCCTATATGAGTCCCAAATTGACCAAGTGTAAAAGACAACTTCTCTGTAAGATGGTATTTGAAATACGCTTGCTTGATAATTAGAGCAGAAAAAAGATCATCCTTACCAAACTGGTATCCATAGGCAGGCAGGGCGGTAGGCACGTTACCATAGTTACCATATTGAGCATTTGGCCCATATGCCAGATCTAATACAGCTTCTGATTTTTGGTTTGTGTAGGTGAACATAGTTTGAACCATACCCAAAGCAAACTGGTCCACTTTTCTATCAAAACCACGACCTACCCCTGAAACCCCCATGTTATCCCTGGAAGCAGGTTTGTTAAAATTCGTAAAGTAGTAGGAGTCAATATAGCCTGAAATTGAGAGTTTGCCTTCAACCTCCTCATCCGCCTCTTCTCCCTCTTTGCCCACCATTTCGGCTTCCTTCGCTAAATTTAGAGAATCTGACGTAGAGGTGGTTTCCGTTGAAGGATCACCGAGATCTTCTCCGGACGTGGATGGTGACGTTATATTTATTTTCTTTTTAGGAGTCTTTGAATTTTCTTTTGCTGAAGTATTCGATTCAGCAATCTGAGAATTAAGACCCTTGGTTTTTTCTTCACCCTGAGCATAAACCGATGTTTCTGCTCCAATTAACAGGCATAATAGTAGTAGTGCAAAATTTTTCATTTTAATTTTGTTTGTTGGTGAATGATAGAGTTGACCAATAAGAGCCCCAATCCGATCGAAAGAGAGTCGCGTTTTTTTCACCGGACGGGGCTCTTTTTTTTGATTATTTGTCGTATACGATAGTGTATCCACGCATTCCGTGCTCATGTGAATCCAGCCCGGAAATTTCATGCTCCTCAGAAACTCTGATACCAATGGTCACTTTAAGGATGTAGAAGATCACAAATGCAGATGCAAAAGCCGTTGTCCCGCAAATTGCCGCCCCTGTGAGTTGGGTAAGAAAAGTATGATCAGGGTTCGTTGAAAAAATACCTACAGCCAAAGTACCCCAAACACCACAAGTCAAGTGGACCGAAACTGCTCCTACAACGTCGTCAAGCTTTAATTTATCTAGAAGTAAGGATGACAATACCACCAAAATTCCGGCAATTAGCCCAATTAAAATTGCAGATCCAGGAGTGATTACATCGGCACCAGCAGTAATTCCAACCAATCCGGCAAGAATTCCATTTAGTACCATTCCTAGATCCAAGCGCTTGAATGCCAAATACGAGGTAAACAATCCACCAATCGCACCGGCACAAGCACCTAAGCAAGTGGTAACCAAAACAAGGGAAACCAATGCAGGATTTGCCGATAGAACGGATCCACCGTTAAATCCAAACCAACCTAACCAAAGCAAAAATGCTCCGATCACGGCAAGTGGCACACTTACAGCAGGTTTGTTTACTGTGTGGCCATTTACGTATTTGCCGATCCTTGGCCCAACTAGAATCACACCTGCCAAAGCTGCCCAACCTCCTACAGAGTGTACTAGAGTACTTCCGGCAAAGTCATAGAAACCCATAGCCTTTAATGCTCCTCCTCCCCACTGCCAGCTGCCAATCAATGGATAAACAATTCCAACGAAAACCAAGGTAAAGATCAAATATGCCCACAGCTTAACCCGCTCAGCAATTGCACCAGAGACAATAGTGGCAGCAGTTGCAGCAAACATAGCCTGAAACAAAAAGTCAGTCCAATATGTATAGCCACCTGCAGCATATCCGGCAGAGACATCGGCACTTGCCGGTGAGAACCAAAACATATTCCAGCCAGCAGTATTGAAGCTAAACCATCCGGGAGTCTCAAATCCTGGATACATCAGGTAAAATCCAACGGCAGCATAGGATAGAATTCCGATCACTGGAGTCACCGTATTTTTAAACAGAATGTTAACGGTGTTTTTTGCCTGACCGAATCCGGTCTCAACAGTGGCAAAGCCAAGGTGCATAATAAACACGAGCGCAGTACACAACATCATCCAGACATTGTTGGTCGTGAACAGATTTTCGGCCAAGGCGGTAGAAACCTCTAAAGGCACAGCCAAGTCATTGGCTAACAGGGTAGAGAAATACATCATAGGTTTTAGGATAAATTTTGAACGTTTTCAGAATTTAAAATAGGTTTGAAAGCCTAAGCTTCATTCGAATGTAATTATAAAAAAAGCATAAAAACAAACTGCAATTTCAATTTTTATCAAACTATTGAAGTTTTATTGATGAATTTACATCCATTTTTTGCCTTTTTTTCATTTTTTTATCAAAAGATGGATATTTCATGAACCACATATATCAAAAAATAAAATTCGGCTAATCTTCAGGAAATTTTTTGAAAACGATTACGGAAGGCATCAAAC
>NZ_MUNY01000017.1 GCF_002002735.1 Algoriphagus sp. A40 | reverse complement strand
TCCAGGTTCCGTTGGTGTCAGGTGTTCCGCCCAAGGCTGCAAACAGCAGTTCGTTGGTGATCTCGGTTCCTTCGCAAACTGTCAGGATTCCGTCAGTTCCGGCATCAGGGCCTTCCTGGATAGTTACGGTGACAGTGGATGTGGCTTCCTCGGTGCATGGTGCAGTGGCTGCTACAGTATAGGTGTAGACATTACCCACATTGCTCCAAGTTCCGTTGGTGTCAGGGGTTCCGCCCAAGGCTGCAAACAGCAACTCATTGGTGATCTCGGTTCCTTCGCAAACTGTAAGGGTTCCGTTTTCTCCGGCATCAGGGCCTTCCTGGATGGTTACAGTGACAGTGGATGTGGCTTCCTCGGTGCATGGTGCAGTGGCTGCTACGGTATAGGTGTAGACATTGCCCACATTGCTCCAGGTTCCGTTGGTGTCAGGTGTTCCGCCCAAGGCTGCAAACAGCAGTTCGTTGGTGATCTCGGTTCCTTCGCAAACTGTCAGAGTTCCGTCAGTTCCTGCGTCAGGTCCTTCCTGGATGGTTACGGTGACAGTGGATGTTGCTTCCTCGGTGCATGGTGCAGTGGCTGCTACAGTATAGGTGTAGACATTGCCCACATTGCTCCAGGTTCCGTTGGTGTCAGGGGTTCCGCCCAAGGCTGCAAACAGCAGTTCGTTGGTGATTTCGGTTCCTTCGCAAACTGTCAGAGTTCCGTTTTCTCCTGCATTTGGAGTTGAGCCTTCAGTGACAGTCACGGTCGCAGTATCTGCTTCGGTGCATGGTGCAGTGGCTGCTACGGTATAGGTGTAGACATTGCCCACATTGCTCCAGGTTCCGTTGGTGTCAGGTGTTCCGCCCAAGGCTGCAAACAGCAGTTCGTTGGTGATCTCGGTTCCTTCGCAAACTGTCAGAGTTCCGTCAGTTCCTGCGTCAGGGCCTTCCTGGATGGTTACGGTGA
>NZ_MUNY01000062.1 GCF_002002735.1 Algoriphagus sp. A40 | reverse complement strand
TATTAAAATTTATTGAAGCTTATAATCAATTCACCTTAGATAAATATTTTTAAGAAGAATACATCGATGAAAACCAACAAACTCCAGATAATCAAATTTTCGGAAGCTCCCAGAATACAGGTTTTTACTCCCATTCATCAAAAATAACCTATGAAGAAAAAATCCAGATCCAAAGAAATAGCCGAGAAGACCATTTTTGCCTCTTTTCAGATTTTGAAAGAAGCAGGGGGTGAAATGCGGGGAAGTGAAGTAGTGGAGAAATTGAGGGAACGGCTCACCTTTGACGAATACGAAAACTTCCGCTACGAAAAGACCGGCTATATCCGCTGGGAAAGCATCCTGCATTTCTTCACCATTGACTGTATGAAAGCGGGATACATGCGAAAGCAGAGCGGAATGTGGGTTTTGACAGAGGAAGGAGAAGAGGCCATGAAACTTGGTCCAGAAAGGCTCCTCTCCACCGCTACTAAAAAATACAGGGAATGGGACGCGCTTAACAAGCAAAACAAGGAATCGGATATATCCCAAGACATCGACATAGATGACACCGAAGAGATTTCCCAAAAGCAAGAAGCCCTACTCTCCCAATACGAGTCCAGCGCACTGGAAGGGATTAGGGAGTTCGTAAACCGCAAAAATCCTTATGAATTTCAGGATTTGGTGGCGGTGCTGTTGAAGGCCATGGGCTACCATATAGCACTTGTAGCACCCAAAGGACGTGACGGAGGCATCGACATTATTGCCTACACCGATCCGTTGGGTGTCAATTCTCCCCGCATCATTGTCCAAGTAAAGCACCGACCGGAAAACAATGTCAGTTCAGACGAAATCCAAAAGCTTTCCGGAACCATGAAGCGAAATTCCGATGTGGGTATCTTTGTTACTTCCGGCGATTTTAGCAATCCTGCAAAACAAGAGGCTACCTCCGCCTACAAACATATCGAACTGATCGACTTCTCGCGGTTTGTTAAACTTTGGATAGAATATTACCCGAGAATGTCTGATGAGCAAAAAAATATGTTGCCGCTACACCCTGTGTATTTTCTTGGAAGTAAGGAATAGATCAAATAATCATGAATAAACCGAAGAAACATCACTTCGTTCCAGAATGCTACTTAAAACAATTTGGAAACGAGTCAAAGTTATATTGCTCTAACCTTGAAATATTAAAAAAATATGAGAAATTAAATAATCCGCAAAAAGATCCCGGACAAATTTGTTACGAAATAGATTTATACACAATAAATGAACCACTAGAATACAATCTAAATGATTTTAATGATCTACATGTAGAATCTAATATTTTACAC
>NZ_MUNY01000030.1 GCF_002002735.1 Algoriphagus sp. A40 | reverse complement strand
ATGTCAGAAATTAAATCTGAAAAATTCATTCAGTACAAAGTAAAAGACATCTCACTTGCCGAGTGGGGGAGAAAAGAAATCAGGTTGGCTGAGGCAGAAATGCCTGGTTTGATGGCTTTGAGAGCTGAGTTTGGACCTTCTCAGCCCCTGAAGGGCGCCAGAGTGGCAGGATGTCTTCACATGACTATCCAGACTGCAGTTTTGATAGAGACTTTGGTGGCATTGGGAGCTGAGGTGACTTGGTCTTCCTGCAATATTTTTTCAACGCAGGATCATGCAGCAGCAGCAATTGCAGCAGCAGGAATTCAGGTTTATGCCTGGAAAGGTCAGACTGCAGAGGAATTTGACTGGTGTATCGAGCAGACCTTGTTTTTCGGTGAAGAAAGACAACCCCTGAATATGATTCTGGACGATGGTGGAGACCTGACCAATATGGTTTTGGATCTTTATCCTGAGCTGGTAGCAGCAATCAGAGGCTTGTCCGAAGAGACGACCACCGGTGTCCACAGACTGTACGAAAGAATGAAAAACGGCACCCTTCCAATGCCTGCTATCAACGTGAATGATTCTGTGACCAAGTCAAAATTTGACAACAAATACGGTTGTAAAGAATCTTTGGTGGATGCGATCCGTCGTGCCACTGACGTCATGATGGCCGGAAAAGTAGCCGTTGTGGCAGGTTATGGTGACGTAGGGAAAGGTTCGGCAGCATCCCTCAGAGGTGCCGGTGCCCGGGTGATCGTGACTGAAATCGATCCAATCTGCGCACTTCAGGCAGCAATGGACGGTTTTGCGGTGAAGAAAATGGTGGATGCGGTGAAGGAAGCTGACATTGTGGTTACCGCTACCGGCAACAAGGACATCATCACGGGTGAGCATTTCAAGTCCATGAAAGACAAAGCGATTGTGTGTAACATCGGCCACTTCGACAATGAAATTGATATGGCTTGGCTGAACAAAAACTATGGTCAAACCAAGAACGTGATCAAACCACAGGTGGATCTTTATGAATTGGACGGCAAAGAGATATTGATCCTTGCCGAAGGCCGATTGGTAAACTTGGGTTGCGCTACTGGACACCCATCCTTTGTGATGTCCAATTCATTCACCAACCAAACTTTGGCTCAGTTGGAACTTTGGGCAAATCACCAAAACTACCAGCCGGGAGTTTATGTGCTGCCTAAGCACCTGGACGAGAAAGTGGCGTTCCTTCACCTGGCCAAGTTGGGTGTGGTATTGGATACCCTTTCTGAAGACCAGGCACAATACATCGGCGTTGAGGTTCAAGGACCATTCAAGCCTGAGTATTACAGATATTAATTTGAGTAAAAGTTGCTTAG
>NZ_MUNY01000093.1 GCF_002002735.1 Algoriphagus sp. A40 | reverse complement strand
GTTATTTATAATATAACCTATTTTAAAGAAGGAATAAAATATTCGTTTCCTTTATTTTTGAATGGTATAATGATTTATTCGTTTGCACTTATAGATAGGTTTTTAATTAATGATATTTTAGGATCTGAAGCTGTAGGGCTATACGTGGGTGTATTTCAAATATCATCTGTTCTTCAAGTTTTAGGAAGTTCTTTTAGTGCAGCTTGGTTTCCATGGGTTTTTAATTATTTAGCCGATAACAAAACTAGTGGAAATATTTTAGAATATAGTTTTAGTCTATTGGGTTTATTTGCTATTGTATGTTCCTTTTTTTATGTTTTTATGGATAATTTCATGTATTTTATTCTTGGATCGAATTTTATAGATGGAGAGTTTTTACTTTTTGGTTTTGTTTTAGGTATATTTTTTCAAATTACGTATTGGATTTTCTCTCCAATCATTCAATATAATAAGAAAAATTTAGTACTTACTTATCCCATAATTCCTATCCTTCTTTGTAGTTTGTTTTTGAATTTTTATTTTCTTGAAAGGCAAGGCCTTGTTTTTGCTTCACTTGTATATGCAATGTCGTGGTTTCTCCTTGCATTAATAACGGTTCTTTATTCATTTAAACTAGTCAATGCTTTCAAAAATTTATAAGCATTACAAAAAGATGACTTCCTTGATTTTCACATGGATGGTAAGGCGAAAATTAATTAATTTGCCTAAAAGGTTGATTGTTAATGGTTTTAGTTCAGTAAATTCCCATACATATATAGGTGACTTTTCAAATCTGAATGGTCTCAAAATTCATGGTGTCGGTGAAGTTCGTATAGGTAAATATTTTCACTCTGGCTATGATTGTCTCATTATTTCAAGTAATCATAATTACAAAGGAGCTAGTATCCCATATGATTCTACTAATATTTCCAAACCTGTAAGTATCGGAGATTTTGTTTGGATGGGTTCTAAGGTTATTGTTTTGGGTGGAGTAAATATTGGCGAAGGCGCAATTATTCAAGCTGGTGCTGTGGTGATCAAAGATGTTCCACCATTAGGGATAGCCGGAGGGAATCCTGCTGTGACATTTGCTTTCAGGGATAAAACTCATTTTGAAAAAATGAAAACTGAAAGAAACTTTTTCTAATGAATCTTTATTTTCCCTTGTTGTGTTTTTATCCCTCCCAAGCAGGAGGACCAGCAAATGCTGTTTTTTGGCATTCTGAAGCTTTAGCAAAAAGTGGTTATTCTTGTAAAGTCACCTCTACTGGTTTAGGGATTTCTGATATTAAATCAATAGAAAAGAATATTTATAATTCTCGAAATGAGATTACTTTTGTTAAAGGATATATGGATTTCTTTTCTTCTAAAGAAATCAAAAAAGT
>NZ_MUNY01000018.1 GCF_002002735.1 Algoriphagus sp. A40 | reverse complement strand
CTACCAATGACGAGATAATATTTATTTTGATTTTATTCAATTATCGAATGTTTATTTTGTCTGGTATACTTCCATATTCATTTCTGCTGCAAGCTTGAGAACATATTTCTTTTTTTGGTTGAGTAGCTTGTCCTGGTAGTATTGAATGCCGTATTCAACAAAGTCCAGGCCCTTGACCATTAAGCGCCAATATTGTTCTGCAAGCTTTCTTGCTATTGCTTTTATTGCTATACCTGTTCCCTTTCTGGCTCGGAGCCTGCGCCCAAACTCGCCCAAAGCGATCTTCTTACTTTGAAGTAAGCTTTGGGCTGTTATCCTGAATATATTTCCGGCTTTTGGTGCTCCTTTGGATTTTGAGCGTTTCTGCTTTCCTGAATGGTTTTGTCCCGGAGACAGTCCAAGCCAACTGGTAAAGTGCTTTTCTGTCGGCCATCTGGACAAGTCTGTTCCCGTCTCGGTGTAGAGCTGGAACCAGCTGTAATCCGTAATTCCAGAAAGTTTGGTGGCATCTTTGCCTTCAAACAGTTTCAGAAGATGTTTGCCCAGATCTTCTACCTGGGGTTTGTTGTGCCGGATAGGTTTTCTGGAATCATCCAGATGGATATCTGAAAGATCCGTACCGTTCCGATTGAGGCTATGCTGGATTTTTTGATCACAGGCTGCAATCTGTAATTTGTAAAACTTATACCCCTGATAAGCCTGTTCCAAGCTGAACAACCCGACAGGGGAATAATGACCTTCCAGAGCCTTCAGCAGTTCTTCCCCTTTGCGTCGGATCAAATCCTTCTGACAAAGGGAAACCAATTTGTGGGGGTCACGCTCCCCGGATAGAATGGCCTCTATCATAGCCAATCCGCTTACACCCTGAACTTGGCTCAGTACCTCCGGAAGCCTGATGTTCATTTCGATCAACGCCTTTTGCATATGGTTGACATGCATCGACATGCTTCTGATATGGTCTTCCCTGAGGCGTTGATAGCCTCTGAGTTCTTTGACCAGTCCATCGGCCACAAAACAGCGGTTCAAAAGACCATAGGAATGCAACTGGTTGATCCACTGGCAGTCTTTTACATCCGTTTTTCTTCCTGGAACCTGTTTGGTCTGACGACCGTCCACCAACCAGACATCCATCCCAGCCTCTTCAAGGATATCATACAAAATGACCCAGTAATTGCCTGTAGCTTCCATGGCCACGGTATGGATACAGTGCTCATGAAGATAAGCCGCCGCTTCCTTAAACTCCGAAGTGAATGTGCCAAAGCTTGCCACTTCCTTTCCTTCGATGCCGATATAAATGCTCCTGGAGCCTATATCGATTCCTGCTGAATGAAGATTGATCTTTTCCATCCGGATTAGTTTTAAATCCCAAACCCGTTGAACACCTGTAG
>NZ_MUNY01000086.1 GCF_002002735.1 Algoriphagus sp. A40 | reverse complement strand
TGTCCTATGTTAGCAACGAGTTGAAAAATCACCTTTCAAGCAATTAAATTTATTGAATAAGTGGTGAGGGATGAGAGCCAATTAACTCCTAAATAATCTCAAGATATATTCACATTGAGAAGCCGCCTCATCCCTTTCTTTCTCTTGGAGTTTAAACAGAATGTAAGGCGTATCCAATCCGGTTGCAGCCAGAATATCCGACTAGGAGACAAAACGGAGGGAGACATCCACTTTGATTGATTAATGTACTTTAACCCTTTAATCCATGAAAGCGATCAAACAAACAATCGGTGTGGATGTGGCTCAGGATGAACTGGTATGTGCTTTTGGGGCTCTTTTGGAGGATCTGAGCTGGCAGATTAAGGCCAGAAAAACCTTTGGAAATAACCCTTCCGGATTCAAAGCCTGTCTCAAATGGGCTGGATCAATGAAGGAAGCCAATTCCGAAGTTCTTTTTGTCATGGAAGCTACCGGGGTCTATCATGAGAAGTTCGCCCACTGGCTGTTTGATCAGGGAGAAAAGCTGGCCATTGTCCTTCCCAACAAGATCAGCAATTACATGAGAACCCTATCGATCAAGACGGTCACAGACAGTACCTGTGCCGATGCGATCACCCAGTTTGGGTTGGAACGGAAACTGGATACTTGGTCACCGCCCAAGGTCATTTTCCGAACCCTCAGACAGCTTACCCGAGAGAGAGATCAAATTGTGGCTGAACGGGTTACGATTGACAATCAGATCCATGCCGAAAAGACCGAAGCCTATCCCAACGCCAACAGCCTGAAGCGCTTGAATGCCAGACGAAAGCTGCTCTGCAAGCAGGAACAGGAAATCAAAAACGAGATCCATCACCTGGTAAAGTCAGATCAGCAACTCGACCAGGACGTCAAGCGAATCACCTCCATTCCGGGAGTAGGCGAACTGACAGCCGTTATCGTTATGGCAGAAACCAACGGGTTCGAACTGGTAAGAAACAAGCGTCAGCTCACCAGTTATGCAGGGCTTGATGTGAGGGAAAAGCAATCGGGAACCTCTGTAAAAGGAAAACCTAAAATCTCAAAAAAAGGAAACCGAAGTCTGAGAAAAGCTATGCACTTACCTGCCTTGGCAGCCATCCGCCATTGCCAGATTTACAAAGACAACTTTGCCAGACTAGTGGGAAGACACGGGATAAAAATGAAAGCAGCCGTAGCCGTACAGCGAAAACTTCTGGAGCTGATCTACATCCTTTTCAAGAACAAAACAACCTTTGATCCGGCCTTTGAACAAAGAAGGGAAGACGATACAAGTCCGTCTCCCCTTCACAGTCTGGCTGATGCCGACTTAAGTATCGAAATTTAAGAAAATCCTTATTTCTTCTTGACTTTAAACACAGAATCTCAATGGTT
>NZ_MUNY01000089.1 GCF_002002735.1 Algoriphagus sp. A40 | reverse complement strand
GAATTTTCCCTTTTGAAAAATAAAATATTGGAATTTTATAAATCCTCAGCTCAAAAAATAGAATAAACTTTCGAAAAACAGATATAAACCAAATCGATACCAAATTCTATTTTTTATTTGGCTTTTTGGATTCTCATTGCTTCTTATCTTTACGACAAGAATTTAAATCCAAATATTTCAGCCATGATAATAGGTGTTCCTAAGGAAATCAAAAACAACGAAAACAGGGTTGCTCTCACTCCGGCAGGAGCTAAAGAGCTGATCAAGAGAGGCCACAATGTCTATGTCCAGCATACAGCCGGAGAAGGAAGTGGTTTTCCGGACGCTGAATACGAAGCCGCAGGGGCTAAAATCCTTCCTACCATCGAAGCGACATACGAAATCGCCGAAATGATCATGAAAGTGAAGGAGCCGATTGAATCAGAATACAAGCTGATTAAGGCAAATCAATTGTTGTTCACCTATTTTCACTTTGCTTCTTACGAACCTTTGACCAAGGCTATGGTGGAAAGCAAAGCTGTTTGTTTGGCCTATGAAACTGTTGAAAAGACCGACCGTAGCTTACCGCTTTTGGTTCCTATGTCTGAAGTTGCCGGCAGAATGGCAATCCAAAAAGGAGCAAACTATCTTGAAAAACCACTTAAAGGTCGAGGCATTCTTCTCGGCGGTGTGCCGGGTGTACTTCCTGCAAAAGTTTTGATTTTGGGCGGAGGAATCGTAGGTACCCAGGCTGCCTGGATGGCGGCCGGATTGGGAGCTGATGTGACTATCATGGATGTGTCTCTTCCGCGAATGAGATATCTCGCAGACGTGATGCCTGCCAACGTGAAGACCATCATGTCCAATGAATACAACATCCGCAAATTGATCAAGGATGCAGATCTGATCGTTGGTGCGGTGTTGATCCCCGGTGCAAAAGCTCCCCACTTGATCACCCGAGATATGCTCAAGGAGATGAAACCGGGAACTGTTTTGGTGGACGTAGCGGTAGACCAAGGAGGTTGCATCGAAACCTGCCGGCCTACTACACACGAAAACCCAACTTACATTATCGACGATGTAGTGCACTATTGCGTAGCCAATATGCCGGGTGCTGTTCCTTATACTTCTACGCTTGCATTGACTAATGCAACTTTGCCTTACGCCATGCAATTGGCTGACAAGGGCTGGAAAAAAGCCGCTCAGGAGAATGCCGATCTTGTACCTGGCCTCAATGTCATCAATGGTGAAATTGTATACGAAGCCGTTGCACAGGCATTCAATATGCCTTATACTCCGGTAGACAAATACTTGGCTTGATCGAAAGCCTTACTTAAAAGACAATCCCTCTGGAGCCAAACGGAGGGATTTTGTTATTTTCAAGCTTTACCCTTCGACTCCGCTACCAATGACGAGATAATATTTATTTTGATTTTATTCAATTATCGAATGTTTATTTTGTCTGGTATACTTCCATATTCATTTCTGCTGCAAGCTTGAGAACATATTTCTTTTTTT
>NZ_MUNY01000051.1 GCF_002002735.1 Algoriphagus sp. A40 | reverse complement strand
GAGTTCAAGGGCTGGATCCAGGTAATCAAAGAATAATCAGAAGAGCGATGAAAACGACTTTTAAAATCATAGGAATGACCCTTTTGGTGGCGGTATTAGCCACCGGGGGTTCCTTTGGGCAGCAGCTGCCCCAGTTCAGCCAGTACATTTTCAACGGGCTGCATGTGAATCCGGGGTATGCGGGCTACAAGGGTGAGCCGTATATCCAGAGCACTTACCGGAGCCAGTGGATGGATTTTCCTGGGGCACCGAAGACCTTCACGGTGACTGCGGATCTGAGTGCCAACGAGGGGACGATGGGCTTTGGTTTTTCGCTGTTGAGTGACCAGTTGGGTCCGGCCCGTACTACAGGGGGACTGTTGACGTATGCCTACCGGATCCAGACGGGGGAAAAGGGCCGCCTGGGTTTGGGTGTAAGTGCAGGGGTTACCGAGTACATGATAGACGGAGACGAGCTGGATCCGAACGATCCGGACGACCCGGAGATACCCGGTGGGAGGATCAACCTGTTCACGCCGAACCTGAATTCGGGTTTGTTTTTCCACACGGACAGGTTCTATGCGGGCTTCAGTGTGTACAACATGATCGGCAAGAAGGCACTGGAGAAAGAGGATGTAGCGCTGGCGTACCACGACTTCCATTTTTACCTGACCGCCGGAGCGATGTTTGAGCTGTCGGACAACGTGGACTTCAAGCCGAGTTTTCTGGTCAAGCAGGTGAAGGGCGCCCCGACCAATTACGACCTGAACGGGATGTTTCTGTTTTTTGACCGGCTGTGGCTTGGCGCCTCGTACCGTTCTAACGTGAACATCTGGGCGGAAGAGCTGGACCAGAACCTGTCCAAGCGGAATGCGGTGGCTGCGATCATTGAACTATTCGCCACGGACCGGCTTCGGATCGGGTATGCGTATGACAAGAACCTGAACGTTCTGACCGATTACAAACACAATTCGCACGAGTTGTCGGTAGGCTTCTACATGATACCTCGGACAGCCACTATGAAAAACCAAAGATGGTTCTGATTATGAAAAAGACACTACTACTGGTTGGAATCACAGCCGTCCTGTTTTTGGGTTCATTCGGGGCCTCGGAAGCCCAGAAGTCGAAGGTGAATTATGCCGATGAGCAGATGAAGCTGATGAACTACCAGCATGCGCTGGATGTGTACCAGGAGGCGTATGCGAAGAAGCCGAATTACGCGACGGCGAAAAAGACAGCCCTGGCCCAGGACAGGATCCGGGACTACGATCAGGCCTATGCCTGGTGGAAGACCACGGTGGGCTATGACCAGGCGCAGGAAGAGGACTATGTCCAGCTGCTCAGAACGGGCATCCTTACGGACAATTTCGGGGAGGCCAGATCCATTATAGAAGCGAAGGGAGTACCGGTAGACAGCCTGGGTATCACGCCGGGATCGGTTCCCCAGAGTGCGCGGAAGCTGAAGCTCGGGGAAGTGGAAGGAGTGAATTCGTCGGAGTCAGACTTTTCCTATTTTGAAGACGCGGGCGGCAGCAGCTACTTTGTGTCCGACCGCGGCGGTTCGTATCCCGGCAAGATGAAGGGGATAAGAATAGACGGGCGGAACAAGATTTTCAGTCCGGACAAGAGTGACTACACGGACCGGGGCTATTTTTCGGTTTACAGGAAGGATAAGGAGGGGAACATCAGCAAAGTGGTGTCGAATGTACCGGGCACGATGAATTTTTCGGATCCGAGCTATGCGGCCTCGCAGCAGTTGCTGTTTTATTCGGTGACCCGTTCGATCACGAAAGGGAAAAACAGAAAGGACACGCTGGTGGTGCAGCCGGAGATCTATTACAGCAAGGTGGGGCCGGACGGAAAGCTGGAGGGCTTTACCCCGTTTCCGTTCAATGATTCCCTGAAGTATGCGGTGATGCACCCTTTTGTGGATGAAGAAGCCAAACGGCTTTACTTCAGCTCCGATATGCCGGGAGGCATGGGAAAATATGACCTGTACTATTCCCAGTACGATGAAAACATGGTGTTCAGCGCCCCGGTCAACCTGGGTCCTGAGGTGAACACCGAAGAGAGCGAGACCCATCCGTTCCGCAAGGGCAACAAGTTTTACTTTTCCTCCACGGGACACAAAGGGCTTGGGGGAATGGATATTTTTGAGGCGAATTACAATCCCAACACCCCCATCAGCGGAACGGCGAACATGGGCCATCCGATCAATTCCCTGGCGGACGACTTTGCGTACCGGGAGGGGAAAGACAAGACGGTTTACCTGTCATCCAACAGAAAAGGCGGCCAGGGTCTGGACGACATCTACCTGGCCAAGGAGATGTACAAGCAGTTTTTGGCCAGAGTGCTGGACTGCAACGGGGAGATCATCACCGAGAGCTACCTGTCCACGTTTAGGGACAAGACCCAGGGGATCATGGTTCCCACGGCCAGAAACGGCAAGGGAGAGCTGACCGCCCAGCTGGAGCCGGAGAGTGACTTCGGGATCACGATCTCCAAGCCGGGTTACTTCCCGCTGACCGACGAGAGCATCACGACCAAAGGGTTTGAAGGAGATACGGTAAAAAGAGAATACAAATTGGTACCGATCCCGTA
Organism: Algoriphagus sp. A40; assembly: GCF_002002735.1. Lineage (GTDB taxonomy): Bacteria > Bacteroidota > Bacteroidia > Cytophagales > Cyclobacteriaceae > Algoriphagus. The sequence goes on along the minus strand of NZ_MUNY01000051.1, from coordinate 243 downwards.
TCAGCTGCCGGTGCACGTGGACATTGTGTACTATGACCTGGACAAGTTCATGATCCGCAAGGACGCGACACTAGCCCTGGACAAGCTGGCCGACCTGATGAAGAAATACAGCTTCCTGGACCTGTTGGTGGCCTCGCATACCGACTCCAGAGCGAGTGACGAATACAACATCACGCTGTCCAACAACCGGGCGAAAGCAGTGACCGAATACCTGGGAGCCAGAGGGATCAGTGCCGACCGGGT
>NZ_MUNY01000019.1 GCF_002002735.1 Algoriphagus sp. A40 | reverse complement strand
AGCTGCTGCCCAAAGGAACCCCCGGTGGCTAATACCGCCACCAAAAGGGTCATTCCTATGATTTTAAAAGTCGTTTTCATCGCTCTTCTGATTATTCTTTGATTACCTGGATCCAGCCCTTGAACTCGTGGACTTTACCACTGCGATCCGTCAGCTTCAGCACATAGAAGTAAGTGCCAGCTACTTGACCCGGTGCATTCCAGTCGTTGCCGTAATTGGTCTTCTCCAGTACGTGGTCTCCGTATCTGTTCAGGATCACAATCTCGCTCGCTGTGAATTTGCCAAGACCCTTGATCTCAAACCTATCGTTGTCCCCGTCATCGTTCGGTGTGATCACATTCGGTATTCTGAACGGCAACACCTGGTTCACATCCGTATCCTGGTTGTCCGATTCCTTGGTGTCATCCTCTGCGGAATCAACCACCACCACGTTGGTGATCGTTCCGGCATCGCCTGCCTTCACTTTCACTCTCAGGGTGATCACTCCATCTGCAGGAAGGAATGCCACGCTCCAGCTGATCTTGTTGCCGCTCACTACCGGTGTACCAACCTGTATCTGCTGGTTACTTACGCTCACCACAGTTGAACTCACATAGCTCACACTTGCAGGAAGATCATCCACTATCGTCACATTGGTCGCCGGAGTACCGCCCACATTGCTTACCACGATCTCGTACTCAAACTCGTCTCCTTCATAGATCTCTGCCTCAAAGCTGGTCTTGGTCACCGATAGATCAACATTGTCATTCAAAATACGGAAGAATACCAGCGCGTCGTCGTTGTTTTCAGGGAAGCCCGTCTCTCTGAGAATGTACCGCAAGGTATAGTCTCTCACCTCATTCACATTCGGAATCAGACTCAGTTCGCCGTTTTCGTTGATCAACAAACCGATGATGCCGTCAAGCTCAGTGAATTCAAAGTCCACATCCGCCGGATCAGGACGCTGGCCTTCCAACAGGTCATTGTCCAGAATGTTGCCAATCACCCCGCCGAAGCTCAGGAAGTGCGAACCAAACTCGTCATCGTTGGCAATGATCTGAACCTCTGTCTCCAGACATCTGATACCAAAGTCCATATCCAGGTGAACCCTGTCACTCGGAGTAGAAGTCCGAGTAATGCTGTCATCTGTGGTAAATCCACATCTAGTCTCAGTTCGGCTTCCGTTGATATCAGTCATCCTTGCACCGGCATTGGGAAGAACCTTAACTCTATTTTTATTTCTCTGGAATACTGCTTGCTGGATCAGGAATTCATCCAAAGTAACCGTAGCTGTGTATTCTCCGTCACCATTCTGAGCCATATCCGGTCTACTTCTCCAGTATCCAAGAATACCCACGACGATATTTTCCTCAAATCCGTTTGGTCCGGTCACTTTGACATTTTCACTCTGGTCGTTACCAAATCCGGCTTTGTTCAACTCGCCTTCATTCTCAGGTCCATCGTATCTGCCGTCTCCGTTCAGGTCAAACCACTCGAACTGATCCAGGCTGATCGGGGTGTTGGTAATCGGATTCTTCGTTACCTGACCGTCATTATTGCCGTCAAACCATTCGTTCTGGATGCCGTCACCGTTCAGATCATACCATACAAAGTCACCAAGCACGATACCCTCGTAAGTCTCATACCCAAAGTCTTTCACCTGAGGTTTACAAACCTCAATAAAGGTGAAGAACAGCGAACTCTCAACCGGATACAATCCCCTTGCGGCGTTCAGATTCGCATCCTGAACCTGTACCAAATACTGGCCTGGCGCAAAGTCTTTGAAGGTATAGCGTCCATTGGCTCCCGTCACCACAATCTGCACATCACCAGGGGTGCTCTCCTGTGGAATCAATGTCACCGGTACTCCTGCCAACGGCTCGCCTGTCATATCATTCAAGACAATACCGGTGATCAAGGTGAAATCATCACATTCAATATTCACCTGTGCTCTTGCCTCAGCACTGTATAGCTCGCCTGTAACAGGATCTCTGACTTCAACTGATGCAACATTGATTATTGGTCGCTGGGCAATGATATCCTGGAGTGTAACTGTGTAAGTACCTTTGAACTCTTCAGATTCTCCTGGAAGAAGAACATCAATTGTAGCTGACAATCCAATCATCTCATCCACAACAACAATGTCCTCAAGAGTCACATTTCCTGTATTGGTTACAGCAATGGTATAATTAACAACTACACCTTCACTTCGAACAAATTCGCGGTCAACTACTTTGGTTATACTAATGTTTGGATTTCTTCCGATAGGAGTTTCAATCTCTGTCTCATCTTCCGGATCATCTCCGTCAGGACTGTCGCCACTGGTAAGTGCCGTGTTGAGCACAAAGCCTTTGTCCACATCCGCCTGAGTCACCACATAGTCGGTGTTCACCGCTGTGGATGCACCAACATTCAGCGTGCCCAGATTCACATCCAGTCCGGTCAATGGATCCTTAACAGTTACATTTGTCAAGGCAACATTTCCTGTATTGGTCAATGTCAAGGTGTAAGTGATCACATCCCCTGCACCATCTACCACGGCACCGTTGTCCGTTTTCACGATCTGGATCGATGAGTTTCTCTCAATCGGTGTCTCCTCCTCGGTCTCATCTGTTGGATCTTCTCCGTCAGGGCTGTCGCCTCCAGCTAGTGCCGTGTTCAGCACAAAGCCTTTGTCCACATCCGCCTGCGTCACCACATAGTCGGTGTTTACCGCAGTGGATGCTCCAGGATTCAGCGTGCCCAGATTCACATCCAGTCCGGTCAAAGGATCCTTAACGGTTACATTTGTCAAGGCTACATTTCCTGTGTTGGTCACTGTCAGTGTGTACGTGATCACATCCCCTGCACCATCTACCAAGGCACCATTGTCCGTTTTCACGATCTGTATCGATGAGTTTCTCTCAATCGGTGTCTCCTCCTCGGTCTCATCTGTTGGATCTTCTCCGTCAGGGCTGTCGCCTCCAGCTAGTGCCGTGTTCAGCACAAAGCCTTTGTCCACATCCGCCTCGGTCACCACATAGTCGGTGTTTACCGCAGTGGATGCTCCAGGATTCAGCGTGCCCAGATTCACATCCAGTCCGGTCAAAGGATCCTTAACGGTTACATTGGTCAGAGTCACATTGCCCGTGTTGGTCACTGTCAGCG
>NZ_MUNY01000045.1 GCF_002002735.1 Algoriphagus sp. A40 | reverse complement strand
TCCCTTCCTCACACTGCCTCGGGTAGATACAAATCACAGTTCTGAAAGGCGCGGTGGGCCGACGCAAAAGCGGGCCGGCGTCCGGGTTTGCGCGTGAGGTCCAAGCGTTAAGAAACAGTCCGGTGGAGTGTTTTAGCGAGGGGCCAGCTTGCAGGGCAGGTTGCGTCTTGACCTTTTGGTCCTTTTGGGTCAATGCCTGCCCCGATTGTTTCGGGGCCAAAAGGACGTAAAAGAAATTAACTTTAGAGGTTTGAATGGCCTAACCCAAAGCCCTCCAACTCCTAATACTCCATCTCCGTTCCTCGGCATCGACCACCTTTTTCCAATCTGTACTTCTGCCCTGTTCCTCGACATTTGCAATGTCGAGGTCCTATCATAGGATTTGCAATCCGACAACAAGACCACCCGACAACCCAACAATTCATTCCCTTCCTCACACTGCCTCGGGTAGATACAAATCACAGTTCTGAAAGGCGCGGTGGGCCGACGCAAAAGCGGGCCGGCGTCCGGGTTTGCGCGTGAGGTCCAAGCGTTAAGAAACAGTCCGGTGGACTGTTTTAGCGAGGGGCCAGCTTGCAGGGCAGGTTGCGTCTTGACCTTTTGGTCCTTTTTGGTCAATGCCTGCCCCGATTGTTTCGGGGCCAAAAGGACGTAAAAGAAATTAACTTTAGAGGTTGGAATATCCTAACCCAAAGCCCTCCAACTCCTAATACTCCATCTCCGTTCCTCGGCATCGACCGCCTTTTTCCACTCCATACTCCTTCGCCGAGGAAATTGGCCTATGTTCTATTTTACCATGGGTTCAGCTCGGTTGGTGAGCTGCCTGCACTGAGCCTGTCGAAGTGTCGAACCACGGTTGGTGAGCCTGTCGAACCACACCCACGGCTTTTACAAATGGCCCCTTCAGGGCCCGTCCCAACTTGACATTAGCGCAGCGGAGAACCTTTAACGCTTAACATTTTAACCCTTAACGGACTAACCGACAACCCCGACAACCCGATGCTTCGACTTCCCGACTCTCGTCGGTCAGGTGCTCAGCACAGGCAACTCGATAACCCTTAATGCTTAACGATTTAACCCTTAATGCTTAACGATTTAACCCTTAACGCTTAACGTTTTAACCCTTAACGGACTAACCGACAACCCGAAAACCCTACCTCACCACGTCCCGGTAAATCCCTTCCAACTCCCCAACCATCCGCTTCATGCTGAATTTTTCAATCACCCGATCCCTGGCCGAAACTGCCATTCTTTGCCGAAGTTCCGGATCCCGGATCAACTGGACCGCATATTCCCCCAACTTCTCCCAATCCTCAATCTCACACAAATATCCCTGTACCCCATGCTGAATTACCTCTCCGATTCCCCCGGCACGGGTAGCCACTATCGGCACCTCGCAGGACATTGCCTCCAACATGGCGATTGGCAAACCTTCAAACTCTGAACTGCTCAGGTATATATCCATCAGAGATAGGTAGGGGATCACTTGCTTTTGTACCCCAACCCAGTGAAAATTGGCCTCTTTCCCTGATTTCTGAATCTGGCTTAGGATTCTATCCCTCCATTCACCGTCCCCAACCAGCAAAAAATGGGTTTCCGGACATTCTTTCAAAATGGCCAAAGCAAGTTCCACCCAAAGCCACAACCGCTTTTGGGTCCGAAAAACAGCAACCTTGCCAACCACTGGTGCTTCCTCCGGAATACCCAATGCTTTTCGCATCTCTTCATTGCTATCCAGATCACCCTTCCCCATACTTCTAAGCTCACTCTCAATACTTGGATATTGATTCTTGCTACTTGGTTTTTGGTTTTTGGTTCTTGGTTTTTGCTTCTCAATACTTGTTTCCTGATTCTTGATACTTGATACTTGAATCTTGATACTTAAATCTTGATTCTTAGTTCTTGGTTCTTGGTGCTTAATACTTGATACTTCTTTTTTAAAAACCTCCGTATTCACCCCATTCTGGATCACTTTCACCTTCAGCCTTCCTCCACGTCTATAGGGGGCCCAAATGAAATTCAGCTGCATGGACAAGGCCACCTCATTGGATACAGCAATGGCCACATCCTGCTCCTTAAATGTTACCCGGTTACCCCAATAGGACACCCGGTTATACCTTTCCCAGGTATTATGTTCGGTATAGACGATGGGTATAGACAATTTCCTGCCCACAAACCTGGACAGAATGCCCGCCCAGGGTAAGTGGGCGTGGATTAAGTCAAACTCCTGTTCGACCACAAATTCCCGGACTTTTTTTACCTGGAAAAAGAGACCCAAATTCCCCGATGGAAAGTGATGAACTGTAATCCCGGCCTGCTCCAGCTCCTCGGAAATATTGTTTTTCTGATGGTAAAAATAGAGGCAATGAAACTCAAACCTGCTTTGATCGTGAACCTGGGCAGTTTCGGGGATGAGCTTTTCGGCACCACCCCGACCAAGGCTTTTGATCAGGTGGAGGACTTTAATTCGTTTGGGCGGATATTCTTGCATAACTCAGCCTGCAAATTGCTTCTGCTCTTCGACAATTGCAAAGTCTGCTGCCCAATTGACAACGTTTAAATTGATACAGTGGGAGATAATAAAAATTGTGTTTTTGCTTTCTTAACTTGGTCTCACCCGATCTTTAACCGCTTTTTCGATGAAGAAAAAAATCGAGAGTTGGCGGAGGGATTAATTTTAGAGACTTGAGAACCGGAGAATTTGAGACTAGAGAATAGGAGAATAAGAGAATGGGAGAATAAGAGACTAGAGACTAGGAGAATAAGAGACAAGTGAATAGGAGAAAAGAGAATAGGAGACTTGAGATTTGGGGAAGGAAATAGGGAAGTGTGCGAGCTCAAAAAACCTATGAATCCAGAATTTAAGCCTGTATAGAGTAAGAATTAGTTTAATTTTTTTTTTGGAGATATTATATGGAACGTTCCGAAACTTTTGAAGATCTAAATTGCTGGCAAATAGCTTACAAATTGAAAAATGAGATCAGAACAGTCGTTCTACCATTATTTCCTAACTCTGAAAAATTTGAGCTTAAATCACAGCTTCTCAGGGCGGCAAGGTCTGCGACAGCAAATATCGCAGAGGGCTGGGGTAGGTTCCATTACCTTGATTCAAATAAGTTTTACTACAATTCCAGAGGTTCACTTTGTGAAATCCTTGATCATCTCATTGAGGCAAAAGATGAAGGATATATCTCCAACGAAATTTATTCTTCCTTAAGAGTCCTTGTCCTTGAATCCATAAAGGTTTTAAACGGATTTATCTTTTATCTTAAACGCGAACATCTGAATTCCTTAAAAAAATAGAACCTCATCCCAATCTCCAATCTCCAATCTCTAATCTCTCAATCTCAATTCTCCAATCTCTAAATCTCAAAATTTCATAATCTCTCAATCTCTCAATCTCTCAATCTCCAATCTCTAATCTCCAATCTCAATTCTCCAATCTCCCAATCTCAATTCTCTAATCTCCGAATGAACAAAAGCACCCTCACCATCTCCCTCGACTTCGAACTCCTCTGGGGCATCTTTGACAAGGTAGGTACCCGCTTCAGGCCGGAGTATTTTTCCAATACCCGGAAAATAATACCCTTGATGTTGGAGAAGTTTGCCAAAAATAGAATCGAGGTTACCTGGGCCACAGTGGGGATGCTCTTTGCCGAAAATGAGGAGGAATGGAAGGAATATTCCCCAAAGTATATTCCCTCCTACAGAAACAAATCTTTTTCCGCTTACGAATGGGCAAAGCAAAACGGAATCCGACCCGAAGTCCATTTCGCTCCCGAACTTATCCGCCAAATCCTGGATACCCCGGGACAGGAATTGGGCTCACACACCTTTGCCCATTACTATACCTTGATGCGTGGCCAAAGTCCCGAGCAGTTTCGCCAGGATCTTATGGCTACTCAAAGAATTTCCAAAGAGAAGTTTGGGGTATCACTTGAGTCTCTGGTATTCCCCCGAAACCACATCAATGAACACTACCACGTCATTTGTTTGGAAGAAGGTTACAAGTACGTCCGGGGCAATCCTAAAAACTGGTATTGGCAGGAAACCCAGAATGAAAACCTGGCGAAGAAATTATTCAGATCTGCAGATTGCTTTTTCAGCATCGGAGACAGGACATCGTATAAGCAAGTTGAAATCCAGGCCTACCCCGGTGAACCTTTAGTCATTCCTGCATCCAGAATTTTAAGACCACTCAATAAGGATAATCGACTGATGAATTCTTTGAGATTAAACAGAATCAAAAGGGAAATGGAATTAACCGCAAACTTGGGAGAGATTTACCACCTCTGGTGGCATCCTCATAATTTCGGCAATGACCCCGAGCAATCCCTGCTTGAATTGGATGAAGTTATAAACCATTACCTGGAACTTAGGGATAAATACGGCATGGAATCCCTGCACATGAAAAACCTGGGGGAGAAAGTTAAGCCATTACTGGTCATGACATAAACACCAAAAGTGAGCCATGACTTTGGCAGACCTGAATTGGTTTATGCCTTAAAAAAGAAGCTTGGAACTTTGCTCCTGCTTGCCCTTTTGGCTTAAGCCAAAAAAGCGGAGATAAAACTACTTTAAAAGTTTCTCAGGCCCACCATTTGGCAATTCTTGCTCCCTATATGCCGCCATGACCCCTCATCAAATTTGAATCTTTCTCCTTTTGTAATCGGCCTCCCCACCCGACTACATCTTTCCCTATTTAGGTTTGGATAAGGAAAAACTTTTACTGACTAATAAATTCTGGAATGAGAAACTTTTTGTTTACAGCTGATTTTTATCATCCTTTTTTAATAGTTAAATAAGGACTTTTCGACTGGAGAAGTGGTGTATTAGGGACCGGCTCGGATTTCTTTTCTTTTTGAAATAATAAAATAGGTAGATGTGTTTTAATCAGTTTATCCAGCAGTAATTATGATTTTTCTTCAATTAGCCGTCGTCTTAATCTGCATTTTTATAGGTGCTCGGATGTCGGGGATCGGATTGGGAGTGATGGGTATGATCGGCCTGTTGGTCATGATTTTTGTATTTGGCCTCGTCCCCTCTGACCCACCTTTGGAGGTGATGCTGATTATCATGAGCGTAGTCACAGCTGCTGCTGCGCTTCAAGCCGCAGGGGGGATGGATTATTTGGTTCAGGTTGCAGGAAAAATTCTAAGGAGCAATCCTCGGCAAATCACATTTCTGGGTCCGCTCATTACTTATGCTTTTGTTCTTTTTGCAGGTACAGCCCATATTTCTTATTCGATCATGCCCATCATCGCAGAAGTGGCAATCAAAAACAGAATCCGTCCTGAACGCGCCTTGAGTATGAGTGTGATCGGGGCTTACATGGCCATCACCGCAAGTCCGGTTTCTGCCGCTGCGGCTGCCATGCTCACAGTACTTGCTGCATCAGGAATTAAGCTTTTTGATATTCTGATGATTGCGATTCCGGCTACTTTGATAGGAATGTTTGTAGGGATATTGTTTGTGTGGAAGCGGGGAAAGGAGCTCAGTGAGGATCCTGAATTTCTTGAAAAAATGAAGGACCCTGCATTTGTCAAAAATTTGGAAGGACAGGATCAGGGAACAGTCACAACATTGGCACCAGGCGCCATCAAAGCGGTGGTCATTTTCGCCCTTGCGGTATTGTCAGTGGTAATTTTTGGATCATTTCCCCAATTGCTCCCAGAATTTGGAAACAAAGAAGGATTTCATCCGGGGTTCGCTGTCAATGAAGCAGGTCATTTGCTGATGCCTTCCATGATAATGATTCTCATGCTTGCAGCAACTGGGTTCATCATTTTGTTTGCCAATACAACAGCAGGTAAGGTGACCAAAGCGAGCCTTTTTTCCTCTGCAGGTCAGGCGACAATAGCAGTTTTTGGGGTGGTATGGATGAGCGCAACTTTTATGGATAATAATTTTGCTGCCATTCAGGAAACCCTCGGAAGTTTGGTGGCTTCCTATCCCTGGTCATTTGCCATCGCGCTGTTTGTATTAAGTATGCTGCTGTATAGCCAGGCATCGACGGCCAAAGCGCTCATGCCTCTTGGGCTTGCGCTTGGATTGCCTCCCGTCTATTTGATCGGACTCTTCCCTGCATGCAACGGACATTTCTTTATTCCGGGATATCCAACCCTGCTGATGGCAATCGAGTTTGATCGTACCGGAACAACCCGAATCGGGAAATATGTACTGAACCACAGCTTTATGTTACCCGGTTTGGTTACCACCACTGTTGCTGTTCTCGCAGGCCTTTTAATTCAGTCTCTTTTATTTTAATCAATAACTCTAAGCCACAAATTAAAAACACATTATTAAATCTTAATCAAAGAAAATATGAAAAAGTTAGTTTCGATTTTGATACTCTTGGTCCTTACAGTCCAGGTATTTGCGCAGGCACAATTACCACGGGTAATTATTTTGGCAACGGGAGGTACTATTGCAGGTGCCGGAGCATCTGCTGACCGGGCAGGATACGAGGCAGGGAAAATTCCGATTGACGATCTCATTGGTACCATTCCTTCTGTAAAAAAGATCGCCACTATCAGTGGAGAACAGATTGCATCAGTGGGCAGCCAGGATATGACAGTTGATATTTGGAAAAAACTGGCCATTCGGGCCAATGAAATATTCGCCAAAAATGAAGCGGATGCCATTGTGGTCACACACGGAACCGATACTCAGGAAGAAACGGCATACTTTCTGGACCTGGTGGTTGCTTCCGACAAACCGATTGTCTTGACAGGCTCCATGCGACCGGCCACCGCAATCAGTGCGGACGGACCCAAAAATCTCTACGATGCGATTACGGTTGCAATTAATCCTGAAACCAAGGGCCGCGGCGTATTGGTCAGCTTTAATGAGGGTATTTATGATGCGAGAGAAGTCATGAAGTTGAGTACGACCAAGACCGATGCTTTTGGATCTCCCAATACCGGTCCAGTCGGTGCGGCTTATGATGGTCGAGTGGAGTACTATTCAAATGCAGTGCGGGAAGTCAACCCTCCAAAGCCAATCCAATTGACAGTCGATACCAAATTGCCACGGGTGGAAATTGTCATGATGTATGCAGATGCTCCTGCAGACCAGATTGATTTTCTGATTAGCAAAAAAGTCGACGGAATTGTGATTGCCGGTGTGGGAAATGGCAACTTCAACAAAGCCTATATGGATGCTGTGAAAAGAGCAGTGGCCGCAGGAATTATCGTTTGCCGCGCCAGCCGCGCGCCGTCAGGCCGAGTGGTGCTGCATGATGAAATCAACGATGATGAACTGGGAACCATTGTCTCCGATGACCTGACTCCCCAGAAAGCCAGAGTATTGCTGATGCTTGCTCTTACCCGTTCAAAAGATAAAAAACTGCTCCAGGAAGCATTTTTCACTTATTAATTAGCATTAAAATCCCTGTTTCAAATGCGCCCTGGTTTTTACTTGGGCGCATTTGATCTGAGATTTTTTACAGCATTTCAATCCTAACCACATGACGATGAAAAGAAGTTTACCCATAAAAATACTGTCCCTGCTGATGCTGATAAGCATCCAGTATGGACAGGCACAACAGACCCGGACAGAGAAGGATCTTTTGGGTGAAAAGCAGATCCCTGCTGACGCCTACTACGGCGTCCAGACTGCCCGGGCACTTGAAAACTTTCAGGTGAGCGGTATTAAGACTAGTTTCTACCCTGATTATGTTCGGGGATATGCTATGGTCAAACTGGCTGCAGCTCGCGCAAATTCAGAGGATGGCCGATTGAGCAAAGAAAAGTTAGCCCTTATCGAAAAGGCTTGCCTTGCCATAATTGATGGAAAATACCATGAACACTTTTTGGTGGACATGTATCAGGGCGGTGCAGGTACCTCAGCCAACATGAATGCAAATGAGGTAATTGCAAACATCGCCCTGGAAATGGGTGGCTATGCCAAAGGCAGATATGATATCATCGAGCCACACGATGACCTGAACATGGGACAGTCCACAAATGACGTATATCCCACAGCGATCAAAGTCGGATTACTCCTTCATAACGACAAGCTGATTGCTGAGCTGGAAAAATTGTCCAAGTCCTTTCACGCAAAAGGGGAGGAGTTTAAAGACATTCTGAAAATGGGCCGAACTGAAGGTCAGGACGCTGTCCCGATGACTTTGGGGCAGGAGTTTCATGCATTTGGAAACCAACTGGATGCCGAGATCAAATCCCTAAAATCCATGGAAGCTTACCTCTATGAGCAAAACATGGGCGCAACTGCAATTGGAACAGGAATTACAGCTTCACCCGGATATGCAGAACATTGCGCCAAACATTTGGCTCAGATCACCGGAAAGCCGATGTATCTCAGTGCAGACCTCATCGCTGCCACCAGCAGTCAGCAGGGATTTGTAATGTATTCTTCAGCCCTGAAAAGTACCGCGGTGACTCTTTCCAAAATAAGCAGTGACCTGATTTTCCTTGCTTCAGGACCTAGAACCGGGATTTTTGAAATCAACCTTCCTGCACTTCAGCCGGGTTCCTCCATCATGCCTGGTAAAGTAAACCCAGTCATGCCTGAACTGATGAATTTAGTGACTTTCAAAGTGATGGGGAATGACATGACAGTGACTTTGGCTGCTCATTCCGGCTTGCTTCAGTTGAATGCCTATGAGCCTGTAGAAGCCATTGCCATTATGGAGTCCCAGGGTTTGCTCTTCAAAACTCTTCCGCTTTTCAGAACACAATGTATCGATGGAATTACCGCCAACGAGGATGTGACCAAGCGCTATATCGAACGAAGTGTGGGGATCGTAACTGCGCTGAATCCGGTTTTGGGCTATGAAAAGACTACTGAACTGGCCAAAGAGGCTCTTGAAAGCGGAAAAGGAATCCTCGAACTGATTCGTGAGAAAAAACTGCTGACTGAAGATCAGATCAAAAAATTATTGGATCCTGCTACCCTTACCGGACAGAAATAATTTGGTATGAAATTTCAGACCTTATTCCACTTATAGACTTTAAATGATACAGCTATGAAATCATTAAAAAGAATCCAATGGATGGTTTTATTCCTCCTTTTCCCAACCTGGATTTTTGCTCAAAAAACAGAAAGGCAGGTGGGGGATACTACTTACTACAAGACCCTGATCCCTGAAGAAAAGCAAGGCTTGCTAAAAAATGTGAGCGTGATTGCCAACATGAATTTCGCTTTCAGAAATGAATTTGTGGATGGAGAGTATACTCAGTCCAAGTTTAAGAATGAGCAATTCCGATTGGAGATTCGCGGACAGATCCACGAGAAGGTGTATTTCCGTTTTCGGGATCGCTATACCCGAGCACAAACTTCCGAGTCCTTAGATAATATAAGCCGGTCAGTGGATTTGGCCTATATCAGAGTGGATATCTCCAAATCCTGGAGTGTTTCGGCGGGAAAACTTTGCGCCGATTGGGGGGCCTGGGAATTTGACTGGAATCCAATTGACATCTATGAATATTCGGATATTGTGGAGTATGCCGACAACTTCCTGACAGGTGTCGGATTTACCTACACACCAAGTACCAAAAATCAATGGACACTTCAGATTTTGGATTCCAGAACCAAGACTTTTGAGGAATTGTACGGACAGCAGCCAAATTTCACCGAATCAAAGGCTCCCTTGGCTTTTGTAGCCAACTGGAGAGGAAGTTTGTTTGACGGAAAGGTGAAGACTATCTGGTCTTACTCCCTGTTTAATGAAGCTCAGGATGCAAGCGGAAACGGTGCCAACATGAATTACATCGCTTTGGGTAACGAGTTTAATCTCACTCCCAAATTCAGATTCATCTATGATTTCAAATGGAGCGATGAGCAATTGGACCGAACCGGTGTAGTGAGTGAAACCATCCCCAATGACCTTTACAATTATTCTGTAGCCAATACCCTATACATTGGCCACTGGGTTAACCTCCGGTACATCGTTAGCCCGAAAGTTCACCTAACCTTTGTCGGAATGCTGGACATTTCCAATTGGAAAAACAGTTTCAATGACCCCGAAAATACAACAGGGGAGGAGCACATCCGAAATGCCTATGGCTTCATTCCAGCAGTTGAAGTTTATCCATTTGATGACTTGAATTTGAAGTTTTTTGCCAACTGGGTAGGCAGAAGCTATGAGTATTCGGATTATGCTATGGATCGGTTTGGGGCAAGAAATTATAACACCGGAAGATTTACGGTAGGATTTATTTCGCCACTTGGCATTTTGTAATGGACTGATTTTTCACTGTAAACTGCAATGAAGACTTTTTTCAAATACTCGATTAGATATGATTCTTGCCTTACATATGCAGTGGATTAAAAGCGTAAAACCGTCAGGATTGGCAATTGGGCTGATTCTGGCGGTCTTTTTTTATTCTGATTTTGCTTTTTCTCAGGATACTACCAAGGTTGTGATCCCGGATGGCACAATGGGTGAGGAATTGGAATCACGGGATTCTTTGGAGAAAAAGAAATTCCCTAAAAACATCAACATTTTTACGGGTCGTTGGAGCAGTTTCAGAATTGGACTGGGCTTCCTCTACGAGTATGCGGGATTTTCTCAGGATAGAGAGGGCCAGCAACAGATGGATTCCGCAGGTGTTGTCCTCGAAAATCAGTTTAAAGTCAGAGATTTTCGAATTTTTGCCAGCGGGCAATTGACTACCAAAAGAGTAATCTCCTGGAAAGTAGGCTTTATGTACGATGGACCAAACCGGGAATGGTTAATGCGGGAAACCGGGGTGACTATTGCCGTTCCGGAGATTTCAGGGCACATTTTTGTCGGAAGGACAAAAGAAGGCTATTCGCTCAACAAAGTTATGAATGGCTATGCCGGTTGGACTCTTGAGCGGCAGATGGGACTGGATGTCATCCCGATTTTAGCGGATGGTATCAAGTGGATCGGCTTCTGGCCAAAACATAAAATCCTTTGGAATGTGGGGATTTACGACAATTTTTTCTCCAAAAATCAGTCTTTTTCTACCTACGACTGGCAAACTGCCGCAAGAGTCGGATGGCTTCCGATTTATGCTCCTGCAGAGAAAAAACAACTTCACCTTGGTGCCAACTATCGGTATGGGCAGGTAGAAAAGGGAGAAATGAGGGTGAGGTCCAGGCCAGAGGCCAATCCTGCTCCCTTTTTTATCGATACAGATGTTTTTCAAAGTAACTATTCCAACCATTTCGGACTGGAAGTCTACTATACCAAAGGAAAATTGATGTTGGGTTCGGAATACCATTGGCACAAGTTTGATATTTCTGAAGGTGGAAAAGCTCTATTCCACGGTGGAGATGCCGTTGTGAGTTATATTTTCACCGGTGCAACCAGGCCCTTCACCACCGTCAGCGGAGTTTATTCCTTTGTCCCGGTGAAAAAATCCATTTTCCAAGGCGGATGGGGAGAAGTGGAAGGGGTGTTTCGGATTTCCAGCTTGGATCTCAACGGGGGTCAGATCAATGGGGGGGAATTCTGGAGAATTACCCCAATGGTCAATTGGTATCTGACCAAATATCTGAGACTTGAGGTCGCCTATGGTTATGGAGTTTTGGATCGGTTTGGCCTCAAAGGGGCAACACAGTTTTTTCAAACCCGAATCCAATTGGCAATCCTTTGAGTGTGGAAAGGGCCTCGATTTGTTTGTTTTCAATAATTGATACAAATTAGGTTATTATAAAAGTTGTTTTTCCGGTTTAAAATTTGGTTTAATTTTTAAATAACAATTTGAAGAATGTCATTGAAAACTGATAGTGCTAAGATTTGGCTGGATTTGGGGTATAAGCTGTTTTCTGAGGAAGGGCATGAAGGGCTTCAGGTAGAGCGGCTTTCAAGGATTTTGGGGAGAAACAAATCAGCCTTTTATCATTTTTTTGGGGATAAGGAGACCTATCTGGAGAAATTGATGGAAATTCATTTAAAGAAAGAGGAGGTTTTAGCGTCAAAACTGATTAAGCTCAAGGATTTTAATCCTGGATTTCTGAGTTTAATGATTGAGAACAAAGAGGAGATTATGTTTCAAACCCACTTGGTCAAAAATCGGGATTTGAAGCTTTTTTTGGATACTTATTTTGAGGTCAATCAAAAGATCGAAAAAATCGTCACCCAAATCTGGGGTGAATTCATCGGAGTTTCTCCGGAAGTTGCTTCAAAATATTGGAGATTGATCCGGGACTCCTTTTATGCCAGAATCACTTCCAAGTCATTCAATGAGGATTGGCTTTCAACGTTTGTAGAAGAAGCCAAAACCATCCTGGTAGAAGTCCAAAAAGATGGGGGGCCAAAATAGTCTGGTGGAGTTTCCGAATTCTACCCCAACCTACAGCAAGTAGGTTGGGAGGAATTGGTAGTATGATTTGGACTCTGGCAGTTAAAGATTTGTCCCTACCTGAATGAGGAGATCAATTCTCTAAGCCCAATCGGTTGATTTCAGAGAGAAGCTTTACCACCCGCTGATCAAATTGCTGGTTGAGCGTGGTGAAATCATCCTTTTTGATGAGTTTTCCCTGACTGGTAAAGAAGAAATTGATCTTTTGCTCGGTAGGGTAAATCAAAAACTTGGAATTATTTCCCAGTTGGATCTGGAGCGCATTGGCGGAGGGGGAATTTGAGGGTACAATCCTTCCGCTAAGCAGATTTTTCAATGTACCGTTACTGAGGTCTTCGATGCTGATGATTTCAGTCATTCCAAGTGTCAAAGGCGGTTTCTTTTTCAATCGGGCCATGATTTTTTTGAAGAAAGCCTTTTGGGAAGGTTCTTCGATTGATACGGCCAGGTTTTTTTCACGCTGAAAACCAAAGTCATTGTAGATGCCGATCAGACTGTCCATAAGCGTTTGATTTTCTGCTTTGACTTTTTTTGCCTGGATTACAATTCGCGAAAGTAAATAGGCTAAACTGTCATTTTGACCCTTCAGGATGATTTCCTGATTTTCGGAGAAAAACAAGGTCTCGTCCGGTTCAGAAAGCAGAAAAGATTCCTGATCCTTCAGGGGAGTCGGAAGATTGGCAATCGTGGTGATCGGAGCCTGGAATTTTAAAAAAAGCTTATCCAGAAGATCAGTGATGAAAATTGATTTTTTACAGCTCAGAGATCCGTGATTTTCCAACAAAAGTTTGGCTAAAATCAAAGAAGTATGATGAATGTTTAAAAGTATAAAACTACCCTCCAGGGTTTTTCTGACACCCAGCGTGAATTTGTCATAGGTCGAATCCACGGCGATGACCAGGTCTATTCCGTTTTTTTCAGCATAATCAAAAACCGGTTTTAAATGACGGAAAGTAAATGTGTCCTCTAGGCCGGTCAGAGGTTGTGCAATTTTTTGCCACTCCACTTCCACTTCAAGATTTACCAATTTGGATACCAGCTCGTCTTGAGGCTGATCAGAAGTGATCAGGACTTTCAAGCCATCGGTGTTGCTAAGGTTTTTTACTTGAATTTCTTCATTCACGGCACTATCGATCATCTTCTTTCGTTTTTTTGATTTATTATACTTTTACAGGAAATTAATGCCAAGACCCAAAATCAGGTTGTGCATACCAGAGGACTAACCAGCTGACAATCTAAAATTTTTCGACCAATGGCGATAAGTCCTGTTATTCATCCGTTGGCTACTGAACAAATGCTGACCAAAATCTAATAAGCCGGAGCACTTCTTCATTGGTTAATAAAAGGTAATGGTTTGAAAATTGGCAATTGAAATGAAATCTGGCAGTGATTAATACCATCCTTTACGAATTTGATCAGGTAAAAAAATCAGTGTGGAAAGGAACTGAGAAAAGGATTTTCATTTCGGGATAAAGGTAGTGAAAAAAGCTCAGACAGAATAATATTCGGGAAATTATCCTCAATTCTGAGCTAAAATTAAATGGAGAAATCCACTTATTATGCTCCGCAATCGATAGAATTGGGGGCTTTATTTTTTTTCACCTAGGAAAGTCATATTTATCTATTTCAAGTGAGCTCGGCTCAATTCTTGTCTTTTTCCTTTTTGGCCTCTCTTTTGGCCTCTTTTCTGGTTTCTTTTTTCAGCTGATTAAATTCCTTCCGGTTTTCCTTAGACATGATCATGGTTTCCTTCATTCCGTTCAAAGCCGATTTTATAATTAGGTTGACGAAGCCTTTGTTCATGTCTCTATCTGCTGCGAAACGAACGGTCCGTTCGGGAGCATCCTCTGAAATGGGATTTTTGGAGATGAGAGCTGTATTTGCGCCAAAGGTCACGACAGAGCTTTTCCATTTTGCCTGTTCTTTGAGCTTCAAATCAATTTCGAGGTCGTGATAGAGAAATTTCATCGTTCCCGAAGCTTCGCTACTTGAAGCCAGTCCTGTGAAAATGATTTCGTCGGCCGTTCCATTTTTGATTTCAGCAGGGGTATAGGCCTTGATTATCGGGTTGAGATGTGTCAGATCAAATGGAGACAACCGTCCCTCAAAGGAAAATTGGGGTTTGAGGTAACTGAATTTAAGGTCTAGTATGGTTTCGACTTTGCCCGCCAGATAGGCTGTTGCATGAAGGGTAAGTTCTTCATTCGGAGCCAAGTTGGTGATGTTTTTCACCTCCGCTGTCCCATTGGAGATATGCACCTTAGCGGTTGTTCCGTCTGGCTTTTTCTCCTCATTTGTCAGATTAATGTGGACGACTTTTACTGATTTTATCCTCAGGGGATTTTCAATCTTGGCAATGGTTTGTCCCAGGTATTCTGGAAAATGGTTCAGATCTTTTGGTTTCGAATTGTCCTTATAGATTGCCGCAGAGAGACTATCGAGTATAACTTCTTCGACAAATACCTTGTCGTTTCGTATTAGGGAATCGAAATCCACTCCAAGCATCGCAAGGGAACCCACGGTTCCGGAGAAATTTGCATGCTGAAACTTGTAATTTTTCTGAACCTCGGCGTTGGTGATGTTTGGTTTGAAACTCAAACCCTTTATCAGGATGGACTGATCTAAGTATGCAAGATTGAAAACATCCATCTGCAAGTGATACATGCTGTCTTTGGTGTGAATATCCAAAGAGTCGATGCCTGCCTGTAGATCACTGAACTTGAAAATAAGCGTGTCCAGATTTTTCTGGACACTCACTGAGTCAAACATCAGTTTAAATTCTCTGAATTTTGCTTGTTTCAAGGGGCCTTCGGTCAGATTTCCTGAGAATTTTTTCAAAGAGATATCGATGTTTTTCAGCGTAATCAAATCGTTTCCCTCCTTATGCTCGATGAATAAATCCAAAAGTGAAATGCTGAAATCCTCAATCGTAAAGTCCCGCTTTTTGACCGAGTTGATCACATGAAAAGAAGCGTTTGTCAATTCAAACTCCTTCAAAAAATAAGATTCAAGCGATTGTTTTTTTCCTGCTTCGGCAGAGGCATTGGAAGGTCTGAACGGGAACAAAGTCGGGTTGGAGCTATTGACATCCAGTTCTACCTCGGGCTTTTTTATGGAGATTTTATCCAAAACCAATCGATGCGACTCAAGCAACAACCTTACATCCACGTTTTCCAAAATCAGACTCTCGGTGTGAAGGCGGATGTAGCTGTTAATATAGGGGTAATCTGAGTTTTCCCGCGGCACGAAGGAAACATTGTAAACGCTTATACTTCCCTGAATAGGATTTAGACTCAGGTTTTCAAATTTGAGTTCATATACTTCGGAGATTAGACTCGATTCAAATGATTTGTTGAGTGCGGTTGAAATTAGTTTGTTGAAATTCAGATAAATTAAAAAACCGGCAACAAGAATAGCCACCGCCATACCGAGCAGAATTTTCTTTGTTTTAGACCATTTTTTTTTCGGGATACTGGATTCAGCAGTCATAATGGATGTGGTCGAGGTTGGCTTATAAAATGTTGATTTGTAATGTGATTGTCTCGCTTGACTGTATTTTTGGAGTGAGCCCCTATTCTAATTTCATCGGCCGTTTTCAATTTGAATACCAGCACCATAACGTCCTGAAATACAAGGTCAATTTATCCTTATTTATGCTATGACTGCTTAGTTTTTTTTGAAAAAAAACTTTAAAAGAATAGTGAATACATTTGTTCCAAAAATTCCATTTGCTCTTGCTTAATTGCTTGTGAATCAAGCTTATTGGGATCTTGAGAAGGAAATCAGCTTTGCGGAAATCGGCCAAATCGGGCGTTTTTTGGATTGGTAAGACCAAAGGATTCGGCTACCTTAGCATTCCATAATAGACACATATCTCAATGAAGAAAATTTTTCTTGCCTCCATATTGGCGTTTTTTCTCTCTTTTTCCGCTCATTCGCAGGTGTTGATTGTCGCGATTTTTGGAGATCAATTGAATTCAGGAAAAATCGAATTTGGGTTGGACGGAGGCTATAACCGCTCCTGGTATTTGGATAAGGAGGGTGCAGAAGGTCTCAATAATTTCAACTTGGGCTTTTTCTTTCATATCAAAATGACAGAAAACAATACCGGGTTTATCTCCACCGGAGTTCATGTCAAATCCAATGTCGGAGCAAGCGGGATGCCGACCTATTCTATTGGTGATCCTGAATTTGATGAGGTCTACGTAAATGGGGAGCTGACCACGAAAGTAAATGTCTTTTATGCCCCGATTATGTGGCAACAGCGTCTGGGAAAAGTTTATGTTGAGGGAGGTATCCAACCGGGCTTGAGGTACAAAGCCTATGATTATTTCAAAGTGGAAGATTTGGGAGGTGAACTGGAATACAAGCGCGATGTTAGGGATGACTATACCCGACTGGACTTCGGAATGGTAGGTGGATTGGGTTACCGCTTCAAGGAAGGTCCAGTTAGTACGAGTATAGGGGTAAATTACTTCTATGGTGTAGTGGATGTATACAAGCCGGAAACTCAAAACCTGAAAAACTCAAGCCTGTACATCTATGCACGCATTCCGATCGGTGCAGGTGGAAGCAAAGAAAAGTAACCTGATCCATAGGTGCTGAACCTGGATTTTTCTTGGACATTAAGGCCGGACAGGATTTTTTCTTAATAAGCCTTATTTTTCAGGGCAGGAGGGGTGGTCTTTTAAATGGCTGTATTTTTTCAATACAAAGAAAAAGTCTGCATTCGGATTTCAATTTGGGTATTCCGGATGACTGCTACTTCCAGAAAACTCAAATGGGCCATATGTAAATGAAATACATTTTGTCGCAGTTCATTTACATTCTACATCATTTGAATGTAGGCTAAGGAGGAAGTCTCCCCAAAAGACCTTTAGTTGCAATCAACTTTGGAAATCTACCCTAAATCTATTTCTGAGCTTTCCCAACTGGAGAAATTTGTCAATCCAGATTCTGGTTTCTCCTTCACCTGAAATTTGGATTTTGGAAAAGAAAAGTCTGAAATAAATCCGGGAAAAATTAAGGCAACCTTTCATTTTGGGCTGATAGCTTGACAATGGTTGGTGAAGAAATGTGTTTTTCACTTTTTTTGAATGAGACCATCCTATTGAAAAAATGAACGAGAAAATACTATGCAACTGGTGAAAGTTTCGAAAGCTTTAGAACTTGGAAGAAAAGGAAGCTATCAAATCTGGATGGATGCGGGATATGCAATTTTTTCTGAAGAAGGACCTTCTGGAATTCAGGTAGAACGACTCGCCAGAGATTTGGACAAAAACAAATCCGGATTTTATCATTTTTTCGGAGATAAGGAGGCCTTCTTCGAATTGTTGATGAAAGAGCATTTGGGCAGGCTTGATTTGTTGTCCTATCAGATCAGACGGATTAAGGATTTTGATCCGGAGTACATTCAATTTCTTATGGAAAACAGAGAAACTGTGCTATTTCAGATTCAATTGGTCCGTCATAGGGAGAATCCGCTTTTTGCCAAGACTATGAATCAATTTAGTGAAAGAGCCACAGCTGCAGTACTCCCTGTTTGGAGCAGTTATTTGGGGACCTCAGTCACAATTTCAGGCAAACTTTGGGGAATTATCCGGGACACGTTTTATTCAAGGGTAACCCCTGATAACTTTAACTTTGAATGGATGTCTGAATTATCGAGGGAAGTTAAGAACTTGATCAAAAAGGAATGAATCTCCAAAAATCCAGGTCCTAGAATGGATCCAAAAATCAAAAAAAGCAGAGTTGAATATTGGCCTGAAATCCTTGACCTCTATCGGTTGGTCGCTCAGGTTTCCGGTAAACTTGCCAGAACTTCGGAAGAAATATCCGGGGAATATGTGAAAACCTTTTTGAAAAAATCCCATGAAACTGGGTTAAGCTTGATTGCATTCGAAGGGATGAACATCGTCGGAGAAATCCATGCCTATAAACTGGAACCGAATGTCTTTTCTCATGTATTATCTGAATTGACCATTGCAGTGCATCCTGATTTTCAGGGAAAAGGAATAGGAAAAGCACTCTTCTCGGCATTTTTAACAGAGGTTGAAACCCGCCGCCCGGATATTTTTAGGGTGGAACTGATTTCCCGGGAAAGCAACAAGAAGGCCATCCAATTCTATTCTTCCTTGGGTTTTCAGCAGGAGGGACGGTTTGAAAAACGGATTGATTCCGGAAATGGGACTTTCGAAGCGGATATTCCTATGGCCTGGACCAATCCGGGATTTAAACATGCTAAAAACAAATAAACCTGATGGTTGGAAAATGGGACACACTGAAATTGCATCCTATACAACCACTTTGAACCCTGGTTTTTCTTAGGTTAGGATGTTCTTTGATGAAATTAAATCCCTAGATCTAAATCGATTGCGGAGAATTTGTGAAGGCTTTTCCGGGATCGGACCGTTTTTTATCCCTAATATTAATCTCATGATGGACAAGGATTTATCGCGACGGGATTTTATCCAAAAAAGTATAGTGGCAGGACTCGGTTTGGCTGCGCTTCCTTTGGTTCCCGCAATTGCCGGCCCGGCGAAGTCGGGAATGAAGTTTGGTCTGGTCACATATGAATGGGGCAAGGACTGGGATCTCCCAACTCTGATTACAAATTGTGAAAAAACAGGAGTTTTGGGTGTGGAATTGAGAACGCAGCATGCCCATGCGGTAGAAGTGAATCTCACTGCCTCCCAAAGAGCTGAAGTGAAAAAGCGCTTTGCCGATAGTCAAGTTACTTGCTTGGGTTATGGCAGCAACTACGAGTATCACAGCCCTGATCCGGCCAAACTCAAAGAAAACATTGATGGAACCAAAGCCTACATCAAGCTTTGCAATGATATCGGAGCCACAGGAATCAAAGTCAAACCCAATACACTCCCTGAGGGAGTTTCCAAAGAAAAAACCATCGCACAGATCGCCGCTTCGTTCAACGAAGTCGGAAAATTTGCCCAGGATTATGGTCAATTGATCCGGGTAGAAGTGCATGGACATTTGACGCAGGAGTTGCCGAATATGAAGGCGATTTTTGAGCAGGTAACTGAACCGAATGTGAAAATCTGCTGGAATTCCAATGCCGAAGATTTACTTCCTCCCGGACTTGCCCCAAACTTTCACAGCGTGAAAAAATGGTTCGGAGATACGGTCCACGTGAGGGAATTAAATGTGGGGGACTATCCCTATGCGGATCTTTTTAAGCTTTTCTCAGGCATGAATTACGGGGGTTGGATTCTCCTGGAAGCCAGAACCAAGCCTGCGGATCGAATAGAAGCTTTAAAAGAGCAATTAAAAATTTTCAACAGCCTTGTAGCCCAATAGGCCTCCTAAGAGGTATTGAATTGGGGTGAATTGCCGAACTGATTTTGGCTTTTTGTAAAAAAAGGAAAAGGTAAAACAATAACCACAACATAACCATGAGTACAGATAATTCAAGAAGGGACTTTCTGAAAAAGTCCGTCCTCACTACAGCAGGAGTAGGCTTGGGTGCTTTGGCTTTCCCAGCCAGCAGCTACAGCAAGATCCTTGGGGCAAATGACCGGGTAAATGTCGGTATTGTCGGATTTTCCGATCGTGCCAGAGGAGCTTTGATCCCGGCTATGCAGGTTCATGCCAAAGAAATGAACTTCGAATTCACAGCAGTTTCGGATATCTGGAACCGTCGAAGAGACGAGGCTGTTGCCTTCGTCAAAGAGAAAACAGGAAATACCATCGCCACTGCCCGTAACAACGAGGAGCTGTATGACCGAAAGGATGTCGATGCGGTAATCATCAGTACGGCGGATTTCCAACATGCACTGCATTGCAAAGAAGCAGTGGAAGCCGGTCGGGATGTTTATGTGGAGAAACCTTTTGCAGAGACGATGGCAGATGCCCGTGCTGCAAAAGAAGCCGCACTTCGAACCGGCAAAATCATACAAATTGGCTCCCAAAGACGAAGCGGTGCCAACTACCATGCTGCTAACAAATTCATCAAAGAGGGGAAATTCGGAGACATCGTGGCCGTGGAAATGACCTGGAATGTGAACCAGCCCGGCAGATGGAGAAGAACGGAACTTGCCACCCAGCTCAGAAAAGAAGATACTGACTGGACCAGGTACTTGATGAACCGTCCTGTTCAGGACTGGGATCCTAGAAAATACCTGGAGTTTAGACTGTTTTGGCCATTTTCATCCGGGATCCCGGGCCAGTGGATGGCTCACCAGATCGATACAGTACACTGGTTTACCGACTTGCCACACCCAAGAAGCGTAGCAGCTAACGGTGGAATTTACCTCTGGAAAGACGGGCGCCAAAATTTTGATACCATGACTGCGGTATTCGACTATGGCCCACTGGACGACAAAACCAAAGGATTCCAGGTAACCTATTCATCCAGATTCACCAACGGAGCAGGTGGCACCAAGGAAATCTATTACTCAAATGGTGGCGAGCTCAATCTCGATACCAACAAGATCACACCAAACGGTGGATTGAGTGAAAGAAACGCCGGAGCTATGGGTATGAAAGCCAACCTTTTACCAGAAATGGCACTCGGAGAAGCAGTGCCGACCGAGACCAGTGCAGATACAGGAGTGGATGACCTCACTTCCGCACACATGAGAAACTGGATGGATTGTGTCCGCTCACGCAAAAAACCAAATGCAGATGTAATGGCAGGTTACAATCATTCCATTGCCAACATTATGACTACTGCTGCACTGAGAACCGGTCAGTTTGTAACCTTCGATGAGGCTAAGCAGGAAGTCTTGGCAGGAGGAAAAGTATTTCAATATTAATTCAATAAAAAATGTTTAATCTATTAAAGACCGGGATTCTGACCGGAATGATTTTGATTTCCAATTCTGAATCCTCAGAGGTGAAAAATCCCACAAACTCTGATTTATTACCAAAGCCCGGTTCGGTAACCTTGGTAAGAAAAGATGGTGAGAAAAAGGTGGAAGTACTGGTTGACGGCAAGCTATTTACCGCATATCTCTATCCCGAGACTATTGAAAAGCCTGTTTTGTACCCAATCAAATCTGCAAAAGGAAACGACATCACCCGGGGCTATCCATTGGCACCACGTCCCGGAGAGCGGGTGGACCATCCTCACCATATCGGACTTTGGTTCAACTATGGAGATGTGAATGGCCTTGATTTTTGGAACAATTCCGATGCAATCCCTGCTGATAAAAAGGAAAAATACGGTACCATTGTCCATACAGGAATCCTCAAAGCCAAAGAAGGAAAAGACAAAGCCGAACTGGAAGTTGGTATGGATTGGGTGAACTCTAAGGGAGAAGTATTGCTCAAGGAAAAAACCACTTTTGTATTCAGCGTAGAAGGAAACAAAAGAGTCATCGACCGGATCACCACCCTGACTGCGCAGTCTAAAGAAGTCGCTTTGACTGACAACAAGGAAGGCATGCTGGGCATCCGGGTAGCTCGTCAGCTTGAGCATCCATCCGACAAGCCGGAGATTTTCACTGATGCCAGCGGTATCGCTACAGATGTTCCCTCCCTAAACAATGAAGGGGTAAACGGTCTCTACCGAAGTGCCGCAGGTAAAGAAGGAGATGCTGTTTGGGGAACCAGAGCCAATTGGGTAGATCTTTCAGGAGAAATCAAGGGAGAAAAGATCGACTTAGCGATTATCGACCATCCCGGAAATCCCGGTTTCCCGACCTATTGGCATGCAAGAGGCTATGGCCTGTTTGCTGCAAATACCCTTGGACAAAAGTCATTGAGCGGTGGAAAAGACGAACTGAACTTCAAGATTGCTCCAGGCAAGTCAGCCACTTTCAGATACCGGATTATTGTAGATTCAGATGGTGACGAAAGTGACGAGAAGCTGAATCAGGAATTTGAAGCCTTCAGCAAAGTGAAGTAAATTGATCAACGAAAGGAGGAAGTTTTTCCTCCTTTTCTTTTTTCAGAGGTTTTCTGATTTCAAAATCTCAAAACTCCTAATGTCTTTTTCTATAAAAGTCCTGTCGAACCACTGGAACTATTTCGATTCGTTTTTTCGAATGCAATTCCATAAATTTTTGATTCCAAACCCAAAACCCATGAAGCTTGTATCCGGTCTGATTGCCATTTTCTTTTCGACCTTCTTTGTTTCAACCGGCTTTTCCCAAACGTACCAAGCCGATATCATCATCTACGGGGGAACTTCAGCGGCGATTACCGCAGCTGTTCAGGCCAAAAAGATGGGGAAATCAGTTCTGGTGGTATCCCCGGACAAGCACTTGGGAGGGTTGTCCGCTGGTGGACTTGGATTTACCGATACCGGCAATAAGGCTGTAATCGGTGGACTGGCGAGGGAGTTTTACCACCGACTCTATTTGCACTACCAGCAAGATTCTGCCTGGAAATGGCAGAAGCGGGAGGAATATGGCAACAAAGGTCAAGGAACACCTGCAATAGACGGAGAAAACCGAACGATGTGGATCTTTGAACCACATGCTGCAGAGCGGGTTTTTGAGGATTTTGTGAAAGAAAATCAACTTGAAATACATCGAAATGAATGGCTAAACCGCGAGTCCGGAGTTAAAATGGAGAATGGGAAAATAGCTTCCATCCAAATGGTTTCGGGGAAAACCTATTCAGGAAAAGTCTTCATCGACGCCACCTACGAAGGTGACTTGATGGCTGCTGCCGGAGTGAGCTATCATGTAGGCAGAGAGGCAAACTCGGTTTATGGGGAATCCTGGAACGGTGTTCAGGTCGGTACTTATCAGCACCGGCATTATTTTATGGATTCGGTCAGTGCTTACAAGATTCCCGGAGACCCCGCGAGTGGGCTTTTGCCGGAGATTTCTCCCAATCCTCCCAGCAAGAACGGAGAAGGTGATAAACTCCTTCAGGCATACAATTTCCGGATGGCTCTGAGCAGAAATCCGGCTAACCAGGTTCCTTTCGCGAAGCCTTCCAACTACGATCCAGCACGCTATGAGCTACTGGCACGGGTGTATGCAGCCGGTTGGACAGAGACTTTCGATAAATATGACCCCATTCCCAACTTGAAGACTGACACCAATAACCATGGGCCATTTAGCACCGATTACATTGGGAAAAACTACGAATATCCGGAGGCTACTTATGCCCGAAGAAGAGAAATCATCAAGCAGCATGAAGATTATCAAAAAGGGCTGTTGTATTTTCTCTCAAATGATCCCCAGGTGCCTGAAGATGTTCGGAAAGAAATGTCCCACTACGGCCTGGCAAAAGACGAGTTTACAGACAACGGCAACTGGCCGCATCAGATTTATGTACGTGAAGCACGACGAATGATCGGAGCCTATGTGATGACAGAGCACGATGTGTTGGGGGCCAAAGCAGTTCCCCAGCCTGTGGGTATGGGGTCCTATTCCCTGGATTCGCACAATACGCAGCGATTTGTCACGCCGGGAGGTTTTGTGCAAAATGAAGGCGACATCGGAGTTCACCCAAAGCAGCCCTATTCGATTTCCTACGGGACATTGATTCCCAAAAAAGAGGAATGTACCAATCTGCTCGTTCCGATTTGCGTTTCGAGTTCACACACGGCTTTTGGCTCGATCCGAATGGAGCCGGTCTTCATGATCTTAGGACAGTCAGCGGCTGCGGCTGCATCACTTTCGATTGACGGAAAGATCGCCGTCCAGGAATTGGACTATCAGAAGTTGAGAAAAGTTCTGTTGGAAGAAAAGCAGGTGCTGGAGAATTGAGAATGCTTTTATAGTTGTTTTTTCAATGAAAAAGTTGGAAATTCTGAATAGAAATTAGTTATTGGGGGTTCAATTTGATTCTCAATAATGCCTTCCATGAGTTTTCTTTCTTTAGAATTTTCTCGGTTCTATCTGATTTTTTTATTGACGGTTTTCGGATTTGGACATTCGGTTCATGGGCAAGTGTCACCAATTCAAAAACCTTTGTTAATAGATTTTCCAGATCAGGGATTTCCTCAAATGACCTATGGCGACTATTTCACATTGGAAAAGGGCTCCTTCCTCTATGGTTTGATTGGTGGCCTACCTTACTTTTATTCCGAAGACCAATTTGAACGACTTATTCAAAAACTCCGGCCTGAACTTAAGGAATTATATTTTTTCTCCTATTTGGCGTGGAATGTTTCCGATGGAGGCTTCTCAAATTTTTTTGACAATGGATATGGCTACATGATTCCGGAAATCAAGAAGTTTTACAAGAGAGTAGGGGAAGAAGAAAGGATGGGAAATCTTGGAAAAAGCAGAAGTATGGTATCAGAATCGGCCTAAGGAAGAGGTCTGGATAGATTTAAAGTTGGATAGTTTAGACCAAGCTTTTTATGCAAATAAGGATTCTTCGGAAAGTAGAGTCGAGGCTTTTGTCCGGGCAAATTCTCACCTGTATGTGCGTGATGAAAATGGAGAAATTTTTCCAAAGACTTTTTCCGGAAAGGCCCTCTCATTTGACCCACTTACCCAAGGCACAAAAGAGGTTGAGGTGAAAAACAATAAAAAGGAGGGAAGTATGAAAATTCAATCTCCTGATGGGGTTTTATTGAAAGAGTTGAACTATGAAAATGGTGTGCAGGTTGGCTTGCAGCGATATTTTGATGAAGATGGGACTTTAGACCGGGAGGAGGTGCTTTTCGCAGATTCTGACATCAAAGAAATCAGGTATTATCATCCAAATGGGCAACTTTCCTATCTAGGAAATGAAGATTCTAATTATAAAAAGATCGGACCTCAAACTTATTGGTATGAAAACGGCGAAGTCAAGTATTCCTACTTTATGGATGAAAATGGAAATCATACAGCTCCTTATCTTGAATTCTATCCCGATGGCTCAAAAATGCTGGAAGTGGATCGTCGGGAAGCTCCTCCTAAGTACCTTAATTTTTGGGATGAAAAGGGGGAACATTTGCTGAAGGACGGTAACGGATCTTATATCTATGAGTCAGGGACAGTGCCAGAATCCGTCTTTAGGTATGAATATCAATTCAAGAATTATTTGGAGGATGGAATCCAAAGAATGTTTATAAACGGCATTCTGATAGAATATCGGGAGATGCTCGATGGGAAAACAGATGGGTACTCCAAGAAATTTTACCCGAATGGAAAGCTTCACCAAGAATACCTGATCAAAAATGGCAAAGTGCTAGAGTTTCAGGAAATGCCTCTTTTTGATCAGCCAAAGTTGGTGGTAGAAATCGAAACAGAGGAGCTTGAATCGTACTTGATTCAAAAGGAATACGAACTATCCGATCAATATCCTCGACTGTTAAATAAAGAAGAGGTGCTCCCTTTAATTACTGTTTCTCAAGATGTTTTCAGTGTTTATGGATGGGACAAAAAAATGTTCGGGTCTTATCTTCTTCACATTGATGAAAATGGAAAAGTGATTGGGAATGAATTTTTTACTGCTGACAATGGATATGTCTCCCAATCCATTGAGGCGATTTTTCCCAAACTTGAATTTGAACCTGGCCTGAAGAATGGGGTTCCGGTCAAATCCTACCTTTGGCTTAAAGTAAGTCTATGGCTAGAAGAATACAAATCTTTCCCTTAGCCTATTTATTCTCTCAACCTTTCAGATACTTATTCGGAATATTCGGACTCTGATATTCGATCCCAAATCGATGTTTCAATAGTTTCGAGACCACATCGGAGATTGTCGCTTCTTTCCGGTGCATCTGCGGCAGCAAACCCATCATGGCATAGCTGATCGGATTGACGGATGGTAGGAGGGTTTCCCAAGGATAGCCTTTTCCCCAAATCAATCCCCGGACAGTATAATCCAGATCAGCGCCATGCTCCAAGCAGAAATCTAACATTTCTTTGGACTGGTTGGTATTCTGATTGACCGTAAGAAAGATGGGAGTTTGACCTCCAAAGCCGAATTCATCGACTCCGGCTTTCGCATTGATATCCAATCCAGCTTTGATCAAAACCTCCGCGCACGAAAAGTGGTTGAATTCCGCGCAGATGTGGAGCAAGGAGACTTCCAAAAAAGGCGTGTAGGCGCAAGGGAGTGAATGCTTGTTGTGAATTCCTCCGGGGTTTTCCAAGATCGATCTTCGTAGGAGATCGACGTTATCCAACAGGACTGCTTCGAGGATTGGATCTCCCAAGCCGTGACCGTTTTCCAAGAATACTCTGACGCAATCTTTGAATCTCGGACCTCTCGTATACTCGCCGATCAGAACCCAAATCAGTGGTTTTCCAGCGGAGTGTTTTTCGGCCGGTCCAGACGCTAAAATAGCCTTGATCCCAGCGACATCGTGGAGTTCAACGGCTATGTTCAGATCCATGGCATTCATTGTCAATTCATTGTTTTAATGAGTGCTGCGGCATCGGCGATGCAAGTGACCGTATAAAACTGCTCCTGCTCCACTTCATGCTCGATCTGCTCATGGACCCAAGTGATATGAAATGGAATGTGAATGGCATGTCCGCCCAGCTCCAATACCGGTAAGATGTCCGACTTCAGGCTATTTCCCATCATCAGAAATTCCGAAGGCTTCACATCCAAATGTCTGATGAGCTTCTCAAAATCGGAAGTTCTCTTTTCGCTCATTATCTCGATGTGGTGAAAGTACTTCTCAAGCCCGGATTTTTTCAACTTTCGTTCCTGATCCAGCAGATCCCCTTTGGTAGCGAGTACCATTCGATAGTCGCCGTTTAGAGATTGAAGGACCTCTTCCACTCCAGGCAGAAGTTCCACGGGTTTTTCCAGCATTTCCCGACCGATTTGGATGACCTTTTCCACCAAAGCCATCGGCATTTTATGATCGGAGATCCGCATAGCTGTTTCGATCATGGACAGCATAAAACCCTTGACTCCATATCCATACAGACCGAGATTTTCGATTTCGGTCCGGTACAATTCCTTCATGATTGCATGCTGCGGCATAAAATCCTCCAACAAGCTGGCAAACTTTTCCTCCGCTTCGCGAAAAAAAGGCTCATTCACCCAAAGGGTATCGTCTGCATCGAAGGCAATTACTTTGAGGGGCATGTTTTCTTGTCAACGGTTGACGGTCCACGGACCACAGTTGTGTTTTGATGAAGTGAACTTAATAAAAAGAACTTTGGGTTACCAACTCGCGGCTGTCGACTGTGGACTGTCGTCTGTTGACCCAATTTTACAAATCAGCCATCCAAGCCAACAACACCTCTCTCCAGGTTTCTACCGCGCCTTTTCCAAGTCCAAAAGCAAAACCATGACCACCTGTTGGGTAAATGTGCAAGGATGCTTTCACTCCGTTTTGGTGGAGGGCTTGGTAATAAAGCAGCGAATTTTCAATCGGAACTCCGGCATCGTCCTGGGCATGAACCAGGAAAGTGGGAGGAGTCTCTGCATTTACATTCAATTCTCCGGAAAAGCGGTCTTTCAGTTCAGCTGAAGCATTATCGCCGATGAGGTTTTTGCGTGAACCACCATGCACCGCGCCATCTTGGAAGGTGATCACTGGGTAAGCCAAGATTGAGAAGTCTGGCCGAGCCGAAAGTGCATCAATAGCGTCTTTTGGCCGCTCAACTTCATGCTTGTATTGGGTGCTGATAGTGGATGCCAAATGTCCACCTGCGGAGAAACCCATCACACCGACTTTGGCCGGATCGATATTCCAAGCCGTAGCGTTTTGTCTTACCAGACGGATGGCCCGCTGCGCGTCCATCAGAGGAACTTCCTTCGGATCGGTAAGAGATTTGGAAACCGGAAGTCGGTATTTGACCACGATGCCTGCGATTCCCTGCGAGTTCAACCATTTTGCAAAATCAGTTCCTTCCCAGTCATACGCTAAAATCCCATAACCTCCACCCGGGAAAATCACCACCGCCTTGCCAGTTGAAATCTGTTTGGCCGGTAGATATACCTCAATGGTTGGAATTTGCACATTGGCTATTCGGATAATACCCTCTTGACGTACGTCTTCTTGCAGATCCATCGCTGTCTGTAGGGGAGGAGTACCTTGCCAAAGTGGAAGTGTGTGATTTTGGCCGTGAACAAATGTTGCCATTAGGATGAAGAGGATGGTTAAAATGGGGTATTTCATAGGTAGGTTCTTGTGGGATTGAAACAAATTTTAATAGATTTTAAGTAGCCATGAAACAGCTATTCCTGTGGCTAAGGCAATTCCGAAGCTGAGTAAAGTTCCGATGAGGATGTATTCTGTTAATTTCCTATCCTTCGATTTTCTCAAATCTCCAAATCTAAAGACTGATTTTGCAGCCAATAAGAAACCGATCGCTTCCCATCTGCCGGAAATTACAAATACGAAAACAAAGAGACGTTCCAGAATTCCGATATATTTTCCGGCGTTTTTAAGTGAGGCTTCATCCGATAAGTTTAAGTCTTTGGACCATCCTGTCAATAGAAACTGGATGACAATACCCGAGACTTGGGTGATAAAAACAATGGCTGTGATGAAGATCCACAACTCCTGAGGTGTAATCCAATCCAACTGTCCTAAATCAGGCTCAAACCAAATGTAGCCTATTAAAAGGAGGCTGATCAGATGGGCGATTTGGTCAGCGAAAAACCATATAGGCCTGTTGGTGTCTTTTTGAAGATAGATTTTGATGAGATCAATGATTCCATGGATGACCGTGATGCATACAGCCATGGTCCAATATTCTTTTCCCAGCAGGATCAAAACCAAGAGTCCATGAATCAGGAAGTGGAGGTAGACTTTGGGTGATTTCCCTTTCTTTTGTTCTTTTTCAGCTACCCATGATTTGGGCTGAAGAATAAAGTCTCCGACCAAATGGGCTAAAAGCAGCTTTAAAAACAGAATCATGGAATCAGTCTTTTTATTTTTTCCCGGAAAGTTTCCTCTATTTCCATCAACTCACCTGCGTGGGTACGGTGCCATCTCCCGCTTACCGAATTTTGCCGGATTCCGAGTTTCTTTCCGATTTCTTCTTGATTGATGCCTGGTTCATTCCAGACGATATCCATCAATTCTGCAGAGGAAATCGACCAGCTATCCATTACTATCCCCGCCAGCTTCAAATAAAGGTTTATTTCCTTATCGAATTCTTTCCAGGGACTTTGGATGGCCAAGTTGATTTTCTCTTTTCTGAGTTTGTCAAATTTTTCACCTGCGTACACAAAGGCGGGACCATTGCTTTCCGAGATTTTTGCTCCGCTGTAAGTTTTTTCTCCTATTCCAATCGACATTCGCACATCGACCAGACTTGTGTTTTTTCGGAGCCCCTCGATTTGGGTTTTTTTGATTAAGATTTTTATTTGAAGGGCCTTGTGCAAAGCTTCTTCGGGAGTATTTATCTCAAGTTGGAAAAAATCCCCCCAAACCAATTCCCAATTTTTTGGGCTTTCTCCCCACTTTGTAAAAAGTTTTTGGAGTGGAATCAACCAAGGCTCCGGGTTTTTAAGGTTTCTGGAATTGATAATGTCTCCTTTGATTACAGCTATCATGAAGTTTAATATCGTGGAAATAGATGATAAATCAAATTATCGCATAATTATGCGATAATTCTATATATCGTTGAAATACACGATAATTTTATTTATCGTCGAAATGTACGATAATCAAAAATATCCTGGAAAAGGACGATATCCCAATCTACAATGTTGGTCATGCATCACTTCGAAGTATTTGCGCTAAAGTCAAATATCTGCTCGGTAATCGCCCATCTCCAATTCGCCGGAGTGCCGGGAAGGTTGGTTTGGTACTGACTCAAAAAAGCTTCCCATTCCTGAACTTTGGGATTGGTGCTGTCCAATTCAGCTTTCTTATCAAAGCTAAAATTCTCATCGCCGACCAAGATCATCGCCAGTCGGTTTCTCCAGCGATAGATGCTCATTTGCAGGATTCCAGCCACTCGGATGCTTTCCAAAATATCTTCAGACACAGTCTTGTGACATTCCACATAGGCCTGAATGGCTTCGGGTTCGTCTTTGAGATCGCAGATAAGTAAAAAGGTCTGCATTGATTTAGATTTTTGATGCTTCGACTACGCTCTGCACAAGTTTACGATTTACGAAACGATGGAAAAAGTTGAGATGTCAAACACCTTCCAACTTTGCAACCTTGCAACTTAATTTTCCAATCTTCAAATTTTTCAATTTTTCAATCCTTTCACCCTCACTGCAAACAAAAACACCATTAGAAAGCAAACCAGGGGGAGAAAGAAGGAGAAATTGACCTCTGGAACACCCAGAATTAGGGTATCAGTATAGCCCGTGCCACCTAAATCCAAAATCATTCCCTGAAGAGTCGGCATAATCGCTCCTCCCACGATCGCCATCACCAAATAGGCCGCGGCAAACTTAGAATCCTCCCCCAAACCCTCAAGTGCAATTCCGTAAATCGTCGGAAACATCAAGGACATCGCAAAGCTGATTCCAACAAGGGAATAAAGTCCCGCCATTCCTTCCATGAAAATAGCTCCCAGGGTAAAACCCATAGCCAAAATCGCAAAAATGGCCAAAAGTCTGGTTGGAGGCATTATTCGAAGGAGGAAAGTACAAATCCATCTTCCCACAAGGAATACACCCAAGGAGGCATAAGCGTAATTAACAGCATCAAAGGTGCTAATGCCTAGCGATTCCGCATATTGGTAGATGTAAGTCCAAATCATGATCTGAGCCCCGACATAAAACATCTGAGCCAAGGTTCCCTCTACGAAATTCCTGTTTTTCAACAACCGTTTCATCGTAGGTCCAAAGTTTATTTTCCCGGTAGAGTCCTTGCTTTCCGGCATTTTGATCATGGAGATCATGACAAAAATCCCAATCACCACCAACCCGAGCATCACATAGGGATTTCGGATGACCATCAGGTCGTTGGTCCGGATGACAGCTTTTGCAGCCTCATCCAAACTGTCAAAAATGATATTTCCACTTTCATCTGTATTGTTGGAATGAAGGGAATTGAGAATAAATGTTTTGGCTACAAAAAGACCTGCCAAGGCGCCCATGGGGTTGAATGCCTGTGCCAGATTCAGGCGCTGCGTAGCGGTGGCCTCAGGTCCCATGGACAGGATGTATGGATTGGCAGTAGTCTCCAGAAATGCCAGCCCAAAAGTCAAAATGTAAAGTGCCGCCAGGAAGAAGCCATAACTTTCCCATGCGGCAGCCGGATAAAACAGGCAAGCTCCAAAAGCATAAAGCCCTAAACCGAGGAGAACTCCTGTTTTGTAAGAATACTTTTTGATAAAAAATGCTGCTGGCAACGCCATCGTGAAATAGCCTCCATAAAATGCCAGTTGGACCCAGGATGCCTGAGTGTTGTTCAGCTCCAGCACTCGCTTAAATGCCGCCACCATGGGATTGGTGATGTCATTTGCAAAGCCCCAAAGGGCAAAAAGGGAGGTGATAAGAATAAAAGGAAAGAGGAGTTCCTTTGGGACAAGGGCTGGTTTTTGGGTCATAAAGAACGGTCAAGATGGGTGTAACCACCGTCGACGTATAAATGCTGTCCGGTGATATGGGAGGCTTTGTCGGAAAGGAGAAAAATAGCCATAGATGCGATTTCCTCTGAAGTTGTCATTCGATTGCCAAGCGGAATCCTGGCATTGATTTCCGCAAGTTTTTCTTCAGGATTCGGGAAAGACTGGATCCAGTTTGCGTACATCGGCGTGTACACTTCTGCCGGAAGGATGGCATTGACGCGGATTTGATAGGGGAGAAGCTCCACGGCCCATTCGCGGGTTAGCGCCAATTGGGCCCCTTTGGCAGAGATGTATCCGGAGGTATTTCCCTGACCGGTCACTGCGGTTTTGGAGGAAATGTTGACGATGGCACCCTGGTGTTCCTTTAATTGCGGCAGCGCATAGTGAGCCAAGTAGTAGTAGTGAAAGAGGTTTTTGGCTACCGAATTTGCATAAGCTTCCGGAGTTCCTTTTTCCAGACCCACGCCGTCATTGGCACCGGCATTATTGACTACCCCGTCGATTCTTCCAAAAGTTTTGATGGTTAGATCCACAGCTTCCTTGGCTTGCTCCGGTGAAAAAAGACGGATGGGAATCTGAAGGGCTTTGCCTTTGGCCAGATCCAGGATTTCTTTTCCTTCTTTTTCCGAAGGGTCAATCATTACGGGAATTGCTCCTTCTTCGATCAGTACGCGGGAAATTGCTCCTCCTATTCCTTTGGCTCCACCAGAGATAAGGAAGACTTTATTGGCAAGGTTTAGGTTCATTGTCAGTAGGCAGTCTCAGTATTCGGTCAGCAGGGGGCTGCGTGTACTTTTTGACCTTGTTTTTGGTTTTATATTTTGTAAAACTCTGCGGCGGTTTCGCCCATGATTCTGGCTTTTTCAGAATTAGTAAGTGCTGAAGTAAACAGCTCGATTACCTCCCAAAACTTTTCATATTCCCCGGCAAGCAGACATACGGGCCAGTCACTCCCATACATCAATCGTTCTGGACCAAACAATTCCAGGGCGATTTCCAGATAAGGAAAAAGCTGATCGGGAGTCCATTTTTTCCAATCTGCCTCGGTGATCATTCCGGAAAGTTTGCAGTGCATCAGTTCCCGCTCCGCCAATAGCCCAACGGCTTTTTTCCATTCTTTCCATTCTCCGTCTTTGATATAAGGTTTGGCCAAATGATCAATGACAAACCGTTGGTCCGGGCATTTGCTGACTAATTCTAAAGTCGCCGAAAGGTGGTGCGGGAAAATCAGGATGTCATAACTGTAGCCCCTGTCACCGATTTTTTGAACTCCCCGGATAAACTCCTCCTGAAGCATGTAGCGAGGGTCTTTGGATTGGAGCACCTCACGGAAGCCTACCAGTTTTTGGGATTCGGAATAGTCATCCAGAAGTTCATCCAGCTTGTCGTTTTTCAGATCTGCCCAACCGACCACTCCGCGAATCCACTCGTGCTGACCTGCTAAATCGAGGAGGAAATCAGTTTCCCGAAGGCTTTCTTCTGCCTGCACAGCGATGCATCCATCGATTTTTGCATCCTGGAGCAAAGGAAAAAGGTCCCCTGGAAGGAAATTTCGACGAATCCGGCTCATCTCCGGAGTGATCCAATCCTGACGCTTTGAATCGTATTCCCAGAAGTGCTGGTGGGAATCGAGTCTCATGCCTCTGGATCGTTCATAGCTACCTGACGGGAAATACCAAGTCCATCAATTCCCAATTCGACAATATCCCCATTTTCAAGAAATCTCGGTTCAGGTTTTAAGCCCATACCTACACCAGCTGGAGTTCCGGTTGAAATCACATCCCCGGGCAGCAAGGTCATGTACTGGCTGATATGGGAGACAATCGTCGGGATATCAAAAATCAGATCCGAAGTATTGCTATCCTGTAGCATTTTTCCATTCAGCTTGAGCCAAAGTCGAAGTTGATGCGGATCAGCGATTTCTTCTTTTGTTGCCAAAAATGGTCCGAGAGGAGCGAAGTGGTCGGCACTTTTTCCTTTGACCCATTGACCGCCATGCCGGAGCTGGAAATCACGCTCGCTCACATCGTTGTGCAGGCAATAGCCGGCAATATAATCGTAAGCATTTTCGGAACTCACATATTTGGCCCGCTTGCCGATCACTACTGCCAGTTCAACTTCCCAGTCGGTCTGAACAGAGTTTTTTGGGATAAAAATCGGATCATAAGGCCCGCAAAGGGAAGAAGTTGCCTTCATGAAAATGATAGGAATCTCCGGCACGGCCATTCCGGCTTCTTCGGCATGCTTTCGATAGTTGAGTCCCACACAAATGATCTTGGATGGTCGGGTAATAGGGGATCCGATCCTAGAATTAACAGGAATTTCCTTTAGACCTTTCTGATTTGTCTCCAGCCAAGATTTCAGCCTGTTCAGTCCGTCGTTTGCTAAAAAGCCTTCATTCCAATCTTCCCCGAAAGAGGAACAGTCAAGGTTTTTACCTTCTTTATCCTGGATTCCGGGTTTTTCTTTGCCGGATTCTCCAAATCGAATGAGTTTCATGTTTTTATTGTCTAATAATGAGAATCAAGTAATGAGAATCAAGAAGCAAGATCCAAGAATTTCTAAGTATAAGACTCCCGGATCAAAAGCACAATTGCTGAGTAATGGTGAATGCGTGTGATGAATCTCGTAAATCAAAAATCGTAAATCCCAAATCACCTCACATTTTCAACCCCATAAAACCCCCGTCAATATTAAAATTGGCACCTGTGATAAATCCGCCGGAATCTGAGCTGATAAAGTATGCCAGTTCGGCGATTTCCTCCGGGGTCCCCATTCTTCCGATGGGTTGGGTAGCTGCCAGCTTGGCGAACATTTCTTTTTCCTGGCCGGGATAATTTTTTGCCAAAAATCCATCTACAAACGGGGTATGAACCCTGCCCGGGGAAATGCAATTGCAACGGATCCCGTCCTGAACATAATCTCTGGCTACGCTCAAAGTCATGGACAGTGCGGCGCCTTTTGTCATGCTATAAGCAAAGCGGTCCGGTATCCCGATCGTAGCGGCAACCGAGCACATGTTCAAAATAGACCCGCCTCCGTTTTCTTTGAGCTTTGGAAGGCAGGCCTTGATGCAGTTGAACATCCCCTTGACATTTACCTGGAAAAGGCGATCAAAGTCTTCTTCGGAAGTGGTTTCTACTTTTCCGATATGGGAAATCCCTGCATTGTTGATCAATACGTCGATTTTACCAGGAATAGTTTGCACCAATTTTTCCAACTGGGAGTAGTCCGCAATGCTTACTTCGAGAAACTTTACATGGAAGCCTTTTTCGTGTTCTTCGATCTGAAGCTTGGTGCCTTCCACCTGGTTGGTGTCAATAAAAAAAACCAGGCTGCCTTCAGCGGCAAACTTTCTCACCATTGCCAAGCCAATTCCGCTGGCTCCACCCGTAATCAAGACGGTTTTTGAATTCATTTTAATAGGTTTGGGTCTAAGTTAATTCAGAAACAAAAATCAAACTAATGCATTTTGACGGAAAAAGTAAGCGCTTTTTTTTCCTTTCTGATCATTTCAAAGATCTGATGAAAATTTTCGAAAGTGATGGGTTTTTCAAAAAATCCGATCACTGACGGGTACTTTCTTGCCAGATCGGAATTGGAAGAGGAGATCGAGGAAGTCATCAGGATTATTTTGTGGTATTGGAGATTCCTGGTTTGAAGCAAGGAAAGAAAATCCCAGCTACTCATATCATTGAGATTAATATCGACCAAAAGAAATATGGGGTTAGTTGGATCTGAATTACTGGTAAGAAAATCCAGGGCATCCTTTCCGGAGGAAAATGAGTCTATTTGGCTTTCGGGACTTATCCTCCGGATCATTTTTTGGAGAACCAACAACAGCACGCTGTCGTCATCCACAAGGATCAGTTCAGGATTCATAGCTGTCCAATCGCTCGATGTTTTCTGATTTTTTACTGATATCTCTGATGATTTGATCAAGTTCAAAGGCTGAATCTTTGATGTGTCGGATCAAATTTGGTCTGTCTTCGCCCAAATCTTCCAAGTCGGTTTCCATCAGGTTCACTAATCCAAGCAATCTGGCCAAGGGAGCCCTGACCACGTGGGATTGAATCCAGGCAATTTCCCTGAAGGTTTGGTTTTGTTTTTCAATGGTTTCCACATACCTGGTCCGTTCGGTGATGTCATTGACCAAAACCAATACGGCATTCCTTCCATTGAAGTGTAATTGGTTGATGGTGGCTTCGACCATGATGATTTCACCGTTTTTCTTTTTGTGGCGAAAGACACTTTTGGGATGGTAAATCTCTCCCCTCTTGAAAGCAGAAACAGCCTGTTCCATCAAAATAATGTCTTCTGGCGGCCTGATTTCGGAAATTTTCATTTTTAAAAA
Organism: Algoriphagus sp. A40; assembly: GCF_002002735.1. Lineage (GTDB taxonomy): Bacteria > Bacteroidota > Bacteroidia > Cytophagales > Cyclobacteriaceae > Algoriphagus. Next base: position 252,269 of record NZ_MUNY01000045.1, on the reverse strand, counting down.
CTCATCCTCACTGTATCCATAGTGATTAATGGCCGCCTGATTGATATCCAAAAACTTGAGATCATCCAGACCATACACCCACATGGGTAGCGGGCTCAGATGGAAAAGATCACTGTACCGTTTTTCAGATTTCTGAATTTGATCCGTGAATTTGCTCCGCTGAATGGAATATATAATGCTTTTATAAAGGATTATGGAGGTGAGTTCATCCTTGAGCAGGTAGTCAGATACCCCAAGAGAGAGTGATCTGATACTGAAATCCAAATCCGAAAATCCAGTGAGAGCAATAACCGGACATCCTTTGGCGAATTCTATAACGCTAACAATCAGATCTTCCCCGGAAAGGTCTGGCAGAGAAAGATCCAGGAATATAATATCAAACCTTTGATTGGAATCATTGAGGAGATTCCTTGCTTCTTGGAAAGTTTCTGCCCGCTGGAATTTTGGGTCTAATATATAGTCAGTAAGGTATTCTTCAATCAGAATATAATCTCCCAGATTGTCCTCAACAATCAGAAAGTTATAGGTTTTTTCATCCTTTCGCATTGGCCTTAGTTCCTGGGAAGTCTTGCGATGGTCAGCCAAAACTCTTCAATTTTTGAGGTGACATTCAGAAAATCATTGACCTCCAATGGCTTGATAATGTAGCAATTTGCGTGGTCCTGATAGGCCCGGTGTATGTCCATTTCAGAGGAAGAAGTTGTCAAAATGATAATTGGGATATGTTTTAAATCCGGATGATTTTTGACACTTTCTAGCACTTCATGCCCAGTTTTTTTTGGGAGGTTGATGTCCAAAAGAATCAGATCAGGCAATTCATTCAGACTGTGACGGGACTGGGTCAGCAAAAAGTGGAGTGCCTCACATCCGTCACGCAAGACTTTGAGTTCATTGGCAACTTTGCAATCTTGAAGTGCTTCTGTAGTGAGGAGGATATCCCCTTCGTTATCTTCTACCAGAAGGATTTTAATAGGTAGGTTACTCATGTTTTTTTATGGTAAAGAAAAATTCACTTCCAATTCCAGGTGTGGATTCTGCCCAAATCTTTCCTTCATGTTGGAGAATTATTTTTCGACAAACAGCCAATCCCATACCAGTACCGGGGTATTTTTCTTTTGGATGAAGCCTTTTTAGTATACCGAAAATCGCCTCAAGATAATCAGCTTCAATGCCTATCCCATTGTCCTTTATGGAAAATTTCCAAAAACCATTTTCTTCCTTTCCTGAAATTTTTATTTCCGGTTTGGTGTCCGGCTTTCTGTATTTCAATGCATTTCCGATCAAATTCTGGAACAATATCCTAAGGGGCATTTTGACACCTTTAATATTGGGAAGTTCCTCAATAATTAGGGTTGCATTATTTTCCTGGATTAGGGCTGATTTAAGTGCCATTACCTCCTGAATAAGGTCTTTGGTATTGATGCTTTCAATCAAATTGGAGTCAAAACCAACTTTGGAATAGTCCAATAAGTCGTGTATCAACAAAGTAAGGCGCTTTGCTCCATCGATAGCAAAAGAAATGTACTGGTGGGCTTTGTCATCAAGGCTAGCCCCGTATTTTTTCTCCAGAAGTGACATGAACGAACTGATCATTCTCAGGGGTTCACGCATGTCATGGGATGCCATGGAAGCAAAGGCTTTGAGTTCTGCATTGGCATTGCTAAGCTTCTGATTGGCTTCTATAAGGCTCAATTCATCCAGTTTCTGTTTGGTGATGTTTTGGGTAGCCCCGATCATCCGAATGGCCTTGCCTTGTTCATTTCTGATGATATAGCCTTTTTCAGATACATAGGCATAGGTTTGGTCAGCTTTCTTGCCTCGGAATTCGATTTCCCAGGAAGTGGTGTCTCCGGATAGTGTTTCCTGCAGTTTGGATTGAACACGCTCCAAATCCTCGGGATGGATCAGGTCAGTCCTGAATTGTTTGTTATCATCAAGTACCTTTTGGCTATATCCAAAAAGTACCGAAAATTGGCTGGACCGATATTTTTCATTGGTTTCCAAATTCCAGTCCCAAATGGCATCTGAAGTAGCCCTCGTTGCCAGCTCAAACCTTTCATTTGCCAAAAGAATTTCTTTGGATTTATCATTGAGCTTTTTGATCAAAAGTGAGGGTTGACGGGCAAAATTCCAGGCAGCAATCCCAAATATTCCTGACAGGATAATTCGCCCCAGAATAAACCATCTCAGGTCATACCATGCAAGACTTTCTTTGAGTTGAACAGAAAGCAACCAATTGCCGACCTCAATCGGAACTGTGGCCTTGTAGCCGGAAAAGTTTAGTGAATCTCCCGAAGAAACGAATTTTTCCAGAATCCCTGTGTTTGGATTGACTTTGGAAAGCTGGACTATAAACCTATCCTCGTTGTGGATGTCCTGCAGAGCTCTTTCCACCAATTTGTCAAAATGGATGATGACCGCGGAAAGCCCGATAAATTTCCCTTCGTCAAACAGTGGGTATCGTCCAACTATTCCTGTGCCTCCTTGACGCAGGGTGATTGGACCTGAAAAATAAACGTCCTTTCTCCGGATGGATTCTTCTACTTCCCGGAAGTTTTTGGGGTCCTTCAATACATTATATCCCAGAACTGCCTCATTGCCTACAAGGGGATAGACAGCTACGATTGTTCCACTGTCCAAAAACTCGATCACATCCACTTGGGGATTGCTTTCCAAAATCTGCCTTCCGATTTCTTCAAAATTTTGGATGACTTCATCTTTGTTTTGGGCAAAAAATCCCAGGGTTTTTGCCGCAGAAATCCCATCGCTTAAGGCAGTTGTAAACCGACTTTCAAACTTATTCAACTCGGTGTTGACTATCTCCCGTTCCTCAGAAAGATTGAGTTTGTATTCTACCAATGTCAGGAAAGTAGTAAGAGACAGTATAGCCAAAAAAGTTATCCATCCCGTCAATTTCGGGTTGGAGATCATCTGAAGCAAAATCCTGTCTTTTATTTGGGAGAATTTCAAACCTGGCTATTTTTTAATGGTAAAGAAAAAAGTACTGCCATTGTCTAAAGAAGATTCCACCCAGATTTTTCCACCGTGGAATTCAACGATCTTTTTGCAGATTGCAAGGCCTATTCCAGAGCCGGAGAACTGATCTTTTTGGTGAAGTCGCTGGAAAATCACGAATATTTTATCCTTGAATTCGGGATCAATACCTATTCCGTTATCCTGTACCGAAAACTGCCATTCGTTGTCAAATTCAGTTCCGTTAATTCTTATTTCAGGCTTTTTTCCGGCAGGTTGATATTTTAGACCATTGGAAATTAGGTTTTGGAAAAGTTGAATAATGGAGTTGGAGTGGCAATAAATATCAGGCAATTGCCCAACATGAATGGTGGCATTTTTTTCCTGAATTAATTTATTGTTCAGCAAGAGGACTTCGTGCACCAATTCATTGGTATTAGTCGGTTTTTTGGATTCCGATGAATTCCCAACTTTGGAAAATTCCAACAAATCGAGAATAATTTCCCTCATTCGCCTGGCACCATCCACGGCAAAGTGGATATACTGAATACCTTTTTCGTCAAGTTGATCCTTGTATTTTCGTTCGATCAAACCCAGAAAGCTGGAAATCATCCTCAGGGGTTCCTGTAGATCATGGGAAGCTACATAAGCAAACTGTTCGAGCTCCTTGTTTGAAATTTCAAGTTCCCGGTTGGATACTGCCAATTCCTCATTCAGTTTCTTGAGGGATTCCTCATAATTTTTACGTTGGGTGATGTCCATCATCGCCCCGACAACACGAATAGGTTCGCCGGCTTTGTTTCGGATCAAAGTAGCTTTATCCATCACATAGGCATAGGAGCCATCCTTTCTTTGGAACCTGTATTCGGATTCAAAGTAGTTTTGGTCCTTTTGGTGGAGGAGTTGATAGAGGATGTTTTGCACTGCTTCAAAATCCTCAGGATGAACCCTTTTTCTCCAGATTTCAGGAGAATTGCCTTCCAATTCCAAGTTGATTCCAAACAGCTTACTGAACCCATCACCCCAGAAGTGTTCATCGGTTTCGATATTCCAATCCCAGATGGCATCGTTTGTGGAATCGGCGAGGATAGAAAACCGCTCGTTGGATTGTGCCAACTGATTTTCGGTCATTTTTCGATCCGAGATATCCTTAATGATTGCAGACAAGCCACCGTTTGCCGGATAAATCATGACTTCCAGCCAGGCATTTACCCAGGAATCATAGGTTTCGAAATATTGGGCTTTATTTTCCTGAAATGCTTTATCGTAAGCGTTTTGGAATTTATCGTTGACTTTTTCTACAAATTCCCAGATGCTTTTCCCGATGATTTCTTCACGCTTCACCCCGGTCAGTTTCTCAATTACATTGTTCCAATAGGTGACATTGTAATTTTTATCCATGGCGTAAAAGGAATCTCCGATACTTTCCAGGAGCTCGTTTCTGGTTTCATAGGCCACTCTGATTTTGTCAAGGTGCCTTTTTCGCTCTATGGCGAAGGCCAGATTGGTGGTGACTGAAGTCAAAAATCCAATTTCATCATCCGACCATTCCCGCTCTTGGGTACAATCATCAAATCCGATGTATCCCTGAAATTTCCCCTCGACGAAAATCGGAATCTGGAGAATGGATTTGATTTGCTGTTCCTCCAAAATCTTCCGTGTAGCTCCCTGCGTTTCTTTGGTTTGTACCGCAAAAGGCTCCCTGGCTAAAGCCTTTTCCAAAAAGGTAGGGTGATCTTCCAATGGAATGGCCTGATAATCGGGATTATCCTTTTCCGAACTGACTTTTCCATTTGTCCATTCCTTGATTTGCTGAGTAAAAAGTTTTCCGGAATCAGGATCAGTGAAGTTTTTAAAGAGATAGACGCGATCAGCATCAATGACTTCTCCCATTTTACCCAATAATTCGGGCACAGATTCTTCCCATTCATTGGTTTCCAAAAGTGACTGGATGATATCTGCGATGGCCGCTATGAGCCGGGTTTTGTAGAGCAGTGCAGCTTCATTTTTTTTCTGCTCGGAAATGTCTCTCTCCACGGCAATCCAATGGGTGAAATAACCTTTTTGGTCCGCTACCGGAGTCAGAGAAAAATTAACCCAGTAAGCGGAGCCGTCCTTTTTGTAATTGATCAATTCTACAGTGGAAGGCTTCCATTCACTGAGATCCTGTTTCAACTTGTCGAGGACCTTTCTGTCCGTGAGCGACCCCTGAAAGATGGTGGGTGATTTTCCGATTATTTCCTCCAGCGTGTAACCGGTCATTTTGAGGAAGGAATCATTGGAATAAATGATTTTGTATCCGCCGGGCCCAGGCTCTGCCTCAGTGATTAAAATCCCGTCCCGGGTGTTGGTTACCACCGATTCCAGAAGTTTCAGATGGTTTTCCTTTTCTTTTTCGAGGGAAATATCCTGAAGAGCCCCCACCATCCGTACAGGTTTGCCATCAGGACCTCTTAGGATCACCGTGTTTTCTTTGACTACAGCATAGCTTCCGTCAAATTTCATAAAGCGATATTCCCCAGACCACCGATTTGCCTGAATGTTGGCCCGGGCATCAAGTATGGACTTCCAGATTCCAGGCAGATCTTCCGGATGGACTTTTGTTTGCCAAAGATCCTCGGATACCTTTTCCATTTCTTCAGGATATCCGAAAAGCCTGTGGTAGCCTTTGCCCCAAAAGATAGAATTCTTCTTGATATCCCAATCCCATATTGCATCTGAAACGGCCTGGGTTGCCAAGTGAAACCGTTCATTGCTTGTCCGGAGAGAATGCTCGGCCCAATACCGGTCAGTTTCATCAATCACCGTGGAAATCATCAGATCCTGTTCGGGAAGAGGGATATTTTTCGCAGAAATTATCCTTTCCTTTCCATTTTCTGTGGTAATGTGGATGTTATTCCAAACCATCTTTTCCAGGTCACCGCTTAGTACATCCTTTATGACCTGACTTTTGATGGATTCCCGATACTCCTGGTTTGGGAAGACCTTGTTGAAAAACGTGTCGACGTCCATTATTTTCTCTGGAGCCCAACCATAAATCTGGCTAAAGGAAGGGTTGAGATAGGTCACCTCTCCGGTGCTGATTTTATTCACTGCAATCCCCAAAGGCAAATTACGGAGTGTGGATTCTATGAATTCATTTCTGTCCAGGAGTTCTTTTTCAATGAGTTTTTCTCGGGTAATGTCCTGCACTGTCCCCCTATATCGCCGGATTCCCATCTCCGGATCTATCTCCAAAGTACCTTTTTCATGTACAAATTTGATTTCTCCAGAGGGTAAAAGGATGCGGTGAACCACATTAAGCGGGGCAGTTCCGGTAAGGGTATCGTTGTGGTGAATCAGAAAGTCCGCCCGGTCCTCGGGATGGATAGTATTAAAGAAAAGTTGAAAATTGGGGCTGAAAAGGGAACTGTCGATATTCCAGATTTCAAAAACCTCATCTGACCAATAAATCTCCTCGGTCTGAATGTTGAATTCCCAATAACCCATTTTTCCGATTTTTTGGGCCAGTTTAAGTCTGTTTACAAGTTCCTGGATGCGGAATTCCTCTTCTTTTTGATGGGTTATATCGAGGGAATAGCAGCCAATAGCTATCAAATTTCCCTCTTCAAAAATCGGTTTAAAGTTGACCTCCATATAACCTCCATTTTTGAGCAAAGTGACTTTTCTAATAAGGGAGAAAGCTTCACCTGCCAAGGCCCGGTCATACCAAGGTTTCCATTCCTGAATAAATTCAGGAGGTAATGGGGTGTTGAATATAAGATTGTCGCCTGGTTTGAGATCCCAGTTTCCTATTTCCTTCATCGATCTGAGAAACTGGTTGTTTGCAGTAATCAGATTATAATTCCGGTCTAAAGCCCAAATCGTTTCCGGAGAGGAATCCATTACGATGGCAAGCTTTTGTCTATCCTGCTTGAGGCTTTCTTGGGTTTGGAGGAGTTGGGAGACATCTCTGGCGACGGCAAAAACAGTATTGGTAGCTTTGTCCAGGTTTGCTGACCAATTGAGATGGATTATTGATCCGTCTTTTTTGAAATAGCGGTTTTTGAAATTGGAGGATGCTTTTCCCTCCATTATTTCTTTCCTTTTATCGACAGTTGGCTGAAAATCATCAGGATGAATCAAATCTCTGAATGATTTGCCTAAAAGCTCGGCTTGGGTATAGCCCAGTATTTCTTCACAGGATTTGGATACTTTACGGTAATACCCATTTTCATCAGCCAAAAAAATCAAATCCTGAGTGGTGTTCAGGATGTTTTCCACCTGCAGATTGGATTTTCGAAGTTCCTCTTCTTTTATTTTTTCCTCCGTAATATCTCTTAATATGCCAAACAACCGGAAAGGAGTACCCTGAGCTGGGCGGTCCATCGTGCCATCAGCGACCACATACCTTAATTCACCGCTTGGCCTGATGACCCGCATTTCAATTTTGTAGGGAGCTCCGGTTTCTAGGGATTTTTGAAAAGCAGCTGAAGTTTGTTCTCTGTCTTCCGGATGGATCGCAGCTAAGCCAATTTCTTTGGAGGGTTGGACTTTGGATGGATCCAGTCCGAAGATTCGAAAAAGCTGTTCAGACCATCTTAGTTTTCCGGTCGTCAATTCAATCTCCCAATGTCCGATGTTACCCAATAGCTCTATTCCCCGCAGGAGAGCATGGTTTTCCTCCAATAGATTGGATACAAGTTCTGCTTGTTTGGATGGAGTGGATTTGGGAATAATTCCCATTGTTTCGAACAATTAAAGCGAGCAATATATATTTTTAGCATTTACCCGCCAATCAAGTGCATAGTTCTGTAAATCTAGAACCTCACTACTTCTCCGGTTTTTACAGATTCATCGCAGGCAAAGGCGATTTTCAGGCTGTTAAGTGCATCGTCCAGGTGATCGGTCAGGTCCAGATTTTCCTGAATTGCTTTGAGAAAATACTTCTGCTCCCGGTTACAAAGCTCCTGATGATCTGGCTCGTCGGTCATGTCTATCCATTCGTCTTCTTTCAAAAAATGGTTTTTATCGTCAATTGCGGCATGATGAACACGGATGGATTCTGTTTTGGTATGGCTGTCCACATGATCCGATTTTCCGGAGGCTCCGGCATCTTTTGCCACGATGGATACTGCTCCTCTTGGGCCAAAAACATCTTTCACAAAAAATGCGGTCTCACTGACCATCGGTCCCCAACCAGCCTCATACCATCCCACAGATCCGTCTTCAAAGCGGATCTGAAGCTGGCCATAGTTGTAATTGTCTGTTGAGATATCCTCGGTCAATCTTGCTCCGATTGCAGATACCCACACTGGTTTGGATTTGGTCATTTGGCACATTACATCGATGTAATGAACTCCGCAATCCACGATGGGGCTTAGGGATTTCATCAGGTTTCGGTGGACATCCCACATGTAGCCCTGGCTTTGCTGGTTGAGATTCATCCGCATAACCAGTGGTTTTCCCATTTTTTGGGCTTCTTCGATAAATCTGATCCAGGAGGGATGATGCCTCAGGATGTACCCCACGACAACTTTTTTCCCGGTTTCTTTAGCTTTTGAGATGATTCTCTCACATCCGGCAATGGTGTCTGCCAGCGGTTTTTCGATGAAGATATGACAGCCTGCACCCAGTGCTTTCAAAGCAAATTCCTCGTGAGTATCCGGATAGGTGGAGATGCAGACAGCATCAGGTTTGGTCTGTGCAATGGCCTGATCAAAGTCGTCAAATAGGGGATAGGTCGCGTTTAAGTCGCTGTTGACACGGCGTTTACTATCGCCACGGGCGACCAACCCGCAGATTTCGAACTCGGGCATCTGGTGGTAAGCAGCGGCGTGGGTCGCGCCCATATTGCCGCAACCAACGATAAGAATGCTGATGGGTTTCATTTGTTGGAGTTCTTGATGAGATTATTGTATTCTGCTTGACTCAAATAAATAATTTCTATGTCAAGGGTGATTGGTTTTTCAGGTTCGTCAGTTTCATTTCTTTTTACCGCCACAATCTGATCCACGATTTCCATGCCTTTGATCACCTGTCCGAAAACTGTATAATCCCCGTCCAGGCGTGGAATTCCCTGCGGGTTTTGGACGATGTAAAACTGGCATCGTGCGGAAAGTTTCCCTGGATTGTCGTCACGGCCGGCACCGACTGCGCCATAGACATGCTTCAGTTCCGGATGGAATTCCGGCTCCAAAAGATACTCAGGATCTTTGAAGCCCTCTGGTGTATCAGGACATCCGGCCTGGGCAACGAAGTTTGGAATGACTCTGTTGAAAGTGAGTGAATCCCAATATCCCGCCTCAGCCAATTCGATGAAACTTTCTCGATGGTTTGGAGTCCGTTGGTCCAGGCTGATCAGAATTTCTCCCAGTGGAGTATTGATCCGACCGACAGGGAGTTTGTCATCTTTCGAAAAGAAACTAAAAAAAAGCTGAAAAATCAGGAGGAAATTCATGTCAAAGTAGGGTTTGGTAACTATGATGTAGGCACTTAATATACATATTTCAGAAAGTTATTTATTAATGAACTTGGGCTCCATCAGATTCAGGAAAGGTTCGGTAATTTGATCCTCAAATAAAATGGATTCCTTTGATGTACACTGAAAATCACTTTCAAAAACAGACTATTGATCAAAATTCTCCCTTTCCTGGTAATGAAATGGAGCGTCTGTTGGAATTGAGTGAGCTAGATCTTGATTTTTCTGATTTGGAAAAATCATGCGCAGAGTTGACCAAACTCGCCGCAAAGGTAGCCGGCACATCTATTTCTGTGGTCAATCTGATTGATTCTTACACCCAATGGAGCGTGTCATCCTTTGGATTGGATTCTAAGCAAAGTTCACGAGAGGATTCAGTTTGCCAGTATACCATTTTGGAGGAGAATTCCGGAGGTTTTGAGGTTGAAGATCTCTCGGTTGATTTGAGATTTAAAGACAAACCTTATGTCTCCAAATCTCCTTTTTTGAAGTATTACTTTGGAATTCCGCTCAAAATCAATGAGAACACCTCTCTTGGCGCTTTATGTGTTCTTCATGATGATTACAAATATCTTACCGCTGAAAAGAAAGAAATGCTCGGGGTTATCGCTGGGGAAGTGGTCAATCGGATCAAAACTCATGTTGAAATAACCAACCTAAATCGGAAAGTCCAAGAAGCAAATTCAATTAAAAACCGGATAGCACATGATATCCGGGGACCAATCGGAGGGATTATTGGCTTGGCTGAAATTATCCAAATTCAGGGAAATGGGAACAAAATAGAAGAAGTCCTTGAATTCATAGACTTGATCCAGAAGAGTGGGAAGTCTTTGTTGGAGCTCACAGATGAAATATTGTCTTCCAATTTAGCTGGTCAAAAACATCCCAAGAAATCTGAGTTTACCCTATTATCCTTGAAGGAAAAAGTCCTTGATATGTTTGGACCTCAGGCTATCACCAAAAACGTGGTCCTGACAGTGCAAGCTTCTGTCTCTATGACTGAAATTCCCTTTCAAAAAACCAAAATCCTTCAGATTCTCGGAAATTTGATCTCCAATTCGATCAAGTTTACCCCAGCTGGGGGCAAAGTGGAGGTAAGGCTAGATTTGGAAATCCAAAAACAGGAAAAGATCCTAAAACTTAAAGTAAAGGACAATGGGATTGGAATCACACCGGATAAAATAGAGGAAATTTTATGTGGAGGGACTGCCTCTTCGATGGGAACTTCCGGAGAAATCGGATACGGGTTCGGTCTTAATCTGGTACATCAACTGGTCAACAAACTCAACGGCCGGTTGTTACTAAAGTCTGAGCTTGGACAGGGAGTAGAATTTGAGTTGATCATTCCGGTATCCTGAGTTGAGCTTAGGACTTTTTCAGGTCGACAGCAGCCTTTTGGCTATTGTCCACCGGGTAAGCGTACATGGAAAGGAAATTTTTGACCAGAATGGGGTTGCTGGTATCCACTTTTCCAAGCAGTCTTTTTTCGAAGCCTTCTTTTTCTTCCCTTGAATAGAACTTGGAAAATTGATCATTTCCATGGAGCAAATCGTGTGCGATGTAATTGCTTGGCCAAAGCTTGTAACCACTCCAAATATTTAAGTCAACCAAGGAGGTCAGTTGGGCAAGCTTTTCAGGTTGTGAAATTTCCATTGATGAAATCTCTTTGATTTCCTTGTCCAAAACCTTGTTCACTTGAATGTGGATTCTTTTCTTGGTTCCCATGATCCCCCTGAGCAGGTTTACAAAGTCCTCGTTTTCACTTTTCACGTACTTTTCATCTCTGGATTTTGCCAGGAGTTCTGGCATTTTCAGGATGTCCGTCGGGTCATATTCGTAGGAAATAGAGATCGGAACGACATGGATTTTTTCAAAGAATGAAAAAGGGTTTTTCCCGTTTTCAGCTAATGTTAGCATTTTGAGGACTCCTTTTTGGGTCACGTCATTGCCATCTTTGGTCCTACCCTCACGCTGAGCGGTCCACACAGAGCGGTTTTCCCTAAGCAAGGATTTATGGATATACTCAGAAACCATCAATGAACTTTCAAAAAGTGCCCTGCCGGATAATCCTCTGCGAATTGCAAAATTCCTGTTGAGTCGGGAAAGAATATGGAGAAAAGGCTTTTTGATCAGGTTGTCTCCGATTGCCGAAGTAGTCATGACCAGCCCTTTTTCGAATAGGCAGGAATTGAGTAAAGAAGTATCGAGTATGATATCCCTGTGATTGGAAATAAAAAGGTAGGCAGTGTTGGGTTCCAAAATTTCAAAACCACCCGTGCTGAGTCCGTCAGAGCTTTTTTCCAGGACTTTCATCAGTCCGGGATATATGAAATTGATTTGAAAATCCCTGAGTGAATGGGTGTGGCGCAACAGATCTTTCCAATGGGATGGATTGTCATTTGGAAATGTGAAGCCCATCATCGCTTCCAGCATAGGATCGTCAATTATTTTACGGATGGCTGCGTTTGCTTCCGCATCGTAAAAAGGTCTTATCGAATCAAATTTGGACATAGTGGGTGGATATTGCATCCGCAAAAAGCAAAAATTAGACGAATAATCGAAGTTAAATTACCTTTAGCGGGAGCCCTTTTCCTTAATTATTCCCTTTTCAGATACTTATTGATAAAGAGCAAATGGACCGGCAATGCTTCAGTCCAATAGGGCCAGGTATGTGCGCCGGGACGCTCGATGTATTCGTGCGGAGTTCCGATTTCCAGCAATAGTTTGTGGATCTGACGGTTGGTTTCTATCAGAAAATCATCCACCCCGCAATCGATAATCAAAGCGAGGTCATTTGCTTTCATTTTTTCCACCAATCCTACGGCGGTGTAAGGGTTGAAGCCGGGTCCATCGTAGTTCAGATTTGGGCCGAGCATAGCCGCTTGCCCTTCCTGGCGAAGTTTTCTGAAATCCTCCTGTACTTTCCACATTCGGGTATCGATGTTCATCACCCCGCTCATACTTCCCGCAGCCGCAAACAGCTCGGGATGTTTTGCAGAAAGAGTAATTGCGCCGTGGCCTCCCATAGACAGCCCGGTGATTGCTCTGGATTCTTTTCGGGCGAGGGTTCTGTAATTTTTGTCAATATGGGGAATCAGCTCTTCGACCATATAGGTTTCATAGCGGACTGAATCCAGCATAGGACTGTCGTAATAGTAGCTGGCGGGACCCACTCCTGGGGTCACGATGATCAGGTTGTACTCTTCAGCCATCCGGCCGACCAGACCTGGTTCCGTCACTTTTTGGTGCCAGTCACTGAATGCTCCGCTGCCTCCGTGAAGCAGATATATCACCGGGAATTTTTGATCGCCACTTTGGTATGTAGATGGAGTAGTTACAGCCGCCTTGAGGTTCTTTTTCATTGCCTGGCTGTAGACTTGGATCGTGTCAGTTTTAGTTTGGGAAAAAGCGAAAACCGGTAAAAGTGCCAGAAGGATTAGTAGTCGAAGCATTTGTGGGTAGGTTAAGGAGAGATGTTTTGAAAATTAAGGAATCTTAGGTTAGAATCAATTCGGTTTTGAAAATCCAAGGTTCAAATCCAATAAGTCTTATTTGTATATTCCAAATTCTATTCTGGACCTGTCAACAAAATGAACCGCCTGCAGCATACCGCTAATTTTCTGATAGTATTGGTCCTCGGAGCAATTATTCTGAAAGAAGGAGCTTTTATTCTGGTACCATTGGTTTGGGGGATTTTTTTTGCTTTTGCCCTATACCCGATTTCTTCCTGGTTGGAGAGAAAAAGAATTCCCAGGGGCTTGGCTATATTCTTTAGTATTTTGATGGTCAGTATGATTGCTTTCGGGATTTTATATCTCCTTCTCAATCAAATGGTGGGTTTGATCAAGGAGATTCCGGAGATAGGTGGAAATCTGGAAGGAAAATTAAGCAGGTACCTGGATGAGCTTAGTTTGTTGGTGGGAAGGGATTTTATAGATCCGGATCAAAAGGCAGATGTGTTTTCTATTTTGCCAAGTACCAACTTAAATGAAACCTTATTTGCGACAGGAAAATCTCTGACCTTGGCCGGAATAATTCCACTCTACAGTTTCTTATTGTTGTATTACAAGGATTTTTTCATCGAGTTTCTCGTGAGATTTTCTTCCAAAAACAAAGAGTTTGTCCTCAACTGGGCCGCGGAGTCAGGGGGAATTATTCAGTCGTATCTGGCTGGGATGATCCGGGTGACCGGAATTGTTGCGGTTTTGGCAGGGATATTCTTTTATACCATGGGAATCAAATATTTCATTCTGTTTGCTTCCTTCATTGCGATTATGAATCTCATTCCTTATGTAGGGGTTTTCATTTCTTCCTTATTTGCGGTTCTCTATGTTTTTCTGACCACAGATTCTCTGATTTATCCCTTTCTGACTTTTGCAGTACTTTGGGGAATTCAGCTTTTTGAAAACAACATCATCACCCCATTGGTAGTAGGGTCTAAGGTTAAAGTGAATGCTTTGGCAGTTATCCTTGCCATATTGCTTGGAGGGTGGATGTGGGGAATTTCCGGAATGGTCTTGTTTATCCCGCTTACCGGAGTTCTAAAAATCACCTTGGAGAGAAGTGCTGGATTAAAACCATTTGCCTATCTGCTAGGAGATCAAGTGCCTGTGAGTGAGGAATCTGAGAATTTTTGGAAACTTGTACGGAGAAAATACTTCCAAAAGGAAAACTGAAATAACTGGAAAATAAACTAGCCAAGAGCCTCTTACAGGACTTGAACCTGCGACCCACGCTTTACGAAAGCGTTGCTCTACCAACTGAGCTAAAGAGGCATGAAATAAGGTGATCCTTAAAAACGGCTCAGTTGGTGCAGCCCTGCAATCTGGCTGCTCGGTAAAACCTTCCTTCGTGGAAGGTTTCTTTACCCTCGCCCCTCAAACTGAGCTAAAGAGGCTTGGATATTCCTCTGAAGTTACCAAAGCATTGAAAAAAAGAAAAGCAGACCGGGAGGTCTGCTTTTTGATTTTTGTGCGGATGAAAAGATTCGAACTTTCACACCCAAGGGCGCTGCCACCTGAAAGCAGTGCGTCTACCAATTTCGCCACATCCGCTTACTAAAATCGATTTGCAAATAAAGTAAAACTCTGGTATTGAAACCAAGCCCAGATGCAATAAAATCAATCTTTCCGGTGCTGGCCTAGAGATAGACTTGAATGCCAATTACTTCCAAAGGTCAGTATTTTCGATCCCGATGCTTTTCGCTTTGAAAACGGGAGTTTTTCCTTCTTTTTTCTGCTTTTTGTAATCTTCCCAAGCCTTGAATGCCGGTTTTCTAAGCAGCAGAATGGCAATAATATTCAGCCAGGCCATCATTCCCACCCCAATATCTCCAAGGGTCCAGGCCACTTCTGCAGTTTTGACAGATCCGTAAAATGTGGTGCCCAAGATTGCGGCTTGCAGAAGCCGAACGGCCCATTTAGAGGATTTGTTTCTGGTCAGGTAGCTAAGATTTGTCTCCGCGATAAAATAATAAGCCATGATCGTAGTGAAAGCAAAAAACAGCAGCGCAATAGCGACGAATCCCTTTCCGATAGCGGGAAAGTGGGTTCCAATTGCGTACTGAGTGTATTCAGGTCCAAAAGGAACGCCGGGCAGATTCTCCACAATAAAGCCGCCTTCAGGATTTACCACATTGTATTGTCCCGTGAAAAGGATCATCAGTGCCGTAGCGGTACAAACAAATAATGTGTCCACGTAAACAGAAAACCCCTGTACTAATCCTTGGATTGCAGGATGAGTAACTTCAGCTGCCGCTGCCGCATGTGGTGCAGTTCCCTGGCCAGCTTCGTTGGAATAGATTCCCCGCTTTACTCCCCAGGCGATTGCCATACCAAATACTCCGCTGAATGCAGCTTCCATATTGAATGCGGATTTAAAAATCAGGGCGAATACTGCGGGAACTTCAGTGATATTAATGATAATAATGATGACAGCCATGAGGATATAAGCCAAAGCCATGAAAGGAACCACTACTTCAGCTACTTTTCCGATCCGTTTTACTCCACCGAAAATGATTAGTCCCAGAAAAAGTGTGATGGCAATTCCTGTATAATGAACAGGAATATCAAAGGCGTTGTTGGCGCTCAATGCGATACTGTTGCTTTGAACTCCAGGGAGAAAAATCACCGTACTCAGGATGGTGGCGAATGCGAACAACATGGCATACCATTTCATTCCGAGGCCTTTTTCGATGTAATAGGAGGGTCCTCCACGGTATTGACCGTTGTTTACTTCTTTGTAAATCTGTCCCAAGGTGGATTCTATAAATGCAGAGGCAGCTCCCAAGAAAGCGATTGCCCACATCCAAAATATTGCTCCGGGACCACCCATCGCAATTGCAGTAGCCACTCCGGCAATGTTTCCGGTTCCGACCCTGCCGGCTATTGCTATCGCAAAAGCCTGGAAGGAGGAAACCCCCTTGTCTGAGGATTGGCCGCCAAACAGCAAGCGGATCATTTCCCGTAGATAGGTCACCTGAAGAAATTTCAAGGCAAAAGAAAAATAAACTCCTGCAGCCAGGCACAAAAAAATCAATGCATTACTCCAAATTATACCATTGATAGTATCAATTATCTCTTTCATCTAGTGTATTTAATTTTTTGGGAAGGTGGTGGATTCTCCAATTCAAGTTCTGAATTTGTAGGTAAGAAGCGGAAAAATTGCCAAAAACTTGATAGGTGGGATGAAAAATGATTCGTTTTTGGGGAAAACCCTCGGGATTTAATGAGGCCTTAATCCAAAACAAAAAAGCCTCTGGATTTCTCTCCAAAGGCTTTTATAAACTAAATCGGGGTGACAGGATTTCAAGGACGACTTTTCCCCCGATATCTATCGGGGCCATCGGGACGAGAAATCGGATTTCGCTACACCTCGAACTTTTTCCATGAAACAAAAAAGCCTCTGGATTTTCATCCAAAGGCTTTTTAAAACTAAGTCGGGGAGGCAGGATTTGAACCTACGACCTTCCCGATCGCAATCGGGACGAGAAACTGGGTTACGCTATACCCCGAACTTTTATGAAAATTGTACCAAAAAAAGCCTCCGGATTTTCATCCAAAGGCTTTTTAAAACTAAGTCGGGGTGGCAGGATTCGGATTTCGACCTTCCCGATCTCCATCGGGACGAGAAACCGGGTTTCGCTACACCTCGAACTTTAACTAGAAACAAAAAGCCTCTGGATTTTCATCCAAAGGCTTTTTAAAACAAAGTCGGGGTGGCAGGATTCGGATTTCGACCTTCCCGATCGCAATCGGGACGAGATGCTGGGCTACGCTACACCCCGAACTTTTTAGAAAGTGATAAGAACAAAAAAGCCTTTGAATTTCCATCCAAAGGCTTTTTAAAACTAAGTCGGGGTGGCAGGATTCGAACCTACGACCTCCACATCCCAAATGTGGCGCGATACCGGGCTACGCTACACCCCGATTTGTCGTTAAAATTTCGGTTTTTAAGCCCTTTTTTCTAACGGCATGCAAACATACGGATTTTAATTTTGGCTCAAAGCCGGTCTTTGAAAAAAATCGGTTTTTTTTCAAAAGCCCACTAACTCATTTCAATTGCGTGCTTTGCATCCCAAATTTTTGAGAAAAAAATACGTAGAAAATAAGTATAAATACGTAATTTATTTATACTTTTAACTGCATTTCGAAAATCCCAATGGTTTCAGTTTGCTCTGCCCTTTCAAGTATCAGTCAACATGCTGAGGTTTTGCAGCCGAAAAAGCTGCCTCTACAGCATTGTTTGGGCTATTATTTGGCAGAGGACATCCATGCTCCCATTTCTTTACCCCCTTTCCGGCAGTCTGCCATGGACGGTTATGCAATTAAGTATGGGCCATCCCAGTCCTATGAATTGGTGGGCGAGAGCAAAGCCGGGGATTTCAATGAATTCGATCTGATCGGAAATCAGGCCATTCGAATTCTCACAGGTGCCAGAGTTCCTGATCTGGCGGATACCGTAGTGATTCAGGAGAATATTCACAGGAATGGATCCGAAATCCGGATTCAGCAGATGCCCAGACCTTTTGCCAATGTTAGATCTATCGGCGAACAGGTGAGGGAAGGAGAGTTGGTAGCCAAAAAGGGTACAAGGATTCAGGCTTTGCAGCTTGGCTTTTTGGCCGGATTTGGATTGGAAGAAGTTTTAGTCATTAACAAACCCAAAATTGCTGTAATCGTCACCGGGAATGAACTGCAAGGTGCAGGAAGTCCACTCAGGCCCGGTGGCGTTTACGAAACAAACGGAATTTCAATTAGGGCGATTCTGGCTGAACAGGGTTATCCCATTGACAGCATTTCCTATGTAAAAGATGAAAAAGCCGCGACTGCCCGGGCAATTCATAAATCGCTTGATGCGGATTTGGTCTTGATTTCGGGAGGAATATCCGTTGGGGACTATGATTATGTAAAAGCCGGACTTGAAGTCAACACCGTCCAGGAGATTTTTTACAAAGTCAATCAAAAACCGGCCCGGCCATTGTGGTTTGGGAAAAAGGACAAAGCATTGGTTTTTGCCTTGCCTGGCAACCCTGCGTCGCTCGTAACCTGCCTATTGGTTTATATCCTTCCAACACTTCGAAAAATCACTTCAGGGAAAGGTTTTGAGCTAAATCTGAAACACGGAATTCTAGACGGGGACCTCCTGAACCCTCAGGGGAAATCACTCTTTCTTGCAGCCAAAGAAGAAAATGGAATCGTTAAAATCATGGATAAGCAGACCTGCAATTCCCTCGGATCTTTTGCTGAGGCAAATGCTTTGGTTTATGTGGATGAATCAATTTCTAAAATTGAATCCGGTGAGCCCGTTAGCTTTTTCCCGATTAATTTGGGCTAATTGAAATGATCACTTATTGATAATAAGATGAAAGGAAATTTGGCAGCTTATACCCTTTGTGGTGGCAAAAGTACTCGAATGGGTGAGGAAAAAGGACTCGTGGAATTCCAGGGGAAGTCTTTTGTCGAGTGGATTTTGGAAGCTGTTTTTCCCATTGTATCAAATCCGGTATTGGTTACCAAAAATCCTGCTTATCAATCTTTCAATTTGGAAATGATTCAGGATGTGATCGAAGACCAAGGTCCTTTGGGTGGAATTCTTACTGCTTTGAGGCATTCTGATTCCGATTTTGTCCTTATTCTGAGCTGCGATATTCCGAAGATAACGACTGAAGTTTTGACCTTTTTGGTCGAAAAATCAAGAGAAGCTCCCGAAAAAATCACCTTCCTATCTGACGGAAAAAACGACTATCCATTGATAGGAATCTATCCCAAGCAGCAATTAAAATTCGTAGAAAAATCGATTTTGAAAGGGGAACTGAAGCTTCGGCAATTTGTCGAAAGCATGCCCAATCAGCGGATTGTCCTGAATCACGGACGAATTCCAACCGTTCAAAATATTAATACCAAAGCCCAGCTTCAAAGCCTATCCCAAACCTATTGACCATGAAAAATTCTCCAAAAAACACCCCTCATCTTACCCTGATCGGTGCCGGTCCCGGAGATCCGGAACTGCTGACTTTGAAAGCAGTAAAAGCCCTTCAAAAAGCGGAAGTAGTACTTTACGATGCCTTGGTCAATGAGGATATTCTGGATTTGGCGGAAAATGCTGTAAAAATTTCCGTCGGAAAGCGCAAGGGGGCTCATTCTTTTTCCCAGGATGAAATCAACCAATTGATCGTAACATATGCCCATGAATTTGGATCAGTGGTTCGGCTCAAAGGCGGCGATCCATTTGTGTTTGGAAGGGGAAAAGAAGAGGAGGAATTTGCCAATAAAAACGGGATTGAAACGACCGTCATTCCAGGGATTTCATCCTGTATTGCTGTGCCGGCTTCGGTGGGGATTCCGGTTACTTTCAGAGGTATTTCAGAAAGTTTCTGGGTAATTACGGGTACGACCAGCTCACACGAATTATCCTCAGATGTTGCCTTGGCAGCACAGTCCTCTGCCTCTGTCGTGATTTTGATGGGATTGTCAAAACTCGAAGAAATCACCCGGATTTATAAAGACTTGGACAAATGCAATATTCCGGTTGCCATTATTCAAAACGGCACACGAACCAATCAAAGAGAAGTGGTCGGCACCATCAAGTCGATTGTCAAGCTTTCAAAAAAGGAGGCGATCAAAGGACCGGCAGTTTTGGTAATCGGTGAGGTGGTAAACCTGGCCAAAGTCAAAGCCATTTCTTCTGAGAATTATGTTTTCGAGGATGAGTTTATCTTCCAAAATTTGGGAGCCTTTCCTTTTTGATAATCTGAAAAGTTGAAGGGCGCAAGGTTTTGATTGGAATTAATGGAGGATATCTCAGCAAACATTACCCAACTTCGTGAGGCCACTGCAAAAGCTGTGGTACGGGTCAGTCAACCAGAGACGATTTTGGCAGTGATCGAAAACCGGGTTCCGAAGGGGAATGTCCTCGAAATGGCCAAAGTCGCCGGACTTTTTGGTGTGAAAAACACCGCTCTCAATCTTCCCAATTCCCACCCCCAGCCGATTGAATTCACTGGAATCGAATATGAGATTCAAGATTTGGAGATCCGCATTTCGGTAAAAGTCAAATCAGTCTGTAAGTCCGATTTGGAGATGGAAGCCATGCACGGAGCTTCGATTGTTGCATTGACAATCTATGACATGCTCAAGCCAATTGATAAAGGAATCTCCATTGACCAAATAAAAATCGAGGAAAAAACAGGAAAGCCCAAAGAAGAGAACCAAATCCAGGAACCGATAAAAACTGCAGTCGTTGTTTGTTCCAATGCAGTTGCAAACGGAATCAAAGCGGATTCTGCCGGACAGGCGATCCTGAAAAAGCTTCGCTTTCAACCAATCCAGATCACCTCCTACATTCTCATTCCTGATAGTTTGGAAGAGATCAGAGCCTTGGCTACAAGGCTTTCCTCCGAAAATCAATTGGTGATTTTTAGCGGTGGAACTGGCTTGTCTTCAACGGATGTGACTCCGGAGGCTTTAGAATCCTTACTTGAAAAAAGGATTCCCGGAATAGAAGAAGCGATTCGCAGCTACGGACAGAGCCGAACTCCACATGCGATGTTTTCCAGAAGTTTGGCGGGAACGATTGGGGATTGCATGGTGTTGGCTTTGCCGGGATCTACCCGAGGTGCCATGGAGTCAATGGAGGCTATTTTCCCTCATATACTTCATACTCTTTGAAAGTGAAGTGCGGGTCAATTCCCGGAAAAACAGTCATCCCCAAGGTAATCCCTACTTACATCCAAACTTCCGACTTCCATTCTTCCCGACATTCTACTCCTCCTTCCAAGAATGCTTAAACAAGTTTGGAGTAACGATCAATTGCACCCAACCCCAGTTTTGAGTCTTGGCCGGCTGGATTCCACCTTTGATGTCCACCATACTTTCGGTCTCAAAAAACTGGGAATATCCGGCGTTCAGTTTGACTTTTTTTGCGATGGTTTTGGAATAAACCAAATCCAGTTCAGATCCCAGGTAGCCGCTTTGATTATCCTTCAATTCTGCATTGGCTGAAAAGAAATGGCCATAAGCTGCCAGGCTTGAATTTTTGCCTGTAGGGAGCAGGATATTCGCATACAGGTCATTCAAGCCGACATTGTTCGCGTGATTTCCAACATAGAATAGATCCATGAAGCCGTTGAACTTGTGGTTGGTTCCATACAGCGGAAAAAACGAATTGGACTTGGATTCTGCAATTTGATCAGAACCACTCAATGCCTCATAACCTAGGACAAAGGCCACTTTTCCGGGTTTGTATTTGGCTTCGAGCATGTATTGGTAAGCGGTGAGATCGGTGGTGGGTGTTGATTTTCCTGTCTGCAAGTATGCCGAACCTGTTAAAGTAACTTTGGAGAGGGGAAAGGTGAAATAGGTTCCGGTAGTCTGTCGGTAATAGACTCCATCGGGTCTTGGAGTAGTTTCTTCCGTGAATTTTTGGAAGCCGTTATTCATGAAAAGAAAGCTGATTGATCCCTTTTCCCAGGACTTTTTGGCATGGAGCATCTGCATCACCTTGTAGGAATACATGCCGTTGATTCCATAACCCGAGCCTTCGGTTTTCTGACTTTCCTGATTGAAAGCAAAGGCTAGATCGGTTTTAAAGCCATTTTTAGAATAAGTCAGCATGGCGGCATCATGAAATCTGCCCTGCATCACCCAATCAACTTCCCCGAGCATCCGCTGATCGTCGTAGGAAAGTGTCTGTCGGCCCAGTTTCATGGACCAAGCTTCTGTAAACGAATAGCTCAGCCAAGCCTGGAAAAGAGAGAAGGAGTTGTTTCCGTCGCTGATGGAAAGTTGCTGGGTATCACCCCAAGTGCTGACATCCTGGACGCTGAAATAAAACTTCAACTTAGTGTCTTGATAGGCAAAATTGAGCCTGGACCGCTGCGTGACAAATGCAGCCGGATCGCCGCCTTCCGGAAGTAAATTTCCAAACCCGTGTCGGTATTCGAATCTGGGTCTGATGTCCGCGTCAAGTGAAATGGATTGTGCTTGAGCCTTGGCAATTAGCAAAATACCAAGTACGATTGTGTAGAGGATCTTTTTCATAACAGGTAGAATAGGTTAATTAAAAATACGTATAAATACTTATTTTATCAAAATAAATACTTAAAAAATACGTATTATTTTACTTTGCTGATGCCACCCTGAGCGGAGTCGAAGGGTTCTTTTCCTTTCCCTCGATTGTCTTTTTGAAAAAAAAAGCCCTTGTGAATGGAGATCGAAATGAAGTTTAAAAAATCAATTTTATGCCATTAAATGAAATCCCAGTTTCATTCCGCCTGCTTAACGAATTTCTTTTTCGCGAAACTGGATTTGGGTGCTTCGCAAAGTGGGCAGTGATAGTTTTCAGGCAAGTTCTCAAAAGGTGTTTCGGCAGGAATCCCCTGAGTCAAATCTCCATAGTTGGAGTCGTAAACGGTCAGGCATTCCCGGCATTGATAGGCTTCTTTGCTGACCAATTCTTTGGCCTTGACAGGTTTTTCAGGCAGCGTTTTTTCATTCCCCAACTGCTCAAAATAGATTTTACTCAATTCAATGAGTAATTCAGGCAAGTCGGTTTTGTCCACTTCCTGCACATAAACCAAGTATTCCTGAGTGTTTGGGTCAAAGTTCTTGGCATGAAGAAGATTGTATGTGCTCCGGATTTTTAAGCCTTCCAATTTCATGGGAGGCTCATTTTTTTCGATGATGATTGAAGTAAAATAATAGGCTTTTCGGGTGTAATCTGTGATCCCAAAAGTCAATCCATAGGTACTGATGTCATGCTTGTCAAAATAGGAGACCAAGTACTTTTTCAGCTTGATGGCAGATTTGTTATTGACAGGCAAGTGCCAATTGAGCTCAAGCATAGAGTGTCGGACATTGATTCCGTATTTCCCCAAAAGTTTTTCAAATTCCAGTTTGTATGATTCCGCAATTCCTTTAATAATCAATGATTTCCATGGGGTGATCGAAATTTTTCCGATCCTACAATCAGAGCAAAGGTCGCAGAGTGCTTTGAGAAAATCCGTGTAGTATCTGTTGTTTCTCCAATACAATCCCATCCAATAGCTGTCTGATCCGACGCGATTGATTCCTTCATAGTAGGGGAAAGGATAAAAGGGAACCTCCAACGGTTTGTCGACCGTCCGGTTGTTGAGGTCAACTGCATCATTGACCAAGTCGAAGAGAAAGTCAACTGTCTCGGGTTCTTCTTGCAAAATATCCTCGATCGCCACAGCGACTTTTGCCAAATCCCAACTGTAAACTAAGGCAGGAAACATTTGGTTGGATTCCCATTCCGGAAGCCTGACGAATAAATACCAATAGTCCTCATGCTCTGAAGCGATGAAATTCAAATGTCCGGTGAACAATGGGACAAGGCGCTGCCGGGGATCAGTAATGTTGATTTTAAGCTCGGATTGCATCCGGAATTGCTCTAAAATATAGAGGTACCGGTCACCAGTCAGCCAAGGCGTATTTGGGAAAATGTCCGAGGAAACATAGGAAGAAACGATGTTTTCGGCACCTTCTTGATCAGGAGAAATGATCTGAAATTTGTATTGTGGATCTATCGAAAATGCTCCGTCTTCTTTGATAAACAAAATATCCTGACGGGAGCCGAATGAAATGGTATCCAAACCCGCACCTTCAGCAATTTCCAAAATCTGCTTGAGCTCGGCCGGAGAAAGCACTCCACCTTTGACGACTACTCTGGAGAAGGTCTGCTTCATACCTTTACTTTTGCTTGGTTTAAAATCTCCCGTACCTCCGTTTTGCAACTTCCGCAACCCAATCCTGCACCTGTCTGGGTACAAAGGGCTGAGAATTCGGTGCAACCTCCGGCGATCGCTTCCTGAATATTCCCTTCACCAACCCGGCTACAGCTACAGACCAATTTGCCGATTATTGACCGGGTTTCCGAAGATCCCATCAAGAGGGATTTTCGCTTTTCAGAAAGCTCAATCTTGTTTTCAATCAGGCTTTTGAACTCTGCGAATTCACTTTTGTCTCCCATCAAAACCGCCCCGATCAACAGGTCATCCTTGACGATGCACTTCTTGTAATACCTTCTGCTCAGGTCTGTGAATACGATTTCCTCATATCCTTCTTCATTTTCGGGAATGATAATATCGCCGATACTGCAAAGTTCCAGGTCTTTGAATTTCAGGATGTTCATTAGTACCGAACCGCTGTAAGTGCTGCTGATATCTCCCAAAATGAAATTGGATAAAATAGCTGCCTGTTCTTCTGCGGCGGAGGTAATGCCAAAAAGCTGGTTTTCAAATTCGGCGATTTCTCCGATGGCGAAAATGTTGGGGAAATTGGTTTGAAGGTGCTTGTTTACCTTGATTCCGCGACTGCAAACGATGCCGTTTTCCCTCGCGATTTTGATATTCGGCTGAGTACCTATCGCATAAACAATGGCATTGGCCTGGATGATTTTTCCGCTTTTCAGTGTGATGTTCAGGTTTTTGGAAGACTGATCGTCAAATACCGTACTGACCTCGTTGTCGAAATAAATGTGGATTCCACGCTCCTGGACATCCAGTGAAAGCAATTTGCTCGAAACCAGATCCAATTGTCGCTCCATCAGTCGGGAAGCCCGCTGGACAATGGTGACTTTCACATTCGTGTGCTGCAGCGCAGCGGCCAGTTCCAGTCCCAATAAACCACCACCGACGATCACCACATGCTGAACCTCTGCCGGTAATTGGGTCGAATCCAGATAGTTTTTGAATTTGTCGGCATCCTCTCTGCTACGCATGGTGAAGCGACCGGGCAGGTCTAGTTGGGCATCTTTTGGGACAAAAGCCCTGCTACCCGTGGCCAGAATCAATTTGTCGTAAGAATGCTCTTGCCCCTTGCTGTCCCAGACTTTTTGGTTTTCGGGGTCAATTTTTTCAATAGACAAACTCGTATGCAGGCTGATTTTAAGCTTGCTGAGTCCGGCTTCTTTGATTTTCTGAAGTTGCTCCCAGGTGAGTTCTTCGGTTACATATTCCGGCAACAAAACCCGGTTGTAAAAGGGGTGGGGCTCTTTGGAGAAGACATGGATCGAATCCGAGTCATTGTGCTCCCGATAATTTTGAATAAACCGGAATGCGGCTGCACCAGCCCCGATAACCAAGATCTTTTCTTTTGGCTTTTGATATTTGGTGACTGAGACGGTCGTGTATTTGAAGTCCGGTTCTTTGGATTGGGGATCCACCCGGGTGAAGGTCAGGTTATTGGCCCTGTTGA
This sequence comes from Algoriphagus sp. A40, assembly GCF_002002735.1. Taxonomy (GTDB): domain Bacteria; phylum Bacteroidota; class Bacteroidia; order Cytophagales; family Cyclobacteriaceae; genus Algoriphagus. The sequence goes on along the minus strand of NZ_MUNY01000045.1, from coordinate 227,120 downwards.
GGTCGTTTTCCAATTGTTTGCCCCAATGCATGGGTAGAAAGACCACGCCATTTCGGATGGATTTGGAGAGTTTAGCCCTGACCCGGACCACTCCGTTTTTGCTTTTTACTTCGACCACATCTCCGTCTTTGATCTTGTAGATGTAGCCATCAAGCTGACTGATTTCCAATACCGGGTGAGAATAGTGAGTCCGTAATCGGGCCACTTTTCCGGTTTTGGTCATGGTGTGCCATTGGTCCCTGATCCGCCCGGTGGTTAGAATAAACGGATATTGGGGACTGATTTTTTCAGATGTATTCTCGATCTGGGCAGGAATGTTGAAGATTGCCTTTTGGCTCGGAGTAAAGAATTTTTTGTCCGAGAAAAGTCGGGGCGTCCCGGGATGACGGTAATCAGGCACAGGCCATTGGATGCTTCCTTCGTTTTTCAGGCGGTCGTAATTGAGATAGGAAATGTCAATGTTGGTGCCTTTGGTCATGGCACAATATTCCTCATAGATTTCCTCTGCATTGGTAAAGTTGAATCCTCTGAAACCCATTCGTTTGGCGAAATCACAGAGGATTTCTACATCGGGTCGCGCTTCACCGGGAGGATTGATTCCTTTGGCCAAATAGGAAATCCGGCGCTCTGAATTGGTCATGGTTCCTTCTTTTTCCAACCATCCTGCTGCTGGCAAAACCAAATCTGCATAAGCTACCGTATCTGAGCGGTGAGAAATGTCCTGGACCACTACAAACTTGGCATTTGCAAAAGCCTTTTCCACATTCCCGAGATTGGGAAGGCTGACCATCGGATTGGTACAAATGATCCAGACAGCTTTCATTTCTCCGCTGGCCAGAGCATCAAACATCTCCGTAGCGGTAAATCCGGGAGTAGGGGAGATTTGGTCCACGCCCCAGAAATCCGCCACATCCTGTCGATGCTGAGGGTTTTGAAGGTCTTTGTGGACGGCAAGAAGATTGGCCATGCCGCCGACTTCCCGACCGCCCATGGCATTGGGTTGCCCAGTGAGTGAAAAGGGTCCGTTTCCGGGTTTGCCGACTTTTCCGGTGACCAAGGAAAGATTGAGAAGTGAAAAGTTTTTATCCGTGCCTATGGAACTTTGATTAAGTCCCATAGCCCACATACTGATGAAGCCTTGGGATTTCCCGATCAGATCACTGACTTCTTTGATTTCTTCAACTGTGATTCCGCACAGTGCTGCGGCCTCTTTCAAAGAGGTCTCCATTACCTGTTTTCGGTAATTTTGAAAGTTTTCTGTGTGGTTTTTTACAAAATTCTCATCGATCAGCCCTATTTCGATCAGCCTTCTTCCGATGGCATTGTATAATATAATGTCTGTGCCCGGAATGATCTGAAGGTGGATATCCGCAAAATTGGCCGAGTCGGTTTTTCTGGGATCGACGACTATGACCTTGACATTGGGATTTTTTTCCTTGTGTTTTTCCAGTCTTCGAAAAAGAATCGGATGGTTCCAGGCAGGATTTGCACCGGCAATCAAAAAGACATCTGCGAGCTCGATGTCTTCATAGGAAACAGGCACTGCGTCCTCACCAAAGGTTTTTTTGTAGGCAACCACCGCCGAACTCATGCAAAGCCGGGAATTAGTGTCGATGTTATTGGTGCCAAGAAAGCCCTTGGTCAATTTGTTGGCGATGTAATATTCTTCGGTAAGGCATTGGCCGGAAATATAAAATCCAACGCTGTTTGGGCCGTATTTCCGGATCAAAGATTTGAAAACGGCCGCAGCTCTGTCTAAGCCTTCATCCCAGCTTACCCGCTCCCGGGGATGGGATCGACTCCAGCGCATTTCTGGATAAAGAATCCGGTCTGAAACGTCATTGACTACGTAGTGGAGGTTCATCCCTTTGGAGCAGAGCATTCCGGCATTGACCGGATGGTCAGGATCACCTTCCACACTTACTTTGGATTGGGGGTTAATTCCTGCAACTATTCCGCAGCCAACTCCGCAATAAGAGCAAGTCGTTTTTATTTTTTTTTGGGAATTCACTTTTAAGAATTTGGCCGGGCTAGGGTAATTTTAAATAGCACTTTCTCCAATTGGCATTTAGGAGAAAGTGCTTTTCAATAATTTCTAATACAATTTAGTCTTCAACCCGAATTAATTCAGGTGTAAGTTGTTCCAATTCTTGTTTTGCGATTTTTTCATCTTCCAGGCTGAATCGGATAATTAAGGTAGCTATTCCCGAAACAACAATCATCAGTCCGATGATCAGATAGCCACTCGAAACTGCCGATGCCGCCGCCGCAGCTTGGGCCGCTTTTGCAGCTTCTTCTCCCAAAAGCTCATTTGCCTGGAAAGCCAGTTTTTCCGCTCCTGCGGACTTGTATTTAAGGAAAAGTGCAGTCAGGAAAGCTCCGAAATTACCTCCGGCACCAACTATTCCTGAGATAGACCCAATTGCTTTTTTATTGATAAAAGGTACTACCGAAAAGGTAGCTCCTTCGGCCATTTGGACAGTAAGACTGAATAGAATCAAGAGGACCATGCCGAGAGCCAACGTCGTCGTTATTGAAAACAAGCCCAACATCAAGCCTTCAGCTACAATGATGGCAGCCAAAAACCAGACTCTTCCTTTGAGCCCGCTTGTTTTTCCGTATTTGTCTCCAAACCAGCCTCCGAGGGTTCTGGCAAAAATATTCATCAAGGCAAAGGATAGGACCAAGTTGCCAGCAGTGATTCTATTTATTCCAAAGGTGTTTTGGAGGTAATCGTCCATGGTGCCGTACACAGTAAGTTCGATCCCAAAACAAGCCGCATAGACCACAAACAAAACCCAAACACGGTAGTCTTTTGCTGCTTCAATGAAGCCGATAGTGTCTTTTTTGCTTTTTGGTATTTTCTCGCCTCTTGCCACCAATTCAGAATAATTTCCGGACGGAGTGTCTTTGGTAAAGAAATAGTAAAGAAACCCAGTCAAAAAACAAATGATGCCGATCACTACCATTGAATACCTCCAGGCATCTGCCTCAGCAATCCCAAAGGCGATCACCAAAGCTGCCAAAAGTGGCATTCCTAGTCTGTTGGCACCGCCGCCCAAATTTCCCCAACCGGCGGAAGTTGCATTTGCGGTTCCTACCACATTTGGAGCAAACATCAAAGAGGTGTGGACCTGAGTAATCACAAAGGAGGCTCCGATAAATCCTGTAAAAAGGCGGCAGAGATAAAACTGCATTGGAGTAGTGACCAAACCGCTAAGAATGACAGGAATTGATGCCAGGATCAAAAGCCAGGTATAGCAAATCCTCGGACCGTATAAATCACACAATTTCCCGATCAACAAGCGGGAAAAAATAGTACCAGCAACGGCCAAAACCACTGAGTTCCATTTTTGCTCTGGAGTAAGTCCCAAATCCCTAACCACATCCGGCATAAAAGGGATGATGCCAAACCATGCAAAAAAACAAATGAAAAACGCGAAGGATGTGATCCAAAAAGTCCGGATCGGCACACTGTTAAAATCTCCCAGATTTAGACCCGTTGCTTTAAGGGTAGCTTGATTTTTCATATTACTTAATTTTATCTGAAATAAAAGTACGTAAATATACGTACATAAAACAAATAATACGTAAAAAATTTTTACAAAAAAGTAAAAAACCCACTCAGAATGAATTGAGTGGGTTTTTGGAAATTTATAAATACTTAGATCCTTCTTAGATCAGGTTCAATTCTTTTGATTTTTGGGTCAGTTCGATGAGATTCTTGACATTCAGTTTTTTCATGAGATTAAACCGATGTACTTCTGCTGTTCGTCTGCTGATTTTCAGGGCTTCGGCGATTTCGTTGTTTCCCTTTCCGTCCAGGATTAATTCGAGGATTTGCTTTTCACGGTTGGTGAGAATGGAAATTTCTTCGGTGGTGCTGAGTGGTTTTGGTTCGACCCTGGATTTACCTCTGACAAAATTGTCGATGATAATCTCCGAGATGTCTCCCGAAAAATACTTTCCACCAGCTGCAATGGAGTGCAAGGCTTTGAGAAATTCCGCCTTGCTGCTGCCTTTGAGCAGGTAGCCGTCTGCTCCAGACTCAATGGATTCCACCACGTACTCTTCTGAATCATGCATGGACAAAACCAGCTTTTTGACTTTTGGGAAATCTCTGCTCAGGTTTTTCACTACTTCAATCCCGTTCATCACCGGCATTCTGATGTCCACAATCAGGAGATCGGGCTGGTCTTGGGCAATTAATTTCAGAGCTTCTTTTCCGTCTGAGGCTTCAGCAACAACTTTGAATTCAGCTTCATTTTCCAGCAGGGACTTAATTCCATCGCGGACGAGCTCATGGTCGTCCGCCAGGACAATTCGGGTTGGGTTCATCGTTTCTAAAGTTATTACGTAGTAAAGTAAGGAAATTTTACGTAATCAGGGTTCAAAAATTAAACCAACGGAATATTCAGGGTGACTTTGGTTCCTTTTTGCGGGGAAGAATTGATGAAGAGCCGGCCATTGATGTATTTAATCCGCTCCTGCATAAAAGTGAGTCCCATTCCTCCGTCTTTGTCCGGTTTGGGTTTCAGGGCTTTCTTGTCAAAACCCTTTCCATTGTCATCAATCGTGATACTGAGGATTTTTTCACTGTGAGAAATTGTCACCAAAATAAGGGTAGATTCTGCATATTTGATCGCATTGTTGATGGCTTCCTGGGTGATTCGATAAAGGTTGATTTCGACCAAAGAGTCCAACCGGCGGTTGAAATCAGACTTGTTCATCAGGATAATGTCTTTACCTGTGAGCTTACTTAGTTCCTGAGTAAGTTCGGTCAGGGCGGGCACAATGCCGTAATCTTTGAGTTCAGGAGGTGTGAGGTTAAAAGTAGCTGTGCGAACGCCCTTGATGATATTTGTGGTCAATTCCTTCAGTTTTTCGAGTTTGACTTGCGCTTTTTCGCCTTCGCTCAGGTCAACACTTTCCAGCAAATATTTCAACCCGGTGAGCATCTGACCAATTCCGTCGTGGATGTCTTTGGCGATACGGTTTTGCTCGTTTTCCTGGTTTTCGATGATCTGCCGGCTGAGGACATTCTGCTGGAGCATCTTTTCTTCAAAGCTTTCTTTGGTCAATTGCTGGACTTCAAGTTGGGCTTCTTTGCGCTTGGTGATGTCCAGACAGATGATGATTAGCTCGGAAATTTCTCCAGAATGAAATGGAATCATAGAAAAGTCAAGCCACAGATCCTGTCCGCTCGGGGCAGTGGCTTTTAATTCCCCCTGCCAACCTGACTTTTTGTTTTCGGAAATAATCCTGTCAATGGTCAAACGCTCATTTTCCTGTTCGGTAAGCACATCCGAAAATTTGGCGTTTTGATTGAACTTCTGAAACTTGACCAGCTTTGCAAAGCGGTCTCCGATGTGAGTGATGTGTCCATCTGGAGTGATTCTTGCAAAAAGCAAAATTTGATCCATCGCCTGGCTCAAAGCGCGAAGTTCACGAACGGATTTTTCTTTTGCCTGACTGAGCAAATCGGCATCCTTTGCCATTTTGATGGCTTTTTTCTCAGCTTCCATCAATACCCTGATACTTGCCTTCATAGCTTTGGCCGAAGGCCAAAAGATGATCAAAAACTCAGCAAGCAAAACCAACAAAGTAAAAAGCGTTATGATCAGTTCAAGTTGCTTTAGACTTTCAACTTTTTCCTTGGCTTCAAAATCATATTGGTTTACGATTTCCTCCATTTTGGTCAAAAACTCACTTGAGCTGCTCAGGATGTTGGTGACTGAACTCTGAAATGCCAGTGAATCCCCGATGTTTTCTTTGGAAAGCTGAATTAGGGAGTTGGTGTTGGAGACGATGGTTTCGAAATGTGGCTGAATTCCCTCGAACATTTTTGAGATTTCCGGGCTGTTTCCGGGATTGAGCCCCAAATTTTCATCACCAATTAGCAAGGCATTGTGTGCTCTTTCCCAGTCGGTTTTGGTTTCCAAAAGGGTGTCTTCAAGTGCTCTTCTTTGAAAGTCAGATTGATCGAGGGATAACAGCAATGCCTCTTTGCTTAGCTTTTGGCTGAGCATCCGCTGTCGACCTGCCACATTGACCAATCGGCTGTCATCCTCCTGATCGGCCAGGTATTGTCTGATCAAAATCTGGCTGGTAATCAATGAAATGGCGATTGCGCCGAGGGCAATAATGTAAAGACGTCTGAGTCTGTTGAAGGTATCCCGATCGAGCGTATTGGTATTCTCAGTCATTGCTGTCGAATAGTGCTTCCTGAATGATGCGAAGACTTTGGGAGGAAAAATTGAGTTGGAGGGCGGCTTTTTGGCCTTTTTCGGACATTTTGGCCCAGGTTTTCTTTAGGATGTCTTTAATTTTTTCAAACTCATGCTTGGCTACAAACTCCTCAAAGTAGTATTCCAGAAAAACCAAACAGACGACATCTTCCAAAATCTGGGTTTCGAAGTCGGTTTTCAGTTGTTTTTTTCGGATCAGGAATTTGACTTTGGAAATAAAAGCCTCCTCATAGCCAAATTCCTCCAGAAGCTTGCCGGCCATTTCTGCATGCATTTTTTTGAGATCCTCTCGCCAGGTGAGATATCCAGTCCTGTCCATGGGGTATTCGGAACGCTGGATCTTCCATCTGCCGATGTGCTGGGCGCGGGCTGCGATTTTCAAGTGTTCAGCGGCATCCGGTGCAAATTCTCCCAGTTTTTTAGTCATCCGGTGGGAATAAAGCAATTCCTTTGGAAAATCTTTCCCTTTCCAGGATTCTTTGGTCGGATCTTCAGAGTTGATTTGGTCTATCAGCTGGATGGCTTTGTCGAATCGGTTCATTCAAAAGGAATTAGTCAGCAAATCCAATATAGACAATTCCGCCTTCAATTTTGACGGGATAGGTGGCGATACTGTATTCTTCGCCGTTCAGATTGGAGCCGTCTTCCAGTGAAAAGGTCTTTTTGTGCATCGGGCAGGCCAATTTTGGAATTCCTCCAGCGTCACCGATCAGTCCCCGTGACAGGACCATTTCCATTTTGTGGGGACAAAGGTTTTGGCAGGCGTACCACTTTTGAGTACGGGTGAAATGATAGACGGCAATCTGTCGGGAATTGTATTTGATGCAGGCTCCGGCGTTTTCAGGAAAATCATTTACTGCGCCAACTCTGATCCAGGAAATCACCTCGGACGGTTGGACGGTTTGATATAGGCTCACAATTTCTTCCATAGGTTCAAAAGGATTTCAATTACCAAGGTCTAGGCATTTTTTGTTCGCGAAGGGGCACAAAGACCAATTGGTCATCAGATTCTTCTGTATTGACAAAAGGCTTAAATCTTTTCATGGTTTCAGGATCTTCGATCGCTTCTTTCCATTCACAGGCGTATTTTTCGACCAATCCATCCATTTCATTTTCAAATTCCTCAGCCATGCCGAGGCAATCTTCAACCACCACTTTTTTCAGGTATTCTATTCCACCTTCCAGTTTTTCCAACCAAGTGGAAGTTCTGATCAAAGGCCCTGCAGTGCGGATGTAATAGATTAGAAAACGGTCTAAGTATTTGATGCAAGTGTCATCGTCCAATTGGGAAGCGAGCAGAATGGCGTGTTTGGGATTGGCACCGCCGTTTCCGCAGACATAGAGGTTCCAGCCTCCTTCAACAGCGATTACTCCAAAGTCTTTGCCTCGGGCTTCGGCGCATTCCCGAATACACCCCGAAACTCCGCCTTTCAGCTTGTGTGGAGAACGAAGGCCTTTGTAACGCTCCTCGATCCGGATGGCAAAGCTCACGCTGTCATGCATTCCAAACCGGCACCAGGTTGAACCTACACAGCTTTTGACTGTTCTTAGGGACTTGCCATATGCGTGTCCGCTTTCGAATCCGGCATCGATGAGTTCTTTCCAGATCATCGGTAATTCATTGAGTTGCGCGCCGAAAAGATCAATTCGTTGACCTCCCGTGATTTTGGTGTAGAGGTCGTATTTCCGGGCAACTTGGCCTAAAACGACCAATTTCTCGGGTGTGATTTCTCCACCCGGAACTCTTGGAACGACCGAGTAGGTGCCGTTTCTCTGGATGTTGGCTAGGAAGCGGTCGTTGGAATCCTGGATCGCCACCTGCTTGTTGGCTGTTTCCATGAAGATGCTGGCGAAAATCGAGGCCATGACCGGCTTGCAGATTTCGCAGCCGTGGCCTTTTCCGAAATGATCCAGGGCTTCATCGTATCCTGTAGTGTTGTTCAATTTGACCAAGTCAAAAAGTTCCTGTCGGCTGTATTCGAAATGCTCGCAAATGGTTTCTTTGACCTCTTTGCCAAGAGATTTCAAAGTTTCCTTGACCAAATCCACCACCATTGGCTTACATCCTCCACAGCAAGTTGAAGCTTTGGTCTGCTTGATGACTCCTTTCAGATCTGTGCATGCTCCGCTTTTTAAGGCCTCGCAAATCGATCCCTTGTTTACAGATTCGCAGGAGCAGATTTGTGCAGAATCTGGTAGGTCTAGTACTGATCCCAAAAGGCTTTTTGAACCCGGTCCACGCTGACCTAGTATCAGGTCTTCTGCGTTTTCGGGAAGTTTCATTTCATTGATGTAAAGCTGAAACAGGGAGTTGTAGTCAGATGAATCACCGACCAGGATTCCGCCCAAGAGCTTGCTTCCGTCTTTGCTGATATTGATCCTTTTGTAGATCCCACGCTGCTTGTTTTCATAGCGAATGGCTATTGCGCTTTCACCCTCAATAAAAGGGTCCCCAAATGATGCTACTTCTGTTCCGACCAGCTTGAGTTGGGTGGACATGTCGATCGAAGGGCTCATGAGTTTGGATCCGCCCAGGATTTGATCCAGTGCAACGCCGGCCATTTCGTAGCCGGGAGCTACCAGTCCATAAATATTTTGATTGTAAAGGGCGACTTCTCCGATAGCATAAATACCCGGAACGGAAGTTTCCATTTTATTATTGACAAGCACTCCGCCGCGTTCACCTATTGCAATTCCGGAGTTTTTGGCAACCTCATCCCTTGGCCGGATCCCCGCTGAGATGATGATCATGTCTATAGGAAGTGTAGTGCCGTCGGTGAAATCAATTCTTTCCACTTTGCCTTCACCCACGATTTCTTTGGAGTTTTTTCCCAAATGGATCTTCAAACCCAAACTTTCGATCTTGGATTGCAGAAGGTCACTTCCGCTTTGATCCAATTGCCTCGGCATAAGTCTCGGTGCAAATTCGACCACATGGGTCGTCATGCCCAATTCCTTGCTGGCATTTGCAGCTTCAAGTCCTAGAAGTCCCCCACCCAAAACTGCTGATTGGAAACGGCCCTTTGCTTTGAGTTTATCGGCGTAATTCTGAATGGCCTCCAGGTCTTCAATAGTACGGTAGATGAAGATTCCTTCTTTTTCTGAGCCTTTGATTGGAGGGATAAAAGGAAAGGAGCCTGTCGCCAATACCAGGTAATCGTAGTCAAAGGATTCTCCTTTATGGGTTAGAACCTTTTTGTTTTCCGTGTCAATCCAGGAGATGAGTTCAGAGGTCCTCAGGGTAATGTCGTTTTCCTGATACCAGTTTAAGGGTGCCAAAAGCAATTCGTCAGCGGATTTCAGACTGAAGTATTCGCTTAAGTGAACCCGATCGTAGGCGGGCCTGATTTCTTCACCGAAAACCAGGATGTCAAACTGATTTCGACTTGGATGAGCGATCAGTTTTTCGCAAAACTTGTACCCTACCATTCCATTGCCGACCAAGATTATCCGTTCCATATCTACGTAATTTTAATTAAAAGTAAGTAAATATACGTATGTAAAAATGAGAATTGCAAATAATGATTTGATTTTGTAAGTAAAAAATCTAGAAAATGTATAAAAAAGGCTCTAAAAAACTGTAAGTACTTTAAGTAGGAGTGAGGTTGGCGGATTTAAAAATCCTTCAAAAAAAGGGGAGGAGGATGATTTGCTGAAGGAATTGCTGAGAGGTGCCAAACTTAAAAAGTATTTGCTGGCAATTAGCATTTATGAATTGTGGAAATTTACCCTTATTCCTGAAATTAAAACACCTGTCAGATTTTGGAAATCTGACAGGTGTTTGTTTAAAAGTTTTTCAGAAAAAAAGCCCAAATCTTACAGAATTGGGCTTTTTTAGACTTGCAGAGGGTGGGGGGAATGAACCTGGTCGTTATATTGCTGATAATCAGTTGTTTAATCGGAGTCTAAATTTGAACTACACGAATTACGAAACTTGATAATAAGCAATTTAATCTTGTAATAATATAATATCTGAAAGAACTTGTTTCTGGAATAAAGATAGTTTTTTTGTTTTAAAAAGTAAAAAGTTTTCAGGCTTTTGACCTGACCCAATCAGGAAGAAAACTTAAATACTTTAGCATAGTCTCTCCGCCAAGGCTGTATGATAGGGCGGTTTTCTATCATTCCCCGGATTTTCAGATCTGAAACACATCTATAGTAATTAACGATGGCTGATCTGACCGCACCCGACGAGAAATTGAAGGGTGAAATGGATAAGACGAATGCGAATGTCAAGAACCAACGTACCACAGATGATTGCAAGCGGCCTCATGTATTAAAGGTGGATTTTCCATTTCTTCGGAGATTTTTTTAAAACCGGATAGAAGTGAGGATACTTTCTGTTCTAAGCCAGACTCAATTCTCACAACTTGAATTCAAGTGATCTTGCAAAATCATTATTTAACGAAAATATTTTAAAAATATATAAGCTGAAAACCAATGCCTTAGGTTTTTGTTAGTTTTTGATAATAGATAGCAATAAATCAATTTTAATGTAAATCAAACTAACTAATATGCGGTTGGAATAGCTCAATAATTTTTTTTACAAATTCCTATACCCAGTACAGGGTATTTTTTATTTCTGACATTTTTATCGATCATTCCATCGGTTTTGAAATAGCGGCGAGTGTCTATATATATTATTTAACTGATGGTAAAATATTTTATTGCTTTGTGTGCTTTTTTTTGGATTGTTTCAAGTTCATCTGCCCAGGAAAAGATCAAAGTGACTTTTCCTTTTTCCAAGATTGGATTTGATTCTTTGATAAATTCAAATCCCAACTTAGATTCCTTAGTAAGTGTATATAAACAACTTAAGCAGAGTATTCCTGATACATCATTTATCCGTGGATATTCAGAAAAGCTTGACACAACATTGGTGAAGAAAGCCTTTAACTCTCAAGTTCCTGATTCGACTTTTGTTTTGGATGGAAATCGATTTTTTAAAAGTCTAAATCTGGACGATTCACTGGAGCTGAATTTATTTGATTCAGCGTATTCTGATAAAATCATGATTGAAGTAAGTGAACTTGAATCCCCTGGGTTAAGGGAATTACCGGGTTTGATGGATTCTGTTTTAAGACCTTCTTCTTTCAATAATGACCAAATCTTACCCAGTCTTGTCAAGATTCCAACGGGCTTGGGAGATAAATTTGGCACCGTCAAGGCACAGTTTTCTGAATATGTTGATTCAAATTTCGACCCAAAAGGACTGTATTCTGACAGCGCTGCTGTTGGAAAATTGACAGACGGTGCCTTCGCGTCCCAGTATTTCACGGATAGCGTCGCCTTCCCTGTTGCCTTGGATGATTTGCCGAAGTTGGATTCCTTGAACGTCCGAAACTTTGTGGATGGCATGCTTTCAGACAGTCTTAAGCAGATCGACATGAAATTGCAAGAGTTCTTGCTACCGGATGCGGATTTAGAAATACCTTCCGAAGAGTACCTCAGGGAGAACTTCTTGTCTGATACTTTGCTGAATAGGTATCTCGAAACATTCTCGATTGACAAGCCTGAATTTGCCGGTTGGGACAGTGACAAGATTACAGAATCAATTCGCAATGAGCTTCCTCCGGTACCGGAGTTTGAAAAAGAATATCAGGCCCTTTCCACGCGGATTGTCAGCCTTAAGGACAGGGATCTGGTGGACAGTGTCCGTAACCTGGTGTCCCGGAAACTTTACAGCATCAAAGATGAAGTCCAGGACTCCTTGAGTGTGTATCTCATTGCCGAAAAGGAGAAACTCAAGGATAACCTATTTTTTGAAGGACTTGTCAATGCCGAGGAATATGCTGGAGACCTGTCTGTTACGGACTTCTCCGGAAGCCTGGGAGTTAAGGTGAAGCAGTTCTATGAAGTAGGAGTAGGGCCTGAAATCGGTGTTTTGGGTGGGGATTTTTCAGCGATAGGCGCGCGGTTTTTTGCTAGAAGAGAGGTGTTGGAAAACAAGCTGTTTGCCGTAGTTGAAAACTCCTACCGGAAAGGATCAGGAGTTCCCGCCGATTTGGAACGGATAGAGCAGCTTTATTCCAATTGGAAGATAGGAGCGAGCACGCTTTTCAAGCTTTCTCCCTCGGGGAGCACCAAACTGAATTTCCAGACGCTGTTGAACCCCCAATATCTGAAGAATACGTATTCGAATCTTGTTGATTTCAGATTCGGGATTTCCAAACTATCCAAGAAACAATGAAAACAACCATACTCCTTAGTTTGATGTTTTTCGGGATATCTCCTGCATTTGCCCAGCAGTACGATGAACTTGAAAGTCACTTCAGACTCGCTGACACCACAGTCTATTATGTACACCTTAACGCGGTCCAGGGTGGTTTTGAACAAATTGCTTACCACGGCGGGCGGATAGGGGTCATCTTTGACGATAAATTCGGCATGAAAGACTCCGTCCATGTGGTTTTGGAGAACAGTTCGGATCAGAATTCAAGAAGCTACGTTTTCCGCAAAAATTTTGGACATAACCGGTTTTTACTTGAAAACGCGGATCTGAGCGGACTTGAAGAACCGACGATTTTTGGCCTTTCCCTGGTAGATGATATGGGGAAAAAATATACCAAGGATTTGCTGATCGATCCTAAAAAGGATGCAGTGCCGGTTGAGGCAGAGATCGTCAAATCACCGATTACCATCGATTGCCAAACTCCTTCCAACACCTTGATTGAATTTTTTAGTGAAGTTAAAGGGGGTAAAGCCCCATTTTTAATCGAGTGGAAGTTTTCAGGAAGTGATTCGGATCATGAAAAACTGCTTCCGATCCAGGGATATAGCAGTGGAGTTCTGGTGGATCTAGCTCCACCTTACCAGATTCAATTGAAAGTAACTGATTCCTGTGGAGAGATCGCGTACCAGCTGGTGAATGTGGCCTGTGATGCATCCCGACCAAACTATAATTCCATCCTGTTCAACGTGGATCCTACGCGAAAGCGAATAATAGAAAAATAATCTCCTACCAATCTTATTACCATTATATGTCTTTGTTATACAAAATCAGAAAAGGTATTGCCCTTTTTTTGCTGCTGATTTTTTTGCTTCCCATAGGCTCGAATCAGGTTTTTGCGCTAACCTCAGGACCGTCTGCTCCTGAGTTTAATGGGTTTTCATCGATCGGAACCAGTGAAATGGTGGATCCTTTTACCGGTGATTTTTCATACAACATCCCGTTGTTTGATCTGCCAGGTCCCAACGGTGGATACCCTTTCAATTTAACCTATGCCGCAGGCGCACAGATGGATGACGAAGCGTCTTGGGTGGGGTTGGGATGGACTTTGTCTTCGGGTGCCATAAATCGCCAATTGAGAGGATATCCGGATGAATTTCAGGCGGATACTGTTTACAATACCGTTTCGATGGCTCCCAACGTGACAGTAGGAGTGGAAGCGGGATTAGGTGGAGAAGTTTTTGGATTTCCGGCGTTGAAAGGAATTGGATTGGGGGTCTATAACAATACTATGAATGGGCCCGGATATTCATTGTCCGCAGATATCGGGTTGTCCAAAACAACTAAATCCGACCAAATCGGAAATTTTGGACTAAATCTCGGATTGGATTTTGATTCAAACAATGGCGGTTCAATAGGGGGTGGCTTAACTTATGGGACAGAGTCGCATCAGATAGGTTTAACGGGCGCATACAATTCCAAATCAGGGATGTCCTCCATGGGATTACATGGATCTCACAAATATAAGATAAAGAGTACTCAGGAGATAGGTACCAAAGGTTGGGTTACCCCTAATGTTTCTTTCGTACATCCGACTTATTTCCCTCAAAATCCATTTCCGATGAGCCATACCAGTTTTTCTGCTATGGTGAAAATAGGTTTTGGTATTTCGGGCATTTATGCAAAAGGCTATGCGTCGGGATATTACAATGAAAGTAAGTTTAAATATGATAAGAAACGGATTGGGACCCCTGCGTACGGGTATGCGAACTTTGAAAAGATAGACGTCGAATCAGATTATTTGGTCGATTTAAACAGGGAAAAGGATGGAATGATCAACTCCTTTTCTCCAAATCTGGCGATTCCCCATTTAACCTATGATCTTTTTAATGTTTCAGCTGTTGGAATCGGAGGTTCGTTTCGGGCTTTTAGGAACGACTATGGGGTAGTCCCGGAAAGTACGGTTAAATCCTCGTCTATTGGCATTAGTGGAGGGGTGGATATTGGCCCCCCCAGTCATGGTGGAATAAATCTCACACCGAGTTATTCGGAAAATAAGTCCGGGTTCTGGACCACGGGAGCTGAGTATGTCAAAAATTTCTTTTTTAACAAGATTGCCGAAGAGGATGCAGTTCCCCCCGTTACCTACAGTTTTGTAGGGGACCGAAATGTCTTAAATCAGACTTTGTTCGATAAAACCGGAGGGACAAATCCTGTTTCAATCGGAATTCAAAACAATTACCCGAGCTACCAATTGGCAAGCAACAAAGTGGGGTACGCGTCAGACCTGACCCTGCCTTTCGGTCAAAAGATGAAGTTGGATACCAGACAGAATATTACTCCTTTGTTAAACAGGGATATTTTGAAAAACAATTCCAGCCTGGTTTCTGAATTGAGTATCCAGTATTTCGACAAAAACAATAATCTGGTTAGTCTGGACAGATCCCAGTTTCCTGCCCATCATATTGCCGGATATATTGTCACCGATCAAAATGGCCTAAGATATACTTTCGGATTACCGGTGTATAATATGGTCCAGGAGGAATACAGTTTTAGCACGGATTCTACCAGAGTCGTGAATGAAATATTTACTGACGTAGCATCAGTGAACAATCAGCCGAACTACCAGGTAAACGGCACTAAGAAATATTATAAAAAAACAGAGATTCCGAAATATGCCCATAGCTATTTGTTAACCTCCATTCAGGGGAATAACTATGTGGATGTGACCGGGGACGGGATCTCACCGGATGATCTGGGATACTGGGTGGAGTTTTCTTATCAGAAGATTACAGACGCTGCAAATTTATATAAATGGAGAGACCCCTATACAAAAGCCCACTACAACCAGGGGTATGCTACGGATAAGCGGGATGACGAAGGGACTTTTTCCTATGGGGAAAAGGAAGTGTATTTTTTGAAACAGGCGGAAACAAAATCCCATATCGCCAAATTTGTTTTGGATGCAACGGACCGGCTTGATGCACGCGGAGCAAATACCAGGTTCCAGGATACCAATTCCACGCTGGGAATGGCACTGAAGCGGCTGAAGGAGATTAACCTGTTTACAAGGGCTGGGGGCGAATCGGTGCCTTTGAAGAAGATTAAATTCGATTACAAATACACCTTGTCCGGTGGACTTCCCAATTCGGTCGGAGGAACAGGCAAGTTGACCCTTACCGGCTTGGTGATAGAAAATGGAGGGAATTCTATCGGAAGTCAAAATCCGTACAAGTTTGTCTATTCTGCTTTTAACCCGACCTACTCACAATATTCAAAAGACAGGTGGGGGAATTACAAGCCTCAGGCCGTTGCCGGAGAATCCAACATCAAGTGGCCTTATGTGATTCAGGGAGATGAAAACCTGCAGAACCAATATGCGAGCGCCTGGAATCTGACCAATATAACCCTGCCGTCAGGCGGAACAATCAGAGTGGACTACGAAGCTGACCGGTATGCGTTTGTCCAGCATGAGAAGGCCAGTGAGATGGTAAAATTCTCCATGCCGGGTACTGAATCCGGGAACAGGCTAGTGTATTCATTTAATCCGGACAGTACAGTTCCCAAGATTCGGTTTCCTTTGAATCAACCGATTACGGGAACGCTTTCGGCGACAGATCAAAAGACCGAGGTGATGAAGTACCTCGATCTCGAGTCCAGAGAGGTGTATGTCAAACTGGATGTAAACCTTAGAAAGTCGCAGGAGAAACTTTTTGAAACAATTGAAGGCTACCTAAAAGTCAATCTATCCGCGCCAATGACACTTGTCACAGATGGATCCGGCGCTTATGCTTTCGGGGAATTTGAACTGGAAAAGATTAATAATGTCCACCCATTTTCCGCTTTGGCGTGGAGTCACATAGAAATGAATCAACCTTGGCTGGCCAACATCACCAAGAATTTTTCTCCTACCAGTTCCAAGACAGAAAGACTGAATCTGATTCGGGGACTTGCCGGGATCGTTGGGTCGATCAGGCAGACAATTTCGGGCTTCAACAACTATTGCAAACAAAACCAATGGGGCAGGGAGATCAACCTCAAACTGTCAGGACTGAGGATTATGAATACGGATGGCTCCAAACTGGGAGGTGGCCACCGGGTTAGACAGATCACCATTCATGACAACTGGCAACATCATGCCGAAGGATATTATGGGCAGGTATATGACTACACCCATACTGAAAACGGTGTTGTTAAAAGCAGCGGTGTTACTTCTTATGAACCGTTTGTGGGTGGGGAAGAGAATACGCTCAGGAAATCAAAATCCTACAAAGAAGTCCGGAAATTAAAAAGCGATGCCAATTTATACTTTGAGTATCCCGTTAATGAAAGCTTGTATCCGTCTCCGGTGGTCGGCTATTCGGAGGTGAAGATATTGAGTTTGCCGGCTGCAAAAAAAGCGGGATATGCCCTGCTCGGAAATGTGGTGTTTCCGGAAGGAACGCAGGCAACTTATGGAACTTCCGGGATGAAATTGCTTTCGTTTTATACCGCCCGGGACTTTCCGGTAATCCCCCTGGAGACTGAAATAATGAAAAGGGTATATAGTCTTCCAAGTATACCCAATCCATTTGTAAAAGTTCAGATCAATAATCTTACTGCAAGCCAGGGGTATGGGATACTATTGAACGACATGCACGGCAAGCCAAAATCTGAGGAGGTTTTTGCCCAATCAAACACGGGAGGTTTTAATGCAGAACCGATTTCCTGGACAAAATACCGTTACAAGGCAGATGTAGAAGTGCAGAACAGGAACAAGGTTTTTAAGCTGAACAATCAGTTTTCTACAAAAGGTGAGAAAATGGTCTCTCTTCTTTCCGAGCAGGGCTCGGAAGATGAAAACCTATATTATGGGTATCAATCTGATTTCATCGTGGATGTCAGGGAGATTTTGGACAATACTTCTTCCGTTGGGTTTGGTGCCAACGTAGATTTTCTTTTTGGGTTTATACCATTTCCGGTTACAACCAAGTTTAATAGCGCTGTCCGTGTTGAAAACAAACTCCGTACGGTGGTGACCAACAAAGTGATTTATCAGCAGGGAATACTGGAATCGGTGGAATCATCCAATCTTGGCTCTAAAATCCTGACGCAGCACCTCCGATGGGATGTGCTGACCGGGAGTCCGGTCCTGCAGAGCGTCAACAACAACTATGAAGCTCCCATTTACTTGTTAACGATTCCTGCATACCACAACTACAGCGGAATGGGACCAGCAAATGCGAACAGCGGGTTTAAGTTCTCGGTGCCGAATTTTTCTACAAGCCCTGAAAACAGCAGTGAATTTAAATTCAAAACCTCTTTTGCCGTAACGGCACATATCCAAAAAGGCGATGAACTTTTGCTGTACCAGACAGTCGACGGTATTCCCATCCCACTGACAAAGGCGATTTACCTGGGAGTGGTCAACGGGGACCAGATGGTGTATTCACCGCTTCAGGATCTGCAAAACTATCCGAACCTGGAAGCAAAGGTGTACCGGTCAGGGAATCGGAATATTCTCACGGCAACCACGAAAAACATTACCGCTTTGGAGATCCCGGAGACAGGGGCTTCTGTAGTCCATTCTAAAAACGTTCTCATTCCACTTCCCCAAAAGATTAACTAAATGAAGGGTTTATACATCATGATTGTGCTTGGAATGGCACTTTTACAGGGTCTTTATGCCCAGTCCGGCAAGTTACTCAGCAAGGAACGCCTGGATAGCCTCAAACTGGAAATGAAGGAAAAAACACTTCGTGAAATTCAGTTTAAATATGTCGCCCCGCACCGGCAGCTGAACAGGAGAAAAGACAATGGGGGTTCAGCAAATAAGGGAAATCCCAAATCATCGGGAGTAGAAACCCGAAGTGCTGTTTTAGCGGTGCCGCCGCCCTCCGTTTCTGAGTTTACAGCACTGAAAGATATTTTTAATTCAACGACCGGATCCGGTTGGAATGATAAAACAGGCTGGGTAGGGACTGGGAATCCGGTTGATGTGAGCGGTTGGGCGGGTGTAGAGGTAGATCCTGCCGGGCACGTTATCGCTCTGGATTTGTCTGCCAATAATCTGGTCGGTCCGATTCCGGCCTCTATCAGTAACCTTACTTATCTCAAGACTTTAAACCTGGATAACAACAAGCTTTCGAATTCTATTCCTGTTTCGTTTAGCTCTATGACAGGCTTGAATCATCTGATTCTCAGCAACAATGTTTTGACCGGTGGATTGCCACATCAACTGGGAAGTATGACCGGTTTGTTGAATTTGAATGTGTCAAACAATCCCCAACTCGGAGGAACTATACCAGACACTTTTGGCAATTTGACCCAACTCCTAACATTGTTGCTTACATACTCAAATATTGACGGTCCCATACCTTCAAACTTGCGTTATCTTCACTCGCTTCAACATCTGTACCTGACCGGTAATAATTTAAATAATTCAATTTTTTCAGAAATCAATGAAATGTCTTCGTTGAGAGTTCTTCAGTTGGGAGACAACAACCTTTCAGGTTCGGTTCCGGCAACAATCTTACAACTGCCCTATCTGGAAGAACTTTATTTGTATGAGAATAACTTTATAAGTTCTCTTCCCACTGGTTCTCCGGTTTTTTCGGGCCTGAAATATTTTGTCGCTTATGCAAGTGGATTGTCCGGATCTGTGCCGGAGTGGTTTTCGGGGCAGAGTAAGCTTCAGCTCTTTAACATTGCCTATAATAATTTTTCCGGCACACTTCCGAATGAAATATTCCTTAACTATGCGCCCAAGCTTGAGTTTCGTGTAAACAACAATCCGGCATTGACCGGTTCTTTGCCCTACGGTGTAAGCGGAGTGACCGGATTGGTTGATATTTCCTACTGTAATTTCTCTTTTTCCGATTTTATATACCCATACAGGGAGTTTAAAGGAAGTTCCTTTACCTATGCCCCACAACTTTTGGTGGATGAACTTAGGAGTCATTCTGTGAGAATAGGATTTAAAAAAACATTTATTGCCGATGTCGATAGGGGGCTTTCCCGACCAAATGCTAAGTATAAGTGGTTTAGACTGGTAAACGGAAATGAAGTCGCCTTGCAGCCTGACTTTACTAGATATAACTATACCTACACTACAGGCTATCTTACAGACAGTGATTTTGGTATTTACTATTATAAAGTTAGCTATGACGGTGCCCCGTTGCTTACGCTTCAAAGTAAAAATCAGGCGCTGAACAAGGATACTGCTTCTTTGGGTTCGGTCTCCATAGATCCCTATGATGTCTATTGCGGCGTTGCATTCGATCCGATAGCTAACCTGGTCGAGGGATGTTCACCTGTTTCCTATGAATGGACTTTTGGCGACGGCGCAAGCTCTACAGACAAAACCCCGGTCCATGTTTACGGTGCCAATGGGACCTATAACGTTACCCTGAAGGTTTACCTGAAATGTGGCGATACGATCCTGTTTAATTTGACAACCACTAAATCGGTGAATTTTCAGTCTTCCGTAGTTTCGGGAGCCGATTTTGTCGATGAATTAATTCGGGATACCACGATCACCAGCAATCAGGTTATAAATACTTCGATCCAGACATTTTCCGATAATTGGCAAAGGAGTTTTACCAAAGAATCACTGGATGGATTAAACAGCTACTTGAATGGCACTTCCGGTAATTGGGAAGGATTATCCACTTATTTCTTTGATTCGGAGAGAACCCAGACCCCAGCTCCTAATCTGTCACAGGATGGAACCTACCAATCTAACGGCTTCTCTTACAGCTATTCTGATTACGACATAGTTCCCGGTTGGGTCAGATCCAGTACTACAGGCACCTTTAGCGAGGATGGTTTGGCTGAAGAATCCATGGATGCGTTGGGGATTTATTCTTCCAACCTCTATGGATACAGCGGGGCGAATGTCATCGGATCAGTGATGAACGCAAAACGGGAGGAAATATTGGTGACTGATTTTGAGGATATTTCCTCGTCTGTGATAGGAAACTGGCGGTTGTCCCAGAATTCAAACCACAAAATATTTTCCGCAGAGATCATCGGCATGAACAGGTTTGTAGCGCTGATTGATATTCCAATGGATAAAATCAGCGATTTTAATACTGTGTCACTCATTGCTCCTTCTGACATTAATGGTGTGCTGCCAAATTACAATGACACGCCCATTATCTGTAAGCAGGCGGATCCGAATGATCCGGGTAAGACGGTAATAGTAATTCCCATCGGAAATCTTCCTGATTCGTTCAGGAGGTTGTATAAACGTGCGATTTTTAAAGTGAGCTTAAGCACTCCTGAAACATTGGTTTTTGATTCCAATTTTGCACACACCGGAACCAGAAGCATGAAGATTGTCAATGCTACAGAGACTATTTCCCAGGACTTGATTAAGCTGGCAGAGGGAAAACAGTATAGTTTTTCTGCATGGGTTTCTGATGGTGTCAGTTCGGCAGATGCGATAGTTGACCCCAATCAGTACATCGAAGTAATCACCGAAAGCCAGGCCGGAGTTTCTCTGGGATCCCAAAGAATATATCCTGAAAATGCCTCTATTGAAAAATGGCAACGGGTTTCAGGCTCCTTTACAGTTCCTGTTGGGACAAAGAGAATCAAGGTGAAATTTTCGAAAGGAGCTTCATCAGCCCTTTGGGTGGACGATGTGAGGATTTTGCCAGCTGACGCCATGATGAAGTCCTATGTGTATGAAGTAAACACGCTGCGGCTTGCGGCTGTACTGGATGAGGATAATTTTTCTACCACCTACCATTACGATGAGGCGGGTAATCTCAGGTTACTGAAAAAGGAAACTGAGACGGGAGTGGTGACCATCACGGAGGTCGAGCACTATTTAAAGGCTAATCCACTTGTTCCCTAATCAGTAAACAACATGAAACATTTTGATTTTAAATCGTCGGTTTTCCTTCGCCCCTTGCTGTTTACTTTGACATTGTTTTTTTGTTTTTCGCACGTCTCGGTTTCCGCCCCCCTTCCTGTTCCGGTGGATTTCCGGGCGGGACTGAACAACCACAGTTCTATCCGGTTGGTCTGGAGCTATTCGGGTGAGTCGGTGGATTCTTTTGTGATCGAGCGGAAGGTTGGGACGGGGAGTTTCAGCCAGCTGACCACGGTGGCGGGGACAGTTACGGCGTATGTCGACACGGGACTGACGGCCGGGAGTACGTATGTGTACCGGATCAAGTCGAAGAAGGGGAGCATTTTTTCGGTGACCACAGCCGAGGTGAGTGTGAAGATGCCGTCGCAGACGGAGTTCATTCCGGCGGAATTGCAGATGAGGCCGGGAGGGATCGAGCCATTTTCACCCATCGAGCAGGTGATCCCCTGGGATACGCTTGCGGTGAACCGGACCTTTGATGTGTTTCAGACACCGCCCTGTCTGACGGGGGAGTATTACGTAGGCCTGGAGCTGGGCTATGACTTGGGGGATTTCAACACCGAGACGGCCTGGACGGCCGATCTTCAGGTGAGTTTTATGCAGGGGACGACGGTGCTTTGGACCAAGCCGCTGTCGGTGCGTTCGTCGGCGGGTACCTGGCATGGGACGGTGTTCCATGACGTGGCCCTGAGCTGCAGTGTGGATTACCGGTTTAAGATCGTGTCCAAGAGCGGGACGGGAACGGTCCCGGCCGGCAGGATCACGCTCAGGGAGAAGCTGTTCAAGAAGGTGGGGGACACGTTTAACGCAGCGCAGCTGCCGGTTCTGACGGTGGGCTATACGGCCCCGAAGGCGACGTTGAGCTGGACCTCGGTCAATGCGGACTTCCGGGAGTATGACCTGGAGTGGGTGTTTATCTCCCAATACGACAATTTTGTGGGTTCGACTGCCGCTGCTGCCTTTGCGCACCGGCAGGGGGTCCGGATCCGCCTGCGTTCCAACAGCTATGCCCACCCGGTTTTTTATCCCCAGGGGAAGCTGTATTACCGGGTCCGTGCGGTGGGGTATCGCCCGGATCAGCCGGACCGGAAGCTGGTGGGGGACTGGTCTTATGGTCCCAACGCAGGGACGGCGGTCAGCAACCCGCAGACGTCGTACAATTGGCAGATCCGCAACGACTACATTGAGGGGGGCCGTTTTAAGAAGTCGGTGGTTTACCTGGACGGAACCCTTCGGGACAGACAATCGGTGAGCACCCTGTACGGTGGAGCGGTTACGCTGGTTTCGGAGAGCTGGTATGATTTTGAGGGGAGAAAATCCCTGGCCTTTCTGCCTGCGCCCGATCCCGGGACGAGCCTGAATTTCAGGTCAAACTACAACATTTTCACTGCCGGCGGCGGCACGGTGGGGGCGGTGAATGCGGCCACGGATGCGACGGGCAGGAGAAAATACCATTACGACAACGGGACGGTGGCCAACAACACCCTGTCGGCCAGCTATGGGACGGGGAAGTACTACTCGACTAGCAACGGACTGACGGGCGTGGTGAACAGGTCCTATCTTCCCCAAGCTGCGGGCTACGGGGCGGTGATGACCGAATACACCCCCGACCCTACAGGAAGGGTGAAGAAGCAAAACCAGCCGGGGAGTGTCTACAGCATCGACGGGACCAGAACCACCCGGAAGTACTACGGGCAGTCATTTCCCGAGGAACTGATCCGGCTGTTCGGCACCCAGGTGGGTGCCGCAGTCCATTACCGCCGCGAGGTGACGGTGGATGCGAACGGGCAGGCCTCGGTGCAGTACCTCAACCAGGAGGGCCAGGTGGTGGCCACGGCCCTGGCGGGGACTGTTCCGGTGAATCTGGTGACCGAACTGGCAGAGTATACCACCCGGAAGAATGCGGGCTGGCCGTCGGTGGTTTACGACCTGTCTTCCCAGAACAAAACCTCTGGCGGCAGCAGGGGGGTGGATGCGGCGTTTGTGAACCTGACGGCCAACACGCCCCATACGGTTGCCTATACCCTGTCAGGAATCGGGGATGAGCTGGATCAGGCCGGGTGCCAGAGCTGCGTGTTTACGCTGAGCCTGAGCGTGGTGGACCCTGACGGGCTTCCGGTAGTCCTTCCGGCGAATATCCCCGGGGACGAAGATCCGTCGGCAGGGGCCTTCAGCCGGACGTTCACGGCGACGGACTGCCAGGTGGAGACGGATTTCAGCGGGGTGAGCCTGGCGCTGACCCTGTCCAAGGTCGGGGAGTACCGGGTGGTCAAGGAGCTGAAGGTGAAGGAAAAGACGCTGGAGGAGATTCTGACTGTGGTGAGGGCCAGCACGGAGTTTCAGCAGCAGCGTCAGGCGGTGGAAGCCGCATCGGGCCAGCAGGTGGGTGACTGTGAACTGTGCATGGAAGAATGCCCGGAGGCTGACAACGCACTTCAGGGAGCATTCGGGGGGATGTTGGAAGCAGAACAGGCGGGAGCCTGGCACCTGATGGCGGAAGAAGTTTTGGAGGACAATCCGTCCCTGGATCCATCGGATTCGGTGGCGGTTGCCGCCGTGGTGCAGACCCATCCGGACTATTGCAATTACGTGCTGATGGAAAAGAACGGGGATGCCCGGTTCTTCGAGCTGGGGCTGATGGGGATCTCCGGATACGCGGAAGCGCTTTCCAGCGGCAAACTGCCGCTGTCCGGGACAGATCCGTTTTACAAGACGGGGAACTCCGGGTCTGGATATTTAACGGCTTTAGAGAATAAACTTAATTTCATCAATCTTGGAGGGGGTTTTTCCGGGACGCTCTCCAGCGTCACCGATCCGACCAATACCGGGATGTATGTGAACAGTACGGGACAGAAAGACCCCGGCGGGGTGCATCTGCTGTATGCGGATCTGGCCAAAAAGCTGGCCGACAATGAGCTGACGCCCCAGGAATATCAGGAAGAACTGGACCGGAAACGTTGGGGTGTTTACCTGGCATTTTACCAGAAGACCAGTGACGCGGTCAAGGCCACGATCCCGGAGCTGGTTTCATGCCCGAAGTACCTGGAGTCCAGTTTTGGCAACCTGGGACTTCCGGACACGCAGGCTGGGATGCAGACTTTTACCGCTTCGTCCGGGCAAACAGGCCCGGTCTCCGAACAGGAGCTGGACCAGCTGGTGAACGGGATCACCAACGGGGGCAGCTGTCCGCAGACCTTCACGGCCGGGGAGCAGACCACGATCCGGGAGAGCCTGCGGGCTTACCTGAACTCCGACCGTCAGGGGAACTTTTTCAACCTGATCCTGACTGAGGATGTGAACGATCCGCTGCTCACTCCGCTGAAAAACCTGCTGGCCTCCAAGTCCTGCAGCATCAACAGCTTTGCCATTGACAACCCGTTGGTGTGCACGGATTCCATGGAGGTTGAGATACCAGACCCTAATTATGGCGGAAATTATAGGATGTCTGCAAGACAGTCAACGGGTACGGATAAGGAAAAAAGAGATGATAAACTTTTACTTTCCAAGGAAGAGATCAAAAGCCTTCAGGAGATAGAAAAGATGGTTCTTGCCCGGATGGAGCAGGAAAAGGCTAAAATGGAGGCACAAAAAAGAGCTGAGCTGCTCAACGAAAGGTCACGTAAAAATCTTTCAGGAGGTACAGGAGCAAATACCAGGATGCTGGCAGGAGGTCTGCCAACCCAGGCGGAATACAGTGCCCTGATGGATTTTTATGCTGCTACAAACGGGGCCAACTGGGTGAACAAGACAGGCTGGAGTACGGCCAATCCCAATGTGATCCAGGATGTTTCCGGATTTGTGGGAGTCTCTACCAATGCGAACGGCAATGTGTTGGGGATATACCTACCGGATAACAACGTCCACGGGCAGATCCCCGAGAGTTTCGGAAACCTGGTTTACCTGGAGCAGGTGTTCCTGTTTTCCAATAGACTGTATCAGAATATTCCCCAGTCTATTGGCAACCTGACCAATCTGAAAGCACTGTATTTGAGCAGCAGCCAGCTGAATTGGAACACCATTCCTGCCAGTATAGGAAATCTGGTGAATCTGGAATATCTCCATCTCCATTCAAATTATTTGATTGGAGAGATTCCAAGCAGTTTTAGCCAACTTACCAAGCTAAAGGAACTTTACCTTTTAAATACAAAGTTAACCGGTAACCTTCCTTCTTTCATAGGTAGCTTTACGGATCTGATGGCGCTAAGAATTGAGAATTCTGAATTTAGCGGCCCCATTCCTTCCACCTTTTCTAACCTGTCCAAAATGGTGGAATGGACAATGCACAATAATAAACTGACTGGATCCGTACCAGACTATCTGTGTAGTTTTCCTTTTTTGTCAACGGTAACGCTTAACAATAATTACTTAACAGGAACTTTACCTTTCTGCTTTTATTCCAAAAATCTTCCTTACCTGAGGATTGCGAACAATAGCTTTGAAGTAGAAAGTCTGGTAGAAATGGCCACCTATTTCACCAACACATCGATTTATCTTCCCCAAAGTCAAGCTGTGGATACGCTTTCTACCCAGGTGTTGGAGAACAGAGTGTTGGAGTTATCCACGGATATGGGAAGAAATACGCCTCAGCCCTCAAAATACCGTTGGGTCAAAGATGGGGTTCCTTTGTTTACAGATTTTAGGGAAGAGGCATACAACTACCAAAATCCCGCTCTCCCTTGTGTGTTCAATGACAACGGGCCAAATATCTGTAATGGGGTTTACTACCCCGAAATTACCAACCCCAGTCTTCCGCCCGGTACTGTCATCAAAGGCCCTCCGGTTGTGATAGAGACTGTTCCTACGATAACTGTCACGGTCTGCACCTCTTTTGAGCTGGATCCTGCATCGAACCCCTGGCTGGCTGGGGTGAGCTATGTACCGGACTGGGAGGAAGTGGTTGAGCGCTGTCTGGCCGAGCGGGACACGGTCCGTGCGGCGATCCAGGAGGCCGCTGTCGAGGAGCTGGAGAACACCTGGCTGGAGTCCTACTACCGGTCGGTATCGACTTCCTGCCTGGAAGGGGCAACAGAGACGCTGACCCTGACGGTGACCAACCAGGAATACCATTATACGCTCTATTACCATGATCAGGCGGGCAACCTGGTGCAGACGGTTCCTCCCCAGGGAGTGAAGCCGCTGACCACTGCCCAGGTCAATCAGGTGAAATCGGGCACGGCGGTAAACCCGGCCCACGAACTTCCGACCAAATACCGCTACAACAGCAAGAACCAGCTGGTGTGGCAGTCGAGTCCCGACGGGGGAGTATCGCAGTTCTGGTACAATGCCATCGGACAGCTGAGGCTTTCGCAAAACGCCAAACAGGCAGGGGCCAATACCTACAGCTACAGCAAGTATGACCGGTTGGGACGGGTGACCGAGACCGGGGAACTGGTAACCGCGGAGGCTCTGTCGAGCCTGAAAGAGAAGTTGAAGGAACTGGACTTTCCCCAACGGCCTGCGTATACCGCGCAGGATATCACCCTCACCGGGTATGATTCACCCAAGACGGGACTGCACCAGAAATTCACGCAGGACCACCTGCGCAACCGGGTGAGCTGGACCGCCCAGCTGGAGAAGGGCAAGACCGACACGCTGCTGACAGCCTACAGCTATGACACGCACGGGAACGTGAAAAGCCTGTTTCAGCAGATTCCGGGACTTGCCCCCAAGATCACGGCCTACCGGTACGATCAGATCAGCGGCAACGTGAACTATGTGTTTTACCAGCCGGAAACGGCCGAACAGCTGATCCACCGTTACCGCTACGATGCGGACAACCGGATCGAGACAGTGCAGACCAGTACGGACGGCTACCTATGGACCACGGATGCGACGTATTACTACTACCCCCATGGGCCTCTTGCAAGAGTGGAACTGGGTGAGCACAAGGTGCAGGGGCTGGACTACTACTATACGCTTCAGGGCTGGCTGAAAGGGGTGAACATGCCGGGCGGGGGAGATCCCGGGGCAGACGGAATCGGAACGAAACGGACAGGCAAGGATGCGATGGCCTTTGCGCTGGGGTACTTCAGCGGGGACTATGCCCCGATCACGGCAGGGACAGTCCTCACAGATACCCGAGATGCCCTGTGGACCCGGACATCCACGCTCAACAGCAACACAGGATTGTTCAACGGTAACATCAGCTGGATGAACACCGAGCTGGCAGGTTCACAGGATCAATACGACATGCAGGCGATGGTGTACAAGTACGACCAGCTGCACCGGATCGTACAGGCGAGAAGCCTGAGAGCCTATACTTCAGGCACCGGATTTACCACAAGGGCCACCACCAATTCCCTGGCCTATGATGCGGGATACACCTATGACGGCAACGGGAATCTGCTTACTTTACAGCGGAGGAACGCGGCAGCAGCCATTCAGGACAACTTTACCTACGGCTACTATGCGAACTCCAACAAACTGAGGCAGACGGCCTCGGCCCAGGGGGACAACTATACCTACGACCAAATCGGCAACCTGACCGCAGATGTGGCAGGAGGGGTGACCAATATTGAATGGACGCCATCGGGAAAAGTCCGGAAAGTGACCAAGTCGACCGGCTCTCCGCTTGAGTTCCGCTACGATGCAGCCGGCAACCGGGTGGAGAAGAAGCAGGGGACAGTAATCACCCGATACATCCGGGACGCCTCAGGCAATGTGATGGCGGTGTATCAGGCGGATACTCTATCAGAGCGGCCGATCTACGGTTCATCCAGACTTGGGAACCTGTCCTATGCCTCCAAGCCGGGCTACCGGACGGTGGGACACAAACAGTACGAACTCAGCAACCATCTGGGCAATGTGCTTGCAGTGGTATCAGACCGAATCCGGATGAAGACCGACAGTACCTGGACTCAGGTTCTGAGCCGAACGGACTACTATCCCTTCGGTCTTGAGATGACCGGCAGGACGGAGAGCAATACGTATCGGTACGGGTTCAATGGCAAGGAGAAGGACCCAAGCGGGCAGTGGAGCAATCAGAGCCACTACGACTACGGCTTCCGGATCTATAACCCAACGATTGGGAAGTTCCTGAGTGTGGATCCGCTGACAAAAGAGTTTCCGTGGAATAGTACCTATGCTTTTGCAGAGAATGATGTGATTAGAAGTGTAGATTTAGAGGGGTTAGAAAAAGCTATATATACAATTGTAAGAGATAGCCGAGAGGGGAAAACGCAAATAAAATCAGTTAATGTGAAAACCCTTGAAAAACCTGGTCCATTAGGCTCTGGAGTTGCTGTGATTTTAGAAAAGGACGGTGTGAAATCATATATGTATGGCAACCCTTCAAAGGATTTGAAAGATTTCGTTAGTCATTATGAAGGTAGGGATTACGAAGTATATCCTTCTCTCGAAGGAGGAGCGCCAACTGGGGGCATAGGTCATAAGTTGACTGATGAAAATGAGCAAAAAAATTATCCGGTTGGAACTAAACTAAGTGATGAGGTAATTGATCAATGGTTTGAAAGTGATTGGAAATCAAAAAGTTTGATTGTTGAAAAAAATAAAAGTACAAGAAGTCTTGTTGGGGGACAAAAAGATGCAATGATTGATTTTGTATTTAATGGTCTTCCAGCTTCTTCCTATAATGAAGGAGATGACGAGAGATTCTTTTTAAGATTCTTAAAAGGTGAAAGAGGAACTGCAAAAAAGAGAATTGGACAATTGATTTTATTTAGAACTCAGGAGCGTTATAATTTAGATTACTTAGATAGAAAAATAGACCAAACTAAACTTGAAGAAGATAGTAATGAATAATTTACTGAAAATTTTTGTTTTTTTTATACTCACCTTGTTCTCAAGTTTCTCCTATTCTCAAAGTGGATTTGATGAATTTGAAAATAGCATTAATGTTTATTGTAGTAATTGTAATCAGTCAGAAGTAAATAAGTTTATTGTAAATGAATCTTTGAAATTGGATTCGATGTTAACTAAAAAGATCCGGTTTCTGGTAGAAAAAATTGACACTTTGGAAAATGTCAATTTTTATGAAAGGTATAAACTAAAGAAGAGTTTCAGAAAATCTTATAGGTCTCTATTAAAGTCAAGAAAGAAAATCGTTTTAAATTTTAATGAATTAACAGAAGGAGGTTTCAATAAGTATTATACTTCTATTTTGTATTGGTATTATACCGATAAAATAGTTGAAGTTATTTCTGAAATGGAAGAAACTATATTTGGCGATTAACGAACTTATAATCTAGGATATAGTGAGTAGGATGATTCAAATCGAGTGATCAAGTGGGAAGGTGCTAACGGTTACAAAGTCGACCGGCTCCCCGCTTGGGTTCCGCTATGATCCGGCGGAGGGCTGAGCGTAAAGAAAAGTTCGGTGGACATTTTTAGCGAAGAGCCTGTTTGTAGGGGAGGGGTGTAGAAACAGCAGATGGGACACAAGCAGTACGAACTGAGCAAGCATCTGGGCAAAGTGCTGGCCGTGGTCAGTGACCGGATCCGGATGAAGACCGACAGTACCTGGACCCAGGTGCTCAGCCGGACGGACTACTATCCCTTCGGTCTTGAGATGACCGGTAAGACGGAGAGAAATACGTACCGGTATGGGTTTAACGGCAAGGAGAAGGACCCAAGCGGACAGTGGAGCAACCAGAGCCATTACGACTATGGCTTCAGGATCTACAATCCGACCATCGGGAAGTTCCTGAGTGTGGATCCGTTGGCTAAAGAATTTCCTTGGAACAGTTCCTATGCTTTTGCTGAGAATGATGTTATTCGAAATGTCGATTTAGATGGACTTGAAAAAGTTGAAACTAGGTTCACTTTTACTCCTGGAAAACCTAAAGTACAACTGATTAACTCAGATATAACAATTGTAAATGCCAATGCTCCTCGCGAGGAAGTTTTTAAAATTCAATTAGCAAATAGAATCTATACAGCGAATAGCTACAAAACTCTTGAGGGCAGAGATAATGGAGTAGATGAAGTCGGTGACTTTTCTGGAATTTCAACTTTACAAAAAGAAGACCTCATTTCAGCTTTTGGATATGCTTCATACATAATAAATGACGTGTATAACGGAAATGTTGAACAGGCTACAGCGTACAATCAAATGCGTTTAGAGGGTCTGGAAAAGAGTTGGATTTTAAAAGTAAAATGTACGATCTAATGCTAGTTTGAAGAAATCAACTTCTTGAGATAGATGGTGTAACCTATAATGCTAATGAAGCAGGCAATTATTTGTGGGGCTTATCTTTAGAATATCACGCATCATTCATTTCTCCAAATTCAATCGCTGAAGCAGGAAGCCAAATCCAAGGGAGGACTGATGAGCCTCATGAACAAAAAGCAATATCCGCAGGAAGAATCAAAGCTCTAAATCTACTAAAGGATAACAGTGTAAAAGGTGCAGTATTGGAAAGGCGAATAGAATATAGAGAAAATGCAAAGGAAAAAAAATAGTCGTTTAAGGATTAAATTAACTGTGTTGATATTTTCCGTCATTTTAATTGCCTCTTGCGGTGGAAAAATTGGTGAAAAAGACTACCTGCAGCACTTTAAAGAACGAACGCAAGACTTTGAGGTAATCAAGGAATATTTATTGAGCTATTATGGAAAAGATAGCGTAAATAAAGATTTAGTCCGAATGATATTTGTCAATCCGAATTTTCAAACACCTACATTGGAAATGGAAATAGTGGAAGAGAATTTGACAAGACTAATGGAGCAAGTGGGTGTTTCAGAAATTCATATGGAAAAGGAAAATGAAACATGTGATTCTTTGATTTATTTTGATAAATTATATTTCAAATATTATCAAAAAGATTACCCTTCAGTATATTTTATATATGATACATGTGTTGAGGAAGAAATAAACTATAGATCAGAGACAATAAGAAAAGTCTCTATTTCTGATCAGTGGTTATTACTTATAGATTCAAATTTCCCTTAATCCATTGATTTCCTTTGAGGACAACTGAAATGCAACGAAATTTGACATCCTTTTTTGCCTGGAAAATTATGTAGGGAAAATGTAGTCTGGGGTAAAAATGCATATAGCTATCAAAGAGACCTTCTGTCAGCGTTGCGAATTGACCCCCCGAGTTAAGTGTTTTTTGGAACTGGGGTTTTTGTTTTTCATTGACTTAAAGTTGGGAGTTTTGCGATTTTTTCTGGTATTACACCTGATTTTCAACTGGTTATGAATTTTAATCAATTCAAATAGTTTTCCTTGTTATCGGATTCATTCCTTGGGTGTAGATTCTTGTAAATTGTCAACCCGGAGGTAAATCCAACGACGGTATTGGCCGATAAACCCAGTGTCCAAAAATGAAAAGAAATTAACCCAGTTTAGCTCAATTGTTTTTAAGTAGTGTGTTGTTTTCAGTCAGAATTTCAACGCCGCTATAGTTGAAATCTCCATCGTCGGTGACAATTGTTAACCCTAGGTCAACTGCCATTTCGTAATATAAATAGTCGTTGAAATCAGAGTTAGGAGGTAGGTTTTTGATCAGGTAAGACATTTCATAGTCATACTCTTTGTCAATAATATGGATGAAAGGCAGATAGGCCTCTATGTCTGATTGAAATCTTGTAAATGCCTGTAAATATTCTTTAGTGTGTCTGAAATCTTTTTTGAAATCCAAATTCAACTTTTTACCTGTTCGCAGTTCCTCTGACTTAGTAAAATCCTTAAAAGTAATTCTCATTAAGGCATTGAAAACTTCCGAAATCAATATTGTATGAGAATAGATTTTCATTTTACTTCCGAGTAAAGAGTCAAGGAAATCGATGTATTCCTGACCTTTGGTATTAGGAGAGGGCGGATTCCCGAGCGCAAAAATCCAAACATTGGCATCCAAAAAGTATCTTTTCTCAGAAGAGGCTGTCTCTTTTGTGAGCCTAAAAATTCCGGTGGGCATTCAAATCAGGCGTTTTCCAGATACTCTCTCATTGCATCTTCTCTGGCTACCCTTATTCCTGTGTTTAGGGCGTTTTCTTTTACCCATTCAATTTTGTCCAAGACGCTGTCTTCGGCGTTCTTGATTTCCATTTTATCCACAGCCTCTGGCGAATTCATTAAAACCTTTCCAATGGAAGCGTTTAAGAATGCCGTTGTACTTGTAGTTATTCCTTCAAAACTTACTGAAAAGCGTTTGTCCTGAGCAAGTTCCTCCATAATCGCATTGTAGACTTTCAATCCATCCGAGTGAAGGATTGCAATGTTTTTGGAAAGGATTTCTCTGATTTTTACCATGGGAGTGCAAAGGTATAAAAATTAGGGTTCAAAGTCTTGTTATTTGATAATTGTTTCATTTACAGGTAAATGTCAAGTTAATGGCTGTTCCCGGGAAATTTGCTACTGGCCAAAAATTTAGGGCACTTGTGTCATTTGTCCAGCATTTTCCGCTGGTCACTATTTGAAACCCATGGCCATGTTTTTGGCAATAGTTTTTCAGGTAAGTCAATCCCAAGCCCCCAGGCGCGTCCATTTTGGTTGTATTCTTTTCTGTCAATGCCCAGACAATTGCCTCATTGGCTGTATTGACCTGTCCTTTAGTAAATTCCGAAATTGGATCTAGAAAACCAACACCTATATCAACTAATGTGAATTTGAGTTGATGAACCTGTGGGTAGTACTGTCCGCAGGCAAAAACAGGGCCGGTTGTATTGGCATGGGTTTGAATGTTGGCATAGATCTCGAGAAAGTGCTCCAATAAATTCGCTTTTATGTCCGGCATTTTTTCAAAAGCTTGATGGTTAAAAAGGCTCTCTCCAATATACCCATAGAACTCACCGTCGCTCTCTGTTGAGAATCTTGTCATCCTTACCGTGGTGTCTCTATTATCAATCAGTACCTCGTCCGAAGTTCCCACACTAAGAAAGCCATTCCTTTGAAAGATCTCAAACTTCCCTGAAATGTGTTTTTTGTCTATGTAAAATTTGTGTCCATAATCTCTATTAAGCACAAAAATCACCGAATCCAATATTGCA
This sequence comes from Algoriphagus sp. A40, assembly GCF_002002735.1. Lineage (GTDB taxonomy): Bacteria > Bacteroidota > Bacteroidia > Cytophagales > Cyclobacteriaceae > Algoriphagus. The sequence goes on along the minus strand of NZ_MUNY01000045.1, from coordinate 193,891 downwards.
CATAAGTTGGCATCCATCCAACTCACTTCATCAAAATCCAAAAGGATTTCATTGGCTTCAGATTGCTTAAAGTGTTCAAAAATGTCATATAATTTTCGGAACGCTGACGGGCCAGATACCAACCTTCCTGAGATTGGGTACTTTGAATGTGGTTTTGGACCCATACTTAGGTATTTACGAATTCATGAAGAGACGAAAGAATAAATACAGACCGCTCTTGTTCGGAATATTCAAGATGGCTGCCGACCCATTCTTCTTTGTAGCTGTTTTCCAACAGCTCTTTAAAGGATTCTGTTAAATAGTCTCTTAGCGGAGGGATGGTGTTTTTGAGTTCTTCCCAGATAGTGACTCGGTTGTTAAGAACAAAGATGATGTCTTCAAAGTCAGTACTTGTCCTTCCATCAACTTTGCCTCTGTTTTTGAATGCTTCTAATTTTGTGGCCAGGAAATACGTCGGCGCCAATATTCTGATTTCAACCTCTTCAGTGAGCTGATGAGTAATGGCGTTTGCATATCCCGGAGTATACCACCTATTCGAAAATCCAAGAATCTCCTCGGAAGTAGGCATGACGTCTACTATGATTCCCTGTATTTTGTATCGACAGATGACCTTTGATTCGATGTCATTTACAAATCCCTTTTCCCGTAATTTCTCATCAATAGCCGCATATTCTTTATAGCTGATTAATTCTATCAGTATGTCTACATCGTCAGTTGGGCGTACCTCCTCTGCTTCTCTGTCAGCATACAATGAGACCGTCGCACCCCCGACAAAAACTACACTGTCCCGTAATTCTTGAAGTGCATTTGAGACTGCCCTGATTCGAAGTGTGTTTTCATGGCGGCTCATAGGATTTGACTTTTCAGTTCGTTGAGTGCGATGTTAATTTCCCGAACCTTGCCAACTCTGAGAATATCCAGACTTGCCAATAGTTTGTATAGTATTTCATCCTTTAATACTGCTTTTACTACGCCTTTATGAAGGGGTTGGATGGCCTGTCCTCTGATAGTTCCTGTTGGTGAAGGCCATACGTAGGGGATTTGGCTGACAATTGAGCTACTATAGTAGGGGTGAGAATGGGCGGTTGCTATGCCGTTTACCAGGGCACCGGGAACTTGAGGAAACACATAGTGGAAGCCATATTGAATAAACTCCATCAGGGAATTCCTTCTTATTTTTTTACTCCCCTGATCTACCAGTCCGGCCAGAATACTACGGTTTAGGGATTCGGAGATTTCTGAAATGCTAATATAAAGACAAGAAGATAAGTCCCTGTATTGCCAAGGCTGATTGTCTAATGCCACAAGTTTCATTAGTATTACTATGTCCAGTGGACGCATCCCATTATGATCTCTCATGTAACAAAGGTAGTTTTTCGGTTCTTTGTTTGCAAATCGCGAACAAAGAACATTTTAGCCTCCGTTAATATGGAAGAGTAAAATTTAATTTGTTTCAGCTTCTAAATTTCACTCGCTCTGGAGTGGGAATATCAGCTTGACTCTAGTTATTCTGACCCGATTGATGAGGTATTGGTTGAAACCGCTGACTAATTCGTTTTCCAATATATCCTAATGTATAGTGCTTTATCACCCTGATAAAAGACTTGGAATTGATGTAAAATATTTTTTTTTCTCACTAAGCACAGAAAAAAAATATTCTCATAATCAATTAGTTGTGTTTTCTGTCAATTATTTTTCAAGTACTGGATAATGCTAAAAATCCGTAGATAGGAATAGGTTATCTGCAGTTGGCGTTTAGGTTAATTTTTTTGTTAAAAACCTATACCCTGTACTGGGTATTTTTTGTAGTTGGGATTTTCACGATGATTATAGTACAATTCACTTATTAGCCATCGGGGATCAATTTTCACAATGCGGATATTTTCAGTCACAATCAGTCCTTTCCTTCGCCCCTTGCTGTTTACTTTGACATTGTTTTTTTGTTTTTCGCACGTCTCGGTTTCCGCCCCCCTTCCTGTTCCGGTGGATTTCCGGGCGGGACTGAACAACCACAGTTCTATCCGGTTGGTCTGGAGCTATTCGGGTGAGTCGGTGGATTCTTTTGTGATCGAGCGGAAGGTTGGGACGGGGAGTTTCAGCCAGCTGACCACGGTGGCGGGGACAGTTACGGCGTATGTCGACACGGGACTGACGGCCGGGAGTACGTATGTGTACCGGATCAAGTCGAAGAAGGGGAGCATTTTTTCGGTGACCACAGCCGAGGTGAGTGTGAAGATGCCGTCGCAGACGGAGTTCATTCCGGCGGAATTGCAGATGAGGCCGGGAGGGATCGAGCCATTTTCACCCATCGAGCAGGTGATCCCCTGGGATACGCTTGCGGTGAACCGGACCTTTGATGTGTTTCAGACACCGCCCTGTCTGACGGGGGAGTATTACGTAGGCCTGGAGCTGGGCTATGACTTGGGGGATTTCAACACCGAGACGGCCTGGACGGCCGATCTTCAGGTGAGTTTTATGCAGGGGACGACGGTGCTTTGGACCAAGCCGCTGTCGGTGCGTTCGTCGGCGGGTACCTGGCATGGGACGGTGTTCCATGACGTGGCCCTGAGCTGCAGTGTGGATTACCGGTTTAAGATCGTGTCCAAGAGCGGGACGGGAACGGTCCCGGCCGGCAGGATCACGCTCAGGGAGAAGCTGTTCAAGAAGGTGGGGGACACGTTTAACGCAGCGCAGCTGCCGGTTCTGACGGTGGGCTATACGGCCCCGAAGGCGACGTTGAGCTGGACCTCGGTCAATGCGGACTTCCGGGAGTATGACCTGGAGTGGGTGTTTATCTCCCAATACGACAATTTTGTGGGTTCGACTGCCGCTGCTGCCTTTGCGCACCGGCAGGGGGTCCGGATCCGCCTGCGTTCCAACAGCTATGCCCACCCGGTTTTTTATCCCCAGGGGAAGCTGTATTACCGGGTCCGTGCGGTGGGGTATCGCCCGGATCAGCCGGACCGGAAGCTGGTGGGGGACTGGTCTTATGGTCCCAACGCAGGGACGGCGGTCAGCAACCCGCAGACGTCGTACAATTGGCAGATCCGCAACGACTACATTGAGGGGGGCCGTTTTAAGAAGTCGGTGGTTTACCTGGACGGAACCCTTCGGGACAGACAATCGGTGAGCACCCTGTACGGTGGAGCGGTTACGCTGGTTTCGGAGAGCTGGTATGATTTTGAGGGGAGAAAATCCCTGGCCTTTCTGCCTGCGCCCGATCCCGGGACGAGCCTGAATTTCAGGTCAAACTACAACATTTTCACTGCCGGCGGCGGCACGGTGGGGGCGGTGAATGCGGCCACGGATGCGACGGGCAGGAGAAAATACCATTACGACAACGGGACGGTGGCCAACAACACCCTGTCGGCCAGCTATGGGACGGGGAAGTACTACTCGACTAGCAACGGACTGACGGGCGTGGTGAACAGGTCCTATCTTCCCCAAGCTGCGGGCTACGGGGCGGTGATGACCGAATACACCCCCGACCCTACAGGAAGGGTGAAGAAGCAAAACCAGCCGGGGAGTGTCTACAGCATCGACGGGACCAGAACCACCCGGAAGTACTACGGGCAGTCATTTCCCGAGGAACTGATCCGGCTGTTCGGCACCCAGGTGGGTGCCGCAGTCCATTACCGCCGCGAGGTGACGGTGGATGCGAACGGGCAGGCCTCGGTGCAGTACCTCAACCAGGAGGGCCAGGTGGTGGCCACGGCCCTGGCGGGGACTGTTCCGGTGAATCTGGTGACCGAACTGGCAGAGTATACCACCCGGAAGAATGCGGGCTGGCCGTCGGTGGTTTACGACCTGTCTTCCCAGAACAAAACCTCTGGCGGCAGCAGGGGGGTGGATGCGGCGTTTGTGAACCTGACGGCCAACACGCCCCATACGGTTGCCTATACCCTGTCAGGAATCGGGGATGAGCTGGATCAGGCCGGGTGCCAGAGCTGCGTGTTTACGCTGAGCCTGAGCGTGGTGGACCCTGACGGGCTTCCGGTAGTCCTTCCGGCGAATATCCCCGGGGACGAAGATCCGTCGGCAGGGGCCTTCAGCCGGACGTTCACGGCGACGGACTGCCAGGTGGAGACGGATTTCAGCGGGGTGAGCCTGGCGCTGACCCTGTCCAAGGTCGGGGAGTACCGGGTGGTCAAGGAGCTGAAGGTGAAGGAAAAGACGCTGGAGGAGATTCTGACTGTGGTGAGGGCCAGCACGGAGTTTCAGCAGCAGCGTCAGGCGGTGGAAGCCGCATCGGGCCAGCAGGTGGGTGACTGTGAACTGTGCATGGAAGAATGCCCGGAGGCTGACAACGCACTTCAGGGAGCATTCGGGGGGATGTTGGAAGCAGAACAGGCGGGAGCCTGGCACCTGATGGCGGAAGAAGTTTTGGAGGACAATCCGTCCCTGGATCCATCGGATTCGGTGGCGGTTGCCGCCGTGGTGCAGACCCATCCGGACTATTGCAATTACGTGCTGATGGAAAAGAACGGGGATGCCCGGTTCTTCGAGCTGGGGCTGATGGGGATCTCCGGATACGCGGAAGCGCTTTCCAGCGGCAAACTGCCGCTGTCCGGGACAGATCCGTTTTACAAGACGGGGAACTCCGGGTCTGGATATTTAACGGCTTTAGAGAATAAACTTAATTTCATCAATCTTGGAGGGGGTTTTTCCGGGACGCTCTCCAGCGTCACCGATCCGACCAATACCGGGATGTATGTGAACAGTACGGGACAGAAAGACCCCGGCGGGGTGCATCTGCTGTATGCGGATCTGGCCAAAAAGCTGGCCGACAATGAGCTGACGCCCCAGGAATATCAGGAAGAACTGGACCGGAAACGTTGGGGTGTTTACCTGGCATTTTACCAGAAGACCAGTGACGCGGTCAAGGCCACGATCCCGGAGCTGGTTTCATGCCCGAAGTACCTGGAGTCCAGTTTTGGCAACCTGGGACTTCCGGACACGCAGGCTGGGATGCAGACTTTTACCGCTTCGTCCGGGCAAACAGGCCCGGTCTCCGAACAGGAGCTGGACCAGCTGGTGAACGGGATCACCAACGGGGGCAGCTGTCCGCAGACCTTCACGGCCGGGGAGCAGACCACGATCCGGGAGAGCCTGCGGGCTTACCTGAACTCCGACCGTCAGGGGAACTTTTTCAACCTGATCCTGACTGAGGATGTGAACGATCCGCTGCTCACTCCGCTGAAAAACCTGCTGGCCTCCAAGTCCTGCAGCATCAACAGCTTTGCCATTGACAACCCGTTGGTGTGCACGGATTCCATGGAGGTTGAGATACCAGACCCTAATTATGGCGGAAATTATAGGATGTCTGCAAGACAGTCAACGGGTACGGATAAGGAAAAAAGAGATGATAAACTTTTACTTTCCAAGGAAGAGATCAAAAGCCTTCAGGAGATAGAAAAGATGGTTCTTGCCCGGATGGAGCAGGAAAAGGCTAAAATGGAGGCACAAAAAAGAGCTGAGCTGCTCAACGAAAGGTCACGTAAAAATCTTTCAGGAGGTACAGGAGCAAATACCAGGATGCTGGCAGGAGGTCTGCCAACCCAGGCGGAATACAGTGCCCTGATGGATTTTTATGCTGCTACAAACGGGGCCAACTGGGTGAACAAGACAGGCTGGAGTACGGCCAATCCCAATGTGATCCAGGATGTTTCCGGATTTGTGGGAGTCTCTACCAATGCGAACGGCAATGTGTTGGGGATATACCTACCGGATAACAACGTCCACGGGCAGATCCCCGAGAGTTTCGGAAACCTGGTTTACCTGGAGCAGGTGTTCCTGTTTTCCAATAGACTGTATCAGAATATTCCCCAGTCTATTGGCAACCTGACCAATCTGAAAGCACTGTATTTGAGCAGCAGCCAGCTGAATTGGAACACCATTCCTGCCAGTATAGGAAATCTGGTGAATCTGGAATATCTCCATCTCCATTCAAATTATTTGATTGGAGAGATTCCAAGCAGTTTTAGCCAACTTACCAAGCTAAAGGAACTTTACCTTTTAAATACAAAGTTAACCGGTAACCTTCCTTCTTTCATAGGTAGCTTTACGGATCTGATGGCGCTAAGAATTGAGAATTCTGAATTTAGCGGCCCCATTCCTTCCACCTTTTCTAACCTGTCCAAAATGGTGGAATGGACAATGCACAATAATAAACTGACTGGATCCGTACCAGACTATCTGTGTAGTTTTCCTTTTTTGTCAACGGTAACGCTTAACAATAATTACTTAACAGGAACTTTACCTTTCTGCTTTTATTCCAAAAATCTTCCTTACCTGAGGATTGCGAACAATAGCTTTGAAGTAGAAAGTCTGGTAGAAATGGCCACCTATTTCACCAACACATCGATTTATCTTCCCCAAAGTCAAGCTGTGGATACGCTTTCTACCCAGGTGTTGGAGAACAGAGTGTTGGAGTTATCCACGGATATGGGAAGAAATACGCCTCAGCCCTCAAAATACCGTTGGGTCAAAGATGGGGTTCCTTTGTTTACAGATTTTAGGGAAGAGGCATACAACTACCAAAATCCCGCTCTCCCTTGTGTGTTCAATGACAACGGGCCAAATATCTGTAATGGGGTTTACTACCCCGAAATTACCAACCCCAGTCTTCCGCCCGGTACTGTCATCAAAGGCCCTCCGGTTGTGATAGAGACTGTTCCTACGATAACTGTCACGGTCTGCACCTCTTTTGAGCTGGATCCTGCATCGAACCCCTGGCTGGCTGGGGTGAGCTATGTACCGGACTGGGAGGAAGTGGTTGAGCGCTGTCTGGCCGAGCGGGACACGGTCCGTGCGGCGATCCAGGAGGCCGCTGTCGAGGAGCTGGAGAACACCTGGCTGGAGTCCTACTACCGGTCGGTATCGACTTCCTGCCTGGAAGGGGCAACAGAGACGCTGACCCTGACGGTGACCAACCAGGAATACCATTATACGCTCTATTACCATGATCAGGCGGGCAACCTGGTGCAGACGGTTCCTCCCCAGGGAGTGAAGCCGCTGACCACTGCCCAGGTCAATCAGGTGAAATCGGGCACGGCGGTAAACCCGGCCCACGAACTTCCGACCAAATACCGCTACAACAGCAAGAACCAGCTGGTGTGGCAGTCGAGTCCCGACGGGGGAGTATCGCAGTTCTGGTACAATGCCATCGGACAGCTGAGGCTTTCGCAAAACGCCAAACAGGCAGGGGCCAATACCTACAGCTACAGCAAGTATGACCGGTTGGGACGGGTGACCGAGACCGGGGAACTGGTAACCGCGGAGGCTCTGTCGAGCCTGAAAGAGAAGTTGAAGGAACTGGACTTTCCCCAACGGCCTGCGTATACCGCGCAGGATATCACCCTCACCGGGTATGATTCACCCAAGACGGGACTGCACCAGAAATTCACGCAGGACCACCTGCGCAACCGGGTGAGCTGGACCGCCCAGCTGGAGAAGGGCAAGACCGACACGCTGCTGACAGCCTACAGCTATGACACGCACGGGAACGTGAAAAGCCTGTTTCAGCAGATTCCGGGACTTGCCCCCAAGATCACGGCCTACCGGTACGATCAGATCAGCGGCAACGTGAACTATGTGTTTTACCAGCCGGAAACGGCCGAACAGCTGATCCACCGTTACCGCTACGATGCGGACAACCGGATCGAGACAGTGCAGACCAGTACGGACGGCTACCTATGGACCACGGATGCGACGTATTACTACTACCCCCATGGGCCTCTTGCAAGAGTGGAACTGGGTGAGCACAAGGTGCAGGGGCTGGACTACTACTATACGCTTCAGGGCTGGCTGAAAGGGGTGAACATGCCGGGCGGGGGAGATCCCGGGGCAGACGGAATCGGAACGAAACGGACAGGCAAGGATGCGATGGCCTTTGCGCTGGGGTACTTCAGCGGGGACTATGCCCCGATCACGGCAGGGACAGTCCTCACAGATACCCGAGATGCCCTGTGGACCCGGACATCCACGCTCAACAGCAACACAGGATTGTTCAACGGTAACATCAGCTGGATGAACACCGAGCTGGCAGGTTCACAGGATCAATACGACATGCAGGCGATGGTGTACAAGTACGACCAGCTGCACCGGATCGTACAGGCGAGAAGCCTGAGAGCCTATACTTCAGGCACCGGATTTACCACAAGGGCCACCACCAATTCCCTGGCCTATGATGCGGGATACACCTATGACGGCAACGGGAATCTGCTTACTTTACAGCGGAGGAACGCGGCAGCAGCCATTCAGGACAACTTTACCTACGGCTACTATGCGAACTCCAACAAACTGAGGCAGACGGCCTCGGCCCAGGGGGACAACTATACCTACGACCAAATCGGCAACCTGACCGCAGATGTGGCAGGAGGGGTGACCAATATTGAATGGACGCCATCGGGAAAAGTCCGGAAAGTGACCAAGTCGACCGGCTCTCCGCTTGAGTTCCGCTACGATGCAGCCGGCAACCGGGTGGAGAAGAAGCAGGGGACAGTAATCACCCGATACATCCGGGACGCCTCAGGCAATGTGATGGCGGTGTATCAGGCGGATACTCTATCAGAGCGGCCGATCTACGGTTCATCCAGACTTGGGAACCTGTCCTATGCCTCCAAGCCGGGCTACCGGACGGTGGGACACAAACAGTACGAACTCAGCAACCATCTGGGCAATGTGCTTGCAGTGGTATCAGACCGAATCCGGATGAAGACCGACAGTACCTGGACTCAGGTTCTGAGCCGAACGGACTACTATCCCTTCGGTCTTGAGATGACCGGCAGGACGGAGAGCAATACGTATCGGTACGGGTTCAATGGCAAGGAGAAGGACCCAAGCGGGCAGTGGAGCAATCAGAGCCACTACGACTACGGCTTCCGGATCTATAACCCAACGATTGGGAAGTTCCTGAGTGTGGATCCATTGGCACATATGAGAGTGTCTTTAACTCCGTACAACTTCGTAAGCAACAATCCGATATTTAGAATAGATCCGACAGGAGCTTTGGATTATCCTATTTATGGGAAAGACGGAACGTATTTGGGAGATGATGGTAGAACTGGAGGAGATTTGGCTTTTATAGGGGAAAGAGATGGCAAGGGTGGATTTAAAAATTTATCCCAGTTTACTGACAATCATACCCAATTTCAAACTTCTTCAAATATTGTTAGACAGGAAGGGACTACAATGGAGGCAAAGGAATATTTGTGGATTGCGCATACTTCAAACAATGCTGCTAATTTTTCTGGGAAGAGTCTTTATAGTAAATTGATGTCTGGTTATTCAAGTGTTAGTAAGTCAAATAAAACTGCTTTAAGTATTGAGAATAACTCAAGCACAGCAAAATTTGCTAGGGCTGGAGTGATAGATGTGCTATCTGGAGGAGCAGATCCAACAGGAGGAGCTCAGTTTTGGGATGGCACAGATTTTCTTGCTTGGGGTTTAAGCTCACCAAATGGAACACCACAAAATAAATTTGAAGAGTATTCAGCAATTTTTATTGATGTGATGACCTTCAATGATTATGAAACCTCTCAGAAAGCAAAATGGGGTAATTCAGTTAGGTATGGTTCCAAAAGTTACAGTATTCCTGCGGATGTTTTCAGTATAATTAGGAACCCTTTAAATTGGGGGACTTTCAGCCAATCGACAACAGGAGGTACATTTGGGTTTTATTATAGTACAGGAAATAAGGGAGGTATATTAAATGCGACTGGAACAGCAGGGGAATCTATTTTTTGGAGAGTAGATTAATAAATATTGATAATATGGGATTTAAAACACTTTTGGTTATTGCAAGTTTAATTTTCTACTCTTGTACGAATACAAAATCAAAAAATTTAGAGAGTGCAAGAAATGACCAAGCAAAAGGGTTAAGTGATGTCCTTCTGGTTAATTGCAATGGAGAAGAATATAGGTTAGAAGTTGATTATTACCAAGAATCGAAATCAAAATACGTCAGTATTTTTAACGAGAATAAATTATTCAAGGAAGTCAATCTACCTAGTCAACTAGATTATAGTGGATTTTCATTGAATGGCTTTTTGAAAACAGAAAAAGGATTTGTCGTTTCAGTTGAGTATGGCTCAGTAAACTACTTTCAAAAAGAGTTTTTTTTTCAATGCAAACAAGATGGTTTTATTTTGTACAAAATCCGTACAACGTCGTTTAACAAGAGAAACCCAAGCAAGGAATTTGTTCTCGATTCAATATTAAGTTCCCCGATGGCGTTAAAGGATTTTAGGTTTATTCCATTTTTGGAATAATATATCTTGGTGATATGAAACGTAACGGTATTTTGAGATCATTCTTTGACTGGAAAGCCGTGTAGGGATAAATTGAGATAGCGTGAAAATCCGTACAGTGGCTTTTGAACGGACTCAATCAATTCGAACCCTAATTACTTTAACATAACCTCACTGCCCAGTCCCGGATGATAGGATGGGCGGTAATCCACCATTCCCCGATTTTTGAGTTCTGAAATACATCTGTGATATGTGACGATACTCTTGATTCCAGAGCGTTTCATCACTTTTTTACGGGTGATTTGAAACGGGTTTTGGCGACCCTGTTCCTTCCACAGTTGAAGGATGGTCATAAAAACAGAAATTCGGGTGGGAGAAAGACCTTTTTCCCGAATTAACCTAGCCACATAGTGTTCCATCTGGTTGGATTTCATGATTTTGGTTTATGGCTGAAAAGTGATTTGAGCTCTTCGGCTTTATAATAATAAAGACCTGAAATTTTTACTGGTTTTACCAGACCTCTAATTCTCAGGTTTTGCAGTGCCGCATCTGAAATACTCAGCATTTTTTTTACCTCACGGCTTCTGAGCCATTCTTTGGGTTTGACTTCCGGCTGAGCAGGTTTTTCGAGTAATACCTTAAGGTCTACAAACAACTGATGGCGTAGATTTTCCAGGTCTTCTTTGGTGATGTCGCTCATCGTATTTTGGGTTTAGACAAATGACTGGCATGATCAAAAGACAGTTTTACCCGACTTTGGCTCATGCGGTTGAATGTGGGGAAGTATTGGATGTATCCGTATTCATGAAGTTGGCCAATGATTTTAAAATAGGTGGCGGTGCTGGATATCTTGGCAGATTTCATCAGCTCTTCCCGTTTGATGGGAAAGGGCTCAATACCCTCATTTTCTTCTCTCAAGTGGAGCAGCACGGAGAACAGCCCGATATGCGACAGGCTGATCCTTGGATCCCTGTCGATGCCGGACATGAAGTCCTCCAGTGCCTTTTTTATCTGCTCCATGGTGGGTGGTCTAACTCGCTATTCCTTGGCTTTTTCTTTTTCTGGACTTTTTCGAGGGGCCTTCCTCAGAGTCTTCGGCCACTTCCTGTTTTTGTGATTCGGATTGGCTTTTGGAGGTTGATTTGGCTTGGGATTCCGAAGTCCTCATCTGGTTGGAATCGTAAACGTTGATGCTTTTGAACTGGGGACTTGCTTCTATGAAGCGTTTTTGTTCTCCTCCTTCCAGTTCGAAGGTGACGGATTGTCGGTTTCCCTTTTTTAGGGAATCCATCAGGCGGCTTTGGTCTTCGGGATTTTGAAGCTCCTTGATCGGGTGTTTTTCCATGGCTGTCTTCAGGTCAAAGCCATAGTTTTCATGGAATTGCTTCAATTTGAAATTGCCGCTGTCATCTGTTTGCTTAAAGTCCAGCTGTACCCATGCATTGTATTTTTCCTGATCCTTGTTGACCAGATCTTTGTTTACAGACCGTCCATCCAAGAGGTTGTATCCTTCTTTCAGGGTGAAATTATTCTCTTTTCCCATGTAAAAAGTCTGGCTGATGGACGGTTCATCCTGGCCTGACTTGGTGAGGCTCAGGTCGTATTTGTTAAAGAAATACATGTCAGACGTACCTGACTTTCTGAAATGGAGGTCGGCATTCACTGTGTCGCCTCCAAAATCCGTATGGTGCTTCAAAGTGAAATTTGGCTCTCCTTTTTGGATTTGTTCTTTCAGGGATTTCTCCAGGGAGTCTCCGAATCCACTGTACTTGACCTGGTTTTTGAGGTAATCAAAGTTCTGTTCGTTCATGGCTGTTGTGTTTTGTGATGAGTATGTATTTGGATTGAGAATTTCTTGGATAATTTGATGGACTAGTCAAGTATGCTTGCCTCCATCAGGTGTCGGTTTTTGACTTTGATGCGCAGGTTTCTTCCGCCGTTTTGTTCCATCAGTTCGATTCCCAGGTGTTTTTGGTCCGGAATGGTGAATTTGGAAAGTGCGATAACCAGTGTTTGGGTCGATTGTGCGGGAATCCTGCTGGTATCCCCCCAGATGACAACTGGAATCTTTTCCAGTTCCTGGGAGGCACTGCGCTTGCTTTGTTTGTTGTCCCTGATGAACAGTCGAAACTGTTCTGTATCATAAGGAATATTCGTCTGGTTTTCCAGTTGGATTTGGAAGTAGAGGACGTCTTTCTCGATGTAGATCCCTGTCAGTGTGATCCCCGTCAAAAATCTTCGTTGCCGGATGGCTTGCATATGCCTGTTTTTCATGGAGATCAATTGGGCAGTTTTCAGCATTTCGGATTTTGTTTCGACAGGGACACCGAATTCTGCCATGGGTGCCTTGGCAGTCGGCCGGATGTCCAAGTTGAGTTCTTGCGGGTTTTGTTTGTACACCACGTCAAAAGAGTAAAAGCCACCGTCTTCGGTGATAACGGTCAGGTTACTGTTTGGCAAATCGCTGTTTTCAGCTTTCACCTGAAGGATGTTTTCAACTTGGTTGGCTTTTTGAACCAGGATGTTCCGGTTTCCCCGGTCTACACTTTTAATCGCTTGGGGAAATATCAGATTCGTGGTCATTTGATCACTGATCTGCAGACTTGAGCTGGGGATAGCCTTGGTTTCAAAATCCGAATTACGCTGTGCGAAAGAGAAGTTGGAGACATGGGCGCCCAAGAGAGTAGTCAGTATGATAGCATGTAGTTTCATGGGAATGGATTTTTGGAATGATGGGGTTGCTCTTTAGATGTTGTCGATGATCCAGACCTGGTAGCCTGCTTTGAGACTGACCTTGACCTGTTTGATTTTTTTGCCCAAAAAGCTTTTAGCGGTTTCAATGCCTGCATTGGCTGCCTGCGCTTCCAGGGAATAATCCAAGCTGTTAAATCCCAATCCCTGTATGGTCTGGCTTCCGGTTTGGCTGCTGACTTCCTGACTGATTGAACCGGGAATCAGGATTCCTTCCAGCCCGTCAGCGTCGTGGATCTTCAGATCAACGGGAAGGATTTGTTCCGCCAACCGGATATGGCGAATGGAGATTTTTAGCCGTTCCCCGTTCAGGGAAGCAATACCATAGATCAGCTGATCCTTTGGCAGGGTGATGTCACCGAGGTTTGTTTCTTGGGTAATCCGAAGTTTAACCGTCGACCCCGAAACGAGGGTCTGATCTTCATGGATTACCGCCTTGACGGAAGAATTGGACTGGGACTGGGACTGAGGTGAAATCGACTCCAGGCCAAAAAATCCATTGGAAGGTGTTTCTTTGGCGGCTGTGTGCTGTTTGTAGGATTCCAAAGTAGTAAAGTCCTGGTTGGGGGCGGGGTGTAAACTCTTGGGTGGAGTGGTTTCCCTGACCGTCTTTTGCGCAAGCATTCGCTCCTGGACCCGTTCAGGATGCTGGATGTCCAGTATACGGTCAAGAAGTTCAGCCATCTGCTGAAATTCCGGATCAGGTTCTGAATGGGTGTTTTGCATTTGCTGCATCATCTGATCCAGCCGATCCAGATCTGAACTGAGGGCTGTATTGGCCGTAGCAGGTTTGAGATGGTTTGATGCTAGCCCATGTGTTTCAGGAAGACCGGGGTTTTGGGGGCTTTCATTCAGTGTACGGTTGAGGGCTTCCAGTCTCTGAAGGATCTGTTCTTCGGGAGTAGTTTGATAGCCTGGTGTGGAAGTTTGCACGGTAGCCGTTTGGCTCGTGGAAGTTCCGGTTGCATACTCCTGGGATGGTACATCTTCGTCTCCCTGTCCACCCATAAAGGCCATTCGATAATAGGGGTCGTTTTTTACTTCCTGTCGGAATCGGCTGGAATCGGCGCTGGAGCGCTGATAGTGTCCGAGTTTGTCAAGTGCCTTTTCCTTATTTTCAATCAGCCCGGGAAGCTCCAGATTGAAGCCCTCCTTTGGGTTGTCCATCTGAAACGATTCGGACCGGGAACCTCCTCCCAACGACCAAAACGTCAGCGTGAGGAAGGGTAGTGTCAGAATCGGGAGCATGAGCAGAAACTTGCGTTTTTGCTGAGACTTTGGATGGTTTGGATGTGTCATGGTTAGCGTGTTTGGATGTGGATGTCTTGATTTTCCAGGGTCTTCCAGTTTTCGATCAAAAAGCCATGGGGATTATGCTCACTTCTGGAAACTGTTCTGAGATTTCCTTCCGTGATCAATTGTCTGGTTACGATGGACCCGGTGCGGGTCAGTACCTGTTTTCCGTAGTATCTGAAATAGTAAGGCTCCTGGGATAGGTCAACTTGCACACTGTCGGTGTGGATTTCCTGGCTGATGTTTCCGGAAATGATGTTGGAGTAATAGTTGCTTTCCCTGAGATTATCGTATTGTCTTTTGGCAGAAAAGTCCGCCAGATAGAGCGCCTTGGTGGTATTGGCTCTGATCACCTTTTCGTCCGGGTCGAGCGTAAAGAAATTCTGGTGGAAGGTTGCGATATGGTCTTTGGCTTCAACGGTGAGGTTTTCCCGCCTGTCGGTCAACAGGGCCTCCAGTACTTTTCCATTGGCCAGGATGTACACTTTCTGCTGAAGGGATGCACTCAGCTGCTGGCTTTTGAAGAACACAAAGCCCGAAAGGAAAAGGCATCCGATGATGATCACCAGCGTGAAAATCCTGATCTGGCGAAAGGCCGTGTTGATGTTTTTGGGTTGTTGAAACATGTATTTTCGGTTTAGGAATTGCCCTTGAGTTTGTCGGATTGATAGTTGTCTTTATCCCCGAAATAGCCTGAGGACGTTCCGTGGGAGGACATGTATTGATAAACCCTGCTGGCATTGTCTCCCAGATAATCGGCGGCCATGCCAGCGCCTCTGGCGGCAGTTCCTGCTGTCGCACCTGCGGCAGCTACCGTGTTGACGGTGCCTTTGGTGAAGAAGGCGGTGGCTTTGTGGGGAAGGGCTCCACCTGATGCAGCATGGACGATGTAGTTGGCCACGGACGGAACGGAGAAGTATCCGATGATTCCAATGACCAGAAAGATCAGGTATCCGGTGTCGGTGGCAGAGAAGAAGGTGTCACCGGTACTTTCGACCTGACCGATGTCCAAAACCAGCATTTTTTCCTGAATTGTACTGATGATGGCTCCGAAAATATTGGCCACAGGAAGCCAGAGGTAGATATTAATGTAGCGGGCCAGCCAGACGGTCAAGGTATGGTGGAACCCGTCGAAGACTGAAAGTCCGAATACCAACGGACCCAAGATAGACAGTACCACCAGCTGAAAGGTCCTGAGTGTATTGATGCACAGTGCTGCTGCTTCAAACAGGAGTTGGAGGATTTCGGCAAGGGCCTGCTTGATCCAATGTTTGAAGTTGAAGCTGAATTTAGCACCGGCAAATGCCAGTTCGTTACTGATCGATTCCCAAAAACCCTCTTCGGGTGCAGGACTGTCTTCTGGCAATCCTTCGGTGTATTTGAGCCATTTTTCATAGTCTCCCTGTCTGTAATTGTTTCTGTACATTTCCCCCTTGACCGTTCCTTTGACCAGCTCTTCCTTGTGTTTGAGCAGGTTCTCAACAGCGGAATTTGAATTATCCATCATCGAAGCTGTTGCCGTGACGGTAGGATTCATCACTCCGTTGATCAGGGCCAGTACAGAAGGAAATAGCAGGATGCAAAATCCAATCACAAATGGCCGGAATAGGGGGTAGAGATCCACCGGTTCTGCATTGGCAATGGAACGCCAGACCCGTGAGGCGATGTACCACAGTGCTGCGAAGGCAGCGATCCCCTGAGACACGGATATCAGTTGGCTGCAGAGCGGCATCATCTCAGAATAGAGCTCTTCCAGAACTGCATGCAATCCCCGGTTTATGCCGGTCTGGGCTTGGGTAGTCAGTGGAACCAACAGCGCGGCGGCCGTCAATAAAATAATCCTGTTTCCGGCTTTCATGGGCTTTGATTCTTAGTAAGCTTTTAAAGAGTGGAGATTCCTGATTTGGGTTATTTCCTGGCTGGCTTTCGCTCTGCTGATGGCCAGGATTTGGTTTTCCTGATTGAAGTCAGTCAGGAAATAAAGCTTGTCCTGTAGGTCTGAGTGGATGCGGTCTATCGCCTTCAGACGCTCCTCATCGGACATTCTCAATTGTCCGGCGGTCAAAACCAGCGTGAGTTCATCCAGCTGTTGCAGGCTTTTGTCAAAGAGGTTTCCATAAACCTGGGATAGGTAGGAGATTTCATTGACGGTAAACTGACCGGATGATTTGAAGCCGGTTATTCCCCGTTGGCAGTCTTTGACCAGCCTGATTTGATAGCCGATGATTTCGGCTACTTTGTGGTAGTTTTTGACTGCGGGGCTTACCTGTAATAGGTTATTGAGGAAGGTTTGGTGTAGGCTGAAATTTCCGGATGCCAGATTTTCGATCTGGGTGTAGCCTGTCTTCAAGGTGGTATAGCCTTTTTCAAGATCAGTCAAGATCTGCTTCAACTGGCTCAGCTTGGTGACATTGAGCAGAAGCTGGGCGGCTTCGTCAGATTGGGCTTTACTTGTGGAAATGCCCAGGGAAAGGAAGATCGAAAGAGTCAAGAGTAGGGAGAGTTTCATGGCTGTCTTAGTTTGATGGGAAGGAGTAGAGTGCGTTACGCTGTTGGATGGCTTGGGATTCTTTTTGTCTGGAGAGACTGATGTCCCGGCAATCCTGATAAAACCGGACCTTGTAGCCATAGACATCCTGCATGCGGTGATTGATCCCGGAGAGCTGTTTGAGGCGATCTGTATCACTCATTTGCAGTAGTCCTTCCTCCAATAGCTCTTCGAGTTCAGTCAGAATCTGCTCACTGTCTTTTTGGATTGCCAGCAGTACATGCCGGATGACTTGCTCTTCAGGCCCAGATAAGTGTGGGGAAGGGAAGAGCTTATCAGGGATTTGTTGGGTCAGTTGCCGGGTTTTGAAAAAGATTTTGAGTGCCTGCTCGGCTTCCGGGTGGTTTTTGATTTGGGGGTTGACCGAAGAAAATGAATTGAAATACCCCTGATGTTGGGTGTAGTCTCCATTTTGTAGGTTATGGACCAGTCCCAGCCCTTGAGATACCGTTTCGTAGCCTTCCTTGAGAACTGCCCCGTAAGCGCTTAAAGCGGCAATCTGTTCGGTCAGATATCTTTGCTGGGTTTCTTTCTGATTCCACCATTCGTCAAATGTCTGGGCATGGGAATTCAGGGACAGAAAGGCCAAATAGCAGATGAGAATCATTTTTTTCATGGCATTGAGATTAAATGGATTAGCGGTTGATTCCGTAGAGGTTCTGGATCTGGCGTATTTCATTGCTGTTGGAGGCGCGTTGCAGACTGACCTGTCCGTTGCTGAGATTGAATGAAATGAGGTCTTGGTAATTCTGATCTACCCGGTTGGCCGTTTCATTGATGAGCTCCAGACGCTCCCCTTCCCCCATCTGAAGAGTGAAGGATTTGACCAGCAGTGCCATCTGATCCAGATTATCGACCGTAGTGGACAATATTCCGGTGTACACCCTGGCCATGTATTCTTTTTCCTGAAGGCTGAAATGACTGTCAGCCTGGATGACAGCCCAGACTTTTCGGTATTCGGAGACAATCCGGGCTTGCTTTTGGGAGATCTCCCTGATCCGTTGATATCCTGAAATGGCAGTCTTGACCGTCTGGAGTTCATTGAAATACCGTTGGTATAGATCCCGTTGTTTTTCGCTCCAATTGGCGATTTCCTCCAGCTTGAGTTTGGACAGAGTGTTTTCCATCACCTTCTGGGCATTTTGCATCCAGAGTACCTGATTTTGCTCCCGCTGGATTTTCAGATCCATCGCCACGATGACTTTGGTGACTCCCGCCTTGATGATTTCCAGTATGGCAATCGGAACTGCCGCCTGGCTTGGATTTGGGGGTAGGAGAAAGAGGATGCCCAAAAGGGAAAGGGTCAGACTT
Organism: Algoriphagus sp. A40; assembly: GCF_002002735.1. Lineage (GTDB taxonomy): Bacteria > Bacteroidota > Bacteroidia > Cytophagales > Cyclobacteriaceae > Algoriphagus. The sequence continues at coordinate 175,738 of NZ_MUNY01000045.1, read as the reverse complement.
CTTTTGACTGTTTTGCTGTGGACTTTCATATGGCTTTAGATTGGTGGTTTAGGTTAGAGATTTAGGTTTCGGATTCTGCGCAAAGGGCTGCGATGCCGTGTTGGATGGAGCCAAACCGCTCTGCGTATTCCATCACTTTGATCTTCTCCGTCTCTTCGGTGGTGTAGGCCAGGTATTCCTCTTTGGATACTTCCGTGCGGTACACTTTGGATTGTGTGCCTCCCAAACTGATAAAGACTTCCTTGTACCTGCGTCTGGGGTCATTTGCTTTGTTGACTGAGAGTACCAGCGCCCTTTCCTTGTCGGTCAGACCCAGGAGTTGTTGGATCTGGTCAAACTTGTTTTGGTACTTGGACTGGTCGAGCAGAATCTTGCAGTCGCTGTTGTTGATGATGGCCTGTTTGACCACCGGGGAGCTGATAATGTCCTCTACTTCCTGGGTGACCACAATGGCTTCGCCATAGAACTTCCGGACTGTTTTAAAGAGGTATTTGATGTATTCTGCCATGCCTTCCTTTGCAATGGCCTTCCATGCTTCTTCGATCAGGATCAGTTTGCGGATGCCCTTGAGCTTCCGCATCTTATTGATAAAGACTTCCATGATGATGATGGTAACCACCGGGAAAAGGATGGGATGGTCTTTGATCATATCCAGTTCGAAGACGATAAAGCGTTCCTGAAGGAGATCCAGATTTTCGGTCGCGTTGAGCAGGTAATCAAATTCACCTCCCCGGTAATAGGGCCGCAGCACATACAGGAAGTTGCTGATGTCAAAGTCCTTTTCTTTCACCTGTTCTGCATAAAGCAGGGTTTTGAAATCACCCTGCAGGTATTCGTAGAAGGTATTGAAAGAGGGCAATAGCAAAGGGTTGCTGTCGATTTTCTCGAAATAGCCTTTCAGGGCGTTGGATAAGGCGACATATTCACTGCGCCGGAAGGTCTCGTTGTCTTTCTTCCAGAGTGCCAGGAGCAGGGTTTTGATACTTTCCTTCTTTTCGGTATCCAATTGATCCCCTTCGGCGATGTAGAAGGGATTGAATCGGATGGGGTTTCTCTCATCGTAGGTGAAATAGTAGCCCTTGATCAGGTCGCAAAGTCCTTTGTAGGAATGTCCCACATCCACCAGGACTACATGGGTGCCCTGTTCGTAGTAACTCCGAACCAGGTGATTGGTGAAAAAGGACTTCCCGGAGCCGCTGGGTCCAAGGATGAATTTGTTTCTGTTGGTGCAGATACCGCGTTTGACCGGTTCGTCCGAAAGGTCTACATGAATGGGTTTTCCCGTCTGCCGGTCGCCCAGTCTGATTCCGAAGGGACTGATGGAGCTTTGATAGGCGGTTTCCAGATTGAGAAAACAAGTAGCTGGTTCCAGAAAGGTGTCGAAGGTGTCATTCATGGGAAAATCCGCACTGTTTCCGGGAATTCCCGCCCAGAAGATCTGCGGGGCACCCACAGTTTCCTCCTTTACTGATGCCTCCATCTGGGTAAAGGCAGCCCCTACCTGTTTTTTGATCTCGGAGAGCTGGTTGACATCCTCGGTCCATGCCAAAATATTGAAATGGGCCTTTATCGGGAGTCTCTGATGCCCGATGGCTTCATTGAGGAAATCATTGGTGGCGTCACGGGCGATTGCATTTTCCCTGCTGTAGTTGGCCAGGGACTGGAGCCGAAGCCGTTTGGATTCCATTTCTTTGAGGGTTTTTTGGGCATCCCCGATAAAGAGGTATTGATTGTAGATGTGATTACAGGAAAGCAACTGACCCAGTGATGAGGCAAATCCCACACTGAACTTGCTGTTGTCTGTGCTGTATCTGTCATAATTGATCCTGCTGCCACAGAGTGCGGGAAGATCTTCCGGTTCACTGATGCTGAATATTTTGCAGGATTTGTTGCCTACTTGCAGGAGGGGCTTTAGGCGGATGTCACCGATCCAGGTTGACGCATAGTTTTCAGAAAGACTGCAATATTTTTCCAGAATCCCTTTTTGATCTTGGATGCTGTAGATCGAGTCTTCTTTGAGCCGGTGGATTCCTACAAAACCACTGTCGCTTAGGATTCGCTCCAACTGCCCACAGGCATCCAGAAAGGTGTTGAGCGTCTGGGAAAGGTTCAGTTCTTCGGGAATAATGTGGGAGCGGAGCAGGTTGGAAAGCAGGCTGCTGGCGGGCTTTCTGTTTTTGGGTTTGAGGCTGAGAAAGAGATAGCAGGAATGATCCAAGAAGGGTCTTTCGTTGAAGAACCGCTCGCTGCTGCGGTCCAGGAAACTGTCGCTTTCTTTGTTGAAATCTGCGGCATAGCTGCGTTCTACGAACCAGTCCTGCTTGTGCAGAATGCTGTTTTGGGGCAGGGCTTTGATGGCCTTGATCCAGCCCTGATGGAAGGCCTCATAATCCCGGTCACTGAGGGTAAAGATCTCAGGGAGGCTAAGCTGGTAGGCAACGGTGATATCTCCCATCTTGGAAAGGATGCAGTCCTGTTCAATACTCAGGATAGGGAAATGCTTTTCTAGTAATCTTTCCATGGAACTGTGGGATTGGAATTTGTAGAGGGAATGGGGATAGGGGTGGCGGTTGTCAGGGAATCCGGACCTACCTTTTTTTGGTTTTTACCTTGCGGAATACTCCTCTGGATCTAAGCCGAATCGCATGGGGAACTTGTCGGTATGCGAATTTCTTGCTCAGGCCATGTTCTCCATACCGCTGGCTGAGCCTATAAACCTGGATGACCAGCAGGGTTCCTGACATCCCGACAAGTCCCATACAGACAAATGGATGGATTCCCAGGATGTAGAGTAGGACAAAGAGGATCAGGTTTGCCAGCACACCGGCACCGAGGTACCAGATGTACTGGGCTTTTAATCCCTTAAACTCGATGGGTTTGTTGATCCCTTTGTTGATCTTATAAATGCTGATAGACATGGTGAGTGGAGTGAGGGAGGTCTTAGACTCCAAAGAAGGATTGGATGACGGTGGCTACGACTACCAAAAACACGCAGCTGCCAAACCAGGCTGCGGCAACCTTTCCTGTATCGGGATCACCCGCATTCCATTTTTGATAGACTTTGACTGCGCCGATCAGCCCCAGAACGGCTCCGATGGCATACATCAGGCTGGTACCTGCGGCAAAGTAGCTTCTCACCTGCCGGTCTGCTTCGGCAATACCGGCCAGACCGTCTTGGGCTTGGGCAGAAACCGAACTGATGATGAGGAGTAGCGTGGAAAGGCCTGCTTTTCCTTTTTTTGAAACGATGTTGTTTTTTGGAATTTTCATGGGATGGGATTTTAAGGTTTGGAATGTTTGAGGAGTGACTCTGTTCCTTCTTGAAGGAGTAGGAGTGATGCATTGTAGTAGCGTGTTATTCTTTCCAGAGCGCCTTCAGTTCTGATTCGCTGAAACTGTGGGGGGTGTATTTGGGGATGTGTCTCTGGAGAAAGTTGTAAATGGCAACCCGGTGGGCGGGCTCCCGAAGCCCGGGGTGGTTGGACAGCGCATCCCTTAACTGATCTAGCAGCTGGTATGGGTCTGTCAGGTTTCCCGCCCTTCCGAGTATGCCTTTGAGTTCCGCAACCGTGATCTCCAGTTCTTCCAATGGGTTAATCTCATTCGCCCCGGTCTTGCTCAGGTGCCGCTCCTTTTCCTGCAGGGGGGATAGATTGAACTGCATGGTTTTTCCGGAAACCAGGCCGCGAAGTTCTTGAGGGTAGTAGAGTATAGCGATCCCCAGATAATAGGCTGTTAGTCCTATGGCTAGGATGCTGAAGTAATGGTTCCAGGTAATAGCTTCCAACATGGGATTTCTGTTTTGGTGAATCGGGTTTGTGTCCCGTTGACAGAAGCAAATCTGCATGCGGCAAATCCCTGTTTTTTACACTGTTGTGGTAGCTACTAAAAAAAGATTTGGTTTTTTTTTTGGCAGAGAAAGGGTGTCCCTGAATTATGGACCAAGGTAGCCCTGCATCCTCCGTGCGGCCAAGAGCTTCCGGCATAAAGCTTTCCCGCAATCCCCCGCTTGTTTATTCCTTTTCCTCTTGGCCTTGGTCGGATCAGGACTGGGAGGATTCCATAATTCATGTTTCACCAAAACGAAAAAAATTATGGAAGCTTTAAATGAGTCAATTGATCTGAATACCGTAGCGGAGATCACGCTGTCGTATCGTCCAAAAGTAAGTCTCAGTCAGAGACCGAAAGTTGACTGTTCCAGACAGGTGTATGAGGTCCTGCTCCGATTCTGGAATCAGGATTCTTTGGAATATGTCGAGCAGTTTCAGGTGATGTTGCTCAGCAGGGGAAACCGGGTGTTGGGAATTTCCACGGTCAGTACGGGAGGAACAGCCGGAACGGTCGTGGATGCCAAGGTTGTCTTTGCCGCAGCATTGAAAGCCAATGCTTCATCGATTGTACTCAGCCACAATCATCCTTCGGGAAATCTTCTGCCTTCCGAACAGGACAAAAGACTGACCAGACGGTTGGTGGAGATTGGAAGGGCCTTGGATCTTCCGGTCTTGGACCACATCATCCTGGGCCGGGAGGGATACTATTCCTTCGCTGACGAAGGGGAGCTTTAGGCTCCTCTTTTTTTAAATAGTATTTTACCGGTTTTAGGAATGAATCTCGCATCGGGGATCCAACCAGAAGGTGGTTTGGGCCTATTTTAATCAGATTTTCCCAAACGGATTTTCGGTCGATCCCTGCTTTAAGAGCAGTTTTTTTACTTCCTCTTGATGGTAATAGATCACGCCGCCCAAGCAGGAATAGGGTATCATTGTCCGGTTTCTCAAATTCTGGAGCGCCGGGACAGATTCCGGGATAGTTTTGCAAAAATGAGCCAGGGATATTTCATCTGAATTATCAGTGAAGCCTGCCTTAAGATTCGTTTTTGATACAATCTTAAGAGGACGGAATTGAATGATTATCCTATCGATAAAGGCAATGCCGTCCATTCCCAGGTTCATTTATAATAGTTTTTTAAAGGGCCCTTTAAACTACCCCTAAACCTTTAATTTTATTTACTCCCTGCTCCAGCTAAGTTAGCGGGGAGGCGACACACGAGGCAAGAGACTACGGCATAAAGCCCGCACTCTTGCCTTTGCTGGTTTATTCCGTTTCCTCTTGCACTTAGTGCCTCCTTCCCGCGGGGACTGCTGTATCAGTTCATTTCTAACTAAAACGTAAAGAAAAATGAAAACTACAGCAAAAACCTCTGGAAAATCAGCCAAGTCTGGCAGATCCGCAGCAAGGAAGAAAACCACATCGGAGACCAGGATTTCCCCCTATGATGTGTATGAGACTTTTAACCGCCTTATCCTGGAACGGCTGGAACAGGGTATCATCCCATGGCATCAGCCCTGGAGCGTGAAAGGGATGCCTGCCAACTATCTGACCAAAAAGCCCTACCGCGGAATCAACCTCTGGATTCTACTGGCACTTCAGCACGAGTCTCCTTACTACCTGACATTCAAACAAGCCGAAAGTCTGGGAGGGAGGATCAAAAAAGGAGCGAAGGCGATCCCGGTCTGCTACTGGAACTTCGTCTACAGGCACAAGGAGACAGGAAGGAACATACCTGCCGAACTGGTTCGGGACTATCCGATTGATGCACTGATCAAGACCTGTTTTCTGAAGGAGTACAAGATCTTCCCGATAGAGTTGATAGAAGGAATCGATTGGGAACTGCCCGAAACCCCTGTAGACAACTGGATACCGGCGATCGAACAGTGTGAGGCGGTCTATGCAGAGATGCTGAATCCTCCCAAATTGATTCACCAGAAGGAGGAAGCCTTCTATCATCCCCAATTGGATCTGATCAATATGCCACCAAAGCCTAGGTTTAAGACAGCGGAAGGATACTATGCGGTTCTGTTTCATGAGCTGGTCCATTCAACCGGAAGTGAAAACCGGCTAAACCGTCTGGGAGTGGCGGAAATGGATTATTTTGGATCCTCCAACTATTGCAAGGAAGAACTCATCGCCGAAATGGGAGCAGGGTACCTCTGCGGCTATACGGGGATTGAGAATAAGTATCTGATAGACAACCAAGCAGCATACTTGCAGAACTGGATCGCACAGCTGAAAAATGACAAGCAGCTGTTGATTGAGGCGGCATCCAAAGCCCAGAAAGCGGTAGATTATATTCTAATGACCTGTCCGTTTTAAGAAAGGGGGAAACCCCTTTTTTGGTCATGGGGTTAACAATGCTCTATTTTTTTCGATTCTAAATTCCTTCCAAATTCAATTCGTATTTTGAATGCATGAAAATCTTGGTGATAGAAGACGAAAAGGAGCTGGCAAGAGATATTGTAAACTATCTCTCAGGGGAAAATTATCTATGTGAGACTGCCGCTGATTTTCCTTCGGCTAGGGAGAAAGTAAGTCTTTATCAGTATGACTGCATTTTGCTTGATTTGATGCTACCCGGAGGAGATGGATTTGATATTTTGGAATATCTGAGAAGTCAGAATAAGCAGGACGGTGTAATAATCATTTCTGCCAAAAACTCCTTGGAAGACAAGATCAAGGGATTGAATATCGGTGCAGATGACTACTTAGCCAAACCATTTCATCATTCTGAGTTAGCGGCGAGGATTCATTCGGTGATTCGAAGAAAGCAGTTTGACCCTTCAAATCTGATTGTTCAGAATGAAGTAAAAATTGATTTGCTTTCCAAAACCGTTCAAATAGGTGGTAATGGAATTCCTTTGACAAAAAAAGAATACGACTTGCTACTTTTCTTCATTGGCAACAAGAATCGGGTTTTATCCAAAAGCGCCTTGGCAGAGCATCTATCAGGAGATTTGGCGGATATGTTTGATAGTCATGATTTCGTCTACGCGCATGTCAAGAACCTGAAGAAAAAACTCAGCGAGGGGGGCTATGGGAATTATTTGAAAACAAAGTATGGCACTGGATATAAATGGGAAATATGATCAAGCTTCTCGATAAACCATTCAAAGCCTTTACCATCTATGCTTTGATCATTCTGCTGGTGAGCATTCCTATTTACTTTTTGGTGGTGGATTGGATCTGGGTGACTGAGATAGATGACAATCATGAGATCATCATGGAGCGGATCGAAAACCGATTCGAGCAGGCTCATCTGTCCGGGCATGATTTGGAGACGATTCTCCATACTTGGAACACCTTGCAGCCGAGTTCATCCATTACGCCAATTACAGAAGCCAGTGGTAGCCGGGATAGCATTTATGAAGTAACGAAATACAATGAATACGAGTCTGAGTGGGATCGTTTTCGAGGTTTGCAAACTGTGATTCGGATTGATAATAAGCCCTATTTATTGAATATCGAAACCAATGTTGAGGAAGCCTATGAAACTATTTTTGCCATCGGTCTGGTGACAGTTTTGCTTTACGGATTACTGGTTTTCGGTTTTATCCAACTTAACAGGAAGATTTCAAAAAGTGTCTGGGAACCCTTTGACAGTACGCTGACCAGGTTGAAATCTTTTGACTTGAGTGCGGGTAAAGAATTGACTTTTGAACCTACCGACATTGAGGAATTTGAGTCTCTGAACCATACGATTTCCAAGCTGATTTCGGAAAATATTGGCGTTTATAATCAACAGAAGGCTTTTGTCGCAAATGCTTCCCATGAATTGCAAACTCCCATTGCCTTGCTGAAATCAAAATTGGAAATTCTTTTTCAGGATGAAAAACTCAGTTCTGATCAGTCAGAATTGGTTAATGCGATACAGATTCCATTGGCAAGGCTAACCCGAGTGAATAAGAATTTGCTCCTGCTGGCCAGAATCGACAACAGTAATTTTTCGGATATCTCAGAAATAGATTTTGCGGAGAAAGTTGAGAAAAGCGAAGAGCTGCTTCAGGATTATATTGGCGAAAAGAAGCTGAACTTTCAGAAAAGCAGAAAAGGTAAATGTGTTTTTAAGTCAAGTAAATTTCTCGCAGAAACGCTGGTCAACAATTTACTTTCCAATGCAGTAAGACACACTTCAGCAAATGGTGAAATCGGCATTGAATGGGATGACAATGGTTTTTCTTTTAGAAACTCGGGTAAGGAAAGGCTGAATCGGGATTTTTTATTCAAGCGATTTTCTATTTCTACCACAGAGACTACCAACAGTGGATTGGGGTTGGCCATTGTCAAAGAGATTTGCAAGCAAAATGGATGGGAAATCACCTACGATTTTTCGGATTATTTCCACATTTTCTCTGTCCGCTTCAGTAAATTCTAAATGTCTTCTAAATCTCGTGCGAGTTTTGGGTAATCATTTTTACAGAACCCAAACTTCAAATGGAAAAGTATCTCACAATTTTATCAATTGGAGTCATGCTTTCTGCAAGTGTCTGCGCTCGAGAGCCTTCTGAAAAGGAAGTGCCGGCAGCTGTTAAAACTGCTTTTTCGCAGAAATTTCCCGCTTCAAAAAAGGTCAACTGGAATATGGAATCTGCCACTGAATGGGAAGCAGAGTTCAAGCAGGACGGAAAAGAATACTCAGCCAATTTTTCAACAGGCGGAACCTGGCAGGAGACGGAACACGAAATCAAAGCAGCTGAAATTCCGGAAGCGATCAAGCAGACATTAGCTCAGAACTTCGCAGGATTCAAAATTGATGAAGCGGAAATCTCTGAAAAAAAGGATGGAAGCGTCTATGAATTAGCAGTAGAAAAAGGCGATGAAGAATGGGAGTGTGTATTCAATATCAATGGAAAATTACTTGCAAAGACAGCGATCTGAGAATTGGATGGAAATTAAAAATCAACTCCTTATTTTCTTATTTTCACTTTCTCAGGCTGTTTTCGCCCAAGAGTCGAAAGTAAAGCTGTCAGGAAAAATTATGAGCGAGGCTTCTAAGGAGGCTTTACCATTCGTAAATGTGGTACTTAAGACTGGCGCAGATTCAGCCTTCGTTACCGGAGCGATTTCTGATGAATCAGGGCTTTTTACGCTCTCGGATGTAGCACCGGGAGAGTACGTATTGGAAGCTAGTTTTATTGGGTTCCAAACCATTCAATCACCCTTATTTGTCGGTTCGAGCTCTGCCTTTTTGAATGTTGGCGAGATTTGGATGACTGATTCCTATCAAGAACTGGGAGCAGTGGAAGTTATTGGGGTTCAGGATGCCTTAAGCTCCAAAATGGATAAGAAAACCTACGATTTGAGCGAGAACATTAGCCAAAGTGGGGGCTCTGTCCTGCAATCCATGTCCAATCTTCCGGGTGTTGCCGTAGTCGAGGGACAGGTTCAAATACGTGGTAACAACCGTGTAACTGTACTGATCGATGGAAAACAGACAGCTTTGACAGGCTTTGGCAACCAGTCTGGGCTGGATAATTTGCCTGCATCCTCGGTCGAAAAGATCGAAATCATCAACAATCCCTCTGCTAGGTTTGATGCCAACGGAAACGGTGGAATCATCAATATCATTCTCAAAAAGGAAAAACAGGAAGGATTTAACGGAACTGTAGGAATGGCACTGGGTCTTGGTGCGCTTTGGGAGAAAAAAGCAAACCTCCCGGGAATTCGACCACAGTATCAGGCTACTCCAAAGGTCAATCCATCCCTTTCACTGAATTACCGAAAAAAGGATGTGAATTTTTTCTTTCAGGCGGATAATCTCTACACACAAACACTGAATAAAAATGAGTTCGTGACCCGGACTTATGACGATGGTACCGTCATCAATCAACAGTTGAAGCGGAATAGAAACACCAACTTCCTGACCACTCGGGCGGGTGTGGATTGGACTATCGATGCTGTCAACACGCTCACGGTTTCGGGCATGTTTGGAAGTGAAAAGATTATCGACCGTGGAGATCAGCCTTTTTACAATGAAGATCTCTCAGAGCTATTGAGACTTTGGCAGTTTCTGGAGGATGAGCTAAAAACGACCGTGATGGCTACGGCAGCTTTCAAGCATAATTTTGCGGACCCAGGACACAACCTTTCTGCAGGCTTGAATTATACCTTTCATCGGGAAGACGAACAGTATTTTTTCACCAATACGCTGCCGACCTATACCGGGGAGGATGCATTCAAACTGCTTTCGGATGAGAATGTGATAGATCTGACGCTTGACTATGTGCAACCCTTGAAAAATGGACGTCTTGAAACAGGCTTGAAATTGCGCAAACGCTGGATTCCTACCAATATGCAGTTTTTTCCAGGCTTGAATTCTCCCATTGACTCTTTGGCAGGTGGAGCAGCTACTTACAGAGAAATCATACCGGCCGTCTATGGAAATTATATCTATGAAAGTAAAAAGTGGGAAGGGGAAGTAGGATTAAGACTGGAATATGTGGACCTGGATTATGAAGTGAATCCAAACCACCCTACCTACAAAAGCGATGGTTACAATTACTTTCAGCCATTTCCGAATACACGGATTTCCTATAAAATCAATGAGCTGAATAAGCTTACAGCTTCTTACAACCGGCGTGTGGATCGACCAAATGAAGTGGACATTCGGATTTTTCCGAAGTACGATGATGCTGAGATTATCAAAGTGGGAAATCCTGCCTTGAAACCTCAATTCACCAATTCCTACGAACTTGGTTGGAAAGCTGGCTGGAGCACTGGATACCTATACACCGCAGCATATCACCGGATGGTAAATGGCACAATCACCCGGATCTCGACAACGGTGCCGGGAAGCAGGCTGATCTATGCGATCTATCAGAATGCCGACAAAAGTTATAACTCAGGTTTGGAAATTATTTGGGATCAGAATGTCACCGATTGGTATTCTTTTGACTTGAATCTAACCGGATACCACAATCAGATCGATGCATTTACTGTCGAAAACCTTTATCCAATTCCGCACACATTTACCGCTGCCGAGCAGGAGATTTTCTCAGGAAACGTCAAATGGAACTCCAAATTCAAGTTTTCGGACAGCTTTTCCGGACAATTGACGGCGGTTTATTTGGCACCGGATATTTTTCCGCAGGGGAAGATTCAGGCTAGATTCTCCCTGGATGTGGGCCTGAAGCGAACTGTACAGCAAGGGAAGGGAGAGGTATTCTTCAATGCCACTGATCTGCTGAATACCATGGTAATCAAGAAGACCATTGATGGAAATGACTTCAGTTACACGAGCGCTGATTATTACGAGACGCAGGTGATTCGGGTAGGGTACACTTATAAGTTTTAACGGTTTTGAAGAGAATTTCCATGAAAGCTAACAGAATCACCATCGTTATCCCTGTATTCAATGAAGAGGAAGGGATTGCCCGACTTTTACCGGCTTTCGAAGCGTATATCAATTCCTCAAAATTTGAAGTGAATCTACTCTTTGTCAATGATGGGTCCACTGATAATAGCCTGAATGAAATCAAGAAACTTGCAGCGCTTCATGACTATGTTGGATACATCTCTTTTGAAAAAAATGCTGGATTGAGTGCTGCCATTTGGGCAGGTTTCGAAAAATCAACGACTCAATGGGTGGGCTATATTGATGCGGACTTGCAAACAGATCCAATTGACTTTCTCAAACTGGAAGCAATGCTTCCTGCCTATGATTTTGTCACAGGCAGAAGAGAGGGACGCAAGGACAGTACGGTGAAGAAAATGTCTTCCACTTTTGCCAATTGGTTTAGAGATTCTATGCTGCATGATGGCGTTCATGATTCCGGTTGTCCGTTGAAAATCATGAGTAGATCTGTTGCTATGGATATGCCTTTTTTTAAAGGGATGCATCGATTCTTTCCAGCCTTGGCATTGATTCAGGGCAAAAAAGTAAAAGAAATCCCAGTAAAGCATTTCCCGAGAATCACCGGAAAATCCAAGTTTAATCTTTGGAATCGGCTTTTATCACCGCTTCAGGATACGCTTGCTTTGCGCTGGATGATGAATCGCCAGTCAGTCTATACCATTTCTGAAAATTCGGTCAAAGGGCAAAAAGCCGTAATCCATGAATAATTCTTTACTTCTGGGGATTGGGTTTCTCGCTCAAGGGCTTTTCTCAGCCCGTTTTGTAATCCAACTAGTCAAGTCTGAGAAAGCCGGAAAAGTGCTTTCTCCGGTTGTTTTTTGGCAACTCAGCTTAATTGCTTCTTTTCTTTTGCTGGTTTACGGAACTTTTCGTCAGGACCTGGTGATCGTCGGGGGGCAAATTGTTGGGTATTTTATTTACATCCGAAATCTGAAAATCCAGAATGCCTGGCAGCTCTTTCCGAGGTGGATTCGATTAGGCTTTCTTTTCTTACCAATTCTATTTTTGGGATACTTGGTTTTCCATGCGCACTACGACTTTCACAGTTTGGTGCACAATCCAGAGATCAGTGGGATGCTGCTTACTTGGGGTACGTTAGGGCAGATTGTTTTTACTACTCGATTTGTGGTGCAATGGTTTGAATCCGAGCGAAGCAAAGAATCCCAGTTTCCTTTGAGCTTTTGGTACATCAGTTTGGTAGGCGCGGTTCTTATTGCCTCCTATGCAATACTGCGAAAAGACTCTGTGCTGTTTATCGGTCAGGCTTTTGGGATTTTGGTTTATGGGCGGAATCTCATGATCCACTTCGGAAAAGCAAATGAAGCAAAACTCAGTTTTCTGGATCGGATAAAAAGTGTGAGAATGACCTTGCTGCTGGCTTTTGTTGGAATGGCTTTGTTTCTCAATTTGGGAGCTTGGTCTGTAACCGAATCCAGCGAAGCTCGCTATGCGCAGATTGCCAAGGAAATGGTGCAAACAGGTGATTGGTTGCATCCTCAGCTGATGGGGATTTACCATTACCACAAGCCACCAATGACCTATTGGCTGACTGCTTTGAGCTATAAAGTCATGGGGGTTTCTCCGTTTTCGGCTAGGTTCTTACTTCAGATTTCTGTACTCCTACAGATATGGCTCGTGTATAAGATCGCATTGATTTTCTTTAAGCGATCCAACCCTGCCTTTCTTTCCGCCATGCTGTATGCGTCATTTCCAGCCTTGATTATTGGAAGCAGGGCGCTTACTACAGATACATTTTTGACACTATTCGTTTTGACAGCATTGTATTTCTGGTTTGGTTTTTTGGAGGATAAAAAGCCCTGGAAGCTCCTTCTTTGTTATGTTTTTCTGGGAATTGGGTTTTTGACAAAAGGCCCTGTGGTGTTGATTATACCTGTTCTGATATGGATTTATCAAGGACTTGTGATGAAAAAGAAAATGGGTGCGCTTAAGATTCACTTGGCCGGAATCGCATTGATGTTGGGAATTGGGTTGAGTTGGTTTGTTTTATTACAGTCAGAAGATGATCGCTTTCTGAATTACTTCCTCTTCAAACACACGATAGATCGCTTCGCATCAGATGCCTTCCACCGTGGCCAGCCATTTTGGTTTTATGGGGCTGTTTTACTGGGAACAGCATTTCCTTGGGTGATTATTTTGCTTAAAAAGATTCCCCTCAAAAGAACTGATTTCGGTACCCAAGGAGCTCTTTTGGTCATGTGGGTGCTTTTACCGCTGGTTTTCTTCTCGCTGAGTCAGTCAAAATTGGTGTTATACATCTTGCCTTTATATTCTGGATTGGCGATTGGAGCGATTAATTATTGGGAAAAGCTTACTGATTCCCAACAAAAAATCTGGGAGCAATGGCAGCAGGGTTTTCATGTTTTGTTGATGCTGGCTTTGGTCGCTTTGCCACTTATTGAGCCTAAGATTAGCTTGAATTTCAAGTTTTACTTCATCTGGTTTATTACTGCCTCTATTCTTGCCGCTTTACAGAAAGTAGAAATCCGAAGAATGGATCGAACCGTGATTTCTGCTTTTATTTTTACAATGGGACTGACCGGAATGTCAACCTATTTCATGAGCCAAAATCCGGGCTTGACAAACGACACGCATCGAGTGACTGAATGGATAAAAAAGAATGAGGCTACGGCCAAAGAGGTAATTATATACAATAAGCGCCTGCCTTCGGTGCTTTTTAATTCGGATCTGGAAGTGATTTCGGTGTATGATGGCGATGAGAGCTTGAATCGGGAGACACAGTTTCAAGAGAATGAGGGTTGGAAAGGTCGCTTGATTAATCTTCAAGCGGACCCTGATTGGATTGTTGAACGGGCGGTGGACCATTCCATTTGGATTTCAAAGGCAGGAAAAAGACTTCCTGATTTAAAAGGACGGGGGGAATGGAATGAGTTGGAAGTGGTGGACGGTTGGAGAGTTTTAGAATTGGTAAAGAGTAATAAACCCTAATGTTTATAACCGACAGATCCTTTGGTTTTAGTGACTTTTCTGACCATTCGGTGGTAGCTTTCAACTGGATTGGTTGTTTAGATTAATCATCTGATTTGGGAGGGGATTTGTAGAAGTTGGTAAGTCTATTCCGGTTTCGGCGCCATGCCTTAAAATCTATTTTGTATTTGCTCCGCCAGATAGTTTCTTCCTCCTGAAGACATCTTAGTGCCTTTTTTGGTCCTGCCCAAATCTTCATTTTGAAAAGAGTGTGCCTTTTGGCTATTTAGCGAAAACCTACCTGCATGAACGCTTCTATTCCCATCCGGACCAGACATCTTTTTCAGGAACTTGATGAAATGTTGCTCGCCAAATTAAAGAGTTTAAGCTGGGAAGAATGGCATTGCCGGACTCTGGCGGGCTCCTGGACAGTAAAGCAGGTTGCCGCCCATCTCCTTGACGGCAACCTCAGGGCGGTCTCCATGTTGCGTGACAGTTACTTCGGCGAAAGCCCGGGCCGGACTGAGGGTTATGGGGATCTGGTGGGCTTTCTTAACAGACTGAATGCGGATTGGGTAACTGCCACCAACCGGCTTAGCCCGGAAGTGCTGACAGCCCTGCTGGAATCTTCCGGGAAAGAATACCGGAATCTCATCCGTTCACTCAAGCCATTTGACAAGGCGCTGTTCTCAGTGGCTTGGGCGGGTGAACAGGAATCTCCCAACTGGTTTCATGTGGCACGGGAATACACCGAGAAATGGCACCATACCCAGCAGATCTTTTACGCCCTCGACCCCGGAAATCATACCCTGCTTTCTAAAAGACTGTATCAGCCTTATCTGGAAACATCCATGAGAGCGCTACCGTACCACTACCGGCAAATGGACAGGCCTCTCGGAACACTGGTCAAATTCACGGTTGAAGGAGAGTTCAGCCAAACCTGGTGGCTCAAAAGGGGGAAGGTGGGTTGGCAGCTTCTGCCTTTTTCTAAAGTGGTTCCCAGCGCTGAGCTGACCGTTCCAGCAGAATTTGCATGGAGGATATTCAGCAAAGGTATTGTCCCCAATGAAGCAGTGGAAGCGGTTGTTTTTAGGGGAGACCGTGAACTGGCGCTGCACTTTCTAAAAGCCCTGGCGGTAATGGCGTGATCCGGACTTCCGGTATTTTCAATTCCCTTAGGGCCAAGTGGACTAGACTTGGGATAGATTGGTCAAGTTTTGTTTCTTTCAGGATCATAGGCCGCGCTGGAATTTTGAGTTCTTTCCTTGGTCCCAGCAGACAAAACCATCCGCGTTTTTCCTGTGTCTTTCCGACTGCCCTATCAAAAAGACAAGCTGTCATTAATTTAAAAAAATATGAATTTCAGAAAACTGGTCAAAGAATCGCTGTCCATGCTGGACAAATCCGATAAAGGAATCATCTTTCAGGATATTGACAACCAGATTGTTCATGTCGCTGATGCGGCATTTTACGGAAAACAGGTTTTTCCGAGGAATCTTATCCAGATCCTCAATGAGAATTTCAGTATGTCCGGCTTTCCCATAGACGATCCGCAGTTCAGAAAAGACATCCTGGAATTACTGGAAAAGTATGAACTCGCTGCCAAGCAAAAGGCAAGTAAAAAGAGTGTGGAACTGGACGAAGATTTCGGTAAGATCCTTTGATGCGGTCGGGAAGAGGGGTGATAACTGGTTATGGGTTAAATACCGATCTTGGTAAGGCATGCCCCACAAGATTCGAGCAGAAACTGAAAGATGCACCAATCAAAGCTGTTCCCAGCTATGATGCAAATCTGGTCGAAGTGATCCGCTTAATCCAGTAATTAGCCGACATCTTTTCGGCTTCGAGTTCGGGATGGGTTGCAATCTCCAACTCACCGGATAGCCATAGATCCTGTTTCACGCAGTTGGTTCTCGGTATTGAACTGAAACTAAGCCGGTCAAAAGCATCCATAAAAGAGTGAGTCGTTTAGCGGGGGATAACGATTTGTCATTCCGTCCAAAGGCAGGCCCGGTTGCAACCGTAGATGCCACATTCTGCTCAATCTTTGATTCAAGCACTTTAAAGCTTGCAACTGGGAGAGCATTAATAAGAAGTTAAAATTACTGCGGTGAGTCCGTCAGTTTAACGAGGTAGGATGGATGGGCATGTCCCGTTCTGTTCCGATGTATGCCCTCAGTATTTTTCCCATTTCATCTCTGGGTTTGGTACATCGGGTATATTTGGAAGAGCCGTCTAGACTGAAGATACAGTTATTGAGGTAGACGTTTATTTCGGCGAGGCTCTTGTAGTACTCAAAGTCTTGATGGCAATCTATAGCATACAATATCTCATTGATATATCCCAAAGCACTTCGGTCTGCATCGGTAGAGTGGAAACTGAGGTCTTCCACGAGCCAGTCGACCTGTTTTTGGGTGATATCAATCCCATCTACGACCAGCTGTAGGAAGAACTCCTCTCGGAATTTTTCTTGAATGTTCACCAGGTCTTTGGCCGTGATGTTTTCCAGGATCACCGAATAATGGGTTTTGGGATTAAATAGCAGCCAATTTTTTCTCCGGTTGACGTAGAAGACAGTAGCGTTCCATTTTCCGAGAATCCCAGGGTCTCCGACGTTCTCTTTGGGCTTGATGTACTTCTGGATCATTTTTTCCAGTTTTTTGGTAGTAAAGATCGGCGTAGACATTGGGAAACTGTTGATGGGGTAAAGATTTGCTTTTTTGACAAACGGATCTGCCCATTTTTTCCAATGGGAAGGCAAGCTCGGCAAATTTATAAGGGTACACTTTTCAATTTTTTAAAAACTAACTTATATTTATGAGTATGTAATTTTTTGCTTATGAGATATTTAGATGATTGGCGTTATCGGGAAGAGGAACGGATCCGGATATTGAAGCAGCAAGAAGAAACCGACAAAAAGATCATGCGGGGATTTAGAATCTTCATTGGAGGCGTGATTTTGTGTATGGGTTTTTTCTTGTTAAACGACTTGCTGGGGAAATCCTCTCCGGTCACGGGAACTGTATTAGGGTATTCTTTTTCGAAGGGGAGATGGGAAGGACCTCCTTCCATGTTTACAGATCAGCCCAGTCCGACTTCAGTTTTTTCCGAATATAGGGAAGATGCTTACGAAGTATCGCTAAGTTTGGAATCAGGAGAGGTCGTTTCATTTTTGTGTTTTTCCTGTGATAAATCCAGCTACCAAATCGGAGATTCGGACACCTTTCTGGTTACCGAGCGATGGGTTGGACGACCTAGATATTCTGAAAAGAGATGAAAATGGGCTGGGCTTTAGTTCGATCACCGGTCCAATCTAATGCGATGTGGGTAGTCTCTTCCGAATTGGAGCAAATGCCTTTCATGCCGAGGTAGTGAGGTTTTAAGAGCTTTCTCATCTAAGATTATTCAACTCTTGGTCGAAAAAGAAGTCTGAGTCAACCTTCTTTCGATACTTTCCCAAGGCTCCCCGGTGAAGTATGGGCTTGTTCAGATCAAGAAGCGGTATAATATACAATTCCGCAGGATCGGAAGGCTTGCCGCCAATTCCCAATACAATGAAAACAGGATAGTTCTCCCGTTGTCCGAATGTCTTATATCGTTCCAGCTGTCCATCATTGGCAAAACGGACAAACTCACCTTTGGGCTGATTTCTCCATTTACATTCCACGGCAAAAGGGTAGGAATTACCTCTAAGTTTCAGCGATAGCTGAACATCAGGCTGCGTAGTGGTATCTGCATATCTGCCTTCTACAAACTTATCTCCCGCCCAGTTTCGGATATCGAAATACTTTCTGTCGAACTTCTGGACGACAAACTTCTCAAAATCCAATCCTGCTTTTTGATTGACATCAATAAGTTCCGTTTCGCTTCCTTCCTCGGATTCTTCCAGTTCTTTTCGGATCTGGGCTATCGCGGCGTCTGCATTTTTTCCCTCACTCTGAGCCACCTCCCGGATCAGCTTCTCTTCCTTGGGTGTCATGATTCCGTCTGCTTTTACAGCCAGGATGACCTGGTTTAGAGATTCTGACTTCGGTGATTTTAGCAGCAAAACAATTCCTGCTATCAAGAGGATTCCACCGAGGATGATGAGGGTAATAGGGAGCATGCGGGGTGTTTTAATGTAATATGAAAAATTCATACTAGAAATCATTCCGTATTTGATCTTTTGTAATAATTCTGCTAGTTAGTTTTTTTATAGTTTTTGAATCATATTTCAAATCTTCCCCTTCTAAAACATTAATAAAACCATCAATCTCATTTTCACTATTCAGAATTATATATTCGATGTCACTAGGTGTAAATTTAAGTCTTCTATGTTCAGAGACTATTTGATTAAATTTAATACTGTCGATTTCTAATTCATCTTTACTTAAATGTGATCTGAATTTTTTGTGATCAAGTTTCGGTATCCATCGCCATTCTCTTTCATCATAAAACCGTTTATTAACTGCTTTACCGTTTCTATACATCTTTCCATAGTATGGTTTGGTATGCATTAATATTTCAGAAAATCGTTGCGAATAGATTTTTTGCTCTTCATAATTCAATTTAGCTTTAATGCTAATAAACCAATACATTAATTGTTCAAATGAATTAGTAGTATTTGAGCCTTTTCTTGTGTAAAAAACAGGACTTAAATGATTTCTACTTCCCCATTCTTTTTTTAATCCTAAACCGTAGTTTCCATAAGTTCCAATATGTCTCTTTAGTTTTGAAAGGGGGATATCACAAAAACATACCATTGGATAGGCTAAATCCATATTAAGTAATTTGTTATTTAGAAATGAAGAGCTCTCTAAACTGTACCTTGGTTGAAAATTATTTAGGAGGATACTTTGCAAATATTCTAATTTAGGTGTGAAATGGAATAGTGTATTAGAGCTTAAATTTTCATAGTGAGTTCCCATAATATCTATTCTTTACTGCCTAGAAAATACACCGCATGTAGAGGAAGCATGTTTTTTTGCTCATCTGACATCCTCGGGTAATATTCTATCCAAAGTTTAACAAACCGCGAGAAGTCGATCAGTTCGATATGTTTGTAAGCGGAGGTGGCTTCTTGTTTTGCCGGATTGCTAAAATCACCAGAAGTAACAAAGATACCCACGTCGGAATTTCGCTTCATTGTTCCGGAAAGCTTTTGGATCTCGTCTGAGCTTACATTGTTTTCGGGTCGGTGTTTTACTTGGACAATGATGCGGGGGGAATTGACACCCAGCGGATCGGTGTAGGCGATGATATCTATACCCCCGTCACGTCCTTTGGGTGCTACAAGTGCGATATGGTAGCCCATAGCCTTCAGCAGTTCGGCCACCAAGTCTTGAAATTCATAAGGATTTTTGCGGTTGACAAATTCCCGAATACCATCCAGTGCACTCGACTCGTATTGGGAAAGCAAGGCTTCCTGTTTTTGGGAAATCTCCTCAGTGTCATCTATATCGATGTCTTGGGATATATCCGATTCCTTATTTTGCTTGTTCAGGGCATCCCATTCCCTGTATTTTTTAGTAGCGGTGGAGAGGAGCCTTTCGGGACCAAGTTTCATTGCCTCTTCTCCTTCCTCTGTCAAAACCCACATTCCGCTCTGCTTTCGCATATATCCCGCTTTCATACAGTCAATGGTGAAAAAATGCAGAATGCTTTCCCAGCGGATATAGCCGGTCTTTTCGTAGCGGAAGTTTTCGTATTCGTCAAAAGTGAGTCTTTCCCTCAATTTCTCAACCACTTCGCTGCCTCGCACCTCACCCCCGGCTTCTTTCAATATTTGAAAGGAGGCAAAAATGGTCTTCTCAGCGATTTCTTTGGATCTGGATTTCTTCTTCATGGTTTAGACCTTTCTGTTGTTTGGCAGCAATTAGTTGGTAGCCTTGTAGGCCTGGTGGGGATGAGTAATATTTGGATATAGCCTTTCGATCAATCCAAGCTCTATCTATCATCTCAGGAAAAATTTTATTTTTCAAATAGGTTGTGTTACGCCCGATATCATCGGCTATTTCTTCAATCGTTTTAAAATCATTCTCACATGAGCTTCTTATTTTTTCGAAAAGCTCTTTTTTTGAGAACTTTTTGGCCGAAAGTTTTTTAAAGCTGTCAACCTTTGAGCTATCAACCTTTGAGCTATCAATATTCGAGCTATCAACCTTTGAGCTATCAACATTCGAGCTATCAACCTTCGAGCTATCAACCTTCGAGCTATCAACCTTTGAACTTGCAAATTCCCGACATTCCGTAATAGTCCAGTCATAATTCCTTTGGTAGATCGGAATCACAAACTGTACATCTGGTGACTTTAGAAATTTGACTATTTGGAGTTCGTTGGCTTTCAAAATAAATTCTTCTTATTTGACACTGTATTTAAATAGATTAAAGTCAATATCGAACCCCCTGCTTTCTAGTTCCATTGCAATTTTTAATTGCCATGAATTTTCGGAATTTACAATATAAAGTATGCCATTAATATCTGAAGGGATTTCAATATCTTTTTCACATATAATAGCTACGTTATCTCGGCCTAATTTAGATATGAAATAACCTAACTCTAAAATTACATTTTGCCGTGCTCGTTTCATGTACTTTTTTTGAGTCTTAGATTTCCCTAAGTCGTCAGGCGTCATTAAAACAATCGCATAGTCCACATTGCTATATTTCTCTATCTTTTCAATAATTGTCTCTCCGTGTAAAGGTAAATCATTTAATATTAATGGATTAAGTTTGATTTTTCTTAAAAAAAGTGTTACTTCTGATTTAAGGGCATTGTCATGGCCATGGACGATGAAAATATTTTTTTTATCACCAATTGCAGTTTCTTCCTTAAGTGAAGACTCTTTTTTTGAAATTTCAGTCTCTAAAAGCCTATTTTTTTCTATAGAATTCATTATTTCCAAGAGGTGGTTTGGATTGATTTTTAATAATTCAAAATCTTCAATGATATTTGAAAAATCTCTCTTTTCTTTAAATTCTGAAATAAAAATAGAAATTAATTTAATTATAAAATTTAATACCTTCTCACTCTCTTCTATCATATTTATAAAAAAAGTAAAGACTGTCAAATTGTCACCATAGTCATGATCGTGTCCGGCAATGACATATGTTCGTTCATATCTAGCTTTTTCCAACAAATTTCTCCATGAATGATCGATACCTTCTAAAACTAGTAATTTTTTAAACTCTCTACTTTGTAGAAAATGACCAATTCCCAAATTGTCTAAATCATTGTATAATACCTCGTATCTAGGATTTACTAATTGACTTCTCATATAATTGATTTGTTATAGTCCACTATCCCAATCTCCTCCTCACTCAACCCATACAGCTCAAAAACCAATTGGTCGATTTCGGCTTCCAGTACTTTAATCTGAGTAGGATCGCTTTGATTCAGAATCAAATCCACTTTTTGCGCTAAAGCTATATTGTTCACCACTTCCTCCAAAGTGGGAATTGACAGGATATAAGGAGATTGCATGGCAAGTGCATCCCCTCTAAGCTTGGACGTCGTATTATTGAGGTAGAACCACACCAACTTCGAATTCAAAAATCCCAATAGTTCCTTAGTGACATTTGAAAGTAGGAATAGTTTATTGTTGGTGTAATATCCCTCGGTATCCAAGGTAAACGATTGATAGGTAGCAATTTCTTGGTACAATATTTTCTCCTTCTCAAACTCCTCGTAGTAGTCGCAAGCTCTCAACTCCCACCAATATTGACCTTGATCGTACCGCGCTTTTGCTTTGGTTACATGGTTTTTCAGATGTCCCATCACAGCAGGGTAGGCTTCGAAAATTTTCTCAAAAGCTTGACTTTCGTCCAGATTGCCAAACAGCTCCTTGGTCTGTCCATTTTTCAGTAAAATCAAAAACTTGTCACTCTTCGGTTGCTGATACCGCTTGATATCTCTTCCAGCCAAAAAGGGTTTGATAAGCTCGGAGCTTTTTGGATCTTCCGCAATCAATCGCTCTTTGGTGGCTAGGTCGATGACAAAAGCTTCATTGTAGCCTGTTTTGATCCCGTAGAAGATTTTTCCGTCCACGTATTCCGAAAGCGGAACGCCCTGTGATTTGAGCTTAAGTAGGAGTGCTTGAGATCGACTGTCAGTCAGTGTCCAGCCTTCTTCAGCCAAGCCAGCAGGAGAGACCTCGAGTTTGTTTTCTCTCAGGTAGTTTTCCATTCCATTCGGGAAATCCAGCGTATTCAGGTTAACTGCGTTGAAATTCGCCCCCGGTGAGCTTTTACCCAACGCAATAATTAGCGGATAGGTGGTGGCTTCCTCAAAGACCTGCAAATCCCCAAAATCCAACAGTTCGTGAATGGCAAATCCTTTGACATAGCTTCTCAAAGCCTTACCATACCCGGCACGCATCCATTTATTGGGAATGATAAAGACGAAGTCTCCGGAATCTTTGAGCAGATTCATACTCAGTTCCACGAAGTACACATAGAGATCGGCGGTGCCTGCAAAGGTTTGAAATCTGCTTTGTAGATAGGGTTTCAAGGAAGAGAATTCCTCCTGACGGATGTAGGGCGGATTGCCAATCACCACATCGAATCCCACAAAATCGCCTTCGTCATTCAGCACCTCTGGAAATTCAAACCGCCATTCAAAGGCATTCTCATAGATCTGGTTGGCTTTGATTTCCTCTATCTGAGTATCGAGTTTGTTGAGCTCCGCAGACACTTTTTCCACTTTGGCCAGACGGATCTTCTTCTCTTTGGCAGATTCTTCGAAGATTGCGGTCTGGCTGGTGAGGTTATACAACTCGCCTCCCAGTTTGGATTTGCGCTGAATTTTCGGATCATTTTTGGAGATCTCGGACCGAAAGTTGGTTTTGATCTGGGCGATCAGGGCTTCCATTGCCCGTTTTTCGTCCTTGCTCTTCGCATTGCAATAGGTGGAAACCGCCGTCTTGTAGTCTTCAATCTTCCAGGAGCCTTTAAGCGCAGACTTGAGATCAGAGTCCAGTGCAAAGCGTGAAACCAGGGAATTGCCGACCTTGATATTGATGTCGATATTCGGCAGAGTTTCCAACTCGTTTAGACCTGCCAGGTTTTCAAAACCTGGCAGGTCTTGTTTATAATAAGCACTCTTCAAGAGCTCAATCCAAAGCCTTAATCGGCAAATCTTGACCGAATTGGGATTGATATCCACCCCGAAAAGACAGTTTTCGATGATCGTCTGCTTCTCATGGAAGAGTGTCTCTTGGATTCGTTGAGACTCTTTGTTGTGGGGATGGTATTCGAAGAGTTCTCCATCTTCATCCGTCACGATCAGTTCATCATTGACTACTTCGACCTGATATTCTTTAAGACGTTTGCCCGATCGATACTGAAGGATCTTCAAATCATTTTTGACAGCGATGATTTCATTCAGAGCAGACACAAGAAAATGCCCGGAACCTACGGCGGGGTCGCAGATCTTCAGTGAATTGATGAGCGCGTTGGCTTCAGTTCGGTCTTCGATCTTGTCATAGAGCTGCGTTATATTCTCAACCTCCCAGCCTTTGGCCTCTTTAAACTTCTGGATCACCGCCTTGCGGATCGTCTCGCGGCACATATACATGGTGATAAAGCCGGGTGTAAAGAACGAGCCGTCCTTATAGCCGTTGATTTTTTCGAAGATCAAGCCCAGCACTGAGGCATTGATCAGCGTTTTGTTGTCTTCCTGGATTTCTTCCGAGCCCTCGCTGGCAAAGTCATAGGCATCCAAGAAGCGGAAGAGATATTCCAGAGTGGTGAGTTCACCCGTGAGTTTTTTGCCTTGGCCGTCCTTCATCACCGTGGACGAAATCACCGGAATGGTCTTCTCATTTTTCAGAAAATTGACCATGATGGTCTTTTGCTCCATGTCTGTTGGTTCAAACAGGGAGGAGTTCAGATAGGGGACTTGGGCGAAAGTTACCCGTACATCCTCATTTCTTTCCTCGGTTTTCTTAGCCAGTACCTGAAAAAACAGGGAATTCAAATCGTCCCAATCATGGATTTTCTTCTTGTTCAGAAAAGCGTAGGACTTATTTCCCTTATGATAGGAGATCAGTTGCGCTTCCAAAAGCTTCAGGAACAGCACCCGATTAATCCAGGTGATGCTCAGCTCCAAACCGACGTTGAAAAGACGTTCCTCAGATGTATTGCCGTATTGACTGGGCCTTGCCAATTGACTGATCTTGTCATAGGTATCCAGTTGGATAATTGCATCCTCCAGGATACTTCCAGAGTTCTTGCTTCCCTTTGGTTTCCGCTCGATGAGTTTCTTTCCCCCCTCCTTGGTCTCCGTGAGCCCGATGATATGCAGCAGCTCGGTATAGAAGCGTCTGTCGAGGCTGTTGCTGTCGTTGGCAAAGGGCAGCTTCAGCAAATGCTCAGGAGAGAGAAGCTTGAATAGAGCGATCAGCTTATTATCATCCCTTTTGTCCGCATTTCGCAGTGGTTTGTCGTAGTCGCGGAAATCAAAGTAGGTGAATGGTATCTGATCCTTTACCTTCTCGATGGCCGGTTCGGCGATGTTTTTGTAGAAAAACTCCGTCTTGATCTCTGACAATCTTCCTGCCTCAAAGTCCTCAAATTGCTTAACAAAACCCTTGTTTTGGGCAAAATGCCGATCAAACGAAAGTGCGTCGAAGATAAACCACTCTTGGATATTGGTGACCACCAGATGCTTTACTTCCAGATTAGTGTGGGTGATGCGTTCCCGCAGGTAGTACAACACCAGCTCCTGAAAAGCCTTGTGGTTGAGGTTGGTTTTGCTGATCATTTCCGACTTGCTGGTCGGCTTTTTAGCTTCAATGATCACCCCAACGCTGGATTTGGCATTGTCTCCGGTATGGATGACCAGATCATTTCTGCCTTTGGTGTTGACGAAGTGGGTAGGATCGTAATAGGTTTTTTTCAGAAAGTCAATGACCAGATTTTTATGAAACTCCTCCGATTCAGATTCATTGATCCGGTCAATCAGCTGGATGAGATTAAATTTAAAGCTCTCAATGGCTGTCCGGTTGGGCTTTACTTTTCGGAATGCTGGGTTTAGGGCCTGTTTGGGCTTTAGAAACTTATCAATCATCAGAACTCATCTTACTTGAAAAAACTCTTAACAAGATGCATTTTTTTTGACTAAAAAGGCAATGGGAATAAAACTACCGGTTCAAAATTTTCCTAAGCTATTACCAGTCAAGGGCGTTTTGACTGTATTAAAGTTGGCGATAACCGAGTCTAGACGCTATTCTTGACCTACTGGGTTATTGGTTAATTAAATGACAATCAGTGTCGGAATCATTTTGTCAATAGCATATGTTGTTTCCATTTTAGTTAAATTTAGAAACAGTTGAATCATAAGTTTAATCTAAAACAAACAACCATGACAATGATTAAAGCGATCAAGCCAGGGCCGAAGCCAAACAGGGAAGATGGGAAACCGGATGAAAGAAGACGGGTAAATCCGGAAAATCAACCCAAGTACCCACACTTGAAGCCCCACGATCATAAAAAAGGGGATTGAAGGGTGTTAAAATTATGGGAGTCAAACTAGAATGATCAATATAAGGCAAGAAAAATGAGTGACCATATCAATTACATTACCTATACTCAAATCAAAACGCTGAATAAGGGAAACCGTTGGAAAACTGACAAGGTTGTGGAATATTACATCGATAGAAAAAAGCTGTTTGATGTAACAACGAAGTCTAGCACGTCTGGAGAATTAGTATTTCAGCCGAATGGTCTTACCCAGGCAGACTTTAAGTATCGATCTATTGATTTTGAACCTCCGATCGGACTTCGGGAATGGATTGCATGGGGTCTGCTTTTAGTTTCGATTATTGCCAATATAATTATTGCAGTAGTCGCTTGATTTGTATGGAGCCCTGTATTCGGCCCAACATTCCGGTAGGCTTCCCAAAAATGGTTTTACTTTCTATACAGACCTTAAAATGTCCAGTTTTTTAATTAAAAAACTGGACATTTTTGCTTTTAGCGAACTCAAAAAAAAATTATGAAAATACTGATTACTAAGAATATATCGTTGATCGAGCGCCCAGAGGGTATGTCTTCACCTATGGTGATTTTATGGAAGTTGACTCTCCTGGGTTCTGATTCTGGATCTTATTGACTCCGTGACTACTCGCAGAGCGTGGTGGTGAAATTGAAAGTTCAATTGGAATGGGTAGCTATTTTTTTTTAATTACATCAAATTGATAAGAATTGAATCTTTAGTGAGGAAAGAGCTGCTATTTAATGGAGCGACAAGTCATTGGCATTTTATGTATTTTACTTGGTCTTGGATTTTACCTATATCTCAAAAAGGTTCTTATTCCAAAGATCAAAGGACGCTTTGGAGAATTGAAGGTCTCTCTCAGACTGAAATTGCTGAATAAAAAAAATATATAGTTCTAAATAATGTTTTGTTAAATGTAGGGGAGTCTACCACCCAGATTGATCACATCGTAATTTCCAGAAGTGGGCTTTTTGTAATTGAGACCAAGAACTATAAGGGCTGGATTTATGGTCATGAGAACTCGGAATACTGGAAACAAATCCTATTCTCAAATGGGTATAGCTTCAAAAACCCGATAAACCAGAATAATGTACACGTTTATGCTTTGAAAAGAATTCTTTTGGGATACCCGCAAATCAAATACTTTCCAATAGTGGTATTCAGTGGTGGAGCAGTGCTGAAGAATGTGACTAACTGGAGCCCGGGTATCTATTCCAACCGATTATTACGAACCATCCGAGAGCAAGATTGTGAATCAAATCTATCATTTGATCAAATGCAGGCTATTTATGATCAATTAGATAAACTGAGATTAAAGAGTGGTCTAGAAGGAAGCAAGCATGTAAAAATGGTAAAAAAGAAAATCCAAGAAAGTCGTCAGAATTTGACCGCTGAAACTTGTCCCAATTGTGGAAGTTACTTGATAAAAAGAAAAGGGAAGTTTGGTGAATTTTTGGGTTGTTCAAACTTTCCTCAGTGTAGTTATACTATTAACATAAGCAAAAACCTATAAGATAAAAATCAAAATTAGTTGAGCTAACTGTTTTTGAATTTAACCCCAAGAAATACCCAGTATTGGAATACCGAGCCTGCTAATTGCAGACAGGCGTGAAGAAACTGTCCGGTGGACTATTTTAGCGAAGAGCCTGGATGCAGGATTGCTTAGTTCCAGATTTTTCCCTTGCTCGTCCAACAAACTAGCAACCATTTGCCAAATTTTAGCCAACCTAATGATACAAGCATTTCGAGAATTTCTTGATTTTCAGTTCCTCCTTGAGGAATTGGCTAAGAATGGCAGCAATTGGATTAACAACTCCGAGGGTGCTAATGCTCATACGCCTTTTCCATGTGATGTGAGCTGGGGTGAAGTTGGTGGGTTAAGACAAAAAAAGCCAATTTAAAATTGGTTTTGATATCTGGATGGAATTGCAAATTCCACCCACTCCAGCCGATATTGGACTACTCCTAAAAGGGGACTGTTTTAAATGAATTGGGTATTGGGCTTTGATTCTGAGAAAAGAAGAATAATAGAGGTAACCAAATAAAGTTTAAAGGAATGTAGAGGAATTGTTAATTTTTTCTACCAATTGGGTGAGGAACGTTTGATTTTCCTTGAAATAATCCTCTATTGAAAAATATTCTGTATCATCAATTGATAAAACACCATTTTTAATGGTGACGTAATTCGAAGAAATTTCATTTCCATTTTCGAATTCTACTTTTTCCAAAACATAAGATAAGCCAAGGAGGATTGAATCCACTTCATTGTCAGGAAGCATGATGGTTTCAAAAAAACTTTTATTGAGAATTTTTGGGTTAGGGGACCGGCCATTCCACAGAATTTTTCCTTCGTAAGCAATGGTTTTTTCAGGCTTTTCGAAGAAAATGAAAAATAGAATTTTTGGGAAATAATCCGGATTCCCATTGATGGTTGCAAAAAAAAGAGATTGTAGGAGAGAGGGTAGGCTGTAAATGTCCAGAACCATTTTGAATTCTTGCTTACCTTTTGCTAGGTCGTCAAGGACCTTGTCGATGATTTCACTCCAAAATGGTATATTCTGAATACTAGCTTTACTTTCAATTCTAATTTCTAAAAATCTTTCTTTTTGACTGGACTCTGTAAATCCGACAAATTTATTATGGCTGTTTCCATCATGCCCTTTAAGTTCCTTTAGGAGCATAAACTCAGTATATCGGGGATCTGATTTGAAAATCCCAAACCTGTTTAATGATTTTATTTTCCAATTTTGAACATTGATAATACTGTCAAAATTTTCTGCATAGCTTGCTTCAGCTGAATCAGAGAAGCGGGTAAAATCTAATGAGAGGAATAAAACATCATTTAAAAACTCAAGGTATCCATCCTCAGTTTCAAATTCATTCTCCTCCATGTCGATGTGATCCTCACCACCTAAATTGGAGATTTTCTTTAGAAGATCTTCTTTTGGAATTTTTTGAATAGCAAGATTCAAAGCGAATGGATAAAAAGTATCCCTTGCTTTTCCAGCGTCCAAATCAATAGATACATAATCCTTGATTTCCGCACCCTTCATTATTTCCTGTATTTTATGATTTGCATTTTGGCGATTCTCCTCGTTGAAAAACAAATAACACATTTGTTGCCTCATAAATTTTCTTGAGAAGTTTGATGAGGATATAGGTACTATTTCTTCTTTGGTTTCTGGGATTTTGGTTTCTCCATTGATAAATAGCTGGAATCCCTTTATTGGGATGCTGGAATGAAAGCAGATATGCGTAAATGCTCTTAATATTTCATCCCAATGAGTCGAGAGGATGATAATTCGCAGTTCGCTCTTTCTTGCCTGATAGGTTTGCTGGATTAACTCAGCATATTTTAGTACTTCTGTAAAAGTCTGTCTTGCAGCAGGATCGGATCTTTTGATTTCAACAATGACAAAATTATTGAAAGGGTCTTTGCATAGGATGTCAATAAAGCCGCTGGTTCCGGCATCATCAGGCAGGTAATGTTCTTTATCCACCACTTCCAACCCTGGTTCGATGAATTGGGGATTTATTACCAGCCAATCTCTGATGATATGTTCGACTTTCATTTTATTTGGGACTCATTTTTTCCTCAGATGCCTCCATTGGGTTTCTTTGTCCCACTTTCCTGGATGCTTAGTAAAAAGCGATGGCTTAAACCATATTTTGTTTATCAAGCTAAGTAAGCGATTGGATTCCATTAGCCCACCTGTATGTTCGGGTTCTGTGGCAATGGTGATTCCATGTAGTCGGTGGAAGATCCATTGCATCAAAGGGTGGCTATGGTGGAGCATTTCTTTAATGGTCTTGTCAGGCAAATAGGTGTAATTTCCGCTACCTCCCCCAGGCTGTAAGGGATTGATCAAGGTGAAGAAATCCAGATCAATATCGAAATACACATTGTTTTCTTTGCTCTCAAGAAGACAGTATTCTAAATCTCTATACTCTTTGAACTTTCGTATAGTGTGAGTCCTCCCGTATCGATCTTCTAAATATTCATCTTCCCACGTGCCTCCATAGGAGCCCTGGCGGCAATAAACATATACATCACCTATGACATTCAGATACGCGGTGGCCATGATATGTGTATCGTTCAGGTCTCTTAAGTTTGCCCAGCTATAGAGGGCAACCTCTTGATTACTGCTTAGATCGATTTCTTTCAGACTTTCCTTTTCTTCCTCAGTAGGATAAACCAAATCCTGGTGCCAATCCAAAGTAACCAAGCTGGGAGGATAGTTGATCCTATCCTCGCTCATTAGCTTCTGAGTCCATTTATTCCAAAAGAAAAAGGCATATCGGTGGTCATTGAATATCGAAATCTCAATACTCATCCCCAATCCATGAGCAGGGTGTGAAACCCTTTGTCTTAAAGAACCTGGTGGTGTAATATACTTGTCGTTCAGAAATTGGAAGCCCATCAGCCTAGCGAATCCTTAATTGTCCTAAAACCAGCCAAGGCACTCTCGATGTTTTCGATGATCTCATCAAGGAGAACTTCTGGTTCAGGAAGGTTATCTAAATCAATTACACTAGCATCTCTGAGCCAGAAAATATCCATATTGGTTTTGTCCCTCGACATAATATCATCATAAGTGTATTTTCTCCAACGTCCCTCTGAATTTTTGTCGCTCCATGTTTCTTTTCTACTGTCAAGTTGTCCCATCTGATAACAACGAATAAAATCCTTTAGGTCATTAAAAGTTAGTGGATTCTTTTTCGGTGTGGGATGTACATTGGTTCTGTAATCATAAAACCATATCTCATCAGTTCCAATTTCTTTTGAGGACTCTTTTTTCTCAAAAAACAGTACATTTGATTTTACTCCTGGGGCATAAAAAATACCGGTCGGAAGCCTCAGAATGGTATGGAGATTCATTTCTTTAAGTAACTCCTTTCTAATGGTTTCTCCGGCACCTCCTTCAAACAAAACGTTATCGGGAAGTACTACTGCAGCACGGCCATTTTCATTAAGCATTGAAGCTATATGCTGTAAAAAAGAAAGTTGTTTATTGCTAGTTGTTGCCCAAAAGTCTCTTCTATAAAAGTAGCCTTCCTTTTTAGCTTGCTCTTCATCAATTGTTGGAACATCACTACTACTTTTTCCGAATGGAGGATTGGCTAGGACAATGTCAAAATGCTCTTTTGCTTTTCCGTTCTCATTTACATACTTGAGGCTATCGGTTACCAGAATGTCCGGTGTTTCTTCCAAGTCGCCAATTCCGTGTAAATAGAGGTTCATCAAACAAAGACGAGCTGTGGCGTTTTCAATTTCCCAACCATGGAACATATCGAACTTTATGAAATCCTTTTGCTTTTCTGACAAGCCAGGAAGGGTATCCAAAAACTCCAGAGCTCCCAAAAAAAAGCCGCCTGTTCCACATGATGGGTCGGCAATTGTTTCTCCTGGTTTGGGTTGCATGCATTCGACCATTGCTCGGATAACCGGTCTTGGAGTAAAATATTGACCTGCACCACTGTTTTCTGCATTTTTTTGTAAGAGGGATTCGTAAATTTCTCCCTTGATATCGACTTCAGTAGAAGACCAATTCTCATCATCAATAAGGTTGATCAACTTCTTTAATTTGGAAGAGTCATGGATTTTGTTTCTGGCACCTGAAAATATCTTTTTCAGCATACCTCCGGATTCAGCCAATGCCAAAAGAGTCTGTTCGTATTTATCCTGTAATTCTCCTCCATTTAGTCCTTTTAGTGTTTGCCATTCGTAGATTTCCGGCAGATTATACTTAGACTGGTTTTCGTCTGCCATTTTTAGAAACAGCAAAAAGGTGAGCTGCTCTAAGTAGTCATTGTACCCTAAGCCATCATCTCTAAGGGTATCACAAAATGACCAAATCTTTGATATAAGATTGTTTGTTGTCATTTATCTATCCTCACAATTTTTTTCGTCAACATTTTCTTCAAGTAATTCAAATGCCCATCTCTTACCTGACGCTCGGAGACAAGCTCTATTTGTCGAAGCAAGATTGGTGCATGATGCTATTCTCTCTCGGCACTGATCCTTTAGACCATCAATTTCGGTTTGCAAGCTCACAGTTATTTCTTGATTGAACTCCAAAATTTTCTCATTGATTTTCTTAATTAACTTGGTTGTGATGGCCCATTCAGTCATCCTAGCCTCAACCAAATCTTCATAATTTAAATCAAAATACTCAATGGTATACTCTGCTCTTTTATGGTGCCAAGGCTCGTCTTCTATCGGAGCACTCTCTATTGCACTACCATCCTCTTGAAAATTTATTAATTGAGTATCGCTAGGCACAAGAGGATCTAGAAAGTAGATCAATTCATCTCTACAAGGCCCTTGATTTAGGACCATGTTAAGTTTGACTGCAAAATAATTTCCCTTTTTGCTGTTCGGGACACTACCTGAAAGTCTAAAATTAGAAACCTCAAAGGCAAGCCACCAATAGCCATCTCGTTCGCTTTTATCATAGTTAATAACTTTTTTCTTTGGTCGAAAATGATCGACATGGTAGTGAGACGCTGGGTTTATCGAGTCAGAATACCAGCATTTATTGAAAGAGACCTTTTTTAGATGGTTCTTGAAAAGCTTCCAATATTTGCTATTATCATCTATCACTTTATCTCTTGCTTCTTTATCCGCGGCATTTTCAAGCTGTAGTAGCAAAACCTGTGCTTTAAGACTCCACTTGGTTTGTTTAGTTAGATCAAGTTGAACTCTATTTATATTTATTGGTATCATTCTTCAAGTTTTTTCATCTTTTCGACAATATATTCTTGAAATAGGGGGTCACGATATGTTTGATTAAATCCTTTGTTGCTAAGTATTTCAAATAATTCTTCCAACCGATTTAAGTCTTTATCTGTGGCCTTCGACTGTGCTTGTTTGTACATTAATCTATTTCGTTCGTCTAACAAAACATTTGTCTCTCTATCAAGAATCGTTTTTAGACCAAATAGGTCACTCTTCAGTATACCTGCAACACCCAGTCCCTGCGGATCCTGATCTGGCTCTATCGCATGATTTTCAGCTTTCTTTATGAACTTTTGACTAGTTGCATCTTCATCTGTTTCATATTTCTTAATCTCTTTCCCAAATAGTCTAACCTGGGATTTAACCATGCTTCCAATAACAAGGGGATCGTGAGTATTAATTATAATCTGAGTGGTACGATCCTCATTTAACTCACCATCTGTTTTTAATGATACCAGATCACCCTTAGATTTTACCACAGATTTTAAGTAATGTAAATAGTCATACTTCCAGATAGGGTTAAGGTGAGTATCAGGCTCATCGAGTAAAACCAAAGACTCATCTTCCCTAGTAAATATGAGCAACCCAATTACCGTAAGTAATTGCTGCTCACCTTCACTTAATTCCCTGAAAGTAACCTCTCCGTCCTTTTTTTTCTTAACCTTCACCTTCACTTCTTCCAACATTTCAGAAATGTAGGTGCTTTCTAATGCCTTGAATAGAAAGGTGTTACTTGGCTTTTCTTTGGAAACAGAAAAGTATTCATTAGCAAATTCTTTCAGCTTCCTTTTATCTTTTAAGTAGAGATAAAGTCGATTCTGAGTTTCCTGACTTCTGAAATCAATATCCACCGTTTTGTCCTCATAAATTGGGGCTAATGAATGGTCCCATAAAACGTTAAGGAAATTCTTTACCAAACCATCTGCTCCCCAAAATTTTGGATCCCCCTTACCAGACCAACCGCCCTTTTTGATGATGAATAGTACAGATTCTAAATCTTCTATACCTAAAACATCTTTAAGAAAATCTTTTGACTTCTTTTCAATCTGTGGTAAGGCAAAAAAGGCCAATAGGACAAAAAAGCTGTGGATTTGCTTTACGTAAAAAAGCCTTCTTAAATCATCTAATTCACCAGCTTGAAAGTCTGGTTTGATGATCCGTGAGTAAAAGTTCTTCTGATGTTCCCAAAATAGCTTATCCAATCTATTGCTAATACCTGAGTAATATGTGAACACATATTTGGGAAGGTATGTCTGCTTCCCTTGTTTACTGAAAAACTTTGTAAATGCAATTGGTTTGGTTTCTTCATTGATTACTATGGAATAGCTTTCACCAGTGTAATCAACACATATCTGATTCCCTCTACATTGATACTCAATCCAGTATTTGAAGTTTGGGTGTCTTCTAGAACTGCTTTTACTTAGATCCAGATTTTTAAAAATCTCAATGAGAGCCTCAATGAAGTTCGATTTTCCTGTAGCATTCTCTCCAAGCAGTACAGAATTCATTTGATCTTTGTCAAGATCAATCCAGAACTTCTTAAGATTCTTGAAATCTTCAATATAGACTTTGTCTATTCTCATTTAAGTGTCAACTTAGATTCCATTCCCTCACGAATTTCTTCGATTTTACTACCTAATTTTTTAAGTTCAGCATAGAATTCTTCAATATCATTTTTATGCTTGCTTTCTTCCCATACTTTTTTAGCTGCTAGCGGTCCTTTAGCAGCTTTGAGTACATCTTCAATGCTTAGGTTTTTACTCATGTTCTTCGGTTTTTTAGGTGCTTTTTTCTTTTGTTGCTTCTTCTCTTCCATGCACTTTTTTTTCTCTTCTTCAATTCGCTTCAACAACTCAAAAGCTGGTTCATCATCAGGGCTCTGACTAACTAGTTTGCCGTCAAATGCCTTTTTGAAAATACTTTGTCTGGTTAACTCAGATTTTATAATCTCCTGTATTATGGTGAATTCTAGGTTGTCTATCATGGAAATTATACTTTCCAACTCTTGTACTATTACAACCTGTTCCTCAATGGAGGGCACCTTAACTATTATAGGATAGATTTTACGACCTGATATTACAGGTTGAGCTGTGCTACTGGAATATTGGTTCAAGTTAAGATCTTTAAGAAAGTATCTCAAAAACTCTATGTCGTACTCTTTATCGTCATAGGTGGTTACGAACGCATTATCAGTTACCCATGACTTTGGAGTAGTAATATGTACATTCCCACAATTGACACCCACTCTCCCAATAATGATTTTCCTTTCTTCAAACAAGTACTCTGAATGCATTCCAATTTTACCATTTCCACCATAAACGTCATAATCCCCTCCATCATTTCTTTGTGATGAAGTAAGACCCTTTCCACTTGACACAGAAATTATTTGACCTAATCTGCATTCATTCCATTTTGATCTATTTTCTTTTCGCCACTCTGCGGTGAGTTTACCTTCAAAAGCGTTCTTTAAAATAGTCTGGCGATATACCTTGAGTTGAGCCTGGGCCCATCTTAAATTTTCAATACTATGATCTAGTTCACTAAATAATTCTTCAAGTTTTGTGGCAATTCTGCCCTGTTCATTCAACGGTGGAAGAGGTACAGGTAATTTTGAGAAACTACTTCCTGATAACTCAAGAAAAGTTGTCCCGCTAGCAACACTTTCAGCTAATTGTTTAGCTGATTTAAAATAGTAATAAATATAATCTTTATTTACCGATTTGGCAGGAATTAAATTTTTAAATCCTTGATTTGTAGCTAACTCATTTTTTGAAATAGCTACGTAACCTATAGGAGCACGAGAAGAAAATAATATACTGCCCTCAGGGAGCAGCGTAGCTGAAGACTCTTCCAAACCCTCTTGAGTAATACTCTTTTTCCCTTTAGAAATATACTTTTCTTTATAGCCACTTAAATCCGCAGGTGATATCCAAGGTATATTACCATTCCAATATGTGCTTTCTTTTGTAGATGGTGTTCCCCCACTATTCACAACTCCCAATTGTTCAATCGTAGTCCAAACCCAGCCCTTTGGTAAACTATATTTAGTCAATTTCTCCTTCACTTCATTAAATCAATTAGCTGATTTGATACTATATCTTTCTCTTCCAAATCACTGATAGTCGCCATATTTAGAATACCCGATTTAAAAGTTCCACAATTTCATTTTTCACGATGGTGTAATCAGCCATATTTTCATTTGCTATCTGATGTCCTAAACTGTTCTTCCAAGCTGCCTGCAGCCGCTTGTCGTTTTCGTCATTAATCATCTGGTCGATACCGGTAAATTCCAGCCCTTTGAATTTCATCTTTTGATGATATGCTTCCACAATTTCCGACCAATTGAGATCTGTTACATTCTGTGATAAATACCAGATATCGTAAAAATCCCGAGGTGCAGTGTAAGAGCGCTGGATCAATGCTCTGAGCTTTTCAGCCAGTACTTCTTGCAAGGCATAGCATGGTACAGACTGGGCTGCTTCAGACAGTTGATCGCTGTACTCATGATGTACATTTCGATTTTCCGGAGAGAATATCATCTCCTCATACAAAATGATCTCTATTTTGATAGATGTCTGCCAACGCTCAGGTGGCGCAGGTGCTTGGTTTCTGGGATGATCAGCGCCCCAGAATTTGACATTGGCTGCAAAACCGGTTGGTAGATCCTTAAACTTCAGTTGTTTCAGCTCTTGGACAAAGAGCGGTATTTCCGCTCTTTCAGTGACCAGATTTACAATTTTGTCCAGTAGTTTTTTGTCTAGGACAAAATCCGAATCAATGGCCGTGAAGTCCAGGTCTTCCGAAAAACGGTAATCTTTAAAATAACACTTCCTTAAGCAGGTTCCGCCTTTAAAGATAAGTTTATCGCGACACTCAGGGATAGAAAATATAGCATCCACAAAGTGTCC
Organism: Algoriphagus sp. A40; assembly: GCF_002002735.1. Lineage (GTDB taxonomy): Bacteria > Bacteroidota > Bacteroidia > Cytophagales > Cyclobacteriaceae > Algoriphagus. The sequence continues at coordinate 139,481 of NZ_MUNY01000045.1, read as the reverse complement.
CAAAACCCAATCTTTATCGATGGTGGTTTTGGCAACTCCATTTTGCTCTGCAATTTTTTCGATTTCCTTTTTAAGTATCATTAATACTGTTTGTTGACGATATCCATAATTTCTTCCGCAGAAATATTCAATTTCAGTTTCCACTCTCCATTGTATTTCCCGGTATCCGCACCTAATGGATCCAGAGGATTAAAGGTTTGCGTGAGCTGGTCTTTAGCAAAACGGATAAAGGATTTCATTCCTTTTTTGTCCAGCAACTCTGCCAAATAACCTATGCGCTTGGTGGCTGCCAGGTTGTTTACGGCTTTGCAGTATTCCATCATTTTCTTTGCCGAGAGTTTCGCTTTTTCGAACGCACGGATCAGCTCGGCATAGCCACCAGAATGTTGGGGAAGGTCAAAGCAATCCACTAGGGTTTTCTCTACATCGGTGATTGCATAGCTATGGTTTCCATATCCTTCTTTGATTATCCCTGTTCTTTTAGTGCGGGTTATTTTCACAAACTGGTAAGTCACCCCGAAAACCCGTTTTGGTGGTTTTACTTTGGTAGTTTGAATGAATACGGAATTGGGGAACTGCTCGGTAAGGCCATGCAGGTTTAAAGCTGACCAATAAGCTACAGCTCCATCTTCCACCAAACGGGTACCGATTACTTTTTCATCCCGAAAGTTGGAGTGGCAATATTTTCCGCGTTCAATGCGGGAAAGGACTTTTTTGTGCGCCAGGTTTTCGACCAGTTCATTGATATTGTCAAATTGGTCAGCCGACAATTCTTTTAGCTCCTGTAAGGTGAAAATGTCCATCTCAAACTCATCCAGCAAAAGCATCATATCTATTTGCTGTTGCGTTAGATTTTCGGAAATGTAGGTGCCTTTGGCCATTATATTTTGGTTTGGTATAAACCCTAAAAATTGGGGTTTATCCTTTATCGAAGTAATATTCGAATATAAGCTTCATTTTCAAAAAGTCAAGGCCTGGAATTGATCAAAAGATTGGCCTTATAAGTAAATTTTTGGCAAGATGTGTCTATGAATTTTGTATTGATCAACCATTTTAAGTTTTGTACTGCATTAGGGGTTTCTTTTCCGTCACTGACGCAGTTTAAACTTATTTGAAATGCCAATTGAAAGCAAGGGTTTATTTTTTGAAAAAGGGAGAATTACGGCAATTCATGTCATATTTTGACAAGAGAGACTCAAATAATTTAAGTTTGAAAAATATCAAAAGAATATTCTAGAAATTATGTGAACCAATAAATCAAGCTTAAAGAACAGGCTCATCAGGCAAAAAGTCTTTTGGAGAGCATTCTAATTCTTTTGCCAAAATATTCAAGTGATTGAGATTGTATTTACTCGCGTTGTTTGGACTTTCAATTTGGCCGATAAAACCTTCCGTTACTCCTAAAAGAGCAGCAATATCCCTCTGTCCAAGTTTGCGGTTTTCTCGGATTTCTTTAACCTTTTGGATTACAGCTAATTCAAAATTTGATTTTCTAATTTCAAACATCAAATAATTCCTTCGGTTTGACTTGTAAGCCTTTGGCAATTAGAGCAATCATACTTATCGACGTGTTGACCTCAGCTCTTTCTATTCTTCCCACTTGGCTTAAGGTAAGACCAGTTCGATCCATTAGTTCTTCCTGGGTGATTCTCTTTCGATTTCGGATTGAAACAATTTTTTTACCCACCTTTTCAATGAATTCTTGATCTCTGTATTGTGCCATGTGGCAAAATCAAGAGTTACTTAAAAAATTATTAACGCAAATTTGCGCTATTTTACTTTTTTACTTATTATTACCAAGCCTTTAGATAGGTAATTGCGAAGCTCTCGAAAATCGAATGCATTTGCACTTATACGTCTCGCCTTAGGAAACTGCCAATTTTCAACAGGGCGCGAGAAGATAAGTGAAATGCTCACGCCATTTGGCGTGGGCTCTTCTCTTCTGTGTCCCTTGGTATGGCAGTACCTCTAAGACGGAGGGTTGAGTTACCACGCCAAACTTTTTTGGCTGGTTCTTAATCCGGACGTTGAGGATATAAACCCAAGTACCAATGGAGCAGGTATCAACTTTTACTTTTTGGAATGGAATCCCGGGAATTTCCGAGAGGATAAGGGATAGCCTGCATGCGCCGGTCTGCTTAAGTTGCAAGCAGCTACAGAAAAACATCATCAAACAGCCCACCTAAGTTTGATCAGCATCCCTGAATATTCGGTGCTAGCCCATATTCTGCTTTCAGGGATTTATTTGCCTCAGGACAGCATCCCGATACCAGGGAGGTAGCGCTGTCAGCCCACTTTAATTTCTTATTGCTTGAGCTCTGTTTGCCTTTTGGCAAGCGGAATGGCTTTGTATTGCCTCTTAAAAAAGGTTTCAGGGAGATTTGAATCCCCGCGACCTGTTTTATGAGTCTATACTTCTCTTTTCCCTGACCGGAAACTTAGGTGGTTGGGTAGGGGATCTTGTAGCCTTTCCAGAACTCCGGCTTTCATTCTAACTCCTTTTGAAAGCATGAAAAAAAATCTATTCACATGCTTCCTGGCACTGCTATGCCTTGCCGGAAGCGCAGCACTGAGTCAAGTTGTTCAGTCACCCAGGGCCGATCTTCTTCATAGGTTCGGCGGCCCCACCGTCTCCCTACATTCAGGAGACACCCATCGGGGCGGGATTGCCCGTCCCGATACTTTCCCACCGGGAACGCTGTATATCGAAGTGACCCATGCCGAAGGGGTAGACTCCCTGAGTCTCCGCTTTTGGGAGCATCTGGTCAGTGAGCGGATGAATGTAACCCCGGGGCAACCGCTAAGGAGAGCCACTCTCGAAGGGAATATGTTTGAAGGAAACAGAAACTTCCGGGTAGCGGAAATCCCCTTTCCCTCAGCAGAAAGCTTCGGGTATTTCAATGTCAGCTATGGCAGAAACCGTCTGATCCGCCAATGGATTTACTTTCCTCAGGATCGGGTAAGAATCCGCGGAGACCTTTCCTCGGGCTTCCTGCTCTTTGGAGGGCCGGATGGAGACTTTTATAGGCTACAGCACGAGGTTGACCGGGTATTCAAAGAGGAGGAGTTCAATACAGATCCAATCCTTTTTTCCCCGGACGCGGAGTTTTACCGCTCGGATTCGGTTTCTGAGCGCCTCTGGAATCAGTCCCGTATCCGACCGGAAGATCTCTTTGTGCAGATGCGCCTGATCACCGACGCAGAGTCCGCATGGGGAGAGGTGGAATCGTATATCTCTTCCTCCTGGCAGGATCATCCGGCTATGGCAATCTTGGATCGGTACAGCGGGTTGCTTGCTTCCGGTCGATTGGATTTGGTAGAAGCGGCGATCAAAGGACAGGTATTGGCTACCGGGATCAAAAAGGCTGAGCTCGCCTGGCCCGCAATCCGGCAAGATCCTTCTAAGTTGGCAGGACTCAGGGAGTGGGTAGAGACCTTTGGGCTTAAGGGACAGGAATTTTCCCATCCGCTTTTAGTCCAAGCGTACTATCAGTATGCGCTGATGGAGTCGCATGCCACGCAGGTACCCATCGAGCAGGTGTATGCTCCGCTTCCCAATCCCCTGAGAGAAGAGGTCATTGCCTTTTACATTCTGGACAACTTTAACCGGATGGAAGACAGACTGCCATCAGTCATCTCCCAGAATCTTCCCCTAGTGGAGTCCGATTGGATCCGCCAGAGGTTTGATGGGCTTTTGTCCAACGCTGGAGGGCAGTTTTCATCCGATGGAATCTACCTGCCCGACGGAAGCCAGCTCAGTCCCCCGATGCTGGAAGGGAAGACGGTATTGATCCATTTCTGGATTTCGGGATGCAGGTTTTGCCTGGAAGAGCACCAGCGGGTAATGGCCCAGCTCAGCGAGCGGTACCGGGGAAGTGAGGACATACTGGTGCTGACCGTCAATGCCGATGCCAGCCCCGAGAGTTGGAAGCAAAGCCTGGCTACGGGAAAGTACACTTCGGAAAGCGCACTCAATGCCTGGGGGCCCCGGGGAACAGGAATCCTCGAGTCCTACTCCATTTATTCCTATCCCCAGAAAATGATCATCTCCAAGGACGGGACAGTCAGACTGCAAACTATCCTTCGGATGGAGCCAGAAGAGCTGATCCGGCGCCTGGAGCAGGATGCCGCTCCCGACGCTGCCCTGTTGAACCTACCTAACCCATATTAATATGAAGAGATATCTTATTTGTTTGTTGCTGACTGTATGCCTCGGCCACTCCCTATATTCCCAAGTAGCTGTACTCAAAGGGCGGGTAACGGATGAGTCCGGCCTTGCGCTCCCGGGGGCTTTTGTCCGTCTGATGGATACGGACTATACCGCCCTCTGCGATGAATCTGGTAGTTTCACCCTGGAGGCTCCTGCTGGAAAATACAGCTTGACGGTTTCCTATATCGGAATGGAACCGCAGGAACTCTCAGTCGAGTTTCCGGCTGCCGGACTGTTGGAGATCCGACTGCTTGCCCAGTCACTGGACCTGTCGGCGGTCGATGTGGTCTCCACCGGGTATCAGCAGATCCCAAAGGAAAGGGCGACGGGCTCCTTTGCCCACTTGGATCAGGAACTGGTCCAGCGAAGGGTAGGGGCAAACGTGCTGGATCGCTTGGAGGATGTGACTTCTGGGCTGATCTTCAATCAGGGTCCACAGGCTGCCAATGATCCGATTACCATCCGTGGAAGAAGTACCATCTTCTCCAATTCCCAGCCGCTGATTATCGTGGACAATTTCCCTTACGATGGCCCAATGGAAAACATCAATCCCAATGACGTGGCCAGCATTACCGTGCTCAAGGACGCGGCCGCATCCTCGATCTGGGGAGCCCGGGCGGGAAACGGGGTGATCGTAATCACTACCCATAGGGGAAGAGAAAGTCAAGCCCTGCAGGTCAGCCTGAATTCCAACCTGACGGTCACCGAACCCAGGGACTTGTTTCATATACCGCAGATGTCCATACCGGATTTTATCGGGATTGAGGAGCAGCTCTTTGGTTCCAACTTCTATCGGGCCTTGGAAACCAATGCAAACAAGCCCAAGTTGTCTCCGGTGGTCGAAACCCTGATCGCACGTCGGGACGGGAAGATCAGCCCTGCCGAGGCCGATGCGCGGATAGCTGGCTATCGCCAAGCTGATATCCGAAGGGACATCGAGTCCAATTACCTCCAGCCATCCCTAAACCAGCAATATGCTTTGGCACTGAGAGGAAGGGGAAAGCAGCATAGCTATCACCTGTCTCTGGGGTATGACCAATCCAAAGCAGACCTGATAGACAACAGTTCCAGCCGGTGGACGATGGCAGGAGGAAATCAATGGAAATTTCTGGGGGAAAGGCTAGAAGCGGGTATAGACCTGAATCTTGCCCGGCAGCAAAGCAACACCAGAACTGCATTGCCCAATGGCTATGCCTATGAATCCCTGGCAGACGAAGCCGGAAATCCCGGTCTGGTCACTCAGCTCTACAGTACCCGCTACATCGAATCGGTTGAAGGCCGGGGGCTGTTGGATTGGAGGTACATTCCCCTGAATGAAATCGGCAAGCTCGACCACAGGACGGAAGCCTACGATATCAGGATTTCTCCTTCCCTCAAGTGGAACATCACACCCGATCTGGGTTTGGGGATCTACTATCAGTATTGGTCCAATCTTTCCTCGGGAAGAATCCGGAACAGTCAGGAGCTGTTTTATACCCGTGACCTGATCAACAAATATACTCAGGTGGGTACGGATGGGGCCCTCAGTTATCCCGTTCCCATGGGGGATGTGCTGGATATCAGGGAGAATAAGTCCTATTCCCATACGTTCAGGCCCCAGTTGACTTACGCAAAAGTCTTTGGCAGTGCCCATTTTCTGAACGTGCTTGCGGGTGCGGAAATCAAAGACCATCAGGGACTGGGTTTCTCGGACCGCTTCTATGGCTATCAGGATGACATGGGCAGCAGTGTGCCGGTGGATTGGATCAGTCGCTATCCCATGTACTTCAATCCGGGCTCACAGGTCAGCATCCTCTCGGCGCAGTCCCACTCGGGGACGACGGATCGTTTCGTATCCTACTATGGCAATGTGGGTTATGATTACAGGCACCGGTACTTCCTGACGTTGAGTGCCCGGAAAGACCAGTCCAACATCTTCGGGGTGGAAGCCAACCGGAGAGGGGTTCCCCTGTGGTCAGTCGGTGGAGCCTGGATTCTTTCTGAGGAGAAGTTTCTGAGCGGTTCCAACATGCCTTTCCTGAAATTGAGAGCGACTTACGGCTACAGCGGAAATGTCGACAAACGCCTTTCTTCCGACGTTACCGCCCGGTATGTCAACTTCCTGTTTTACGATGTGCTGCCACAGATGCGGGCTGCTGTATTGGTTAATCCTCCCAATCCCGATTTAAGATGGGAAAAGATCCGGATGTCCAACCTGGCATTGGACTGGGAGACTCAGAACGGTTTGTTTGCGGGGAGCTTGGAATATTATGCCAAACACGCCAGTGATCTGTTGGGAGAATATTCGGTTCCGGCCTCCTCCGGACAAACCAGTTTTACGGGGAATTTTGCGGAAACCCAGACCAGAGGGATAGATCTCAGCATGAACGTTCGCTGGTTTCGGAAGTCTTTCGGGTGGAGTACCAACCTGCTGTTAAGCCAGGTCCGGGAAAAGGTATTGGACTTTGAGAAAATACCGACGGTCAATAACCTGCTGGGAACGGCCTTTTCTGCGGCTCCCCAGCCTATCGTGGGCAGACCGCTCTATGGAATCTACAGCTATCATTGGGCCGGACTTTCTCCTGACAAGGGAAACCCCATGGGCTATCTGGACGGGGAAGCAAGCGAAGATTATCTGGGGATGAGCAGGGCGGCAACCATCGAAAATCTTCAATATCACGGACCTGCCCGGCCCACGGTTTTCGGAGCGTTACGGAATGATTTTTCCTACAGGGGCTTTGCCTTGTCTGTCAATATTTCCTATCGGTTTGGCTACTACTACAAAAGGAGGTCCATTGACTATTTCACCCTGTTGAGAGGAGAGATCGGGCATGGTGACTTTGACCGGCGATGGCAGGAGCCCGGTGATGAGGAGTTTACCCAGATTCCTTCCTTGCCCGCAACGGCAGATACCCGGAGGAATGCCTTCTACTCCAATTCCGGGGCATTGATTGAAAAGGGAGATCATATCCGGCTGAATGATATCAGGCTGTCTTATGGCTTTGCCAAAGACCGCCAGCCTTGGTTGCCCTTCCGTTCGGCGCAGCTTTATGGCTATGCTCACAATCTGGGTATCCTGTGGAAAGCCTCCGACGACGGGCTGGATCCGGATTACCAGACATCCAAGCCACTGAGGTCAGTTTCATTCGGTCTGCAGATCGATTTTTAATAGTAAAACAGGGTAACAGGAGATGACAGTTTCTCATAAGGTTAGTTGATATAAACCCAAGATGCCTCCCGGTCAGCCTTGCTGACCACCCTTTTCCTAACCCTAAAAAGCAAAAAAATGAAGAATATCAAATACTTATGCCTGTTGTTAGTTGCTCTGGCAGGATTGGGTTCCTGCGAGGGTTACCTGGACGAAAAGTATGAAAAATCCATCTTGGTGCCCAAGTCGGTGGAAGATGTCCGGGCCTTGCTGGACTATTACACCACCTTAAACGACAACCCACTGATTGAATTTATCCAGTCAGATGACTGGGTGACAGACGATGCAAACTGGCAGCGGTTGGCCCCGTGGGAACAGAATGCCTACCTCTGGCAGGAGCAGGTTTTTGAGCCTGTGGAGCGGTCTACGGACTATTCCAAACTCAACCGAAAAATCTTTACGGCAAATGTGTCCCTGGACGTGCTGGAAGATCTGGGAAGTTCGGAGGAATCACAGCAGCTGAAGGGAGAGGCATTGTTTGTCCGTGCTATGGCTTACTTTCAGTTGGCACAACTTTTCTTGCCTTCTCCGATGCTTGGTGAAGGGGAGGTCAAGATTCCCGTTAAGCTCATTGCGGAAGTGAGCCAACCGGCGCAATGGTGGAATGTATCGGAGGTTTTGGCGCAGGTGGAGCGGGATCTGCTGGACTCCTTTGAGCTGATGCCTGCCGGTTCCCAGTTCAAAAACAGACCCAACAGGAGGGTAGTCCAGGCGGTTTTGGCCAGACTTTTCCTTTACACAGAAAGGTGGGAAGAGGCTCTTGAGGCATCAAAATATGTATTGGAACTTGAGGCGGATAAGCTGATGGACTACCATAAGATGGACGCTTTGGCGCCTTACCCATTCAAACTGTTCAACTCAGAGGTGCTGTACTATGGGATCACGAGCAGCTTTTCGGTGACGGCGAGCGCGGCAACATTTGTCAATCCGGATTTGACGGAAAAGTATCAGAAGGGTGATCTGAGGACCGGATTGTTTTTTACAAAAGGTGCGAAGGGGAGTCTTTTCAAAGGTTCCTATAACGGTGACTACAATCTGTTTACCGGAATTGCGCTTCCGGAGCTGTATTTGACAGGAGCTGAAGCTTTGGTCAGGATGGGAAGGACCCAAGATGGATTGGATTTGTTGGGAATTCTTGCCCGGAATAGGTACCGGACACCGGAGGATTGGGAGTTGAATCTTTCAAGAAATCCGCTGGATTTGGTATTGGAAGAGAGACAGAAAGAGCAGGTATTTAGAGGTACCCGCTGGATGGATGTGAAACGCTTGGCTGCCAGGGGAGAAATGGAGGAATTGCCTTTCAGAGAAATAGGTGGTCAGCGTTACCAGATATCCGAACCAGCCCGCTTGTATCTCGGAGTCCCGGCTTACGAGCTAGATCTGGAATTCAGGTGAGAGAAAAAAAGCCCGGGATCATGAGCCCCGGGCTTACCTTAAAAGCTTTTGAAGCTTACCTCAGGGGAGCAATCCCTCTGTTAACAAACATTTTGTCCTCACCGGGGTTTAGTGGGTTTCCGTTTGGCGCATCGTACAGACAATGCTCGTCTTCGGCCACGTCACAGGTATAGGTGGTCGGTCCGGGAGTCACTCCAGTCACATTGATCCATTGGTTTGAGTCCTCACCGTATTGGTTGGTCGCCTCACCCTTGGGAGAAAATGCGAAAGCAAAGGTTGCTGCCAGCGCCAAAGCAAGTGCCGGCAGGAATTTTAGTATTCTATTCATCGTTTTGCCCTGTTTTTTAACCCATCAAAAACAGGAAAACCGTTTGTGATTGTTTGCCTACTCTGTCAGGGGTTTTCGGCTTGGCCCCGGGTTTCACCAGATGTGGACAGTGCTCCTTACACCTACTGTCCTCCGGAGCGGTGAAATTTTCTGATCACTGATCTCCTCCGGGAATCGGAGGATGATCTTTTCTTGAGGTATTTTTTGGGTGGGGATCCGACCAATGTCCCTGCCCGTTTTTTATAAATTGGATCTATCTTTTTCCCCTTCCTTTTGTTATTCTAGTTTGTTAAATTGTCAGATAAATAAGAGAATCGAGAATGGATTTTTTGCAACGCGCTGATTTAGGCTTAACACACTAAAACGGAATCCTTGGATTCCGTTTTTTTTGAACCGGCCAGTAAGCCCGTGATGCCAATCAGGATAAGGAAGCAGTTAAGCCAGAAGTGGGCAGACCATCCCATGTCGTCTATCAGTCCTGCACAACCACAAGGAATTCGTGGAAAAGCTCCCACCCAGATCAGTCCCACGTAGGTGTTGAAGATGGTAAGGAGGAGGATGCTTGAGAGAAATCCCGACCATCTGGTGGCTGAAAAGAGCAGGAGCAGGGCAATCAGCAACTCAACTCCGGGTACTGCATAGCTCAGTATTTCCGCCAGATTTGGCGGAAAGGTTTGATTGTGAAATGCATTCCAGGTTTCGTCCCAGCGAATTAATTTGTCCAAGCCTGTGTAAGTCCAGACAAGTATCAATACTATCGTTGGGATTGCTTCTAAAGCCTTCATTTTTAGAGTGTTTATTTTACATGGATAAAACTCCGTGAATTTTGAAGCAATGGCCTCACAGCTGTGATCAAATATTTTTTTTGGGGACAATGTCCCATTTTTTAGTTTGAACTATCAATTATTTGATGATTTCCTAGGTTTTTTAAATTGTATAAACTTACCTTATAGTAGTCGAAAGAATACTCTTGCGAGGAGTGTTGTCCCAAATAGCCTATTCCCCTGGGAATATCTTTCGACTCAGGGGGATTGATCTCTGTTACTTTTTTAAACATAAAAATTGGTCATGAAAATCGAAATGGATTGGACTCCCGTTCATTTGAAGCCTTTGCTGGACTATATGAACAAGGTGTCTGAAAAGGAGTACCAGATGCTCACTCCCTATTTTGACTTAGGGAAAACGAAGCCCCGCGAGGTTATCTTAAAATCAGGCACGGTAGAAATCGAGTCCAGATTAATTCTGGAAGGGATGATCGGGAAATTTTATCGGGGAAAATTAGTGAGGCTTTATGTGAAAGGGGATGTTTGCGTGGAGCTGGAATCCTATGCCAATCAGCAACCCAGCAGGTTTGAAATGAAGGTGCTTCAGGCAGCGAAATACACCCGCCTTTCTTACAAAAACGCGAATTTGATCCTGGATCAATTTCCCAAGTTTATAGACCTGTCCGACGAGCTTTACCGAATAGCTAGGTATCGGGAGCAAGAATGGGAGGCGATACGGAATTTACCCTTTGATCTGGGAAGAGCGGAGTTGAAGAAGAAATTTCCCGGAATAGAAGCTATCCTCAGCCAAAAACAGTTGGCTGATTTGCTGGGTGTTGACCGGAAAACCATATCCAGGATGAATAAGAAGGATTTGGCAACCGCCCGGTATTCCAGGATCATCAAGTATTACCGCGAGAATTTAAGCTACCCTTTCGAGTCAAAGATTCATCAATCGGTAGATCTGGTGGACAATCACACCTTAGTTTGGGGGTCAGTCTTCCAAAAGATTTTTACCGGCACCCGGGATGAGGGCCTCTACAAAAAACTTCAGTTGTCATGGCTTTCTGCCAGGTTGTATCCCGATGCCAGCCGGGAGAACCTGTTATGGTTGGCCAAGTTGTATGCCCTCCTTTTTGCAATGGATGATTTCACAGATCAGTTGCCAACCGGTATGAAGGTGGAGGTTTGGGAGGAAATTTCTTGTGCTATCCATGGCGTGCTTGAGGGGAATAATTGCATCATTTTGCCGCAATCAATCCAGGCTTACAGAAATGCTTTTTATGAGTTGTGGATGAAACTGCCAGGACTTGTCAATCGGGAGCAGAGCTATCTTGATTATTTGAAGCAGGAATTCCTGGAGTATGTCCAGTCAAACACCTGGGAGGCAAAAAACCGGGATCTTGAGATCATTCCGACTTTGGAAGAATACAGAATTCAACGACCGCTCTTTTCGGGTGGACAGCTCGCCATCTCTTTGACTCCACTGGGAATGGAAACTGCCTTTGAGGACATTAAAGATTCTTTTTTGACTTCTGGGGAACTGAGAGACTTGGCTGCCAAACTGATCTATCTGACCAATGATTTGTTTTCCTATGAGAAGGAAAAAGATCTTGGAGACTTTCATAACCTGTTGATCCTAAAAAAGCATCATCAGGGGATCAAGGAGGAGCAGGCACGGGAAGAGATTGTTGAAGAGCATAAGGAGGTACTCAGAGAGTTTCTTAATAAGTCCGCTCGCCTTGAGACAAGTGAGGACATGTACGATCGAGAGATCTTGAGGCAGATACAGTACAAGATTTCAGGGGCGGTCAGTTGGTCGTTATACGATACCACCCGGTATTTGAAGATGTTAAACGAAAGTGATTAGCAGGATGGGGAGCATTGACGAGGTGAGAAGCATTTTGGAAAAGCTGGAAAGAGAATTGGCGAAATTTCCGGTAACCGGAGAAAACCGGATGATGGCGATTGAGAGCTCCTTTTATTTGGTGGATGAATCAATTGAAGTCCTAAAAGGGAGAGTCAAGGGGTTTGAATTCAAAGATGAAAAGGAGGAAATCCAATTCTTCAAGCGGTTTATGGTTGAGCTGTTCTCCAAGTCTCATTTCTATTCCGAACTGTTTCATATCGAATCGGAAAAGCCGGTGGATTCTCCAAGGGAGATCCTGGTGTACTATCGAGGGAAGATGGAAGAGATTAAGAAATACTTCCAGCGGAATGTTGGCTTGAACAATTACCTCCTCATGGGGAAAACACATCTGGATCGGGTGTATTTCCTCAGAAGCTCCGAGTCTCCCATACTCTATCCCGACCTGGTTCACCATACATTGGATTCCAGCTTTTGCACGGTTTACACGATTTATTTTGGGCGACTCCAGGCGATGGCGAGGCTGATGGACTATTTGGCAAATGAAGTCTCGCCATACGGTCAGATGGATGAGGGTGATGTTGCAAAAGGGGTGGATGAGGCGGCCGGATTGTATTGGACAGGAACCAAAGTAGAACTCGTGGAACTGGTTTACGCGCTGAAGGCCACTGCGGTGGTGAACAGTGGAAGCGTAAGTGTGGCTGATTTGGCGGCTGTGCTTGGAAGAGCCTTTGGCAGGCAGCTTAGAGGCTACTATAAAACATTCGAGGAAATCCGCTCCAGAAAGAAAAGCAGGACCTTTTTTCTGGATAGATGCAAATCAAAATTGGATTCCTATATCGAAGAATATGAAGGAAAAGAATGATTGAAGAATTGAATAAGAAAACAAAGGGCTTTTCTTGAATTGAGAGCAGGTAGAGCCTGGAACTAAAACAAGGAGGATATGAAAGCATTTGCAGAAAAGCTTTTGGAGGAGATGGAAAAGACACTGAACCAATTGGCCCGTGAATCTTCCAATGAATTGCAAAAAGCAGAACGCTGCGGAAAGGCAGTGAACACGATTTTGATCCAACTCCGAGAGTATATGACCGGCTATCAGTTCGGGGATCAAGAGGACGAGATTCTGTTTTTCAAGTATTACAAACCCCTGTTTTTCAAAGAGCTGATTTTCTATTCCGAGCTTGCCTACCTCGAGTCTTCCAAGCCAGTCGGAGAAAAGGAGAAGATAAAGATCTTTTACCATCATGTCGTTGATCAGTATCAGGATTTTTTTGCCAGAAACCACCAGCTCTACATCTACCACCAGTTGGAGCGGGACGATCTGGACGGTCAGTTTTTCCTGAGGAATTCCAAGCCTCTTAATCTGATACCGGACTATTCGGTTGATTTCGACCCCTTGTTTTCCACTCCAAACAGCAGTAAGCTGGCTAAAATTATGGCTCTGGAGGAAATGATTGAACACATCCGCAGGAAGATTGATCAATTGGAACTGGGGGTGGAGGCCAATTCTGTTGAAAAATCCAAGCATAGATGGACGGATTCCAAGTCTGCCCTAATTGAGCTGGCCTATGCGTTGCATTCCCGCGGAGCGGTGAATCATGGAAAAAGCGATGTCAAGATGATCATCAAAGTTATGGAGTCGCTTTTCGATGTGCAGGTGGGGAATTTCTATCGGACGTTCCAGAGTATGCGGATACGGAAAAAGAACCGGACGATTTTTTTGGACAGTCTCAAAGACAGTCTGGAAAAGCGGATGGATGAAACGGATATGGGGTATTAATCTAACTATTCAGGTATGTTTTTTTATGATTTGTTAGCCTGGGTCATCATAATCGGGATTTTCGCCCAGGGATTATACATGCGCTATTGGGTAGGGAAGCGACGCTTTCTAAGAAGGGGACCTGGAGGTCTTCAGCATTTTTCCAGTTATGGGAAGGGGCTTTTTGATACCGCGGTTGAAGGATTGGTGATGTGGTTGAGCATTCCGGTTATACTTATCGGCATGTTTTCGATATTCATTTGGGTTGTCCTTTTCAGAGATTCCATAAAAGACGCGTTGGAGAGAAAGGCCAAAAAGGAAAATAACCTAGAGGTAAGGCCCACTTCCTCGTCTCTCGGAACAGGGCCTTACCTGATAGAAAAAGACAGCCTGTTTCCCGATTTGCCTTCCATACTTACAGGCAAGGTCGGGAATCAAGCTGTCTAGATCAGCAAAGCATTTTTGACGCTTAAAGGAAGGTGCTTTTGAAGATCAAAACCGGAAATTTTTACTCCGCTTCTTTCGATCCCGAACTTTCGGGGTATTGGTTTCCGACTCCGTAGTTTTTGGCATTTCCCGGGAAGAAGAATTTTTTTCATATACTCCTTGGATGAGCTCATCAATGAAGTCACTGTCTCTTCCAAATGAAGTCAAGGGATTCGCATCCGGATCGATCCGCCTGCTTGTGTCTGGGATTTCGTTTTTTTCCGGTCCCATGATTTCAGCTTTGGAGGTTGATTTCCCTGAGTTTCGCATTTAGGCAGGTCAGTCCCGATTTTTCCAGACAATCGTCGATGATGGTTTGCAGTTCCGCTGCCGACTCTTTGGAGATCCGGATAATGCCATTTTCCAGGTCTGTTTTTTGGTTCATTCCCCGGGCGATGACCTCGGTGAGGAGAAGGATTGTTTTGCGGGGGATTTTCAGGTCGATCTTTACCGGATCGTGCATACCGGGTACTGCCAAGAGGGTTTCAAAGAGGATTTCCAATGATGTTGTTGCCATTGTTTTTGGGGTTTAAGTGATGTTGATAATTGTTTTCAATCTACTGGAAGTCAGTCAGATGATCCTATTTAACAATTGCTCAGGATAGGCTGGAGTGCTCTGTGCTTTTTATACTTGTATCACCCAGCTTTGGAAGGGGAGGAAACATTGCCGAAGGGTCTTTTAGGCCGCTGTCTGAAATTCCTAAGGCTGAAGGGATTTCCTGTGTCCTCCGAAATCGGCAAGATGTACGGTTGTATCACAACCGGATCTTGATCCCCTTCACTCCGAAGTCGTGGGGTTTGATTTGGGAATGCTATTCAAAAGCTTAAATGCATGGAAAAGATGGATGAAAACAAACGAAACAAGTGGCTTCATATTAGACTGACTGATCGGGAATTGGTGAAAATCAGAGCCTACTCCGAAGAAACAATCCAACAAAGTTTGAGTGATTTTGCAAGACGCATTTTACTCAAAAAGCCCGTCATCGGCAGGTATCGGGATACCGGAACGGAGGATCTTTTGAGGGAGCTCTTTGCCTTGAGGAGAGACCTGCACGGCTTAGCATCCAACTACAATCAACTGGTAAAAAAGCTCCATTCGGAGCCTGAAATCGAAGGGAAAACACTCTCGATCCAGGCCCAAGACCTGGGTGAAAATATCCGGGATTCACTGGAAAAGTTGCAGGGATTTATGGATAAAATCACAGAGAAATGGTTGCAATCATAAAGTCCGGTTCCTCTATTCGAAGGCCATTTCAGTACAATGAAAACAAGCTGGAAACCGGTGCGGCGGTGTTGCTATCTATCCAAAACTATCCTGGAAATTCAGCCGAACAGTCTGCCGAAATGAGGTTGAAATACATGCTAAAATTGACCCAATTGAATGGCAGAGCGAAAGTGAACGCAGTACATATTTCCCTGAATTTTGCTCCAGGTGAGGTGCTTGACAAGGACCGTCTGATCCGTATTTCCAAATCGTACATGATGGGAATCGGCTTTGGAGACCAGCCTTATTTGGTATACCAACACACCGATGCCGGTCATCCCCATCTCCATTTGGTGACTACAAACATCCAGTTGGACGGGACACGGATTCCGCTCCACAACATCGGCAAACTCAAGTCAGAACCAACCCGAAAGGCAATCGAAAATCAATTTGGGTTGGTGCCCGCTGAGCAGCAAAATAAGGGCGAGTACCTCGCCAAGGCGGTGGATATTTCAAGGGTAGCCTATGGCAAATCAGAGACAAAGCGCGCGATCGGAAACGTGCTCCAGCATGTGCTCAAGAACTATAGATATACTTCCCTGCCTGAGTTGAATGCAGTGCTGAAGGGCTATAACATCACCGCTGATCGTGGGGGAGAGGAGTCCCGGATCTTCAAAAACAGGGGCTTGGTTTACCGGGTGTTGGATGAAAAAGGGGAGAAGGTTGGAGTTCCCATCAAGGCCAGTAGCTTCCACTTTATGGCGACGCTAAACGACATCGAAAGCCGATTTGGTGCTAATGAAATCGAACGGAAATCTCACCTTCCGGAGATACGATCGGCGGTGGATTTGACCTTCTTAAAGTCGAAACCGACAAGTCTGGATGAGGTGGTAAAAAGCCTGGAAAGGCGGGGAATTGCTGTGGTAAAGCGGGTAAATCCGGACGGAAGAGTCTATGGATTAACCTACGTAGATCACCGCAACAGGTGCGTATTCAACGGCAGCGCTCTTGGCAAAAAGTACAGCGCCAAGGGGATGCTGGAACGAATTGGCGGTGGCGGAAATGAGAAAAACAGCTCGCAAATTTCGATGAATCCGACGACAAAAAGTCTGGGGAATCAAGCTTCAGATACTCACAGTTTACAAAAAGAAGGAATAGAAAAGTCTTCTGGCTTCCGAACATATTCCCTTTTGGTGGATCTGGCAACGCCTGATGCTGGCTTTTCCCATGTGCCTTTTGAATGGAAGAAGCGTAGTAGACGAAAGAAAAAGAAGCTGTAGCAGTAAACCAAATCAGCTAAAAACAAATGCAGACCGGAGAAAACGAACAGGGATTACGCAGGATTCTGGACATGACCAGGATTATGGGGATTGGGGTTTTGGGACTTCACTTTTACTATTATTGCTATGCTTCCTTCAGCAATTGGGGGCTGGTTTCTGGCCTGACAGACCGGGTGTTGGATAACGTGTGGGAGACTGGATTGTATCAGTCTTTCCACCTTTCCAAGGTGGTTGCCTTGGGTCTGCTTCTTATTTCCCTGCTGGGTGCCAAGGGGCGAAAAGACGACAAGGCCAACCTTAAAGCAGCGGGGATCTGGACCGGCGTCGGGCTTGTTTTTTACTTTGGGAGCTATTTGGCGTTTCATTTTAAAGGCCCGGAGGAATGGATTTCCATCGGATACATGGCCGCCAATTCCGTGGGTTTTCTGGCAATCCTTTCGGGTGGAACAAGGTTTTCCAGGATTATAAGAAACAGTTTAACCACTGAAGTTTTTAACTCGGAAAACGAGACGTTCCCGCAGGAAGAGCGGCGAATAGAAAACGAATTTTCAGTCAACCTCCCGACTCTTTATAAGTTGAAAGGCAAGGTTCGATCCGCGTGGATCAATATCATCAATCCTTTCCGGGGGCTGCTGGTTTTGGGTACTCCGGGCTCTGGTAAAAGCTATTTTGTCATCAGGCACGTGATTACCCAGCATATCAGAAAGGGGTTTTCCATGTTTGTCTACGACTTCAAATTCGATGACCTTTCCGTGATTGTTTACAACACCTGGTTGAAAAACCGGGGGACATATGCGGTGGAACCGAAGTTCTATGTGATCAATTTTGACGACCTCCAACGCAGCCACCGCTGCAATCCACTGACGCCGGAAACCATGTTGGACATTACCGATGCAGCCGAGTCGGCCCGGACGATCTTGATGGGATTGAACCGGGAATGGATCAAACGGCAGGGTGACTTTTTTGTCGAATCGCCTATCAATTTTCTCACCGCCATCATCTGGTTTTTGCGAAAATACAGCAACGGGGAATACTGTACGCTGCCCCATGTGATCGAGTTGATGCAGCTCGACTACGACGAACTGTTCACTGTATTGAGGACGGAAAAAGACATCGAGGTGCTGATCAATCCATTTGTCAACGCCTACCTCAACGACGTGATGGAGCAGCTGGAAGGACAAATCGCCTCGGTGAAAATCTCTATGGCCAGACTGTCTTCAGCCCAGCTGTACTACGTACTTTCCGGCAATGATTTTACCTTGGATATCAACAATCCGGAAGAGCCCAAGCTGGTATGTATGGGCAACAATCCCCAGAAAATCCAGACTTATGGAGCGGTACTTTCCCTGTATGTCAATAGATTGGTAAAGCTGGTCAATCAAAAGGGTAAGTTAAAAAGTAGTCTGATTTTCGATGAGTTCCCTACCATTTATCTCAATGGAATTGACAGTTTAATTGCAACGGCAAGAAGTAACCAAGTGGCAACTACTCTGGGAATTCAGGACCTGAGTCAGTTAAGAAAGGACTATGGGAGGGAGCTTGCCGAAGTAATTATGGGAATTGTAGGGAACGTCGTTGCCGGTCAGGTGACCGGTGATTCGGCCAAACAGTTATCTGAACGGATCGGTAAGATCATGCAGGATAGAAAAAGTTTGTCTATTAATACTTCCGATACCTCAATCAGCAAGTCCAAACAGCTGGATTCGGCGGTGCCTCCAGCGACAATTTCCTCTTTGTCTTCGGGTGAGTTTGTCGGACTTGTCGCCGACAATCCTGATTGTAAACTGGCGTTGAAGGCGTTTCATTCAGAGTTTATCAACGACCACGCTGGCCTTAAAAAGGAGCAGCAGGGATACTTGCCAATCCCCCAGATCAGAAGTATTTCACTTTCAATTGTCAATCGGAATTACCTTCAGATCAAGCAGGAGGTGAAAGATATCGTGAATTCAGAGATGGAAAGATTGATGCAAAATCCAGCTATGAAGCACTTGATTATAAAGAAAGAAGCGTTGTGATTTCACGCCCCTCAATTACACTCGATGTCCAAATCAATAGTTTCTATTCAGTACACTGATCTCCAATTTCTTGACTGTTTCCATTTTCCCGACATTCGTCGGGACTGGCGTTCTGGCTTACTGGAAGCGATAAAAAGTGTCAGACTAGCAATCGCATCAATGCCAAATCAAAGAAAGAGTCCTCAAAGAGGGGGCTGTTCGTGCGGCCATTTTCGGAAAACAGCAGCTACTAGCCCATATTGACTAAAGCGGAAAAACAGGCGCTACTCATGGCCTTTTCGGTTTTCGCTATCTCCGAAGCGAATGATTTTCACCAATTGAAAAAACAGAGATTGAGAGCTCCAGTTTCCCCTAAAGGGCAAACAACTACTCCAAGCCATTCCTTTACCCATGTTTCACACTGAACCAAATACTGCATATGGATCAGGAGAATTATGAGTTTTTGATCGAAAAGCTAAAGTACAGCGGATTTGAGGATAACGTGAACACCAGGTAAAAAGAGGAAATCAAGTCAGGGAAAGAGAACTTTACCCTTGGGACCACGATGGACATGAGGGAAAGAAGATGGATTTTGACCTGTATTTCAAAAAATCGGCGATCTCGGACAGGTATTTCTTCAACAAGTTTGAGGCGTCGCTCAGGAATTAAAATCCGGAACTGGAGCCCAAGAAACATACCTTCTACCAAAACCAGGGGATCACGGCCAAGGATGCCTTTAATCTGTTGGAGGGAAGGGCGGTGTTCAAGTCAATCAATGTCTATGATGCGACCATGAGTTCGGTCAAAACCACTGACTTGCTGATAAACGGGCAAAAACAGGGGAAAGAGATAGAACCCGAACCTGATGAAAGTAAAAAAAAGACCTGAAGAAGGGGGAGAAGCAGGCAGGAGGGGAGGATTCTCCGGGTCAATCCCAAAAGAAGGCCAGATCACGCCCAGAATTTGAAGGGGTTAGGATACCTATAGACTATCTGTTATTGGAAAAGACCCGGCCTACACAGGCAGGGTCTTTTTTTGGAGTAAGGATGAAAGAAATCACACTATTTATTTCATATGCTTGACGAAAATTTTGTTTTTACCCTTTTTTAGTAAAAAATACTAAAAATAAATTTTATTTAAAATCTTAAATAAGGTGTAATAATTGACTTTTAAATTGAAAAAAATATAATTAAATAAAGAATAAATTAACATCTATAGAAACTTATCTGTTCTGGTTTTTCAGACAGCATTTTATATGATAAAATTCTATTTAAAGGTTGAAATAGGCAGTTCGAAGTCAATATAATGTGTTTTATATAGAAAAAAATAGCTGGTGTAGTCGATATGATTTTCATTTACAATACCCAGTACTGGGTATTTTTTAGTTCAGATTATTTTTTGAGAATTGAGGCGTAACAATCGATATCGACTTTTAAAGCCCTTTTGCTTTAGGTTGCTTTCGCAGTTTTATAGCAACATTTATCCTTGTCAAATAATGAAATGTAATCCCGCCTACAGTAAAAGTTTTATTGCATTGGAAAGAGTGTTTGTAATTTTTCTACTGTCTTTTGCACTTTCGCTTAATGTTCAAGCCCAATGGCAAAATGGAACAAACATATACAATACCAATTCGGGTAATGTTGGGATTGGCACTTCGTCACCAGCATATAAGTTAGATGTATTAGGGACTTGGGCTTTCAGGAATGATGGATACTTCTATTCTACTGCATATGCCTATGACGCAGTATATGATCAGTATTTTCATTTTCGAGCAACTGGGGGTAAAGGTTATTTGGGAATGAATTCCACCAATAGTCTGGTTCTGCAATCAAACGGTGGGTTTGTTGGAATCGGGATAGTAAATCCGTTACATCCCTTCCACTTTAACGCAGCATCAGGCCAACGTTCAAGATTCCAGTTTTCAAATACTACTGTAGACCTTGTAGACTACGGAAGTAACGCTGAAGGTTTTTCCAATTCTGCAGGGTTGTTTGTCGCCGGCAAAGATGCTTTGTTCATGTCATCTCAAGGTTATAATATGAGGTTTGTGACAAATGAGTCGGGAACTTTTGTCGAACGGATGAGAATCACACCAAATGGTAATGTGGGTATTGGTGTGACAAACCCCACTTCGAAACTCGAAGTAAACGGTACCATCAAAACCAAAGAAGTCAATGTCACTGCCGCGGGATGGGCGGATTATGTTTTCAAGCCTGATTACGATCTGATGTCCCTTGCTGCGCTTGAATCCTATATTCTTGAAAATGGCCATCTGCCTAATGTTCCTTCTGAAAGAGAAGTCCTGGAAAACGGGGTGAATTTGCTGGAGATGAATGTAAAGCTGTTGGAGAAGGTGGAGGAGTTGACCTTGCATATAATCCAGCTGAAAAAGGAGTTTGAAGAACATAAAGCCATTCAAAACAAGTGAAAATGGATAAATTAAAAATTTTGGGAGCTTTGATCTTCTTTTTGAATGCTCCATTTAGTCTATTTGGCCAATTACCGGGGGATGTTTCCTCGCAGATCGAGAAATTGGTCCCCAAGCCCGCACAACAATCTCCAAATGCGGCGGCGATTCAGAAATATGGAGATTTTAATGTCAATCTATATACAGGCATTCCTGATATCAGCATACCTATTTTTGAAATTCAGTCAGGCGGAATTACCGTACCGATCGTGTTGTCTTACCACGCCGGAGGTATTAGGTATACAGACCGAGCTTCCTGGGCTGGATTGGGCTGGTCTGTCCAGGTGGGTGGCCAGATCACCAGGACTATTCAAGGCAAACCCGATGAAGACAGTTTTTTGAGCGGGACAAATAATTATTCTGTGGACACTTATGACTACTGTAACAATTTTTACTACAAGGAACACACTGCGAATGGATCCAATGACCGCGAGCCCGATTTGTTCTCTTATTCTTTTCCGGGTGCTTCTGGTCGCTTTGTTTTGAGGCAGGGAGGATTACCGCCACTGCTTTTTCCGGAAAGTGCGATTCAGGTGACTCGAAATCCCAACTACTACGACATTACGGATACCAAAGGCCTGATGTACCGGTTTGGCTCTGATTGGGCAGGAGCAAACGCGGCAAGAGAATCCATGAGTGCCTATTCTGGATCTACTGTAACTTCAGGAGTGGTCACTTGGTATTTGCAAGAGATTAAATCACCGAACACCGATGATTATGTGACTTTTAAGTATCAGGACGTGGGCTCATTCATCATAAATGAGATAGAAAGTAATATCTCACTGATGGACAATTGTACTACCTCAGAATCTGTCGTTTTGCCTTGCACCTCCTATTCTCCGGTTGAAACCTTGGTTTCTACTTCAAATTCCTCCACCCAAATGGGGATAGATGAAATATTTTTCAATACCGGAAAAGTCAAATTCATCATGGGGGCGAACAGAACTGATGTGCCCGGTGGAAGCAGTATGAAGCGCCTAAGCAAAATAGAGGTGTATTCCAAGGTAAACAACGCCTATGTGCTGTTAAAGTCATTCACACTTCTCAACAGCGGAAATTTCAAACTTGCAGTTAACAACTCAGATGCAAGGCTAAAACTGGATGGATTGGAAGTAAGGGACGGTTCAAATACGCTTATCAACAAGTATGGATTCACCTACAACACCACAACTTTTTCTTGGGACCAGTCGGAGGGATCATTTAGAAGGGATCTGTTCGGTTTTTATAATGGAAAAACTACCAACACCAATCTGATTCCAAAGGATACAGTGCAATATCGCGCACAAAGTTTCCACACTCCTATCGACCTGGTAATTGGTGGGGCTGACAGGAGCACAGATACGACCTATTACAAAGAAGGCCTCCTAAAACAGATAACATTTCCAACCGGAGGTTATACGGAGTTTCAATTTGAACCCCATAAATATTTGGAAGGTGCGGCGACCAAATATGGGGCTGGCCTACGCATAAAGAAAATACTCAAGAATGATGGAGTAACTAGCTATTCCACCCTATACAAATATGGTGCGGGTGAGAGTGGGTTCGGACATAAGAATTTTGATGTCAGAAATTTCCACTTTATGAACACGCTTTATAAACGTGATATCTATAGTAGTTTCCAACCCATACCTCAAAGGCAATACAATGTGCGTACATGGGTTTCCAATTCGGTTGTGGGGCCGGGATTTGATGATGCTCCGGTAGTATATACCAACGTCATGGAATATGCCAACAGCACTAATGGAAACGGAAAAACATTGTATGAATTTGACAATAACCTGTTGATTAGTGATGGGGTATTTGCGGTTCCACATTCCAACAAAATCTGGAGAAATAGAAAAAGCTGGCAGCGTGGTAAACTGACTAAGGTTATCAAGTATGACAATTTGAATAATATTAAGGAAGTTACTTCCAAGACATATACCCAGTACAAGAGTCAGACTCCAAAAGTGGGGCAGGCGGCATTTCAGGTAATCGTTGGACAAGAGTCAGAGAATTTTTTTACGATCTGTTCAGGCTATGATGGACAGCGTTATATGATTGTAAATATGGATCAGGATGTCGGGGTGTTCCAGGAGACCTCCACTAAGGTTACCTCTTTCTTTGGTGCTGATTCTGTCCAGCACATCACAAACAGGGGATACCATGCCACCTATTTACAGCCCACTTTTGAGGAGGTGATTTCATCAGGAAATCCTGGTACAGTTAGGACAAATTTCAGGTATAACTATGACATAGTAGGGACCGGAACAACCTATACGGGTTTGCCGGATGCATACAAGCAGATGCTTTTAAAGAATATGATTTCCAGTCCGGTCGAGCAATACACCTGGGTCAAGGAGGGCGCCGGTGCAAATGAGGTGGTATCCGGACAGGTCACAGAGTTTTCGTTGGTTTCAGGAACATCGCTTTATGTACCATCTTCAGTGTATTTTTTTGAGACAGCATCTCCTGTAACCAATTATTCTCCGCTAGTCGTCTCGGGAACCAGTGCATTGTCAAAGGACACCAGATATAAGCTCAGAATGAGCATGCAGGGGTATGATGTAAGAGGGAATTTAATCCAGTATGCACTGACCAATGGCGCAACCAGTTCATTTATATACGGATACGACGGCAAGTACCTCATAGCAGAAGCTACGAATTCCTCGGTAGGAAACATAGCCTTTACTTCATTTGAAACCAATGAAAAAGGGGGCTGGACTTATGCTGGGGCTGAGTCTCCCGTAATGGCCGGCCAGGCGAAAACCGGAAACAATGTATATCTACTCAACAATGGTCAGGTATCAAAGTCCGTCACAGGAACCTACAAATTGAGTTTTTGGGCAAGAAAAAACTCAGCCTCGGCAGCAACCTTGACAATCAACGGCACAGCGTACTCGGGTACCCTTGATGATACTTGGAGGTTGGTGGAAGTGACTGGCTCAGCCTCGGTGACAATCAGTGGTTCGGGTACCATAATCGATGAGTTAAGAGTTCATCCTAGCAACAGCCTGATGACTACCTATACGATCAAACCGCAAATCGGAATGTGGTCAATGGTGGATTCCAAAAACTTGGGAATCTACTATCAATACGATCCATTTGGACGGTTGGAGACTGTTAAAAATGAGGATGGGCATATCCTCAAGCACTACGAATACACCTACATCAAACCCTAACCCATCTTTCTTTTTAAGGTATGAAAAATATGACATTTCTTTTGATTCTTATGCTGTTAGGATTCAACGGCCTTTTTGCACAAGAGCAAGAGTTGGTACTTCGTGACACGTTGTCTGCCGAAGAAATCAAATTGGTTGGGGTGTGGAAAGTTGATCTTCCTGAGCAGAAAAGCAAATTGGATAGCGAGACCAAAGCTCAGGTCGACCAGTTGGACGGAAAAAAACAGGAGTTTTTTTGGAGGGCTACGGAATCCCGGGTGTTTGCACTCGATAATGAAAGAAACTTTGTAATGACTTGGGTGGATGAAGGATCTCACAACGAAGTCAAGGGAAAGTGGAAGCTAGATTCTAAGACTGGAGTTCTCAGTTTGATTTCAGAAGATGAGGTAATTGAATATCAGGTTGAATTCAATGGCAAAGGGCAGATTTGGATACCTATCGGTGGTGATAAAAAAGGGTTTAATAAGTTGTACATCAAAGGATTGGGAATATGAAGAGAATTGCTTTTCTATTAATCCTTTGGGCAGCTTTATTTCGAGCAGAGGCCCAGGTGGTGTCCTCCTCCGTCTGTGTGACAGTCACTCCCTCCGCTCCTTCTGTAAATATTGATACAATTCAACTGGTAACATTGATAGCAAATCCGGCTCCTACGGGTTTTGGCTACCGCTGGTTTGGTCCAGATGGAACGACCCAGGTCGGAACCTCTCAATCTTTCGCCACTACACTATCAGCCAGCGCGACATATTATTTGGCTTACTACCATACTTCTACGGCTTGCCTTACGGCAAAAGTTCCCATAAGGGTTAATTATTATGCCGAGAACCGCAATTGGACCCGGGAATATGATGCAAGGGTTCCCCTGAGCGGTGATTTCGAATTAAGGAATTCGCCACAGGCGACCTCTTATAAAGCGACAACCTACCATGATGGACTTGGAAGGGTGAATCAGCAGGTGGCAATCCAGGCTTCCGTAAATGGCTTGGATTTGGTAACTCCTGTAGTGTATGATGCCTATGGACGGCCTTACCGTGATTATTTGCCGTTCGCCAACAGCAGCACCAGTCCGGGGCTTTACCGTTCGACGGCGACTACCCTGCATAGTAGCTTTTATACGGCCCAGTATACAGACAGCCGCGGATATGCAGACAAGACCTATGAGGCTTCTCCAATTAACAGGATCACTAAACAGGGTGTACCAGGGACGCCTTGGATTGGAAAGGAAATCCAGCTCAACGAAAATACCAATGGATCTGGGGACGTGGTGAGACTTTGGACGGTGAATTCAAATGGAATGCCCATAACTTCCACGACTTATCCTGTTGGCGCACTTTCGAAATTTGAAACCGTTGATGAAAACTTGCAAAAAACAATTGAATACAAGGACAAATTGGGGCGGCTTATCCTAAAGAAAGTCCAGATTGCCACCAGTCCTGGAGTGGACTATACAGGCTGGCTAAGCACACATTATGTCTATGATGCCTTTGGAAGGTTGCGTGTGGTGATCCCGCCCAAGGCAGTGGAGACCATCGCAGCGGCTAGCTGGTTGAGCACTACCAGCACAGACGTCGCGCTGGCCGATGGATTGTATTTCCGCTATACCTATGACGGCCGGGGTCGGATGGTCGAGAAACGGATGCCTGGAAAAGCGGTGGAGTACATGCTGTACGACAGTCAAGACCGTCTGGTTGGCTTCCAGGATGGTATTCTTCGGGCTTCCAACAAATGGCTTTATACTAAATACGACGCACTGGGCAGGGTGCTGATGACAGGGATTACGGTGGATGCCACTACCTTCGCAACATTGCAGACCAACCTGGGTATAGGGACCAACAATGCGGCGGTCAACGCCAACACTGCCAATATCAAGACGGGGTCGACAATTACTTCTGCCAAATACGACGGATATAATGAATACGTCGCCTCTTCAACCATTACCCTGCAAAATGGTTTTACTTTCAGTGCCAATGGGGATCGGACCTTTACCGCCAGAATCGGATCCGCCACATCGGGGTCTGCCGGAGCCTGGCCCACAGACGAAGGGGAGATTTTGACGGTGAATTACTATGACAGCTATCAGCTTTTGACTGGGTTCTCATACCTGGCCCCCTCGGGGATCTATTCTGGATTTGACGCTCAGGCTAGTACCAGAACTCACGGCCTCCAAACTGGAAAGAAAGTGAAGAACTTGGATACGGGGCAGTTTTTCACCACCGCCATCTATTATGACTACAAGGGGCGGATGATCCAGACGATTGCCCAGCAGCTCTACGGTGGCTATGTGAGAACTTCCACCGCCTACAACTTCGAGAACCAGCCGACTCAGACGCTTGCAGCCAACGGAAGTGCTGTGGGACAGGAAGTATTGAGAACATACACTTACAACGTGGCAGGACACTTGGCCAATGTCACTCACAAAATCGGTGCACATACGGCTAAAACGATCGTGCTGAACAGCTACAATGACCTTGGGCAATTAACCACCAAGGCCTTTCCGCAGCTTCCGAGCGGGAATCAGACCTACACCTACAACATCAGAGGCTGGCTGAAGACGCTTGGCAGCGGGCTGACGGAAGGATACAAACAGACCAACTACTACGAAACAGGGGGTACATTCAACAACTGGAACGGAAACATCTCACGGATCGACTGGAGCGGCAAGTCGGTGACCACAGAGACCCCGAAGGTAAGAACCTACAATTATATGTATGACAAAGCCAACCGGATCATTGCGGCCAATTATTCCGCTCCCAATGAAACAGATTGGTATACGCTTTCAAAAATCAGATATGATGCCAACGGAAATATCGACACTCTTCACAGAAATAACCAAAGAACTGCAACCACTTATGGGCTAGTAGATCAATTGATCTACACTTATTCTGCCAACAGCAACAAGCTGACGCAGGTCACCGACGGATACGCATCGCAGGCCTATACCTCCAAGGACTTCAAAGACCGTAGCACCACGGCCTATACCTACGATGTCAACGGGAATCTGAAAACCAATGCGGACAAACAGATCAGCAACATTACCTACAACCACCTGAACCTCCCTTCTGAAATTACCTTCAGTACCGGGGCCAAGATTAGCTTTGCCTACGATGCGGAAGGGGTTAAGCTGAGACAAAAAGTGTACAACACCAGTGGGGTATTGACCACAACCCAGGATTACATCGGGGAATTTGTGTACCAAAACGGTGCCCTGGATTACCTGATCCATGAGGAAGGCCGGGTGGTGTCCGAAGTAGGAGGCCTGTTTTACGAGTACTACCTGAAGGATCACCTGGGCAACGTCCGTCAGGTGATCAGAAACCCCACCGCCAATGCCCGGATTGCCACCATGGAGCAGGCCAATGCGGAAGAGGAAGAAAGCCTGTTTACACAGATCAAACCGACACGGAAGCGGGAACCCAAACACAACGTCACGCAAGGGGGGCAGGAAGTGGCCTGGCTGAATGCCGACAGGGGAGAGATGGTCGGCCCGGGAACCTCGCAGGAGATCTTCGAAGGTGACAGTGTGACGCTGTCCGTGCACGGAAAGTTTCTGGATAAAAAGAAGGCGAGGGTCAACGAAGCCAGCTTTGCCACGATGGGAGGAAAGACCGCCCTGCTCGACCAGCTGAACGAACTGGGGCTGAATACCAAAATGGCGGGTGGTGCCAACCCGATCGCAGTACTGAATCTGGTGGATATCGTAGCCAAGGATCTGCTGAAGAAGGAGACGCCGGAAGCCTACCTGATCTATGCGCTGTATGACCAGGACAGCAACCGATACGAAGTCGGCAAGAAGGTCCTATCCAGAAACGCTGCCAACCAGCATGAGGAGCTGGAGGAGAAACTGGCGATCAGGAAAAATGGCTATATTGAAACCTTCGTGGTCAATGAGACGGAACAGGATGTCTGGTTTGACAACTTCCGGGTCTTAAGTCAGGGATCGCTCTTGGTGCAGGAGACCCATTACGATCCTTGGGGATTGGAGCTGACCGGGATCGGGTATGAGTATGCCGGAGTGAAGAAGAATAAGTACCTCTACAACGGCAAGGAACTGATCGAAGACAATGGTCTTCAGTATTACGACTATGGGGCCAGGATGTATGATCCGGCTATCGGGAGATGGGCAGTGGTTGATCCCTTAGCAGAAAAGGCAAGAAGGCATTCTCCCTATAACTATGCGCTGAACAATCCGCTTCGATTTATAGATCCTGATGGGATGGAGGCGTATTCGGTGATGGGAGGTATAACAGTAGATGGATATATTGCCCCTGAAGATGCAAATTCTGCTATCGCTCCGAATGGTGGGGGAAGAGGAGATCAAAAGGGAAAAGATCAAAAAACTACGGAGAATTGTCGAAATTGCACAAATTCTGTTTTCGGGAAATATGATCCATCCCAAAATGTAAGAGAGTCTTTTGCAGAAGCTTCAGAATTATTACTAAACGTTTTCGATTATGAGGTTAGTGTAACTGGGGTCTTACTAGGTTCAAAAATATCGGGACAGTTAGGGCCTGCATCATTAGCAGTTAAATTAGCAGCTGTTAATGTGGATGCTAGTATGACATCAAATGGGGAGGAAGCAGTTTCTGAGATAGCAACTGCAGGAATAGTTGCATCTTTTGGTGATGTAAATGTTGAAGCTGGGGTTTCCGGAGTAAAAACCAACTTAAAAAATGATTCAAATGGGGTGAATTATGGTCCAACTGATATTTTATCTGTAACGGGCAAAAGTAATTTTGGAGAAAACAATTTTAATTTAAATGCGAGTAACTCAGCAGTTGTTGGAGTTTCCTATACTTTGCCATATTTAAAAGTAGGATTTAGTGTAAATTTAGGGAATGCAAGTAAAGGTTTTAGTAAATTATTAGGTGCTACTTATAGCTATTTCTCAGAATTAAATAAATAAAAATTATGAAATTGAAAGATGTGTCAAGATTACCGGTTAGCCTTTTCAAATTATTGTTTGTGAATTTCCTTTTTGGAAATTTATTTTTTATGATAATACTTGGGGGATTTTCATTGATCGGATTATATCCAGTAAACTTAAATGATGAAGCGGTTTATGGTTTAAAGGGATTTTTAGTTTTAGTGTTATTTACTCCTTTTACGTCATTAGTGTTTGTTTCCTTGTTTTGGGTATGGTTAAAAGTTGGGAATAAAATAATAACGAAGTTGTTTTAACAAGGAGTTATCTCTCCTTTTAATTTAGAGGAAAGAAGTTCAGAACTAGTTGTAACCCGACAGCTGTCGGTGAACATTTACTCCTTTATATAATGTGGGATTTTAAGTTTCAGATGAGATTGTAAATTTAAAATAAGAGTAAATAGAAACATAAAATTGACAGTTTAACATGGGGATTACTATCTAAATATTGATGAAACTATTTCCTCTTTACCTATTCTTCATCTTGGCTTTTTCCATAAATTCTTTACTAGGACAAGGCCTTCCGAAGTCCCTCCCTGTTGAGAAGCCGGGATTGCAGGGATTGACCGGAAAACTTCCAATGGGAGAAGGGCTGGGTGCTTTATCAGGTAAGCCTGAAATCCCCTATCTGGAAGAATTGAAACAGATCCAATCTCTGAGGAAATCTTACGAATCCCTGAAAAATGAGCTTAACGAAATCAAAGGCCTTGTGCAGGACAGCACCCAAAGAGACAGCCTGATTTTAGTAGCGAAAGAGCAGGGGAGAATAATTCTTGAAAAAGAGGCTCAGGTACTGAAAAGCCTGATCGAAAGCGAAGATATCCCAGGAGGAGAGATTCGGAATGCCGCATCCATGACCTTGGAACGCGTGAAGCAGTCCCAAGCGAGTTTAGCCAAAATCAAAGACTTCGAAGGTCTGGAGGCCTTGCTGGATCAGAATGAAGAAAACCTTAAGGCACTGACGAATGAATGGATCATGCCCAAGGTAGAGCAGGTATTGACCGGAACACTGACAGAATACTGGGATCCGGCACAGGCTAAGATCCCGGACTTTTACGGGAAAGGGGCTTTGGAAAAGTTGGTCAAGGAAGGAGTACCCGCTGACCTTTCCTTCGATCAGGCCAAATCTATGGCAAAGGAAAAAGCCCTTCATTTGTCCGATACCTATGTCCAAGAATTCAAGGGCAAATTCTCCAAACTGAAGTTTGACTCGCTTGGGAATATCGAAGTCATTCAGGAAGCAATGACTAAACCAAAGTTTGACCTCTGGGAAGAAAACGAACTGAAGGATGCCGGATTCCTGGAAAGACTGGGTTTGTACGCCTGGTATGATCCTCTTACCTCATTTGGGGAGGGAGTTTACGCAGATGCAGGATTGAGCTACCGATTTACCCATCAGCTGGAAGCCTTTGGAGGAATCGTCTTTCGGAGGGACTTTGAGGACAGTAAAGAACTTACCCGGACTGGACAGGGAGCAAAGCTGAGCGTCCGGTTTGCCAAGGGCAACTGGTTTGTGAAGACAGAACTGGCCCGCGTGAATATCGAAGTGAATTATCCGGTTGGGTTTGATGATATGGATTATGAGGGGATGGAATGGAACACCGGTTTGGGATTTGGCCGGGTCATTCCCATTGGAAAACGAATCCAGTCTGTGGTACTGACCAGCTGGAATCCGGCCTACAATGAATCCAAAAGCCTTTCCAATTCGCCTTTTCAATTAAAGATCGGGTTTGAGTTGAAAGGACTGAAAATTGGAAGAATGAAGGAGATCGATCTAAAGGAGTATAAGGATAAAGTTCCCACTGACAAAATTCAGCAGAAGCTGGACAATCAGACAGAAGTATTGTCACCTGATTTTCTATAATGATTAAGTAATTAAATAATTAAATAAATAGATAATTAAATCAATAGTATGTCACGTTTGAACAATTACCTGAAAGCAATTAGCGTATCATTCTTGCTCACCTCGTCCATTAATGCCCATTCACAGGAGTCAATTACTTTATATGGAGAACAACCTTTACAATTTACATCAACTGGCACGGGCCTTTATACCAAGTCTGCTATTTACAATGCTCCCTCCTATGGATTATTAATTGATCTGGTAAAGAAATCCGATGTCCCTTCAGGTATACCCATTGATTTCGAAATTGATGCCAGAGGTGGGGGGCATAATTTTTTATTTATTAAAGGTTCAACTGGCAATATTGGGATTGGAACTGCAAACCCTTCCTATAAACTGGACGTGATTGGAACAATAAGGGCAAGAGAAGTCAAAGTGGATATGAGCGGAGCTGACTTTGTTTTTGAAAAGGATTACGGCTTGATGCCTTTGGAGGAATTGGAGGTTTTTATCAACGCCAAAAAACACTTGCCTGAGATTGAGACAGCAGCGGAAATGCAGGCTGAGGGAGTGGAATTGGGTGAGCTAAATACCAAGCTTCTTCAAAAGATCGAGGAGTTGACCCTATATGTAATTGGTCTTAAAAAGGAAATTGAAGAATTGAAATCAAATCAAAAAAACTAATGAAAACTCGACTGAGAATATTTTGGGGATTGTTCTTTCTCCTTGTAACCAATTTTAATCTGTTGGCTCAAAACAATACTTTTCCAACTACTGGGAATGTGGGGATAGGGACAACTTCTCCTGCACAAAGTCTTGAAGTCGACGGGATGGTTCGGATTACAACTATGAAAAATAGATACTTGCAGATAGGGGGTTTAGGCGTCTCAGATAATTTTGCATACATAAGTTCGGGAGGCCAAAGTAATGGAACCGGTTTAAAGTTTGAAACAACAAATGGTCCTTCGGTGGTTTTCGGTGCTACCCGTATGACAATACTGAACGACGGAAATGTGGGGATAGGGACTACTTCACCACTAGTTAAACTTCATGTAAATCACTCTGGCACAGGTCAGTCAGTTATTCTTGCTCATGGGGCTGATATAAATTTTCGTTTGGTTACAAGGCAAGACCAAACAGTAAATAGTGATGGTTCAGTTTTATCGGAGTTGGGAATGGAATATGGTACTGCAAGAAATACTGGTATCCGGTTTCATAGAGGATTCTCTACAACAGGAGGCTTTATGTCCTTTACTACGGATTCGGGGATTGAGAGATTGCGTATTACCACAAATGGGAATGTTGGTATTGGAACTGCTGCACCCGGGCACAAACTTGACGTGATCGGAACAGTAAGAGCAAGGGAAGTCAAAGTGGATATGAGCGGAGCTGACTTTGTTTTTGAAGAGGATTACGGTTTGATGCCTTTGGAAGAATTGGAGGCCTTTATCAAAGCCAATAAACACCTGCCTGAGATTGAGACTGCTGCTGAAATGGAGGCTGAGGGAGTGGAATTGGGTGAGCTAAATACCAAACTTCTTCAAAAAATTGAGGAGTTGACGCTGTATCTGTTGATCCAGGATAAGGCGATTGAAAATTTAAATAATGAGAATAGGCAATTGAAGGATTTGGATTCGAGAATTAGAATTTTGGAAAATCAGTCGAAGTAGGTGGAGACTCCTTTTTTAAAGCAGCATGGATTGATGGAGTGTTCATACAAAACCCTTGCAACTTAGAAATATTCTCGTCCATTTATTGGCGGTTTTCGGGAGGTTATGAGGACTTTTAAACAGATTTTTATGGCAGATTCATTATTTCTCCAAATTGCTTAGTATTTCGAAATTTCAATTTATATTTACTTCATAATCAGGATCATAAGGAGGAATTGGAAACTGGTGAATTATTCGGTGAACACTGTTGCACTCGTTGAAATAACTGTCAGAAAATCAGATTGAAATGGAGTTTGGTTCAAATCCTGTTACGCTTCCCATACCACTCATAATCACTGTTACTGTTCAGCATAATGATCACCAGGTTTTTGAAAGTTTTCATTTCTTCTGGCTCGCCGGATGCGATGTAAAGCGTCAAGCTGCCAAGGGCATCGCTTCCAGACGAGTTAGTTGGACTTCCACCAAATTCAGAGAACTCTGTTGCCCCAAATTCACCTCATGAGGATTAATACCATTTTCTATAACTCAAAATCACAAAATAAATGAGCTATAGAGCGACGCTTTATTGCTCATAATAAAGAACAGACCAAAAACTGCGCATTTTACGGCATGACCAGCTGACATCCATTCAGATTAAGTCTCCAATCACATGTTCCTGTTAAGCACACTGATCACCAGTTTCTTTACGGTTTCCATTTCTTCCGGCTTACTGGAAGCGATGAAAAGCGTCAAACTAGCCAGCGCATCGTTGCTGATGACGGTGTCTCCCTCTGTGCCGTAAAGCATTCGATTGGCCTGGAGAAAAAGAAGAAAACAGGCCGCTGCTATCCGCTTATTCCCGTCTATAAACCCGTGATTTTTGACGATCAGGTACAAAAGTGTTGCTGCCTATTCCTCTAATGAAGGATGAAAATCCTCGTTGTCAAATCCTTTACCGATCTGGGAAATGGCACTTTCAAAGCTTCCATCTTTCTCTTTTCCAAAAACTCCTGATTCAAAATCAGAACGCATGGAGGATATCACTTGCTGGTATTCTTCCAGGCTAGGAAATACAGCAGGCCGCTTGTTTAGACCCTTTTTGTCCAGGTTTTCGTGGTCATAATCGTCTAAGAGCTCTAAGCCCTTAGCAAATTGATTTAGGCAGCTCAGGTTTTGATCCTCGGCCTTTTGCTCAATTGCCCGACTTAGGATTCTGATGCCGTTCTTGAGGGTTTGAACTTCCTGCTGCTTTTGTGCCAATCGTTGTTCGTTAACAGCGTATCCTTTTATCAGGTAATCTTTTAGTCGTAGGGTAGCCCAGATACGAAACTTAGTTCCTTATGGCGATTTGACACGGTAGCCAACCGAAATGATTACATCTTAATTGTAAAATGCTATGGGTTTGTCGGATAGAGCAATATGCATTTTTTGCATATTGCTTTTTTCATCAAGCTCTCCCTCATTGAATATATTCCTTATATGTCGGGAAATTACAGATTGATCTCTTTGAAAGAGACTTACAAACTGCTCTTGAGATAACCATACAGTGTCCTGTTCAAACTTTACTTATATTTGGGTTTGGCCATCTTGACCTTGTATATTTCAATTTTATTTTCCATTGGCTTGATCTCTTTTAGATTGAATTTCTTGATAGAGCTTAGGAAAGTTTTTCTCTCAAAGCCATCATGTCATGACTGATTTTGGTGTCAAGAATCCGTGCATAATGTTGGGTTTGCTTGATGGATTTATGGCCCAGCATTTTGGAAACCGTCTCAATCGGAACGCCATTTCCCAAGGTAATCGTTGTGGCAAATGTATGCCTGGCGATATGGAAGGTCAGAGGCTTATGGATCCCGCAGACATCGATAATCTCCTTCAGATAGGAATTCATCTTCTGGTTGCTCAATACCGGCAGGACTTGTGATCCATTCTCACAGGAGGGATGCTCTTTGTACTTTTCGACCAATTGCAACGCCTTTGGCAACAAGGGGAGTCGAGTGGGAGTATCGGTCTTTTTTCTTTTGGTAAATATCCACTGCTCTCCATCTATGCCGGTAACAATTTGAGACCTGCTCAGGCGCTTTACATCGATATAAGCCAATCCTGTATAGCAGCTGAAAAGAAAAATGTCCCTCACTTGTCTAAGCCGCTCTGTCGGAAATTTCTTTTCCTCTATGATAGCAAGCTCCTCGGGTGTCAAATAAACCCGGTGCACTTCCTTCTTCACCATTTTAAAACGGATAAATGGATCCCGGTCCAGCCAGCCGCTTTTTAAACAAATTAGGACGATCTTTTTGAAATTGCCCAGGTACTTCACCGTGGTATTGTGGCTGCAATTCTGGACAGTTTTAAGCCAAAAGGAATAGGAAGAGATAAACTCGTAGTCCAGAGACTGGATTTCCATGTCTTCCTTATTGTATTTCCACTTCATGAACGCCTTGGTATGGTCGAAGGAAGTTCGGTAGCGCTGTAGTGTACCCGGAGCAAACTCTTTGTCCAAAAGGGCTGCTACCTGCTCATTGTGCTCCTGAAAAATCTCCATGATCATCTTTTTCTTTTCAGTTACACCGAGAAGAATGTTTTTGATTGCTTCAGCGGTGATTGCTTGATCATGGTCCAGCAATACTTTTTTGGCTTGGAGAGCTTTGTAGTATAGGGTATCCAGATAGGAATTCAGGGTTTTACCTTCTTCTGTATTCCCAAATGCCCTTCCGGCAGTGGCATTCCACTTAAAAATAGGCCATAACCTTTTGGTGGATAGCTCCTTAGCCACTCCGTCAACTGTGATTCGAAGGTAGATATAACTTCCTTCATTTTTGTTTTTTTTGGCTTGCTTCAAAAAGAAGAGCAAACCGAAGCTTTTTTCTAACATAATTTGGATAGTTAGGTGGAACAAAACTCAAAAAACAAGCTCTAAATCACAAGATGTTCACGTATTGAACATGTTGAAAATCAAAATACTATATCAATTCCAGTGAGTCTTTTTTTTCCAATTGCCGAACTACACGAATGACGCACTCGAATTATAGGCAATTGTGAAAATTTTACGGGTTCCGCCAATAAAAAAGCCTGTAAAACGATTGTTTACAGGCTTTTCCTTTCCGCTGTCCTAATTAGCTGAAATTCTGTAATTATCAGAAAATCAAATGATTAGATTTGTTAAAGAGCTAAAAAAAAGAAGCTACAGATTTCTCAATCTCGTAACCCCTTGTTTTTCAGTGTGTTAATCGCAGAGGGTGGGGGATTCGAACCCCCGGTACAGTTTAACCCGTACGGCAGTTTAGCAAACTGCTGGTTTCAGCCACTCACCCAACCCTCTATTCCCGGTTAGCTCCTTGGCTAAAGTGTTGCAAATATAATCCAATTGAAAAGATTTAAACAAGCTCTATTGGCTTATCAGACCTTCTTTCGTGGAAATCAGATTAATTACCTGGAAATCAAGTTGAATTTTTTTCAAACAGCCAGCATTTCTGGCAGATTTACGTTGGAATGGTGTCATGCCAAATTGATGCCTAACCTGCGGGGTGCCCATTTGTAGGGATTTCGCCGCATCTGTGCTATAAAGGAAGTTGGAATCCTTTCAGGTGGAGGTTTGGCTTGCCAGCTAAAGATCCAAAACAATCTACAATTTCAAACAAAGGAAAGTCTCAGCCAAGAAAGGTTTGAAAAGAAAATTAATCCACTCGATAAGGTGAAAATTTTTTCTAAATTTTTTAAAAAATACCCAGTACTGGGTATTTTTGGAATGTTTTAGGACTCTATTTTTATCAAACAATATCAAATTTGTTTTTGCTATGATAATTCAGACATCTATCTGTGATTTTTTGATTGAGGAGAGTGGCAAGACGGACGGCTGTGTGTTCGTTTATTCAGATTCTTTGGAGGAAATTCAGAGGCTTTTCGGTTCTTCGGAAGTTGAATATTCCCTGAAAGAGGACTGGAAATTCAGGGTTTGTACCTGCAAACAAGATTTAGCTAATGCCTTGATTTTAATGGTCAAAGAAATCAATTATCAGAACTTCGAACAGGGAAAATTCCAGCAAGTTTAAAGTCAGGAGACTTTCTGGCTCAAGAAAAAGAAAAAAAATTCAAAAATAAATTCAGATGCTTTTTGGTCCATTTCTGGGA
This sequence comes from Algoriphagus sp. A40, assembly GCF_002002735.1. GTDB lineage: Bacteria > Bacteroidota > Bacteroidia > Cytophagales > Cyclobacteriaceae > Algoriphagus. The sequence continues at coordinate 102,842 of NZ_MUNY01000045.1, read as the reverse complement.
CGAAAAGCATTTTTTGTTTTCGAACCTTCTTTTTTATGCCTTTATTAGAATATTATATTGATATTTTGAAAAATGTGATATTTAATTCTATAATGTGCTTCTTTTTTTTAATAAAATTTTTTTGAAACTTTCGAAAAGTCACCCATTTATCACCCAAAAGTTTTGATAAGTACAGAAAGTATCGAAAGTCTGATCCCGGATTTCTTGATGGAATCCAGGCACTTCTACCTCGTAGTTACGGATGTGGATGGAAGGGTTTTGAAATTTAACCAGAGTTTTGAAAAGATCAGTTCAGACCCGGTAGACCTTTCGTTTTCTGATTTTCTTTCTCCAAACTCAAGCTCGGAATTTAACTATTCGTTGGAGCTCATGCTTGGGGCACCAAAGATGAGAAGGCATTTGATGCTGGAACATCCTGCGATCAAGGCTGAAGGTTTTTCTCAGGTATGGTGGGAATTTTCTGTTGTTACTACACCTGATATGGATATATCCGGAATTATAGGGATTGGAGTTGGAATGCAATTTTTGGAACAGGAAATGCCCTGGAACAATTTGGTAGACGTCCTTGGTTTTGGCAAAATTGTGCTTGACAAGGATTTGCACGTACAAAAATGGGATGAAAGGATTTTGGAGTGGTTTGATCCGGAAGCTGAAAGCTGGGAAAATCGGGCATTGGTAGAAATCCCTGCATTGAAAGGAAGTGCCCAGCTAAAAAATGTTTTAGAGTATATCTCCCAAGAAAGCAAGCCTAAATGTTTTCTTTTTAAATCCAATTCATCCAGCCTTCCTTTCTTTGCTGCCTTATTGACTCCAAGTCTGGAGGGTTATCATTTGTTTTTGGTACCCAAAGAAATCCCCAAAACTACGGTTTCCGAGAAAGGCCTCGTTCCGGCTCATTTGCTTTCAGCTATGCCTGGGGCTGTTTTTGTTTTGGAAAAATCAGGGAAGCTTTCCCAACAAAATGAATCTGCCAAAAATCTTGGCCGAATCTGGAAAGGCAGGGCTTATTCCGAGGGTTATTTCCTGAATTTTCCCAACCAGCAAAACCGATTTTCAAAACTGGTAAGAGCCATTGAGGAAGCAAAAAAAGGTCGAAGTTCAGACCTGGAATTGAAAATGCTCATGCCGGACCAAGAGTTTTCTTTTTGGACTGCAGGATTGAGACCTTTAGCTATAGAAGGCGAAGAGCAAGAAGGAATTTTGATCCAGGTGGTGGATATAACTGCACTCAAGTCGCAGCTTGTTCAGACAAATCGGGAAAATGAGCGTCTTAGAGATTTGGCACTCAGTCCTTCCCATATTTTGAGAGGGCCGCTTTCATCCATGATGGGTATAATCGACCTGATAGATGCAAAGCAATTGAATAAGGAAAACCAGAAACTGTTCAGCTATCTGAGACCTCTGACCAAAGAGCTGGACCAAATCATCCGACAGCATGCCAAAAAAATGAGCACCTTCACTTGAGGTGCTCATTTCTATTTTAGGATTTTCAATCCCACGGCTTCTAATCCGGGAAGGTTTTCCTGTCTCATGTATTGCAGTAAAACCACCTCCTTGGTCTGTTCTGGTAGCTCAAAAGGTAAAGTGTCATAAAAAGTAAACGTATTTCCAAATCCCCCTCCTTTAGGCTTGCCTGACTTGGAATCAAAGAGCGGCACATTGATGAGTTTATTGTCAAGAATCTTGCCTGTGGTATCTCTGCTGATTACACGGATGTAGCAATTGGAAAAGGGATATTCATCATTGAATCTGACCCCGATGAGTTTTTTCCCTCGATTTTCTTGCAGGTCCTTTAGGTCAAATGCTACTGTGTCTTTTTCATTCCATTCAAGTGTCTGGAAAGCATAAAACTCCTCATACACCCGATCCTGTGAACAGGAAAAGGTGAAAGCCAAGAAAACCAAAAGAATCCAACCTTTCCAATTATTCATTTCCACCGTTGTTTGGACCTTGATTTCTTCGTGGAGGGAATTTTCTATTCCCTTCCTGTTTGACCTCGGTAGGTTTGTTAGACTGATTTTCGGGCTTAGGACCAGCCGCTTGGTTTGGACCAGGCTTAGGCCTGTTTCTATTTTTGTTTTTCTTTTTTCGGTGCTCTATTCCTTCTTTTGCCTCAGGCCTTTCAGTCGCTTTGATTTCCTGGGCTTTCGGCTGAGGAGCAGCTCCGGAGGATACATTTTGGCGATTTTGTGGTTTGCCGGGTTGTGGTCTTCCTTGCTGGGCCTTTGGTGGTCCTGGTTTGGATGGTTGGGCAGCTTTTGGGGCAGTATCTGCCACCGGATTTTCACCTTGGGGTCTGTTTTTGGTCTTCTTCTTTTTCTTCTTTTTGGAAAATTTCTTGTCCAAAAGTTCGAGTTCCCGAGTGGATTGTGCTGCCAAATCCACCATATCGGTAGACTTGTCTACCTGAAGATTAAAGACTTTGATTCCTTGTTCGTTCAGCGCCTGAATTTCTCTAACCCGGTCACAGGAGATGTTGTGCCAGTCGTTGTCGTTGTTGTAGCTGAACCACATCAGCTTACGGAAAATGTCGGTCTTTTGAAGCTTTGCCGGTCCGGATTCGGTTTGTAAGGGTTTTTCTACCTGTGGAATGTCCTTGATCGCATCCATGTAGGTGTCCAACTCATAGTTGAGACAGCACTTCAACCGACCGCATTGACCGCTGAGTTTCCCGGGGTTGAGGGACAGATTTTGATATCTTGCGGCAGAGGTGGTTACGTTTTTGAAATCGACCAGCCAAGTAGAACAACATAATTCACGTCCGCAAACACCTATTCCTCCCAATCTTCCGGCTTCCTGACGAAGTGAGATTTGCTTCATCTCCACGCGGATTTTAAACTCTCCCGCGAGGGCTTTGATTAATTCCCGAAAATCAACACGGTCTTCGGCGGAATAGTAAAAAGTTGCTTTGGAATTGTCCGCTTGGTATTCCACATCAGACATTTTCATCTGAAGTTTATACTCATCCACAATTTGCTTGCAACGGTAAAGCGTTGGGATTTCTCGGTTTCTAGACTCTTCCCACTTTTCCATGTCTTTTTGAGTGGCCACCCGATAGATCCGGGTAATGTTGTCGTCATCCCTGACTTTCCGCTTTTGCATCTGCAAGCGAACCAATTCTCCCTGAAGAGAAACGTATCCGATGTGATGACCATTCGGTACATCTACCACCACAGGGTCACCGGTATGGAGAGTGAGGTAATCGACATTTCGGAAATACTCTTTCCGGCCTCCTTTGAATTTGATTTCGACAATGTCAAAATTGTCAACTTGGGGAATTCCCATGTGGGAAAGCCAATCAAAAGAGTTCATTTTATTGCAATCGCTCGTTCCGCAGCTACCATTGTTTTGGCAGCCTCCGGTACCTCCTGAGGAGGTGGAGCAGGTACTACATCCAGCCATAATTTATATTCAGGGCTTTCGCCTCGATTAGTTCTTTGGGTTTAATTAATCAATTTTAAGATGTCCTGACCGATATCCCTGCGGTAATATGCTTTCTCCCAGCTTATTTTTTCTACCGTCGCAAAGGCGTTTGTCAGTGCTTCGTGCAGGTCCTTGCCAAAACCTGTAACAGCGATCACACGGCCACCCTGATTGACAGGTTCGCCTGCCGAGTTTCGACTTGTCCCGGCGTGGAAAATTACACTTTTCTCTACTGTTGTCGGTAGAGAAATCGGGAAGCCTTTTTCGAAAGATCCGGGATATCCACCGCTTACCATAACCACTGTAGTAGAATACTCTGGGGAAATGACCAGCTCATACTCAGCGAGTGTTTCTGTCGCGATCCCTTTGAGCAATCCCAGGAAGTCACTTTGGATCCGTGGCAACACAGCCTCTGTCTCAGGGTCACCCATCCGGACATTGTATTCGATTACTGAAGGTTCTCCGTTGTTATTCATCAGACCTATAAACAGGAAGCCTTTGTAGTCGATCTTTTCTTTTTCCAATCCTGCAATGGTCGGTATTACAATCCGCTCCTCCACTTTTTTGATGAAATCGGCAGTTGCAAAAATAACGGGGCTGACAGCACCCATTCCTCCGGTATTTAGTCCGGTGTCCCCTTCTCCGATGCGCTTATAATCTTTCGCCTCAGGAAGGATTTTGTAGCTTTTTCCATCTGTCGCAACAAAAACAGAAAGCTCAATTCCGCTTAGAAATTCTTCCACCACGACTTTGGAGGAGGCATCTCCAAATTTGGCTTCAAGCAGCATTTCTTTTAGTGAATTTTTTGCCTCTTCCAAATTCTCGCAGATTAACACGCCTTTTCCGGCAGCCAAGCCATCGGCTTTGAGTACGATTGGAAGGTTCTGTTTTTCCAAATAGGCTAACCCAGCTTCAATTTGATCTGCAGTGAATGTTTCATAAGCTGCTGTAGGAACGCCGTTACGCTGCATAAAGCGTTTGGAAAAATCCTTGCTTCCTTCAAGAGTTGCGCCGAGTTGGGTCGGTCCGACAATAGGTAAATGCGCAGTTTCAAGTTTTGATTTCAGAAAATCTACCAAGCCTTTGACCAAGGGTTCTTCTGGTCCTACGACGACCAGGTCAATGGCATGGTCAAGAATGAATTTGTGAATACCTGTGAAATCTGTGACAGCAAGAGGTATATTTTGAGCGATTTCGGCAGTACCGGCATTTCCAGGCGCCACAAAAAGCCGGGTACATTCCGGACTTTGTACAATTTTCCAAGCAAAGGCATGTTCTCTGCCTCCGCTACCCAATAAGAGTATATTCATTGACTCGTTTCGTTTTTAATTGGCATGCTCTGAGATGAACTTGATCCGATAGACCCGCAATTCGTCTTCTGCGAAGTCCTCGTCGCCCAACTCTTCCAATGCCGCTTTGATATGATCGCTTTCCGCATTCATGAAATAATCATGGAGAGTATCTTCCCGCTCCTCATCCATGATGTGTTGAATGTAGTAATCGATGTTTAGTTTAGTTCCGCTATAGATGATCTGCTCAATTTCCTGAAGCAGTTCACCCATTGAAATATTGAGATTTTCTGCAATCTCATCCAGGTCGATCTTGCGGTCAATCTGCTGGATAATTGAAATCTTAACTTTGGATCGGGCTCCGGCTGTTTTTACAACTACCTCAGTTGCAGTTTCGATTTCATTTTCCTCAACATAAGCTGTTATCAGCTTTAGAAATGGTGCCCCAAATTTGACAACTTTTCCCATACCCACACCATTGATCTGTGCAAGTTCTTCCTTGGTGGTGGGATAAACTGTCGCCATTTCTTCCAAAGAAGGATCCTGGAAAATGATGTATGGCGGAAGGTTTTTTGTTTTGGCTACACGCTTTCGCTCTGATTTGAGCAATTCAAACAGCTTCTCATCATAAGCTGGGCCGGTGCTGATCTGAACTTCCTGAGTTTCTGATTCAGTGAGTTTTTCAAAATCATGATCCTTGAACAAATCCACAGTATAAGGGGAATCCACGAAATCCGTTCCTTTTTGGGTGAGCTTCAAAAGGCCATAATTCTCAATGTCTTTTTCCAAAAGTGCATTAATCATCGCCTGTCGGATCACAGAGGTCCAATGCTTTTCTGACTCTTCTTTCCCCTTACCATATACAGGCAGCAGGTCATGCTGGTAGCTTTGAACATAATCGTCCGATTCTCCGCGAATCACCTTGACCAAATGTTCCAGGCTAAACCGCTCGTTGGTTTGCTGGACGGCTTCTAAGGCAACCAGAAGGTAATCCATGCCTTCATAGGTCTCTCTTTCCCGCTTGCAGTTATCGCAGAAACCACAGTCTTCATTCAAGGTTTCCCCAAAATAATTCAGAATAAACTTTCTTCTGCAGACACCGGTTTCGGAATAGGCGGCCATTTCCTGAAGCAGGATTTTGGCGTTTTCACGTTCCGTGACAGCCTTGTCTTTGTTGAATTTATCAAGCTTTACGATGTCCTCGTATCGATAGAACATCAGACAATGCCCCTCTAATCCATCCCTGCCAGCCCTACCGGTTTCCTGGTAGTATCCTTCCAGTGATTTTGGCACATCGTAGTGAATCACATATCGTACATCGGGTTTGTCAATTCCCATTCCAAAGGCAATAGTTGCCACGATTACATCCAACTCTTCATTGAGAAAATCATCCTGGGTTTTGATCCGAACCGACGAATCCAATCCTGCATGGTAAGGTGCCGCATTGATTTGGTTGACTTTCAGCAGCTCTGCAATTTCCTCTACTTTTTTTCTGCTGAGGCAATAGATAATCCCTGACTTTCCTTTGTGCTGCTTGATGAATTTGATCAAAGATTTTTTGGACTCATTTTTCACCTTTGGACGAATCTCATAAAAAAGATTAGTCCTGTTGAATGAAGATTTGAACAAATCCGCCTCTTCCATTTGCAGGTTTCGCTGGATGTCCTGTTGAACTTTTGGGGTGGCAGTGGCTGTGAGAGCAATGATCGGGAGATTCGGTGCTATCTGTCCGATAATGGATTTGATTTTTCGGTATTCGGGCCGGAAATCATGTCCCCATTCAGAAATGCAATGGGCCTCATCGATGGCTACAAAACTCAAATGCGCGGATTTCAGGAAGGCAACATTCTCTTCCTTGGTCAGGGATTCCGGTGCGACGTACAGGAGCTTGGTTCTTTTTTTCAACACCTCATTTTTCACCTTGTTCGATTCAGACTTGGTGAGGGTGGAGTTTAGAAAGTGGGCGTTGACCCCGATCGCATTGAGTTGGTCGACCTGGTTTTTCATCAGGGCAATCAGCGGGGAAATGACGATGGCTGTCCCCTCAGATACCACGGCAGGAAGCTGATAACAAAGCGATTTGCCTGCCCCGGTGGGCATAATCACGAAGGTATTCCGGTGATTGAGCAAATTGTCTACTATGAGTTCCTGGTTCCCACGGAACTGGCTGAATCCGAAGATTTTCTTAAGATCTGCTTTGACTTTTTCCTCCACGAGAAGAATCGGCTTAGTGGGTGATGAATGCCTGTTAACAGGAATGAACGATTAGTTTTTATACCTTTGTTCAAAATTAGTGATTAACACAGGTAAAATTGAATTTAGCTAAAAATATTAGATATACAGCCAAGCGGGTTTTGCAAAATGAAGCAAATGCCATCTTTAACCTGATCGATTTTATAGATGGGGATTTTGAGGCCTGTGTGGAGAAAATTCTTACTGGCAAAGGCCGTGTGGTGATTACAGGAGTGGGAAAAAGTGCCATCATTGCCAATAAAATTGTGGCTACCCTCAATTCCACCGGAACACCTGCTCTTTTCATGCATGCCGCTGACGCCATTCATGGCGATTTGGGGATGATTTTGGAAGAGGATATCGTAATCTGTATTTCAAAATCCGGTAATACTCCCGAAATCAAGGTCTTGGTGCCACTTTTGAAAAAGCTGGGTTCTGTCCTTGTAGCTTTAGTTTCCAATACGAATTCCTACCTGGCCGAACAGGCAGATTTTGTTCTCAATGCAACCATAGGCGAGGAAGCTTGTCCTCACAATTTAGCTCCAACCACTTCCACTACAGCCCACATGGCCTTGGGGGATGCCTTGGCAGTATGTTTGTTGGAAGCAAGAGGCTTTACCTCTGATGATTTTGCAAAATACCATCCTGGAGGATCACTCGGGAAGCAACTTTACCTAAAGGTAGGTGATGTACTTTCCAAAGGAATAATTCCGATAGTTCATGAAGATGCCGGGCTGACGGAGGTGATAATTGAGATATCCGGAAAGCGCCTGGGCGCCACTGCTGTGAATGATCCGGAAGGAAATCTTACGGGGATAATTACTGATGGGGATCTCAGAAGAATGCTCGAAAAAACACTGGACATCCAGGCCCTGAAAGCCAGGGATATAATGACCGTGAGTCCAAAGACAATTTCAAAGGACGAATTTGCCATTCGTGCCCTGAATCTGATGCGCAATCACAATATCACCCAATTAGTTGTTTTGGATGGGGGAAAAACCGCAGGTTTTGTCCATATTCATGATTTGATGAAAGAAGGCATAGTCTAACTCAGCATGCAAGACAAACCCTACATTGTGATTATGGCTGGGGGGATTGGTTCCCGATTTTGGCCATATAGCAGAAATAACCGCCCCAAGCAATTTTTGGACATACTGGGTACGGGCAGGAGCCTGCTTCAGATGACTTATGACCGTTTTTTGGAAACTGCCGGACCGGATCGATTTTATATTGTCACCAACCAGAGCTACCGTGAACTGGTAATGGAGCAATTGCCCGATCTCAGATCTGAGCAGATTCTTACCGAGCCACTCAGGAGAAATACAGCGGCCTGTGCGGCTTATGCCGCGTATAAGATCCATACGATTGACCCAGAGGCTACTCTGATTGTCACACCCGCCGACCAGCTGATTCTGCAGGAGGCCCGTTTTATTACGACAATCGAAAAAGCTGTGGAAGCAGCCAAAGTAAAAGGAAGGTTGATCACCCTGGGAATCAGACCCAACCGGGCTGAAACTGCCTACGGATATATCCAATATCTCGAAAATAAAAATGGGGATTCGGCGATGAAAGTCAAGACTTTCACTGAAAAGCCGAACCAAAAGCTCGCCAAGGCTTTCTTGGAGAGCGGTGATTTTGTCTGGAACTCCGGGATGTTTGTCTGGAAAGTCTCAAGCCTCTTGGATGCCTTCAGTGAAAACATGCCCGATGTGGCTGAGACTTTCGAGGAGGGAAAAAATCATTTCGGTAAATCCACCGAGCAGGAATTTATCAACAGGGCCTATTCCCTTGTCAAAAACGTATCTCTTGACCTGGGTATTATGGAAAAATCCGACAACGTTTATGTCATTCTGGGAGATTATGGATGGTCTGACTTGGGGTCTTGGCACAGCTTACACGATTTGCGTGATAAGGATGAAAACAATAACGTGGTGGATGCCAATGCTCTGCTTTACGAAACTAAAAACTGCTTTGTCAAGGCCAAAAATGACAAACTGGTGGTAGTAGAGGGATTGGAAAACTATCTGATCAGCGAATCAGAAAATGTCCTGCTGATCTGCAAGCTTGATGGGGAGAAAAAATTCAGAGATTTTGTGGCCAATGCCAAAAAGAAAGGGGAGGACTTCGTCTGAATAAGGTTACCTCAATTTTTCAAACATGAGGGTTTTATTTTGTTTCAATTTTCAATTAACTAACTCAATGATCAATTTTCAGAGCCCTTTACTCCAAGCTTGAGAATTGATCATTGGTAATTGAAATTTGATCATTTTTTCCGCTGTCTGATGGCTTCGTAGATCGCCACTCCCGCTGACACGGACACATTTAAACTTTCGATATTTCCTGCCATGGGAATTTTTACCCGGTCATCGACGATTCCCATAATTTCCTGAGAAATACCATCCTCCTCTGATCCCATTACTAACGCAACCGGAGACGAAAAATCTGCGTCATACATGACCTTCTCTGTTTTTTCGGTGATCGCGACCAGCGTCAATCCCATCTTTTGCATGTCACGACACGCATAAAATAGGTTTCTGACTCGAGCTACGGGTAGGAAGTTTAAGGCTCCAACGGAGGTTTTGATGGCATCTGAATTGATCTGTGCACTTCCTTTTTCCGGGATGACGATTGCATCCACTCCTGCACATTCTGCAGTTCGGGCGATTGCGCCGAAGTTTCTCACGTCAGTGATGTGATCCAACACCAAAATCAGGGGCGCTTTGCCAATTGCAAAACAATTGTCGATCACATTGTCCAAGGATGCATACTCGATGGAAGACATCTGGGCGATTACACCCTGATGATTTTTTCGGGTGATCCGGTTCAGTTTGCCATCCGGCACTCGGACCACAGGGATTTTTACTTCCCGGCATAGTTGAAGCAATTCCTTGATCAAGTCATTGTTCAGCTCCTTTTGAACGAGCACTTTATCGATGTCTTTGCCGGCGTTGATGGACTCCATCACGGCTCGGGTACCGAATATAAAATCTTTGTCAGTGGCTGCTTTTTCGATCAGAAAGCCATCTTTCCGCTTCTCCATTGGGAAATGTTTTTGAACCAAATCGGCTGATAAGCCCGAGATCGATTCAGGGTGTAGAAATGTGGGCTGAGTAATGTTTTAGCCCGGGCAAAGGTAAACCTAATTTTTGAGCTCTCGTCCATGCCTGCATAAGACCAGACTTCTCTGTCCAGGTAAAAATTAACTTCACGGGGAGGTCCCATCACCATATAGACCATTCCGCGGTCTGTTTTCCAGCCTTCTTTGAAGTCAGTGAAAAGAATGTTGGCAAATTCCACCATGCGGAAATAGTTCCGGATCAATTCCTTAGCGATCTCCGGATTACGGGTAAGGGTAATCCAATATTCATCGAGGGCTTTTTTCTTGTCCTCCGCCAAAAGCAAGGCTTCGTGTTCTTTTCGGGTGGAGATATAAGTCACCATCTGTACCATTTCCTCCCAATCTTTGACTTTTGGGAACGATTCATGGGTTGTTTTCAGTAAAAGTCCGGTAGAAGCGGAAGTGTCGGTTTGGAAAAAATAGTATCCTTCATCATTGAGTTGTTTTGGCAAATTGGGTAAAAAGTCGCCTTCATTGATTACCTGAAGCTCTTTGGGGATATCTGCAGGACGTGTTTCCATTGGAGGAAAAGGCACATCAAATACCATAGGGTAGAAAAATGCATGGATCGAAGGAGATTTGACCGTTTTGAACATCAGGGATTCCTCTTTGTTCAGATAGGCTTGGTCAAAAGGAACTTCGTTGGCATAGTAGGCTCCAAAATCCGGGTGGCCCGCAACAAAAGAACTTTTCAGGTCAATATGGTAAACATATTCATCTCCTTGACGGGTGTCCAATACGGTCAGAAAGGCAATGGCTGTTTCTTGAGTCGCAGGTATTTCCAAAGATTTTTCAAAAATCCAGTGCCGCTCGGTATCAGCTTTTAGGTCGTTTTGGGTAAGGAGCGTGGTAATTTCCGGTAGAATTTCCTGATCGTAAGAATTGAGAATCGAAAAGCTGAAACTGAAATTGGTAAATGCCGGATTTTCTTCGATTTTCTCAACGACAAACTGGACTTTAAAGCTGCCTTCCCCGGTTTTTACAGGGATGATTTTGAGTCCCAAACGGGAATAAAGAGAATACCTGAGCGCTTGATCGGTGGATGAGAGTGTTTTTTGGGCAAAAGAAAAATTAGGGATACTGAGGACTGACAACAAAAAAAAGAAGTATGGGATAAGGAATCGATTCATTGGGTCTTAATCTCGGGTTTTAAAAATTAGACTTACTTTTGCCAAAATACTAAAATTTCGAATGGCTACCTATACAACGGAGATCGCTTCTGACAAGTTGATCAGCGACAATCCAATCCATCAGCGACTGCTCAAAGCCTACATTGCTGCCAAGCCCTGGGTTTCAGGTGATTTGTTGGAAGTCGGCTGTGGAGAAGGCCGTGGGGTAGAAGAATTGCTTCCATTGGCGAGCAGTTATATTGGCCTGGATAAAATTGGCGAGGTGATATCCATGCTGAAATCAAAGTATCCGGGTGTGGATTTTCGACAGGCTGTCATTCCCCCATTTGTAGGTTTTGGGGACAATTCATTTGATACGATTGTGAGCTTTCAAGTGATTGAGCATATTCCGAACGACCGGCTTTTTCTTCAGGAAATCTACCGGATGTTGAAGCCGGGTGGTAAAGCCATTATTTCTACACCTAACAATACACATACCCTCTCTCGCAATCCATGGCACGAACGGGAATACAAACCTAAGGAATTGATCGATCTGGCTTCTAAGATTTTTGACAAAGTAGAGGCAAAAGGAATCGGCGGAAATGAGAAAGTCTGGGCCTATCATGAGGCAAATAGAAAGTCAGTTCAGAAAATCATGCGCTTCGATATTTTTGACCTTCAATACAAACTTCCTGCTTCGGTATTGAGAATGCCCTATGAGATTCTAAACCGGATGAACCGAAACAAGCTGCATAAGCAACAGGGAAATTCTGTGGTGGAGATCACCCATGAGGATTTTCCTTTGGTGGAGGATCCAAAAAAGGGGTTAGACCTATTTTATATCCTTTGGAAGAAATAATGGGTTATTGAACTCCCTGAGAAGCATCCCACCATCCCTTCATTTTTCGGATATACAAAATTTGACCCGTATGGTAGGCATTGTGTGAGGAAATGTTGGCAATGGAAGTTGTCCATTCCTTTAATTGCTCATCGCTTGCCTTTGTAACTTCGGATTCCCAGGTTTTCATGACAAGGTCTAATTCCTCTACAGTTTTCGCCCATGTTGTACTGTCCAATTGGGAAAAAGTCTCGGTATTTTTTCCTTTATATTCTTCCTCTTTATTTCCCTGAAAAGAATTCAAGAGTCTCCGATTCCAAAAAAGAAGGTGAGAAGTAAGTTGGGCGATCGAGTGATTCTCAGTGGAGTCCTTCCAGTTTGCCTGTTCTACGCTTAGGCCTTTTACGGCGTTATTTATCGGGACAAACCATTCAGCTTTAGAGTGGGAGTTGATCAATTGTTCCTCCAGGACTGAACGGATATTACCTTCAGGCACCTTTTCTTGGCAGCAAAACAACAGGAGAATGAAGAGGAATGGAAATAGCTTATTCATAGTTTGCGAAAGATCTATTTCCTTGAATTTCAACAAAAAAAGTCAGGATTTCCTGACTTTTTTTGTTGATTAATCTTGTCTCTGTAAAACTCCCGGAGATTGACTTTCCTGTCCTATCAGTGATTCCAATCTTAGCTTGAGGCTTTGTGCCTCCTCCTGGTAGCCTCTTTCTTCCAAAAGCGGGATGAAATATTTCACCATTTCGATCGAAATCATCATGTCCCGATCATATCCACGGTCCTCTTTCTGATAAAATTCGATCATATCCAGCGATCTCTTAGAGATTTTCTCGATGATATCGAGCGCTTTTTCGTCTTCGCCAACTTCAAAGAATAGAGGAACTGACTGACCACTGCTCAGGTCATAAGGGATAGCCTCGTTTGGCATGGTTTTCAGTCCGTAATTCAGCAAGGTAGCTGCCTGCTCCATTTTGTTTTCATCCAAAAGTGCCATGGCAATGGTATTGAGCGAACTTCTGTGATTGGATGCGAATCTGCGATATTCTTCATCCAGATAGGCATTCGGATCGTCCATGCCGCGGAACGCGAATTTTTCCATGTAATTCTGGTAGGCAATGTCCGTGTTGACCAATTCATCACGCACATGATCCGGTTTGCGGATCGGCAACAGGCGGTAAGTCATACCTTCCATCACCACATGTTCCTCAATATTTATTCCTATAGAAGACAGTGAGGTATTGTTGAAGTAGATCGGTCTTTCCCAATTGTTGCTCACGATTAGATCGATCAGCATCAGGGTGCCCTTGGTGACATATTGCCCCTTGATCTGAAGGTTCATTTGCGGAGCAAAAAGATCTTTGAATTGGGGTGGTACGATCTCTGGGTTGTTGACAAAACTGCTATCCACTTCCAGTATTAGATTGCGGGACGGAACCATATTTACGACACTTTTTCCGCCGGTCTTCATCTTCAGCAGGTCCGAACCTGAGTTGATCAACTTCAGGTATTCATTGGCTGAGATTGCATTCAGGTTTTCTTGCTCCGCTACATACAGCACGTCATTGGTTCCCTTCTGGTAGCGCTCTTCTGTCAATGAGAAAGGTAGTGCAGCTGATTCATTGACCGGTCTGGTCATTTGTTCCACATACCAGTCCGTATCGAAGTAGCTCAAAACGATTACTCTTACATCAGTTCTGAAATTTTCCACCTCCTGCACATACCAAAGCGGGAAGGTGTCATTGTCACCTCCGGTGAAAAGAATGGCATTCGGAGCGCAGGATGCCAAGAAGTTTCTGGCAGAATCCACCGAGAAGTAGCGGCCTTTTCTGTTGTGATCGTTCCAGTTTTGAGTTCCCATCAAGGCTGCGACAGGCAGGGTAATCAAGGTGGCAATGATCGCTCCGGTGCTCAGATTCTTGGTGATTTTACCCAAACCATGTGCAATCGCAAGAACTCCCAATCCAGCCCAAATTGCAAAAGCATAGAAACTACCTACGTAGATATAATCCCTCTCCCTAGGCTCAACCGGAGGAGAGTTCAAATAAAGCACAAGCACCACTCCCATCATCAGGAAGAGCATCAGATTGACATAGAAATACTTTGGATCTTTCTTTGCCTGGAAGAAAATCCCGATCAATCCCAAGATCAAAGGAAGCATCAGGTAATTATTGTGCCCTTTATTCTCTTTGATATAATCCGGGTATTTGTCGCCGAAGGCATCTGTCAAGCCTATCCAAGGAGCATCGGTAAAGTCACTTTCCCTGCCGGAAAAATTCCACATGAAATACCTCCAGTACATGTGTCCGAGCTGGTGGCTGAGCATGAAATAAATGTTATCTCCGAAAGTCGGTTCCTGACCTTCCTTTAGTCCCAACTTGGAGCGATAGATCCGCTTATGATTTTCCTGAGTGGAATAAATCCTTGGTAGAATAGTGGTTTTTGTGGGATCATAAGTGTTTTTCAGCTCGTAATCCACGATCTCGTACTTGTCCTTGCCCTTCATATAGACCGGAGCACCTTCTTCCTGGGACACCAGCTGTGCCGTATAGTACTGTCCATGTAGCAAAGGACGATATCCATATTGTTCCCGCTTCAGGTAGGAAACATAGCTCACAATATCCGCAGGGCCGTTTTCATTGATGACGGGATCCTGATTGGCCCGAATGATGATCAAGGCATAGCTACCATAGCCGATCAGGATAAATGTAAGAGAGAGCAAGATGGTATTGAGCAATGGTTTTTCCCGGTTCATGGAATACCTGATGCCATAAATCAAAGCTCCTAAAAACAGGAGTAGGAACACGATGATTCCAGCACCAAACGGTAAACCCATGCTGTTGACAAAGAAAATCTCCATCGAACCGGCAATGCTTGGAAGTCCTGGAATGATCAGGTTATTGATGATGATCAAAGCAACACCACCCAGGAACATAGCATAAAAAGCACCTTTGAGGGAAGGATTTGAATATTTTTTGAAATAATAAACCAATGCCAAAGCCGGCAAAGTCACCAAATTGAGCAAGTGAACACCGATCGAAAGCCCAACCAAATAGGCGATAAAAATCATCCAGCGGTTTTCTTCCTTGGGATCTTTGATTACTTCCCACTTCAGAAAAGCCCAAATCACAATGGCGGTGAAGAACGATGACATGGCATAGACTTCAGCTTCGACGGCTGAAAACCAAAAGCTGTCTGAGAATGCATAGATCAATGAACCGACGATTCCAGAACCCATTAGGGCAATAATCTGACCTTTGGACTCCTGACCTTCTTCGATGGCGAAGATTCTTTTTCCAAAAAGTGTAATGGACCAAAACAGGAACAGGATTGTGAAACTGGCAAACAAGGCACTGCCTACGTTCATCCAATAAGCCACCTGCAACCCATCTCCAAATGCCAAAAAACCGAACATCTTATAGACCAACAGCATGAATGGCGCTCCCGGAGGATGGGGTACTTGGAGTTTGTAGGACACGGCGATGAATTCCCCCGGATCCCAAAAACTGGCGGTTTGCTCCACTGTGAGAATGTATACCAAGGTCGCAACGGCAAAAATTACCCAGCCGGTGAAATTATTGATCTGCTTATAATTGAGCATTAAAACGATAAATTAGTCGGGGCGAAAATATAAAATTTTACTCCAAGTCCGGGTTTTTTAGCACTTTTTAAAACTCCTGAGCATTATAGTACCAAAATCTCCTGTGACAAAAATTACTGTAGATTCCGGCAAGTGAGTCTACTTTTGTAGAGTAATTAAAAAGGAAGACCAATGAGTGCCAAAACAAAAACATTTCAAGAACTGATAGATGGAGAAACACCGGTTTTGGTGGATTTCTTTGCTACCTGGTGCGGTCCTTGTAAAATGATGCAGCCGGTATTGGAAGATGCCTCCCGTCAATTGGGAGACAAGGTGAAAATCGTGAAAGTAGACATTGACCGAAATCCGCTTGCTGCCAGTAAGTTTCAGGTGAGAGGAGTGCCAACATTGATCCTTTTCCACAAAGGAAAAACCCTCTGGAGGCAGTCCGGCGTAGTTCCTGCACATCAACTGGTTCAGATTCTGAATTCAAATCTTCTTGCAAATGCCTGACCTCTCTGTGACTAAAGTCATTTTGAAACAGGTTCCTGAAAGATAATTTTGACAAAGTTTTAACAGAAATTCAAAAGATTAAACCATATGAAAATCGAACAAATCTATACCGGATGCCTTGCTCAGGGAGCTTATTACATAGAGTCAGATGGCGAAGCAGCTGTGATCGACCCACTGAGAGAAGTTCAGCCCTACATCGAAAAAGCCGAACGCAGAAACGCGAAAATCAAGTATGTTTTTGAAACACACTTTCACGCTGACTTCGTGTCCGGACACCAAGATCTGGCTGCAAAAACCGGTGCAAAGATTGTCTACGGTCCGACAGGAATGAAGCTTGGATTTGATGCAATCATTGCAGAGGACAATCATGAATTTACCCTGGGAAAAGCCAAAATCAAGTTGATTCACACTCCCGGTCACACAATGGAATCTGCCTGCTATTTACTTTTCAACGAAGAAGGAAAGGCCGAAGCAATCTTCACAGGCGACACCTTGTTTATTGGTGATGTGGGACGTCCGGACCTCGCACAAAAAGTAATAGCAGACCTGACTCAGGAAAAACTTGCAGGTCATTTGTATGATTCTTTGAGAAATAAACTTCTGCCTCTTTCAGATGATCTGATCGTGTATCCTGCGCATGGGGCTGGTTCTGCCTGCGGCAAAAACATGAGCAAAGAAACTTCAGATACATTGGGCAATCAGAAGAAGACCAATTATGCGCTTCAGCCGATGACCAAAGAAGCCTTTATCAAGGAAGTTTTGAACGGTTTGACTCCACCACCCGCCTACTTCCCACAGAATGTGATGATGAACATACAGGGATACGACAGCATTGATGAGGTATTGAAAAGAGGCGTCCATCCTTTGACTCCCGATGAATTTGAAGCCGCAGCCAATGAGACCGGGGCCTTGATTCTCGATACCCGTGCTCCAGAGGTTTTCGCCAAAGGATTTATCCCCAACTCCATCAATATCGGAATCGACGGAAGTTTTGCTGTATGGGTAGGAGCGATGATACCCGACCTCAAGCACGAAATCCTGGTAGTGGCGGAGGAAGGCCGCGAAGAGGAGGTAGTGACCAGACTTGCCCGAGTTGGATATGATTATTGCATCGGCTATCTGAAGGGCGGGTTTGCTTCCTGGAAAAATTCACCAAAACATGAAGTGGACTCGATTACATCAATCTCTGCTGACGAATTGGCAAAAATCAAAGAAGGCGATCCTGATATCCACATTCTGGATGTAAGAAAGAATTCTGAATATCTGTCGGAGCATGTGGTAGACGCTGAAAATGCTCCGCTGGATTACATCAATGACAGCATGTTGAAAGTTGATAAAAACAAAACCTATTACGTGCACTGTGCAGGAGGATACAGATCCATGGTATTCAATTCTGTACTCAGAGCAAGAGGTTACGACAATTTGATCGATATAGCCGGCGGGTTCAAGGCGATCAAAGAATCAGAGAAAATCAAGGTGACCGATTACGTGTGCCCCACAACCTTGCTCTGATTAAACGCGAGAAAAGTTGCTTAATTCAAAATGGCAGGCCTTCGGGTTTGCCATTTTTACTAGTAGTCCTTCCGTTGTGATCAAAGTCACAGTGAAACAATAAATTAAGGAGACAAATTTGCCCCACTTATTCAGGAAGATAAACTGAATTGAAAAGCTTTATTATTCTATCCTGAATTCCAACAAAACGAAAAATTAAGATCAAATATGAATCAGTTTATTGAATGGATTTCTCAACCCTGGCCTTGGTATATAGCCGGGCCGATGATTGGATTGACGGTTCCGGCGCTCCTAATTCTTGGAAATAAGACCTTTGGAATTTCATCCTCGCTTCGCCACATCTGTGCGGCCTGTGTACCGGCAGGAATCCCGTTTTTCACCTACAATTGGAAAAATGAAATGTGGAACCTCCTCTTTGTTTTAGGTGTGGGGATTGGAGGATTCTTGGCAGTGACTTTCCTGGCAAATCCGGAATCAATCGTCATTTCAGAAGCAACTCAAGCAGACTTGGCAGCCTTGGGAATTACTGATTTCAGTGATTTGATGCCTTCGGATATTTTCTCATGGAGCAATCTATTTACAGCCAAAGGACTGTTGTTCTTTGTGGTTGGAGGATTCTTGGTTGGATTTGGGACAAGATATGCCGGTGGCTGTACTTCTGGACATGCGATCATGGGCATCAGTAACCTCCAGTGGCCATCTTTAGTTGCCACCATCTTCTTTATGATTGGTGGATTCCTGATGACACTTGTTTTGATGGAGCCTTTGATGAAAATGGTTGGATTCTAATTATTGACAAAAAAATGAAAGTAGCAGAAAAGAACATAGTAATTGACCGGGATGAGAATTGCGCAGCACCCAATCTCAGATCAGAGCATGACAAAGGTTTGGAATTGCTGAAGTACCTGATTTTAGGGACTTTATTCGGGATTGTGTTTGTAAAAGCAGAGATAATCTCTTGGTTTAGAATCCAGGAAATGTTCCGCCTCCAATCGTTCCACATGTATGGAGTGATCGGATCAGCTGTGGTGACCGGCATTATTTCAATCCAATTAATCAAGCGATTGAATATCAAAACCATCCACGGGGAGACCATCCTTATTCAGGACAAAGTATTCAAAAAAGGCCAAGTGATCGGAGGATTCATATTTGGTTTGGGTTGGGCAATCACCGGTGCATGTCCGGGACCCTTGTTTGCCCAGATCGGAAGTGGGTATAGTGTGGTTTTGGTGACTTTGATCTCGGCATTGGCAGGGACATGGGTTTACGGTAAGTTTGCCGACAAGCTGCCGAATTAACTTAGGCAAAATTGCAAAAGCCACCTTTGAGAAAGGGTGGCTTTTTTAGTTAAAAACCTTTTTGACGATAAACCGAATCAGCAAAATGATTGTCACCAAAATCCCTCCGACAATGACAAATTCCATAAGTGTCTCTTTTTGGTAAAACTAGGCCCGGCGAGCAATAGTTTCTCGCTTTTTCGAAACTTTTCCCAAATCCATCCCATTATTCCTAAATTTGCGAGCCTTTCAACCTACCCAACTTCATGAATTACCTTTCCAAACGCCGCGTGGCTGTAGGAGCGATGTTTTTTTTCGTCGGTCTATGTTTTTCCACCTGGGCTTCCCGGATTCCCGATATTCAAACCAAATTCGGTCTTTCTGAAGGCCAATTGGGGACTTTGCTTCTCTTTTTGCCAATCGGTTCAGTGATTGGACTTCCGCTTGCCGGCTGGGCGGTTCATAAGTTTGGCAGCCGAGTGGTGATACTTACCGGAGGAGTGGCTTATGCGTTGACTTTGCCCCTGATCGGATTGAGCCCCTCTACCTGGACATTGTTGCCCGTTTTGGTGTGTTATGGAATGCTGGGCAACGTGATGAATATCTCATTAAATACCCAGGGACTTAATCTGGAAGATCAGATGGGAAAAAGCATTTTAGGATCTTTTCATGGACTTTGGAGCCTTGCCGGGTTTACCGGTGCCGGGCTGGGTGCTGCATTGATTTGGCTGGACCTTACTCCTGCACAGCATTTCGGAGTGGTGACCCTGATTTCAATTTTGATAATTGCGCTTTCCCAGGGGCTGATTGTCAAAGAAGTAAAATCCTCCGGAGGTAGCGGACTAGTCTTGAAGCGTCCTGATGGCCTGCTCCTTAGGGTTAGCATGATTGCATTTTTAGGTATGATGAGTGAAGGATGCATGTTTGACTGGAGTGGGGTTTATTTCAAAAAGGTAATTTTGGCTGAACCGGAATTTGTTGCCTTGGGCTATGTGGCTTTTATGGGTGCAATGGCTTCCGGGAGGTTTTTTACCGATAAACTTGCTGCCCGCTATACCAAAGTGGCCGTCATTCAGATCAGTGGATTTCTTATTTTCGTTGGCTTGATGTTATCCGTATTAATTCCGACGCTTTGGGCGGCGACCTTGGGTTTTCTCCTGGTTGGGTTGGGAGTTGCGTCGATCATTCCACTTTCCTATGGCATCGCAGGCCGGTCTAAGTTATACTCACCGAGTGTTGCCTTGGCTTTGGTGTCAACCATTTCGTTTTTTGGATTTTTGCTTGGTCCTCCGCTGATCGGATTTGTTGCGGAGTTGTTTGACTTAAAGATTTCCTTCGCACTGGTGGCTTTGTGTGGAATGGGTATTTTGCTCCTTTCTAGTTTTAAGAAAACGGTATTTTTGATTCCACCTAAGTTTCCAAAGAAAGCAACCGCATGAGTTTACCTGAAGGTTTTCAATTCACCAAAACGTTTGAAGTCGGATCTTTTCAGGTTCATCCTGATGGGAATATCAGCCTGAGTTCATTGGCAGATTTTCTTCAGGAGATTGCCTGGAGGCATGCAGATTCGGCAGATTTTGGAAGAAACCTTTTAGAATCTCAGTTGATGTGGGCATTATCCCGATTGGATATCAAGGTTTTTGATTTTCCGAAATGGGGCGAACAAATCACCCTTTTTACAGCCGGAAGAGGAGCTGATAAACTTTTTGCTTTTCGAGAATTTATGGTTTGGGATCAAAATGAGCGGGTTTTGACGAGAGCTATGGCCTCTTGGCTTTTGGTAAATACTGAAACCAAGCGGATTCAAAGACCAGAGCATATTTTGCCTTCGGAGCTTTTTGACCCAACCTTGAAACCAGACTGGCAACCCAAAAAAATCTCCCTTTCGGGGGACCTGTTGGCAACTGAGGAAATTAAAGTCCGGCTTTCAGACCTTGATCTTTACAATCATGTAAATAATACCAGCTATATCCGCTGGGTGGAGAATTTACTTTACGACAATGGAATCCCGCCGAAAGGATTACTCATCAATTACCTGGCTGAATGTGTCGAGGGTGATACCGTGATGCTGAGCCTTTTCAAAAAAGAATCCGGATACTTGGTGGAGGGAAAAGTAGGGAAGAAGCTGGTTTTTTTATCAAAAACTAAGGTTGTCCCTTTAGTTTGATTTTCCCCATTCCTTGTATTGTATTTGATTTAGATCTTTTTTTCTGAATTGAATTAAGGATTTCAACAAGACTGTTTTTCTTCCTGTGACCCAAGTCACCGATTTTCCCTTCTGAAAATTCGGATTTTTGTACCTTAACATGCGATTCAGAGTCAAATGATGCGTCCCTTAGCCAAATTGATTACACTTCTTGTTGCCTTGTTGGGCCTGGTTACAGTCCTAGTCTGTGTAATTGGATTGGTGATTTTTCTGTCAATAAGCGGTGTCCAACTTCCACCTTTGGAGGATACGGACGAATCCACTTCTGCTCTTGTTGCTGCGGTTCCGGTAATTAAATCGCTTGATGATCCCTCCGGAATGTGGCATGCACCGGATTGGGCTACTGTTGAGGCTGAACCCAATGCAGCAGAAATCAAATACGGAAAAGAATTGGTAGCCAATACCGCTGAATTCTTGGGGCCAAATGGCAAGGTTAAATCTATTTCCAATGGAATGAATTGCCAAAACTGCCATTTGCAGGCCGGAACAGCACCTTTAGGAAATAACTATGGAGCGGTTTTTTCTACCTATCCTAAAATGCGTGCAAGGTCAGGAACTGAAGAAGATGTCCAAAAACGCATCAACGATTGCTTTGAGCGAAGTCTCAACGGTCAACCTTTGGAGCGTGATTCCAAGGAAATGATTGCCATGGTGGCTTACATCAGTTGGGTGGGAAAAGATGTTCCAAAGGGACAAATACCCAAAGGTTCAGGGATCTATGAAGTTCCACTTCTCGACCGTGCAGCAGATCCTGCAAAGGGAAAATTGGTGTATGAAAAATATTGCCAAAGTTGCCACACTTCTGAAGGTCAAGGAATGCCAAAACCCGACGGATCAGGCTATATCTATCCTCCGTTGTGGGGGAAAAACAGCTATAATATCGGAGCAGGACTTTTTAGACTTTCCAGATTTGCAGGATATGTAAGAGCAAATATGCCCTTGGGGGCCACTTTTGAAAATCCCATTCTTACTGATGCAGAAGCTTGGGATGTAGCCGCTTATGTCAACAGTTTGGATAGACCGGTTAAAGACCTTGCCCAAGATTGGCCGGATATTTCCAAAAAACCAATAGATCACCCTTTTGGTCCATTTGCTGACGGATTCACAGAGGAGCAGCACAAATTCGGGCCTTTTAACCCAATCAAAGAAGCGAAAGCAAAATCCAACTGATGAAGCGATTTGCCACTGTAATTTTCCTTTTGGGAATCCTTAAAACAGGAATAGCCCAAGAGGAAAAGAGGAAATTTATTGTCAATCCAGATCTACACTTTCGGACTTTCTGGATGAATACCAATTATCCCGGGCAGGATTTCAAGGAAGATTATGCACTTGGGATGACCATGAACCTAGGTGCAAATTTTAGCTATCGGGAAAACTGGAAGCTCCAGGTTGGATATAGAACATTTGCCAATGTCGTAAGTTCTGAGATCTGGGAACCTGATCCGACAACAGGACAGGGAAATCGATATGAAACAGGGCTTTTTGATCTTTTGGAAACAAAAGATCGGTTTTTTGGAAAGTTGGAGACCCTTTCTCTGGAATATTCCAAGCAAAACTTTGGTATAAAAATCGGTCGGATGGGCATCAATTCCGATTGGGTCAACTCGCAAGATGGTAGGCTTTCTCCAACGGCTATCGAAGGCATCCATGTATGGTATGCGCCAAATGACCTTTGGAAATTCTCCGTGTGGGGCATCGAGAGGATGAGTGTCCGAGGCAGTAGTGAGTGGCTTTCAGTTGGAGAAACAGTTGGGATTTATCCAACTGGAAGAACAGTTTCGGGCAAACCAGCTCAGTATTTTGGCAATACCTCCAGTGATTGGGTGGCAATTTGGGAAGTAGATCGGAAAATGGGAAAGGACTCCAAAATCCATTTCTCCAATACGTTTGCCCAAAATCTCTTCTCTACTTTTTGGGTTGCTTTTGAGAAAAACAAAAAAATAGAATCCGGTATTCTGACGGTCGGAATTCAAACTGGTTATCAGCAGGGAATTGGAACAGGCGGAAATGAAAACCCCGAACTAAAGTACAAAGAACCTGAAGATCGTAACTATTCGCTTTCCGGACGGATTGGCTGGAGGAATTCCAGGTGGGTCACACATCTGAATTACAGCCATGTTGGAGGAAGTGGGCGATGGCTGAGTCCGAGAGAGTGGGGAAAGGATGCTTGGTATACATTTGTCCCCAGAGAAAGAAATGAAGGATATGAGAAAGTGGATGCTTTCGTGGGATATGGTGAATATCGGATGGAAAAAATACCACTTTCAATTTATGGTCATCTAGGGTTTCATTGGCTTTCGGACACCAAGGATGCAGCTGCAAACAAGTACAATTTTCCAAGGTATCGGCAAGTAAACCTCGGGATAAAATACCAACCCAAAAAAATCAAGAACCTGGATTTTCATTTGATTTTAGTGAGCAAGGAACCATTAAACCCCGAAAAGCTAAACCCTAATCAAATTTACAATAAGGTCGAAATGATTCATTTCAATGGGATTGTGAATTGGAAGTGGAATTGATGATATGGACGGTGCCGTTAAAATCTATTTTCTTGGGTAATTTGGAAAACCGAATCCATTTCCTCACCTTTGTGGAGTCGAAGAAACGTTTTCGACACTTGACAACAAGTTTGCAACGGTTAAATACCTGCTTAAGTAGCAAATCAAGAGTTCTCCAACAAAGGGTTTTAATTCTTCATCTTCTACTTTTTTGATTCAACAAATGGCTTGTCCATTTACCGAATCAGAATTTGCAGTTTACAATCCTTTCGAGAACCCAAAGATTTCCTTTTACTTAAATCACTCTACTATTAAGACCATTCGATTTTCGGAGTCAGAACTTTCTGATTTCTCAATAACTCTCAAAAGCAGGGTTAACAACTACTTCAAATCCACCCAAAAATCAAAGTTCGCGAACAGAGAAATGATCATCAAGACATGTGTCATGGTGACTCTCTATTTCACTCCAATTATCTTAATTTCAACTGGAGTTGCGAATCAAACTTGGCAGTTATTCGCCTGCTATATTCTCAGTGGCTTGGGCATGGCTGGAATAGGTATGGGTGTGATGCATGACGCCATTCATGGGTCTTTTTCCAAAAATCCCACAGTGAACAAGCTACTTGGCTACACACTTAATATGGTGGGTGCCAATGCAACAGTTTGGAAAATCCAGCACAATGTTCTTCATCACTCATACACGAACATATCTGAGGGAGACGATGATATCAATGCGCCGTTTTTCTTGAGATTTTCTCCAAATGCGCCCAAAAACGCCCTTCATCCTTTTCAGCATTGGTACACCTGGTTCTTCTATGGTTTGTCTACCGTTTCGTGGGTGACCTCCAAGGACTTTGTTCGCTTGACAAGATATTACAGAATGGGCCTGATGAAAGGCAAAAATGTCTACAGAAACTCAATTCTGAAGATCATTGCTTGGAAATTGGTTTATTTTGCTTTCATCCTAGGTCTCCCAATTGCATTTTCTCCATTTGGAGTAGGAGAGATCTTGCTAGCCTATTTAGTGCTTCATTTTATTACAGGATTGAGTATTTCTCTTGTATTTCAAACTGCTCACATCATGCCTAATGTGGATTTTCCAGAGGCAGATGAGCATGGAATTGTAGAAGGTGAGCGTATGCTTCACCAGTTGGTTACTACTTCTAATTATTCTGAAGGGAGTCGGGTATTTGCCTGGATGATCGGAGGATTGAATCATCAGGTAGAGCATCACTTGTTTCCCGATATCTGTCACGTGCACTATCGGAAAATTGCCCCAATTGTAAAAGCCACAGCGGCTGAATACAATATTCCTTATCATACAAAAAAGACATTTTTTGATGCTTTGAAATCACATTTTGAAATGCTCCGGTTTTTGGGCAATTCTGAAATGGTTCGCGTCAAAGCCTGATTTATCCCAACCATGAATAATACTAGAAAAAATACGGTGCCTTCTAATTCACCGCGAGGTGGCAATGTGGACAGACGCCAAGTAAAAAAGAAAAAAGAGTCCACCTTGGACCCAAAGCTTTTTGTGAAAAAAGCCAAGCCAAGTGGACAGGCCGGTTTCAGGACTGAAAAGACCTTCACAGGTTTAAATCTCAATGAAAGGCTTTTAGCCAACATTTTAGCCAAGGGTTACCAAACCCTGACAACTATCCAGGAGCAATCCATTTTGCCTCTCCTTGACGGAAGAGACATGATGGCAATCTCCAAGACAGGTTCTGGTAAAACTGCTGCATTTCTGATTCCGATCATTGAGCATGCCCTGAAGGATCCCAGAAATTATACTGCTTTGGTGGTGACTCCCACCCGCGAACTTGCGCTGCAGATTGAAGATGAATTCAAAAGTCTGACTGCAGGATTGCACTTGTATTCTGCCACGTTTATCGGAGGAACCAATATCAATTCTGATTACAAGCAGCTGGAGCGAAAGCTTCAGGTGATTGTAGGCACACCAGGCAGACTGCTGGATCTTTCCGATCGAAAACTTCTGAAACTGAATCAGGTCAATACCCTTGTTCTCGACGAATTTGACCGGATGCTGGATATGGGCTTTGTCAATGATGTGAAGAAACTGGTGAACCTGATCGGAAAACGTGACCAGACCCTTCTTTTCTCTGCAACTCTTGAGCCTGCTCAAAAGCAATTGATTTCTACACTTCTACACAATCCAATTGAAGTAATTGTAGAGAATGCCGGCGGAACCAACGAAAATATAGAGCAGCAGACGATCAAAGTGCCGGAAGGTGCAGAAAAGTTTGATATCCTCGAAGGACTTGTAAAGAGTCCGGAAATGGAGAAAGTAATTCTCTTTACCGAAACAAAAAGACTGGCCGACAGGCTGGCAAAAAAACTGAATCAAGTCGGCATCTCTGCAGGCCAGATTCATGGAGATAAATCCCAGAATTTTCGAAACAAAATGATCGAAGATTTCAAGAAAGGGAATATACGGGTGCTGGTGGCTACGGATGTCGCTGCCAGAGGAATCGATGTAGCTGATGTTTCACATGTGATCAATTATCAGCTACCGATGACCATGGATGCTTACATCCATCGTATCGGCAGGACTGGACGAGCCGGCAAAGTCGGCCACGCCATCACTTTTGTAAACTAAAATCTGGCTAATGTCTAAAAATCAAAACACGTTCATCAAAAAGCAAAAGGCAGAATTGAGGAAACGGAAACAAAAGGAAAAACTCGAAAAAAAGCTGGAGCGTAAAGCCCAGCCTAAAGATGGAAGCCTCGACAATATGATCGCTTACGTCGACGAGTTTGGAAACTTCTCCGATACTCCTCCCGAACCGCCAATTGTTAAAAAGACAAATTCAACACAAACAAATCAAAACCGAGTAAAAACAAATCAAAATTTCAGAAATCATGAATGAAGGAACAGTAAAATTCTTTAACACTACCAAAGGCTTTGGATTCATCACACCAGCAGACAACAGCGAAGACGTATTCGTACATCACAGCGGTCTGGTTCACGAAATCCGTGAAAACGACAAGGTGAAATATGACCTGGTACAAGGTAAGAAAGGCATCAATGCCGTTAACGTGAAAGTTGTCCGTTAATCGGAACTCTTAGCCAAACAAATCCCCGCAGGTTTACCTTCGGGGATTTTTGTTTTTAGGAGGCTTTCACTTCATTGACCAAGGCTTCGCCTTTTTCGAATGCAGTTATGTTGGAAAGTGTGATTTTTGAAATTTGTTCCAAAGCCTCTTTGGTCAGAAATGCCTGATGTCCCGTGACCAACACATTGGGAAAAGTCATGAGTCGGGCAATCTGCTCGTCCTGCATGATTTCTTCTGAAAGATTCTTGAAGAAAATATTCTCTTCCTGTTCATACACATCAATACCCAAAAAGCCGATTTTTCCGGTTTTTAAAGCTTTGATCACTGCCTTTGTTTCAATCAATGCTCCTCTGCTTGTATTGATTAAAGCCACACCATTTTGCATGAGGGAAATCGTCTGGACATTGATTAGATGGTGTGTTTCTGGTGTGAGCGGACAATGAAGGGAAATGATATGACTGCCGGATAGTACCTCATTCAAAGGAAGGTATTTTACCCCCATCTGTTTCATTTCTTCATTTTCGAAAACATCATAAGCTATAATGCTACAGCCAAATCCCTTGGCTATCCGGCAAAAGGCCCGCCCAATTGCTCCTGTTCCGATTACCCCTATAGTCTTGCCATGGATATTGACACCTGTCAGTCCTTCCAACGAAAAGTTGTTTTCTCGAACCCTATTATATGCTTTATGGGTTTTTCTTGCCAGCGTCAAAATCAAAGCGAAAGCATGCTCGGCCACAGCTTCTGGGCTGTAGGCAGGAACGCGCACGATTTTGATACCATGTTCCGCAGCTGCTTTTAGGTTAATTTGATTATAACCTGCACAGCGAAGTGCGATCAATTTAATGCCCAGCCGCTCCAACTTTTTAATAATAGCCTCATCTACATGGTCATTGACAAAAGAACATATCACCTCATGACCTTCAGCAAGGGAAACAGTATGCAAATCTAACTTGGCTTCGAAAAAACTGAAGGTGTGGCCGGAGTCAGGCAAAAACCGGTTAAAACTCTCCCGATCGTAGGATTTGGTGCTATAGCAGGCTATTTTCATTTGTAATTGAAGTGTGGGGAATTTTTAAAATTGGTAACCGAAAATCAAAATTTGGAAAATTAAAGTCGAATTCTTTATAGTTTAAGGGAAAATTTAAACACATGAAAAAGCTAATCTATCTCATTCCTTTCTTGCTTTTCTGGTCTTGCAGTGAACCAAAGACAGAAGAAATTACCGAAGAAACATTAACAGAAACCCCACCTACCACCATCGAAGAAGCTATGCCAGATTCAGTACTCCGCCACGTTGTTCTTTTTGGATTCAAAGAAACCACCTCACCGGAAGATGTCCAAAAGGTCATAGATGCCTTCAAAGCCCTTCCGTCCCAAATCTCCGAAATCAAGGGGTTTGAATGGGGTACCAATTCAAGCCCTGAAGGATTGAACCAAGGGCTGACCCATGCCTTTACCCTGACTTTTCACTCAGATTCCGATCGGGATGCCTACCTTCCTCATCCGGCACACAAAGCATTTGGTAATGTAATTGGCTCCAGTCTGGACAAAGTCACTGTGGTGGATTACTGGACGAAGCCCTGATCAGCGGTCCACAGGTAGTGTTCCACCGTCTGTTTCTGCTGATTCAGAGGCGTTGATCACTTGCGTAACCACAAACTCACTGGTGCCTCTCCATGGGAGCATGCCGTTAAATTCCTGGTAGCGCAGTTCGAGGTGTTTGCCCGAATTGCGCTCCAATATGGCAGCTACTTCAGGATCTGTCACACTAAATCGGAATTCATTGCTTTGCAAGGCTCCTGAAGTTGGACTTTGAAATCCCTCTTGGACCATTCGGCCTTCATAGGTTTTGAAGATCACTCCTTTTTTGACAAAATAATTGAGACTTCCGGCCTTTACACCCTCACCAAATACAAAATAAAATTTCCACCAAAAAAAGATTCCCAATACCAATACAAGAATCAAACTGGAGACCCAGATAAATTTTTTCATAATTCAAGAATATGTTTGATTAAAGATAATCAGAGGATAATTCAAAAATCAGCATTGAGAAAAAAATTGAAGGGGTCTGATTTTTAAGTTTAGGTTTCACTTTCAAACTTCTGATTATCCCGGGTTTTTCAAAATGGATAAAAAAAAGAGGCTGTCAATTGACAACCTCTAATTATCACTTCAATCCACTAGCCAGACATATTCACCATAGCCTGCTGCATCCATCTCGGCTTTTGGTATGAATTTCATCGCGGCTGAATTCATACAATATCGGAGGTTTGTCGGAGCGGGTCCATCGTAAAAGGAATGCCCTACGTGACTTTTTCCATATTTGCTTCTAATTTCCACACGATTCATTCCGTCTGTTTTATCAATGGGTTTTTCCAAAGCCCGTGCATCGATCGGCTTGGTAAAGCTTGGCCAACCAGAGCCGGATTCGTATTTGTCTTTAGAACTGAATAGCGGTGCGCCAGACACGATGCAAACATAGATCCCAGATTCCTTGTTGCCATTGTATTCATTTTGAAAGGCAAATTCAGTGGCATCTTCCATGGTGACCTCATATTGGAGCGGAGTGAGTTGCTTTTTTAACTCCGTCTTGGACTTGGCAGGGTAGGTACCTTCACTGATGACCGGCCAATTGGTCAGGATGCATTCCTGACGTCCACTGCCGATTTTGTAAGCCATGTATTCTGAGGAGTTTTTCTTGGAGTAATCTTGATGATACTCTTCAGCAGGATAGAAGTTGGTAAACTTGATCACAGGTGTCGCGATGGGTTTGGTGAATTTCCCGGATTGATCCAGGAGTGCTTTTGATGCTTCGGCTACCTTTTTTTGCTCGGCATCATGAAAGAAAATCGCAGATTCGTATTGGGGTCCTCGATCAAAAAATGACCCGCCAACATCTGTTGGGTCAAAAGTTTGCCAGAAAATATCCACCAATTCAGAGTAGGAGATCACTTCCGGGTCAAATGTGATCTGAACCGATTCTCGATGGGATGTTTTCCCAGAAGAAACCTCTGCATAAGTCGGGTCCTTTTCTTTTCCTCCGGAGTATCCCGAAACTACTGAAATTACTCCATCCAGATCCTCAAAAGGGGCTTCAACACACCAAAAACAACCTCCGGCAAAAGTCGCAAGTTGAGTTTTGGAGGAAAAGACCTCCTTTTTTTCTGCCTCAAGTTCAGAATTGGAAGCCTCTCCTGTTTCTCCAGGATTGGTTCCACAAGCCAACAATAGGCTCAGAATCATACTTATCATAAGCGTGGTTATTTTTTGCATCTTGGAATTTTCTACTGATTTAATTCAAATTTTGGTCAGCTTTTTGCCCTAAACAAAACAACCAAATACATCCTTCTGTTTCGGTGGCTTTGTTAAATAGATTTAATTCTGCTCTAAGTCAATTACGGTACAGGTGGGGGTTTGGATTTTCGGCCTGCATACAATTTGGCCGAATTTTAACAAAAAGCCCAATTAAATGCCTGAGGCTATGAGAAACCTGAATAAAATATTTCCACTTCTACTTCTCGGACTTTTCTTACCGTTCTTAGTTCAAGGACAGCAAGGCTCTGGGTTTGGGGTAAAAGGAGGCCTCAATTACAACACCAGTGGAAAATACTTCAAAGATGCCGGTCAGATTCTAACGACCCCTGGAGAAAATATGGGCTACCATATCGGGGTATTTTACAAAATGACCAGCTACGATATTTCACTTCGTCCGGAGTTGATTTACACTAAAAACAGTTTTGAGACTGACTTGGGAGCTGTCCAGTATCAAAAAATAGACATGCCGATTTTGGTGGGATTCCGCCTGTTTCAGGTGATTGGATTTAACTTTGGACCATCCTTGCATTATACCCTTAAAGAAGAATTTTCAATTCCGGAGAATTTTGAAGAAACCGAGCCTTTTGGGCTTGGATTTCAATTGGGTTTGGGAGTCAATATAGGTCCGGTTGGTCTGGATTTGCGATTTGAAAGAGAATTGAACGAACGGAAATACAACCTCGAAAATGTTCTGGGCAAAGAAGATTACAAAAACCAGCAATTGATTCTTGGGCTGTCTTTTTTGATACCGGGGAAAAAATAGGTGTTGGAAATTTTATTGGAGCATAGGTTGACAAATACTCACCAGGTGTCTTCTCTGCTTAAGAAAAGAAGCCTAAACTCAATAAAAGAAAATTATGCTGCTGCCAAGATTGCTGAAAATCACAAGTCTATTTGACCAGATTTGAAAAAAAACTTTTCAATCGCAAGGCTTCCTCATCATCCACTTTTTTGTCCTCAAGAACATTCTGAATTACCTCAAACATTTCTTCAAATGGCGCCTGAGACCTGAGGTGGCCATTTTTTTCAAGCCATTGATTGAGTTTGTAAATTTCATAGGTGTTGATGTCTCCACTCGCAAGGATCCCTTTGAAGATCCCACTGAGAAAATATAGGTTAGGAGTGTCCTCATTTTTGGCATCAAGCTCCTCCAGAAAGTTGTTCAGGATATGCTTTATCACTTCAATTTCTTCCGAATTGACTTTGCCATCCTTAATGATCGGCTTGATTTCATTGTGAAGCTTTTGAAAGGCTTCCATTTCACAAAGCGGTTCAAATTCACTGCACCAACTTTTCAGTGCCTGATATTCATTTCGTGAGACGACCCCATCAAGTGATACCCCATAGATCAATCCTGAAAGCTGAAAGGCAGCATTTTTTATCTCGGTGTTATTTGGGTTTTTCATGGAATTATTTTTCCAATAATTTACAACCATTCTATTCAAATAGACAGGATGCTAAAGGGATTTTTTTTACTAAAAATCACTTGAAGAATTGGGAACTACCTGAAATTCAATGTAAAAATTGTCTTCACATTGGGCGAAGAGGTCACCTGTAGGCTTCCCCGATGCAGGTTCATGATCTGTCTTGAAATCGCCAAACCAATGCCTGAACCTGTCTTTTTGGTGGTGTAAAACGGTACAAAAATCCGCTCTAAAGCTTCGGGAATAATCCCCGATCCGTGGTCTTCCACCTGAATGATTGTGCCAAGATCACCTTGGCCCAAAGCTTTTAGAATAATTGTCCGGTCTGCCTGATTTTGAATGGATTCACTGGCATTTTTTACCAGATTGATCAGAATCATCGTGATCTGATCAGGGTCACAGAGAACCTCCAATTCTCCGGGTATGATCTCTGTTTGGATATCGATATGATTGGATTTCAGTTCCTCTTTCATCAGGCCGATGACATTTTCAAAAAGCTGTCTGACGGGCACCAATTCCTTTTTTGGTTCCGGGATATTGGTATAATCCCGGTAGGCATTTACAAAAGTGACCAAGCCTTTGCTCCGATTGGCTATGGTATCAAGCCCTTCCTGAATATCCTGAAAACCGTCTTTTTTGATCAGGAATCCTTCCTGCTGCACGTAGCTGTCCTCATCCAATATCGTCCGGAGCGACTCCACCAAACTCGAAATCGGGGTGATGGAATTCATGATTTCATGGCGCAATACCTTTGTCAGATTTTGCCAGGCTTCCAGTTCGTTGGACTGGAGTTCTGCATTGATATTTTGGAGAGAAAGCAAAGACCAGCTTTGACCGCCCATTTTCAGGGAAGCAGACTGGATGATCAGGTGGAGACTGGCATTTACCTTGAAAGAAATCCGCTGACCGGGCTTCATTTCGACCACCTCTTTCAGAAGTTTTGAAGAAAGTTTACCCAGATCAGTGATGTCTCTGAACTGTGGAATCTGAAGCAAATGCTTGGCGGCGTTGTTGATCACACCGATTTTCCCATCGGCATTGAAGGAGATGATTCCAGTATTGATATGCTGGATGATCACCTGGAGGAAAAGCATCTGTTCCTCTTTTTCAGCCCGGGTTTGTTTGAAAACGTCCATCACCTCATTGAAAGCCTTGTTTACTTCCCGAAAGGAACCTCCCATTTTACTGTCTGAAGTGAACGAGGAGGAAAAGTCTGTAAATCGGATGGAATCCAGAAAACGGGCGAGCTTATGATTGATGGAGTTGACGTAATAGATCATCTCACCGGTCAAAAAAGCAACAATCAGAGCCAATATTCCCGGCGCAAGCCACAATTCTTGGACATAAAAAAGCCAAATACCCAAAAACAGACATATCGTAATCAGTACTATCCGGGCAACAATTCCGACCGAAAACCTCTTATAGACCATATTTTTCCAATCTTCTATAGAGCGATGACCGGGTTAGGCCCAGTTCATCTGCCGCCCGGGTGATATGGCCATTGTGCTTTTGAAGGGCTTTCCGGATGAGAATTCGCTCCACGTCTTCGATGTTCAGATGTTCGAGACTTACTGATTCCTCTTTTTGGTCAGGTTGGGCCATTTTCTGCAAAAACAAGTCCTCAGGCTGTAAGACGTTGTGATTGCTCATGATGACCGCACGCTCGATGCTGTGCTGGAGTTCACGGATATTTCCAGGCCAGTGGTATTTCGTCATTCGCTTGACCAAAGGTTCAGAGGCTTTTCGGATATCCTTGTTGTACTTTTTAGAATAGTAGGAAATAAAATGGTCGGCCAAAAGCGGAATATCCTCGATTCTTTCGCGAAGTGGGGGAAGTTGGATTTCGATGGTATTGATCCGATAGAGCAAATCCTGGCGGAACGTATTGTCATACACCATGTTGTGAATCGGCATATTGGTAGCCGAAATCAAGCGAATATTGACATCTACGGGGCGATTGGCTCCAACGCGAGTCACCTGTCGGTTTTGAAGTACGGCCAGAAGTTTGGCTTGAAGGGGTAAGGGTAGGTTTCCGATTTCATCCAGAAAAAGTGTCCCCTTGTGGGCTTGCTCAAATCTTCCAGCCCGGTCTTCTTTTGCGTCGGTAAAGGATCCTTTTTTGTGTCCAAAAAGCTCTGATTCAAATAGTGTGGAAGTGATCGATCCCAGATCTACAGCGACAAATGCCTCGCGGTTTCTTCTGGAGTGTCTGTGGATTGCGCGCGCGATGAGTTCTTTACCAGTGCCGTTTTCTCCCAAAATCAACACGTTGGCATCTGTTGCAGCCACCCGCTCGATGGTTTCAAATACCTGTTGCATGGATGCACTTTGGCCGATTATGTCTTTGAATTTGTTGTCAATATCCTGCTGCATGGTATCTTTTTGATCCTTGAGCAGGTTTACTTCGAGTTTTTTCTGACGCAGTCTCAGGGCCGAATTCAAGGTGGCAAGAAGCCGCTCATTTTCCCAAGGCTTGAGTACAAAATCTGTTGCACCTTCTTTGATTGCCTTCACCGCCAGATTCACATCTCCATAGGCGGTGATCAAGACCACCACAGCGGAGGGATCCAGTTCCAATATCCGGTCCAGCCAATAGAACCCTTCCTGTCCAGAACTCACATCTTTGGTGAAGTTCATGTCGAGCATGATCACATCATATTGCTCGTTATGAGTGAGGATGGGAAGCAGGTCAGGGTTGGTTTCAGTGTCGACTTGGGCGAAATGTCGCTTAAGAAAAATCTTCGCCGCCTTTAGCAGGTCTTCGTTGTCATCGACGATGAGAATTTTACCGAATCTTTGGTCAGTCATAAAAAGAAAGAATTTTAGCAGCTGGCATCGATGCCAAACCTCCGACTTCTTGTTCCAAAAGTTTGCCGATTTTTCGAGAGGCTTGAAATTGACTGAAAAGTGCCATTTTCGGACAATTTTGGCCGATTTTAGGTTTGACTTTTCATTGAAGAAGATAATAAGAAAATTTCGCCTTTGATCCACTTTTGTTCGGTGGCGGACGAAAATGTTCGAGACTTGAAATTTGCATTTTCTGCAAATCCCAATTTGGAGTGCCCAGAGGCTATTTTTCGCATGGCACAGCCTTTGGCACAAAGAGCACGGGCCAAGTAGGGCATTTTCACACAATGGACAGAAAAATAGAAAAGAAAACCTGGACTCTCCGAAGGATCGCTGCCGTAGGCGGTGGAGCCATTTTGTTGGGGGGAATTATTTATCAAATCGGATTTGCAGACCACCGATCTACCATGAATGTAGAGGAAGACAGGCTCAGCATCGCTACCGTTTCCACCGGACAATTTACTGATTACATTTTGGTTTCAGGACAGATCGAACCTGCGCGGACAGTATATCTCGATGCGATCGAAGGAGGAGTTGTTGACCAGGTGATCAGGGAATCCGGAGCATTACTGAGAAGAGGCGATACGATCCTTATCCTAAGCAACTCCAATCTACAGCTGGATGTGATGCAGCGGGAAACGATGCTTTACGAGCAAATCAATAACCTGCGTCAAACCCGCCTCTTTCTCGATCAAAACGATCTGAGTCAACAGGGTCAGCTTGCCGAGATTGATTACCAAATCAGCTTGCTGAAGCCCCAATACGAAAGATTCAAGGAGCTCCATGGAAAAAAATTGGTTTCTGACCGTGAATTTGAAGAAGTCAAAGAGCAATACGAATACAACCTGAAGCGGAAGGAATTGACTTATAAGTCTTACAAGAGCGATTCCATTGCAAGATCGTATCAGCTGCAGCAGCTTCGTCAATCAGAAGGCCGCATGAACGCATCGCTAAGTGGGGTCGGTAATATCCTCAATAACTTGGTTATCACTGCTCCGATTGCAGGCCAATTGGCCACTCCTGAGCAGCTCGAAATCGGCCAGGCCATCAACCCAGGCCAACGCTATGGTCAAATTGATATTCTGGATGAGTTTAAGGTGAAAGTACCGATCGATGAACTCTACAATCCACGAATCAGTCTGGGACTTCGGGGAAAATTCACCCTCAGCGGCAAGGACTATGAACTCGAAATCATCAAAAGCTATCCAACGATTATCAACAGCCGATTTGAAGTGGATATGGCTTTCACAGGTGAAATTCCTGAAGGAATCCGAAGAGGGCAAAGTGTCAGAATCCGTCTTGAACTTGGCCAAAGCGAGCAGAGCCTGCTCCTTCCAACTGGTGGATTCTTCAAGGATACCGGAGGCAACTGGGTGTTTGTTCTCAATCCAACCACTGGAGTCGCTGAAAAACGAAACATCCGTCTGGGAAGAAAAAATCCTGAATTCTACGAAGTCCTAGAAGGTTTGGTAGAAGGAGAGAAAGTCATCGTCAGCGGCTACGAGAATTTTGGCACTAACGAAGTCTTGGAACTCAAATGATTTCGGATGTTTGATTTCGGATTTCGGATTTTTGTCAACTCGAAATTTGATGTCTAACCTGATTGAATTGGAGTCTTTTAAAAAAATGAAAATCAAATAAATAAATAAAAAAATAAACAAACAGGATCAGGGTTTCTGGTAACAAAAATCCGAAATCTGCGATCCGAAATCCGAAATCCTTATGGAAAACGTCATCAAAACAGTAAACCTTCGCAAGCTTTATGCTACAGAAGAAGTGGAAACCACCGCTCTGGATGGTATTCAGATTGAAATCAAAAAAGGCGAATTTGTCGCCATCATGGGGCCTTCAGGTTGTGGTAAATCCACGCTTCTGAATATCATTGGTCTCCTGGACAATCCGGATAGCGGAGAATACTTCTTTCTTGACAAGGAAGTTGCCAAGTTTTCTGAGCGTCAGCGCTCTGCTTTGAGAAAGGGAAATATTGGTTTCGTATTCCAGTCATTTAACCTGATCGATGAACTGACTGTGTTTGAAAACGTCGAACTTCCGCTGCTTTATCTTAAAATCCCTTCTGATGAGCGTAAGAAAAAAGTGGAAGAAGTGCTATCCCGCATGAATATCATGCACAGAAGAAATCACTTCCCACAGCAGCTTTCCGGTGGTCAGCAGCAACGTGTGGCAATTGCCAGAGCTATCGTAGCCAAGCCATCTGTGATCCTCGCCGATGAACCTACAGGTAACCTGGATTCAACCAACGGAGAGGAAGTAATGAGACTTCTCGAAGAACTTAACAACGAAGGAACCACTATCGTGATGGTAACTCACTCTCCGCATGACGCCAACTACGCGCACCGAATCATCAACCTGTTCGATGGTAAAGTAGTGACTGAGAATATTCGGGAGCAGTTTCACGTGTAAGAAGTAGGGGAGTAGGAGGTTGTGAAGTAGGAAGTTAGGTGCTAAACCGTATCCAACTTCGCACTTCCCACCTTTAATTTCCCGACACTGCTTCCTGATTACTGTGACTGGGAACTGATCATTGAAAACTGACCGCCTGCGACCAATAAGTCCTCTGACGGACAAAGCAAAATAACCGAAAAGGCCTGAGAGTCCATCTCAGGCCTTTTTTTGGAACTGGCATTTTCTATGCAACCTTTCGGAACTAGCAAGCATCTCACCTATTGAAAGCTAAACCAATTCCTTTTTCGACCGCCTTTTAATTCTTCCCCCATGCTGAAAAACCACCTCCTCATCGCATTCAGGAATCTCAAAAAACACAAATTTTATTCCCTGATCAATATTCTCGGCTTGTCCGTCGGTGTGGCGGTCTGTCTGATTATTTCACTGTTTGTAATCAATGAGATTTCCTATGACCGGCATTTCACCAATGCGGATCGCATCTACCGTGTTCACAGTGACATAGTATTCGGAGGCAATCACTGGGATATGGTCCTTGCGCCAGCTCCGATGGCTGAAGTTCTTCCACAGGAATTTCCGGAGGTTGAGGCCGCGGTGCATTTTAGAGGCAGGGGTTCTTATCTGGTGAAAAAAGGCGAGGAAAACATCAAAGAGGACGGTGTCATCTGGGCAGGGAAGGATTTTTTCAAGGTTTTTGATCTTCAGGTATTACAAGGAAATGCTGACGGGGTCCTGTCTGAGCCAAATACCATGGCAATCAGCCAAAAGGCTGCGGAAAAGTACTTTCCGGGACAGGATGCAGTGGGAAAGTCTCTGATCCTGGATCATGATATGGAGTTTCGCATCACGGCAGTTTATGAAGATATTCCAGTCAATACCCATTTCCATTTTGACTTTTTACTTGCTGCGGCTGGATTGGATGAAGCCAAGCGGATTGTTTGGCTGAGCAATAATTTCCAGAC
The DNA here is from genome assembly GCF_002002735.1 of Algoriphagus sp. A40. GTDB lineage: Bacteria > Bacteroidota > Bacteroidia > Cytophagales > Cyclobacteriaceae > Algoriphagus. The sequence continues at coordinate 65,191 of NZ_MUNY01000045.1, read as the reverse complement.
CTACTTGCTACTCCGGGAGGGTGCCACTTCGCAGGATCTGGAGACCAAATTTGATCACCTCATCAAAAAGCATATCGAGCCGGAGATCGCTCAGGTTTTTGGAGAAGGTGCCGGTTTGGAAACACTCTCAAGCAGTGGGGGCAAATTGGAGTTTAGCCTGCAGCCGCTCCTGGATATCCACTTGAAAAGCGATTTGCTTGGTGAGTTTGAGCCCAATTTTAACATCACTTATGTCTATCTATTTGTAGCCATTGCCTTGTTTATTCTGGTGATTGCTTGCATCAACTTCATGAACCTGTCTACTGCCCGATCCGCCAACCGTGCCAAAGAAGTTGGGATCCGGAAAGTAATGGGCTCATTTAAGATTCATCTGATTCGCCAGTTTCTCCTAGAATCTCTGGTAATCAGCTGTGTGGCTTTTGTCCTTGCTATCCCGGCTGTGGTATTGGCTTTGCCGGTATTTAATGACCTGGCGGGTAGAAGCCTTACTATTCCATTTTCAGACTTGGCATTTTATGGGATATTGGTCTTAGGTGCAGGAGTAACAGGTTTAATGGCAGGGATTTATCCTGCGTTTTATCTGTCGGGATTCAAACCCATTGAGATTTTAAAGGGAAAAGTGTCGCTGGGAATGAAAAGCGGCATGATTCGAAGCTCGCTGGTGGTATTTCAGTTTTCAATCTCCATTATTCTGATTATTGCGACGATGGTGGTATTCAAGCAGTTGGATTACATCCAAAATAAGAAGATCGGATTCAACAAAGATCAGATCATTACTGTAGATGATATCTTTGCGCTCCAGGATAACAGGCAGGCTTTCAAAGAAGAAGTTCTGAAAAACAGCATGATGGAAAGCGGTACCCTGACTGGCTTTTTGCCGGTTTCCGGCACCTGGAGAAGTGATTCTCCCTGGTGGGCAGAAGGAAAAGACCCCAAGCAAACCGAAAACCTGGTCAGCATGCAAAACTGGGAGGTTGACTATGATTACATCAAAACCCTCGGGATGAATATGGTCGATGGCCGGGATTTTTCGATCGAATTCCCATCAGACTCCAACGCTGTCATCATCAACGAAACCGCTCTTCGTAATCTCCATTTTGAAGGAAATCCCATCGGCCAAAAGATTTATTCACTTGCGGGTGGGGAACAACTGAGTATGGACTCGACTACTTTCAGGACGGTAGTCGGAGTCGTGGAAAATTTTCATTTTGAGTCACTGAAAGAAAACATCGGAGCGGTCATGATTTTCTTAAGCGAAAACCCGACAGGGATCGCTTCTTTCCGCTTCCAATCTCAGGATACAGAAGCGGTGATCGCACATCTGGAAGGAACTTGGAATCGTTTTGCCCCAGGTCAGCCTTTTACCTATTCTTTCCTGGATGACCGGTTTGGGAATATGTATGCCTCAGAAGTCCGACTGGGAAAGGTTTTCGGGATTTTTGCAGGTTTTGCCATTCTGATTGCCTGTTTGGGACTGTTTGCTTTGGCGGCATTTACCGCTGAACAACGAACCAAGGAAATCGGAATCCGAAAGGTGCTGGGATCCAGCGTTGGCAATATCATGTTACTGCTCTCAAAGGAATTTACCAAACTGGTGCTGATATCCTTTGTGATTGCGACTCCATTGGCATGGTTTGCAGTCAATAGCTGGCTTCAGGATTATGAATTCCGAACCGAAATAGGATGGGCAGTTTTTATCGCTGCAGGTCTTTTCGCCTTGGTTATTGCGCTGGCCACCATCAGTTTTCAATCATTGAAAGCCGCCACCTCCAATCCAGTTAATTCACTGAAAAGCGAATAGAAAAGTAGCTAGGCGTAAGTATCAAGAGACAAGTATCAAGTATCAAGAGGCGAGAATCAAGATACAAGAGGTAAGAATCAAGGGTATGAAATCCGAAACTATGAATCAATCACGGCAGGAGTTAACCTGAAAAGATTTCCTTTCTAATCTTCCAACCTCCAACCTCCAACTTCCTAACCACTTAATATTTCAATCTTCCAATTTTACAATTTTCCAATCGAGAAGAAAATGTTGAAAAACTATCTTAAAATCGCACTAAGAGGCTTTGCAAAGCATAAGCTCACCTTTTTCATCAATCTTTTTGGCTTGAGTCTGGGCTTGTGGGCTGCCATACTGATCGGGCTTTGGGTTGAATCTGAACTTAGGACCAATCGGGATATTGCAGATCTCGATCAGATTTACCGGGTGATGGAGCATCAGACTTATGGTGCTGATGTCTTTACGACGAGTTCCACTCCGGGGATCTTGGCAGAGAGTATGAAAGAATCCCTGTCGGAAGTGGAATTTGCCTCGACTTATACCTGGAACCAAACCCAGCTTTTCGTCCAAAAAGACAAACGAATCCGACTGGATGGGATCTATGCTATGCCGGATCTGCTAAAAATCTACCAGTATGAAGCGATTCAGGGAGATTTGGATCGGATGCTTACCGAAAACAACCACGTGGTACTAACCGAAAAAGGAGCCATTTCCCTGTTTGGAAGGACGGATGTGGTAGGGGAGGATGTGGAAATCCGCCAAGGTTCCGATTCGAAAAACTTCATCGTCCAGGGGGTTTTGAAGGATTTACCCCAAAGTTCTTCCCTGAAATTTGACTACCTCTTGCCTTATGCGCTATTTTTTGCAGAAAACGACTGGCTCAGCGATTGGGGAAACAACGGTCCGAGTACCATCCTGAAACTCAGGAAAGGGACAGATGGAGAGGCTTTCTCGGAAAGTATCGCCAATTACATCCTGGATAAAAATGAGGAATCAAATGTGAAACTGTTTGCCTATCCTCTCAGAGATCTTTACCTGTACGGTCAATGGAAGGATGGTAAATTGGAGGAAGGAAGAATCAAAAATGTGAAGCTGTTTGCCATGATCGGGATTTTCGTTTTGATCATCGCCTGTATTAATTTCATGAATCTCAGTACGGCAAAATCCCAGAAGCGGGCCAAGGAAGTCGGGGTGAGAAAGGTGGCCGGTGCCGACAAGCAAAGTCTAGTATTTCAGTTTTTGAGCGAATCGATTCTGATCAGTCTGTTTGCAGCTTTTCTAGCAGTGATTCTGGTGGCGCTGACCTTGCCTGTCTTCAATAGCCTAACTGGCAAAGAGATGAGTGTACCGTTTTTCTCGGGGATGTTCTGGCTTCGATTGATGCTGATTCTCCTGATTACGGGATTGGTGGCTGGGAGCTATCCCGCCTTTTACCTGTCGGCAACCAAAGTGGTCTCCGTATTTCGATCCTTTACCAAAGCCGGCAAAGGTGTGGTGATGGCGAGAAAGACACTGGTGCTATTCCAGTTCATCCTGGCCACGATTCTGATTGTTTCTACACTTGTGGTGTATCAACAGATCAACTTTGCGATGAATCAGGACCTGGGCTACTCCAAGGATCAGCTGATCCAGATCACTTTGGAGGGAGAGCTTTTGGACCGCTTTGATATTTTCAAAACGGAGTTGGAGAAAAACGAAGACATCGTGGCCGTGAGCCGCTCCTCCTTTGGTTTTTTAGGAAGAAATTCGAATACAGGGGGAGTTGGATGGGAAGGAAAGGCGCCGGACAATTCGGCTCTTTTTGAAATCATCCGGGTGGATTATGACTTTTTGGAAGCTTCCGGATTGCAGCTGGTCAAAGGACGTGGGTTTGACCGTGCTAATGGAACAGACTCCACCGCCGGCGCAATCCTTAACGAAACGGCGCTTCGCCTGATGGAGCAGGATCACGAAGGAACCGAGTTTTTCAGGCTTTGGGATACCGAAAGGTCCATTACCGGTGTGGTCAAAGACTTTCACTTCGAAAGCTTTCGGCAAAACGTAGCTCCGGCGATCCTGCTCTTGGATCCTGACAATACCTGGCAGGGATATGTGAAGGTCAAAACGGGGAAAATCCGCGAAACTGTCTCATTCCTGGAGTCCACTGCCCAGAGACTAAACCCGGAATTCCCTTTCGATTACAGTTTTATGGATGAAAACTACGCCCGACTCTACCAAGAAGACGTACGCCTGAGGGACTTGGCGCAATACTTTAGCATTCTGACGATCCTGATTTCCTGTCTTGGGTTGCTGGGCTTGTCGGCTCATATTGCAGAGCAAAAGACCAAGGAAATAGGAATCCGCAAAGTGCTCGGAGCTTCGACTTTGTCTATCCTTCAAGTGATCAACAAAGAATTTATTCTCATCGTCATCTTGTCGATTTCAATTGGTTCAGGGATTGCATTTTGGCTGATGCAGGACTGGCTCAAAGGATACCAATACAAGATCAGCTTCGAATGGTGGTTCATCCCACTTGCGGCGGTTACAATTTTGGGAATTGCAATATTGACAGTTTGCCTCCAGTCTTTGAGTGCCGCACGGTCCAATCCCGTACATGCGATTAAGTCGGAATAGGAGCTTGTTCCTCAGGTTTGCATTCCCGAGGACTTGCCGTAGGATTTTCAATCCGGGTTAGCTTTGGTCGGGTTATAAATCCTACAATGCCGCTTCGGAATTGCAAATTCTGAAGATCGGATGTTTTCGAATTGGAATTCAGACTTTCACCAAAGCCTGAAAAACAAAAAGTTAAGTGTTTAATAATGGCCTCAGATTAATTTCTGAGGCCATTTTATTTTTTCTCAATCTTCTTTTTTTCTCCATGCAACTTTTCCTGAAAAGTCTGCATCCAATGAATTGAATACGCTTCCAACTTATTTTTCAAATACTAAACCAACTCTTTCCCACTGCCAATGCCATGCTGAAAAGCTATCTGAAAATTACCTGGCGCAACCTGAAACGCAACAAGGTCTATTCCTTCATCAATATCTTCGGACTCAGCCTTGGAATGGCGGCGAGTGTCCTGATTTTCCTGTTTGTGTTTGATGAATTGAGCTATGATCAATTTATCCCGAATGCTGACCGAATCTACCGGGTTAATATCTCGGGAAAACTTAACGGAAACGAGTTTACCTCTACCAATTCAGCCACTCCTGTTGGCCCTGCAATGAAAGAGGAAATTGCGCAGGTTGAGGACTTTGTGAGAATGGGAGTCATGAGAGCCTATCCACTGATGGAGGAAGATAAGGCCTTTACCGAACCCATTGTAATGGTCGCTGATTCCAATTTTCTTGAATTTTTCGGGCTGAAATTGATCAGTGGAAATGCGCAAACTGCACTGAAAGGGCCTGATAAAATCATCCTAACCGAGAGCATTGCCAAAAAGTATTTTGCCGATCAGGATCCAATCGGAAAGACCATTTTGGGTGGCGGGGACAAGACTCCACTGGAAGTGACAGGGGTGATGGAAGATTTGCCCTCCAATACCCATTTGGATTTTGAGGCAGTCATTTCAGGAGAAAACTGGTGGTTTTTCGAGCAGGAAAACTGGACCAGCAACAACCTGCTGACCTATTACCGTATCTCCGAGGGAGCAGATCCTGCAAGCGTGCAAAACGCCCTTAATGATTTTGTTATTAAGTATGTGGGTGCAGAGATTCTTCAGTTTTTGGGGATTTCGATGGATGCATTTGTGGAGCAGGGAAATTCCTACGGCCTGATTTCCATTCCGATGCTGGACATTTACCTGAAATCCAATAATTCGGATGAGATCAAACCACCGGGAAACATCCAATACCTCTACCTTTTTTCAGGGATTGCCGTTTTCATCCTGCTGATCGCCTGCATCAACTTCATGAATCTATCCACTGCCCGATCAGCCAGCCGAGCCAAGGAGGTGGGAGTCAGGAAGTCCATCGGTGCACAACGCCAGCGCCTCATGGGACAGTTCCTCTCCGAGTCTATGTTTTACAGCGCGATTGCGGGATTGACCTCCATTGTGATCATTTTGATTTTTTTAAAGCCTTTCAACTTGTTGTCAGGCAAAACATTAAGTTTTGAGATACTGGTTCAGCCCCAGTTTTTGTTACTGTTTCTGGCCTTCATTCTTGTCATAGGCTTGCTTGCGGGCTCTTATCCGGCATTTTACCTCACTTCTTTTTCTCCGGTAGCTGTACTCAAAGGAGAAATCCGGTCAGGAGTCAAGCGCTCGGCATTAAGAAGCGGTTTGGTGATCTTTCAGTTTTTTATCTCCATAGCACTGATGATCAGCAGCATGGTGGTTTACAAACAGCTCAAATACATGCAGGAAAAAAACTTGGGGATTGACAAAGAAAATGTCCTGGCCTTGCTGCATGTTCGTTCATTGGGTGACAATTTTCAGGCCTTCAAACAGGAATTACTAGCCCAATCGGGTTTTTCGGCAGCTTCCTATAGCAATGTCCTGCCTCCCCGGATGGATTGGACTTCAGTGATGCGGACCAAAGACAAACAACAGGATATCCTTTGCCACATCAATTATGCGGATGAAGATTACCTGGAGACTTTAGGATTTAAGTTGTCTTCCGGACGATTTTTTTCCAAAGAAATCCCATCAGATACAGGGGCTTTGCTGATCAATCAGACTGCTATGGCCTTGATGGGATGGACGGAACTTGACGGAACCCAGGAGCTCGGCGGATTTTGGAATGAGGACGGAAGTCCTACTTATCGAAAAGTGATCGGAGTGATGGAAGATTTCAACTTCGAAGGGTTGAAGCAAAATGTCAGGCCACTTGTGGTCATGAAAGGTGCCAATGATAATTTTTATGAGATGGCACTTCGAATCAGTCCCGGATCAGTCACCGAAAAGATCAGCCAGCTGGAAGCCCTTTGGAAAAAGCATTCCGGTGGCGCACCGTTTGAATATTCGTTTTTGGACGAGGACTTCAATCTCCTTTTCCAAAAGGAACAAAAAATGGGTCAGATTATCTTGATTTTTACTGTTTTGGCAATCGGGATAGCATGTTTAGGCCTGTTTGGCCTAGCAGCTTATACCACTGAGCAGCGATCCAAGGAAATCAGCATACGCAAAGCCCTGGGGGCCTCAATGGCCAATTTGGTAACGATACTATCCAAAGATTTTATCCTTCTTGTAGTCATTGCTTTCCTAATAGCCGGCCCGTTGAGTTACTTCTTTTTGGAAAATTATTGGCTCCAAAATTTTGCCTATCGCACTGAGATCGACTTGATCCTGGTCTTCTTCGCCGGGGCGTTTTCGATCCTGATTGCCTGGCTTACGGTCAGCTACCAAAGTTTCAAGACCGCTGCATCCAATCCGGTAGACTACCTTAAAAATGAGTAATGAGGAAAAAGAATTCAATCCTATTGATCAGAAGAACTAGCCATGATTATAGAAAATTGGCCAGTTCCCAGAATAAATTCTTATGACCCGAAAAGTGATTGAGAAACTGCAAACTGAGACTGCTTACTGAACACTTTTTTCGTTCGCTTGCGGTCAAAATTGACTTTTCTCGGACATTTATTTCTAGGAAAAACAGCATTAGAGTTGGTAAAGGGTGTTTTTTCCTTGGCACAATCTCTGGCACTTAAATAAAAACCACAAACTATTTCACTTCTACACACATGAAACCATCTAAAATTTCCGCATTAGCAATTGCAATGTTTCTGACTGTCTCAACGGCAATAGCCCAAAAGTCAGAAACCAGAACTCCGGGCTCATTTACCAAAATTGAAAACAGCGGAAGCTGGGACGTAGAAATCATCAAAGGTTCCAAAGACGAAGTCCGGTTGGAGTCCAATGGCTTTGACCTGAGCAAAGTGATCACCGAGGTGGATGACGACAAGCTGGAAATCAAACTTGTCAAAGGCAACCACAACAACGTGGATATAAAAGTGTATATCACCGTGCGCGAACTGGAAGCGGTCGGAAACGGAGGGTCGGGAGACATGATCCTCAAATCCGATTTTGGAGCAAATTCCTTTAACATCGGGCTCTCAGGCTCGGGAAGCATCACAGCCAAAAACATCAATGCTGAAAAGCTGAGTGTGGGAATGAGTGGATCAGGGAAAGTAATCATTGAAGGCGGACAGGCTGATGAAGCGAATATCGGTCAGTCAGGATCTGGTGATCTGGAAGCCATCAACTTCACCGCTGAAGACGTGAAAATCGGGAAATCAGGCTCCGGCGACGCGGCTATCGGAGTGACTGAATCCTTCACGGTAGGATCTTCCGGATCCGGAAATATTTATTACAGAGGCAATCCCGATAAGCAAAGCATCGGAATCTCCGGCTCTACCAAATTGATCAAGCAATAAAAAGTACCAAGTACCATGAATTAAGAGCCAACAATCAAGAGAAGATTGTGCAGGAAGTAATTAATAAATAGTGAAGGGAGGAATAGTAATCTTCCAATATTTCAATATTTCAATATTTCAATTTTCCAATCTTAGAAAATGTTCAAAAACTACCTGAAAATCGCCTACCGCAACCTCGTCAAAAACAAGGTTTATACCGGGATAAACATTTTTGGACTGACCTTGGGCTTGACCTGTTGCATCTTGATTTTCCTCCAAGTCAAGGATGAAATCAGCTATGACAAATTTTGGAAGGACCATGAGCAAGTCTATCGGGTAGCACTGGAGCGGGTCTATCCCGACCATGTCAATCTGTATGCGATTATTCCTGACGGATTTGCAGAGGCATTCAAAAATGAAATTCCTGAAGTGGCGGATGCAACACGTTTGTTTTCGTTTGGGGATTTTGCCAGTACCGTGCAGGTAGGAGAGGATATCTACGAGGAGCGTTCGGTCGCGGTAGCAGATTCCAATTTTTTTGAAATGTTCCCAATTGAGCTATTGGTAGGGGATTCAAAAACGGCACTTTACAAAACCAAAGCAGTGGTTTTGAGCGAGACACTTGCTCTCAAATATTACGGTTCGTTAGATGCCGTAGGAAAGCTTCTTAAACTTGACGGGGATGATTTGGAGGTAACCGGTGTCATGAGAGACCTTCCGTCTAATACCCATTTCAAATTTGATATGCTCGGGTCTACTGCCGGCCAAGAATTCAATCAGCGTCCAACCTATGCCTCATTTTCCGCAATGACTTATATCAAAGTTATGGAAAATGCTTCCCCAGAATCCGTTGAAGCGGCGATTCCTCCCTTAGTGAAAAAATACGCAGCCGGGCAAATTGAACAAAATACCGGTGTCAATTACGATGATTATGTGGCTGCTGGAAATGGCTATACCTATTTTCTCCAGCCTTTGGGAGATATCCACTTGACATCCCAGCTTCAGGCTGAACTCAAGCCCAACGGAGATATCCGATATGTTTATATCTTCATCTCCATCGCCTTTTTTATCCTGCTGATCGCTTCGGTCAATTTTATCAACTTGGCTACTGCACGGTCTTCCGAGAGGGCCAGAGAAGTTGGGGTCAGAAAAGCCATGGGATCCGACCGTGGCCAGTTGATCGCCCAGTTTTTGTTGGAAGCTGTTTTGTTGGTTGTGATAAGTTTGGCCTTGTCCACCATTTTGGTGGGGCTGGTTTTGCCTTTTTTCAACAACATGTCTCAGAAAGAACTCTCGCTCTCTTTTGAAAAAGTAATCGAACTATTGCCATGGCTGTTGGGTATGGCAGTTTTTGTAGCCTTAGTTGCGGGCTATTACCCGGCTTTCCAGATTTCAAAAATGCAATCCGTTGAAATCATGAAAGGGAGATTAAATTCCTCCAAAAAAGGTCAATTTCTCCGAAATGGATTGGTGGTATTCCAGTTTACCATCTCGATCATGCTCATTGCTGCGACGATGATTATCGACCGACAAATCGATTTTATCCAAACCAAAAATCTTGGTTTCCAGCGGGAAAATATTCTGGTCGTCGATCGCTTTGGCCAACTGGAAAATCCGGAAACATTTCGTGAAGAAGTCCTCAAAATTCCCGGTGTTCTCAATGCCGGAGGTACAAGCAATATGCCTGGAAATTCATTTTTTGGAATTCAGTTTACTCCCGAAGGAAGATCAGAAGTGTTGACCGGAAAGGGCTTTGTTGCGGATGATTTTTTCCTTAAAGCCATGAATATCGATATGGCTGAAGGACGGATTTTTGAAGAAGGATTCAATGACAGCACTTCTGTCATTCTTAATAAAGCTGCCGTCAATGCCTTTGGACTGGAAAATCCCGTAGGAAGCAAGATTTTCAGTGGTACAGAAATCAATGGGGAACAGGTCAGTATTCCCTACACGGTGATCGGAGTGGCTGAGGATTTTCATTTTGAGACTTTGCATTTACCAGTGACTCCACTTGCGATCTTCAGCGCAGAGTCGGCAGTAGGTTTTCAGGCATTTTTGGCCTTGAGTATTTCCGGGGATAATCCCCAACAAACCATCGCTGAAGTGGAAAAACTCTGGGACCGTTTTGGCCAAAACCAGCCCTTTACTTTCTCTTTTCTTGAAAATGACCTCCGACAACTTTACCAAAGCGAGCAAATTTCAGGCAAAATTCTCACTTCCTTTTCCGTTTTGGCAATTGTCATAGCCTGCATAGGACTCTTTGGATTGGCTGCTTATACGGCCTATCAAAAGACCAAAGAAATTGGTGTCCGAAAAGTACTCGGTGCCTCTACTTCCGGACTTGTGTGGATGCTGACAACCAATTTCAGTAAGCTGGTGATTGTGGCCTTTGTCATCGGTGCACCGATTTCCTATTGGGCCATGGAGCAATGGCTCCAGTCATTTGCCTATCAGACGGAGCTTAATCCGCTGATTTTCCTTATTGCCGGTTTGGTGACTTTGGCGATTGCCTTGCTCACTGTCAGCTATCAGGCATTCATTGCAGCACGCACCAATCCGGTCAAAAGTTTGAAATCAGAGTAATCACCCATACCACAAGCACTATGTTTAAGAATTATTTCAAAATCGTCTTTCGAAATGCCAAAAAGCATCCGATGTACGTACTGATCAACCTGATCGGTCTCGCAATCGGGATGGCGGTAAGTATTGTCATTTTGCTCTACGTGCAATTTGAGTTGAGCTATGACAAATACCACCCAGATGCGGATCGGATTTACCGGGTTTCCAGGGCTTGGTTCAATCAGGATGGTGTAGAAAGTCTTCATTTGGGGCACTTGGCACCACCTTTTGGACCGCTGATGAAATCTGATTTTGCGGAGGAAGTGGAGGTGTCGGCAAGACTTTTCAACTTTGAAGCATTGATCAAAAACGGGGGAACTGCCATGGTTGAGGAGCGGTTTTTCTTCGCTGATCCAGAATCTTTTGATCTTTTCTCCTGGAAAATGGTAGAAGGGGAAGCCCAAAAGGCCCTGACCGAAGCCGATGGAATTATCCTCACTGAAAGTACTGCAAAGCGATATTTTGGTGACGAGCCAGCCATTGGGAAAGAATTGCAGGCTGAGCTGGGTGGGCAGGAATTTACTTTTCAGGTTCGCGGTGTGATGGAAGACATGCCCGAAAACTCCCATTTTCATGTGGATTTTCTGGGTTCCATGGTTCCTGTGGTCCAGTTTTACGGGGGACAGGAAGCATTTATGACCAACTTTGGTTCGAATAATTTCTCCACATTTATCAAGTTGGCTGAGGGAGTCGACGGAAAGGCATTTGAAGCCAAACTGCCTGGCATGATCGACCGGAGAATGGGAGAAAACCAGGCTGGAATCCCGATGTCAAAAGGAACAGGACTTTTTCTATGGCCGATAGCGGATGTCCATTTGCATTCCAACCTGGCTTCTGAGATTGAGCCCAACGGAAACATCGATTATGTTTTCGTCTATTTGGCAGTAGCCCTGTTTATCCTGCTGATTGCCTGCATCAACTTTATGAATCTGTCCACAGCCAGGTCCTCTCTGAGATCTATGGAAGTGGGGCTTCGCAAAGTAATGGGTGCAGACAAGGTGATCTTGATCCGGCAGTTTATGGGTGAATCCTTCGTGATGACGCTGTTTTCCATGATTCTGGCGATCATCCTGGTTTACCTGTTTTTGCCCACCTTTTCGGATTTTACGGATAAGACATTAAGCTTGAATTTTATTGAAAACCCGGAATATCTGCTGGGGATTTTTGGGCTGATGGCGTTTGTTGGACTGATTTCGGGAAGTTATCCGGCTTTGTTCCTCTCTGGTTTTCAACCAGCAAAAGTCTTGAAAGGTGCTTTCAAAGCCGGAAAAGGGCATGAGAATTTCCGATCATTTCTTGTTATCGGTCAGTTTGCGATTTCTGTGATTTTGATCGTGGCGGTGTTGGTGGTGGTGAGGCAGCTGGATTTTATGCAAAACAAAGACTTGGGATTCCAGAAGGAAGACATTGTGGTTTTGCCAAACAGCGCACAGATCAGCTCCAGTTACCTGATTTTCAAGGACAGGCTGGAAAATCATCCGGGAATCAAGGAAGTGAGCATGTCCAGCCGTGTGCCTTCTGGGAGATTGCTGGATTCTCAGGGAAGTACCGCAGAAGTCAATGGTGAAATGACCCAGTTGAATGTTCGAATCGCCGACATTCATGTGGCGCATAATTTCCTACATACTTATGGAATCCCCCTAAAGGCCGGCCGTGATTTTGATTTTCAGCGAGCCAGTGATTCTACGGAAGCTTTTATACTCAATGAAGCCGCAATTCGGGCAGTGGGTTGGGCCAGTCCTGAAGAAGCTGTTGGAAAACAGTTTTTGTATGGCGGACGCCGTGGGTTTGTAACTGGAGTTATGCAGGATTTTCACTTTGAAAGTCTCCATCAACCCATCGTTCCGATCGTGTTTATGATTTCTCAAGATAGGAACAATCAAGTGAGTATCAAGATTGATGCAGCCCAGCGGGAGGAAGTCTTGGCGTTCCTGGAAGGGGAATGGGCGCAATTGAGACCGGATTATCCGTTTGAGCCGATTTTTGTAGATGAAGGATTCAATCAGCAATATGAGGCGGAAGCAAAAGTGAAAACCATTTTCACCTTCTTTTCGGCTTTGGCGATCCTGATTTCAATCCTTGGTTTGTTGGGCTTGGTGACCTTTGCTACCGAACAACGTACCCGGGAAATCGGAATCAGAAAAGTGATGGGGGCAGAAACAGGGAATATTTTGGTATTGCTTGGCAAGGATTTCCTCAAACTCGTTGCAGTCGGATTCCTGATTGCCATTCCCGTTTCCTGGTTTGGAATGAGCAGCTGGCTGGAAGATTTTGCCTATAAAACCGGAATTACGTGGACCATTTTCCTGTGGGCTGGATTGATTGCGGGAATTATTGCCGCTGTTACCGTAACCTCACAAACTCTGAGAGCTGCCTGGGCCAATCCGATAAAAAGTATTAAGAATGAGTAGTTTATAGTAGGAAGTATCAAGTATCAAGAATCAAGAATAAGAGTCAAGTGATGGCTCGACCAACTAAACCAATTTTCAAATTTTCAAATTTTGCAATCTTTCAATTATCAATTATGAAAATCTATCCTAAAATCGCAGCATTTGCACTTGCATCCCTAGTCATGGTGTCTTGCGTGCAAGCCCAAGAAACTGAAACCAGAAAGCCTGGATCATTCACCAAAGTACATTCCGGAGGAAGCTGGGAGGTGATCTTGGTGGAAGGAAATACCGAAGAGATCAGAATCGAGGCCAAAGGTGTCGGCCTGGACAAAGTAAGAACAGAAATCGAAGGAGATGTACTCCAACTTGGACTCGTCAAAGGTAATTACAACAACGTCAGCCTGAAATTCTATGTTACCTACCGAAAACTGGAAGGCATCAAGTGTTCAGGTTCAGGTGAAATGGAAGTAAAATCTGACGTCACTGCCGGAGAATTTTATATCGGACTTTCCGGATCTGGGGACATTGATATGAAAAGTCTCCGGGCAGACGAGTTGGATGTAAATATCTCTGGTTCAGCCAAAGTAACCATCTCATCCGGAGCAGTAGGAGAGGCTGAGATCAGCCAGTCAGGTTCGGGAGATTTTGTAGCTGAGGATTTGGCGATTGATGAGTTGGATGTTTCCAAATCAGGATCAGGCAGTACTTATGTGGGTGAATTGGGAGAAGTGTCGGTTCACTCCTCCGGATCAGGCGACGTGGTGTATTCAGGTTCCCCGCGAATGGGAGAAATCAAAGTATCCGGATCAAGCAGCATTAGAAAAAGGTAATTTTCCTTTGGTTGATGAGGCAAGATTTCGGATTTCGGAGATGGGATTTCGGATTTATTTCCGTCTCCCGTCTCCGGTCTTCCAATTTTTCAATAGAGAACATCGAATGTTGAACCAGCCTGCGGCGGGCAGGTATCGAATGACGAAGTGTTTGGCAATTCTCCCGTCTCCGGTCTTCAGTCTTCCGTCTTTTTCACATTAAAAACCCATTTTCCACAGGATATGGCGGTGGAACATCCTTTTCTTCAAGCATCTCTAAAAGATCAATCTCGATGACCCTGGATATGGAGGAAATCGGCACATCATTGTAAGCGGCCTCAAAAGGGTTTTCAGAATAATCACCGATCCGGTCTACCAAAAAGAATATCCAGATAATAATCGTGGAGAAGGGTACGGTAAGCCAATAATGAAGGATTTCTGACTGGGAAAAAATATCCAGCAGACCAAATGGAATCAATGCGCAAAAGATGTAATTGATAAACAGTCCGGTGGATGCATATTGACGCGGAAAAGGGAAGTTTTTGATCCGCTCAGAGGCACCTTGGTTGTCAACCAATCTTGCGATCAATTGCTGGAGCCACACGTGTTTGTATTCGGTAATACCCCCGATTTCTTCCAGATTTTTCAGTTTCAGACTCTGGGCCTTCAGGATTTGGATAGGAATATTGTTGAAGGTGTGCAGCTTTTGGATTTCTTCAGAACTGAGGTATTTCTCCAATTCGGCATTCATTCCCTTCATGCCCTCCTCCCGGAAATGGGGTGTAAATATCAGGTTTTCAATCTTCGAGTCGTGTTCCCATGATTTTCTTTTTCTCATGGTATGCTTGAGGGCCATCACCCAGGCAATGTGCCTGAAAACAAATTCCTTTTTCCATTCAAAAGGAATTTGGGAGGAGGGGAGGCTCAGAATTCCGATAGCCAAAGACCTGCTGTCATTGACGATGGCTCCCCAGATTTTTCTTGCCTCCCAGGCACGGTCGTAGGAGCTGTTGTTTTTGAATCCCAAATAGAAGGCTACCGCAATACCGATAACTGAAATAGGCTGCCAGGGAAGTGAAAATGGGATACCGGTGATTTCATAGAGCACTATGATGGCAGCGGAGTAAAAAAGGGAATTTAAAAGCGGTTTTTTAGACCAACGAACGGTGCTCCAGATGTGATAGTGCCTGTTGACGTACATAAGGGGGTGGTTTGGATTTAAAATATCAAAAAGTTATCACTATTATCCAATTCAGGCTACCCAAAATGTTGGTTGTACCATGAAAACGATACCAAGCAGGCCATTTTAGAAGAGTGGCTTTTCCTAACTTGGGAAGTGGTTTTTGAGGTGAAATTTGACTCCTTTCAGGAACTTAATCCACTCCAACTACGTCACACTATCGAGACTTCAGATGGTCTCATGTCGTCAAAGATTTTAGATTTGACCAAGTCGCTGTTCTATGGATGATCTTTTTGCTGCCCGCTCCCAAATGGCCCTTTCCTTGGGATTCCACATCATTTTTGCTTGCATCGGGATGGTGATGCCGTTTTTCATGGCCACTTCCCATTACAAATACCTAAAAACCAAAGACCCGCTTTACAAAGAATTGACCAAGGTTTGGAGCAAAGGCGTAGCGATATTTTTCGTGACTGGAGCGGTGTCAGGCACCATGCTTTCCTTTGAACTGGGATTGCTGTGGCCGAAGTTTATGCTTCATGCCGGCCCGATTTTCGGAATGCCCTTTTCGCTGGAAGGAACAGCGTTTTTTATTGAAGCGATCTTTCTAGGGTTCTTTCTGTATGGCTGGGGTAAATTTAACCCGTGGTTTCACTGGTGGACCGGAATGATCGTGGGGATCAGTGGATTGGCTTCTGGTATTTTGGTGGTGGCTGCCAATGGCTGGATGAACAGTCCGACTGGATTTGATTTTGTCAATGGAGAATACCTCAATATTGATCCCATTGCGGCACTTTTCAACGATGCTTGGTTTACTCAAGCTTTGCACATGACTTTAGCGGCATTTGTGTCCACAGGATTTGCAGTAGCGGGAATTCACGCCTATTTGCTGATGAAGGGCAAAAATCTGGCTTTTCACCGAAAGGCTTTTTCAATCGCCATCTTTTTTGGAGCAGTCGCGGCAATCCTACAACCGATCTCAGGGGATATTTCCGCTAAGGATATCGCAGTGCGGCAGCCCGCAAAACTGGCTGCGATGGAAGCGCATTTCGAAACTTCAAAAAGAGCGCCTTTGATCATCGGCGGGATTCCTGATGTGGAAAAAAAAGAAGTCAACTATGCCCTCGAAATTCCCGGGGCTTTGAGTTTTCTGGCACATGGGGACTTTGATGCGGAAGTGATCGGATTGGATCAAATCCCTGAGGAGCATCATCCTCCAGTGATGGTGACTCATTTTGCTTTTCAGATTATGGTGGGTTTGGGGATGCTGTTGGTTGGGCTGAGTTTTCTTTATTTTATTTCCCTTTGGAAAAAGAAAAGCTGGCAAGTCAAGCGCTGGTTTCTTTGGCTGTTTGTGGCAGCGACACCATTGGGATTTATCGCCTTGGAATCCGGCTGGACCGTGACCGAAGTGGGGCGTCAGCCTTGGATTATCTATGAAATCATGCTTACCAAAGATGCCGTGACGCCGATTCCTGGGATTGTGTATTCATTTATTGTATTCACTGCGATCTACATTTCTCTGGCAGGAATAGTGACCTTTCTGCTCTATCGACAGATCAAAGCTTTGCCTAAAATCTTGGATCAAAACTCATCGGCCTCATCCAATCCTTAAGCTGAACTTATGCTGTACGTGGTCATCATTTTTCTTTGTCTTGCCCTCTTGCTCTATGTGATCCTTGGAGGGGCGGATTTTGGTGCGGGGATCGTCGAATTGTTCACTCCAGCCTCAGCGCGTGAGCAGCTGCGCGACACTACTTACAAAACCATCGGACCGATCTGGGAGGCAAACCACATGTGGCTGATCATTGCAATTGTCATCCTGTTTGTTGGGTTTCCGCCGATCTATACCCTGCTGTCAGTGCATTTGCATATCCCGCTGGCCTTGATGCTGATTGGGATTATCGGGCGGGGAACTGCCTTTGTGTTTCGTCACTACGATGCATATGAAGATGAGATGCAGAAAGTCTACAATCTCATTTTTACTTATTCCAGTTTTATTACGCCATTTTTCCTGGGCTTGATTTTCGGAGCTGCGGTCGGAGGGGAGATTGATCCTGAGGCTGCCAGTTTCTGCGAGGGTTATATCCAGCCCTGGTTCAATCTTTTTAGCTTTTCGGTGGGCTTATTTACTATAGCAATATGTGGTTTTTTAGCCGCCATTTTTTTGATTGGGGAATCCAATAATCCCACAGTCCGAACACTCGTAGTTCGGAAAGCAAAGCAGTTTATTATCCTTACAGTTCTGGCAGGAGGTTTTGTGTTTCTTGCTTCGATTGTTGATGAGGTACCGCTTTTGGGCCTTTTGCTTAAGGAAAGTGTCACGATTGGGATGTTGATTCTGGCTACTTTGGCCATGATTTACCTTTGGTTTTCTCTGAAAAGCGGAAATCAAATCAGAATTAGACTGCTCAGTGGATTTGTCGTCAGCACGATTTTATTGGCTTTTGGGTATCATTATTTTCCCGAGTTGATCATTCTCAAATCAGGTGAAAACCTGACTTTTTTCAATTCATCCGCCACCGGCAAACCAATCGAAACTTTGGCCTGGGCCTTGTTGATCGGGAGTGTTTTTATTCTGCCCTCATTGGGGTATCTGTTGTATAGCTTTCAGAAAAACAAAGTCACTGAGACTCATTAGTGCCCAAGAGCGAACTAGCGGTAGACAGTACCAGTGGATTGCTTTTTGGTGAGTTTTTGATCGCATTTTTCCAGATTATCCCTCTAGCCTGGCCAGAGTATCCGAAATGAATAAAGACTTTGATTTAGGATTTTATAAAATGGATTGAAGTTTTGACCGCAAGCGGACGAAAATGTACGGAGGCTAGGATATTGATTCCTGGAAAGCCTCAAAAGAACCTAATTGGACGGTTTTTTACTGGCACAAAAGTGGAAATGGGAGTTTGCTCGAACTGTCTAAACAACTTCTAGCTATGACACGCATCAAAACAACTTCAGCTTTCTTGATTCTAGTGTTGCTTTCTCTGCAATTCTCGGTTTTCGCAATGGATTTTCGAGGGGATCCATATCTCACTAAAAAATTCACTTTGAGCGGTGCAGGCAATCTTAACGTGGAAACTTCCGGCTCTTCGGTCGCCGTGACAGGTGCCAGTGGCAACGAAGTCGTGGTTGACATGTATGTGAAGCTGGACGGGAAAGAGATCGAAATGGAAGATTCAGCGGTGGAAAAGGAGCTGGAAAATTATAATCTGGACATCAATCAAAGCGGAAATACGGTCTCACTAATTGTCAAAAAGAAACCCAATACCAACCGCAGTAAAATGAGCCTGCACTTTAAGGTCAAAGTACCGAAAGAAATGTCCTCCAAATTCCAATCCAGCGGAGGCTCAATTGCAATTGAGGGACTGAACGGGAAACAGGACGTAGCTTCCAGCGGTGGTAGTATCCAGGTGATCAACAGCAGCGGACAGGTAAAAACCCAAAGTTCAGGCGGTTCATTCCGGGTGGAAAACTTCAAAGGAAATGTAGAAGCCCAGTCAAGCGGCGGCTCCATCAAAGTCAATCAACTCACTGGTGATTTGATGATCGGTTCCTCTGGGGGAAGCGTCAATCTGGAGGAAATCGCAGGCAGTATCGTGGTGAATTCCAGCGGAGGATCCGTGAGAGCCCAGCTCTCCAAATTGGAGAAACAGCTGACCCTAAACTCCAGTGGTGGAAGCATTACGGCAGTGGTTCCGGATGGATTGGGTTTGAATCTGGACATCAGTGGTGGTCGGGTAAACTCGCCGCTTTCAAATTTTGACGGAGAAATCAAGAAAGACAAGATCGTAGGCAAGGTCAACGGTGGAGGAATTCCTGTCACTATGCAGAGCTCTGGAGGCAGTATTAATCTGGAGTTTAATTAAGTACGAAGTACCAAGTACAGAGATAAGAGACTGGAGAAAAGAGATTATGAGGAATCTCCCAACATTTCCACCTCCAAACCTTTAAACCTCCAAACCCCCTAGCTTCCTGACTTCCAACCTCCAAACCCAATTGTAATGCTCAAACATCATATCCTCCTTGCCCTAAGGAATTTCAAGCGAAACAAGACCACCTTTTTGATCAATCTGATTGGACTGACGATCGGATTGGCAGGTGTGGTGCTGATCAGCTTGTGGGTTGTGGATGAGTACAGTGTGGACAGGTACCACGAAAATGATGAGCGACTTTATCAGGTTCTGCAGAATGTAAAAGAAGGGGATCAAATCCTGACTTTACAGGCTACGCAGGGAAGATTGGCGAAGGCTTTGGTGGAGGAAATACCTGAAGTGGAATTCGCCACCTCCGTGATCCCAGCTTCCTGGTTTCCAAATACAGGGCTGGCAAAAGTTGAGGAAAATGCATTCAGAGCCAGGCCTCAGTACGTTGAGCCTGATTTCTTCAATATTTTCTCTCTTGAACTTCTCGCTGGCAACAAGTCAAGCATCTTTGCCGACAAATACTCGGTAGCAATCTCCGAAGAGCTTGCACAGAAGTTGTTTAATACCACCGATAATCTGATCGGAAAAGGAATAGTCTGGGATTTTGGATCGCTGAGTGGAGATTTCACCATCCAGGCTGTGTTTAAAAACCCGCCCGCCAATTCCTCGAATCCAAGTGATATTCTCTTTAACTACGCGCTGTATATCGAAGATCGATATGAGTTGGAGAACTGGGGAAACAGCGATCCACATACTTATTTGGTACTAGCTCCCGGGGCTTCACTGGATCAATTCAATCTCAAGATCCGGGATTTTTTAAAAGCAAAAGGAGTGGATTCTGAATCGAGTCTATTTCTGCAAAAATTTTCGGACCGATACCTGCAAGGAACTTTCGAAAACGGTAAGCAGGCTGGAGGAAGGATTGGTTATGTCCGACTATTTTCAATTATCGCGATTTTCATCCTGGTCATCGCCTCCATCAACTTTATCAATCTCACAACAGCCAAAGCCTCCAAAAGAGCCAAGGAGATCGGAATTAAGAAATCTTTTGGCGCAGCCAAATCGTCTCTGATTTCCCAATTCCTCACCGAATCTGTATTGCTGACTTCGATAGCCACACTTTGCGCCATCCTTTTGGTGCAGCTGGCCATGCCTCAGTTTAACCTCATCACAGGCAAGCAACTGTCACTTGCTCTCAGCCCGGTGCTGGTGTTTGGTGTTCTTGTGACGGCTCTTCTTGTCGGCATTTTGGCGGGAAGCTATCCGGCATTTTACATTTCCGGGATTCAGCCAATCACTGCTTTTAAGAACAAACTTCCGGGTTCATGGAAAGAGATTTCGGCCAGAAGAGGCCTGGTAGTATTTCAGTTTACACTTTCAGTCTTGCTGATCGTTTCTGTGGCGATTGTTCACAAGCAACTGGAATATATCCAAACCAAAAACCTGGGCTATCACAGGGAAAATGTGCTGCGCTTTCAACTGGAAATGCCAGATGGCGGAGATGAAAACTTCTTTGAGATCGGTGGTGGTTGGGAGAATCGTGTCGAAGGATTTCTTGGAGAGGTAGAGAAAGTGCCCGGTGTGGTTAAGGCTACAAATGCTTACCACAATCTCACGGGAAACCACGGGGGAATGTCGGGTGTGGACTGGAAAGCCGGCGATGAAGATGAGCAGTTGAACTTCAGCAACCTGGAAATCGGATATGGATTTGTCGAGACGCTAGGGATTGAGCTCCAAGAGGGGAGGTCCTTTTCCAGGGATTTTACCAACGAGACAGAGAAAGTTTTGCTCAATCAGGCAGCGGTCGATGCCATGCAGCTTGAAGATCCGGTAGGTAAAATCATCAGCTTTTGGGGTTCTCCCAAAGAGGTCATCGGAGTGACGGACAACTTCCATTTTGAGTCGCTCTTTGAATCCATTGTGCCGTGCATTATCCGTCTGGAACCAAGAGCAAACACGATTCTTGTAAAAATTGAACCGGGAATGGAACAACAGACTGTAGCAGGATTGCGACGTCTCTATTCCAGTCAGTTTGCCGGTTTGGCCATGGACTACGGGTTTTTGGACAGGGATTACGAGTTGCTTTACGCAGCTGAACAACGGGTGCTGGTATTGGCAAACTATTTTGCCGGACTGGCAATCCTCATCTCCTGCATGGGGCTGTTTGGACTGGCAGCTTTCATGGCAGAGCAGCGGGTCAAAGAAATCGGAATCAGAAAAGTATTGGGAGCCAATGAATGGAATATCCTTCGCCTTGTGGCAGGAAGCTTCGTTGCTTTGGTTTTGGTTGCGATAGGCATAGCGATACCGGTCAGTTACTTGGTTGCAAAAAACTGGTTGGAGCGCTTTGCATACCGGGTGGATCTTTCCTGGTCTTATTTCGCTTTTGCGGCGGTATTGACGCTGCTTATTGCTTTGGTCACAGTGGGCGCTCATGCCATGAAATCAGCGCTGATGAAACCGGTGGAGAGTCTGAGAAGTGAGTGAAGAAGTAGGAGGTAAGTATCAAGAATCAAGAGGCAAGAAATGAGAGGCAAGAGAAATTACGATTTACGAAATACGCCCCGATAGCTATCGGGGTACGAGGTCTTGGATAGTGTTTTAGTCCTTGGCCCCAAGTAACCTTACAACCTTCCCACTTTAATCTTCCAATTTTAAAATTTTCCAATCTTTAAATTTTGAGAAAATGCTCAAAAACTACCTAAAAATCGCCTGGAGAAACCTCATCAAAGCCAAGGGGTTTTCATTTATAAACATTGCGGGACTCAGCATTGGAATATCAGCCTGCATACTTATAGCCGTCTATATCATTCACGAGACGAGTTACGACAAATATGTCCCTAACTCAGCCAATATCTATCGGGTGGTTGGCAGGCTTGACATGGCGGGAACCACGGAATATACGGTTCACTTTTCGGCAAATCTGGCCAGAACCGTGGACGCTGATTTTGACGAAATAGAGCAGGCAGGCAGGATCATGGACAATGACCTTTTCTATGGAGCGGGTACCAATGAGATCCAGATCGATGATGAAGCAATGCAGCATCATGAGGAGGGATTTACCTATGCTGACCAGGCAATCCTGGATATTTTCAGCATTCCGATGGTGTTTGGGGATTCCAAAACAGCTTTGGCTGAACCCAAGACCATTGTAATTTCCGAGACTATTTCCAAGAAATTCTTCAAAGACCAAAACCCCATTGGGCATGTGATTTACCTCAATGGCAACCGGGAAGATCCACGTAAGATCACCGGAGTGATGGAGGATTTTCCGACCAATTCTCACTTGAATTACGATTATTTCCTGACCTTGACAGGAGTGGAATTTGGCCAAGGAGAACAGGATCGCTGGATCCAAAGCAACTATAAAAATTACGTCGCTGTCCAGCCTGAGACGAATGTGGCCGCTTTTAGCAATACGTTGGGTACGACGGTAGTCTCCAAGTACCTGAAGCCAGCAATGGCGGCGGCCGGATTGGCGATGGCTGAGACAATCGAGAAAAATGCCAAAGTCTATCTGCAACCTTTGGAAGAAATCCATCTCCATTCAGCAGCTATTGAGAGTGATTCTCCTTTTAGAAATGATATCAAAATCGTTTGGGTTTTTGGGACAGTGGCCCTTTTTATCCTTATGCTGGCCTCGATCAATTTCGTGAACCTTTCCACCGCAAAATCCGCCAACCGGGCCAAAGAAGTGGGTTTGCGCAAGGTGGTCGGTTCTAGTCGCGGCCATTTGATTTTTCAGTTTTTGTCCGAATCCATGCTGCTCACCTTCATCGCATTTGTGATAGGAATTGTATTGGCTCAGACCTTTATGCCGGTTTTTCAGGAGATGACCGGGATTGCGCTTTCCATGCCTTGGGATAATGTGTTCTTTGTCCCAATTCTCCTGGTTTCAGCTTTGCTGGTGGGTGGGATCGCAGGATTTTATCCTTCAATTTATCTTTCAGGTTTTGCTCCGATCAACGTACTGAAAGGCAAGCTTCGATTGGGAAGCAAATCGGGAGGTTTTCAAACCAGTATGGTGGTCTTTCAATTCACCGTTTCGATCATCCTGATCATTGGCACACTCGTGATCAATGAGCAGTTGTCCTTTATCCTTACTTCCAAAGTCGGTTTTGAAAAAGACCAGGTCATCCAGCTCTATGGCACCAATATGCTGGGGGATAAAGATGAGGTGTTCAAAGAAGAACTTGAACGGATTCAGGGAATCGAATCTGTCACGATCAGCGACTATCTGCCTCTCGAAAATACCAAACGAAACGGCAACTCTTTTGTCAACGAGGGCCGTGAAAACATCGATGAAACGGTTCCCGGACAGGTCTGGCAGATCGACGAAGACTATCTGAAAACCTTGGGAATCGAGCTGATTGCCGGAAGGAACTTCGATAAGACCATAGCCACTGATCGGGAGGGGGTCATCGTGAATGAGCAGATGGTCAAGGAGCTGAATATCTCGGATCCGATTGGGAAAAAAGTGTCCCGATTCGGCCAGCTGAATGAGATTATCGGAGTCGTGAAAGACTTCCGATTTGACAACATGAAAGAGCGTGTGGAGCCACTCGCGATGTTCTTGGGGAAAAGCAACACCATCATTTCTGTCAAGACGAATACTGCCGATATGCCTGGATTGCTGAAATCAATAGAGGAAAAATGGACTGGCTTTGCGCCAAATCTCGCTTTTCGCTATGCTTTCATGGATGATTCCTTTGCTCAGATGTATGACAATGTCCGAAGGATCAAAATCATCTTTACCAGCTTTGCTTTCCTTGCCATCCTGGTGGCTTGTCTGGGTTTGTTTGCACTTTCAGCTTACATGGTGGAGCAGCGAACCAAAGAAATGAGCATCCGAAAAGTCCTGGGGGCTTCGCTTCAGGGGATTTATGGGATGCTGACGCAAAAATTCGTCTACATGATCCTAGCTTCCCTGGTTTTGGCTACTCCGATCGCCTACTATCTGCTGAATAATTGGCTCAAAGATTACGAATACAAAATCGATTTAGGCTGGCAAAGCTTTGCATTAGCAGGAGTAATGGCGACAGCGATGGCACTGGGAACCATCAGTTATCATGCGATCAAATCTGCGCGAATCAATCCTGCAACCACGCTGAAAGGGGAGTAGTGACGTAGTAGCAAGATTTAAGTAGCAAGTATCAAGAATCTCTGTCATGTTGAGCGGAGTCGAAGCAAAGAAACAAGAGACAAGAAATCAGAGGCAAGAAGGATTTAAGATTTACGAAATACGATTTACGAGGCCTTGAATAGTGTTTAAGTCCTTGACCTTAGGAAACCTTTCAACTTTACCCCTTTGCAACTTTAATTTTCCAATTCCAATGTTCCGAAACTACCTAAAAATCGCCTGGAGAACGCTCAAGAAGAACAGACTCTACACATTGCTGAACGGCTTTGGACTCACTCTGGGGATCAGCGGGTTTTTGATGATCATGCTTTTTGTCCAGGACGAAAGGAGCTACGACCGATTTTTCCCCAACTCGGAAAATGTCTTCCGTGTCAGTTCCCATTGGGGTGACTTTGCGACGGCCAGCTATGCCACTGCACCACCGCCTTTGGGGCCCAGGATTCAGACCGATATTCCGGAGGTAGAAGCCGTCACCAGATTGTTGAAATGGAATGACTTTACGGTGCAACCGGCGGAAGGTGTCAACAAAGATCAGGTGTTCCGTGAGGATAAAGTTTTCTATGCTGAACCCGGCTTCTTTGAAGTTTTCGATTTGCCTTTGGCTGCAGGAAGTACGGAAAAAGCCCTTTCGGGCCCGGATCACATCGTAATTACTACCGCTGCTGCCCAAAAATACTTTGGTGACCTGAGTCCACAGGAGGTGATTGGCAAGACGCTGCTGATCGGAAGCAACAATCCCAATCCACGACAAGTGGCTGCAGTGGTGGAGGAGATTCCCGAGCAGTCTCACCTAGAATTTGACATGCTGGTCTATGAGCCTGAGATGCATCGGGAGATTTTCTTGATGGACAACTGGAGCTGGGCAATCCTCTATACCTACGTCAAATTCCCCAAGGAAAAGCAAAGCGAAGTAGCCGGGAAGCTCGATCAGCTGGTGGCCAAATTTGCGCTTCCAGCCTTGGAAGGAGAAGGTGAAAACTCCGAATACAACCTGAAACTTATGCCCGTGCGGGACATTCACTTGCAGTCTCATTTGCTGCGGGAGATCAAACCAAATGGCTACGAAAGCTATGTGTACCTCTTTGGATTGGTAGGGGTGTTCGTTTTGCTTTTGGCCTGCATCAATTTCATGAACCTGGCCACGGCCAAAGCAGGACTGCGGACCATGGAGGTGGGAGTGCGAAAAGTGATGGGCTCCGGCCAGCGCCAACTGATCTGGCAGTTTTTGACTGAGGCTTTTCTTTTGGTCTTGGGTTCCGTCGCAGTTTCACTGGTCTTGGTGGAGCTTTCTAACGGGGTGTTTAACCAGCTTTCCGGGAAAAATATCGACTTCAATCTGCTTCAAAACTCCTTGATCCTGGCCACTGTTCCGGCTTTGATCGTGGTGCTTACTTTCCTTTCGGGCTTTTACCCGGCATTTTATCTTTCCTCTTTCCGGCCGATTCTGGTTTTGAAAAGGCAGCTCAGCGTGGGTAAAAACTCCCATAGCTTCCGAAACGGGCTGGTGGTATTTCAGTTTGCGACCACGCTCACGCTGATCATCTGTACCCTGATCGTCCAGCGCCAGCTCAATTACATCCAGCAAAGTGATCCGGGTTTTTCCCGTGAGCAGCTGCTCATCATCCACAACGACGGGGAGATCGAAAATCACCAGCGGGAGGACTTTTTGGGAAGATTTGCTTCGAGTACCCAAGTCCAGGGGATGAGCTTTTCAACGGGAATTCCTATGGCTGAGCAATTTCAGATGCGCTCATTCAACTCACCTACCTCTACACTGCAACAGGGGATGAACTGGTACGAGTCCGATCATAACTACCTGGAAACGTATAAGTTTAGGCTTATCGATGGAAGGAATTTCGCATCGGTAGCAGGGGCGGATGTCAAGAAGGTTATCCTTAACCAAAAAGCCGCCGAAATCCTTGGCATCAGCGAAAGTCCTATTGGTCAGTTGATCGTCAAAAACCAAGGAGCCAATGACGAGGCAACCTTGGAAGTCATAGGGTTGGTGGAGGATTTTAATTTTGAGTCCTTTCGGAATGAAATCAAGCCACTGGTGATCGAGTACATGCATGACTATTTCCTGCGGGATTACATTTCTGTCAGGCTACAGGGTGGGGATTTGAAAGCTGGAATTGCTGAACTTCAGGCTGCATGGAAAGTCTATGAGCCGAGAGTCCCTATGAATTATACCTTTCTGGATGAAGATTTCGGGAAGTTGTATCAGTCCGAAATGCGGATGGAAGGACTGCTTTGGGCCTTGACCCTGGGTTCGATTGCTATTGCGATTCTTGGCTTGTTTGGACTGACTTCCTTCACAGCCCATCTGCGGGTGAAGGAAATCGGCATCAGAAAGGTGTTTGGAGCCTCCATGCTGGAGATATTCCTTTTGCTTTCCAAGTCCTACATGAAGTTGATTCTGATTGCGATGGTCTTTGCCGTCCCACTTTCCATCTATGTGATGCAGGGTTGGTTGGAAGAATTCGCTTATCGAACCGGAGTCGAGATTTGGGTGATTGTGCTGGCGGCGGGATCCTGTTTGGTTTTGGCTTTGGCAACGATCTATCTACAGTCGTTCAAAAGCATCAAAGCCAATCCGATCAAAAGTCTGAAGAATGAATAAAGTAACAGGATGTAAGTATCAAGAACCAAGAAGGATTTACGATTTATGATTTACGATTGACGAGGTCTGGGAAAGGTTGAGGTTCAATTTCAACTTGACCTTTGAGTCCCTAAACTTTCCAACCTTTTAACCTTTCCACTAACCCATAACTTTTAAACTTTAAAACTTTCCAACCTTTCCCACATAGAAAGAGCTATCGGATCTATTTTGCCCGAGAGCGAACAAAAGCGTCCGAGCTTAAAAATCTATTTTTCAAATTATGCCTTTTTGAGGGCATTAGCGAAGATTTATAGTGGCATAAAAGTGGAATTCTTTTATCGAGAACTTCTAGGTAGAATTGAAAGAATGGATATCTGGCAGAGTCCATAATCTTTCAATCTTTCAATTTTAAAATTTTCCAATTCAGATCATGCTCAAAACTTACTTTAAAATCGCCTGGAGAAGTCTCATGAAGAATAAGTTGGTGTCTTTCATCAATATTCTTGGGCTTACCTTGGGAATCGCCACCACTGTGGTGATCAGCCTGTATGTAATCGAGGAGTTTAGCTACGATCGTTTCTTTGCCAATTCGGACCGGATCTATCGCGTAAATCTGGATGCCAAGATTGGGGAAGAGTTTCTGAATGAAGCCAGTGTGATGGCTCCCGTGGCCCAGACTTTCAAGGATGAAATTCCTGAAGTTGAAGCCAGTACACGAGTGATTAAGTTGAGTTCGGATACCAAAATCCGCATGGGTGAAAAAGTGATTCGAAAAGGAACCACTGCCTTTGTGGATCCCAACTTCTTTGAAATCTACGACCTTCCTTTTATCAGCGGAGATCCATCCACAGCACTAAACAAACCAAATACGCTAGTCATTACTGAGGATCAGGCGAAGGCTCTTTTTGACTCTAAAAACCCCATCAATCAGGTCATCAAACTGGAAGATCTCGGCTATTATTCGAGTGAATACCACAATTTTGCCGGGGACTATACCATTACGGGTGTCATTGAGAACATCCCGGAAAACGTGCATTTCCAGTTTGATATGCTGGGATCGATGCTGGGGAATTCCGATGCAAAGAACCAAAGTTGGCTTTCCGGAAGCTATGTGACCTATTTGCTTTTGAATGAGGGAACTGAAAAATCCCAGGTGGAGTCTAAGCTTCTTGCCCTTTCGAAGAAATATATGGAAGGCCAGATGCAACAGGGTTTAGGGATGGGTTTCGAGGAGTTTTTTGAAAAAGGAAATCACGTTTACTTCAAGCTCCAACCCGTCACTGCGATCCATCTCAATCCACTTTATGCAGGGAAAGGCGATTTTGAAGCCGGAGGTGACAAACAGACCGTCTTGATCTATTGTGCAATTGCGGTCTTTATGCTGCTGATTGCCTGCATCAATTTCATGAACCTGTCCACCGCCGGGGCTTCGCAGCGGGCAAAGGAAATCGGCGTGAGAAAAGTGATGGGTTCTGATAAGCAAAATCTAGTCTTCCAGTTCTTATCTGAGTCTTTTGTGGCAGTTTGCATCGCGATGATATTGGGAGGAATCTTGGCCAAGATTGCCATTCCTTTTTTCAATGATTTCGCAGACAAATCCCTTTCGATGCAAACGCTTATCCAGCCCGAAATCCTGATTTCTCTTGGGGTAATGGTGCTGTTAGTAACGATCTTGGCAGGAGGATATCCTGCATTTTTCCTTTCGGGATTCAAACCGATCGAATCGTTGAAGAAAAAGATATCGAAAAGTGGCCGCGGAGCCTTTAGAAGTACCTTGGTGGTGTTTCAATTTGCAGTTTCCGTGGCCTTGATTATCGGTGCGTTGGTGGTCTCCCAACAGATGAATTACATCCAGAATAAAGATCTTGGCTATGAAAAGGAGCAATTGATTGTCTTGCGTGATGCGGGACTTTTGGGAGACCATTTGGATGTATTCAGAGATAAATTAAAGGCGGATCCTCGTGTTCAAAACATCACTAAATCAGCCTATATACCATCTGGTCCAACCGATACTAGCAGTCAAAATCTGGTAATGGATGATTCTCCTTCAGGCTCATTGAGGTTGACCCAATATGGGATCGATGAAGAATATATCCCTACCCTGGGAATGGAAATCGTGGCTGGGAGAAATTTTTCTTTGGACCTCGGTTCGGAAGAAAATAACATAATCCTCAACCAAACAGCTGCCAGAGAATTGGGAATTGCTGAAGATCCAATCGGGAAAGTCTTTGAAAAGATGACGGACAATCAGGGTGGCAGGCAAGAAGTGAGGGTCGTTGGTGTCGTTAAGGATTTTGTTGCCAGATCTTTGAGGGAGCCTATCCGGCCTTTGATGATGGTTTATAACCCTTATTACAGCCTAATCTTAAAAGTGGACAACCGGGATATTCCGGGCTTGCTTACAGATATGGAGCAGACTTGGGCGGGCTTCAATTCGGGCGAGGCTTTCCATTATGCCTTTTTGGATGAGCTGTACAATGAAACCTATATCCAGGAAGCGAAGATTGGGTCATTTCTTACTGTCCTTGCCTTGATGACCATTTTCGTAGCCTGCTTGGGGTTATTTGGGTTGGTCACATTCACCGCAGAACAGCGGATCAAGGAGATCGGAATCAGGAAAGTGCTAGGATCAACCGTAAGCCAGATCGTAGGAATGCTAGCCAAGGACTTTATCAAATTGGTGGGGATTTCACTGGTTATTGCTTTTCCGGCAGGCTATTTCTTTATGGATTTGTGGCTGCAAAACTTCGCCTATCACATCGATATCGCCTGGTGGATTTACGGAGTAGCCGCTGCGGTTACCTTGCTGATCGCATTTGGCACGATCTGTTTAAGGAGTGTGAAGGCTGCTTTGGCGAATCCTGTGGAAAGCTTGAGGAGCGAATGAGGGGATTTCGGATTTCGGATATGGGATTTCGGATTTACGAAATACGAAGGACGATTTACGAAAGACGAGATCTCGGCTAGTATTTAAGCATCTTGCTTTAGGAATCCCTCCAACATTACCACTTACCAATTCTTGTGCTGAGTCCGGTTGGTGAGCTTGTCGAACCATACCACTTTCCAACCCTTAATCTTTTAATTTTCCAATATTTCAATTTTCGAATCAAAAGACCATGTGGAAAAACTATCTGAAAATCGCCTATAGAAATCTTCTCAAAAAGAAGGTCTATTCCATCATTAACATTATCGGACTGGGGGTTGGAATGGCCTGCTGTGTGCTCATTTTTATGTTTGTGCAGGATGAATTGTCCTATGACAACTACCATGAAAAAGGTGATCGGATCTATCGGGTGACGCATGGATCCAGATCTCCGGAAGGAGTGACAGAAGGTGCCGAAGCTCAACCCTTTTGGGTTTGGGGAAATGCGCCTGTTGGACCTGCTTTGAAGTTGGATTTTCCTGAGGTTGAAAAGGTCGTTCAGTTCTCCGGACGGGCAGACATTTTGTTTACTGTGGGAGACAACATCACCCAGGAGGACGGTGTGTTTTTCATGGATTCCACGGTTTTCGATGTGTTTAGCTGGAAATTGATCGAGGGAGATCCCAAGACTGCACTGGCTGCAGCCTACAGCGTGGTTTTGACAGAAACTACCGCCAAAAAATACTTTGGCAATGAGAGTGCCTTGGGCAAAACGCTAAAAGGCAGCGAATCCGCAGGAAGAGCCAATGAAGGGGATTACACCGTGACCGGAGTAATGGCTGACCTGCCATCCAATTCCCATTTTAAGTTCAATGCACTGCTTTCCCTTGAAACATTCCGTCAGTCAATCCCGGAGATTTTTGAGGCTTGGGGTTATGTGGACACGTATACCTATTTCCTGGTCAATGATCAGTTTGACAGAGCTGCTTTTGAAGCGAAAATTCCAGAATTTATAGAAAGAAGAAACGGGGATAACGGTTATGGCTATACCATCGCCATTGAACCTCTCAGTGACGTTTATCTCAGAACAACGGCGCAACGTCAACCAGGGGAGACCGGATCTTTGCCGAATATTTATGTCTTTTCCATCATTGGTTTGTTCATAATGATCATTGCGATGATCAATTTCATGAACCTGTCCACTGCCCGTTCCATGGAGCGTGCGAAGGAAGTAGGCATTCGAAAATCCATTGGAGCCGACCGGGGCCTTTTGATTTTTCAGTTTTTGGGTGAATCACTGATCATCGTCGGTTTAGCAGCAGTAGCCGGATTGATCTTTGTTTCTGCAGCCATTCCGATGATGAATGACCTAACCGGGAAAGTCTTTGAATTCAATCAGATGGTCAACTTACAAACGGTCCCTGTTTTCTTAGGAATTATCCTAGTCATCGGCTTGCTGGCAGGATATTACCCTGCCATGGTACTTTCTGGTTTTCAACCGGTGATGATCCTGAAAGGGATCAACAAATCCGATGCAAAAGGAGTCAATCTCCGTAAAGGGTTGGTCGTATTTCAGTTCAGTCTTTCCATTGCCTTGATTGCTGGCACCTTGGTAGTTTATTCCCAAATGAGCCATTTGCTGGACAAGGACATGGGTTTTGACAAAGAGCACATGCTGGTGCTGGACTACAATTACGATGAGAAGGTGAATGATGTATCGGCTGTGATCCAGGGTGAACTTGAAGCGATGCCGGATGTGCTTTCAGTCGCGTTTTCACGCAGTGTTCCGGGAAGTTATTTCCCAAATGCCGGGACTACAATCGAAACTCCGGAAGGGGAAATGAAGCAGGAAGCGCAACCGATTTTTCAGGTGGGTCTGGACTTTATTGATCATTTTGATTTGGAACTGGTGGCCGGAAGGTCCTATTCGAGAGACTATCCCTCAGATTCCAGCTCAGCTTTGGTGATCAATGAGGCTGCCGCTCGTCAGTATGGCTATGCCAATCCGGCTGATGCTGTGGGAAAGAAATTTGATCAATGGGGGAGAGAGGGGCAGATAATCGGTGTTGTGAAGGATTTCAATTATATCTCCCTGCATCGGGCGGTTGAACCCCTGACTTTACCTTTTGAAGCCTATGCAAGCCGGTACATCAGCGTGAAAGTCCAAGGAGATGACCTTCCAGAAACCATCGCCAAGGTGGAAGATGTCTGGAAAAAACTGGCTCCCCAACGCCCCTTTATCTACAGTTTTCTGGATGAGGATTTCAACAAGCAATATGAATCCGACTTCAGGTTTCGAAAGATTTTCACCACATTTTCTGTGCTGGCAATTATGATTGCCTGTCTGGGATTGCTTGGTCTGGCAACCTATACCGCCGAGCAGCGAACCAAGGAAATCGGGATCCGAAAGGTCCTGGGAGCGGAGGTTTCTTCCATCGTTGGTCTGCTTTCCAAAGATTTCATCAAGCTGGTTCTGATAGCCATCGTTATAGCAACACCAGTGTCTTGGTTTGGGATGAATAAATGGCTGGAAGGTTTTGCCTATCAGGTACCTGTTCAATGGTGGATTTTTGGGGTTGCTGGACTTCTCGCTGTGATTGTAGCTCTGGTGACGATCAGTTTTCAGTCCGTCAAAGCTGCAATGATGAATCCGGTGGACAGTCTGAAGAGTGAGTAAAGCAGTGGTCAGTCGCAGTGGTCAGGCTGAGCGGAGTCGAAGCCAATCGCATTGGTCAAAAAACAGTCACGACCTCTAATTCCATTTGCCTTTTGACCGTAGAAAAAGAGGAGCTGAACCTTCCCACTTCCCAACCTTACCGGTGGCGGGAAAGTGGAAAGGCTAAGTCGAGAAAAGAGCCCAAAGGATTAGTGATCAGTAAGCCAAAAGACGCCCGC
This sequence comes from Algoriphagus sp. A40, assembly GCF_002002735.1. Classification (GTDB taxonomy): domain Bacteria; phylum Bacteroidota; class Bacteroidia; order Cytophagales; family Cyclobacteriaceae; genus Algoriphagus. The sequence goes on along the minus strand of NZ_MUNY01000045.1, from coordinate 32,666 downwards.
AGCTGATAACAGCAATCCATACGGAAATGGAGACCAGCGCCTGGATTTTATAAAGCAAAGGGATTTTTGGAGGAGTATTTGGATCAAGTTTCCCTCTGGAAACAAACTTGTGAAACACGAGCGCGTTCAGTCCAGCAACTGCTAGCAAAACCATTTTTAACCAGAAGGTGGGGTCAAAGCCCAGCGTTTCGGCATTGGTTATGAACAAGAATAACCCCGAGGGAATTATCAGGATTAGACCGCGCCGGGACCAGGGCAACAGATATCGCGCCATGCCGGCAAAGGGTAAATTTTTGGAAAAACCCAATAGAAAAAGGTCAAACAAGAATGCTGGACCGACTAGAATAACAATTCCCAGAATATGGACTATTTCTAAGGCTGGATACAGCCAGAGGGATTGACGGATTGCCTCCGCCCAGGAAGTGTGCTCCAGCCAGTCAAGGTATTCCGACACGCCTATCTTAGCTCGTACTTCTTGCCGTCAACAAATATCCTTTCGGCCCTCATTTCCCCCTTTTCTGTTTTATGTGGGTAGGCAACCAATCTTACTTTCGTGCCTTTTTTGATCATTTCGGCAGACAGTCCACGTTCTGTCATGCGGCTTGCCGGAGCCAGATAGACGGTCCAGGACTCATCCTGATACTTTACTGTGGCCATCGTATGGGGATTCCCAAAAGTCGATTCATCGATGGTGGTCTCAAAGTCCAGCACTTTGGTCTGGTCATAATTGGCCCAACCATGATGCAGAAAACCGAAGGAAAGGCTGAGAAGAAATAGAAGGGCGAGGGAAGTGCTTTTTAAGTAAATCATGGTCTTTTGGCTTTTGGTACTACTTAAAAATAAACAAATCCAATGGGAGTTGTTAGTATTCAGCGCTTTAAGTTGGAAATAGACTGAAAATTTTGCCTTTGATTTCAGGGATTTTTTGACCTGATAGGTATAGTTGTTTTTACAGGTTTAAGATTTCAGGGCCGCATAGGATGGATTCTTTGTTTTGCCCGCAATCGGGCATTTTCGTCCGTTACATAGGTGTCAAAACCGATAAATACGGGTTTAAAGGGGTTTTTTTCCTCTTTTTTGTTGGCATAGAAATCGTAAAATCTGAGTGAGAGGAATAGGTGAACTCCGAAGCCAAAGTCTTTTGAAAACCATTCCATTTCAAACCTATCCCAACTTTCATCTCTTAATCTTTCAATTTTCAAATTTTCAAATTTTCCAATCGAACACCATGTGGATCAATTATTTTAAGATAGCCTATCGAAATCTGTTGAGAAACAAGAAGTTCTCAATCACAAACCTGGTCGGCCTTTCTCTTGGTTGTACCTGTACCATATTTATCCTGCTGTGGGTGTACGATGAACTTACCTATGATAAGTTTCATGAAAACTATGAGGATATCTACCGTGTGATGGCACACCGGGATTACAACGATCAGATTTTTACAGACCAAAATATGGTCTTTCCTTTAGCTCAAGCCCTTGAGCAGGAACTCCCTGAAGTAGAAAATGCGGTAATGAGTACTTGGGACGAATCGCATATTCTGGCTTTTGGGGATACCAAGCAGCGCAAAAATGGGATTACGGTCAGCGAAAATTACTTTGACGTGTTTTCCTGGCAGTTTCTTCAGGGAAATGCCCAAACGGCACTCCCTGATCCCAACTCCATTATTCTGACAGAATCAGCGGCAAAATCACTTTTCGGAAATGCGGATCCGCTTCACCAAACGCTGAAAATCGATAATGACAGGGAGGTAACTATCACCGCCATTCTAAAGGATTTGCCGGGGAATTCTTCGTTTAAGTTTGACTACATCCATTTGTTCAATTATTCAGACGAGAGCTTGCAACGGGCTTTGACCAACTGGACCAATTCCTCCTGGAATGTTTTCTTACAAGTGCAACCGGGTACCGATCCGGAGGAATTGTCTAAAAAAATATCGGCAATCAAAATCAAAAACAACCCTACTGACCAAGGAATCAGCACCTATTTCGCCTTTCCGATGAGCAAGTGGAGGCTTTTTAGCGAGTTTAAGGACGGAGTAAATACAGGCGGCATGATTACCTATGTCCGGCTTTTTTCAATTGTTGCGGTAATTATCCTGCTGATTGCCTGTGTCAACTTTATGAATCTCTCCACCGCCCGCTCTGAGCGCAGGGCAAAGGAAGTGGGTATCCGCAAGACCCTGGGATCTGGCAAAAAGCAGTTGATGCTCCAGTTCTTTTTTGAGTCCATGACCTTGACTTTGTTGGCCTTTTTTGTCTCGGTGATTGCCGTTTTCCTGTTGATGCCTGCATTCAATCAATTGGCAGGAAAGACGCTGTCTTTGGATCTCAGCTCTCCGGTATTTTGGATCATTTCTTTGGCGGTGGTGACATTTACTGGACTGATTGCCGGCAGCTATCCCGCCATTTATCTCTCTTCCTTCAATCCGATCAAGATTCTGAAGGGTACTTTCCTCGCAGGTGAAAAAGCAGTCTTACCAAGAAATATCCTAGTAGTTGGGCAGTTTGTCATCTCCATCCTGCTGATTTCGGGTACGCTCATCGTTTACCAGCAGATCCAGCACATCAAAAACCGGGATATCGGATACAACCCCGATAACCTCATCATGATCTCGTCCACCGAAGATATCCAGCAAAACTTCGCGGTGATCAAAGACGAGTTGCTCAAAACCGGAATGGTCCAGGCAACCACCAGGACATTTTCACCCATCACGAGTATTTGGTGGAGAGCTCCTGCACCAAGCTGGGAAGGAAAACCAACTGATATGAACCTGTTGATGACAGGTTTGTATTCAGATGTGGATTTCTCTGAGACTATGGGAGTCAAGATGCTTGAAGGAACCGATTTTACCGGAATGCCGAGCGATTCCTCAGCTTTGATCCTCAACTTGGCAGCGGTGGAAGCTATGGGTCTAGAGGAGCCGGTTGGCATGCAAATGAGATATGGAAACACGGACTACACCGTAATCGGGGTGATGGATAATGTGGTGATGGATTCACCTTTCAACCCGGTAGATCCTATGATGATCTATTTTGACCCCACAAGGACTTACTCGATCAATGTTCGGTTTACTGAAGGTACACCTGTACAGGCTGGATTGGAGGCTGTGGAGGGGATTTTCAGAAAGTACAACCCTGCAGTTCCTTTTGAATATCAGTTTGTGGATCAAGAATTTGGGCGAAAGTTTTTATCCGAGGAGTTGGTGAGCAAGATCATTACTATTTTCTCCGGAATTGGGATTTTTATCTGCTGCATCGGATTGGCTGGATTGGCTTCTTTTACCATAGAAAAGCGCTTCCGTGAGATCGGAATCCGAAAAGTGTTGGGCGCTTCGATTCTTCAGGTGCTGTTGTTGATTTCCAAGGATTTCCTCAAGCTGGTGTTGATTGCATTTTGCCTCGCAGTGCCTTTCGCGTATTGGAGGATGAATGCCTGGCTGGAGACTTACACCTACCATATCGATATCAATTTCTGGCTATTTGTGGTTGTAGGTGTGGTGGTATTGCTGCTTTCTCTGGTGGTGGTCAGCATGAATACCCTGCGTGCCGCTTTGGCCAATCCTGTGGATAGCTTGAAAAGCGAGTGAGGGGATTTCGGATTTCGGATATGGGATTTCGGATTTCGGAAATGTGATTTCGGATTTACGAAGTACGATTTACGAGGTTTTATTTAGTGTTTTAGCCTTATTTTCTTGAAAACCCAACCATATTAAAACCTTACAACCTTTCAACTCTTAATCTTCCAATTTTCCAATCTTTCAATATTCCAATTCAAATACCATGTGGAAAAACTATCTGAAAACCGCCTTTCGTAACCTGAGGAAAAACAAGCTTTTCTCCGCCTTGAACATTTTCGGTCTTGCCATCGGAATGGCCGTCTGCATCATGATCCTGTTGTTTGTGAATTATGAGCGGGATTTTGACGCAATTCATACCAAGAATATCTATCGACTCAACGAAGTACAACAGTGGGAAGGCATGGTCGCTCCTCAAAACGTGGCGCTGTCCATGTTTCCCATGGGGCCAACTTTGAAGGAGGAATTTCCTGAAATTCTCAACTATGTCCGGGTGAGACCCAGCGGAGAGATGAAGTTTCTCATGAATGAGTCCACCTTCACTTTGGAGGAGACCATTTGGGCGGATTCCTCCTTTTTTGAAATTTTCGATTTCAAGTTGATCGAAGGAGATCCAGCCTCAGCCCTAGCCAAGCCTCGGAGTATGGTGTTGACCGAATCCGGAGCACTCCAGTTGTTTGGTGAAGAATCAGCTATGGGTAAAACGCTTGAGGTGGCAGAGGAGGACAGTGCTTATTTTACCGTCACCGGGATTATCGCTGACATTCCAGCCAACTCACACCTCAAGTTTGAAGGAATCGCCTCATTCAGCACCTTTGTGGGCCCTCAAAATATGGAGAATTGGGGCGGAAACTGGCTGACGACTTACCTCGAACTGGTGGAAGGAACAGATATTCCGGAATTAGAATCTAAGTTTCCTGCCTATTTGCTTTCCCATATGTCTGAGGAAGGGGCTAAAGGATACAAGCTGTTTCTTCAAGACTTAGATCAGGTACATGCCGGATCCACGGACATCACTCACGACTATCTCAATTATCAGAAATTTGACGGTGCCTACACCAAGATATTTTTCTACATCGCGCTGATTGTGCTGTTTATAGCCGGGATCAACTTCGTGAACCTTTCCTCGGCCAAGTCTATCAGCCGGGCAATGGAAATCGGAGTTCGCAAGGCTTCCGGAGCTTCAAAAAGCCAGCTGTATTTTCAGTTTATCAGCGAATCGATCCTCATTAGCGGTATTTCGATGATCCTGGCGGTGGTCATGGTCTTTTTGGCATTGCCTTTTCTCAACGACTTTAGCCAGCGAAAACTGGAATTCCCACTGTTTAGCGACCCGATTGTTTTGGGATCTCTGATTTTTGGGGCGATTGCCGTGGGAATACTTTCAGGAATATATCCGGCGGTTTTTCTGTCAAGTTTTCATCCTGTCAAAGTTTTGAAAGGTTCGGTTGAGTCCGGAAAAAGAAAGTCTGATTTCCGCAATGCACTGGTCATCGTGCAGTTTAGCTGTGCGATCTTCCTGATCATTTCGACTTTTTTTGCAACCAGACAAGTCAGGTTCATGCAGGAGAAAGACCTGGGATTTTCTCATGATCAGGTGGTCACTATTCCTCTCGGTCGCTATTCTGATCGATACGAGGTGATGAAGGAGAAATTGCTCGCCAGTACCTTGGTTGAAAATGTGACGGCATCCGGTCAGCGTCTGGGAAATAACCTGCACCAAACTGGGGTGACTTTTCACGGGGACGGGCCTGCCAGAAATCTCGCAACCTCCCAGGTGGTAGTAGATCATGACTTTCTGGATGTCTATCAGATAGAACTGATCGCTGGGAGAAATTTCAACGGGACAGAAGCAGACTATGGCAAGGCCTACATGATCAACGAATCGATGGCTCAGGAACTGCTGCTGGAAGAAGGGGAAGGCAAGTCGATCGAATCTCTCGTCGGTCGGCAGTTTGGGTTTAGCGGAATGGATTCTGCTGCCAGCATCGTGGGGATTGTCCGGGATTTCAACTTCAACTCCCTGCATCACAAGGTGGAGACGTTGACAATTTTCAACCAGAAAGACTGGGGATATGACGAGGCTTCAGTGAAGATAGCGGGAGATAGGGCTCCAGAGGCCATCGCCCATCTGGAGTCTGTATGGAACTCGGTGATCCCCGAACGCGAGTTTGAGTACGAGTTTTTGGATGACCACTTTACAGAATTGTATCGGGCAGATCGCACCGTAAATGCCATCGTCGGGATGCTGACCATGCTGTCAATCCTGATTTCCTGCCTTGGCCTCTTTGGTCTGGCGACCTTTACCACCGAGCAGCGGATCAAGGAAATCGGCATCCGAAAGGTGCTGGGTGCATCGGTAGGGGGTGTGGTGGCGATTCTTTCCAGGGATTTTATCAAGCTTGTGTTGGTGGCTATTGTCATCGCGGTTCCGGTCTCCTGGTATGTGGTGGATCGCTGGATTGAGGATTTTGCCTATCGGATCGAGATCGACTGGTGGGTATTTGCAATCTCAGGGTTGGTCGCGATTCTGATTGCCTTGGCGACGGTGAGTTCCCAAGCCGTAAAAGCCGCACTGATGAATCCGGTGAAAAGCTTGAAAAGCGAATGATGGGATTTCGGATTTCGGACATGTGATTTCGGATTTAAGAAATGCGAAGTACGCCCCGAAAGCTCGGGGTACGAGGCCTAAACTAGTATTTTGGCCTTGAACTCTCGGAGACTTTACAACTTTAGAACCTTACCACATTCCAACTCCTAATCTTTCAATTTTCCAATTTTGAAATTTTCCAATCAATGAATCATGTGGAAAAACTACCTTAAAATCGCCTGGAGAAACTTGATCCGACAGAAAGCATTCTCTCTGATCAATGTCCTCGGACTTTCAATAGGACTGGCAAGCTGCCTGATCCTGATGGCATTTGTGAAGTTTGAGCGATCTTATGATCAATTTCACCCGGATTCTGATCGGATCCATCGTGTAGTGCAAACGGTGAATTCTGACCAGAATTGGTCTTGGGCAGGTGGGGCTGTGGCTCCCATGCTTCGCAAAGAATTTGTTGAGGAACTTTCTGAAGTCGTGAGTGTGACTCAGATCAGCACCTACCTGCATGCTCCGGAAGGAACGGCGCCGGAGGAAAGTTTTCGGGAGGACAGGTTTATCTTTTCCGATCCGGGCTTTGACAGGATTTTTGGTTTTGAACTGAGCAAAGGAAGCTGGGATGGTGTGTTGGAAAATACCTACCAAGTGATCATTACCGAAGCCATGGCGCAGAAGTATTTTGGTGAGGAGGATCCTGTCGGAAAATCATTAATTTCTACGGGTGATTTAGCTTTTGAAGTACGGGGAGTACTCAAAGACCTTCCGAAAAACACCCACATGGCCTTCGATTTTATCGCTTCCATGAACACGTTTAAGTCCTTCAATGACTTTCCGGTCACGGCTGATTTTGGAAGTTTCTGGTGGCCACAGACTTATACGTATGTGAAGACGGAACCCCAAACGGACGCAGCACAGGTGAGCAAAAAGATACCGGAGGTCAACCCCAACTACCGGAATGCAGAGGAGGCAAAGGGGTATGTGCATTTTCTCCAACCTATCCAAAGTATCCACACCGATGCGGATTTTCAGGGTGATTGGACTCCACCGATTTCGCGTCAGACACTGGTCATCTTTCTTTCGATCGGCATTTTTGTATTGGTTTTGGCCTGCATCAATTTCATCAACCTGGCAACGGCCAGAGCGATCAAGCGGATGAAGGAAATCGGAATCCGCAAGGTCAACGGAGCCCAGCGAGGTCAGTTGTTGAGTCAGTTTTTGGCTGAATCTTTTCTTATAAATGCGGTTTCCCTTGAACTTGGCTTGCTGATTGTCTATCTGGTGACTCCGACGATTGAGTCTCGGATGGGCTTTACCATTCCTTTGAATTTGGGGGAGGACAGCTCCCTTCAGCTATTGCTTCTGATGGTTTGGGTGGGATCTTCTCTTTTGGCGGGGATTTTCCCGGCTTTTTACCTTTCTGGATTGAAGCCCGAGTTGATCTTGAAGAGCTCCGCTTTGAGGGGCGGGAAGTCTCTGCTGCGCAAAAGTCTGGTCGTATTTCAGTTTGTGCTTTCGGCCCTGCTGGTTTTCTGCGCTTCAGTGGTTTACTATCAGCATGACTACCTGAGAAATACCTCCATGGGATTTGATTCAGAAGGGTTGATTTCTGTAAAAATGGGAAATCTTGCCAAAGAAAAGGGGGACATTCTCAAGCAGGAATTGTCAAAAATCCCCGGTGTTAGTTCGGTGAAATTTACCAGTGACCGACCTGGAATGGATACCGGATGGAATCCAATGGCGGACTATCCGGGTATCAAAGAAGGGGAAGCCAAAAACATCAATGTGCAGTATGTAGATGCAGGTTTATTTGAAAGTTTGGGCGTTCCGATGGTGGCAGGCCGGGAGTTTCTCGAAGACGGTGCTGATCGGGGAGTGTCAAAGTTGATGCGGGACAGATTTCCGGGTTTGGAGAATGTCGCCATGATCGTCAATGAATCTGCCCTGGACTGGTTGGACAAAGATGCCCGAGAAGCCATCGGGTCCGACCTGCGGGTTTTCACAGAGGAAAACGGAGAGCTTTTCTCCAATTTCAAAGGAAATATTGTCGGTGTGGTGAAAGACTACCATACCCGGGATCTGCGCTACAGCCTGACCCCCACCATCTATTTGCCTGCCAAAAACGCTGCTTTTGACGGTACCAACCATACCTTGATCAAGGTGGATCAGGGCATCAGTCCCGAACTTCTGATCCAGCTCAAGGCTGCCTGGAGATCGGTCTATCAGGGTTTGCCTTTTGACTATCGGTTTATCGATGAGGCGATATCCATGCAATACGAGCAGCAAGCCAAAACCAGCTATCTGCTCGGGCTGTTTTCCTTTTTGGCGCTCCTGATCTCTTGCCTGGGCTTGTTGGGCTTGTCCATCTTTACCGCCGAGTCCAAACGAAAAGAAATCGGAATCCGCCGGGTTTTGGGAGCATCAGTAATGGCAATTGTGCACAAGATCACCGGGGAATTTTTGGTGATGGTCTTTCTCTCTTTGCTCGTGGCTTTGCCTTTGGGGTATTGGCTGATGTCTCAGTGGCTCGGGCAGTTTGCTTACAGAATACCGATTTCGGCTGGGTTCTTTCTCTTGACTGCGGTTATTTCGGTAGTTGTGGCTTATGCCACCGTCTCGATTCAGTCTCTCAGATCCGCTCAAGCCAATCCGGTGGAATCGATTCGAAGTGAATGAGGGTATTTCGGATTTCGGATATTGGATTTCGGATTTACGAATTTTGATTTACGATTTACGAGGCCTCAACTAGTGATTTGGTCTTCAACTCTAGGAAACTTTCAAACCTTTCAACTTTAGAACCTTACCACTTTATACTTTCCAACACTCAATTTTCCAATCTTTCAATTTTAAAAATTTTCCAATCAAAGAAATCATGTGGAAAAACAACATCAAAATATCCCTCAGAAATCTGAAAAAGCACATGTCACTCACTGCAATCAATGTGTGCGGGATGGCTGTCGGGTTGGTGGTTTGTCTACTGATCGGGCTGTTTATCACAGATGAATTTTCCTATGACAAGCACCTGAAAGACGTGGACCGACTCTATCGGATCGCTGTTCGGACTACTGATGTGGACTGGGCTGGGACTCCCGGGCCTGTCGCTCAGGGATTGGCCGACGAATTCCCGGAAGTAGAGAAAGCTACCCGACTGCTGAAATTCCCGGAATTGGACAAAATGCTGCTCAAAACCAAAACCGGAGGTGAATCCAAGCAGTTTTATGAGACAAAGGGATATTTCATTGATTCGACTTTTTTCCGGGTTTTTGACTATCAGTTTTCAAAAGGGAGTCCGGAAAGGGCATTGCTGGCTCCCAATTCTGTGATTTTATCTGAGACACTATCCGCAAAATTGTTTGGCAATACCGATCCGGTAAACCAGTCGCTGACTGTTGGTCTTCCCTTTGGAGATTTTGATTTCACGGTAACCGGTGTATTCCAAGACAAGGGAATGAAGTCTCATATTGATGCCAATTTTTTACTTTCCATGGAAAACAATGGCACCGGTGACTGGGTGAAATCCATGACCAATTGGGCGACTAACAACATTTTTTACACCTATGTGAAACTGGAGGATAATGCAGATCCGGCAGCTTTTGAGGTGAAGCTAGCTTCGTATTTTGATAGAAAAGCGGCTGCTGACCTCAAAACAATGGGATTTTCCAAAACGCTATTTGTTCAGCCTGTCCGGGATATCTACCTGCAATCCAAACTGGAATATGAGTTGGGAGCCACCGGAAATCTGACCACGCTTTATGTTTTCGGGTCGGTGGCTGTCTTCATTTTGCTGATTGCCTGCATCAATTTTATGAATTTGGCTACAGCCAGATCCGAAAAGCGATCCAAGGAAGTGGGAATCAGAAAATTACTCGGAGCAGACCGCAAGGCTTTGATTTGGCAGTTTTTGGGAGAATCCATCCTGATTTCTCTGTTGGGATTGCTGATAGCTTTGGTCGGTGCCTCGCTTTTATTGCCATTTTTCAACCGAATGACCGGCAAAGAACTTGAGCTTTACCAGAGCTTTTTGCCAGTGGCTGGGATTATTGTTACAGCTGTCCTTGCAGGGATTGCAGCTGGAGTTTATCCGGCATTTTTCCTTTCGGGATTCACCCCGATTAAGGTTTTGAAGGGGAGATTCAGGGGTCACATGGTGGGATTTTCATTGAGGCAGGTGTTGGTAGTCTTTCAGTTTGCGATTTCAGCCTGTTTGATTTTGATGGTTTTTGTGATCCGGGAGCAGCTGGATTTTGTGAAAAAGCAGGATCTGGGTTTTGCCAAAGACCAGCAACTCGTGATTCCGCTTCAAAGTGAGGATGCTGCGGGCAAGTACGAAGTGCTGAAATCAGGTCTGCTTCAAAATACCAACGTGAAATCAGTGACCATCGCATCGACCTATCCGGGCATCGAAAACATCGAAAGTATGCTGTATTACGCGGAAGGAAAGTCAGTGGAGGAAGTTGTCAATATTACAAATGCCAGCGTTGGGGACGATTTCGTGGAAACGCTTGGATTTAAGCTGCTCGCAGGCAGGTCCTTTACCAGCGATTTTAAATCTGAAGTACCATCTATTATTCTGAACGAATCCGCCATCAAGGCTCTGGGCTATGAGGTGGAAGATGCTGTGGGGCGACAGGTCCATAATGAATGGAGAGGGGAGTTGAATTCGCTGGAGATTGTTGGAGTAGTCAAGGATTTCCACTTTCAAAGTCTCCACAAAGAAATCGAACCTTACGCATTTATCAATAATCCTTACGGAGGTCATTTGATAGCAAATTTCCAGGGAGGAAATGCGACCGAGGTTTTGGAAAGTGCCAGCACTGCATGGGAAAAATCGGCCATTACCGAACCCTTTGTTTATTCGTTTTTGGACCAGGACTTTCAGCGGAATTATAAAAAAGAGGAACGGACCTCTTCGATCATTGTCGGCTGTGCCCTGTTGGCCATATTCATTGCATGTCTTGGTCTGTATGGGCTGACGGCTTTTATGACCGAACAGCGAACCAAGGAAATTGGTATCCGCAAAACCATGGGCGCAACCGATTGGAGTATTGTTGCCTTGCTTTCCAGGGATTTTGGAAAAACGGTACTCTTGGCGATTTTGATTTCAGTGCCGCTCAGCCTCTATCTGGCAAGTACTTGGCTGGAAAATTTCGCCTTCAAAATCGACCTGCATTGGGGATACTTCCTTATCACAGGTTTAGTGGCTTTGGTGATTGCCATGCTTACGGTGAGTTTTCAGTCGGTTCGGACTGCGCTGATGAATCCTGTGGACAGCCTGAGAAGCGAGTAGGGTGATTTCGGATTTCGGATAGGAGATTTCGGATTTACGATTTACGTGAAGCCTTTTGTCTTTCAATAACTAGTCATTTCATCGACTGCTATTCCAATAGATCTTGAGGTTTTTGGTGGATCTGCCTGAAGCAATCAGGTCCAGTTTGCCGTCTCCGTCCAGATCTGCGGCCTGCAGGTCTTCACACGCCATGCCGTTTTTGTCGATCCAATGCTCCTCAAATTCAGAGAATGAACCGTTTTTTGGCACAAAAAGCTTGATGCCAAATTCTCCCGCTTCATTGGGCAACCGCCAGCCCACCGCGATTTGATCTGAGCCCAAACCCAAAAAATCCCCAACTGCGATTGCGTGACCGTCCTTGAGTTGGGAGTGGAGGACATTTCTTTTTAGGTCTTTAGAATCCATTTTATCCCCAAGACCCTCATAAGCGACCAGCGTTGTCCCGTGCATGGGTTCGATGGTAGCCAAAAATTGATTTTTTCCTGAACTCTTGCCCAATCGAAGTTCACCTACACTTGGATTGGTAGGGAGATTGATTTTTTCTTTTTCCCAATTCGCTGCTGCAGAACCTAAATAGGTGACACCTTCTTTTCCTCCCAAAAGAATGGCATTATCAGAGTCTTTTCCGATCACATCCAAGTTATGTGTCAGGTGCATGCTTTCCTCAATGACTTTATACTTCCATTCGCCAGCTGGATTGTCAGGAAATTCATAGGCGATCACTTTCACACCAGCACCTTCACCGTTTGCATTTCCTCTGCCGTGCAAAGGAACCACAATCAGATGGGAAGAATTTTCGGTCTTTAGCCATCGCATTCTATGGGTAGTTGGTTCATGATGGAGCGTTTTGGGAGTCCAGAATTGTGTCGGATCAGCTGGTCGGATCAGGTAAATCACTGCTCCGGATTTTTCAGTGTCTGAGGTTTCACCCGGATTCCACTGAGCCCCAACTGCCACCTCAACTTTGCCGTCTCCGTCGAGATCACGGGCAGCGATACAGACATTGTCGGAAGTTGTGAGGTTTTCAGCCATCACCTGCTTTTTCCAATCCCCGTTTCGATACCAGACGATTTGTTTTTTATCTGCCAAAAGGATATCCTGCTTGCCGTCTCCGTCCACATCGCCAATGGCGATTCCATAGCCGATGGCAACTCCGGTATCTATCACCTGCTCCTCAAAAACAGGGGCATTTTTATATTGAAAAACAAGGGTCAGGTATAAAATTGAAGTGTAAAACATGGCTTTGGAAGTGGTCTAACTTAAAGATAGGAGATTTTTGAGGAAAAGGGATAGATGACTTAACCTGCGAAAAGTAACTTTGCAGTTTTAATTTTAGCCTCAATTACGAAAAGTCTTTAACAGAAACGTCGGCATTTCCTGATTTTGATTTTGACCGAATGCGGACAAATTTGGGCGATTATTTGCGTGAAAAAAGTGGAAAAGGCTGTTTTTGATTAGTTGGAAAGGATTTTTTACTGGCACAAATCTGGAAAAGAACATCGTGTGAAATCAGGTTCTTTTGACCGGGTTTTTACAAAAACAGTAAGCTGGATTTGCAAAAAGATAGTTCCAAATTTCTCGTTTTCACTTATTCAAATCAGTACCCCAATGTGGAAAAATTACCTTAAAATCGGCTGGAGAAGCCTGGTGCGAAGCAAAGTCTTTTCTCTCATCAATATCGGAGGATTGGCCCTGGGGCTGACCTGCTGTATTTTGATCCTGCTGTATTTCAAAGATGAATCGACGTTTGACCGCTTTCAGCAAAACGGGAATGAGCTCTATCGCATCAAGGTGACGATGGCCTCCTCAGAGGATGAGAACACCATTGCAAGTACAAATGCGATACATGGACCTTCATTTAAGGACGGAATTCCCGAGATCCGAGAAGTAATCCGAACCCAGACTCAGCCGTTTGTCGTCAAAAAGGGAGAGGACTTTTTGAGTACCAATGTGCTTTTCGCGGATCCTGTATTTTTTGAGGTTTTTTCGCTTCCACTACTTCATGGTGATCCAAAGACTGTCCTTTCGGACATCAGTTCGATCGTGCTGACTGAGGAAATGGCAGAAAATTATTTCGGAACCACAGACGCTGTCGGCAAAGTCGTCGAACTCAAGGTGAAGGATCAGTTTGTTCCTTTTATGGTTTCCGGAGTGGTCAAAACAATCCCTCAAAACTCCACGATCCAGTTTGACAGCATGATCTCCTTTGAATGGCAGGTGGCCAACGGTTGGACTGATGACGAATGGCTGGGTTTCTATATGAACACCTTTGTCTTCTTAAATCCTGGTGCAGATCCGGCTCAGATCGGTCCGAAAATGGACAAGATTTTTGAAATCAACGCAGCCAAAGAACTTGCCAATTCACCCGGATTTCATGAAAAAGTTAGTTTCAGTCTGCAACCCTTTATGGACATCCACCTGGACAATGGGATGGACAACGACCGGAACGGAATCACCCGAACCAGCAATCCGGTGTACTCTTACATTCTTGGCGGCATCGGGCTTTTCATCCTGATCATTGCCTGCATCAATTTTGTGAATCTTGCTATTGCCAGATCGCTGAGCCGAGCCAAGGAAATCGGGATCCGCAAAGTCATCGGTGGGCAGAGAAAACAGCTGATTGTTCAGTTTTTGACAGAATCATTTTTGCTTGCCTTCTTCGCCTTTGTGCTTGCTTTCCTTTTAGCTCAATTTGCACTGCCGACTTTCAATGTTTTGGCCACCAAGGAATTATCGCTTTCCTATCTGTTGGACACAAATCTGATCCTGGTTTTTGTAGGCCTGTTTGTGGTGACAGGTTTGGTGGCGGGATTTTATCCGGCGCTCGTGATTTCGGGTTTCAGTCCCACCAAGAGTCTCTATAAACGGGACAAGCTGATGCAGCAAAACCTCCTGACCAAAGGCTTGGTGGTCTTTCAGTTTACACTTTCGATCTGCCTGGTCGTGGGCACGATTTTGATTGTTTCCCAGTTCAATTTCCTGACTACCCTCGACTTGGGTTACAATGATGAGCGGGTGATGAAAGTGAGTGGTATGCGTGGAAACCGGGCAGGTCTGTATGCGATCAAGCAGGAGCTTAGTGGCATGTCAGAGATCGCTGCTGTCGCCGGTTATAATGGGAATTACAACGGAACCGTAGCCAAAGTAGCCAATGAAACCGTTGATTTTGGGTATATCGGGGTGGATGATGATTTTCTCAAAACCCTCGAAATCCAACTGGTGGAAGGCCGAAACTTCTCCCCGGAGTTTGCCACTGATCCCGAGGAATCCATCTTGGTCAATGAGGCGTTTCTCAGGAAAGTTGGCTGGACAGAAGGTGTGGGAAAAGAGGTCGACTTTGAATGGAAAAACAAGAAAATGAAAGTAATCGGTGTGGTGAAAGACTACCACTTTGCTTCGCTCAAAGAGGAAATCGCACCCTTGGTATTGACTCAGGATCCCAAGTATGGACTTCAGACACTTTTTATCAAACTGAATGAAGGGAACACCGCCGAGACTGTCAAAAAGATCGAAGCGGTTTTTAGAAAGCATGTACCATTCATGCCATTTGATTACAGTTTCGAAGAGGAAAACAACCTGAAACGCTACGAAAGGGAAGCCCGCTGGAAGCAGATGATCACCGTCGGTGCGATGCTTTCCATCTTCGTTTCCTGCATCGGCTTGTTTGGATTGGCTGCTTTCAATGCAGAAAGTAGGATCAAAGAAGTGGGGGTGCGCAAAGTGATGGGTGCCTCAGTGGGCAGTATTGTGACGTTGTTGTCCACAGATTTTGTGAAACTGATCTTGGTGGCGGTCGTGATAGCAGTTCCGATTTCCTACTATGGAGGCACGGTGTGGTTAAAGGAATTTGCCTATCAGATCAGGATTGAATGGTGGTTTTTTGCCGTGGCGGGAATTCTCGGAATCGGGATCGCGATGCTGACAGTCGGTATTGAGGCTTTCAAAGCTGCAATCAAAAATCCGGTAGAGACGCTGAAGAACGAATGATTTTTTAAAGTATCAAGTAGCTAGTATCAAGTATCAAGAAACTAGAGCCAAGAGGCAAGAGGCAAGAGATTAGAATCAAGAAGGTAGAACCAAGAGGCAAGAGGCAAGAGATTAGAATCAAGTGATGCTGGCCTTTTTCACTTGGATCTCAGTGGATTGAATGTCTTTTGACTGATTACTGATACTGGACACTGACTTCGACTGAATACTGCAAACTGCGACTGATCACTGAACACTGCGACTGATCACTGATCACTGCGACTGATCATTGCGACTTGTAACCTTTTTCCCCTGGATTTAATCTAAGGGATATGCTCAAGAACTACATCATAATCGCCTGGAGGAACCTGATCCGCAACAAATCTTTTAGCCTGATCAATATTCTCGGACTGGCAGTCAGTATGTCCGTCTGCCTGCTCATCCTTATGATCGGGATGGATCAGTACAGTTACGATACCTATCAATCCAAAAAGGATCGGGTTTATCGGGTTCATACCACACGCTATCAGGAAAATAACGGAGAGTCGGCAAGTTCTGCATTGCCTCTGGCCGAAAAGCTGAAAAACGAATATCCCATAATCGAAGCCGCTGCGGCGATCAACAGCGAAATTGGCGGGGACGTGATCTTTGAAGATAAATTCGCTACCGGCGGAGGCTATTTTGCCGATGCCAACCTGTTTCAAATCCTTGATTTCAGTTTCAAGGAAGGCGATCCCAACACTGCGCTAAATGATCCTTTTTCCCTCGTGATCACGTCGGATATGGCTGAAATTCTTTTTGGAGGCGAATCGGCACTGGGCAAGTCGGTGGGTTTTCATGACAAGGACATGAGGGCCATGGATATTGAGGAAGGAAATTCTGAGACCGATTTCGGCTACTTTACCATCACCGGCGTGTTGAATCCCAATCCGGGCAAGACGCACCTGCCTTTTAAATTTCTAGCTTCCTTGAGTACCATGAAGTCCTTGCCCGAAGGGGCTGTCAGAAGTACGGAAGACAACAACTGGGATAATGTCTGGACCAATTATACCTATGTCCTGTTGAAAGAGGGGAAAAGAAAAGAGGATCTTCAGGCCAATCTGGATAAAGTCTCTGAGCAGATCTACGGTCCAAAATACGACAACAAACATTCATTTAAGGCCATGGCATTGAGAGATCTCTCGCCGTCGGATTTTATCAGCAATACGACGCATGTCTCTATTCCAAAGGTTGTATTGTGGATTTTGGGGGTGTTGTGCCTGATTGTGATGTTTTCGGCATGCCTGAATTATACCAATATGTCTGTGGCTAGATCGTTGACCCGACTGAGAGAGGTGGGAGTCAGAAAGGTATCTGGGGCGAATAAAACGCAGATTTTCGTCCAATTCATAACTGAGGCGATCGTGATTTCTCTTTGCTCGCTGTTCTTTGCCTTCCTGATACTTCAGATTCTCGAGCGGGGCTTTGACGGATTGACTTTCAATCAATACCTGAAGATTTCTTTCAGCCAAAGTCTTCCCGGGATATTGGTCTTTATTGGGTTTAGCATCTTGGTTGGTGTTGTGGCAGGATTGCTTCCCGCGACCTATGTTGCCAAGCTGAACCCGGTCAATCTCTTCAAAAAGCTAAGTGACTTGAAGCTTTTCAAAAGCATGGGAATCCGCAATATTCTTCTGGTAGTTCAGTTTTCCATCTCTTTGATCTTTATTATATCGGTTGTTTTGATCCAGTCCCAAGCCAGGCACATGTTGAATTTTGACTACGGCTTTGACAAGGAGAATATAGTAACCGTCAAACTCTTCAATCCCGACAATTACCAGCGTTTTGCACAGGCAGTGGCCTCCAATCCTGCGGTTTCCGAGGTAGGTGCGACCTCTTTGATCCCCGGCGGGGGCATGAATTTTGGTTTGGAGGGTGTCAATTCGGACTTTCCATTGGACACTGTCCAGAGTAATTTTTTTGACATCAGCAGCAACACCGTGGATGTGTTGGATCTGAAAGTCATTGCCGGGAAAAATCTACCGGATGAAGGAAGTGAAAACCTGATCCTGATCAATGAGTTTTCAGTAAAAACCTTCAATCTGGGAAGCAATGAGCAGGCCATCGGCAAGCAATTGACTTTGAATGAAGAGGGGGAATTTAAGAATGTGCAGGTAGCTGGAGTGGTGAGGGATTTCCAGTTTCTTTCCCCAGACCGAGAAATGGAAAGTCTGATTTTGCGCAACCGGAATGATGCCATGAGCTTTGCCTTGGTGAAAGTCTCTGGTCAAAATCTGTCTCAAACCCTGGCTTCACTGGAATCAACCTGGAAGGAAGTCAATCCGAATTCGAAGTTTTCCTACAAATACCTGGATCAGGAGCTGCTGTTTATCCATCAGGTGCTGGGAGATGTGATTTCAGTCATCGGCTTGATATCCTTTTTGGCGATTTTTGTTTCCTGTCTGGGTTTACTGGGAATGGCGATGTACACTGCACAAACCCGTGTAAAGGAAATCGGAATCCGAAAAACCCTGGGTTCCAGCATTCCCGAGATCATCTACCTGCTCTCCAAAGGTTTTCTTAAACTGCTTGCCGTGGCCATTATTTTGTCAGTTCCGGCGGCTTATTTTATCAATAATCTATGGCTGAATTTCTTTGCCTCCAGAGTAAGCATCGGCGTGATCCCAATCGGGATAGGAGTGGGTTCCATTTTGCTGATCAGTTTGGGGATCATCTTATCCCAATCCTACCGGGCTGCCGTAGTCAATCCGATAGATAGTCTGAAGAGCGAGTGAGAACGAAGATGCAAGTATCAAGACATAAGTATTTAGAAACAAGAGCCAAGAAACAAGAGGAAAGAGGCCGACAATTAGAACAACCCGGTGCTTCGACTTCGCTCAGCACAGGCAACTTGACAACTCGACAACCTCCCACTTCCAACCTCCCGACCTCCAATCTTCCCGCCTTTTTGCCCACTAACGGACGGTAGTGTCCGATGGGAATTCACTATTTACTGGCATTTATGGAATTTTGGGCCCCTATGGGCTATTTGTACTGGCATGGAAGTAGAAGGTCGGATGGGCATTAAGGCGATAAAAAATGCTGGGAACCTATATCAAGTTGGCTTATCGGAATCTGTTGAGAAATAAGACCTCAACTGCCATTCACAGCATAGGGCTGAGCGTGGGGATCGTGTCTGCGCTGATGATTCTCTTTTATGTTGACTTCGAAAAGAGCTACGAAAACATGCATGCGAAGGCGGCGAATATCTACCGTATCACGCTCGACATTTACAAAGGGAATGAGTTTGTCCTGAATGATTCGCAGACCTACCAGTTGCAAGGGCAGGAACTCAAGGATCAAATGCCTGAAGTGCTGGATTTTGTCAGAATGTTTCCGATGGAATCTTTGGAATTTGAGAATCAGGAAGCTTCCTTGGTGAGTTATGAAAATCGCGTTTATTTTGCCGACGAGTCGGTTTTTGATATTTTCTCCTTTGATTTTCTAGGGTTTGAAAACCTCGGGAAATTTAACGAGCCTTTCAAAATCGTCATCTCTGAATCCATTGCCAGGAAATACTTTGACAAAACAGATGTTGTGGGAGAAAGGCTTTCTTTTTCCTATTCCGAAAATCCACTAGAGATCGTGGGAGTAATGCGTGATTTGCCTCAAAATACGCACATGAAGTACGATATTTTGATTTCTCACGCTACTGTACCCCTGGTGTTTGACTTTTACCCAAGAAACCTCTGGTCATCGCATAATGAATACACCTTCCTACTGATGCAGGATGAAGTGGATCTTGAGGAGTTCAATCAAAAACTCTTGGCCTATTCCAAAGCCAATATGCAGTTGCCGGACAAAGTGGTAGTTGCAGAACCCATTGAGGACATTCATCTGTATTCCAACAAGACTTATGAGCCGGAGGTCAACGGCAGTGCGGAGACAGTTAATTTTCTGTTGATGATAGGTCTTTTGATTTTGTTCTTGGCCTGGATCAATTACATTAATCTGTCAACTGCAAAGGCGATGGACCGGGCCAAGGAAGTGGGGATCCGAAAGACGATCGGATCTTCCAAAAGCCAGCTGATTTTCCAGTTTTTCATTGAGGCATTTTTGACAAATCTGTTGGCCGGAACACTGGCCTTGTTGGCATTCCTGATGCTGCTTCCCTACTTCAGGGAATTTACCGGGCTGGATCTCAGCCTTGCAAATTTTGGGGAAATCCGTTTGGCTTTTCTGCTGGCAATCGTGGTGCTTTTCGGGACCTTAGTTTCCGGTTTTTATCCCGCGCTGGTTTTGTCCGCCTTTAAGCCCATTTCTGTCCTCAAGGGGAAATTCAGTGCCTCTGCCAATGGAGTTTCGCTTCGCAAAGGACTGGTGTACTTACAGTTTACTGCTTCAGTGGTTTTGCTTTGTGTGACCATGGCCATTTACAAGCAAATGGACTTTTTAAATTCAAAGGATCTTGGTGTAGATATAGACAATACGCTTGTCATCAAATCACCTCAGGGAATCGAATCAGATTCACTGCGAAAAGGTCTGTTAAGTTCCTTTGAGTCTCAGGTTTTGCAAAACTCTTGGGTGAAAGCGATTACCCTGTCCGGCTCGGTGCCAGGTTCAGAAGTGAAGGATATGCATTCCTCAAGTAAAGTGACAAAATTAGGGGCTGACAATAGCCAAGGGAGCTTTATCTATTATGACTATGGGGTGACTGCCAACTACGCCGAGGTAATGGGGATTGAACTTCTGGCAGGCAAATCCATGGAGCCGGAAAGTCCGCTTGAAAGTGTTTGGATCAATGAAAAAGCCTTGGAAAACCTCGGATTTACAACGGCGGAGGAAGCAATTGGGCAAAAACTGACTTTTTACAGGGGGGAACATCCATCGGAAATTCAGGGTGTGTTCAAAAACTTCCACCAACGCTCTCCCAAGGAAGTCTACATGCCCTTAATCCTGTATCGAAGCAGCACGCCGGACAATTTCATTGTCAAGTTGAATACGGCTGATTCCAAGATGGCAGTGGAGGAACTGAATAAGATCTGGTCTTCGGTTTTTCCCGGATATAGCTATGGTTATAAATTCCTGAGCGACACCTATCATGCCCAATACGAGCAAGAGCAGCAGTTTGCCAAGACAGTTTTACTCTTCACCTTGCTTTCTATTCTGATTGCCGGCTTGGGTTTGTTTGGCCTTTCGGCTTTTATGGTTCAGTTGCGAACCAAAGAGATTGGAGTAAGGACAGTTTTAGGAGCATCCAAGCCCGCTTTACTGTGGATTCTTTCCAAAGGATTTCTTGGAATTGTAGCCTTGTCAGGATTGATAGCTATTCCGATTTCCTATTATCTGATCCAATCCTGGTTGGGAAATTACGCAAGTAGGTTTGATCTCAGTACGGACTTGTTTCTCGTTCCATCGGTTTTCATTCTGTTGGTGGCCATGCTGACCGTTGGAAGTCAAACCCTTAAATCTGCCTACGCCAATCCGGTGGATAGCTTAAAGTGCGATTAGTCAAGTATCAAGTACTAAGTATCAAGAGTCAAGAATCAAGACGGATTTATGATTTACGAATTACGCCCCGATAGCTATCGGGGTACGAGGTCGCAACTAGTGTTTAAGCACCTGACTCTAGGAAACCTTTTACCCTTCGATAATCCAATCAATTGTGACATCTAGACGTTCCAACTTTGCCATTTTACTACTTTACCACTTTTAATTTTCCAATCTTTCAATTTTAAAATTTCCCAATCAAAAAAGTCATGTGGAAAAACTACTTTAAGATCGCCTGGAGAAACATCATCAGAAGCAAAGGATACGCCTTCATTAACATAGGAGGCTTGAGCATCGGTATGGCTTCTGCTATCCTAATCCTCCTTTGGGTCCAGAATGAGGTAAGTATGGATCGGGAACATCCCAAGACCGACCGGATTTACAGGATGTACAACCGGGATACTTTTAGCGGGGAACTCTGGGTATGGGGCACTACTCCCAAAATACTTGGTCCTACTCTTGAAAAAGATTATCCTGAAGTGGAGGAGGCGGTTCGGGCTAACCACGCCAACTTCCTTATGACTGTAGGGGATAAAAAAATGAACGAGTCAGGGGTTTTTATCGATCCTGAATTTTTGGATGTGCTGGATTTACCCACACTTCAGGGCGATAGGTCCACAGCCTTGGATGATCCTTACAATATGGTGGTCACAGCCGATTTTGCCAGAAAGATATTTGGTACGGAGAATGCCGTGGGGGAGACGGTCAAGTTGGACAGTGCTGATATATTCACCGTCACCGCAGTGTTGGAAAATCTGCCAAATAATACCCGGTTCAAAGCAGACTACTTTCTCCCTTGGGCATACATGAAGAAGCTGGACTGGGACGACGAATGGTGGGGAAACAACTCGATAGATACTTATATATTGCTTGGGGAAAATGCCTCTCATGAGGAATTTAACCGAAAAGTCAAAAATGTCACCCGAG
This sequence comes from Algoriphagus sp. A40, assembly GCF_002002735.1. Classification (GTDB taxonomy): domain Bacteria; phylum Bacteroidota; class Bacteroidia; order Cytophagales; family Cyclobacteriaceae; genus Algoriphagus. The sequence goes on along the minus strand of NZ_MUNY01000045.1, from coordinate 10,781 downwards.
AGCATACCAATGGAGAAACTACCTCAGAAGTATTTAGCTATCCGCTGTCTCAGGTGCATCTCTATGGTAAAAGCGAGAATGGCCAGCTTGTCGGCGGCAGGATTGTTACCGTACGCATGTTTGGTTTTATAGCCGTGTTTATCCTGGTCATTGCCTGTATCAACTTCATGAATCTGAGCACCGCCCGAAGTGAAAAGCGGGCCAAAGAAGTGGGCTTGAGAAAAGTGGTAGGGGCTAGAAAGACCTCGCTCATTGCCCAATTTATCGGCGAAAGCACCCTTATCGCTTTTATTGCCGGTCTTCTTGCGCTGCTCTTTGTCCAGTTGACTCTTCCTTCCTTCAATACGCTGGTCGACAAACAGCTTTTCCTTCCCTTCAGCGATTTCGTTTTTTGGTTGCAACTGCTAGGATTTATCCTGTTTACAGGCCTTTTGGCGGGAAGCTATCCGGCATTTTTTCTTTCCGCTTTTACTCCTGTCCATGTCCTTAAGGGCACTTTCCGCGCGGCGACCTCGGCGGTCAATCCCCGCAAAATATTGGTAGTTCTGCAGTTCAGCTTTGCCATCGTCCTCATCGTCTCCACCATTATCATCCAGCGTCAGATAAGTCATGCCCAAAACAGGGAACTGGGATACAATAAGGAGAATCTCATTTATCTGTTTTTGCAAGGGGATGTGGAAAAGCATTACAGTGCGATCAAACAATCGCTTTTGGGCAGTGGGTCAGTGCAGGCAATCACCAAATCAATGAGCCCGATTACCCAACGCTACAGCGATGGCTGGGGATATTCCTGGCCCGGAAGCACTCCGGAAGATGAGAAGCTCGACTTTATCAGATTCAGCACAGATACCGATTTTATGAAAGTAATGGGAACCGAACTGGTAGATGGTCGGGATATCGATATTGAACAGTTTCCCAGCGATTCAACGGCAATCCTGCTTAATGAAACGGCAGTGAGAAAAATGCGCCTGGAAAATCCAGTGGGACAGATCGTTTCTGAAGGAGAAGATAAATACACGGTCGTTGGTGTCATCAAGGATTTTATTTTCGAGTCCCCCTATGATCCTGTCAATCCTTTGATGGTATTCGGACCATCCTCCTGGTATAGTGTGGTGCATATGCGTCTTAATCCAGACCGGCCAATGGCCGAAAACATCGCGGCCATTCAGGGGATTTTTGAAGATTACAATCCCAACTTTCCTTTCGAATACAATTTTGTAGATGAGCAATACGCCAGAAAATTCAACGATACCAGACGAACTGCCAGCCTATCTATCCTCTTTACCATGCTCACAATTGTGATTTCCTGTTTGGGCTTATTCGGTCTTTCGACTTATATGGCCGCGAATCGGATCAAGGAAATCGGTGTGCGAAAAGTGCTTGGTGCCAGTGTTGCAAGTATTTCCGTATTGCTTTCCAGGGATTTCTTAAAACTAGTTGGGATCGCATTCCTCCTTTCGGTTCCCGTGGCTTGGTTTGTCATGGACAAATGGCTTGAGGATTTCGATTATAGCGTAGGAATTGAATGGTGGGTGTTTGTTGCTACAGGCACAGTCACCATGCTTATAGCCTTGTTTACTGTAGGCTTCCAATCAATCAAAGCCGCGCTTACCAATCCTGCGACAACACTCAAAAATGAGTAAAGTATCTAGTATTTAGTATCAAGAATCAAGACGGATTTATGATTTACGAATTACGATTGACTAGGTCGCAACTAGTGTATAAGCACCTGACTCTAGGAAACCTTTTACCCTTCAATGATTCAATCAATTGTGACATCTAAACGTTCCAACCTTGCCACTTTACTACTTTACCACTTTCAATTTTCCAATCTTTCAATTTTCCAATCTTTCAACCCTAAGAAAACATGTGGAAAAACTACTTTAAAATCGCCTGGAGAAACATCCTCAGAAGTAAGGGATACGCCTTTATCAATATCGGTGGGCTGGCGATAGGTATGGCGGCTTCGGTGCTGATTATGGTGTGGATTCAGTTCGAGTTTTCTGTAGACAGCCAATATGAAAAATCCGACAGGATTTATGCGGTCTGGCGCACCAATGTCAATCAGGGGAATGTCCTGAGCTGGGATTATACGCCGACACCTTATGCTGCTGCGCTGAAGGCCCAATATCCGGAAGTTGAGGCCGTGACGCACGTCACGGAATGGGACCCGATGGTCTTGTCGGTAGGAGAGAAAAGTTTCTACGAGCAGACCTCATTTGTTGACCCCGGATTTTTTGAAATGTTCAGTTTCCGGGTATTGGAAGGCGATCCTGTGGCCGCCCTTAATTCTCCTGATAATATCATCCTGACCGAGTCGGTTGCCAAAAAGCTTTTCGGTGATGAGCCTGCCCTTGGTAAATCCGTGAAGGTGGAGTCCGAACTTGATTTTGAAGTAAAAGCCGTGATTGAAGACCTGCCACAAAACACCGATTTTCGGTTTACGGCATTTTTACCATACAAAAAGCTCGAAGTGATGGGCTGGGCTGGAGATTTTTGGGGAAACAACAACTGCAGGACTTTTGCAATGCTGGCACCGGATACCGACCTCACTTCATTCAACGACAAATTCAAAGATTTCTCCCTTCGAAACGCGGATATCAAAAATACGAATGACTTCCTGTTTCCGATGTCGGATTTGCACCTGAAGAGTGAGTTTGAAAACGGAAAATCAGTTGGAGGAAGGATCGACCTGATACGCATGTTTGGTTTGGTGGGGATCGTTATCCTGCTGATCGCATGTGTAAATTTTGTCAATCTGAGCACTGCCCAAAGCGAGAAAAGGGCAAAAGAAGTCGGTATCCGCAAAGTTTCCGGAGCAAATCGAAGCATGCTGATCGGACAATTTCTTGCTGAGTCAATATTGATCTCTTTGGCTGCTTATGTCCTGGCTTTGTTGGTGATTACCCTTGCTTTTCCTGGATTCAATCAGCTGATTGACAAGGAACTGAGTTTGCCTTTTGACCAATACTATTTCTGGGCTTTTTCCTTCGGATATGTGTTGCTGACTGGAATCCTGGCAGGCCTTTACCCTGCATTTTTGTTGAGTTCGTTCCGTCCTGCGCTGGTGCTGAAGTCACGGATGAATACCACGAGAACTTGGTTTAAGCCGAGAGAAGCCTTGGTGGTTTTCCAGTTTACGATTGTGGCCGTTTTGATTGCAAGTACTTGGATTATCCGAGAGCAGATGCAGTTTGTGCAGAACAGAGACATGGGTTTGAATACCGAAAATCTGATCTATCACCAATTGACTGGGTCGCTTAGGAAAAACTACACCGCTTTTCGCGGTGAGGTGGAAGCTTTGCCCGGAGTCGTATCGATCTCGAGTACCTTTTCACCTTTCACAGAAACCTACAGCGACACCAACCTGATGGAATGGCAGGGAAAAGATGAGGCCTTCAAGCCCGCAATCCAGCGCATGGGAGCTGATGCCAATGTGGTGAAAACCGCAGGGCTGGAGCTGATTGCAGGCCGGGACATCGACGTCTACACCAATCCTGCGGATAGCACAGCTGTTCTGATCAATGAAACAGCTATGGGCTTTATGGGTTTTGACAACCCGATCGGTGAAATCATCAAGGATGGGGACAAGGAATATCGGATCATTGGGGTAGTGAAGGATTTTATCATCGATTCTCCTTTTGGTAAGCCCGGAGGAGTCTTGATTTTTGGGCCAAAGCTCCAACAGAACTTTGTCCATATCCGCCTTACCGAAACCGCCTTGCCGGAAACTATCGCCCAATTGGAGACGGTGTTTAAGAAATTCAATCCCGGATCTCCATTCGGATACATCTTTTCCGATGAAATGCACGCCCGGAAGTTTGCAAGTCAGCAGCAGACCAGGTCGCTGACCACTGTGTTTTCCGCATTGGCGATCCTGATTTCCTGTTTGGGGCTCTTTGGCTTGGCTGCATTTATTGCTGAGCAGCGAAGCAAGGAGATTTCGGTGCGTAAAGTCCTGGGAGCCTCCGTGCGTGGATTGGTGCTGCTTCTTTCGGGAGAGTTTACCAAACTCGTTTTGATCGCAATGCTGATCGGGGTACCGATTGCCTGGTATGCGATGAGCGAATGGCTTGCAGGTTTTGACTATCGAATCGGGATCGATTGGAAAGTGTTTGTGGGTACTGGGCTGATCGCTTTGCTGATTGCGTTTTTGACGGTCAGTTCACAGGCGATCAAAGCAGCAATGGTGAATCCTGCCAAGACGCTGAAAAGCGAGTAAAAGAGTATCAAGTATCAAGATATAAGTATCAAGATTTTAGAAACTAGGGACAAAAGGCAAGAAACAAGAGATTGGAGAAAAGAGATAACAATGGACTTCCTAACTTCCCCAACTCCTTACTTCCAACTTCCTAACCTCCCGACTTCCAACCTCCTAACTTCCTAACTTCCCGACCTCCTCCTTCATTCCTCAATCCAGATTCGGAAGGTTTTCGTCTCAGTTGCTCCGGGTGAGAGTATGCGGATCCCTACCTTTTCAGCTAACAGTCCCGAGTGATGAACAGAGTCTGCGATCCCAAGCCAAGGCTCAAGGCATACAAAGGGTGCTCCTGACTTTGCCCAGATCCCGAGGTAATTGAAATCCTCAAACTCTAATTTGACCACCGGACCTCTTTGCCTGTGACTGAGAGACACTTCTCTGGACTTCAGTTGTTTGAAAATCAAGGCGTCATGGTCAAACAGGTGAGCATGCAAAGGGATTTCCTTGGTGCCATTAAGAACCATTTCTCCTTTTTCTCCAATCAGTCCTTCTGCCGCAATCATCCAGGTAGAGTCAGTTTCTTTCTCCGGGAATTCGATCAGATAGTCTTCCAGCTTTTCCCCGGGAAGCAGTGGACAGTTAAATGCTGGATGTCCCCCAATGGAGTAGTACATGTCTTTGTCATCCAGGTTGTAAACTTTGTGTGAAATCTCCAAACACTTGCCAAAAAGCTGGAATTTGACTTCCAAGGCAAAGACAAAAGGATAGACGGCAAGGGAATTGGAATTTGACTCCATGCGGAAAACCAGTTGATCGGACTGCTGTTGGACCAATTGGACCTGATCAGAATTTCGGACAAATCCATGCTTGGGCAGGGCATATTCCTGTCCCAGATGTGTGGTTTTTCCACCTTTCAGTGCTCCGATGATCGGGAACAGAACCGGCGCCTGACCGGTCCAATAGCGGGAGTCACCTTGCCAAAGATATTCCTGTTGGGTGGTTTTGGACCGGATGGAGCTGAGCTCCATTCCTTTGAGTCGGACTTGGACTTGGAGCGAATCGGATTCAATGCTATAGTTCATATCTAGCGGGCAAATTGAGCTGGAAAGATAGGAATTGAGACCTCTCGATCCGAATGAATCTATTTTGAATGGAATATGATCTGGCCTGGAAGCAGTGGTTATTTGGGTGAAGCAAGATTAATTGAATGGATTTATACAAGGTTCTATTCTAAAATAGAAATTGTGCGATGACGAACAAAAATGTACGCATGCCAGTGGCCTGAATTTTTCAAAAGCCCTTAAATTCTTGAATTGGGGGCTTTTTTCATGGCACAAATGTGGGAAAGTATTTCTGTGCGAAAAATGTTGAGGTGGCAGAAGTGTGAGGCAAGTGACGAGAGTAAAGAAACAAGAGACAAGAAGCTAGAAAAAGAGATTAGAGACTAGGGAAAAGATGGGTTTTTGAACAATCCTGACTTCCAAAACCTCCCGACTTCCCTACTTGCCAACTTGGAACATTGAGAAATTTCAATTTTTATTTTCAAAAACATGATAAAAAACTACTTCAGGATCGCTCTAAGAAGCCTGCTTAAAAGCAAAGTAAACAGTCTGATCAATCTGTTTGGCTTGATACTGGGGATTTCTGCAGCCATGCTTTTGGCTGTTGTGGTGTATTTCGAACTTTCCTTTGACCGGTTTCAACCGGAATTTGAAAGGACCTACCGGGTCACCACCGAGGAAAAATATTCCGATGGCTCTGAGTTTACCCCGGGCATTCCAGCTCCTTATTCCTTGGAGCTTATGGAAGAAAGGGGTCTTTTTGAAAAAGTAGCCCCGGTGGTAGGACTTTGGAATGTCCAACTTGCTTTGGATGAGGAAAACGGATCGGGCAAGCAGAATAAATTCATGTCGGATCATGCGTTTAGCATTACACCGGAGTACCTTGACATCTTTAAGCTTGATTTTCTGTCAGGAAATCCTGCAGATTTGGCCAAAACTGAGCAGGCATTTTTGTCCAGAAAGATGGCCGAACTGATGTTTGGAGACATTGAAAAAGCAATGGGAAAAACCCTTCATCTGCTTAACGGAGTGGATTTGACAGTCGCCGGAGTAGTAGAAAATGTTCCTGCCAATTCTAATTTCAGATCGGATGTCTTTCTTTCCTTCGAAACCTTAAAATCACATCAGAAGGTTTTTCGCCAGGATTTTGAAAATTTTGGGAGCAACAGCAGCAATTTTCAAGTGTATGTAGTGCCTACTGCCGATCAAAGTTTGGAACAGGTAAAAGAGGGACTCCTCGCACTTTCCAAAAAACACTTTGAAGGCCGTGGCAATTCTATCACCAGCCATCACCTGCAGCCCTTGGCTGAAATCCATTTCGATCAGGATTTGGAGCCACTTAGCGGAACACAAGTGCGCAGTTCAGGGGTTCGTACCATGATCCTGATCGGAGTGTTCATTTTAGTAATGGCCTCCATCAATTACATCAATTTATCGACCTCCCGTGCCATTGGCAAAAGCAAGGAAATCGGTATCCATAAGATAATGGGGAGTTCCAGGTCACAGCTGATCAATCTTTCTCTCACGGAGACTTTTATACTGGTAGGGTCAGCCTCGCTGATTTCTCTCCTGGTAGTGATACTTGCAGTTCCTTACCTGTCCCTGGTTTCCAATGTTCCTGAGGATTTCAGGGAAATCCCATCCATGCTTTATGGATTTCTTGCGGCTTTGGTCTTACTGGTGACAATTCTTTCCGGGCTTTACCCGGCTCTGGTGGTTTCAAGGTTTGAGCCGATCCGTGCTTTGCGTGGCAAGGTGCAAACAGCCCAGTTAGGAAGCGTATCACTCAGGCGAACTCTCATGCTGGTCCAGTTTGCGATCGCCCAGATTCTGATGATCGCGACTTTGATTTCCTTAAATCAAATGAACCATATCCGAAATGCGGATCTCGGATTCAGCAAGGAGGAAGTCTATCTCATAGAATTGGAGCAGGAAAATCCGGCCCAACCCAGACTTGCCAGCTTCAAGCAGGAACTTCTTCGGATACCGGGAGTAAAGTCCGTTAGTTTGGCCTCTGATCCTCCGGGATCTGACAATAATTCCTCGACAAATTTTTCCTTTGACAATAAAGCTGATGATGTGCCCTATCCGGTTTTTTTAAAACTGGCAGATGAAGATTATTTCGGGAATTTCGACATGGAATTTTTGGCCGGACAGGGGTATTCCCAAAGTGATACCGCAAGGCAAGCTGTCATCAATGAGACTCTGGCTAGAAACTTAACCGAAGGGAACCCTGAGTCGGCAGTCGGAAAAACCATAAGACTGGGAACAGGACCTTGGCTCGAAATTACCGGTGTTGTCAAGGATTTTACGCCTAATTCCCTACGTGATGAGATCAAGCCAATTTTGCTGACTACTATCCAAAACTGGTATTTCTACTCTGCGATTAAGCTTGAGAAAAATGTATCCAGGACTACGCTGGACCAGATTGAGGCTGTTTTTACCTCGTTTTATCCCAACAAGATTTATTCTCCTCGCTTCTACGATGAAATGATCGATGAATTCTATGAAAGTGAAGAAAAGCTCGCCTTGGTTTACCAGATTTTTGCGGGGATATCACTTGTGGTGGCAGGTTTGGGACTGTATGGATTGGTGTCCTTCCTAGTCAGTCAACGGGTGAAAGAAATCGGAATCCGAAAGACCCTCGGGGCCTCGATTCCTGAGATCACAGTGATGATTTCCAAAGAATTTGTTCTGATGATCATCCTTTCATTTTTGGTTGCGGTACCTCTAGCTTACTACATGATGGAAGGTTGGTTGGAAAGTTTCGCCTACCGAATCCCATTGACCATTGGATTGTTTATTGTGGTCTTTGTAGTCTCCCTGGCACTTACTGTCCTGACAGTAGGGTCAAAAGCTATAGAAGCTGCACTGGCCAATCCGGTCAAGAGTATTAAATCTGAATAATCAAGCATAAGATATGTTCAAGAATTATTTCAAAATCGCCCTCCGGAATCTTGCCAAGAGCAAACTGCACACCGGGATTAACCTGATCGGTCTTACATTGGGTTTGGGAGTCAGCGTTCTGATCTTCTTTTTTGTCCATTTCGAAAGCAGCTTCGACAATTTCCACGAAGAGAGCGATCGGATTTTTCGCTTGGAGCGTCATGAAAAAGGAGAAGACGGGATGATGTCAAGTTTTTCTACTCCCATCATCACAGCGCCGACCTTTGCCGCGGAATTTCCGCAGGTGACTCACACAACCAGGTTAATTGGAGGATCGGCCCAGGCCTATCTGGATGAGGCGACTACCCAGACCCAACAATACATGACTGTAAGTCCGGATTTTCTGGAAATTTTCAGTTTCAAGCTTCTTGAGGGGAAAAAAGACCAAGTCCTGAAAGATAAGTTTGGCGTGGTGATCACCGAGGAGACTGCCAAAAAGTATTTTGGGGATGAAAACCCTATGGGGAAATCCATCCGGATGCAGATGGGTGACAACTATGAAGAATACCAGGTGAAAGGACTTTTGGAGGATCTGCCGGCTAATTCCAGTATCAAGTTTGAGATGTTGGTGAACGATGAAAACCTGGATTTCAGCGTGGCGCAGCAAAATCAGGATTCTTGGTATAACGTCTATGGAGATACCTATGTAAAGCTCAACGATGCACAGTCAAAGGCGGCGATAGAATCTGGAGTAGATTCCATGATGAAAAAAGTGCTCGGCGAGGACTATAAAGAGGGAAATTATTCTTTCACACTCCAACCAATCTCTGAGATACATCTCACGGATAATCCGGACTCTGGAATGGCCGAATCTACCCGTCCCACTTTACTTTGGATTTTGGCGGGGATTGCATTTTTGATTTTGCTGATAGCCTGTATCAACTTCACCACGATGGCAATCGGGAGATCGACCACCCGAGCCAAGGAAGTGGGTGTACGCAAAACCATGGGAGCGGAATTTGGACAGTTGGTATTCCAGTTTTTGACCGAGGCATTTTTGATCACCATTGCTGCGCTCATTCTTGGATTGCTCTTGGCGGAAGTACTTCTGCCAACTTTCAATGAGCTCTTTGACAAGAAACTGGACTTGGTATATGGCCCTACCCAAATCCTGATTTTATTCGGATTGGTAGTAGGAATCACCGCCTTGGCGGGAGCTTATCCGGCGTTTTTCATGTCCAGCCTCAGACCTATCAAAGTATTGAAAGGCAATCTTTCGATCCGGTTTGGAAAGCAGGGGCTGAGAAAAGGATTGGTGGCTTTTCAGTTTTTCATTTCATTCATGCTGATCGCATCGACCTTGATTATGGTCAATCAGATGAATGCTATCAGGGATTATGATTTAGGTTTTGATCAAAAGATGATAATTCTGGTCGATGTGCCGGATGTACCGGGAACCAGTTTTGTCAAGTCCATCGGTGCGGGTTTTGCACAGGCAGAAAAATACCGCCAAGCTTTGGTGGGTAGATCCGAGATCCAATCAGCCGGTATCACCATTGCGACCTATGGAGACGATTCATTTTGGGATGGAGGCTTTCCGACTGAGGAAGGCAAGCAGTTTAATTTCCGGCTCAACTTTGTGGGAGGTGACTATGTGAAAACTCTGGGACTGGAGATGGCAAAAGGCCGGGATTTCAATCCCCAGCCTGGAGCGGACAGCAGCGCAGTTTTGGTCAACGAAACCTTTGCCAAAGTGATGGGTTGGGATGATCCCCTTGGAGAACTGTTACCAAGCAAGGAGATCAATGGACATCAGATCGTGGGAGTGGTGAAAGATTTCAATCACAATTCCCTTTATAAAGAGATCGAACCTGTCATCTTGGCTAAAAGTCCCGATGTAATCTTTTCTGGGATAAACATGCTTATGATCCATGCTGCTACCAATCCAAAAGTGATGGTAAAAGGCAACGGAACTGACTTTGAGGCCTTCCGAACTCTACTTGAATCTGAGTGGGAGCGCGTGTTTCCGTCCGAAGCATTCAGTTTTAGTTTCCTCGATGAAACCGTTCAAAAACAGTATGAAGCTGATGAGCGCTTGGGGAAAATGGTCTTCTTGGCAGCGTGTATCGCGATTCTGATTGCGGCGATGGGACTGCTTGCGATGGCAGCTTTGAGTATTGCCGGACGAACCAAAGAGATCGGAATCCGAAAGGTGTTGGGAGCTTCAAGCTGGAGCATTTCCTGGATGTTCGACAAGGAATTTCTGGTCATTACACTGGTTGGAGTTGCAGTTGCCTTGCCATTGAGCCTGTATTTTATGCAGGGATGGCTGGAGCAGTTTACGGTGAAAGAATGGCCTTCTTGGTTGAGTTTCCTTATTTTGGCTATCGTCGGGATCCTCTTTACCTTATTCATTGTGTCAGCCCAATCCTTCCGTGCCACTCAAATGAATCCCGTGGATACGCTGAAGGACGAATAATCTTAAGTATCTAGAAGCTAGAATCTCTGTCAGGCTGAGTCTTAAATATTCCGGGAACATACAAAAAGGAAATGACGGGGTTAACTTAGCCTTATCCTAAACAGTTTGGCCGCCTTCGTGATAGTGCACCTGCCTGTCGCTGAGTATGGTTCCG
>NZ_MUNY01000020.1 GCF_002002735.1 Algoriphagus sp. A40 | reverse complement strand
ATAATGAGCAAGTAGAAGTAAGTGATTAAGGGCGCACGGGGGATGCCTAGGCTCTCAGAGGCGAGGAAGGACGTGATAAGCTGCGAAAAGCCACGGGGATCGGCCAATACGAAATGATCCGTGGATGTCCGAATGGGGCAACCCAACCAGCAATGGTTATCTCGAAAGAGAAGCGAACGTGGGGAACTGAAACATCTAAGTACCCATAGGAGGAGAAAATAACAATGATTCCGTAAGTAGTGGCGAGCGAACGCGGAGGAGCCCAAACCGATTATGTTACGGCATGATCGGGGTTGTAGGACCTGCATAATTGAGATAAATCTGACGAGAACTGCGTGGGAAAGCAGACCGTAGGGGGTGAGAGTCCCGTATTGGAAGGATTTAGATTGAGGCGGGTATCCTGAGTAGGGCGGGACCGGAGAAATCCCGTTTGAAACTGCCGGCACCATCCGGTAAGGCTAAATACTCCTGAGAGACCGATAGTGAACGAGTACCGTGAGGGAAAGGTGAAAAGTACTCCGAATAGGAGGGTGAAATAGAACCTGAAACCGTGCGCTTACAAGCGGTCGGAGCCACGCGATGTGGTGACGGCGTGCCTTTTGCATAATGAGCCTACGAGTTACTCCTCTCTGGCAAGGGTAAGGTATTCAGTACCGTACCCGGAGCGAAAGCGAGTCTGAAAGGGCGACAGAGTCGGAGGGGGTAGACGCGAAACTTAGTGATCTACCCATGGCCAGGTTGAAGGTTGGGTAAAACCAACTGGAGGACCGAACCGATAAGCGTTGAAAAGCTTCCGGATGAGCTGTGGGTAGGGGTGAAAGGCTAATCAAACTGAGAAATAGCTCGTACTCCCCGAAATGTTTTTAGGAACAGCGTCGGGAATTGTATGACGGAGGTAGAGCTACCGATAGGACTAGGGGGAGTCACATCCTACCAAATCCTGACGAACTCCGAATGCCGTCATACAGAACCGGCAGTGAGGGCTGGGGTGCTAAGGTCCCAGTCCGAGAGGGAAAGAACCCAGACCTTCCGCTAAGGTCCCCAAATTTAGGTTAAGTTGAACAAAGGTGGTCCAGTTGCAGAGACAGCCAGGAGGTTAGCTTGGAAGCAGCTATTCCTTTAAAGAGTGCGTAACAGCTCACTGGTCGAGCGACAGGGCGTCGATAATAATCGGGCATCAAACCTAATACCGAAGCGAAGGATTCGATCCAGCAATGGACGAGTGGTAGGGGAGCATTCCAATGACGGCGAAGGTATCCTGTAAGGGGTGCTGGAGTTTTTGGAAAAGCAAATGTAGGCATAAGTAACGATAAGGCGGGCGAGAAACCCGCCCACCGTAAGACCCAGGTTTCCTGATCAACGTTAATCGGATCAGGGTTAGTCGGGACCTAAGGCGAACCCGAGAGGGGTAGTCGATGGACAATGGGTTAATATTCCCATACTATTCATACAGGTGATGGAGTGACGGAGTGATGAAAGATCCGCCCGGTGACGGAATACCGGGTTAAAGGCAGTAGGTATTGGACCGATAGTTAAATGCGTTGGTCTAGCCGAAGCTGACAGTACTGAGCGTTTTCGGACAATCAGATAGTGATCCTAAGGGCTTCCAAGAAAAACTTCTAGCGTTAAGCGTATGAGTACCCGTACCGCAAACCGACACAGGTGGTCGAGGAGAGAATCCTAAGGTGCTCGAGTGAATCATGGCTAAGGAACTCGGCAAAATGGCCCTGTAACTTCGGGAGAAGGGGCGCTGGCAGCGATGTCAGCCGCAGTGAAGAGGCCCAGGCGACTGTTTAACAAAAACACATGGCTTTGCAAAGTTTCAAGACTAAGTATAAGGCCTGACACCTGCCCGGTGCTGGAAGGTTAAGAGGGGATGTTACCGCAAGGGACGCATTGAATCGAAGCCCCAGTAAACGGCGGCCGTAACTATAACGGTCCTAAGGTAGCGAAATTCCTTGTCGGGTAAGTTCCGACCTGCACGAATGGTGTAACGATCTGGGCGCTGTCTCAGCCATGAGCTCGGTGAAATTGTAGTCGCGGTGAAGATGCCGCGTACCCGCAACGGGACGGAAAGACCCCATGCACCTTTACTGCAGCTTAGCATTGGTACTGGACAAATGATGTGTAGGATAGGTGGGAGACTATGAAGCGGGTTCGCCAGGATTCGCGGAGTCACTGTTGAAATACCACCCTTTGTTTGTTTGGTATCTAACCCCGGAATGGGGGACATTGCTTGGTGGGTAGTTTGACTGGGGTGGTCGCCTCCAAAAGGATAACGGAGGCTTCCAAAGGTTCCCTCAGTACGCTTGGTAACCGTACGAGGAGTGCAATAGCATAAGGGAGCTTGACTGTAAGGCCGACAAGCCGAGCAGGGTGGAAACACGGGTATAGTGATCCGGCGGTTCTGAATGGAAGGGCCGTCGCTCAAAGGATAAAAGGTACGCTGGGGATAACAGGCTGATCTCCCCCAAGAGCTCATATCGACGGGGAGGTTTGGCACCTCGATGTCGGCTCGTCACATCCTGGGGCTGGAGAAGGTCCCAAGGGTTCGGCTGTTCGCCGATTAAAGTGGCACGCGAGCTGGGTTCAGAACGTCGTGAGACAGTTCGGTCCCTATCTGTTGCGGGCGTGGGAAGTTTGCGAGGACCTGACCTTAGTACGAGAGGACCGGGTTGGACTGACCGCTGGTGTACCGGTTGTGGTGCCAACTGCACTGCCGGGTAGCTACGTCGGGAAGAGATAAGCGCTGAAAGCATCTAAGTGCGAAACTCCCCTCAAGATGAGACTTCCAAATAGGGCCGTCAGAGACGATGACGTTGATAGGCTGCAGGTGTAAAGTCAGCAATGGCATAGCTGAGCAGTACTAATTGCCCAAAAGCTTACGCTACGATTGTTACAGTTTCTACCAAATATGTTAAATCAGACCGAAGTCGGAAGACCGAAGACTGAAGAACACAAGATATTAGATACAGCATTAAGTAACCTGTTTACTGACCACTGTATACTTACAATTTAGGCGGCCTAGCGCAGGGGTCCCACCTCTTCCCATCCCGAACAGAGAAGTTAAGCCCTGCAGCGCCGATGGTACTGGGGTCACACCCGGGAGAGTAGGTCGCCGCCACATTATTCCTAA
>NZ_MUNY01000023.1 GCF_002002735.1 Algoriphagus sp. A40 | reverse complement strand
ACCCGGCCAAGTTGGGTGTGGTATTGGATACCCTTTCTGAAGACCAGGCACAATACATCGGCGTTGAGGTTCAAGGACCATTCAAGCCTGAGTATTACAGATATTAATTTGAGTAAAAGTTGCTTAGGAAAGCCCTGGAGAAATCCGGGGCTTTTTTCATGGATTTAGCTGAAGAGTTCTTCCATCAGGCATGGTGGAAACTACCATAGAATTGCAATCCTCGGTTCCTTGAAAGTTGACTTTATACTCCAAATCAGAGGAATTTCCTCTGGACACTATCCAGGATTCTTTACCGGATTGGGGTAATGTCCAGCCCTCTCGGTAGCATTGAAAAAGTTGTTCTTTTGCTTCGGTAATAACCAATGAGAAATTCCTTCCGGCAGGATTTCTTCCTTCCATTTTGCCTCGGGTACTTAGGGCAAATGGTTTTAAACTTGATCTGGAAGTAGAATATGAAAAAGTTCCGTTGATGGTAAAGCTTAGACTTTTATTCAATTCGACCGTAAGATTTTCAAAAGTTTCCTGGTTTTCGTTCAAGGAAAGACCAGTGAAATGTCTAACTCCTTCAATCTGAATTCCATCAACCGAATAATTTTCATAGGTCAAGGACCATGTCGGCAATGTGGTATTTGAAAGCGTAAAATCCAGAACAATCTTTCCGGTTCTCGGACTTATATTTTGTTGGATACATTCCGAAGAAGTACCATAAATCAGTTCAATAATTCGTGAATTAGGGCTAATGGTAATTGACGGACAACCGGGTAATTCAGCTGAAGTTATCCTTGAATAATCCACAAAAGGGATATTTCCCAAATAGGAACTTTCGCCAATGGCTTCGGTAAACTGGAAAAACTGAGCAGCTTCTTGAGTTAAATCAGTATTGATTTCTTTATTGACATCCTCAGCACATGACCAAAAAAGGAAAGAGACTAAGATAAGAATAAGGTATTTTTTCATTGGATAGGCATCTATTGGTTTCCTTTCAATTTCCGGGCCTGATTGTTAACTTGGGCATTAACGAAACTATTCAAAGCAATGAAATTTACGGAAGGAATGCTTCGCGAGGGATCGCTCAAAGATAAAAACATTCTGGTGACCGGAGGAGGCACCGGGTTAGGCCGTTCGATGAGTGAGTATTTTTTAAAGCTTGGAGCCAATCTGGTTATTTCTTCCCGAAAGCTGGATGTATTAGAAGAGACAGCAAAGGAGATGACAGCCAATACTAGTGGTCGGGTTATTCCAGTTGCCTGCGATGTCCGCGACATAGATCAGGTCGAGGCGATGTGGGAAAAAGCAAAATCTGAATTGGGACAAATCCATGTCGTCCTCAACAATGCTGCGGGTAATTTCATCAGTCCAACTGAAAGACTCTCTACCAATGCTTTTAATACCGTGTTGGATATTGTTTTGAAAGGAACTTCGCAGGTCACCCTCACAGCAGGCAAGGATTGGATCGCACAAAAGCAAGGAGGGACGTTTTTGAATATTGTAACTACCTACGCCTGGACTGGTTCAGGTTACGTTGTTCCTTCCGCTGCGGCCAAAGCTGGGGTTTTGGCATTGACCCGTTCCCTCGCCGTGGAATGGGCAAAGTATGGGATTCGATCCAATGCCATCGCTCCCGGACCTTTTCCAACTGAAGGAGCCTGGAGCAGATTGCTTCCCGGAGATTTGGTTAAGAAATTTGATCCTGCCAAAAAAGTCCCGGTCGGTAGAGTCGGAGAGCACCAGGAATTGGCCAATCTGGCAGCTTATCTGGTTTCGGATTTTTCAGCGTATGTCAACGGGGAAGTAATTACCATTGACGGCGGAGAATGGCTCAAAGGAGCAGGAGAATTCAATAATTTAGATCAAATACCTCAGGAAATGTGGGATATGATGGAGGCTTCCAGAGGAAAAAAGTCCTAAGCCCCAGCCTGATTTGGGGCTATTTGAAAGCAAGGTGGAAAATCAGGAATATTTAACCTGAAATATGCATTAGAAAATCTACTGCGACCTCAAAATGCTTCAAAATCAGTCGTTTCACTTCACTTTTCGATCTCACCGTAGCGGTGCTACGCCTCGAACTCTAAAGTGACTGATTTTCTTGCATTTTGAGCTCTCGCAACGAGTTCTAAAGCATAATCCAGGTTTAATCATTCGGGATTAATTCCCTTCTCCCAAGATTCATTTTGAATCACAGATTCTTTTATACTTTTCTTCAGCGATTGATCCAAAAGCTTGGATTCATTTTTGAGGATTTCGAGGAGTTTTTTGGATTCTGGTGTCTGATGCTCGGTTTCGAGAATTTCTAGGATTCCGAGGATATTAGCCACTCTTGCCCGCAGGGAATGGGATTGTTGAAAGGCCAGGTCCCGGAGAAAATAATGGTGCTCTCTCATCCAGATTTCCTGTTTCTTTTTTTCAGTTATGTCAATGAGAATTCCCTGCATTTTTTTGGGTCGACCTTCATTATCCCACTTTGTAGTTTTTCCAAATCCAATCACCCAAGTAGTTTGGTCGCCTTTGGAGATTATCCTGAATTCCTTTCGGAAAGGTAAATTGCCGGTATTGCTGAAATGATGCGATAGGTCTCTGAGTAATCTCGGGTAATCCTCCTGGTGAATGTGCTTTTGCCAGGCAATGTTTTTCAGGTTATTCAATTCATCCAACCTATAGCCCAACATTTGGGCCAAGCCGCTGCTGATGTAGTCTGTTTTATTTTCCGGGTCAAATTCCCAAAATCCGAGAATTTTATTTTCCAGCAGGATATCCAAAATCTCATTGTTGTTGGTGGTTCCCTCGATAAATTCACCCAAACCCAAATTGTAAGGGCGGAGCGGCTCAACAGGGTGCCCAAGTCCGAGACAAGTCCCAAAATCCTCTGTAATGAAGAAAAACTCCCATTTTGTGAGAGCTGTCGTGCCTTCGGGATGATTAATTTTCTGTAAATCGACTAAAAATGACTGATGGCTATTTTTCCAGGCTTTTATCCTTTGGTTTTCATATTTTGACCAATCGGAGGAAAGGAAGCAATCTCCAAAGATCAATGGCTTTTCTTGGCTGTCAAAAAATGAGGGGATTGGGCCAATTCCAGAATCAGACGAGAGGACTTTGCCTGACTTATCCAAGGTCACCTGGAGAAAATACTCCGAAGTGATGGCGAGTTGACTCAAGACCCTAATAGAATTCCAATCCTGCATGAGTAAAAGAAATTGAAAACCGTTTTGATAATATGTAAAGC
>NZ_MUNY01000083.1 GCF_002002735.1 Algoriphagus sp. A40 | reverse complement strand
GGATGCTCCAGGATTCAGCGTGCCCAGATTCACATCCAGTCCGGTCAAAGGATCCTTAACCATTACATTGGTCAGAGTCACATTGCCCGTGTTGGTCACTGTCAGCGTGTATGTGATCACATCTCCCGCACCATCTACCAAGGCACCGTTGTCCGTTTTCACGACCTGGATGCTTGGGTTTCTTTCAATCGGGGTCTCCTCCTCGGTCTCATCCGTAGGATCTTCCTCGTCTGGGCTGTCGCCTTCGGCAAGTGCCGTGTTCAACACAAAGCCTTTGTCCACATCCTCCTGGGTCACCACATAGTCAGTGTTCACCGCTGTAGATGCACCAGGATTCAGCGTGCCAACATTTTGATCCAGTCCAGTCAATGGATCCTTAACAGTTACATTTGTCAAGGCAACATTGCCAGTGTTAGTCACTGTCAGGGTGTACGTGATCACATCTCCTGCACCATCTACCAAGGCACCGTTGTCCGTTTTCACGATCTGGATGCTTGGGTTTCTTTCAATCGGGGTCTCCTCCTCGGTCTCATCCGTAGGATCTTCCTCGTCTGGGCTGTCGCCTTCGACAAGTGCTGTGTTCAAAACAAAGCCTTTGTCCACATCCGCCTGGGTCACCACATAGTCAGTGTTCACCGCTGTGGATGCTCCAGGATTCAGCGTGCCCACATTCTGATCCAGTCCGGTCAAAGGATCCTTAACCATTACATTGGTCAGAGTCACATTGCCCGTGTTGGTCACTGTCAGCGTGTATGTGATCACATCTCCCGCACCATCTACCAAGGCATCGTTGTCCGTTTTCACGATCTGGATGCTTGGGTTCCTTTCAATCGGAGTCTCCTCCTCGGTCTCATCCGTAGGATCTTCCTCGTCTGGGCTGTCGCCTTCGACAAGTGCCGTGTTCAACACAAAGCCTTTGTCCACATCCGCCTGGGTCACCACATAGTCAGTGTTCACCGCTGTAGATGCTCCAGGATTCAGCGTGCCCACATTCTGATCCAGTCCGGTCAAAGGATCCTTAACCATTACATTGGTCAGAGTCACATTGCCCGTGTTGGTCACTGTCAGCGTGTATGTGATCACATCTCCCGCACCATCTACCAAGGCATCGTTGTCCGTTTTCACGATCTGGATGCTTGGGTTCCTTTCAATCGGAGTCTCCTCCTCGGTCTCATCCGTAGGATCTTCCTCGTCTGGGCTGTCGCCTTCGGCAAGTGCCGTGTTCAACACAAAGCCTTTGTCCACATCCTCCTGGGTCACCACATAGTCAGTGTTCACCGCTGTCGAAGCTCCCGAAGTCAGCGTGCCCAGATTCACATCCAGTCCTGTCAATGGATCGCTTACTGTCACATTAGTCAAAGTCACATTGCCAGTGTTAGTCACTGTCAGGGTGTACGTGATCACATCACCTGCTCCGTCTACGGTAGCTCCGTTGTCGGTTTTCGCGATCTGGATATCAGGATTCTGAGGAAGCTCTGTCTCGGTACATGTCTCACACTCTGTGCTTGGCTCTTCAACAGGGGTAGGATCAGAAGATTCGTCTTCTACCACTTCTTCATTTGGTGCTGTGCCCTGTGCAAGGGCCGTGTTCACCACATAGCCGTTGTCTATGTCCTGCTGGGTAATCACATAGGTCGCCGTGAAGGTCGTATTGTCGCTCAATCCAGGGGCAAGGCTGATCGGTCCGCCTACCACAGTAACCATCGGGTCAGTCACCCTGATGTTGCTCAAGGTCACATTTCCTGTGTTGGTCACCGTGAAGCTGTAGCTGATGGTTTCACCCACGTTGCCGAAGCCGTCCTGATTCTCGTCGTTGAACACGCCGTCTTTCAGCAATTCGATCGCTGGATCTTGCGTGAAGCATACATCAACCTGATCTCTGCTACTCAATAGCACGGAGTAAGAACCTTCTTCATTGCCATTTCCAGGCTCATTCTCACTGTATTCTCTTATTTCTGCAACAGCCGTATTTGTGAAACATTTACTGTCAATCATCTCCTGCGTGATCGCCACTGTTGCTGTGAACAATTCACTCATGCCTGGAGCAAGTTCTCCTATGATCTCCATCAGACCGGCTTGCTCATCCTCTACATAGATGTCATAGAGGGTAACATTTCCTGTGTTGGTTACCTCAATTTCATAAGTTACCTCGCCTCCAAAAACGTCATCGTTAGATGTCACCACTTTGGAAATCTCCAACCCTGGATTGCCACTAAATGACTGGCTGTCCACATCAACGTCTGTAACGTTCTCCCCAGTTGGTGGAGTTCCTGTGGCTGTGGCCGTATTGTCAAAAGTGCCTGCGTCGATGTCAGCCTGGGTCAGTACATATTCTCCTTTGAATGTGGTAATATCCAACTCTCCAGGAGCAAGTGTTGCAATCGGGCCGCCGGTCACAGTCACGGCAGGATTCGCATCCGTAACCGTCACATTGGTCAGGGTCACATTGCCTGTATTCAGCACTGTAAATACATAAGTGATCTTATCTCCTGCATTGTCCACCCCATCGTTATTGAAGTCCACATACGTTCCCAATTTCTGCATCTCAATTTCTCCGGCTGCCTCAATGGATCGGGTATCATCATCCTCGTCGCTCACAGGCTCACCATCCGGATCTTCAGCGGTTGCTGTAGCCACGTTGGTAAAGTTTCCTGCATCAATGTCAGACTGAGTCAGCAAATACTCTCCTGTAAAGGTGGTATTATCCAACTGTCCCGGAACCAGAGTAATCGGTCCGCCAGTCACACTCACTGCAGGATTGGAATCCGTAACAGTCACATTGGTCAGGGTCACGTTGCCTGTATTCAGCACTGTGAATACATAAGTGATTTTGTCTCCCACATTCACAACACCGTCATTATTGGTGTCTTCATAGTCACCAACTTTCTGGAATTCGATATTTGGCCTCTGGGTCGCATTCACCGTCGCATTGTCGCTAGCAGTTAAAGGCTGTTCTTTATAGCTCGTTGTAGCGGTTGCCACATTAGTGAAACTTCCCGCGTCAACATCTGCCTGACTTACCGTATAGCTCGCCGTTATTGTTGCACTCGCTCCTGGTGCCAAACTTGCTATCGGGCTGCCTGAAGTGATTGCCGCCTGTGGATCCGTTACTACTATGTCCTCCAATGTCACGTTTCCATTGTTGCTCACCACCAAGGTATAGGTCAATACATCCCCTGCTTCATCGTAGCTCGGCTGGTCGGCATCTTTCTCGATATCAAGGCTTGGACGCTGGCCGAAAGTCTGTTCGTCGTCGTCATCGTCTGACACCGGATCTTCGTTCGGATCTTCACCTGTGGCTGTCGCCGTGTTGGTGAAGCTGCCCCCGTCGATGTCAGCCTGGGTCAGCGTGTATTCGCCCGTGATGCTGCTGTCGCTCTGGCCTGGGGCAAGGCTTACTATCGGTCCGCCCGTCACTGTGACCAATGGATTCACATCGCTCACGCTGATGTTGGTCAGGGTCACGTTGCCGGTGTTCTCTACCGTGAACACATAGGTGATCCTGTCTCCAGCGCTCGCTGCTCCGTCGCTGTTGGTATCCTCATACGTGCCGTCCTTCTGCAAGTCGATGCTTGCCGCTCCATTCACCGCTACCGTCTCGGTCGCACTGTCGGTCGCTTCCTCTTCGCTGCTCACACTCGCCACGTTCACAATGTCCAAGCCCGCATCTATGTCGGACTGCAACACCGTGTAGGTCGCCGTGCCGCTGGTGCTCGCCCCGGGGGCCAGTGTCGTCGCTGCAAGCGTGATCGCTCCCAGCTTGTCGTCGTTCACTGCCAAACCGGTCAGGGTCACAACGCCTGTGTTCGTTACGGTATAGGTATAGGTGATCACCTGGCCCGCTTCGGTCACTTGCGCAACATCCGCAACCTTGGTGATGTCCACCAAGGCCGCTCCGTTCACGTCAACCGTCTCGGTCGCACTGTCGGTCGCTTCCTCTTCGCTGCTCACACTCGCCACGTTCACAATGTCCAAGCCCGCATCTATGTCGGACTGC
>NZ_MUNY01000024.1 GCF_002002735.1 Algoriphagus sp. A40 | reverse complement strand
GACTTCACCGACAGCAGAAGATCCGGCTGATTTCAAGCCGAAGTTCAGAAGACAAAACGTCACTGAAATTCCAACCGCTCCAGAATCAGAAACTCCGGTAATTGCAGCAGCCTCTGACGAAACTCCTTCCGAGCCAAAGCCTGCTAAACCGGAATGGAAGCAAAAACGGGAAGAAAGACCAAGAGAGGAAAGACCGAAATTCGAAAAGCGCGAGCCAAGACCCGTTCAGGAAAGAAAAGAAGTTCAGCCGGAACGTATTGAAGCTCCAGCCGGAGAAGAACCAAAATCGTTCAGACCACGACGACGGGTGTTTGAAGAAGTGGATGTCAACTCCAACGTAACTTCCGAAACGCCAGAAGCAAGTGTACCTGCAGCTCCAATAGAGGCATCTGCACCTAGACCTGAATTGGAAATCGAACTTCCAAAGCGGAAGAACTTCAAATCTCCGGATGAGGTAATGGCTCCGGCGGCGGAGACCATCCACAATCCAAACCGAAGAAAACCTTTTGTCAGTCCAAGAGAATTTGACGGGGTGATCGACAATGAAGGCGTATTGGAAATCATGCAGGAAGGTTACGGCTTTCTCAGATCACTTGATTACAACTACCTGGCCTCTCCGGATGATATCTATGTATCTCCAAGCCAGATCAAACTTTTTGGACTGAAGACAGGTGACCATATCAAAGGCTCCATCCGGCCTCCCAAAGAGGGTGAAAAGTATTTTGCCCTGCTAAAAATTGCAACCTGCAACGGAAAGACCACAGACGAAATCCGTGACCGTGTTCCTTTCGAATACCTCACTCCCCTTTTCCCTGAGGAAAGACTGAATCTCTCCACCAAAGCGGATGGCTATTCCACCCGTATCCTAGATCTGTTTGCTCCGATCGGAAAAGGACAGCGTGGGATGATCGTGGCACAGCCAAAGACGGGAAAAACCGTATTGCTGCAGCAGATCGCCAATGCAATCACCAAAAACCATCCGGAAGTTCACTTGATGATCCTGTTGATCGACGAACGTCCGGAGGAAGTAACGGACATGGCTAGATCAGTAAAAGCGGAAGTGATCTCCTCCACCTTCGATGAGC
The DNA here is from genome assembly GCF_002002735.1 of Algoriphagus sp. A40. Lineage (GTDB taxonomy): Bacteria > Bacteroidota > Bacteroidia > Cytophagales > Cyclobacteriaceae > Algoriphagus. The sequence goes on along the minus strand of NZ_MUNY01000024.1, from coordinate 3,352 downwards.
AGGCCGAACGACACGTGAAAGTGGCAAATATCGTTTTGGAAAAAGCAAAGCGTATGGTAGAGGTAGGACATGATGTGGTGATCTTGTTGGACTCTATCACCCGACTGGCCAGAGCTCACAACACGGTTGTTCCAAGTTCGGGAAAAATCCTTTCCGGCGGTGTGGATGCCAATGCACTTCATAAACCGAAGCGTTTCTTTGGCGCAGCCAGAAACGTAGAAAACGGAGGCTCACTGACCATTATCGCCACTGCTCTGGTAGAGACAGGCTCCAAGATGGACGAGGTAATCTTTGAAGAATTCAAAGGTACCGGCAACATGGAACTGGCTTTGGACAGAAAACTTGCGAACAGAAGGATCTATCCATCCATCGATGTACTTGGATCAGGCACCAGAAGAGAAGATCTCCTGATGGACAAAGAAGAAATGCAGCGCGTGTGGATTCTCCGCAAACTGATGAGCGATATGAACTCCCAGGAGTCTATGGAATTCTTGCTAAACCGTATGAAAGGAACCCGCGACAATGCCGAGTTTTTGATCAGCATGAATGGGTAATCTACCCTGGATTTAGAATAGAAAAAGATACCCCGGCCGGATTGGTTGGGGTATTTTTTTGGATAATGATTTCTGGGATGGAAAAACCGGTCCTTCAGACCTCCAATGCATGTTTTCATTGATATCTCCACGGGGTTGCACCCCGGACTTAGGGCTGCACCCTAAGCTGATATAAGTCAGGCTTTCAGCCTTTGGCGAAGTAGTTGGAAGTCGGATTACAAATCCTAAAGCAGGACTTCGAGATTTCAAATCTTGAAGATCTAGAAATGAGATTATTGGAAGACTATAGGCCCAACGGGCCGACTAATAGCAACCCTGCCCGTTAGGGTGGGGATTACGGTATCGTGGGGGGTGTATGGTAGGCCTGAAGGGCCGATTTATTGATTCCATCAGGCCTTCATTGTAAAAAAACGGTCCTTCAGACCTCTGGTGCATGTTTTCATTGATATCTCCACTTAGGGCTGCACCCTAAGCTGAAATAAGTCAGGCTTTCAGCCTTTGGCGAAGTAGTTGGAAATCGGATTACAAATCCTAAAGCAGGACTTCGAGATTTCAAATCTCGAAGATCTAGAAATGAGATTATTGGAAGACTATAGGCCCAACGGGCCGACTTATAGCAACCCTGCCCGTTAGGGTGGGGATTACCGTATCGTGGGGGGTGTATGGTAGGCCTGAATGGCCGATTTATTGATTCCATCAGGCATTCATTGTAAAAAAAACGGTCCTTCAGACCTCTGGTGCATTTTCAACTGATATTACCTCGGGGCTGTACCCCGGGCTGGTAAAAGTCAGGCTTTCAGCCTTTTTAAGAAGGAGCAACCCTCGATCACTGTGAATCATTTATTTCCCCTAATCCAAAAAAAAGGCCCAGCGGGCCGACTTATGCTAACCCAGGCCGTTAAGGTGGGGATTACGGTATCGTGGGGGGTGTATGGTAGGCCTGAAGGGCCGATTTATTGATTCCATCAGGCCTTCATTGTAAAAAAACGGTCCTTCAGACCTCTGGTGCATTTTCAACTGATATTACCTCGGGGCTGTACCCCGAGCTGGTAAAAGTCAGGCTTTCAGCCTTTTTAAGAAAGAGCAACCCTCGATCACGGTGAATCATTTATTTCCCCTAAGCCAAAAAAAAGGCCCAAGGGGCCGATTTATGGCAAGCCGGCCCGCTAGGGCTGAGATTTTGGAACCAAGTCAGTTTGCGTTAGGCCTGAAGGGCCGAATTATCATACTTAATCCCAGACATATTCTTCATCATATTCTACCTGATACTCTGCTAAGAACTTCCGAAATTCATCTTGAAATGAAATTTTCTGGTGATGCGCTTCCTGATTAGAAATATACTTTTTTACCACTTCCAGTTTGGATTGACTAACTGAAAAGGCTCCATATCCATTTTGCCAGTTGAAGTTCTTATCAACCTCTATTTTCCCAATTTTGGATGAATTAGATTTCACTTTATTTAAAAAGTCAGCAATAGTGATTGTCCTTGGCAGTGTACATAGCCAATGCAGGTGATCTGGATTGAGGTAAATAGCTTCTGTGTATGACCCCAAATCACTACCAACTTTTACCAAATATGATTCCATCCCGGACTTAAATTCCTTTTTTACCAAGGGCTTTCTTCCTTTTGTTGAAAAAATGATATGGAGATAAACTTTTGCTAAGGATTGTGACATGACTCTTTATATTAATCTGAAAATCAATAGAATAACAATTCCAATTTAACTAATGATAATTTTATCAGAACCCTATTGCCGGGAAATTTAATCTTCGGAAAACCCGGTCCTTCAGACCTCCTGTGCATTGTGCAATCATTATTCTCGGGGCTTCACCCCTAACTTAGGGCTGCACCCTAAGCTAATATAAGTCAGGCTTTCAGCCTTGTTTATCGAGGATCTCGGATTGCAAATCCTAAAGCTGGAATGGAGATTTCAAATCTCGAAGAGCGGAATTTAATCGAAGAATACAGGCCTAAGGGGCCGAGTTATACCAACCAAGTCCGCAAGGGCTGGTATTCGGCGTGTCGCGTGCATGGGACTGGTAGGCCTGAAGGGCCGACTGTGGCGGTCAGATCCGTTGCTTTTGAAATCGGTCTTTCAGACCTCCACTTGCATCGTCCATGAGATTTGCCGGGGCTCAACCACCCAGGCCTTGTAGAATATATGCTTTTAGCCTTTTGGATATTGGTAGGGAATGATGTCGGATTGCAAATCCTGGAACAAGGCTTCGAGATTTCAAATCTCGAAGAGCCGAGGAACCAAAAATTCTACTGAATGTGGATTCTGTGGAATTTATAGAATTTGTGGAATCTATGGATTCTGTGGACTTGACATGTATCTGGAGGGTGATCAAAACCTAGACTATATGTAGCTTTGGTGTAGCTTTGATGCCGCTTTGATACTGCTTTGGTGCTGCTTTGAAGTAGAGTTGATGTTCCAATTGCCAAAAACCATCCAGAATCTCCTTTCGGTCAAATACAAGGGAAAAGTTATCTGGTTTTATTTTGAACCAAGTTTCAATCTGCCCTACTACCGCCAGACCTTACCCAGAAACGTAGATGTTATCCAGTTCAGGAAACTGGAAGGGTGGGCAACTGGAGATTTTGACCAGTTGGGTAAAAATAAAACAATGTAACCTCCAACTTGGCCTACTTTCAATTCAATATTAAATTTGTTTTTTGAAGTTTTTGCATTAATTTGAAAGGCTATTTTTAAATCATTTACAAATTATATTTGTTTCAAGTGATTTAAATGTACTTTACCTACCTAAAAACGCAGATTAAAAAGAGTTTACAATAC
>NZ_MUNY01000025.1 GCF_002002735.1 Algoriphagus sp. A40 | reverse complement strand
TGAATGGTCCGGCCAGGGTCACGTTGCCGCTGTTGGTGATCACGTAGTTGTAAACCACCACGTCACCTACCGCAGCGTACGGATCACCCGATACCACCTGCTTGTCCAAAGACAGCGTTCTGGTCTGTCCTATAGTACTTGTAGCGTCATCAGAAATTGGCTGAGTCTGATCGGTATCTACTGTAGCGGTATTCACAAGAGGAGCGCCTGCATTCAGATCTGCCAGGGTCACAAGATAATCGGCACTGTAGGTCCAGACCTCATTCGTCTCCAATATATTGTCACCGTCGTCTCCTGCTATAAGCGTAGCTCCGCCTGCAAAATCATCTGACAACACCACATTAGTCAGATCTACATTACCTGTATTGTCTACAGTAATGGTATACTCGATTGTCTCACCAGCAAGATCAACTAAAGCGTCTTCCGCATTAGTCAAGGTCTTCTCAATAATCAAAGTTGCATTCTGTGCAACATCACTGCTCACACTGCTGGATTTTGGTGTGGTCTGATTGGTTACCACAGTGGCCACGTTGACCAAGTCAAGTCCTGAATTCAGGTCAGCCTGGGTCACCACATAGTCTGCGCTATACGTCCAGATCTCACCCACGCCTAAAACATTATCGCTACCTGTATCACCGCTCACATAAGTAGCCCCTCCAGCAAATGGATCGGTCACTACTACTCCTGTCAAGGCTATATTTCCAGAGTTAATAAATGCGATGGTATATTCAATCGTCTCTCCGGCGGTATCGACCACTCCGTCTTCAGCATTGGTCAAAGTTTTTTCTATCAATAGATTAGGGCCTTGAGTTATGTTACTAGTCGACTGGTCAGATTTTGGATCAGTCTGATCGGAATCCACTGTAGCTACGTTGACCAGGTCAAGTCCTGCATTAAGGTCAGCCTGTGTCACCACATAGTCTGCACTGTATGTCCAGATCTCACCTACTCCTAAAACAAGATCGCTGCCTGTGTCACCACTTACAAAAGTAGCTCCTCCAGCAAATGGATCGGTAAGTAAAACGTTGGTCAAATCAACATTCCCAGCGTTAGTGACTACAATGATATACTCAATGGTCTCTCCAGCAAGATCTACAGTCAAGTCCTCCACATTGACCAGAGATTTAGTAATGGTCAAGTTTGGCTGCTTACTGATCGTGCTTGTTGCATCGTCGGATTTTGGTGTGGTCTGATTTGTTACCACAGTAGCCACGTTCACCAAGTCAGTTCCAGCATTCAGATCTGCCTGCGTCACCACATAGTCTGCACTGTAAGTCCAGACCTCGCCAACACCTAAAATATTATCGCTACCTGTATCACCACTCACATAAGTGGCTCCACCTGCAAACGGATCAGTCATTGCTACTCCAGTAAGTGCAAAAGTTCCCGTATTGGAGATCACAATCGTGTATTCGATCGTCTCGCCAGCCATATCTACTACAGCATCATCATTATTAGTCAAGGACTTGTCAATAGTTAAGGAACAAGTCGGCTGTGCAGCAATGGTATAAGGTGTAGAAACAACGCAAATCGTGCCGATCGTTCTGGCATACAAAGTTCCGCTGCTACCGGCTGGAAGGCCTGTAACTGAATTACCCGGTCCTGGGATGATAGAAGAGAAATTAGCTGCCAAAGAATATTCTACTCCAGCTACCCGGTCAAACGAGAACCCGCCTGTAGGTACTGAGCAAGTAGGGTCTATCGGTGTAACTACCGGTGGCACTGGTGTCACCGGCTGAGCACCGATAGTATAAGGAGATGAAGCAACGCAAGTTGTTCCTACAGTTCTTGCATACAAGATTCCGCTGCTTCCTGCTGGAAGGCCAGTAACCGAATTTCCAGGCCCTGGGATGATTGAAGAAAAATCAGCTGCCAAAGAATACTCCACTCCAGCTACTCTGTTGAATGAGAAGCCGCCTGTAGCTACTGTACAAGTAGGAGGTATCGGTGTAATCACTGGTACAGCAGGTAAGGCCTGCACCACGACCGCTACTGGATTAGAGGTCGCAGGCTTACAGTTGCCTGTGACAATGACATAATAATACGTTGTGCCTACCGTAGCAGTCGCAGGTTTGTAGCTGCTTGAGGTTGCATTTGGAATCGCAGTTCCTCCAGTATTGCTATTGCTTGTTCCATTGGTGAACCACTGATAGGTTAGCGTACCCGATCCGGTAGCTGCTACACTCAGGTTGGCTACATTAGCCGCAGGAGTATTCTGGCAATAGGTAGCTCCTACTGGCTGGGTACCAATTACGACAGGGGATAAATTATTTGGATCAGCTATTGTGATTTTGTAATCTTCAACTTCACCATTGTCAGCAGTGCCGAGCGGGGTCAAATTAGTGACCGTACTGATCCTTATCCGTAGGTAAGAAACACCGGTACTCGCATCACAGGGCACAGGGACAGTAACTTGGTTATTGGTACTTGTTCCAGATACACTTTGATTTACAATAAACTGTTCGCCCGCATCGAGAAAATCCCCATCTCTGTTCCAGTCTATCCAGCCACTCACTACCCCAGTTCCTCTAGTATTAATCTGAAGAGCCTTGGTACCACCTGCATTGAAGTCACCACTCAGCACAGTTCCATCCCCATTAAACAATCCATCTTCATCGTCTATTGTCGTTGGATTCTGGAGATCGACCGAGGTCAAATCATCTCCGCTGGCATCCACATTGGGCACGGCTATTGGTTCACGATCTACAATAGGACCAAACCTTGGGGTCGAAGTAATATTTGTGGTTCCTGAAATTAAATGATTTGGGGAGCCGTAGGTGGCCGGAGCATCACTATAGTCTCCTGCAGCCGGAACAAATTCAGGAATACATAAAACATAGAATGAAAAAAGGCGGGTGCTCCCACCACTCGAACGATAATTAACCCCAAATTTCCACTTAAATGTAGACACATTTGTGAACTCAATCCTGACCATTCGGTCAAAAATATTAATGGGAATACCATTGGCAGAACTTTGTGTTCTATCCTGGTACCGGTTCAAAAATGGAGCTGGATCCGTCACCGTTTGAATGTTAGCAGCGGCACCCTGACCAAAAGTAGCTTGGCCTCCTCCGGTTACTGCCTGAAATTCATTAAGCGCAGTTTCTCCATCCACATCAACTAAATAGGCATTAAACGCAGGAATTTGAATGGGTGTAAAACCTGTAATAGCTCCCGTGGTGGTATTATAGGTACCGGTACCAAACTCAAAATTAAAAACTCCAAAACCTTGGCCAGTACTGGTATTTGAATTTGAAAGAAAGGAAGGTTGGAGGGCGGATGGATAGCCTTCTGCAGTATTATCAAACAAACTGATTTGACCAAGGGTCTCAGTTTCAATTGTAACTCGCGCGTGGACAACTATATTACCGGGAAGAGTGACCACATTTTGAAACGTGTAGATATCTCCAACCTGAAATCTATTAGTAGTGTTACTGTCACCCGGATTACCAGGTCCTGCAATTTTTATCCCATTCTGGAAATTAAGATTATAAATTCCTTCACAAAAATTCGGAAAATCTTCCAAGACCCGGGCATTCATAGGCGAGGCCAAAGTTCTGGCTCCTATCCCAGAATTGCCCAAATTCTGGTAGTCCACAAAAGGAATAATATCCACCTCTTGGGTAATAGCCTTTGGTCTTGTTTGAGCGAAAACAATATTGGAAAGAGACACCCAGGCTAGAATTACCAGCCACTTAAAAAGATTTTTCCCTAACTGATTTCGACTTTTTCCCCAAATTATAAAGGAATCTCTTTCAAGATTCCGGGTAAAATCACAATTGGATAGCCTGTCCATATCGTATTATTTTAAAATTCTCGAGTTCGTATATATTTTTCAAAAGGCATGTTTTTCAAAATAAAAAACAATTCTTTTCATTCAACTCAATTTTTAATTTCGCATATTCTGATTTAGCATATTTATATGCTGATTACAGCAAAATCAATATAGTGCTCTAAAACAATAATTCAATCCAAAAAAACCTCTCATAGGTCAATTTTTGTTCTAAAAATACACTTTTATGTTTTTCATATCCAAGACATTAGCTAAATTTTTTAATTTGTAATACATTTTTTTTATTACAAAATCATTTTTTGATGCCATATTATGAGGCTTATTAGCGATGTCCTGTTCCCTTTTTGAATTTTATGAATCATTGCCGCTAATCTCAATTGATCCATTTTTCTTTGGAGCAAGTCCAAAAAATTTCCTCTATAGGAGGCATTGAAAAAATTTCACCTTGGTTTTTTTAAAACATTGGAGACCAAAAAAAGTCTATTCCTAAAAGACATTCGTTTATCCAAACGTATTGCTCAGAAGCTTCGAAAGGCATTATTCACCTTTTTGAATCCTACAGGAATTTCCCAGACCCACTCCCCGTTCGTGGAGAAATTTCTTCCTTCTTGGTTTAATGCAATTGGTAACTGTCGATATGCTTTCCTCGGGAAAACCAAGACTTCGAATACAAAAAATGAATTCTTTTGAGATTTAAGTTCAGGTTAATTCACTCTTTGATTTTGCCCATTAATCAAAGCCAGTCCATCTTCTTATTTGCCAACTAGGGAGAATTTACTTTTCACACTTTCCATTCAAAATGTCCCTTCTATTGGGGAAGGCAACTTAATCTGGTTTGTCCGTTTCCCTGTCTCTCACAGGATGCTTGGTGGTTGCAGGGTTTCCTCTGACTCCTCACCCGGATCATCCGCCCTAAAAACGAAAAAGCCTCCAGTTCTCTGGAGGCCTTTAGGTTAAACTTATCAATCACTTCTTGTTACATCGTATCCACTTTCTTCTGTCTGCCGGTGTAGCCGAAGGAGGACTTGCCCACTCTCAGCTCTGTTCTGCGGTTCAGCTGGTGCA
>NZ_MUNY01000026.1 GCF_002002735.1 Algoriphagus sp. A40 | reverse complement strand
TCGCTTCACTTAATGAAAATGATTTTCAAATGTGTGAAATGCATATTATATATTAATATTTGGAATTTTTCAAAATTAGAATTCCTAGAATGTATAATTGAATTGGAGTTTATTGTAAATGAATGAACGGAGGATTTTCTATCAAGATTTAAAGTCCTAAAAAACCATTCTTCTCTCGGAAAAATAAGTAAGGTATAGAAGTAGAATAAACTGGCTACAACTTGAATGTACATATGGATAGGAGGGAGTGCAGGATTTGAATGGACCTTTACTTGAATGCCTTCCATTAGCTCAACTATAAGGCTTCCTGGGATGGAAAGCCATTTGAATGAAATGCCCAATGTTGACCAGAATTGTATGTGAAAAAAAGCATTATTTTTTTCGCATAAAGAATTAATGCTCAGGGATATTTGAGGATATAGGGTGGAATTGTAGATGAATTGTGCATAATGTGGCATTTTGCCTTATTTTCGATTAATATGATTAAATTCCCGAATTTGATTATGAAATGATTTTGGAAAATGAGGCGGGATTTCCTGTTGTCAATTATAACCTTAAGACGTTTCGTGATAATGAATCATCTTCCTAAAAACTAAGTGTCTCCAAAGGAGTCTTTTATTGCAAAATAGCTAAAAGCCTTGATGAATTAAACCATCGTTAATTCAATTATAAAATCAGGATATTCTGGTAATTGCCAGTAGTGTATTTTAGATCTATAATTGATTTTTGACACCGATACTACGACATTGTTCGAAAAAATCCCCAACCAAGATTAGCTCAAGTTACCGAAGCGGGTATATTTTCAATGAAGAAGAACAAAAAGATATTTTGATCGACTGGAAATGTAAAATAGGAACAATTTGAAAAACTCCTGTTCAAATGAATTCAATAAATTAAAATGTTGATTGCACTATCAAGAAACCTAATGCAATTAATGATTGCTAGCAATCCAGTGTTGATTAAATGTAATTTATGAAGTTGTAAAAATTTTGTAATTAACCATCCAAACATTTTGTTATTTCCTTCCAATAAAAAGTAAAAGAAAACACAAAGAAATTAATTGCTGGTTCTAAAAAAATAAAATCTTCTCAAAAAAAAGCAGGATCGGAATTTCCGATCCTGCATTGTTTAAACTGATACTTGGAAATTCACATTATAGTTTAATCAGTTTATGAGATTGGAATCCTTTATTACCAAAATTTAGCCTGACCACATAAATTCCCGACTTAAGAAATGCAAGGTCCAAGGTCAATGTACCCTGACTAGTGTTAAATTCTGAATTGAACATTTCAATTCCCCGCAGGTCAAATACTGAAACTATTCCTTCATAATCGGCTGGATAATCATCAAAGAAAATATTCAAATGGGATGTGGTTGGGTTAGGCCCCATTACAATACCATAACCTGATCCTATTCGATCCTCTTTAGCCAACTCAATTTCATTATTAAAATTTGAATTGTCTGCTGCTATTGGTTTTGGTGCTATTACCTTAAATCGAATCGGATCTGACATGGTAGTTTGACCCTTGGAATCTGTGATTTTGGCAAAGACCAAATAATCCCCAACCTTGATGTCAGCCCACATAAATTGATTCTGCCCTTCAGAAAGTGAGATCAAAGGCGAGTACCAGTTGAAGAATTCGACTTTACTTACTTTTTCTGAAACACTTGCATCTAGTATAACAGGGTCTTTTCCAAATTCAAAAGTTTGGGTATCATAAGGCTGGGTCATTTCAACTTTGACAAGTGAATTTGAGGTTTTGCTAGTTTCAGATTCCGTGGTTCTTGCTCCTGGGGAGTTGACTCGGAATTTTACGGTATTGGAAGTCGATGTTCTGCCATTTGTGTCCGTAACAATTGCATGAATCTGAAAATCACCAACTTCTATTCTGGTCCAGTCAAACTCATATGGGAATGACGTATCTGCCACCAATGGTAAACCCCAATTGAAAAATTGAATACTTTGAATAGAAGCTGAACCTGAGACATCTGCCTTTAGCTTCACCAATTGCTGACCCAAGGTAAAGGTTTGATTATTATAAGGTTGGCTGAGATTTACGCTCAAGTTTGGGTTTGGGGATTTTACTGTAAACTTAATTGGGCTAGTGGTAAAGACTACACCTCTGTTGTCAGTGACTTTAGCGTGAATGTTATATGTGTCTGGTTCAATTCTAGCCCAATTAAATTCGAAGTTTCCTGTTGAAACCGTAACGAGAGGAAATCCCCAATTGAAAAATTCAATTTTCGAAATCGTCAATCCTGAGGTAGAGGCATTAGTTCTCAGAATCACTTCCTGACTTCCTTGTTCAAATGTTGAATTATTTATAGGCGAAATCATTTGAGCTGTATAGTTGGGACTGTCTGCAGCTTCGTCTCTTACGCTAAATCTGACTGTACTTGAGGAAGCACTGAGGTTGACTTCATCTATCACTTTTGCATAAACCTGATATTCGCCTGTTTGAATTGTACTCCAATTGAAAGTGTAGGGTGGGGCAGTAACGGTTGTGAGAAGATTACCCGAGTTGTAAAATTCTACTTGCTTAATCTTTCCTTCCGGATCTTGTGCATTTGCCACCAATTCTACTGGATTCACTCCTTTAATAAATACCTGGTTATTGGTAGGTTTGGTGAGAGTAATTGTTGGTGACTGGTTTGTACCAAGAGTTGTTTCATTGGATACTTTCGCCAAAAGAACTGAACCGTAACTCGGGATTGAAACCGATCCACTGAAGGTTTGATTCTTTGAATTAATGTAAGTTCCATTCAGTCCCCTTTGAACAGGTGAGCCTGTTGGATTATAAGCAAAAAAGATGTAGGAATCTTTGTCGATGTCCTGAGTAGTAGCTTTGCTTATTTTAATGTTATCCAAAAGAATTTCTGACGCACTTGGAGGGATCCGAATAACAATACTTTCGTTACTTTTTGAGATAAGGGAACTCAATAGCACCTGATGTGAAACAGCACTGGATGTGGTTGACACTTTGCCATTCCCTGCACCTTTATCCATATTAAACGTTCCTTCGAGGAACAGTTCCACTGGAATGTTTGCCGGGGTGCCTCGCATTTCAAATTCCACAAGAATTTTTTCTCCAGGCTGAATACTACCAATCTGAATATATGCTGTTGCATTACCAGAACTATTTGGATTTATTCTCAAAGTACCTCCAGAAATTCCACTTGAAATCAATTGAGAGGTAGCACCGTAAACACCAGCAATAAGAGAGGTGTTAGTACTGAAGTTACTTTCTTTGATTAATGCTGAGGAGAGAACTTTGAAAGTGGGTAGTTTGAGATTAGGCTTTACAGCATTCCCATCAAATCCAAAACTGGAAGACCAATTGCTGAGATTTCGATCTATGCCTGGCTGTGCATCACTAGACCCTCTGGTTCGGATGAAAAAGTCGTTATTGAAAGGATCGAGAAAATAGTTGGAGGAAAAGGTCCCGACCGAACCGATATCATTTAAGATCGAATAAACAGAATAGACATGGTCGGTTGGGTCAATAGATGAAAACTGATTTTGAGATACAGTTACATTTCTGATAGGACCACCCATAGTACTATGAGTGAATTGCACTTGGCTTCTGGATTTATAAAAGAGGTTTTCGGTTATTTCAATATTGTTGGCATTGTGAAGGTAGATACTTTTGCCGCTCATGAAGGCAACCGTGTTTTTGTTAACTTTTACTCCGGCGCTATTGTCATCGATATAAATGCCTTCTGCCATATCTACATCCTCTAAGGTTCCGAATTTTGTGCCTTTTCCATTGAGAACGATATTTCCGGTAATTTCACGACCGATATTATTAGTGGTGCTTAGCCCATCAGAGTTGGTATAAATCCCACCACCATCTTGCTTAAACAGGCAGAAATTATCGATAAAGTTGTTTACAACTTTAGTATAGCTCCCCCCAAAATGGATAGCGTTAAAGCCCACATTAGTCAGACTGTTTTTTTCTATCAGACTTCTTTCCCCATTGCTGGCCAGATAAATCCCAACACCTGCCAAATCACTGCTTTTTGCCATACCTTGAAAAGGCATCGTGTTTGTAATCGTATTTCCACGGACAATAGCTGCAGGAGTGCCATATGCCATAAAAATCGCGGAATTTAAGGAGTAGTTTATTTGATTGTTTTCGATTACCAAGCCTCGAATGTCATATGTGGAGATTGCATTTTCACCGGCAAAATCCAGAACATTGTTTTCAATTTTCACATTCTCACTTCGGGAGATATTCAACAAGTGACTATTAGATCCTTTGAAGTGAAGATTTGAAAAAGTCAAATTGTTAGTGGAAGCGTTATTTATTACCAAATTATCCAAAGTGGCAACCGATACATTCACGGTACTAGTATTGAACCCGTTCAGATTGACTGTCAATCTTTTTGAACTAGGATCATAACTCCATTCTCCAGATTGATCCAAAATCGATGGATGGTTTTGGATAAAATATCCATAATTCCTTTGGGGAACATAATGACTTTCGTTTAGTCTGAAATTAATAGTAGTACCCCCAATGTAATCAATTGGGTGTCTGTCAATGATCCAGTTATTTTTCCGAATTACCACTTCCCCACCAGAACCACTATAAGGATTGCCTGTTTGGGTAGCAATACTCGTATTTGAATTGACGTTGGCTATCCGCAAATAACCACCATCAGCCGAACCACTATTTGGGAACCTTCCAATTTCTTTAACCTGGTCATTGATCAGGAGGACTTGCACCTTACTTATATTAAAGGAGCTCAAATCTGCCTGGTACAATCCACCACCTATCGAAACGAAGTTGGAAACTCTTACTAAAGAAGTGATAACTGGCCTGGATCCTGTACTATACGATGTAAAAAGGATAGGTGCTCCTGCGGAACCTGACTTTGTGATCCTTATAGTTCCATAAAATACTTCTCCTGCTTTGAAAAAAATTCGATCGCCTCCTTTAAGGATACTTGAAATGGAATTGAGTTTGTCGATAGATTTCCAAGGTGTGGCGGAATTTTGAGCTTCAGTTGAACTTCTGCTGTCATTTCCAGAACTGGAGGAAAAATAATAATCTGTAGCGTATCCAAGTTGGAAGGAACAAAATAGGGTGAAAAGTGTAAGAATTAGGTAGTTCTTTTTCAAGCTGGGGAAATACCATGCCCAGCTTTTTCCGCAAGTAATGTTTTTCATGATTGATTGTTCGTTGGGGTTCTACAAAAAAATTGACAAGTACTATGCCAATGAAAAATGTATTTTAAAAGCACTTTAAATACTTTCATTAGTCTAGTGACTAATGAATTAAACTAACGTTCCCAATTTCAAACATATTACTAATTTAAACTGATAGAGTAGAACGCAGCTGAAAGGTGAGGTCATTGGATTTGTTCTCCCCAAAAGAAATTATTAGGAATAATGCATTGCTTTGGATTTCGTGAAGCCCGCTAATAAATGAATTAGTTGAAAATTGAAGTAAAAGCTTACTGAATATATGAATAGAGGGTTTTTGTTCCCATGAGGCTTATTATAATAATTTCTGAAAGCTCTTTGTA
>NZ_MUNY01000027.1 GCF_002002735.1 Algoriphagus sp. A40 | reverse complement strand
CTGCTGAATGAAGATTGATCTTTTCCATCCGGATTAGTTTTAAATCCCAAACCCGTTGAACACCTGTAGTGCCAGGCTACCAATCGGACAAGTGAATCACTGTACCATTCTTTTGTACTCAGTTCAAGGGAACCATACTCAGCGACAGGCAGGTGCACTATCACGAAGGCGGCCAAACTGTTTAGGATAAGGCTAAGTTAACCCCGTCATTTCCTTTTTGTATGTTCCCGGAATATTTAAGACTCAGTGTGACATTCTCACAACTCACTCTTCACCACTTACCTTTTACAATATCACCACTTTACAATCTGAAAACTGATCACCGACCACTGATCACTATCTCTGTCATAATCTTCGCAGAAAGCAGGGAAAGCGGAATCCCCCCTCCCGGATGCACCGATCCTCCACAGAAGTATAGGTTTTTGATGTCGGACGAAAAATTGGCGTGACGCAAAAAGGCTGCAAATTTATTGTTGGAGCTGTTGCCGTAAAGTGCGCCTTGAGCAGACGATGTTTTGGATTCGATGCTTCGGGGATCCAGGATTTGCTCCACTTCAATCAAAGCCTCCAGATCGGTTTTTAGGATTCGGTTGATCTTGGAAATGATATTCCGCCTTGCACCAGTAATAAGTTCGTCCCAATTTTGGCCTTGATTGTTTGGGACATTGATCATGGTGAACCAATTCATGCAGCCCTCAGGGGCATCGTCCGGTTTATAGGTTGAGGTGATATTGATGTAGACAGTTGGGTCTTGGTATATGGTCCCTTTTTTGAAAATATGTTCAAATTCGGTCCTGTAATCATCCGAGAATAGAATATTGTGAAGATCAAGTTCTGGAAAAATTTTTTTAACCCCCCAATAAAAAATCAGTGCAGAACTCGATTTGGGCTGAGCCAAAAGCAGTTTGGGTTGTTTTTGCTTTCTCAATACGGTCTTGTAGGCATTGACCATATCCATGTTGTTCACGATCACATCTGCCCGATATTCCCGACCTCGTGTCTTTAGACCAATGGCTGATCCATTTTCCACCAAAATCTCCTCCACAGGGGAATTGAAGTAATAAACGACTCCCAATGATTTCGCCAGCTCATACAAACTCAGGGTGATGTCATGCATTCCTTTCTTGGGAAAAAATGCCCCGACATTGAATTCCAGATGGGGGATAATATTGAGGGTCGCAGGGGTCTCATAGGGATTTGAGCCATTGTAAGTCGCATAGCGGTTGAACAGCTGCACCAGTTTCGGATGGGAAAACTGCCGCTCATTCGCTCGATTCATGGTGGAAAAGATTCCAAGCTTACCCATTTTCAGATAGGACTTCATGGCCTGGGAATTGGTCCAAGTGCCAAACCTGTGGAGAGATCGATGCATAAAAAGCGGCGCAAGGTGATCGTATATAAATGCCGATCGTCTCAGCGCTTGCCGAATATGGGCGGCAGGTTCACCAAGTTTCGTTTCCACCTCCTCGGCAAATCTATCGACATCTGCCCAAGCTTTAATCTGGAGACTATCTTCCCAAAAATAATGACAGGCCACATCCAATTTCAGGTATTCGAAATGTTCCTTTGGATTTCTGCCAGCCAAAAGAAAAAGCTCCTCAACCTGATCCGGTAAGGTAAAAAGCGAAGGCCCGGCATCAAATCTGTACCCATTGATTTCAATTTCCGAAAGCTTTCCACCCGGATAGGAATTAGCTTCAAAGATCTCTACTTGAAAACCTTTCGCTGCAAGCCGAATGGAAGCTGCGATGCCGGCAATGCCGGAACCAATGATCAGGGCTTTTTTTGTCATTAAATGATAAGAGTTTGACCTTAAACTAGCAATTCAAGCTTTTGATTAAAAGTCTTGGCATTATATCCAAACAAAAAAAGTCCGACTCTTACGAGCCGGACTTTATTACTTAATTGAAATCGGAATTAATAACCAGGATTCTGATCAATAGGAGCCGTAGCGTTAGCCAGGATTTCATCCAATGGAATAGGCCAGATAAACAGGTGGCTAGTATAGGCCAACGCATAATCCGTAGGGATAACACGGCTGGTTGTATAGAAATCGATGTTGGTGATGGATCTGGAAGTAGCCTTTGCAGGAGTTCCTGGCAATACACCAGCACCGGCAAGTCTGTGGATATCAGCCCATCTTCTTCCCTCAGCTAGGAATTCGATTCTGCGCTCGTTGTAGATAGCAGTCAAAACTCCAGCCTTACCGCCCAAATCGGCAGCAGTGAAAGAAGGAACAGTATCAGGAAGTGCACGGTCTCTTACAGAGTTTACCAAAGCAACTGCTGCATCAAGATTACCCAATTGAGCATTGGCTTCAGCAGCATTCAATACCACTTCAGAGAATCTCAAAATAGGGTTAGGATCTGTACGGGTTACATACTGGATGTATTTGGCAGTAAAGATTCCTGTAGCATTCCTTGAGGTAAGACCTACCCTTCTGGTGTCTTCTGCATGCCAGAAATTGGATCTCCAGATCAATGGGGAGATCTTCACCAGACCACGGCCACCGACTCCTGGATTGCCGTACATCGGAGCCAAAGCACCGTTTACACCTGGGTTGGAACCTTCAGAGTTAAGGAAAGAGAAGATATTGTCTGTGCTGGTTCCGCCTCTGAAAGGAGTGATCGGATCAGCAGTCACAGTATAAGAGCCTTTGATTTTCTCATGCTCAGCTACTACGCCTGCCCAGTCTTCTTGGTGAAGCTTGATTCTTGACTTCAAAGCGATTGCTGCTCCTTTGCTAGCTCTTGAAGCTGCACCGGTTGGCAACAAGGTCTCAGCCTCGTTCAAATCAGCCAAAAGCTGAGTGTAACCTTCTGCTACAGTACCACGGGAAACTGCTTCACCGGCCGGCACTTTGCTTACGTCATTGATGGCGAAAGTTCTGTAAGGAACTCCAGGTGCACTTGGATCATCAGAGAAAGGTCTAGCAAAGTGGATCAACAGTTCATGATGACCCAAAGCTCTCAGGAACAACATTTCACCACGGTATTGGTCTCTCAGAGCTTGTGTCAAAACACCTGAAGCAAGAGCAGCATCCAGGTTTTCCAACACAATATTTGCTCTGTTGATCATACGGTAAGTACCTATCCACATCCCGTTGTTGTTAGCAGACTGGGGGTTGTATCCATGCGTATAGGTGATTTCGTAGAAAGCCTGGTCATTGTACATGTCCTCGCCTCTCATGTCACCCTGCTCCACGTTGGCAGCACCAAAAGGATAACCTCTATCGGCAGCACCGTTGTAGAATCCACGTTGAGCTGATTCGTAAACACCCAACACGGCTGAATTCACACGCTTTGCATCTGCAAATGCTTCCTGATCAGGGATCAAGTTAGCTGGCGTCAGCTCTGTAACATCACAGGAGCTAGCTACACCCATCAATGCCACACCGGCAAGGACGAGTTTGAAATTATTTATAGAAAACTTTGTCATTATCGTTCTTCGTTTAGGAAATTGAAATTAGAACCCAACGTTTAGACCCAAAGTATAGGTACGGATCACCGGAGCTACGTTCCAGTCAACACCGAAGCTCAACTGACCGCTATACTGGTTAGATTCTGGATCCAAACCGGTGTAATCGGTGAAAGTGAATGGGTTTTGAACCTGAGCAAAGAATCTAGCATTAGAGATAGCTCCGTTGAATGCTGAAGTCAAAGCTGCCGCTGGTACGGTATAACCTATCACGATGTTTTGGATTCTTACGAAGTCACCCTTTTCAACAAATCGGCTGTTGGAGGCAGATCCTTGCCAAGTGTTGGCATCACGGCCAGAATACAATTTTGGCATGTCTGTTACTTGACCGCTTTCAGTCCATCTGTTTAGGATAGAAGCGTGGTTGTTAGAGAAACCAAGACCCAACAAACCTCTTACAGATTCATTCATGATGTAGTTTCCACCGGAGAATCTGGTGAAGATCTCAGCATCAAAATTGCCATACTTGAATGTATTGCTCCATCCGCCTTGCCACTTAGGAAGTGTATTACCAAGGAAGAATTGAGTTGGAGCAGTACCTGCAGTAGTAGTATTGGCAGGATCTTCAGCTACGAATGCTCTCCAAGTAGATGCACCTACCAACTGTACGACGTTTTCACCGCTGTAGTACATGGCGTTACCGTTAGCAGGGTTCACACCAGCCCACTTAAATCCGTAAAGCTGAGCGATCGGTCCACCTACTTCTGTTCTGTTATAAGTACCTGTCAAAGGCTGAACCAGTTGAGTTACTTCGTTTTCGATGAAGGTAATGTTGAAGTCTGTGCTCCAAGAGAATTTACCTCTGTTGATCACATTGGCAAAAGCTCTCAATTCCAAACCTGAGTTCACCATAGTACCTACGTTTTGGTTGATGCTGTTTGTCGGAACACCCAAAGAAGGGGCAGTAGGAGCACCAAGGATCAAACCATCCACGTCATTGTTGAAATAATCAGCAGAAATTGTCACTCGTCCGATAGTTGCATCGAAACCAACGTTAAGCTTCTTGGAAGTTTCCCACTGAAGACCTGCATTGTTTACTCTTGCATAACCGATACCAGCACCGGCACCGCCCAATACTGGGGAGAAACCACCGAAAGCAGCGAATGAACCGATACCTGAGTTACCTACTTCTGCATAAGAAGCTCTGAATTTCAAATCAGAAATCAGTTCAGAATTGAAGAAAGCTTCGTCAGAAACTCTCCATCCTACGGATCCACCGAAGAAGGTACCACGCTTGTTGTCACCTATAAGGTCAGACAAACCGTCATTTCTTACCGTGAATGAAGCTAAGTATTTGCCTTTGAAGCTGTAGTTGAATCTACCGAAGTAAGAATCAAATCCTTGCTCCGTGTAGCCACCACCAGAGAACTGGTTGTTGTAAGAACCGGTGATGAGGTTTCTCTGTCTGTAGAAGTTATCAGAGATATCAGTTCCGGAAGCGGAGAAGTTGTAATAGTTTGTGAATTGGTATTCCATACCAGCGGTCACGTTGATGTTATGGTTTTCACCGATTACAGTCTGGTAATTCAAGGTATTCTGCCAGTTCCAACGGAAAGCAGGGTTGTACGCCATGGTTATAGAACCGTTTGATCCACGACCATCACCGTGTCTTGGATCCCAAGACTGGAAGTCATCAGCCAAAGTCAAGTCAACACCGATTTGAGTTCTTGCAGTCAAACCATTCGTGATATCCACTTCACCATAGGCAGAACCCAACAATCTGTGCGCGCGGCTTCTGGAGATGTTATTTTGCAATACAAAGCCGATGTTAGGGATGTTGTTGTCCGGACCGGCTAAGTTGTTGCCCCATCCGGTAGTAGAACCGTCAGGTCTTACATTGTAGCCATCAAATGCAGTATTAGCCTCATCGTAAACGAATACGTTTGGCAATGCACGAGTGGCATTGTAGATCGCACCGGAAAGAGAGTTTGCACCGTTGTTCAGACCATTGATTTCAGTCAGGGAATAAGAAAGTGAATTTCCGATTCTTACTTTTTTAGAAATGCTGTGATCCAAGTTTGCTCTGAAAGAGTATCTTTTCAGGTCATTGGCTACGATTGCAGCTTCCTGATCGGTAAAGCCCATGGAGAAGAAATATTTGGTAGTCTCAGATCCACCTGCAACAGATAGGTTGTGCTGCTGAGTAAATCCTTGTCTGAACACAATGTCCTGCCAGTCGGTATTTTCACCTGGATTTGCCAGAGGAGATTGACCAGCATTGGTTCTTTTTTCGTTTGCGATTGTAACAAACTCGTCACCAGTAAGCAACTCAAAGCGGTCCACTTCTTCGTTGATACCCATAGCCACGCTGTAGTTTACTTTTGCTTTGCCGGTAGAACCTCTTTTGGTAGTGATCAAGATCACACCATTTGCAGCTCTTGAACCGTAGATCGCTGTAGCAGATCCATCTTTCAATACTTCGTAAGACTGGATGTCTGCAGGGTTGATGTTAGCCAATGGGTTAGATGCATTGACAGAAGATCTGTCGTCATCTACCACGGGCACGCCGTCGATGATGATCAATGGGCTTGCGCTGGAAGAGATAGAGTTAACACCTCTAATACGGATGATCGGTCTAGCACCAAGAATACCGCTGGGAGTAGTTACCTGTACACCAGGAGCACGACCAGCCAATTGAGACTCGAAAGAAGGAGTTACCAAGTTTTCGATATCCGCACTGTTGATGGAGGTTACCGAACCGGTGATTTCTCTTCTTTCTTGAGTACCGTAACCAGTTACGACTACTTCACTCAAAGTTTTCACGTCTGTATCCAATACCACGTCGATCACAGAGTTTGATCCAACTGGCATTTCTTTGGTTAAATAACCAACAAAGCTAAACACGAGTGTAGTAGCATTTTCCGGAACGGAAATGGAATAAGTACCATCTAGATTAGTGATGGTACCTTGGGTGGTTCCTTTGACCACCACACTGGCTCCCGGCACACCTTCTGGCTCTTCGCCTGAAGTAACCCTCCCAGTGATCGTCTTAGATTGCGCGAGTACTGACACGATGGTCAGAAAACTCAATGCAAAACCTAATAAAACTTTCTTCATAGGTGTTTGATTTAGTTTTTTTAACATTCAGGGCGCTAATATGAGATGTTATAATGCAAGGAAACAAATATTAAAAAGTGCCTAATACTTGTATTATAT
>NZ_MUNY01000069.1 GCF_002002735.1 Algoriphagus sp. A40 | reverse complement strand
TATTAGGGATTATAATTCATTTAAGAGATGGACATAAGCATTGTTGCTTACAATAATTTGTTTAGACAAAAGTGGGATGATTTTGTTTTAAAATCCATTAATGGGACATTTCTACATTCAAGAAGCTTTTTTGATCATAACCCAAGGAATTTTGAAGATGATAATTCATATCTCTTTGTAAAGGGGAATTCCGTTGTAGCCGTAATTCCTTGTAATTTATACATTAAAAATAATAGAAAGATTCTTTATTCTTCCAGACGAGCAACATATGGTGGATTTGTAGTTGGAGATGAAATCGGAACCCAGGAAGCCGTTGAAATGGTGAAGTTGCTAAAAGTTGAAGCTGCAATTTTAGGTGTTCATGAAATTATTATTCGGAATCCATTTCGGGTTTTTAGTTCGAATCTATGTGATGAAACAGATTATGCCATGTGGTATCACGGTTTTCAAATTTTATCGAGAGAGTTGGAGACGGCAATTAAGTTAGGAGATTACGCAGAAGTGAGTAATGCCTTCTCGTCTTCCACGAAACGTAATATTAAGCGTGGACGACAAAATTTGCTGCTGAAAGAAAGTAATGATTATGAAGCGTACTGGGAAGTGTTAACAAAAAACTTGTTTGAGAGACACGCTTTGTTGCCTACTCATTCGTATTCTGAGTTTATTCAATTGATTAAGTCAGTGGGCTCAGAAAAAATTAAATTATTCGTAGCCTGTGTTGATGACAAAATTGTTGCGGGAATAATCTTGTTTATTCCAAATCAAAACGCAGTGCATGCACAATATATTTGTTCTGATTCTGAATTTCAGGAACTACGTCCTCTAAATGCGGTGATCGATGAAATCATAAAGTGGGCCTGCAGCCAAAAATACCAGTACTTAAATTTAGGGACTTCCAATTTTGATGCAGGCAGAGGAATTAACGAAGGATTGTTTCGATTCAAGGAAGGTTTTGGAGGGCGTAATGTCTTGCGCGAAACCATGCATTTACAATTGTAACAACTATGGAAAAGAAAAGCGACTTTGAAAAGTTTAAGAATCTGACTTTCGAAGACTTTAAAAAGATGGCTAATGATGATTCTTTATCACAGTATCAAAAAATAGGTTTTCCAGATGCTTACAGAGAGAATAAGGAGAACATCATCTTTGATGACATCATTAATAAGTTGAATTTTCAAACCGCCGATATAAATAGTGCAGGTGTATTATTGGATATTGGTCCCGGGTGTAGTGAGTTGCCAAAGATGATCATCGATCATTGCAATAAATTTAATTTTAAAATTCTTTTGGTGGATTCCAAAGAGATGTTGGATCAACTTCCCTCGCAAGAATCGATTACTAAGTTTGAGGGCTATTTCCCAAATGACGTTCCGGATTTAGTGAATCAGTTCCACCACAAGGTTGATTACATTGTAGGGTACAGTATTTTTCATTACGTCTTTTATAATACTTGCATATATAAATTTTTAGATGCAGCATTATCCTTATTAAAGCCAGGAGGAATAATGTTGATAGGGGATATCCCAAATATTACCAAGCGTAAACGGTTCTTTTCAACGGATAAGGGTATTGCATTCCACAAGAATTTTACTCAGACGGATACATTGCCGGAAATAGATCATTTGCAACTTGAGCCTACACATATCGATGATGGTGTATTAATGGGTATTATGCAGCGCTACCGAAATTTTGGATTTGAAGCCTACCTTTTGCCTCAGCCTGCGACACTCCCTTTTCATAATCGAAGAGAAGATTTGGTAATTCACAAAATCTAAACGCTATGGTTAAAGAAAGGAAGCTAGTCATTTTTGGGGACAGTGCATTTGCCGAAATTGCCTATGAGTATTTTACCCACGATTCAGAGTATGAAGTTGTGGCCTTTACTGTAACGAGTGAATTTTTGAAAAAGGATTCGCTTTTTGGAGTTCCAATTATAGCTTTTGAAACCATTCAAGAGACCTACAGTCCTGCTGAATATGAAATGCACATTGCATTAGTTTATAACAATTTGAATCGTGCTCGGATGAAGTTTTACAAGGAGGCAAAGGCTAAAGGTTATACTTTGGCCAACTACATCAGCAGCCAGGCATTTGTGTGGGGCAATGTAGAGCTGGGGGATAACTGTTTTGTTTTTGAAGACAATACTATCCAGCCATTTGTAAGAATAGGTAGCAATAATGTTTTTTGGAGCGGTAATCACATTGGTCATCATTCGGTTATTGGTTCGCACAACTTCATATCCTCTCATGTAGTGATCTCGGGATTCTGTAAAATTGGTGATGCAAATTTTATCGGCGTGAATGCCACCATGGGAAACAACCTCAGTATTGGTAATGATTGTTTAATAGGTTCAGCTGTTCATATTGTCCGCCCCGTTAAGGACGGTGCATTAATGAAAGGAGCGCCAACTCATGCAGAAGAGATTTCAACCTATGAACGTTTCGGAATAGAATGGCCATGAAGTGGAAGAAACTTGGTCTGGTTTACGCCCCCTCGAGAAGTCAATGGTGGAATCAGTTTTACGCCATGATGCCAACACCGTATCATATAAAGAGCGAAGCCATCATTCGTATTTTTTTTGGAGTTACAGATAAAGATAGGTTTGGAAGAACCGCGTTTGTTGATGTAGATGAACAAGACCCCACTTTTATCGTCCGAACATCGGAATCATATGTTTTGGATAGTGGTTTACCCGGTACGTTTGATGACTGCGGAGCAGTACCGAGTTGCTTGATATCAAAAGGTAATAGTCAGTATTTGTATTACGTAGGATTTCAACGGGTTCAGAAAGTTCCTTATCTACTTTTTTCAGGCCTAGCAACTTCATCAGACTATACACATTTCAAAAGATACTCTCAGGCGCCAATTATTGATCGTTCTAAGACAAATGTTTTTTCAAATGCTGCGCCTTTTGTATTGTTTGATCAAGAGGAGAATCTTTATAAGATGTGGTTTTGGTTAGGATTAGAGTGGGTTGATATAAATCAGAAGCTATACATCAAAGCTGAAATTCAATATGCGACTTCTCAAGATGGATTGGAATGGAATGTTGAAAATATTTCCTGCATAACACCAGATTCTAATACGGAATTTTCTGTTGGAAGACCTTGGGTTTTGAAATCAGAAGGTATATATAAAATGTTTTACTCCGTTAGGTATATCGATAAATTATACCGACTTGCCTATGCTGAATCAATGGACGGTAAATCTTGGATTCGTAAAGAGAATCAAATTGGAATTGATGTCTCCGAAAGTGGGTGGGATTCGGAAATGATATGCTACCCTGCTGTGATCAACGTTCATAATAAAACGTATCTGTTCTATAACGGCAACAATAATGGAGAAACTGGTTTTGGCGTTGCTGAATTGGTTGAAGAATAACCTATGATCCCATTTTTAGATTTGCAGAAAATAAATATCCGGCACGAAGAGGCCTTTAAACAGGAGATAGATGACCTCTTAAAAAGCGGATGGTTCCTCCTTGGTGATAAATTGAGTGAGTTTGAACGTTTGTTTGCTCAATACTGCGGTGTAAAGTATTGCGTCGGTGTGGCCAATGGGCTCGATGCACTGATCCTGATACTGGAGGCCTACAAGGAGTTTGGCCTGATGACAACAGAAGATGAGGTGTTAGTGCCAGCAAACACATACATTGCTAGCATTCTAGCTATTTCCAAAGCGGGATTGAAGCCGATTTTGGTTGAGCCTCGATTTGATGATTATCTGATCGACCCAACTAAAATTGAAGAAAAGATTACAAATAGAACAGTGGCAATCATGGCAGTTCATCTTTACGGCCAGGTGTGCGACATGAACGCTATCAACACAATAGCACAAAAGTATAACCTTAAAGTTATAGAGGATTCAGCACAGTCGCACGGAGCGTACTATCAAAATAAACGATGTGGAAATCTGGGTGATGCCAGTGGTTTTAGTTTTTATCCCGGAAAGAATTTGGGAGCCTTGGGTGATGGAGGAGCCATAACAACAAATGACGATGCGCTAGCCAGTGTGTTAAAAGCCTATCGTAACTATGGCTCGAATGAAAAATATCATCATAAGTTTAAAGGTATCAATTCAAGATTAGATGAAATGCAAGCCGCCTTCTTAACGATCAAACTAAAATATTTAGATGACGATAACGAGAAGCGCAGAAGTATTGCAAATACTTATCTTGAGAATATTAAAAATCCGACCATTATTTTGCCCATTGTGAATAGTAGTGAAAGGCATGTCTGGCATTTATTTGTGGTTCGAACTAAGCGCAGAAATTTATTTCAAAAATATTTACTTGAAAAAGCTGTACAAACGGTGGTTCATTATCCGATTGCACCTCACAGGCAAGAGGCATTTAAGGAATTTATTAATGATACTTATCCTATTTCCGAAGAAATCCATGACACCGTGATTTCATTACCAATCTCACCAGTGATGATGATGGATGAGGTTGAATCTATTGTAAAATTTGTAAATTTATATTCATGAAAGTTGCCTATTAATTACAAGTTTGAGAGACCTTTGGTTACAATTATTACGTTGGTATATAATACCGGTGAATATGTAGTTAAGGCACTAGAGTCAGTGAAATCTCAATCTTACGACAATATCCAACATATTATTATTGACGATTGTTCATCAGACAATTCAATCGAAATTGTAGAAAAATGGTTAGGAACTAACCTTAAGAATTTTACATTCATTAAGCATCCTCAAAATCTAGGGATTACTAAATCTATGAACGAGGGATTACGATTGTCAAAAGGTAAGTATGTCAGCTTTGTTAGTGATGATCTTTTTTTGCCTGGAAAACTTGATAGACAAGTTCAAATATTTGAGGATCTTGGGCAAGAGTATGCATTGGTATATTCAGATATACAAATGATTAATGATGAGGGAGTTAAGTTAGGGACCTTATTCAGTAGTTTGAATAGATTTATGATTGGGCCAGAGGAAAATCTTGTTGAAGAGCTTTTTCTCGGACATTTCATCCATGGATCTGCAGCTCTTCTGAGTAAAGAAGCGTTAACAAAAGTTGGTTATTTCAATGAATCACTTATCGTAGAAGATATTGATTTGTACTTGAGACTGGCGAAAAACTACAAGTTTAAATTTGATAATGAAATTAGTGCAATTTATCGGATCCATGGCCGGTCTCTCCTAAAGACGATTGGCATCAATGGTCTTGAGCAGAATCTATTGTCGCTTGAACCATATTGCCTACACAGCGATAGAACCTTAAAACATTTTATTCAGTATTTAGATTACTGTTTATCTCGATTTAGCAAAGAAGGATATCCAAATTGGAGGATATGGTTTAAGAAAAGATGGAGCTACAAACAGGATATTTTAAGTCTCTATTTTTATTTTATAGCATTGTTTAATATCAGATTAAAAAATCATAACACAGTGAAGTCATTGTTGAACCTATCCTACTTAAAACGATTCGTCGTGAATTGCAAAATTAGAATTAAGAAAAAACTGCTCACCAAACCGGTCCTGATAAAGGAAAAGTTTAAAAGTGAATCCTATTCTCAATGCGCAGAAGATTTGTTGGTTCAATACGTTTTTCGATTGAGAAAAATCACAAATCCAACGTATCTCGATATAGGTGCCCATCACCCCTATCAACTAAGCAATACGGCTTTATTTTATCAAAAAGGTTGTAAGGGTATTAATATTGAAGCAAATCCATCCTTGCACAATGCTTTTGAGATTTATCGCCCGAATGATATTAATCTGAATATTGGAATAAGTGATAAAGAAGAGGAGTTGGATTTCTACATTATGACAGATAATACCCTCAGTACATTCTCAAAAGAAGAATGTGATCAATTAATTGCTTATGGTAAAAAACTTGATAAAATCGAAAAAATAAAGTTGACGACCATCAATTTTGTAATAGATAATTATTGTGATGGTATTTTTCCAGACTTTTTGAGCATAGATGTAGAAGGACTGGATTTTCAAATATTGAAATCAATTGACTTTGAAAAGTCCTCACCCAAAGTTATTTGTGTTGAAGCTTCCGAGTATTCTCCAGTTGGGTCCGGTGCGAGAAGAAATGAATTGATTCATTTATTAGTTGATAAAGGCTACTATGAATATGCCAATACTAACTTGAATGCCATTATGGTAAAGAATGATTTTTGGTTTATCTAAATGGATTCGAATTTTTTCAATTGTAATTCCAACCAACAACAACGAAATTACACTTTCGATTGTGTCAGTAAGTAAACTTTATCAGCTTTTTTAAAGTATAAAATGATAAAAAATGATCTTTCTATAATTATTCCTAATTTCAATTCTGGTCATCTTTTAGAAGATAGTTTAGAATCCATTTTTAAGGAGACTGTTTCTTTCTCTTTTGAGGTTTTGATTGTGGATAATTGTTCCTCTGACCATCCTGAAAATATTGTTGAAAAATATCCATACATAAATCTTTTCTTTTTATCTGAACCTGATTTTGGTATCTATGACGCGATGAACAAAGGTGTTTCTTTAGCGAAAGGAGACTGGTTAATTTTTTTGGGCTCAGGAGACGAATTGATAATTGAGTCTATAGAATGTATTTTTTCCCAAAGTTTAAGAGATTTTAAGTTTTTGTATGGAAACACTTTACTACGTAAAAATAATCATCTCTATGATGGGGTTTTTTCTAAACCTAAGTTATTGAAAAAGAACATTTCTCATCAGGCTATACTATATCATAATAGTCTTTTTGTGTCGTTTGGCTTTTTTCCTTTGAAATATTCTATATGGGCTGATTATTATTTTAATCTTTTTGTGTTTTTCAAGGATAAGCAAGTTATTCGCTATTTTGACTTAGCCATTTCAATATATAAG
>NZ_MUNY01000081.1 GCF_002002735.1 Algoriphagus sp. A40 | reverse complement strand
AGCTGCTGCCCAAAGGAACCCCCGGTGGCTAATACCGCCACCAAAAGGGTCATTCCTATGATTTTAAAAGTCGTTTTCATCGCTCTTCTGATTATTCTTTGATTACCTGGATCCAGCCCTTGAACTCAGTAGTATTACCCTGTGCGTCGGTTACCCGCAGCAAGTAGAAGTAAGTACCCCCTACTTGACCAGGAGCCTCCCAGTCATTTCCGTAGTTTTCACGCTCAAGGACGTGGTCTCCGTACCTGTTGAAGATTGTAATGCTGTTGCTGGCATACTTGCCAAGGCCCTGAATCTCGAAGACATCATTTTTACCGTCACTATTCGGTGAGATCACATTTGGAATACGGAATGGTTCGATTTCAGTGTCATCGCTAGCTGTATTGTCAGCATCATTTAGATCGTCCTCATTGGATCCGACTACCACTGTATTGACAACTTTGCCTGCAGCACCGGCTTTAACCCGAATCTGAATCGTCACTGATTTGCCTGCTCCCAGGAATGGTATGGTGAAGGTCAGGTTATTGCCAGACACATTCGAAGTCACAGTTGAACCACTGGTGTTCTCCGTCACTGTAAAGCTTTGATAAGTCACTCCACCAGGGATGTTGTCGGTCAAAACTACATTGGTTGCTTCCGTTGCACCTGCATTGGTCACCACGATCTTATAGTCGAACAAATCACCTTCGAATACCTCGTCCTGAATTGCCTCCTTGGTAACTCTCAGATCCGCTTGGTCATTCAATATTCTGAAGTTTACCAGCGCATCATCGTTATTTTCAGGGAAGCCAGTTTCTCTAAGTACATATCTCAAAGTGTAGTCTCTGATCTCATTTACCTCTGGGATAAGGCTCAATTCACCGTTTTCGTTGATCAACAAACCGATGATGCCGTCAAGCTCAGTGAATTCAAAGTCCACATCATCGGGATCAGGACGCTGGCCTTCCAACAAATCATTGTTCAGGATATTACCGATCAAACCACCATAGCTGATAAAATGAGCTCCAAAATCATCATCATTAGCAATGATCTGTACCTCTGCCTCAAGACATCTGATACCGAAATCCATGTCAAGGAAGGTCAGGTTGCCTGATTTGGCTGTTCTGGTGATTATACCTTCAGTAGTCAGACCACATCGGGTTTCTGTTCGGCTACCGTTGATATCACTCATTCTGGCACCGGCATTGGGAAGAACCTTAACTCTATTTTTATTTCTCTGGAATACTGCTTGCTGCGCAAGGAAATTATCCAGATCAAGAGTTGCGGTGTATTCACCCATTCCAGCATCAGGCCTTACTCTCCAGTATCCCAGAATTCCAACTATAACTTGATCACTATATCCATTCGGTCCGGTCACTTTGACATTTCCACTCTGGTCGTTACCAAATCCGGCTTTGTTCAACTCGCCTTCATTCTCAGGACCATCGTATCTGCCATCACCGTTCAGGTCAAACCACTCGAACTGATCGAGGTTAATAGGTGTGTTGGTAATCGGATTCTTCGTTACCTGACCGTCATTATTGCCATCTAACCATTCGTTCTGGATGCCGTCACCGTTCAGATCATACCATACAAAGTCTCCAAGAACGATACCCTCGTAAGTCTCATACCCAAAGTCTTTCACCTGAGGCTTACAAACCTCAATAAAGGTGAAGAACAGCGAACTCTCAACCGGATACAAGCCTCTTGCTGCGTTCAGATTCGCATCCTGAACCTGTACCAAATACTGGCCCGGCGCAAAGTCTTTGAAGGTATAGCGTCCATTGGCTCCCGTCACCACAATCTGCACATCACCAGGGGTGCTCTCCTGTGGAATCAATGTCACCGGTACTCCTGCCAACGGCTCGCCTGTCATATCATTAAAGACAATACCGGTGATCAGGGTGTCATCTGCGCAGGCGATCCCCACTACTTCAGTGTCTTGGTCTTCTATCGGGTTCTCCGGATTAAGCGGGTTGGTTGCACTCACACTGGCCACATTCACTAGCTCTTTCTGGGCCGCTATATCCGCAATAGTCACGGTGTAGGAAGTAGTAAATTCCTTCTCCTCACCTGGAAGCAAGAGTTCAATTGTCTCTTCCAATCCGGTCATAGGATCGGACACTTTCACGTTCAGCAATGGAGCTGTACCAGTATTGGTCACAGTAAGAGTATAGGTAATAACCTCCCCTTCATCGGATACCGTGGTCTTGTCGGCCGTTTTCTCAATACTGATTCCAGCTTCAAGGTCCAAATTGACAATGGCCTGGCTCTCGGCAGATAACAGCGTTCCAGTTGGGGCGTGAACCGCCTTCACATTGGCGATATTCACAATCGGCTCTCCGCTCAGAATATCCGCCAAAGTCACTGTATAAGTTGTCTGGAAGGTCTTCTCTTCACCTGGAGCAAGACTGATTCCCGGTACCGACAAGCCGGTCTTCGGATCTGTCAAATCCCCACTGGAAAGAGTCACGTTACCTGTGTTTTTCACCACCAGAGTATAGTTCAGGACAATTCCCGCACGGCTTACCGAGTTCAGGTCAACCGATTTGTCCAGTGTGATAGACGGATTTGACTTGATTGGAGTCTCCTCCACAGTTTCATCCGTAGGATCTTCCTCGTCTGGGCTGTCGCCTTCGGCAAGTGCCGTGTTCAACACAAAGCCTTTGTCCACATCCGCCTGGGTCACCACATAGTCAGTGTTCACCGCTGTGAATGCTCCAGGATTCAGCGTGCCCAGATTCTGATCAAGTCCGGTCAATGGATCCTTAACAGTAACATTTGTCAAGGCAGCATTTCCTGTATTGGTCACTGTCAGGGTATAGGTAATTACATCACCTGCTCCGTCTATCTGGGCTCCGTTGTCAGATTTTACAATCTGGATGCTTGGATTCCTTTCAATTGGGGTCTCCACATCGTCCTGGTCGGTCGGGGTGTCTTCATCCGGACTTTCCGCTGAGGTCAAGCCTGTATTCAACACAAAGCCTTTGTCCACATCCGCCTGGGTCACCACATAGTCGGTGTTCACCGCTGTGGATGCACCAGGATTCAGCGTGCCCACATTCTGATCAAGTCCGGTCAATGGATCACTTACTTTCACATTAGTCAAAGTCACATTGCCCGTGTTAGTCACTGTCAGGGTGTACGTGATCACATCTCCTGCACCATCTACCAAGGCACCGTTGTCCGTTTTCACGACCTGGATGCTTGGGTTCCTTTCAATCGGAGTCTCCTCTTCGTCCTGGTCGGTCGGTGTGTCTTCATCCGGACTTTCCCCAGAGGTCAAGCCGGTATTCAACACAAAGCCTTTGTCCACATCCGCCTGGGTCACCACATAGTCGGTGTTCACAGCTGTGAATGCTCCAGGATTCAGCGTGCCCAGATTCTGATCAAGTCCGGTCAAAGGATCGCTTACTGTCACATTAGTCAAAGTCACATTGCCAGTGTTAGTCACTGTCAGGGTGTACGTGATCACATCATCTGCTCCATCTACGGTAGCTCCGTTGTCGGTCTTCTCGATCTGAATCGCCGGTCTTCTCGGTGCATCTACAATCTCCTGATCTTCATCTTCAACTGTTTGGGGCTGCTCGCCGGCAGTTTCCGCAGTCACTGTTGCCACATTCACAATTCCTCCTCTGTTTATATCTTCCTGACTTACTGTGTAGGAAGTTTTTAAAGGAACGGTTTCCCCAGGAGCAAGACTCGGAATAGTAGTACTAAATCCAGTCAGTTCATCATCCACGTCAACACTTACCAAGGTAACGTTACCGGTGTTAGTCACAGTCAGGGTGTATGAAACAACCTGACCTGCTGCTGTAACCTCGGATACGTCAGCGGTTTTTTCAATTTTAACCGAAGGAGCTTGAGTGAAGCATACACTTACACCAGCCTCATCTCTAAATACTACCTCATATTCTCTGTCATTTCCTTGACCAGTACCAGGTTGCTCTTCGTTTCCAACATATTCTCTTACCTCTGCGATCGCTGTATTCTCATAGCACTTGCCGTCAATCAGCTCTTGTGTAATTTCAACAGAAACCTGATGGGTATCGGTTGCTCCAGGAGCAAGTTGTGCAACAATCCAGTTATCGCCGGTTTGAACGTCTTCCACATGGATATCAAATAGTGTCACATTACCGGTGTTCTTAACTGTAATCTCAAAGACCACTTCGTTTCCGATAATCTGCTCAAATGGAAGGGCAGTTTTGTCGATTGCCAAGCTAGGAGCCTGAGCTATCTTAACTGTCCAGCTGTCGTTGTTTTTTGCACCTTCCTCGCTGGTCACGATTGCCACGTTCACGATGTCTGCTCCCGAGTCTATGTCAGATTGCATGACAGTATAGGTAGCAGTTCCGCTAGTGCTCGCGCCAGGCGCAAGAGTAGTCGAAGCCAAGGTGATCGCTCCAAGTTTGTCATCTTCAACCAACAGTCCCGTCAGAGTGATGTTTCCTGTATTGGTCACCATGTAGCTGTATGTGATCACCTCGCCCTGCTGGCTTACAGAAGTCTTGTTAGCAGATTTCTCGATAGTAACAGCAGGCAATTGGCACAATTCCACCACAGTTGGGTGATCGCTCTCAAATATGAGGCAAGACAGATCAGTCACCATTCTATCTCCAGATTTAGCAGTTACTTCTGCCTGATTGGAAATTTCACCAGCATCGATATCGGCCTGTTGAACTACATAGTTTGCATAGTAGGTTGCTTTCTCTCCCGGCAACAATACTCCTTCCTCACTTCCCATGTCGGCGGAGATAAAGATCACTTGGGTCAAAGCTCCCGCTCCGGTGAATGCATCCGGCAATTCAGTGATGGTTACATCCGTTAGGATGGTGTTGCCTTGATTGAAGGCTACAAACCAGTAGGTGTATTCGTCGCCAACTTCCAGGCATTCCTTCTTAAGGTCTGCGTTCTTCGTCAAAGCAATGGAAAGATTCTGAGCTATCTCAACTGTCCAGCTGTCGTTGTTTTCTGCGCCTTCCTCGCTGGTCACAATTGCCACGTTCACGATGTCTGCTCCCGAGTCTATGTCAGATTGCAGGACAGTATAGGTAGCGGTTCCGCTAATGCTCGCGCCAGGCGCAAGAGTAGTCGAAGCCAAGGTGATCGCTCCAAGTTTGTCATCTTCAACCGACAGTCCAGTCAGAGTGATGTTTCCGGTATTGGTCACCGTGTAGCTATATTCGATCACCGCGCCCTGCTGACTTACAGAAGTCTTGTTAGCAGATTTCTCGATCTTAACAGCAGGCAATTGGCACAATTCCACTACGGTTGGTTCATCATATTCAAACATCAAGGAAGACAAATCGGTCACCAGTTTATCTCCAGATTTAGCAGTTACTTCTGCCAGATTGGAAATTTTACCAGCATCGATATCGTCTTGTTGAACCACATAGTCCACATAGTAGGTAGCTTGTTCTCCCGGCAACAACACTCCTTCTACACTTCCCTTGTCAGCGGCAATGAAAGTCACAGGGGTCAAGGCCCCAGCGCCAGTAAATGCGTCTGTCAATTCAGTGATCACTACATCTGTTAAGGTAGTGTTGCCTGTGTTGAAGGCTACGATCCAATAGGTGAATTGATCACCGACCTCAAGACATTCCTTCTTCAGTTCAGCGTTCTTCGTCAAAGCAATTGACGCATTCTGTGCTATAGAAGTCTCAGCGGTATCTTTTTGTTCTCCAGTTTGACCTGAAGTAATTATAGCTGTATTTATCAAAGTTTCACCAGCGTTGATATCACTTTGAGTGGCATCGTAGGTGACAGTATAAATCCAGGTTTCACCAATATTCAATACACCCGAATCGGTGGCATCTCCAGACGGATTGGCAAGGATTACTTCCGAACCATTTGGCATGAGGTCTTTCACCTCAACACCTGTCAAATCAGAAGAACCTGTGTTTCTAACAGTAATAGTATAGTTCAAAGTCTGTGGCGTACTGATAGAAGTCACATCCACATCTTTTGTAATCGTAAGTCCGCAGATTGGCTGTGGATTAATGGTTACACTAGAAGAAACGATGCAACCGGTTTCCATGGTTCTTGCATAAATCAGGTATTGTCCTTGATTTAGATTTCCGAATAGGATTCCAGTGGATGCAAACTGTGGATCCAAAGAATACTCCATACCCTGCACTGGAGACTGAATTTCAATCGTGCCGGTAGCTATGTCGCAAGTTGGCTGTATAACTACCCCCACTGGGGCATCAGGAGTCACATACTCAATGGTCACATTGGAAACAGCTTCCTCAGTGCATGGTGCAGTCGCTGCTACAGTATAGGTGTAGACATTGCCCACATTGCTCCAAGTTCCGTTGGTGTCCGGGGTTCCGCCCAAGGCTGCAAACAGCAGTTCGTTGGTGATCTCGGTTCCTTCGCAAACTGTCAGAGTTCCGTTTTCTCCTGCATTTGGAGTTGAGCCTTCAGTGACAGTCACGGTCGCAGTATCTGCTTCGGTGCATGGTGCAGTGGCTGCTACGGTATAGGTGTAGACATTGCCAACATTGCTCCAGGTTCCGTTGGTGTCAGGTGTTCCGCCCAAGGCTGCAAACAGCAGTTCGTTGGTGATTTCAGTTCCTTCGCAAACTGTCAGAGTTCCGTCAGTTCCTGCGTCAGGTCCTTCCTGGATGGTTACGGTGACAGTGGATGTTGCTTCCTCGGTGCATGGTGCAGTGGCTGCTACAGTATAGGTGTAGACATTGCCCACATTGCTCCAGGTTCCGTTGGTGTCCGGGGTTCCGCCCAAGGCTGCAAACAGCAGTTCGTTGGTGATCTCGGTTCCTTCGCAAACTGTCAGAGTTCCGTTTTCTCCTGCATTTGGAGTTGAGCCTTCAGTGACAGTCACGGTCGCAGTATCTGCTTCGGTGCATGGTGCAGTGGCTGCTACGGTATAGGTGTAGACAT
>NZ_MUNY01000094.1 GCF_002002735.1 Algoriphagus sp. A40 | reverse complement strand
CAGCTCTCAAAGCCATCAAACCAGGCATTTCTGCCTCAGCCAACCTGATTTCTTTTCTCCCCCACTCGGCAAGTGAGATGTCTTTTACTTTGTACTGAATGAATTTTTCAGATTTAATTTCTGACATAATGTGATTTGTTAATAGTTAATTGGTTAAGAGTTAAGGGTTAAAGTCCAAATTCGGCTTTCACCTTGTCTACATAGTCCAGTTTTTCCCAAGTGAAAAGCTCTACTTCCTTCACAATGGCTTCGCGATAAGGAGAATAGAAGGTCTTTTTCTCCAGTTCATTTTTCCTGCCCATGTGTCCGTAGGCCGCAGTTTCCTCATAGATCGGATTTCTCAGCTTTAGTCTTTGCTCGATGGCATAAGGACGCATTTCGAAGATGGCTTCCACTTTCTTTGCGATTTCGCCGTCACTCAAGCCAACTTTGGCAGTTCCGTTGGTATTCACATAGATTCCCATTGGCTTGTCTACACCGATTGCATAAGATACCTGAACCAGGATTTCGTCAGCGACTCCCGCTGCCACCATGTTTTTGGCAATGTGACGGGTAGCGTAAGCTGCGGAACGGTCCACTTTCGAAGGATCTTTTCCTGAGAAAGCTCCTCCACCGTGAGCACCTTTTCCACCGTAGGTATCCACGATGATTTTTCTTCCGGTCAATCCGGTATCTCCGTGAGGACCACCGATTACAAACTTGCCGGTTGGGTTGATGTGATATACGATCTCATCGGTGAACAGCTTCTGAAGCTCAGGCTTCAACTGTGCTTTCACCCTTGGGATCAGGATAGTAATGATGTCGGATTTGATTTTGGCAAGCATGGCTTCTTCCGCATCGAAGTCATCGTGCTGGGTAGAAACCACAATCGCATCGATCCGCTGAGGCACATTGTCGTCGCTGTATTCGATGGTCACCTGAGACTTGGAATCCGGTCTGAGGTAAGTGATGTCCTTGTTTTCTCTGCGAAGAGCTGCAAGTTCCTTCAAGATCATGTGAGAAAGATCCAACGCCAGCGGCATGTAGTTTTCGGTTTCGTTGGTCGCATAACCGAACATCATACCCTGATCACCGGCACCCTGCTCTTCAGGATTCTTGCGTTCTACACCTTGGTTGATGTCGGCAGACTGCTCGTGAATGGCAGAAAGTACCCCACAGGAATTGCCCTCAAACATGTACTCGCTCTTGGTGTAACCGATTCGGTTGATCACGTCACGGGCGATTTTCTGCACGTCCAGATAAATGTCGGACTTCACCTCGCCAGCTAGGAATACCTGTCCGGTGGTCACGAGGGTTTCACAAGCTACTTTGGATTTGGGATCGAAGGCTAAAAAGTTATCTATCAGCGCGTCGGAGATTTGGTCAGCGATTTTGTCAGGATGACCCTCAGACACTGACTCTGAGGTGAATAAATATGCCATATTAAACTACTTATTAATTATTAAAACTGCATTTGAAGCAAAAATATTGAGACGGAACAAGTGGCAAAACCTATTGAAAAAGTATACAGATATTGAAAGTGGTAGGAAAAAGGCAAAGTAATCTTCCGCTCCAAAGAAATATTTCACCTTATATTTCAACTTAGAATTTGATGCTACTTTATGTAAATCCCAACTATTACATAAATTATAAAAGGCGGGATAACCTGTAATTGCTTCGGTACCGGGTCTCAAAATCGGGATTAATTTTTTCGCAAATTTATTCCCTGCCAGTTTATTAGCCAATGAAAATGGATGAAAACCTAAAGGAAATATATGCACAGATTTTCCGCCAGGAATTAGCCAATCCTCAATATTTTTAAATGTTTTTGAATTATTTGGAACGTGCTCCAATAGATATTTTGAAAAAATCATATCGGCCTTCAAATTCTCATTTTCCTCCTCGCAGGATTGAGCAAAGTATTTATGATACTTTTCTTTAAAATCAAAACTAGTATCAATATCTAAACCAATATAATCCCCAATATCATCTTTCCTAAAAATTGGTCTACCTGTACCACCAATTTCAAGAACTGTAGAATTGATGTAAGATTTTTGAAACTGGCTATAGAAATATTTTTCAGAATCACTTATTGATCCCAAAATAGAATCTAAATACTTAATGATGGAATTTGAAGCATTCCTGTTTAATTGAACAAAATACCTTATCATTTAATTAGTTTTTAGGAAGTAAACTAAACTTGCCTGGGCCATGACGGAAGTCAGATTTTCCCCTTTGGGAAATTCCGATGTACTGGCTGGATCGAACTGCCATTGATAATTGCGGGCGTGGATCAGCTGCAGTTTGGAACTGAGCAAGAGGTTGTTGAATTGCTTGTCAAAAAGGAATCCTAGGGAAAGATCGATCCAGGGTTTGCGCTCCGAATTCTGGAGTTGGGCTTTATAGTAAAAATCCTGATTATTGGCCAAACGTTCAAATACAAGTCCCATTTTTTCAACACCTTCGATAAGAGCAACTTCGAGTGTTTGGACATTTGATCCTGTTCCTATCCCTACCCCCAAAGGCTGACCATAATTAACAAATCCTCTGGCAGGTGTATGGGTGTGCCAAGTCAATCCCCCTCCTAAGCCCATGTAACGAATGTAACGGTTTACCGACTCTTGCTGATGTGTGATTTCTCCTCTTACCTGTACCAGTTTCCCCATTTCAGAAAGTTCAAAAAGTTGAATAAAGCCTAGGATATAGGCTCTGGCATGTTCGGGATTCAATATAAATTCACGCCAGTTGTATGAATGATCTCTTCTGCCATATTCAAAATAGATTTCATTTCGAGATTTCGGAAAAACCCATCTGCCAAAAAATGAAATTTGTTGAGATTGGCCATTTTGATCCCTATCAAACCCGTAATTGGTTTTTGTCACAGGTTCGAATACCGGAAAATAGGCCAAGAAACCGGATTCCATGGATTCACTATACTGGTGAAAAGTTCGGGTAAATCCCAGGAACAGTCCTGGAACCCATTTTGGATTGTAAGAAATCAATAAAGCATTCAAATATCTCCAATCACCGGAAAAAGGAATAAAATATTGTTCATTCAAATCTTCATTCTGGGAAGGAGGCACACCGGAGTTTTCCAACCTACCCACAATCAACTGTGTTTCGAAGTTGCCCAAGAAAGTTCGGGCAGGTTTTGTAGTGTTCAGTGTCAAATGAGGAAAGCCCTGGGCATTGTTTGAAAAAGTCAAAGCATTAAACTGACCAGGTCCCCACCAAATATTTTGGGTGGCACCTCCGATTTCAAAAGATCCGTACTGAAACGTCAGCTCGGATTGCCCCCACCAGGGTTTAACTATCCAGGAATCGCCATAGCGTTCCGGGAAATCTCCCCAGTTCCACAGAAAAAAGCGACTCTGAATTTCAGAAGTGCTCATTTCTTCCAAATCAGTATCAAATCGTCCATTTTGGGCTAAAACCAATTCCGGCCGAAAGGTGAAATTGATGAACTTATACTTGGCCTGTACACCTCCTGAAAAATAAGTCTGAAAACCTGGGTTGGGAATCAGGCCATAATCGCCCCAGCCGTAAGGCCTTTTGGTGGTTATGCGGTTTGTGTTAAGAATTGGTAGAATTCCAATTTCAAGACCTTTGATTTGATTTTCAATATCTTGAGTGACCGGATACAAGGAATCTCCCTCAATAAACGGTTTAAGTAAAAAGGATCCATTAACGGCATCGAATTTCAATATTTGAGATCTCCTTTGCTTTTCTTCCAAAACAGGAAATCCAGCAGGAAGAGACTGGGCAAATACCTTGGACGAAATCAAAGCAAACAGACAAAATCCTGCCGAAATGAGATATTTATTCATTGATGCCAATCGAAAAATTCTTTTGAATCAAACCGAAAATCATCTTGTTTGGACTCTTTCAACGAAAAATTAGAAAACACCATCAGTTTGGCATTCAAATCCAGAAATTGAAATCCATTAGCAAATCCTCCGGGAACATGAACCAGGGCAGGAACATCGCAGTCCAGAATTTTCACAAGCGGGTTGCCTACCTCTTTGGAAGTCCAATCCAAAATCGGCACCAATACCAATTTGATTTTACCATAGATCGGCACGAAGACCTTTTCCTCGGATTTATGCGCCTGCCAGGCCCTGATTTGTCCCGACTCCGAAGGAGAGATCATATAAAACCTCTTAAATCCGGAGAGATCGAAGTCATTACAATATTCTAGCCTACCTCTACTGTCATGATGAAAATTAATATCAAAGGAATGAATGCTATTCAAAGGCCAGATCTGTCAGTTTTTGAATATTAATTTTTCGCTCAAAAGATTCCTCAAGAAGTTTTTTTGAAGCCAATCCCATACTGTTCAATTCCTCTGCACTTGATTTCAAAAACCGTTCAAAGCCAAGCCTAATTTCGTCAACCTCGTTGCAGGATGCGCTAAAGCCTAAAAGGTAATCCTCGATCATGGATGGAACTTCACCCTTCATTACAGCAAATATTGGCTTTTCATAATTGAGATAGGTCTGGAATTTACTGGGGATCATGATTTCATAGATAGGCGCATCAACAAGAGAAATCAAAAGGACATTGCTTGCTTCAAAAAAATCAGGCATTTCTTCAAGTGGTCTCCGACCGACAAAATTCACATTTGAAATTCCATGCTTTTTTACAAGCTCCTGAAGCTCTTCCACAGCTGAACCATCTCCTATTAGATTCAGCCAAGCATATGGGAATTTTTCAGCAACTGTTTTAAATCCCTTTAATACATTGTCCAGATTTTGCACTTTGCCAATATTTCCTGCAAAGGTGAAATTGAACGTACCCGGCAATGATACAGCATTTTCGGACTTGGAATCAATTAAAGGCCAATTTGGAACCCAGTGGATGCTTTTTGGAGAAGTTAGATAGCTACTTAGTTTGGGTGAGAATCCACGACATGAAACCGCTATACTGTCCGAATTATTGTAAACAAATGACACTAAGCGATTCAGTACTGCGCCCAGAAGCTTTGTCTTTTTGAACCCATAAGCATAAACTGTATCCGGCCATAAGTCCTGAGTCCAAATGGTCATCTGTGTCTTATATAGCAACTTAATTACACTTCCAGGAATGGCGACTGTCAGCGGGCCAGTTTGATAGACAAATACCCGGTCAAATTTTCTACCTATGAAAACACCTACAATGGACGCAAAAAAAACGAAACTCAGGTAATTCAATATTTTGATAATTTGGTTTTTTTGGTAGCCAGGAATTACCATAACCCGGTGTACTGGAATATCCCCGAAGAACGACTTTTGGTAAATCCTATTTTTATACCCGTTGAATGTTTTGCCATAGGGATAGGAAGGAGTTCTGGTCAAGACCTCAATTTGATAGCCTTTGGAAGACCATTCCTGAGCCAGATCATTGATGATAAAATCTTCTGGAAAAAATGCCTCCCCTATTATCAATAATTTTTTAGCCAAAGGATGGATAAATTGGTATGTATAAACTTGAATTGGATTCCATGAACATCTTCATTTCATCTATCATCTCATGATAAGTTGGAATTTGCTTGAACTCGGTTTCAAACTCTGTTTTAAGACTTTTATCCACTTTTTTCCCTTCAAAAGGTTGAACATTAATGCACCGCTTGAAGGATGAATTAAACAATTTCAGAAGCTCAAATTTCGAAATTGGGCTTCCATTAGTAATATGATAAAGTCCAAACCGTGGATGCTCAATGCATTCTTCTATCACTTTGGCCAACTCAGTGGTAGTAACACCACCCCAATACGCTTCCGTATAACCATTGACATCTCCTGTCTGATTCATAAACCAATGAAATAGACCTTCACCATTGACTTTCAACTCCGGTCCAATGATTGATGTTCTTAAAGTAAGATGTTTCTTGGAAAATAATTCTCCCAAGGCCTTCCCTCTTCCATAAACATCGTCTGCATCCCTAAAATCTGATTCCAGGTATCCGCCCTTTTTTCCTGAAAATACACAATCTGTCGATATATGGATTACTTGCCCGCCATAATTATCTGCCTCAGCAGTAAGCCAATGCGGAAAATAGGCGTTGATAAAGATTGAATTCTTAGGGTTAAACTGAGATCCCTTGATTAAAATGCCGATGCAATTCACGATAACATCAGGCATATAGTCTTGAATTATCTCAGAAAGTTTCTTGGAATCAGTAATATCACAAACAACTGTATTCTCGTGAAGTTTATTTCTGAATGATAAATCCATCAGGTGGATTGCTGGATTATCCTTCAATTTAAAGTAAACTTGATGACCCAACATGCCGGTTGAACCCAAAATCAAGACTTTTTTCATGTATTTACAATTGATTTTCGGCGGTCAGATAGAATCTCGAATTATTAATAAATATTCCCATGTGTGCCTCGATTTCATTGTTTATTCCAGGTAACGTGGTTTACTATTGCAGTATAACTCTGGATTGTCCGGATCACTCTGGTAGAACAGTTTTTAATATCATATTCAAATGGAAGATGCTGTTGACTACTAAGGTGAAGCTCCCTGGCTATGGGGATGGACTGAAGCATGCTTTCCTTGGAAATTCCTCCCAGCACAATGGTACCTGCATCAATTGCTTCGGGTCTTTCTGTACTAGTACGAATGCTTACTGCAGGAAAGTTCATCATAGCCGATTCCTCAGAAATGGTACCGGAGTCGGACAGGACAACAAAAGCCTCTTTTTGAAGGCTTACATAATCAAAGAATCCAAGAGGCTCTATGTTTCTGATCAAATCATTAAACACCACCCCATTTTCTTTAATCCTTTTTCTGGTGCGGGGATGGGTACTGAAGATGACCGGCATCTGATAGACTTCAGCTACCTCA
Source organism: Algoriphagus sp. A40 (assembly GCF_002002735.1). Taxonomy (GTDB): domain Bacteria; phylum Bacteroidota; class Bacteroidia; order Cytophagales; family Cyclobacteriaceae; genus Algoriphagus. The sequence continues at coordinate 2,555 of NZ_MUNY01000094.1, read as the reverse complement.
TTCAATGCTTCAGCCAAAATCTCAAAGTGATTTTTCAAGTCAATATTTTCCTCCCGATGCGCGCTAACCACGATGAATTTACCTGGCTTCAATCCTAACTTTTGGACCACATCAGAACTTAAAATCTCCGTTTTGTATTTGTCCAATACTTCGTTCAAAGGCGAACCAGTTACAAATACATGATCCTTTCGAAATCCCTCGCTTAAAAGATATCTTCTGCTATTCTCGGTGTAGGTAAGGTTAATATCAGAGATATGGTCTGAGATTTTGCGGTTAATTTCTTCCGGAACATTCTGATCAAAGCACCTATTACCGGCCTCCATATGGAAGATCGGAATCTTCAAACGTTTGGCGGCGATTGTACAGAGTACACTATTCGTATCTCCCAACACCAACAAAGCATCGGGCTTGATTTCTGACAATAGCTCGTATGATTTCGCTATTACGTTCCCAATGGTTTCGCCCAGATGTTTGCCGGCAACATTGAGGTAAAAGTCTGGTTGTCGTAATTGAAGATCTTCGAAAAAAATCTGATTCAGCGTGTAATCATAATTTTGTCCGGTGTGAACTAGTACATGATCAAAAAACTGATCGCACTTTTTAATACATTCAGCTAATCGGATTATCTCTGGCCTTGTCCCTACAACAGTAACAACTTTCAATTTTTTCATTACTTGTTCCACATTTTAAGCTCTTCTTGTATGTAATCCAGTCCTAAAAGCTTCTCCTTAATTTCAGGAATAGACAGCCTTTTAGTATTGTGGGAATTATAATCTTCTATTTCTCCGATTTTAGTACTCCCTTCGGTGAAATAGTTCCCATAATTTAAATCCCTATTATCAGCTGGAATTCGATAGAAATCACCCAAATCATCAGCTTTTTCCATTTCTTCTCTGGTGCAGAGTGTTTCGTATAACTTCTCTCCGTGCCGGGTGCCAATTACCTTAACTGAATTCCCTGCTTCAAATAGTTCTATTAAGGCCTGAGCCAAATGACCAATTGTTGAAGCAGGAGCTTTCTGGACAAAAAGATCACCTTGATTTCCGTGTTCAAAAGCAAACAATACCAGATCAACAGCTTCATCCAGAGACATTAAGTATCGTGTCATCTCAGGATTGGTAATGGTCAGATCCTTACCGGCCTTGATCTGATCCACAAACAAAGGAATTACCGAGCCTCGGGAAGCCATCACATTACCATACCTAGTAAGACAGACTTTAGTCTTATCTTCTCGAATATTTCTTGATTCGGCAACAGCAACTTTTTCCATTAACGCCTTAGTCATTCCCATCGCATTAATAGGATAGGCTGCTTTATCTGTACTTAAACAAATTACATTCTTAACATTATTGGCAACGCACGCTTTAATTACATTTTCAGTTCCAAAAACATTTGTTTTAGTTGCTTCTATCGGAAAAAACTCACAAGAAGGTACCTGCTTGAGAGCAGCAGCTTGAAAAACAAAGTCAACTCCCTTAAGAGCTAAGTCAAGGCTATTGAAATCACGGACATCACCGATATAAAATTTGACTTTAGGATGATTCAGGGAAACTCGCATATCATGCTGCTTCTTTTCATCCCTGGAGAAAATCCTTATTTCATTCAAATCAGAATTTAAAAAACGTGATAGCACCGCATTTCCAAAGGAACCGGTACCTCCTGTAATTAAAAGAGTTTTATTTTTGAACATCTAGAGTGATTTATAAAATTTTTCCCATTTACTAATTTTTGTACTTATATCAAATTCACTAATAACAAACTCACGAGCGGATATCCGCATTTGGGAATAGGACTTATCATCCATATCCAAAATCAAATAAAGACTATTAGCTATAGATTCAGAATCCGAATTTATCCAAAAACCCACTTTTCTATCTTCTAAAATTTCCCAAGGAGTACCTTTAGAGACAATTACAGGAGTCCCCATCATTAGAGACTCTAAAACAACATTTCCAAAATTTTCAGATTTACTTGGAAGAATAAGGCAGCGACTTTCCTGAATAAGTCTAAACTTTTCATCTCCACTAAGATGTCCTAAAAATTTAATATGATTAGTAAGTTTCAAATCGCTTACTAATTTTTTTAAATAATCAAAATATAGACACTCAGATTCCAAAATAGCAGATCCAACAATTAATAGATCAGGCACATTAAAACCTTTATTAGTTAAAATGCTAAAAGCCTCAAGAACCAGATGAATATTCTTAATTTCATTAATTCTACCCAAAAAAAGAATTTGTTTTTTTTGATCGATGTCAAAAAAAAGATTTCGAATTGGAATATAATTTGGAAGTACTTCAATTTTTTTGCAATTAGGAAAGTATTTCTTTATCAAATTGGCCTCAGTAAAGTTTGTTGCATGGAAAACAAATCTTGGAGCGAAAATCCTAAGAAAAAACAAATAAATTTTTTTTTGTAATCGAGATTTTGCTAAAGCAGCAGGATATAATTCACCACGAGGTGAAAAAACGAATTTTATTCCTCGAGGAAGACCTACCAACAAAAGAATTAAAGTAGGATGAAAGAAAAGACTGGAAAAATGTATTACCTCACAA